>CAXXWZ010000005.1:0-28883 GCA_963674935.2 Bacteroidales bacterium
ACCTTTTTGTGCCCCTAAAAACCGAATATGTTTTCCATCTGTGTTAAACAATTCTTTTCGTGTTGGGGTGGAAATATTACTGTAAGTATCAATAAAATATTTGTTGTTCGGTGAAATTAATACCCGATGAGAGCCAACTTCCTTGGTTAGTTTGGTTAACTTACTGCCATCCATATTTACCTTATATAGATGAGCTTCTGTAGATTCTTCTCCGGTTCCCGAAAAATAAACAACTCCATTTTTCTCATCCACTTCCTGAATCCCATTAACCCGCCAATTTAAGTTGGTGATTTGGTTAACCAATTTCCCATCTAAATCGTAATGATACAAGTTTTCCCAACCACTTTTATCGCTTCTGATGATAAAGCCGGATCCATCTTTTAAGGTATATAAATCGGTATAAAACTCAACGTATGTATCTTGCTTTTCGTCATAAATTCCTTTCTTTTCTCCACTTGCTAAATCAGCGACATAAATTTTTAAATTATTTTGATCTCGATTATTGGTTTGGTAAAAGAATTTTTTAGAATCGTTGGTCCAAACCGGAAAGGCGATATATTTATCTTCATCGGCATTGCAATCAAACCAGGTCAGTTTTTTAGTTTCCAGATCAATCACCCCTAATTTTACATCAGGATTGGTATCACCAACTTTAGGGTATCTGGTAAGCTCAAGTTCTCCATGAATTCCGTCGGCACGATATAATGGAAACATTGGAACCGGACTATCATCAAATCTCAAAAATGCAAGTTTTTTGCTGTCGGGCGACCACCAAAACGCCTGATGCTGCGTATATCTACCCAAAATCTCTTCCATATAAACCCACGATGAATAACCGTTATAAATTACATCGGTGGCATCATTCGTAAGTTGATGTTCCAGACCTGTTTCAATGTCGATATAATAAAGATCATGATCACGGGTAAATGCAATTCTGGATTCATCAGGAGAAAATTCGGGTGTTATTTCCTCAGATGGATTATCAGTTAAAGCTTTAAATTTATTATTTGGACGAGAATAGAAGTACAAATTTTTGTCCTTAACCAAGGCAACACTGTTATAATCCTCAGTAAATTTTGCGCTTCTACCGAGCACAAAACCGTCAGGTAAATTTTGTTTTACTTCATCTTCATAACTCACATCATCAAACAAAACGGCTTTTCCGTTCTTGGCATTTACCTTATAAACTTATGAAACCTTGGCCTCTTTTTTTAATTCCAGATAATGATCATCATCCAGCCATTTTAAAATCCGAGGCAATTCAAGCTGCTGTTGGGCATTTGAAAAATTTGAGATCACCAGAAAACAAAAGGTGGCAAATAATAAATTAAATCGTTTCATAGGAATTGGCTTTATTTGGTTAATATTTGAAAGTAAAATTATGAATTTAGTTCAGAACTCAAGATTCAATTTGCAAATATTCTACGAAAGTATAAATCTAAAATACCAAACGTATTTTAAGAATCGCGATGCACGGTATCCGGCGAAAATGCAGGAAGACATACTGCAATATATTCGGCTCCTTCATCAGGAGTGCTGTACTGAACCCACTCCCCTTTTTCAATAATGATTGCCATGCCTTCCTTAACATAAAACTGATCAGTTTTAGTTTTTACATGAAGGCAGCCTTTTAGCACCAAGTTGTATTCGTCAAATTCGGGGGTTTGTCCAGGTTCGACCCAACCCTTTGGGCTTTGCATTCGGGCAATGCTTAAATCGTTTGTCTTAGAATTTACTCTTCCTATAAATTCCTGAATGATTTTTGGTTTGTTGCCTGCTGCTTCAATTACAGATGGACTTTTTATAAGTTTTGCCATTTTAAAATCCGTTTAAGTTCATGGTCACTGTTGGGATTAAAAGTAGGAGTCCCAACACAATTAAAATAATCATAAAAGGGGTAATCCATTTTACCCATTTTTCGTAAGGGATTTTAGCAACCCCTAAAACGCCAATTAGAATTCCTGAAGTTGGCGTAATCATGTTGGTAAACCCATCGCCAAACTGAAAAGCCATAATCGTTGCCTGACGAGAGATTCCAATCAAATCGGAAAATGGAGCCATGATGGGCATGGTCAACGCCGCTTTTGCAGAACCAGAAGGAATAAAAACATTAATTAGATTTTGAATCCCGTACATCACCGTAATAGATCCAAATTTGCCTAAGTTATTCATGGACTCTGCTACAGAAAACAACATGGAGTCAATAATTTTTCCGTTCTGAAGAATGATGATAATTCCTCCGGCTAAACCCACCACAAAAGCAGCCGATAAAATATCACTGGCTCCTTCAATAAAAAGCTTTACAATTTTATTGGGATTGTAATTCATGGCAATCCCACTGGCTAAGCCCATCACTAAAAACAAAGTAGAGATTTCCATGATATACCATTGATAGCCCATCACGCCAATAATCAGATAAAATATGGTAAAGATCAATAAATGCAATACAAAAAACTGTGCGGATTTACGTAAAGACATCAGCCCACCAAAGGCAAACAATACCGTTAAAACAGGGATGATGGGCCAGTGTAAACTGGAATCTGCACCTCCAACACTTAATACCGTCCAGGTATGGGTAAAGCTATAAATGGTCATCACGGCTAAAATGCCGATAAAAGTGACCCAGGTTGCGATAGATGCTCGGCTACTTGACTCACCAATCCCTTCAGCTGCCTTATCTCTCCAATACTTATCTTCTTCGTAAACGACTGATTTCTTCGGGTTTTTCTTGATTCTTGCTGCATACCGCAGGATGAATCCAATCCCAACCACATTGATGATGATCCAACAAATAAAACGATATTCGAGTCCGGAAAATAAGGGAACATCTGATAATCCTTGTGCAATTCCAATGGTAAATGGATTAAGCATAGCTCCGGCAAATCCCAATCCTGCTGCCACAAAACACAAGCTCACGCCTACAATAGAATCATAACCCATACTAATGGCCAGTGGTACAAAAATGATCACAAAAGCGATGGTTTCTTCACTCATTCCGAAGACTGCTCCCAGCGTGCTAAACATGAGCATAATCATGGTTAATACGATATTATTTACCCCGATGGCCTTAATCAATTTTATGTTTTCCAGTTTTTGGGTAAATTCAAGAAAAGACAGAATGGCAATGTCGATGGCTTTACTAGAATTCATAATCCAGAAGGCACCACCAATTAAAAGAATCAAGGCGATGATATCTGCCTTATCTACAAAACCATCGAAGATGGAAGAAAAGATTTGCCAGGTTTGGGGCTCACTATCGATATAATGGAAAGATCCGGGAATGATTACTGTCTTACTTGAACCATCAGGTAAAACTTTTTGTTCTCTCAGAAATTCACCACCTGGAACAAACCAAGTGCAAATGGCTGAAATAACGATGATATAAAAAACAATAACGTAAGTATGCGGAATTCTTTTCTTTTTGAGCATGGTAGATTTTTTAGGTATGCTAATTTAATTAAAAATGAATAATGACTAATGATTATTTAAATGCAGAATAATTCTATTTTTGTTTCAATTATTCATTTTTCATTAATAAATAATCATTTAAAAATTGTTTGTAATTTTCGGATTTGGCGATAAACGGTTAAAACAACATCAGTTGTCAAAAACCGAGCATTGTTTTCACTGCAACAATACTTCTCATTGGATCATCAGTAAAACCACTGAACATTTTTCACTGTTCTTCCTCCCTGTTTTTCCTTATAAAACAAAATATTTCCATCACTGTTCTATCTGTAATCATGGTCGTGAAATAACAGCTGAACAATTTGAGCAAATGGCGAAGCAATAATTTACTTTATCTTTATTTTTTTTCTGATCATAAGTTTTTGTTTTTAATTGTAACATTCAAGTGTACGAGTGCGTCAAACATTCATAAACAAAGCAATTTTATTATGAAAAAATTAGTATTTATTACCTTAGCACTATTATTTTCAACATCATCACTCTTCGCTCAAAACTTTGACTATTCTTTTAAAGAAAATTTTAAAGTGAGTGGACAGGCCCAACTTAAACTTAAAACCAGCGATGGGTTTATTCACGTTAATCCGCATGATGGAAACACGATCGAAGTGTTTTTTATCGTCAAAAGAAATAATCATTTCATCCGAATGGATCGAGATGAACTTGAACATGAACTGGACCTGTTGATTGATCAAAGCGGAAACAGAATTGAAGTGAGTGTGCGGCATCGAAATCAAAACTGGAACAATTGGAGAAATCGCATTGATGTTTCGTTTGAAGTTTTTGCACCCCGAAACACCATGGCAGACTTAAGAACCTCAGATGGAAATATTGACATTGGCGGATTTATTGGTGACCAGGTATGTAAAACCAGCGATGGGAATATTGAGGTTTATGATATTGATGGCTCGATATACGCACACACTTCAGACGGAAATATTAAAGCCCGAAAAATTACTGGAGACACTGAATTAAGAACAAGTGACGGTGATATCCGTGCATTTAGCATCAACGGATATTCAACTTTTAAAACCAGCGACGGCGATATTTATATGGAAAATATTGCAGGTGATATTTTGGTTGGTACTTCAGACGGATCAATCGAATTTCATGAAATAAGCGGTTCAATAAAAGGAAGTACTTCGGATGGAAACATAAGAGGTGAAATTGATCATTTAAGCAGAGAACTTAAATTAGGAACAAGCGATGGAAACATTGATGTTACCATTCCTTCAGATTTAGGTTTAAATTTATATCTCAAAGGTGAAAAAGTTTATACCCAATTGCATGATTTTTCAGGAAGCAGTGGAAAACATAAAATTGATGGCAGGGTAAACGGAGGAGGAATTCCGGTTACACTTACCACTTCAGACGGTAGTGTTTCATTGAAATACAGATAAAGTATTTTTAATAACTAATCAGGGATGGCACCCCCAATTGGGGGTGCCATCCCTTTTCTTTTATGACAATTAATCTTTTATTTTGGGAAGTAACAAAGAATTAAAAAGCAATTTAAACGCACCTTGAGTTGAAGCTCTAAATTGTGGATTAAATCCCAATAAAACCAATTGACCTTTCCCTTTTTTTAGCCAAATCATGGCACTTTTATTGGCCAATAACTCTTCCTTCTCCACATATCCACTCATAAAAATCCCTTTCTCAGGGAAACTACCAATTACCCTTCTGTCCATATCGAAGTTTGGAATTGAAGTTTGAAACACCGGATAGCCTCTTGAGAAAACACCTAATTCAGCAGGCATTCCGTAAGTTAAAGGATGATCCTGCAAAAGTTTAATTTTAACAAGCGAACCCGGACAATATAAACCCTGATCACTTAAGCTTGATCCAATTTCGCGGAATGGAAGCCTGAATTCTTCCTTGCCCTCTTTACCTTTATCAATACTAAGGGTTTGATTAAATAATTCAATAGAGGCTTCCCACGAAACAACAATACCGCCTGCATCAACAAATTTCATTAACTCATTCAAACCATTTTTGCCCATGCCTTTGGCATATTCGGGCGGGTAGCTTGAGGGTGAATAATTACCTCCACCGGCAGAATATTTTCCGGCCATTAAAATGGATTTGTTGTTATTCGGGAATACCAACACATCAAAATTTTCCTGCAGTTTTGCATTTTCAATTTGATGGGGTTTTAGCACAGTATAATCGACTTTATAGCTGTCAAAAACGTAACGCGTCCAACCGGCATCCATATCGTGCATATAAGTTTCGATGAGTGCAACACGCGGTTTCTGCATACGTGCACTTTTAACCTCAGGAACTTCAGCCAATAAAGCAGGTTTTACTTTTAAACTGGGGTAAGCCTTTACAAAAGCATCATCCTTTTTTGAGTTTGAATGAATTAGGAAACTTCCTTTTGGATAGGTCATACCATCAACTTCAAAATCTTCATCCGAACGGTCAATTTTAGTTCCCTTGCTTAATTCATCAAATACAATTTTATAACTCTCGTTATTGTTTGCACTTAACAATACAGCTTTAAATTCACCCAATTCTACCTTGGTTTGAGCATGAGTTTTTCCTAGTAATTCAATTTTACTCCCAAGATCAACATACTCATTAATCTCAAAAGAAGTGACCCCACGATGCAATGGCAAAGACCAGGTGGTGATGTCATAAGGTTGAATGATGTCTCCATCGGGTGTATAATGACGTAATGGAAATTCTTGTGCTTCGAGCACCTCTTTAATAAAGGCACGGAAAGGCTGGGCCAAAGGAACTACGATATCTCCGGCTATAAAATTGTTTCCTTCAATGGTCATATTTTCAATCAGTTTATAAACCTGAACTCCATGTTTATTTAACAAATGTCCCAAATTTACAAGTTCACTTTGGTCATGTTGTTTCTGAGGAAAAATGTAATAAAATGGAGCTTTTGTTTTTCCTTTATTTACTTCCGAAATAGCCATGTCATTTCTAAATTCCAAAATATCTTTTCGGTGTAACGAAGCCGTTTTTAAAAGTGATTTTGTTGAAGAAATTTCATAATTAATAATGTCGCCCAATCTCCACCAACCTCCGGGCCATGGCTTTGGCATATTGATGCTTTTCTTATATTCTGATAATCCTTTTCCACCAACAGAAAGTTCGTTGGATTCGATAAAAATCGGAGTAGCCGTTTTAGCACTGGCACTTTCGGTAAGTAATCCAATTACATTTTTCCATAAAGCTGTTTCGGTAGAACCTGGCCAGTACATATCAAAAATGGTATGTTGCGCAACGCCTTCCAAACCATCTTTGGTCATGTCTTTAATTAAATTTGAGCCAAACAAACTCACCCAATTCCAGATGCCTGCATCAATATTTTCAGCAATCGGATCGTGAGGAGGAGCTACAAAATACCTAACTCCTGTCGAACCCATTTGGTGTTTTTCAACCATTACCTGTGGATACCAATCTAAATTGTAAATGGCAGCAATGGCCGCATTGTCTGATTGAGATAAGGTTATGAAATCTCGGTTGTTATCGTGACCCACATATTTGTGATAAACGCCAGGCATCGAACTGCCTTCATACTTGGTTCCACGATACTTCAAATAATTTTCAACAACCATATCCATTCCATCCGGGTTGTGATTGGGAACCATCATATAAACCACATCATCCAACCATTTTAAAATTTTCTCGTCATTGGTGGTTATTAATTCGTGTGCAATTAACGGAGAAGCCTGTGCAGGGCCAACTTCACCAGAGTGCATCGACAGCGTTCCTAAAACAAATACACGCCCGTCGTTCAGCAATTGAGTTCGATCAGCTTTTGATAAACTGGCATCCAAAGCCAGTTTTTTATTTATCTCTTTTAGCTCATCCAATCGGGCAATATTTTCGGCTGACGATAAAAAAGCAATATACATTGGCCTTCCCATTGGGGATTTACCAATCTCAATCATTTTCATTTTATCAGATTGGTCATCTAACTTTTGGAGATAGGTAATCAACTCTTCATAAGTGAAAAGCATACGATCGGCACCTGGTTTAAATCCAAAGTATTCTTCCGGATTTTGGATGTTTGAATTCACTTGTGCTTGAACACCCTCAGGGTTTAAAGCAACAAGAATAAGCATGACCATTGTCAGGCTTAACAATTTAAAAACTTTTTTCATGATGATTATGTTTACAGATTATATCTGGTTAGTTACATACAATAATAAGGAAATAACCAATGCATCACTTTTGATAAGCTGATTAGTTTTAATATAAAATGGAATAATCGAGGAAGTAATTATTTGCTTAGATAATTCATCAGAATATCCAGATCAATGGTTTGGGTGTCATTTAGCGTTAAAACATCTTTCTGGCTTTCAGGTAAAACTCCAAATTTTAAATAACTCTTCCAGATATGCTGAATATACCAATCCGGTTCAATTTCCCATCTTTTATCCAGTTTTTTTCGTTCAAAAAATACAGGCTCAGGAATCTCCAAAAATATTTTTTTGTCGTATAAATTGATTAAGGTTTGGTCATGAAAAGCAAATAAACCTTCCGCAATAACCACATCATTTTCTATATCTCTAGCTACTACCGAAGCAATGAACTCATCAAAATCAATTGATCCCGGATTTTCCCAATCCGTTTTTCCATTAATCTGAGGCATTTCATTTTGTGGCATAATAAAATCATCCTGACAAAGAATACTCACCTTCTTTCGGGAGAAATGCTTTTTTAAAATTCTTGCCAGGCTTGACTTTCCCGACATACTTACGCCACCAATTCCGATGATCATAAAAAAATATTAAAAGGATTGAAAGGCGCATTTCGACTCGTTTCGACTTCAGTCAACGTTCAGCTCAATGCGCCTTTCAATTTATTTACTAAAATTTCTCGTCATACAGTGTCCAAAGTAAATCACCCAATTCCCAAGCTTTATTCACCACCTTTTCACCATGAAGCATGGTATAATCAGTAAGGAATTTATCCATTGCTTTGGGGTCTTTTTTGTTAATCTCCAGTGCTTTTTGTTCAAACGCTTTTTGATTACTGAATAATTCAGCTTGCATTGGTTTCCAAACTTTGTCCACATCATGACGCATATCGCCCCAACGTTGTGAAGCTAAAGTTCCCAATCTATTGAAAGCCCACCAAGCACTCTTCATGGTGTAACCATTAGGTCGTCCAGGTGTTTTGTATGATTCGGGCAAATCAGTTACCCCTGAATATACAGGAATATATATTGAAGTAGCCACGTTATCCTGAGCCAACCAAACTACACCACCAATATGATTTGGTAACCAATCGCGACATTGAATAATGGTGGCATACATGGTATACCAACGGGCAATGTTTCGTTCCCCACGCCAGCCCCAGCCGCCATTAATTCGCATTAATAAATTCTCGTCGTATGGCATTTGAGGGTTTGCCAAAGGAGATTTAACCATTTTTCCGTTCTCATCAGCAACAAGCATGTCCTTGGTCATGTCAAATGGAGTTCCTTCGTAAGTATCTTGAAAAATACTTACCAATTTTTCCATGGTAACCAATTCATCAGGTTTTACTGAGAAAGGATAATTTTCAGCATTAGGATCTAATTTCAAGGATGGTGCCAAAAGATCAAAAACCCTCCATTCTCTCCTGCGACTAGCCATTGAGGTTCTACTTTCAGGTGCATAAGCATAGCAAAATCTGAACGTTTCTTTCTCTGGATTATACCAACCATTTTCCTGAGCAAGGGTATAAATATTTTCAGAAGCCATAAAATAATCGGGATCATCCAAATTAATTTCTTTAATTGTTGATGCATTCACGTTTACTGAAACATGATCGTCAGGAACACGTTGGGCAACCCAGACTCCACCAGTTTTACCTTTTCCGGGACCAACAACTTCAAAGTGCCAAACTTCATTTGGATCTGCAACTGTAAGGGCTTCTCCGGCATCGTTCCAGCCATATTTTTCAATTAAATCACCAGCCATTTCAATAGCATCTCGTGCTGTGGTGCATCGCTCCAACATCAATTGACAAAGTCTTTGGCAATCGATTAAGCCTTCATCCGAGATTAACTCTTCTCTGCCACCAAAAGTAGATTCTCCCATAGCCAGTTGCTCTGTATTCATGCATGGATAAGCGGTATTAATAAACCCATAAGTTTTTGAAACTTGTGGAATGGAACCAATAGGTTTGTGCTCGTAAGTTGGCATGATAAAATCATCATTCGCAACTCTTTTAAACATGGGAGTGGTACTTCCTTTTTTGTGCTTTTTAGCAGGAATTACATCCATCCATGAACGCGTCCTATGACTATCATCTGTATGCGATGTAATTACCGACCCATCAAATGTTGCTTTTTTACCAACGGTAATCGAAGTACATCCTTCAGGATAATTGTCGACCCAATCACTTTTATCCACTTGCGCTAATAAAGGATTGCTTATAACCAATAATGATGCTGCTAATCCAAAAATTGTTTTTTTCATTATTTTTATATTTAAATTCTTAAAATTGATTCTTTGAAAATCAGGCTTCGACTGCGTTTAGCCTTCCTTTATTTCATCCATTCGTAAGTATCGTAATGTTCCCCATTCATGCCCATGGCCTGATAAACTTTTTGCGCCCGAACATTTCCTTTATCCACATATAGGCGCATTCCAACAAGGTGTTGATCGGCTTTAACCAAAGCTTTTATATGTGCATACATTTTTTTAAAAATGCCAAGTTTACGAAAATCAGGCATCACATATACCGATTGAAACCAAATGATATTTCCATTGCGCCAATCACTCCATTCAAAAGTATTCAGCATCGACCCAACAACTTCACTTTTATACTCTGCAACATAATATTTTCCTTTTGCCGGATCATCAAAAACGGCACTTACACCCTTTTCTAAAACATTTTTATCTAATTTCATTCCTTCAGATTCCATGGCCATGGTTAACTGAAAATCAGTGATAAGTTGAATGTCCGATTTATTTGCTTCTCTAATCAATATCATAATCTAAGCTTAAAAGAGCATAAAAATAAAACTTATTAATGAAGGGCAAAAGCATTTTAATAAATGATTATTTTTGTGGTGAATTTAAATTTGCTAATATGAGTGATGCAATTAAGCATGAGTGTGGAATCGCTTTTGTTCGTTTACTGAAACCCCTGGAATTTTACCTCGAAAAATATGGAACCGCATTTTATGGCTTTAACAAACTTTATTTGCTAATGCAGAAGCAACATAACCGCGGACAGGATGGTGCAGGTATTGCAAATATTAAATTTGACATGGCTCCCGGGCAAAAATACATCAATCGAATTCGGTCAAATTCTCCAACGGCTTTAAAGGAAATTTTTGGTCAGGTTTACGACCAAATGGAGAAAATCAAAAAAGATCACCCAGCCCGCTTAAATGATGTGAATTGGCTAAAACAAAATGTTCCATTCATCAGCGAATTGTATATTGGCCATTTACGTTACGGTACTTTTGGAGGAAACAGCCCATCGGCACTTCACCCCTTTATCAGGCAAAATAATTGGAAGACCCGTAATTTAGCAATCGCCGGAAATTTCAATTTAACCAATATGGATCAGCTTTTCAAAGAGTTGATTGGCTATGGGCAATCACCTGTTGAAACTTCTGATACGGTTACAATTTTAGAAAAAATAGGTCATTTTATTGATGAAGAAAATGATAAACTTTACCGGCATTATAAAAATGAAGGCCATAAACAAAAAGAAATTTCTGAGTTTATTGCTAGGGATTTTGATGTATTAAATGTTTTAAGCCGAGCTTCGCGCGATTGGGATGGTGGATTTGTGATTACGGGGATGATTGGGCATGGCGATGCCTTTATTATGCGCGATCCTTCCGGTATTCGACCTGCATTTTATTATCAGGATGATGAGATTATCATTGGAGCATCCGAGCGACCGGTGATACAAACGGCTTTCAATTTACAAACCGATCAAATTAAAGAATTACAACCCGGTCATGCCCTTATCGTTAAAAAAGATGGTAGTGCCGGAGTTCATCCTTACACAGCTGCATTACCTCGAAAATCATGTTCATTTGAGCGAATTTATTTTTCAAGAGGTACAGATGAAGACATTTACAAAGAGCGAAAAAAATTGGGCAGTTTATTAACTCCTTCAATTTTAAAAGCCATTGACCACAAACTTGACAAAACGGTGTTCTCCTACATCCCAAATACAGCATCCGTAGCTTTTAGGGGCTTGATGGAAGAAATGGATCATTTTTGTGATGGGATTAAAGCTGAGAAAATATTGCAATTGGGCAAAGATGCAACCGCTGAAAAACTAAAAGAAATATTCAAACTCAAACCCGTAATCGAAAAAGTTGCGGTGAAAGATTTAAAACTCCGAACTTTTATTACCCAGGATACCCAACGAGATGATTTGGTTGCTCACGTTTATGATGTTACTTATGGAACCGTAACAAAAGAGACTGATAATCTCGTAGTGATCGATGACTCAATCGTTAGGGGCACGACTCTTAAGCAAAGTATACTTCGAATTTTAGACCGCTTAAATCCGAAAAAGATCATTGTTGCCTCCTCGGCGCCACAAATTCGCTACCCCGATTGTTATGGAATTGACATGGCTAAGCTGAATGATTTTATTGCTTTCAAAGCCACTATCGAATTGCTTGGTGACACTAACCAAAAACATATTATCAATGAGGTTTACAATAAATGTAAGGCTCAGGATAATTTGCCCAAAGAGCAAATGGTGAATTATGTAAAGGAAATTTACAAACCTTTCACGGCTGAGCAAATTTCTGGTAAAATTGCGGAAATGCTTACCCATAAAGATTTGAAAGCTAAAGTTCAGGTGATTTACCAAACCATCGAAGATTTGCATGAAGCCATCCCTGAGCATTTAGGCGACTGGTATTTTACGGGCAATTATCCAACGCCGGGAGGCAACCGAGTAGTTAATCGATCATTTATCAATTATATCGAAGGGCGTAACGAGAGAGCATATTAAAGAAACCTGAAGTCAGAATTGTAAGTCGTTGTATTTCTTGAAATTAATTATTAATAGTGTCAATTTTTGCATCTGTTTTCTTTGTGGAAGTATCGGGATCACTTCTCTTTCTACTAGATGGAGGATTAGGAGGCGGTGGTAAAGGCGGAACCCCAACACTATTAATTAATGATTCACATTTTTCAATTTCAATTGGATCAATTCGATTTTTTATCATAACAATGCTAGAGCTTGGCACATGCAATACTTCATTTTTTTCAAGATCATATAAAAAGAAAAATTGTTCTGTCGTTCCTAATAAAATGATGCTGTCAAAGTAGTATTGGTGATTCTTATCATCTGGTTTCGAAAGAAAAAGTTTGACGTGATTATCAGGGTTTGTTATAATATTACATCTCTCTGATTCACTGTTAATAATATATTGAAATGGTTTATAGGTCATGAATATTGCGCTCACAAGCATAAATCCTGAAAAAACCGCCATTGGATTTAAATATGATTTTAATAGAATTTTATCTGATACAAATGAAAAAATTCCCATACTTAGGGCAATGATAAATGTTGTTAGTGAAAAAAAGTGTCTGAAAAAAGATAAAAGAAAGTCATTAAGTGTAATGTAGTTGAATATATTAATGTTAAATAATCGAAAATATGAATAAGCCTGAATAATTCCAATTGTACTAAAAAAGAGGTAAGCTAATGGGATGAGCCAAACCCAGTTCGCTTTAATATAAGAAAGGAAAGTAGTTTTTCTTCTATGAATATTTTTTTTCTTTTCTTTAGGAAAACTTTTATTAGGACGATTGTAAATCATTTAATTAGGTTTCCCCAAATTTACAATTTAATATCAATTTCTGGACTTTACATTAAATTAATAAGTCTTAATACTGCATATTATCAAATTGAATCTCGCCAGCTTTCTGAATTATGCATCCAATTTTACTACCACTGAAATGACATTAAAAAAGAGGTCATGTCTCGACTCTGCTCGACATGACCTCTTTTTTACTTTTCTAAAATACTTTATAAAGCTGTAAACGCACTGAAAATTTTATCCGCAATGTCAGCCATTTCCTCTGAACTGAGTTTAAGTTTTTCGCGATTGAAATTAATTTCATTTCCTTCAATTAGTGGAATGAGGTGAATATGGGCGTGAGGCACATCCAATCCATAAACAACTACTCCCACTCTTTTACAAGTTATCGTTTGAGAAATGGCTTTGGAAACTTTTTTTGCAAATACATGAAGCGCTCCCAAATAATCATCTTCCAAATCAAAAATATAGTCAATCTCCTGTTTTGGAACAACCAAGGTGTGTCCTTTGGATAAAGGGTTGATGTCTAAAAAGGCATAGAAATTCTTATCCTCTGCTACTTTATATGAGGGAATTTCACCTTTTATAATCTTTGTAAAAATTGAAGCCATAATTTTAGCTTTTATGTCTATCGACTAATTTCTAAAATTTCAAACGTAATGGTTCCGGCAGGAACTTGAATATCAGCATGCTCGCCTACTTTTTTACCTAACAATCCCTTAGCAATTGGAGAGATCACAGAGATTTTGCCTGTTTTTAGATCAGCTTCCTTTTCAGGTACCAAAGTGTAGGTCATTTCAATATTGTTTTTTAAGTTTTTAAGCTTCACTCTTGAAAGAATCAACACTTTTGAAGTATCGATTTTAGATTCATCGATAATTCGAACATTCCCAATCATCTCTTGCAATTTAGAGATTTTAAGCTCCAGCAAACCCTGTGCATTCTTAGCAGCATCATACTCCGCATTTTCTGACAAATCACCTTTATCTCGTGCTTCAGCTATTTGTCTGGATACAGATGGACGCTCAATGGTCATCAGTTGCTCCAACTCATCCTTTAATTTCTTTAATCCCTCTTCTGTATAATACCTAATGTCTGACATATTTCTGTTTTAAAGCAGATAAAAAAGACCCATAATTAGGTCTCTTCCTCATAATTAATAAATTTGATGGCATAAGATGATTACCAACTTATGCACTTTGGCCATCCAAGCCATGTGTGTTTCTATATTCTATGCAAAAATAATAAATCATTTATAATTTTATACGATTAGCTATTTGCTTTTAAATCGATGAATTATTTATTGATATAAGGAGGATTAAGTATCTCCGAATAAATGATTGCTTTTTTTAAGTCAAATTCACCAGTTTCAGAAAAAATACCTTCCAGTGGATTATTTGATTCTTCTTGTTCTTCCGTTTCACCCATTTTATAATCCATCACTTCAACAGCTTTGGCTTCAGGTTCAGATTCAAATGCTGAAACGCCCTCCGTTTCGGCTTTAAAATATTCCGATTCATCTTTTTCTTCTACAATATCAATTGCTGAATAAGGACTATCTATATACTCTTCCGTTTGCTCTTCAAAATCTAAAATCTTATCAAAATTTAGTTTCTTGTCTAAGAACGATTTAAGTTTTTGTTCAATGTCCGGTGTTTCCTCTTCAGTTTCAACCGGAGATTTTGCTTGCTGCTTGC
The DNA here is from genome assembly GCA_963674935.2 of Bacteroidales bacterium. Taxonomy (GTDB): domain Bacteria; phylum Bacteroidota; class Bacteroidia; order Bacteroidales. The sequence continues at coordinate 14,929 of CAXXWZ010000005.1, forward strand.
GCTTCTGTTTTTGACCTTGGTTATAAACCGAGTATGCAATCCATGCAATTCCAATCAGAATATATATAAAGTCTTCCATTTTAATTCATTAACAGGTTGCAAAAATACTTAATTTTTATGATTCGCGATTTAAAACAAGCTTAAAGTTAAAAATTATTACGTTTGAATGGCATTATTCCTGGAAATAAATTCTTTTAACTCTTCGGGAGATTCCGGTTAGAATTTCATAAGGAATTGTTTTAATAGATTCTGCCATTTTCCAAATAGGGTAATTTTCACCGAAAACGATTACTTCATCTCCCTCAACTGCAACCACATCAGTAATATCAAGCATACACATATCCATACAAACATTTCCAATAATTGGGGCAAATTTCCCATTTATCCAAAATTTGCCAATTCCGTTTCCAAGACTCATGCTAATCCCATCGGCATAACCAACCGGGATGATGGCAATAATCATTTCTTCATCAGCTTTTGCTGATCGATTATACCCAACGGTATCCCCTTTTTGAATGCGCTTAATTTGCGAAATGGTTGATTTCAGTGTACTCACATTTTCAAGTTTGCTTCTTTCAGTTTTATCAGATGAAACGCCATACATTCCAATGCCCAAACGAATCATGTCGAATTGAGCTTCGGGGAAGCGACTAATTCCTGCCGAATTTAAGATATGACGCAAAACTGGATGATCATCAGCCTGAGCGATTATTTTATCGCTCATCTCTTCAAATCGTTTAATTTGTAATCTGGTGAAATCATCAAATGCTTTATCCTGACTAGCTGCCAAATGCGAAAACACTGACTGGAGATAAACAGATTTGTTATCCTTCAAACGGCTCAAAAGCTCATCTAAATCATGAGGCTCAAAACCTAAGCGATGCATTCCTGTGTCGAGCTTAATGTGTATTTTAATGGGTTTATTCGCTGGAATAATATTTACTTTAATCGATTTTTCGAGGAAATCGAGAATTCGAAAACTATAAATTTCGGGTTCTAAATTATGTTTGATGATGCTATCAAAACTTTGCCAATCAGGGTTCATCACCATTATGGGTGTATTAATTCCTGATTTTCGCAACTCAACCCCTTCATCGGCATAAGCCACAGTTAAATAATCAACATGATGAAATTGCAGTGCATTGGCAATTTCGAAGCTCCCACTCCCATATGAAAATGCTTTAACCATCGCCATGATTTTAATGGCAGGATTCTGCAATTTATTACGGTAATAATTCAAGTTATTTATGAGCGAATTTAAATTTATTTCCAAAACCGTTTCGTGTGCTTTTTGCTGAAGAGCACGACTTATTTGCTCGAATTCAAAAACCCTTGCACCTTTTAAAAGTATCGTTTCATTTTGAAAGGAGGTAAATGGAAATTTATTCAGAAACTCCTCGGTGCTGGAAAAGAAATATTTTTCCATATGAAATCGATCAGCGTTATTGCTGATGGAATCTCCAATTCCTATCATTTTTTGAATGCCTTTGCTCTCCAATAATTCAGAAATATATCCGTACAAATCCAATTCATTTCTTCCACTTTGTAAAAGGTCTGAAAGAATGATGGTTTTTTGGGTATGCTGCTTTTGTTGCTTTAAAAAATCTAAGGCGATGCTTAAGGAGTTTATGTCAGAATTATAACTATCATTAATAATAGAACAATTATTAATTCCTTCTTTCATTTCCAGCCTCATGGCGATTGGAGCCAAATTTAGCATTCGCTTTTCAATCATCAGTTGATCATAACCAAGGTACAACATAACGGCCCAACAATGAATGGCATTTTCGACCGAGGCATCGTCGATGTATGGGATCTGAATTTGTATCTCGTTATTTAAAAACTGCCCTTTAATCAGGGTTGAATTATTTTGCTTTTTAAGCGTTAGATTGTGCAGATCCGCATCTTCTTTATAACTCCATGTAAATGCCTTTATTCGATTTAGAATCTCTGAACGAATTACGACGCCTTGAATTTCCGGATGATCAGCACAATAGATCAAGGTGTCAACTTTGGTGAAGAGTTTCAATTTCTCGCCTGCTTTTTGTTGAAGATTGATAAAGTTTTCATCATGCGCATGACCCACATTTGTGAATAAACCAATGGTAGGTTCAATGATTTTTCGAAGCTTTTCCATTTCTTCGGTTTCGGAAATTCCTGCTTCAAAAATGGCCAATTCATGATCCGCATTCATTTGCCAAACTGATAAGGGTACACCGATCTGTGAATTATAACTTTTAGGACTTCGAATGATGTTCTTATCAAACCTCATTAATTGATAAAGCCATTCTTTAATGATGGTTTTACCATTACTTCCCGTGATCCCGATTACAGGAATGTCAAAATTTTTACGATGATGAGTGGTCAACAGTTGCAAGGCCTCTAATGTATTTCTTACCTTCACAAAATTGGCTTTCTCAAAGGACTGGAAATTATCAGGTAACTTTGAAACTATAAAATGCCTGATCCCTTTTAAATAAAGTTCTTCGATATAATGATGCCCGTTATTTCGTTTACTACTCAATGCAATAAACATACAACGATTTGGAGAAATCATTCTTCTGCTATCGATCAGAATGTCCCTAACTGTTTTACGATTGCTGGTACCAGGATAAAATTCACCCTTTACAATCTTTACGATCTCATTTATTTGATAATCGGTATTTAGCATGGTGTGCTAGCTTGAAGCTTTAGTAATTTCCTGTTCAGCCTTTTTCAAAGGATTTTTTGTCAACTCCAGATGCATCATTCTGTTTTTATAAATCTCAATGCCTAAATAAACGGCACTTAAAAATGATTCGGGCGATGAAACATTTTTTCCTGCGATGTCATAAGCCGTGCCATGTGCCGGTGAAGTGCGAACAATTGGTAGCCCCGCAGTATAATTTACTCCGCTGTGAAAGGCGATGGTTTTAAATGCAATTAAACCCTGATCGTGATACATGGCTAATACACCATCAAAATTTTTATAGGCTTGAGAACCAAAAAACCCATCGGCCGGATATGGGCCAAACGCCAGGATTTCTTCATCAACTGCTTTTTGAATGGCAGGTAAAATAATTTCACCATCTTCGGCACCTAGTAAGCCTTCATCACCAGCATGCGGATTTAAGCCCAGTAAAGCAATTTTAGGCTTGCGAATTCCAAAATCAACTTTCAAGCTTTCGTTCATAATTCGAACTTTTTCCATGATTACATCAACCGATAGGGCTACAGAAACATCTTTAAGTGGAATATGTCCGGTCACAACACCAAGTCGCAGGCTATCACAAACCAGGAACATTAGCGGAGTTTGAGCTCCAAATTTTTCAGCTAAGTATTCTGTATGACCAGGAAATTTAAATTCATCAGATTGAATATTGTGCTTATTAATTGGGGCTGTAACTAAAACCTGTATGTCATTATTTTTCAATCCTTCCACTGCTTCTTCGAGTGATTTTAAAGCCATTTCACCAGCATCTTCGCGAGATTTTCCTAACTCAATTTTGACTTCCTTCTCACAGCAATTTATAAGATTTGGCTTCTTCAAATTTATCTCCTCAGCCGATTGAATGATATTAAAACTAAAATCGTTTAGATTAATTGCTTTTCGATGATATGAAGCAGCCTTAGATGATCCATAAACAACAGGTGTAAATAGTTCTAAAATTCGCGGATCTCGAAGTGCCTTGATAATAACTTCGTAACCAATTCCATTGACATCTCCATGTGAGATTCCAACTTTTATGCTTTTTTCTTTGTCCTCAGGTTTACTCATTCTATTGATATTTAAAGGAAATGCAAAGATAAGATTTATTTATTCCATAGTCGCGTTGAGCCAACGATATTAAATAACTCATTAGGTAATCAACTTAAATGGATGAAGAAATCTTATTTTTTTAATGTGGGGCTTTAAAGTGTTTTTTGTTTGATAAAATCGAATAACAATCTTACGCCAACTCCGGTTCCGCCTAATCCGCGATAGCTGTCTTTTTTTTCTAAAAACGCTGTGCCGGCAATATCTATATGAATGTAAGGATAATCGGTGAAGTGAGCCAAAAATTTACCCGCTGTAATTGCTCCTGCAGTTGGGCCACCAAGGTTTTTAATATCAGCAATGGGTGATTTAATTTCTTCATCAAATTCTTCCCAAAAAGGAAATTCAACAATTCTTTCATGAACCCTGTAGCCACTTTCCGACAATAATTTCATTTCTTCATCTGATTTCGTACCCATTGCCACTGAACCATTATGCCCAATGGCTCTTTGCGCTGATCCTGTTAAAGTTGCCAAATCAATGACCAAAGCCGGATCATATTTTTTTGCATAAGCCAAGGCATCTGCAAGTATCAATCGGCCTTCGGCGTCGGTATTTAATACTTCAACACTGGTTCCATCGTACATATAAATCACATCCCCACTCACATAAGCATTTCCGTCGGGACGATTATCAGTTGCCGGTATTAACCCAACAACATAAACAGGAAGTTTAGCTTTTGCAATGGCATATAAAGCACCTGTTACAGCTGCGCCTCCTGCCATATCACATTTCATGTCGTTCATGTGATCTTCGGTTTTAATATTTAAACCACCGGTATCATAAACAACCCCTTTGCCAACAAACACAAATGGTTTTTCATTTACAGCGTTATCTGGTTTGTACTCAATAATATTAAACGTTGGAGGGTCAATACTTCCTTTGTTAACAGCAAGAAGCCCACCCATTTTTAAGCTTTCGATTTTCTTTTTATTCAGCACTTCAACTTTGGCATCGGTTTCTTTAAACAATGCTTTAATTTCTTCTGAAAACTTTTCAGCTGTGAGATAAGAAAGTGGTTCATTTACTAATGTTCGTGCAGCTGCATTCGCTTCAGTAAGCACATTTAATTGTTCAACACTTTTTTGGTCAACTACAGAAGAAATGATTTTAATTTCAGAAAGCGAATTTGTTTTCTTTTTCTTTTCTTTAAAATATTTTAAGAATTGGTAATTCCCCAGAGCCATTCCTTCAGCAAATGGAAGTGCAAGTACTTCATTTTTGCTGTAATCCAAAATGGCAACGGTTGATATTTTTTGCTTATTTATGCTAATCAACAGTAAGTCTGCCGATTTCCGAGCCATTTCTTTTGTACCATCAATACTTGGTTTCGTTTCAATCAGTTGCACAAAAACCCAATGTGTAAGTTTATTAAATTCAACAGATTTATTTTCCTGCTCAAAATTCTTTTTGGTGAAAGCAATTTCATCCTTCGTTAATATATCTTTTGGTAATTGCTTAATGTCTGCAACTAATATGATAAGATTATTATTGGTGCCATATTTTTTTGCACATTTAATTTCTGTCATTTTTCTGGATTTATGTTAAGTATTATTCTTCAATAAATTTCTGTAAATAGTCTAAAATTATGCTGGAAGCTCCAACATTTTGTTCAATGTACTTTTTGTTTGTTTGACAAGCTTTATGATAAGCATCAGCATCTTTCGTTAGAGAAGATAAAACATTTTCGAGTTCATTTTGGTTTTTTATTGAAAATGCCCCTTTCATTTTTACAAGATCAACAGCCTCTTGAAATTTGTGGTATTTCGGACCGAAAATTACCGGAATTCCAAAAGTGATTGGCTCCTGAATATTATGCAAACCACTGCCAAATCCTCCCCCAATATAAGCCATATCCGCGTATTGATAAAGATGTGCCAGAATCCCGATATTATCTACAATTAAAACACTAAATGTTTCGATATTTTCAAGATTTGCTTTAGACATGAGTGTCGATTTCGACCCAATTATTTTTTGAATTTGCTCAACTCTTGCCTTATGCACTTCGTGCGAAGCAATGATAAATTTATATTGAGAAAAGGTTTCAATTAAAGGAAAAACAAAATCTTCATCAGGTGGCCAGGTGCTACCAGCAATAATTAATTTATTTTCTCCTTTAAATTTTTTAATGACATCAAATTCCCGTGCATTCTGAGCCAGTTTAAAAACATTATCAAAACGAGTATCTCCACTTCTAGTTACTTGAGTTATCCCATTTTTTTGCAGCAGGTTTTTTGATTCTTCATTCTGAACAAAAAAGTGATTGATTCCGTGCAACTGTATTTTAAACCAAGCTCCATATCCTTTGAAAAAATACTGGCTTGGCCTAAAAATAGATGAAATAAATACAACAGGAATTTGCTGTTTTTTTAATTCAGCCAAATAATTAAACCAGAATTCATATTTAACGAATACTACAAATTTTGGCTTTACAAGGCTTACAAATTTTCGTGCATTTGCAATGGTGTCGATAGGCAAATAGTAAACCAGATCAGCATACTGATAATTTTTTCTAATCTCAAATCCTGAAGGAGAAAAGAAAGTGAGTAGGATTTTATGGTCGCTATATTTTGATTTTAATCCTTCGATAATTGGCTTTCCTTGTTCAAATTCACCCAGCGAAGCACAATGAATCCAAATATACTTATCCTTTTTTATAATCGACTTTTTAAGCTTCTCAAAAATATTTTTCCTTCCGCTAACCCATTTTTTTGCTTTATCGTTAAAGAAAGAAGCTACGAAAACGATCAAGTTGAATAAGTAAATAAAAATATTGTATAAAAATCTCATCTGGGTGTTTATCGCTATTTTTGGATATCAAAGATATCATTATTTTGCCGAATCATTTCATTTTTAGTAAAACGGAGCTTGCCACTTTTAACTAATCAAGAAATTAGATATCCGACTTAATTAATTATCATTCTTTTAGTAAATATCCCTAATTTTACGGCGAAAAAATGATTCGGCAGAAGAAAGTATGAATTTTCTGTTAATACAAAAAACCTAAAGAAAAACGAATGAATAAAATTAATATGGTTGACCTTAAAGGTCAATATGAAAAAATTAGCGGAGAAATAGGAGATGCCATTCAAGAGGTACTTGATACCACTTCGTTTATTAATGGGCCTGCGGTAAAAAACTTTCAAACAAACTTAGAAAAATATTTAGGTGTTAAGCACGTAATCCCATGTGCAAACGGCACGGATGCCCTTCAAATAACAATGATGGCCTTAGGTTTAAAACCGGGTGATGAAGTAATTACTACGTCATTTACTTTTATTGCAACAGCTGAAGTTATTGCCTTGTTAGGCCTTACTCCGGTTTTGGTTGATATTGATCCAAACACTTTTAACATCGATCCGGATGCTGTTCGAAAAGCCATCACCAATAAAACCAAAGCCATTGTTCCTGTTCACCTTTTCGGACAGTGCGCCGATATGGATGCCATGTTGGAAATTGCCAAAGAATTTGATTTAAAAATTATCGAGGATACCTGTCAGGCAGTTGGAGCCGATTATACTTTTAAAAATGGTGAGACCAAGAAAGCCGGAACCATTGGAGATTTTGGATGTACTTCATTTTTCCCTTCCAAAAACCTTGGTGCTTATGGCGATGGCGGTGCCATTTTTACCAATAATGATGAGCTTGCAAATCAGTGTAGAATAATTGCAAATCACGGAATGGTAACTCGATATTACCACGACTTAGTTGGAGTAAACTCAAGATTAGATAGCATTCAAGCAGCAATTCTAAATGTTAAGCTTAAGTATTTGAATGAATATTCTGAGGCTAGAAAGGAAGCTGCTCAGGCATACAGTCAAGCATTCGCAAACAATCCAAATATTCAAACTCCGACGATATTTGAACGCTCAACTCATGTCTTTCATCAGTATACTTTGTTAACTAAAAACATTGATCGTGATGCGCTTCATGAGTACATGGAATCGAAAGGGATTCCAGCACCAATTTATTATCCGGTTCCACTCCATTTGCAAAAAGCATATCAGGATCCAAGGTATAAAGAAGGTGATTTCCCGGTAACTGAAGATGTTTGCAAAAGAGTATTATCTTTACCTATGCATACTGAACTTGAAGAGGATCAAATCGAATTTATTACCTCAACTTTATTAAAATTTGTAAACAAATAAAACATGTCAACTGATTATTCTGCGCATTCAACTGCTGTTATCGATCAGGGCTGCCAAATAGGAGCAGGAACTAAAATTTGGCATTTTTCTCATATCATGCAAGATTGTGAGATTGGCGAAAATTGCAATCTTGGACAAAACGTTGTTGTTTCTCCGGAAGTAATTTTAGGAAATAATGTGAAGGTGCAGAATAATGTTTCTATTTATACGGGTGTAATTTGTGAGGATGATGTTTTTTTAGGTCCATCGATGGTCTTTACCAATGTTATAAATCCACGCAGTGCCATCATGCGAAAAGAGCAATATTTAAAAACACGTATTAAAAGAGGAGCATCAATTGGAGCCAACGCTACCATAATCTGTGGAATTGAAATTGGGAATTATGCGATGATTGGCGCCGGAGCTGTTGTAACAAAAGATGTGAAGCCATACGCCTTGGTTATAGGAAATCCATCGAAACAAATTGGTTGGGTTGGTGAATTTGGGCATCGCTTAGATTTTAATGAAAGTAATGTTGCAGAGTGCCACGAGAGCAAGCAAAAATATCAATTAAAAAATAATAGTGTCACGAAAATAAAATAAATTATCCCGTCATCCTGAACTTGTTTCAGGATCTGTTTTTATATATTGAGATGCTGAAATACCTGTCTGCCGACAGGCAGAAATTCAGCATGACGGACAAAAAGAGGATTATGAAAATACTAGTAACAGGAGGAGTTGGCTATATCGGATCACATACTGTGGTGGAACTTCAACAAAAAGGCTTTGAAGTAATTATTGTCGATAATCTTTCTAATTCAAGAATTGAAGTATTGGATGCTATTGAAAAAATTAGTGGCATCAAACCTGCTTTTGAAAACTTTGATTTAGGTGATGCCCAAAAAACAGCCGACTTCTTCAAACGAAATGCTGATATTGATGGCATTATTCATTTTGCGGCTTTCAAAGCGGTTGGAGAATCTGTAAATCTGCCTCTTAAATATTACCATAACAATCTCTTTTCTTTGGTAAATATTTTAGAAGGGATGAAGGAAAATAAAATTTCTAATCTGGTATTTTCTTCTTCTTGCACCGTTTATGGTCAACCTGAAAAATTACCCGTGAGTGAGGATGCCCCAGTTCAAAAGGCAGAATCGCCTTACGGAAACACCAAACAAATTTCTGAAGAAATTATTTTTGACACCGTTAAATCATCAGCTATTAAAGGTATCGCATTGCGATACTTTAATCCGATTGGCGCTCACGAAAGTGCAATCATTGGAGAACTTCCGTTAGGCGTTCCTAATTGTTTGATGCCGTTTATTACACAAACGGCAGCAGGAATTCGCGAACAACTCAGTGTTTTTGGCAGTGATTATAATACACCCGACGGCACTGCTATTCGCGATTATATTCATATCGTTGATTTAGCAAAAGCACATGTTATTGCTGTCGAACGCATGGTAAAACAAAACATGAAAAAGTCGTTTGAGTTTTTTAATTTAGGAACAGGAAATGGTTACTCGGTGCTTGAAGTCATCAACTCATTTGAAAAAGTTACCGGACAAAAATTAAAATATAAAATTGTTGATCGCAGAGCGGGCGACGTTGAGCAGGTTTGGGCTGATACCAATTTTGCCAACGATGAACTCGGCTGGAAAGCTAAAAAAACATTGGATGAAATGACCCTTTCTGCCTGGAAATGGGAACAAAAACTAAAAGAGAATTAAATATGAAAACCTTACTCATTACCGGCGGTGCCGGATTTATCGGATCTCACGTTGTACGTTTATTTGTGAACAAATATCCTGATTACAAAATCGTAAATCTTGACAAACTCACTTATGCCGGAAATCTTGCAAACTTAACTGATATTGAAAAAGCGCCTAATTACGAGTTTGTAAAAGGCGATATTGTTGATAGCGATTTTATTCAAAAATTGTTTGAAAAGAAAAAATTTGATGGTGTAATTCACCTTGCTGCCGAGTCACACGTTGACCGATCCATTTCAAATCCAATGGAATTTATTCAAACAAATATTGTTGGAACCGTGAACTTACTAAATGCTGCAAAACATATTTGGAAAGATCAAATGGAGGGAAAATTATTTTACCATATTTCTACTGATGAGGTTTATGGATCTTTAGGCGAAACTGGATTGTTTACCGAAACAACTGCCTACGATCCACACAGTCCATACTCTGCTTCAAAAGCCAGTTCTGATCATTTGGTAAGAGCTTATAACGACACTTTTGGTCTTCCAACGGTGATCTCAAATTGCTCAAATAATTATGGCGGATTTCAGTTCCCTGAAAAATTAGTTCCGCTTTTTATTCATAACATCCAAAACAACAAACCATTGCCGGTTTACGGAAAAGGTGAAAATATCAGAGATTGGTTGTATGTTGAAGATCATGCATCTGCAATCGATCTTATTTTTCATAAAGGCAAAAACGGAGAAACTTATAATATTGGTGGAAATAATGAATGGACAAACATTGCTTTAATTAAGGTTCTTTGTAAAAAAATGGACGAGAAATTAGGGCGTGAAACCGGAACTTCTGAAAAACTCATCAGCTATGTTAAGGATCGTGCCGGTCATGATTTAAGATACGCCATTGATTCATCTAAGCTTCAGAAAGAACTAGGTTGGGAACCATCACTTCAATTTGAAGAAGGAATTGAAAAAACCATCGACTGGTATTTGGCAAATGAAGATTGGTTAAACAATGTTACTTCCGGTAGTTATTTAAAATATTACGAAGAACAGTACTCAGAAAATAGATTTTAAATTTCAACGTTAATTTTTAATTAACACATCTCGAAATTTTTAAAATGGCATTAATAAGATTACATCTCACAAAAAAGATGAAAATCGGATTGATTAACCCCAATCGAAACTCCAAGGATGCAGCCATTCATCTTGGATTGGGTTATTTGGCATCTTATGCCCGTCAAAATCATTTCGATTTAGAGTTTAACCTGCTTGATACAAAAATTGCCAAAACAAAAGATTTCGAAGCATTTTTCAGCCAATCATACAAACTTTTTGCATTCACAGCTAATAGTCAATGCTTCGAAGAAGCTGTTGAAATGGCAGAAAAGCTAAAGCATTCTTATCCTGAATCTTTGCTTTGTATTTCGGGCAGCTATGCTTCATCGGTGAAAGAAAAATGTTTATCGAATCATCCATTTGATTTTGCCATTTATGGTGAAGAAGAAGAAACTTTTTCTGAATTAATTGATTATGTGAAAGGTGAGAAAATTCTTGAAAGCATTAAAGGATTAATTTATAGAGATGAATCCGGTTTAATCCACATAAATCTTCCACGTCCATTGATCACAAAGATTGATCAAATACCTTTTCCGGCCTATGATTTGTTTCAGATGAAAAGATATTCGAGATATGACTTATTAAGCAATCGAGGTTGCCCAGAAAATTATTTATACTGCAGCTCTAGCTTGGTTTGGACAAAGAGAATGAGAATGCGTTCGATTGAAAACATTCTCGCTGAGATTAAGTTTCTGATTAAACATTACGGTAAAAGAAATATCTATTTTGACGACGAATGTTTTAACACAAACTTTAAAAGAGTTATTGAATTTTGTCGTTTACTAGTTGATAAAAAGCTTGGGATTAAATGGTCATGTGCTATTGATATTGATTCAATAAGCTCTGAAATAGCTGACTTAATGAAGCAGGCTGGATGTCAAAATATTCGTTTGGCCATTGAATCAGCTAATGATGAAGTTTTGAAAAAGTTGGATAAAAACACAAGCATAGAGAAAATCCAAAAAGGCATTAAAATATTTCGAAAAGCTGGAATTACTGTGATGGGGCAGTTTATGATTGGTAATCCGGGTGACACTTTAGAATCGGTGAAAGAAACCATTTATTTTGCGAAGAATTCAGATTTATCACAGGTTGAGTTTTATGTTCCAATTCCTTATCGTGAAACTGAACTTTGGGAATATATTGAAGAAAACGGAAAATTTTTGACTAAAACTGAACCATATACTTTTTACAATATCAGCCCTCTAATCATTTTTGAAACTCCAGAATTTTCTTATAAAGAGCAGCTAGAGGCCATCGAACTGGCTGCCAAAAATGGATTCTATCATGCCCTCACCCAGGACGAAAGAAACTTTACGATTACAAAAATTGCAGCTCCTACTCTTCAAAAATTGATGAAAAATAAAAGTGGCAATAAGCTTTACTTGGGGTTAAAAAAGGTTTATAAAAAGATGAAATAAAAAAAGGGCTTCCCTCACGGAGAAATCCCTTTTTCATTATTAACCTAATCCTCTAACTATGAAATCTTTATTACTTTTTTTAGTTTAGCTTCTTCAATTTTAGGAATATTGATATTCAAAATTCCATCTTTAAACTCTGCTTTTATTTTTTCTGCTTCAACTGTTTTTGGTAATTTAAATGATCGGCTGAATGCTCCATAAGCAAATTCTCTTCTTGAAAAATTAATTTCTTTGTCTTCAACTTCTTTTTCAGAAGAAATGGTTAGTAAATTATCTTCCAAATCAATTTTTATTTCTTCTTTTGAAAATCCGGGTACAGCAAGTACTAACTCGAAATTATTTTCGTTTTCAATAATGTTGGCTGCTGGTTTTCTGTATTTAGCTGCTTGATTATCATTGAATAATTCGTCATTAAACAATGGGTGATCAAATACATTTGTAAATCTTGGCTGGTTATTCCATCTAACTAAGTTCATTTTTTATCCTCCTATATTTTAATTAATTTTTTGTTTGTTTTTCATTTACCTTTTCAATTTTTGTACCACTCCAAATTACTTATAAATACAAGCCATATTGGCAGTCTGTAAAATTTATGTGCGCCATTATGGCATATTTTTAATTTACGATCTGACGATTTTTCGGATTTTCTCATTTAAAAATTCATCAAAATATCTTTTATTTATAAAACTCAAGAATCTCTAGAATAATATTTATTTGTTTTTGTCAAGGCATTAAAAGCATTGTTTATTTTTACCTGATTAAAATTACCAATGGCTGAAGAACCACATAGCATATTAAAACATTTCAATCTTAAAAAAGTAATTATTCCGATAGTTATTGGAATTGGTGCAGCCATTTATCTAATCCTGCAGGATTTTGACATGCAAGTTTTCAGGGAAACTCATTGGACTTGGGTTACCACTTTCTGGATATTTGTTGCATTGCTTTTAATGGCTGTAAGGCATTTGGCCTACATGTATCGTATTCGTTTATTGACAGACAACCAGTTAAGCTGGAAGAGAAGTTATCAGGTAATTATGCTCTGGGAATTTGCTTCATCAATTACACCATCCATCGTTGGCGGATCAGCGGTTGCACTTTACATTGTAAATAAGGAAGGTATTAGCATGGGTAGAACAACTGCTGTAGTTTTAATCACCTCTTTACTAGATGAACTGTTTTACATTCTTTTAGTTCCTGTAATTATTTTTACGGTAGGTTACGACAAAATATTTTTCAGAGATGCTGATTTCTCAATTTTTAATGCGGATGTTGGGATGTTCGGAGTTTTTATAGCCGGATATTTATTTATCATCTTGCTTCAATCTATAATAATCTATGGCATTTTCATAAACCCAAGAGGTGTTAAATGGATGTTGATCAGATTTTCAAAATTACCTTTTTTGAGAAAATGGAGAACAAATGCAGTTAATACAGGCGATCAAATTATTGCCACATCAAAAGAACTAAAAGGGAAATCATTACTATTTTGGTTTAAGGCATTTACTGCAACTGTGTTTTCATGGACTGCTCGCTTCTGGGTAGTTAATGCAATGATTTTAGGTTTTATTGCCGTTAACGACCATTTCTTGATTTATGCCCGACAATTGGTGATGTGGGTTATATTACTCATTAGTCCAACACCTGGAGGCAGTGGAGTTGCTGAATATATCTTCACTGATTTTCTTGGAGAGTTTATTCCTGCCGGATTATCTCCGGCATTGGCATTGTTGTGGCGATTAATTAGTTTTTACCCTTACATTATTCTTGGCGCCATC
>CAXXWZ010000006.1:0-396934 GCA_963674935.2 Bacteroidales bacterium
ATCTATATAAGGTAAATATGGATGGCAGTAAGTTAACCAAACTAACCAAGGAAGTTGGCTCTCATCGGGTATTAATTTCACCGAACAACAAATATTTTATTGATACTTACAGTAATATTTCCACCCCAACACGAAAAGAATTGTTTAACACAGATGGAAAACATATTCGGTTTTTAGGGGCACAAAAAGGTGCTGATCCGGAAAAAGGAGAAATAGCTAAGGTTGAAATGTTCACCATTCCTCATCCTGACGGGTTTGAGATGCCGGCTTGGTGGATATTGCCTGAAGGCTTTGATCCTGCTAAGAAATACGGCGTAGTTTTTCAAATTTATGGAGGGCCAAATAGCAAAAATGTTAATAATCGTTATACCAATCCGCAGGGAAATTATTTGACTGAAAATGGAATTATCCGCTTCAGTGTTGATCATCGTGGGTCAGGCCATTTCGGTAAAAAAGGCTTAAACGAATTTTACGGACATTGTGGAACAGTCGATATTCAGGATTATTCTGAAGCCGTAAAATGGTTGTTAAAACAGGGTTTTGTGGATGAAACCAAAGTTGGGATAACCGGAGGAAGTTACGGCGGTTACATGACTGCCATTGCTTTAACCAAAGGAGCCGATTATTTTACACACGGATTTGGGAGTTCTGCTGTGATCGATTGGCGACTGTACGACAATGTTTATACCGAAAGATACATGGGGACTTTGGAAAAAAATAATGCAGGATATGAAGCCGGTAATGCCAGTAATTTTGCCGATCGATTAAAGGGTAAATTATTTATGATTCATGGCACCATGGACGATAATGTTCACATGCAAAATATCATCCAGTTTGTTGATGTTTTAACGGAGCTTAAAAAAGACTTTCAATTCATGTTGTACCCCAATGGGCGACATGGGTGGGGCGGCAATAAACGCGTACATTCAAGCAATTTACAAAAGCAATTTTGGTTAGATCATTTAACTCCGGATAAATAAAACTTAGGGTTGAAAGGATAAAAAGGATGCCATTTCCAGTTGGGGATGGCATCCTTTTTTATTTGCCGTGTCTTCATTATAAGAGGAATACTGAACTTTAAATTCCCGCCAACCTATAATTCATCTGGAGCAAACCCTGCTTCATCGAAAAAAATTGTTTTCAAACAGCGTTAAACATTTCTTTGCTAAAACAGTTAATAATTTTAAATTTATATGTCATGAAGAAAAGAAAATACGCAATAGCAACGGTAATTATTTTATTCATTTCCGGATGTATTCCCTCACTTCACCCGCTTTATTTTGACAAGGACAGAATAACTGTTGAAGAAATAGAAGGGAAATGGATTTCGAGTTCAGATAGAGATATTTGGGACTTTACAAAAATAGAAAAGGAGCCTTCCTATAACTTAGCTTTTACCGATGAAGATCATATTGGAGATCAGGGCGTCCAGGATTATACTGCCAATTTTGATGCAAATATTGTTAAACTTGGCGGCTGTTATTTTATTGATTTATATCCGGGAGATAACAAACAATTAGATAATATGAATTCTTTGCTATCCTTTCACTTGGTTGGGGCGCACACCATATTAAAATTAGAAATAAAAAAAGAAGAATTGTTGATTTATTACCTGTCACCCGAGTGGCTCGAAGATGTAATTAATTCAGGCCGGATAAGAATTAAACATGAAGTGGTGGATGATGATAAAATTGTGCTGACAGCTTCCACAAAAGAACTTCAAAAATTCATCACCAAGTATGCCAATGATGAAGATGCTTTTCAAGATCCGGAGGTATTAACTTTAATGAAGTAAAAAATGACCTACTCATCTGTAATTTCAGGCATTAATGCAAAAATACTTCCAAACAGGTTGTTTCAACACATCGCCTTTTGGGCGGTATCCTTTTTCGTTTTGCTAAATGTTTTTAAAATTGGAGAAACTGCAACTTCGATTGATTATATTTATACTGCCATCTTTCATATCAGCTTGTTGGTTTGTGTGTACTTTAACCTGTGGTTGGGGATTAATGTTTTTTAAAGAGAAAGTCATACGGCTATGCCATAAATGTATTTATTGGAACGGTAGCATTCGGAGCGCTTCTTAATAGTTTAATTTTTGATAAACTGATCGATTATGTATTATCGGGATTTTATTTTATCTCTTACTACAGCTATGTTGATTTATTAAAATTCCATCTGGTTTATCTTTCGGTGACTACGCTGCTAAAATTATCAAAATCATGGTTTAAACTGGCTGAAGCCGAAAAGCAAATTTCAATCACAAAAGAAGAAAAAACAAAAGCTGAGTTAGAAGCCCTGAAATCACAAATTAATCCTCATTTTTTATTTAATAGTTTAAATAATATTTATTCGCTATCTCGCAAATCTTCTGATAAAACTTCTGAATCCATACTCATCCTTTCAGACATGATGCGCTATGTTTTGTATGAAACAAGATCAGCGTATGTTAAATTAAAAGATGAAGTGAGATTTATTGAAAATTTTGTGCAATTACAAAAATTGCGAATCGGTGAAAAATCAGAAATCAAACTTGAGATTGAAATAAATAATGATGAGCTGAAAGTTGCACCGCTTATCTTTTTAACCTTTTTAGAAAATAGTTTTAAGCATGGCGTAAAAGGAGATATTGGAAAAACCTTCGCTCATTTTACCTTGAAGAATGATAAAAATACGTTGTTGTTCAACGCCGAAAACAATAAAGGTGAAACTAAAGATGAAGAGGGTGGACGGGGGATCGGGCTCAATAATGTCATTCGTCGACTCGATATTTTGTACCCCAATAAATATAAGCTGACTATCAATGATGAAGGGGAGGTGTTTCAAATAAATCTTAAATTAGTGCTTGATGAGTAAAAGCAAAGAAAATATGCGATGTATCATTGTCGACGATGAACCGCTGGCTCTTGAAACCCTCGAATCTTATATTTCTGATTTGTCCGATCTGGATTTAGTTGCCCGGTGTCAAGACGCTTTTGAAGCGTTAAATATCCTCAAAAAAGAACCAGTTGATTTGGTATTTTTGGATATACACATGCCAAAGCTTTCCGGAATTAGCCTCTTAAAAACCCTTGAAAATCCGCCCCTGGTAATTTTTACAACAGCTTTTTCTCAATTCGCAATTGATGGTTTTGAGTTGGATGCCATCGATTATTTGCTAAAACCTTTCAGCTTTGAACGCTTCGTTAAAGCCGTTAATAAAGCTTTTGATCGGGTGAGTCAAATTAGCATTGACCAGAAGGTAGATAATGATTTTTTGTTGATCAAATCAGATAAGCGTATTTTCAGACTTAAATTAAGTGAAATAAAATATTTTCAATCAAATGGAGATTATCTAAAAGTTGTTTGCACAGAGAGAAGCATTGTTAGTCACCATACGCTAAAAGGAATTGCAAAATTAATTCCCGAAAAGAATTTTGTTCGCATTCATAAATCCTATATCGTTTCCTTAAAATACATCAGTTTTATTGAAGGAAATCAAATTAAAGTAGCAGATGAGTTTTTGCCAATAGGAAACACCTACAAAGAAAATTTGTTGCTGAAATTAAACGGGAATAAAGACGGCTAAACTTTATTTTTTATAATTCGCCGGATCAAGTTTTTCAACTGTCCAGTCGCCGAAAAAGTCTTTTAACTTCTTTTTATCGTAAGATTTTTCTAGCTCTAGATAAGCAGAATTCTGGGTATGAATTCGATTACCATCTTTATCAAGAATCACGATCACCGGAAACCCAAATCGTTGTGGAAAATCAAGTTTCTCTAATGTTGGTAAGTTTTTGTATTCCTTACTATAATTCATCTTTACAACTTCATACTTGTCGTAAAGTGCAGTTTTAATTTCTGCATCCTCATTAATAAATTTATTCAGCTTTAAGCACCAGGGGCACCAATTTCCGCCAATGAAAATCATTACATGTTTATTCTCTTGCTTGGCCATTTCAACGGCCTTTTTTATATCGGCTGCGGCATCTGCAGTCTCGTCATAAACTTTTTCGGTTTGTGCTTGTGTCATGAACATAGCCATCGAGAAAACCAATGTGAGTAAAATTTGTTTTTTCATTCTTGCCTTTTTTATTCCAGGCGAATTTAAGATTATTCTTTATTCTGGCAATATTTGAGGGACGCCATCTCTGATTCCTTTAGTTTTAGGATGGCGTCCTCATTCGGAGGAAGCCATCCTGGCTCATTCAAATAAAGATTATTATTCAAAAGGCGAAACAGCTAACTTAACTCTTCTTTGGTCCCCTCGAGCTGATTCTTTTCCGCAAAATCGTTTAGGAACAACAGTAGCTGAAACCCTAATTAATCTTTCTGCTACGGTGACCAATAAATTTGGTCGTTCCTGCGCTGAGCCAGTTAATGAAACACTTCCTCAAACCATGACCGGAGCCAAAACAGATATTCCTCTTTCAATTATTTCTGAATGTATTGATCCAAAACTACTTCTAGCCCTTTCAGATAAAGACGGAAATATTTTAGATCAAAAAGAATTTAATGTTGAATCAACCACCACTCCAGAAACGGGAACACCTAGTACTCTTACTGCTATTATTATTGTTGTTCTATTAATAATTATTTTGATTGCCATGTATATGAAAAAAAATAACAATAAAATAGATGACCCTGATATAAAATTAAAAGAAAAGAATGAAAGTAATAATGTTATTGCAAGTGTTTTGTTTCTAGTTGCTTTAGTTGGTTTAGTTAGTTTTGGATTTAATAAAATTGAATTAGTTAAAGCAGAAGATGGACCAGGAGAAAGACCTCCGGTTTCTTTAACTACAAATATTGATAAGGATGCCTACCATGTAGGAGAAACAATTTATGCAGAAGCTACGGCTCAACTTGGTATGTGTGCTAATACAGCACTGGTCTATGAAGTAAAAGTGAATCTTGATGGTGGCTATAATTATACACTTGCCGACCATAATTTAGATGAACAGATTATTTATGGAAGAAAGTCATTTCCTGTTCCAACAACAATTGGAGAACATAGAGTAGTTTTCACTGTCTATGTTGACGGCGCTTCTCTTCAAAAAACTCAAACTTTTTATGTTTTGCCTACTCCTAGCGTGACGACCTTTGTCGATGGGGAAAAATCAATAACGATTAATAAAGGAGCTTCTGCTGATATTACTTGGGTAGCAGCAAATGCTACTATTGGATGCACTTGTACATTAAACCCAGCCACAGGTTCTGGTGTAACTTCTTGTGGTTCAAGTCCTGCTAATGAAATAGATAGTGGAAGAAAAGTCGTTACTAATATAACCGAACCAACGACAGTTACTGTTAATTGTTCCAGCTCAGATTATGTTCCTCCTACTACCACAACAACTAAAGTAATTGGAGGACTTACGGAAATGTAGTTTTTGTTTTAATTAAAACTTACAAAAAGAAAAACAGCAAATTATAAATAATTCGCTGTTTTTTATTTTAACTAAGATTTATTATGGTCTTAGCTTTTAGATTATGTGAGTGTAAGTTTTTTTACCTCTATGGCTATTAAACTCTAAACCTGTTTGAGGATTTACCCCTTTGACCCAATAACGAAAGGTTAAGTCTGTTTCATTAAGAACAACAATTTCTTCTGTTTGTCCTCCGCGATACATACTTTTTAGATCCTCTGTAAAATACCATGGAATATTATCTATTGTAATTCCTATGCCTAGAGGATCCCAGTCTTTATAGGTTCCATTTTTGTTAAATAACTTTAACCTCCTAGCCTCAGCAGGGGACATAGAGCCTTCTTCCCAAACTCCTGGACTAGTTTCAACTTCTATTTTTTGAGGTTTCCATACATCAAGACAAAGAAAATTCGTCATGATTTCCTTTTGGGTCAGTTCGCGAACAACAACCTTAACGACCTTGCTTAAAACTTGATCATTTTCACCGGTGAAGGTGAAATTAAAAACTGAAGAAGTAGTTAATGATTCAATTGTTTTTGATCCTGATAGAGTGGGGAGAATTTCACCGTTTAATGTTATGGAAATGGTATTTTCTGAAGTCCAATACAAAGTTGTTGTCTCGCCAGAAATAATACTGTCAGGAAGAGCATAAGCATTTCCGATAAGAATCTTTTCTTGTTCAGGTTCTGTATCTGACTTTTCCTTTCTACATCCCGTTAGAACTACAATTGCCAATATTAAAACAAAGATAGTAATGGCTGGGATGGCTTCCCGATTTTTTCGGGACGCCATCCCTGTTTTTCGTGCGTCAGTCGGAACGCCATCCCTATATTTCTTTATGGTTAGCATCATTCAGAATATTTACTTTTTTTACATTTTTGTCGAGGGGCTGGGGAGAAACGCCTTGACAAATCCAAACTAAATGTACATACATTTTTTCATTTGAGAAGTTATGTGATTGATTTTTTTGAGAAAGGTGGGATGGCTTCCCGACTTTGTCGGGAAACCTCCCCAATTATTTTGCAGTATCATTAGTACCGGGGTGACACCCTGAGGGTGTCACCCCCCCCCAAATATCATTGTGAAATAATTAACAATATTTTAACAGAATCGTGATATTGCGAAAAATTTTATTGTAACTTTGCAGCCATTTTTAATGGAAACTGCATATTATTAAAGAATTGTGAGCTAAAAACTATGAATTCAAAAGATATTAATTCCAAGAGATTATTTCAGGAATTCCCTGAAGTTTCAACCTCCGAATGGGAAGAGATTATTGTGAAAGACCTGAAGGGAGCAGATTACGCTAAAAAGTTAATCTGGAAAACCAAAGAAGGAATCGATGTAAAACCTTATTACAGAGCTGAGGACATTGAAAACTTTGACCACTTAAAGGCTGCCCCCGGGCAATTCCCATTTGTTAGAGGAAACAAAACAGATAATAGTTGGCTAATTCGTCAGGATATTATTGTTGATAACCTGAAAGAAGCTAACGAAAAAGCTTTGCTTGTGCTCAATAGAGGTGTTGATTCTATCGGCTTTATTCTGACAAAAATATTAACGGTAAAAGAATTTCGACTACTTCTAAAAGGAATCAAGCCTGAGGCTATCGAGATCAATCTCATTTATGGGTCATATTTTGAGGAAATTCTAAAAAATTTCATTTCAGCCCTTAAACAAAAGGAAGTTAATTTAGATGAAGTGAGAGGTTCTATCACTTGCAATCCATTGACCGAAATGGTTTTAACAGGGTTCATTCCTAAGTTGAATGAAGCTAAGCAGCTTATTAAATTAACTGAGGAATTACCTCAATTCAGAACCTTATTGGTTCATGGAAGTATTTTTCATAATTCAGGTTCATCTGCAGTCGAAGAGTTAGGTTTTTCATTAGCCACAGCTGCTGAATACCTCGATAAATTGACCGAAGAAGGAATCTCAATTGACGTACTTGCCTCCAAAATGCGATTTGATTTTGCAGTTGGAAGTAATTACTTTATGGAGATAGCAAAAATTCGTGCGGCGCGAATTTTATGGGCGAAAATGGTTGAAGCATACAAACCCCAAAATATCGAAGCTGCTAAAATGCTTGTGCATACTACCACTTCCAATTGGAATAAAACGGTTTACGACCCACATGTAAATATGCTTCGTACAACTACTGAGGCCATGTCATCTGTAATTGGAGGAACCAATTCATTAACAGTAAATGCTTTTGATGAAGCTTTCCGAACTCCGGATGAATTTGGTGAACGCATTGCCAGAAACCAACAACTGTTGCTTAAAGAAGAATCCTATTTAGATAAAGTAGCTGATCCTGCGGCGGGTTCCTATTATATTGAAACCCTCACGGCATCAATTGCCGAAGAAGCATGGGATTTGTTTTTGGCTACGGAAGAAAAAGGTGGTTTTATCGAAGCAATTAAAGCAGGATTTGTTCAGGAGACCATCAATGCTACCGCAAAAGAAAGAGATCAAAATATCGCCAATCGGCAGGAGATTTTTTTAGGAACCAACCAATTCCCAAATTTTAATGAAAAAATAGGAATTGAACTGGACGATGAAATTTTAGAAGCTTCAGATTTTAGCATTAAAAAATCCAAAATAAAAACCCTGAAACCATATCGTGGTGCTCAGGCTTTTGAAATCTTGCGTTATAAAACGGATCTGTTTTCTAAAGATAATAAACGCCCACTTGTATTTATGCTCACTTATGGTAATGTGGCAATGCGAAAGGCGAGAGCAAGTTTTGCATGCAACTTTTTTGCCTGTGCAGGTTTTGATGTTCAAGATACGAAGGGATTTAAAACAGCTGAAGAAGGTGTAAAAGCTGCTAAAAAAGTAAAGGCCGATATCATTGTTATCTGTAGTTCTGATGAAGAATACGCTGAATTAGCACCTGCAGTAAAGGCGCTTACTGGTGACGAAATTATTGTAGTTGCTGGTTATCCAAAAGCCATCATGGATGAGATGAAAGCTAAAGGAATTGAACACTTCATTCACGTTAAGTCGAATGTTTTGGAAAGCCTAACTGAATTTCAAAATAAATTGGGAATAAAATAAATTAGAGATTCTAGACACAAGTATCAAGATACAAGATGATGCATAATTTTTTAGAATTAATAGTGTGGCAAAAATCCAGAGAATTGGTAAAGAATATTTATCAATCAACGATTAATTTCCCAGCTACTGAAAAATTTGGTTTAGAATCTCAGATAAAAAGATCTGCAATTTCAATTTCTTCAAATATTGCAGAGGGAGCGGGAAGAGAAACAGCAAAAGAGTTTAGTAGGTTTTTAGATATCGCCTTGGGCTCTGCTTTTGAACTCGAATCACAAATTATTCTTGCAAATGACTTAAATTTTATAGG
The DNA here is from genome assembly GCA_963674935.2 of Bacteroidales bacterium. GTDB lineage: Bacteria > Bacteroidota > Bacteroidia > Bacteroidales. The sequence continues at coordinate 8,773 of CAXXWZ010000006.1, forward strand.
CAATGAAGCTGAAGATTTAATTATTAAAGATATCAAAGAAATTCAAAAAATGATCAATGGGTTTAAGGCCTCAATAAACAAGTCTTGATACTTGTATCTTGAGTCTTGAGTCTCAAAATCGAAAAAAATGAAACCAAATTTCAAAGAAATAAACATTAAAGACATATGTGGACAGCATGCTGATTCAACTTTAAAAGTTGATGAATCAAATTATGAAGACTGGACCACACCGGAAAAAATAAAAGTTAAACCGGTCTATTCAAAAGCCGATTTGGCTGGTATGGAGCATTTAAATTATGCGGCCGGAAAAGCACCATTCCTTCGGGGACCATACTCCACCATGTATGTGATGCGCCCTTGGACTGTTCGTCAGTATGCCGGCTTTTCTACGGCTGAAGAATCTAATGCATTTTACAGAAGAAATCTGGCAGCAGGCCAAAAAGGGTTATCAGTTGCTTTTGATTTAGCTACGCATCGGGGTTATGATTCTGACCATGAAAGAGTGGAAGGAGATGTTGGAAAGGCAGGAGTTGCAATTGATTCCATCCTCGACATGGAAATTCTCTTCGATCAAATTCCATTGGATAAAATGTCTGTTTCAATGACAATGAATGGAGCTGTTTTACCGGTTCTGGCATTTTATATCGTATCCGGTTTGGAACAAGGAGTGCCATTAAACGAGTTAAGCGGAACCATCCAAAATGATATTTTGAAAGAATTTATGGTGAGGAATACATATATCTATCCGCCTTTGCCGTCGATGAAAATTATTGCTGATATCTTTGAGTACACCTCTAAGAATATGCCCAAATTTAACTCAATCTCCATTTCTGGTTATCACATGCAGGAAGCAGGTGCAACTGCCGATATTGAATTGGCTTATACCTTGGCTGATGGGTTGGAATATCTGAGAGCCGGAGTAAATGCGGGCATGGACATTGATACTTTTGCTCCGCGTTTGTCTTTTTTCTGGGCTATTGGAATGAATCATTTCATGGAAGTAGCAAAAATGAGGGCAGCCAGAATGTTATGGGCAAAACTGGTAAAACAATTCAATCCGAAAAATCCAAAATCAATGGCATTAAGAACACATTGCCAAACTTCGGGTTGGAGTTTAACCGAACAAGATCCATACAATAATGTTGGACGTACTTGTATCGAAGCCATGGCAGCCGCTGTTGGGCATACCCAGTCGTTGCACACCAATGCTTTAGATGAAGCCATTGCGCTTCCAACGGATGCTTCTGCACGAATTGCCAGAAACACCCAAATTTACCTTCAGGAAGAAACCAATATTTGTAAAACTGTTGATCCTTGGGCTGGTTCATACTATGTTGAAAAATTAACGCAAGAGATTGCCGATAAAGCATGGGATTTGATTCAGGAAGTTGAAGAATTAGGCGGAATGGCAAAAGCCATTGAAACCGGATTACCAAAAATGCGTATAGAAGAAGCAGCGGCACGAAAGCAGGCACGTATTGATTCAAAAAAGGATACCATCGTTGGGGTAAATAAATACCGATTGGATAAGGAAGCACCCATAGAAACATTAGAAGTTGATAATTCGGCTGTGCGGTTGTCGCAAATTGAACGCTTAAAAAAATTGCGTGCAGAGCGAAATACTGAAGAAGTTGAACAGGCCTTAAAAGCAATTACCAAGGCTTGTGAAACAGGAAAAGGAAACTTACTCGAACTGGCTGTGGATGCAGCGAAAAAAAGAGCTTCATTAGGAGAAATTTCGGATGCTTGCGAAAATATATTTGGGAGGTACAAAGCTGTGATAAGATCAATTTCAGGAGTATATTCATCAGAATCAGGAGATGACAAGCAATTTAAAAAAGCCTGTGAAATGGCTGATCAGTTTGCTGAGTTAGAAGGTCGTCGACCACGAATCATGATTGCCAAAATGGGGCAAGATGGTCATGACCGTGGCGAAAAAGTCGTAGCTACTGGCTATGCCGATATGGGATTTGATGTTGACATTGGACCACTATTTCAAACTCCTGCCGAATCTGCCAAGCAAGCCGTTGAAAACGATGTACATATTTTAGGTGTATCGAGTTTAGCAGCAGGTCATAAAACTTTGGTTCCACAAGTAATTAAAGAATTAAAAAAACTTGGTCGTGAAGATATCATGGTGATTGTTGGAGGAGTAATTCCGGCGCAAGATTATGATTATTTGTACGAGGCAGGTGCGGTCGCTATTTTTGGTCCCGGCACGGTAGTTTCTGAATCAGGTATTAAAATGCTGGAGATTTTAATTGATTCAAGGAAATAATTTTAGTACAATATTATCGAAGATAAGCAGCTCTCAAGAAATTGGGGGCTGTTTTTGTTTTTGGATACAAGTATCAAGATGCTAGACTTTAGATTGGATTGAATTGCCATTTTAACCTTAAAAGGGTTTTTATAAATCTTAGCCACGAAATGAAGTGATTTGTAATTCCCCCTCATAGGGTTTTGTGCAAGAAGAGATTTTTTCTAAGAGCTAAAAACCAACAACCAATAACCAATAGCCAATAGCCAATAGCCAATAGCCAAATTGTGTAACTTAGCAAGAATGGAAAATCCCATCCAGATTTTCCAGCCTATTTTTGAATGAAAATCAATTTAATTAATGACAGGAAAAGAAGAAACCATAAAAGACTACCAGGAGCGAATCAATAAAGTGTTGGTTTATATCAGCGAGCATTTAGATGAAAAACTGGAACTTGAAAAACTGGCAGCCATGTCGAATTTTTCGGTATTTCATTTTCACCGAATTTTTAAAGCATTTCTGAACGAACCACTTGGAAGTTTTGTTATCCGTTTACGCTTGGATCATGCAGCTAAATTATTGGAGTTTAAAAAGGATTCAATAAGTGACATTGCTTATCAGGTTGGTTTTGAAATGCCCTCTTCTTTTAACAAAGCTTTTAAAAAGCGTTTTGGAACTACGCCGGCAGAATTTCGCGACACTAAAAAAGCCTTAATTCCTTTCGAATTTATTCATCCAAAAAATCAAATCATGGAACTTCATTTAAAACCACAAATTAAAACAATTAAGGATAAAAAAGTTGTTTACGTTCAGGCAATTGGTAAGTATGATGACTCGGCAGGTAAAGCATGGGATCAGTTATGCGAATTTATGAAACAGGAAAAACTATTTGGTTTTGGCCTTGAAACTATTGGAATCGGTCATGACGACCCCAGTGTAACCGAAAGCGATAAACTAAGGTATGATGCTTGTATGACTGTTAAAAAAGATGTTAAACCCAAAGCAAATGTTGGGGTTAAGATCATCGAAGGAGGGAAGTATGCCATTTTTAAGTATAAGGGGCCATACACCAATCTTGAGCAGGTTTACAATTATATTTTTAAAAATTGGTTACCGTGCTCAAATTATGAACTGGATGATAAACCAAGTTTCGAGAAGTACCTAAACAATCCTGAAAAGCATAAACCAGAAAACTATAAAACACATATTTATGTTCCCTTGAAATAAATAAGCCTTTACATGAAAGCTTCTGGAGTGGAATTTAAAAGGCCATAGGCTCTCACTTGGTTATTGAAATTATCTTTTTATAGTATTCTAACTTAGATTTTATCGGAACACAAATTGATCAAAGCTGTTTTGGTTCCAATACCATTAAATGATGATTGGTCGACGCCACTAATTACAATATTACTGATATCAGCATTTGAGCTAACAACCAATGAAGTGCTTACAAATCTTAAATCAATTGGGAATTCTCCTGATATAGTTATCTCTAGTTTATTGCCTGTTAAAACTTTAGTCAGAACCATTTTTTCTCTCAAAATTGAGTAATCAAGTGTTTCTTCTTCCGTGGTCATCCAAATATTATCAAGTCCGTTTTTGCCATATTTATTTGCAATATAAATCATTTGATCTTTAAATCGATCAAATCCGTAACCATGATCGGCATTTGTTAATGAGTGGGTAAACACACATCCCCAATTATGAACACCATCTTTGCTTTCTTCAGCCATTTGATCAACCATCTCTGGTAAATTTATATTTTCAAGCAATGACCTTCCCATGGTGATATTACTCTTTGGCCAGGTGCCTGCTATGTTGAAATAAGGGTTGGCAAACAAATAGCTTTCTGTGAAAGCAATTTTATAGTTTTGTTGAAATGCCGGGGCAGTAAAGGTTTCAATGCCATTTGGATTTACAAATATCCGCATGTTAATTCCACCCTCAATTTCATCCATTGTTTTTAGTTTAACGAAAGCATGATTTTTAACTATAGAAAACATGGGGTCAATATCAGGTTCAGCGGTGTAACCATGATTATGAACTCCCCATCCATTTTTGTAAAGTTCAATAATTTCTGCCCAGTTTAAGTAATAAGAATTTCCAACTATAGGATCATGAAGGTCTGTTAGTTGATCGTTTGTCATGGAATATATGGAAGTGCCCATTTTAAACTTGAGATCATTTCCACATCCATCGGTATAAGCCAATCCAGAATAATTGGTATCATCAATTGTTCCTCCATTGAGTAATTGAAAAGCATGTGAAAAGAGGTCTTGAGCTCCATCATCTAAATGAAAACCTAAACAAAAATCCTTATTGTATTTTAACGCAGGGATTTTAATGCTAACATCTCCAGGTGCTTCTGCGAAAGTAATTACAACCTTGCATTCTGATAACTTTGTTTTTTCTGAAAATATATCTGTTTCTTTCGGGATGTCTTCATAAGATTTAGAGCAACCGTATAAAATAAACATTGAAAATAGAATGAATAAAAAAGAGGCATAGGTGATGAATTTGGTCATGATTGGTTAGGTTGGTTATTGGTGGTGGTTTGGTCATGGGTTATATTCTTTTACTCGATCTGATCTAATAAATTAGGAATCTGAGTTTAAAATATTCACTAATTTAAATAAATATGCTTCTGCGTATTATGGCTATCCTTTTAGTAATGAACAATCAATTGTTATTAATTTTATAATGAAAAAGCATTGATCAGTTTTGGATGAATAATCATTCGATCGGTAAAAATTTCATACCTTTAATACTCAATTTTAAACCTAATTATCGCCTATCATGAAAAAGCTAATTTTATTTCTATTCGCATTTGTATTTCTTCAATCTCAGGCTCAAATTCTTACAGAAAAAGAACGTTCTGAAATAAGGGATGAAATTATCAACGACCGTTTGGTTAATCTTTTACCGCAGTTAATGGATCGCACGGATATCGACATGTGGATCGTTATGTCGCGCGAATACAACGAAGATCCGTTGATTAAAAGCATGTTGCCTGCAAAGTGGTTTGCAGCTCGTCGTCGCACTATTTTGGTTTTTTATCGTGACAAGGGAAATGACATAACTGAGCGCTTAGCTGTTTCAACTTACGATGTTGGTGAACACATTAAAACTGCATGGGATAAAGAAAAATTTCCTAATCAGTGGGATGCGCTAAAAGAAATAATTATCAAACATTCTCCTAAAAAGATCGGCCTTAATTATTCAAAATATTTTGGAATTGCCGATGGTTTGGTAAAAACAGATTATGATGAATTCATGCACGTTTTACCGGAATCATTTCAAAAAAAGATTGTTTCTGCTGAAAATTTGGCTATTGCATGGGTTGAAACCAGAACTGAATTAGAAATGAGATATTTTGCAGAGTTGGTGCAAATTACCCATGATGTTATCGGAGAGGCATTTTCAAATGCTGTAATTACTCCGGGTAAAACTACTACGGAGGATGTAAAATGGTGGATCAGAGATAAGATCACTTCTCTTGGATTAGAAACATGGTTTCATCCAACCATTGATTTACAGCGATCAAATTACAAAATGGAAGACTTTAAGAGTGTTTTTACAAAAGATAATTTGGGAGAAATTATTATACCCGGCGATTTATTGCACTGTGATGTTGGGATAAAATATTTAGGTTTGAATTCAGATATCCAGGAGCATGCTTATGTATTAAGGCCTAATGAGAATGAAGTCCCCAATTATTTGAAAAAAGCCATGAAGAAAGGCAATCGCTTGCAGGATATTTTTACCTCTAATTTTGTGACAGGCAAAAAGGGCAATGAAATATTACTTAAATCATTAGCTGATGCAAAGGCTGAAGGGATAAATCCTTCCATTTATAGCCATCCGCTTGGTTTGTATGGTCATTCAGCCGGAACAGTTTTTGGAATGTGGGATCAACAAGAAGGTGTGCCAGGAACTGGTGAATATCCACTTTATGAAAATACAGCTTATGCCATCGAACTTAATGTAAAAGTTTTTCTCCCAGAATGGGATCGGGAAATTCGAATTATGCTTGAAGAAGATGGCTTCTGGGGAACAAATGGCTTTAGATATATTAATGAAAGGCAAACAGAAATATTCAAAATTAATCCCTGATAAATTCTGACATCTAGCTTTTTAACCTTTTTTTAACACCCCCTTTTTTCGTTGGTGTTCATATTTGTATTATTTTTACTCATTCTAAATAACTTAAAAGTGGATAAAAATGAAAAATATAAAATATATCTTAATGTTAGTGATTGTAATGGGTAATGTAACATTATTAGCGCAAAATCAAAAGATAAGCAGTAAAAACACCAGTATTGAATGGGCAGCCAACAAAGTTGGTGGGTCGCACAATGGAACCATTGCTCTAAAAGAAGGCTACTTAAATTGGGATCATGATAAAATTATATCAGGTAAGTTTGTAGTTGATATGAAAAGTATTACTAACACAGATATTGAGAATGCAGACTATAATAAGAAGTTAGTTGATCACTTAGTTTCTGATGATTTTTTTGGCGCCGATGAATTCCCTGAAGCAGTTTTAGAAATAACTGAAAGTACGCCATTTGAGAATGGGAAATCAAATGTAAAGGCTGACTTAACGATTCGAGGAATTACTCATCCGATCGATTTTGAGGCCGTTAAAGAAGGTAGTCGTTTATCGACAAAATTAACCATCGATCGAAGTAAGTATGGAGTTAAGTATAGATCAAAGTCATTTTTCAAGGACTTGGGAGACAAATTGATTTATGATGATTTTACACTTGAAATCACCGTAACAAAGTAATTTTTAATACTGAATGTTGCGAAATAGCATACACCTTAAAATTCAAACACTGTATTTTTAAGTGGGAGTCCGGAATTAATTTCCGGACTTTTTTTATTGACATTAACATCACCTTAGCTTGATATATCTCAATGCTGAATTTCCTAGCACTTACGTATATTTGTGATAGAAAATTTAAGTCATGTTTACAAAACATATAGCCCGTCGAAATATAACCTTAATTACTGCCTTTGCAGTTTTTTGGGTATTTTTAAGTGGCTTGCTTAATTTTCATGCCAACCGAATTTTAGGAACTGAATTAATTGATCACGCTTATCCGGCACTTAAACCAAAAACCAAAGAAAGTACTTTTCAATTTTCAGATCTTACAAAAAAAATAAATCAATTAGATTTCTTTACCCTAACAAACAATTTCGATTTATCCGAAGTATTGTTTCCAACAGCGCTTGTTAAGAAGCAAGAAATCGCGATTTCCGCTTTTGTTGAAATTAGGTCCTATCAATTTGGCTTACGAGCCCCTCCATCTCTGTAAACTTTATTATTTAATCTTTTTAATTCATCAAATTGATGAATGCTATTGGCAACAATTCAATAGCAGATTAATATTTTAGATTTTTACAAAATTCAAAATGATCATCAGTAAAATAAAATAAGAAATAAATTGGGTACGGCTTTTATGTCGTAGTTTAAGCCGGCCCAATTTCATCTACTTAATTTGAAGTATTGAACACCACACTACATAATTCAAAAAAGGAAAGAATGTAAAGTCTTTTAGTTTTGGGTTAGTACTATTTTTACTGGCGTTTGTTTAAACGGGATGTAAGTTCTTTTAACTTAAATCCCGTTTTTTATAGGTCAAGATTATCCTGAACCAGCAGTATCATTGAATTTAGCTCAAGAGCCACGAGCTTGCCATATCCGCCTCTTCGCTTTTTATAAACTCCATTGTCTAAGTCAATTGAAAGTGTTTCTTTGTTTTGAACAGATTGTTGAATGGCATCTAAATGCATTGGCACATGACCATGAATTAAAACCTTGTGATCAATTTTAATCGGATCGATTTGAAAACTTCGTGTCCAAATCATATCATGTTTGTCTTCGAAAGGATCATCTATATTAAAGTTTAAACCAGCATGAACCAGGATGTGCTGAGGAAGAACAATACATTTCTCTAGGTTCTTGATCCATTTTACATATTCTTTAGGGATATTATTAAGTTTTTTTACGCCAAAGCTTTTCATGCATTTTTTGCCTCCATGTGCAAACCATTTCTTTTTGAATTTGTTTTCCTTACTTAGCAGAAACATTTTTTCTTTTGGCGAATCGTGTTTCAGTGCTTTTAAAAAATAGGCTTCATGATTTCCTTTTAAAAAGCGGGTTTGGTAGCCTTGACTTTTTATTGAAATCAAATAATCAATAACTCCTTTTGAATCGGGACCCCGATCAATATAATCACCTAAAAAGTAAAGTTCATCTGTTTTTGTAGGCTGAATTTGTACCTCAATCATTGCTTTTAAGGTTTTTAAACAACCATGGATATCTGGAATGACCCATTGTTTTATCATGTGGAAGCTAAGCTTAAGTTAAATATCAAAATTAAATGTAATTATTCTACCTTTGAAAACAAATTAAATGAATAAAATTGATATTAAAAATGAAAGATAATAAGCGCGTAATTTTGATAATTTTAGATGGTTGGGGATTGGGTAAGCAAGAAAAAGCAAATGCTATTTATAATGCTGACATTCCGTTCTTTAATTCACTTATGAAGGATCAGCCCAATTCAAAATTATTGGCTAGTGGCGAAAGTGTAGGATTGCCAGACGGGCAAATGGGTAATTCGGAAGTAGGACACTTAAACATTGGAGCCGGACGGAAAATTTATCATGATTTGGTTAGAATTAATAAAGAAATAGAATCTGGAAATATAAAAGCCAATAAGGCTTTAGTAGATGCTTTTTCATACGCCAAAGAAAAAAAGAAAAAATTACATTTTGTTGGCCTTGTTTCCGATGGTGGAGTTCATTCTTTGGATAAACATTTATACAAGCTTTGTGAATTAGCAACCATGGCCGGCTTGAAGGATGTTTTTATTCACGCTATTACTGATGGTCGTGATACAGATCCACAAAGCGGACATGGATTTATCGATTCTCTAATCAAAAACACAAAAAATACCAATGCAAAAATCGCCACTTTGGTTGGTCGTTATTATGCAATGGATCGTGATAAACGTTGGGAAAGAATCAAAAAGGCTTATGATTTAATGGTTCATGGGGTTGGCGAAAAATCAATGAATATTTTAAACTCCATGCAAAAATCATACGATGAACACTTAACAGATGAGTTTATCAATCCGATTGTAATGGTTGATGAGCATCAAAATCCAATAGCTCAAATTGAAGAGGGAGATGTTGTAATCTGTTTTAATTTCAGAACTGATCGGCTGCGACAATTAACCATGGCACTAACACAGGAAGATTTCCCGGAGCAATCGATGAAGGCTTTGGCTTTGGATTATTATACCATGTCAAGTTATGATAAAAGCTTTAAAGGAATTAATATAATTTATGATAAGCAGGATGTAACACGAACACTTGGAGAGGTATTGGCTGAAAATGGTAAATCGCAACTGCGAATTGCTGAAACCGAAAAATATGCCCACGTTACTTATTTCTTTTCAGGTGGCAGAGAGGAATTGTTTGAAAACGAAGAGAGAATAATGGTAGCATCACCAAAAGTTGCAACTTACGATTTGCAACCTGAAATGAGTGCTCCTGAAGTAGCCGATAAAATTGTTGTTGAATTGAACAAAAAGAAATTTGACTTTGTATGTTTAAATTATGCCAATGGAGATATGGTTGGACATACCGGAATTTATCAAGCTATTTTAAAAGCAGCAGCAACAGTTGATAAATGTTTGCAAAAAACTGTAGAGGCAGCGCTGGCTAATAATTATCAGGTAATTGTTACTGCTGATCATGGGAATGCCGATCATGCCTTAAACGATGACGGAACCCCTAATACAGCACATTCATTAAATCCGGTTCCATGCATTTTAGTTGGAAATCAGGATGCAAAATTAAAGGATGGGATATTGGCCGATTTAGCACCAACAATTCTACATATTCTTGGTCTTGATAAGCCGATAGAGATGACAGGATCTAGCTTGGTCTAATTTCTTGGCTTGATTAATAATAAATTCAATGAAGCTTAATCCTACTGGTTTTTTTCACATCTTTGTATAACTTATTTTTAAAGCTTGAATATCATTCAAAAAACATATCAATTTTTACTTTTGTTGGCAATCGCTTTTGTCATCACTCAATGTGCTAATCCGGTTGCACCTCAGGGTGGCCCAAAGGACGAAATTCCGCCCACAATTTTGGACATGGATCCGCCAAACTATTCTTCAAATTTTAATCAGGAAAGGTTGATTATTCAGTTTGATGAGTATGTGAAATTACAAGGATTGACTAATCAGTTAATGATTTCGCCACCATTGAATTATGATCCTCGAATCAGAACCAGAGGAAAATCTGTGGTAATTGAAATTGATGAACCATTAAGGGATAGCACAACTTACACTTTCTTTTTCGGAGATGCAATTGTAGATATTACTGAAGCAAATGCTTTGAAAAATTTTGAATATGTTTTTTCAACAGGATTGCTTATTGATTCAATGGCGGTTAAAGGAACCGTTGTAAATGCTTTTGATGCGATGCCTAAAGATGGGATTGCAGTTATGCTGTATGCGCTTGAAATTGACAGCATCCCGATCGATTCATTACCAATATTGGTTCGCCCGAATTATGTTTCACGAACAAATGATAAAGGTGAATTTGAACTTAATAACTTAAGAAATATTCCATATAAATTAATTGCTTTATTAGACATGAACAGCAATTATTTATACGATTTGCCAAATGAGCAAATAGCATTTTCCGACACAATTATTATGCCTGCTTTTTTGGGACGGAAAATTTATATTCCGCCTGCAGACACTATGAAAGTTGATACAACTAAAAAAATTAAAGAGAAAAATAAAAGCACGAAAGTTGAAAAACCAGCTAAAAAAATACCTCGGGATAGCACATTGGTTATTTCAGATTCTTCGATGGTTGTAAGTGAAAAATCAAAAATTAATTTTGCTTACCAGCCACATGAATTGTTCATGTTTTTGGAGGTAGATTCAACACAGAAAATTCTAGAATCTAATGTCTCTAAAGGATCCTTAATTACATTTAGATTAAAATATCCATGTTCTGAGTTTAAACTCAATCCGATAAATTTTTACCCAAGTACCGAATGGAACCAGTTAGAAGTTAATAGAACCAATGACACTATTTTGTGTTGGGTTCATGCGAACATGCCCGACTCATTAACCATTGAATTTGTCGCTGATTCAATAATTCTGGACACACTTGATTTTGTTTTAAATAAAGTGAATCCTAATGCTTTAGTTGATACTACTCAGATTGAAAAAATTAGTACGTTTTCAAATATTATACTTGGTAAAATACAGCCCAATAAAAAATTAGTTATCGAAAGTGAATATCCATTAATTAATTATGACTTTTCAGGAATGAGTCTGGAAGGAGACACTTTAGATATTCCACTTTTAATAAAGTTTAAAGATTCTGTGAATAGAACTTTTTATCTTGATCGTGAGTTAAATGAAAAAACAAAGTACAAGTTCATCATTCCCGATTCGTCAATGCTTGATATAAAAGGAAGAGTCAATGATAGTCTAATTTATGAGTTTGAAACAAGGGCAAATGATGAATATGCCACGATTGTTGTTAATGCTACCGTTACTGATTCAACTCAACAATGGATTATTCAGTTGATTAATCCGGAAAAAAAGGTAGTCGGACAGCAGCATATTATTGGCAATGGGAGTGTAACATTTAGATATTTAAAACCCTTGAAATATAAATTAAAAGCCATTCTCGATGAAAATAGAAACGGGATTTGGGACACAGGCAATTACCTCATGCATCGACAAGCCGAAAAAATTCTCATGTTCAGCTCAGAAATTGAAGCTAGAGAAAATTGGGTAACAGATCAAAGTTGGGAATTAAAGTAATTCTAGTCTTCGTTACATCGATTGATACATTCAATAATTTCGGTTAAGCTAATATTTTTCAAGGAGTAAAAAATCTTTTTCCCCTCTCTTTTAGAGACCAATACACCTTTGTTTTTAAGGATGTTTAAGTGATGCGAAGCCGAAGCTTGCTCTATTCCGAGTTTTTTGTAAATTTCAGTAACACTTAATTTGGGGCTTTCGTTTAGTAAATCTATAATTGCAATTCTCATTGGGTGGGCAATTGCACGTAATTTACTGGCAGCCATTTCTAGTTTGTTGATGTCGATTACTAAGTTTCCCATAGTTTTAAAATTTTGGCAAAATTATGAAATAATATATATCAAATCCAAGTAAATATGTATATATATCATAAAATAAAATAAAAAATATTTTGATGAACTAGCAAAAAAGTGAGGTGAATTCGAATTTGTTGCCGTCGAAAAGACCTTTGTCGCTCAATTTTAGTTCAGGTATAACCAACAAAGCCATGAATGAAAGTGTCATGAAAGGAGCTTTGAAAGATGAGCCTAATTGTTTTGCACTAAGCTCAAGTAATTCATAATCTTCAGCAACCTTAAAACCATCATTATTTGACATGATGCCCGCAACAGGAAGAGGCAGGATTATTTCTGTTTTATCATTAACTAAAGAAATTCCCCCTTTATTTTTAATAAGCAGATTGATAGCTTGAGCAATTTCAATGTCATTTACTCCTACAGCAATGATGTTATGGCTATCATGAGCCACTGTTGAAGCAATGGCTCCACTTTTAAATCCAAAGTTTTTAATAAATCCAACCGATGGAATACTTTCATTATATCTGTTCAAAACTACCATTTTTAAAATATCCCTATCAGTATCACTTATAACCTTTTGGTCAGAAATGAGTGGAGTCAATTCAAGCTTCTTGGTTATAAGCTGCCCCTCAATTGCTTCAATAACCTTAATGTTTCCGGTCTGAGCCATCACTTCAATATCAGACTTGCTAATTGGCTTTGCTTTAAAATGATTAGGAGTTTTGTCTTCAACTTTTTTGATAAATGAGTTGCCCTGCTCAGCTATTAGTTCACCGTTTATAAATGTTTGCAAAATGTTGAAATCGACTAAATTATCCACAATTACAATATCTGCAAAGTCATTTTTTTGTAATAACCCAACTTCTAAATTATAATGCTTAACAGGGTTGTAAGTACAACTTCTCAGTACCATCATTGGATCAAAGCCTTGTGCAACAGCTCTCTTTATTAGCAAATTAATATGCCCTTTTATCAGATCGTTTGGATGTTTGTCATCAGAGCAAAACATAATTTCGTTTGGGTAATCTGAAATTAATGGGATTAGGGTGTCGAAATTTTTTGCAGCACTTCCCTCTCTTATCAAAACTTTCATGCCCAATTTAATTTTTTCTTGGGCCTCCTCAATATTGAAGCACTCATGATCTGTAGAAATTCCGGCTTCAACATATTTTTTAATGTCATCTCCAATTAACCCTGGAGCATGTCCATCTACCGGTTTATTATATTTTTTAGCAAGTGATAATTTTGAAATAACTTCATCATCTTCAAAAATTACTCCTGGAAAGTTCATCATTTCAGACAAATACTTTATCTCTTTTCGACGCAACAATTCTTCAGTTTCTTTAAGTCCTAAAATTGCACCTGCAGATTCAAAACCTGTTGCTGGAACGCAACTCGGAGCTCCAAAAAAGAATTTGAATGGTACTTGTTGCCCGTTTTTAATCATGTAATTTACCCCGGCAATTCCTAAAACATTAGCAATTTCATGTGGATCTGATACTGTTGCCACAGTTCCATGAATTACAGCTATTCGTGAAAATTCGGCTGGTGATAACATTGAACTTTCAATATGAATATGTGCATCAATTAACCCCGGTAAAATAAAATGGGTTTCACTTACAGGTTCTTCCGAAATATTTTTTATTCTATTATTTTCAATGGTAATTTTACCTTGAAAAATTCTTTGAGCAACTACATCTACAATATTTCCTGATAGTATTTTCATAATAATTTAGCTTTCTTGTTAAAACAAATCTACAAAATAAGTAGCTCGCGAAAATGCAAAAAGCTTAAAACACACTAATTAGAAAATAAAAAAAAGGCATCCTCCCTCTGAATGCCTTTTTAATATTTGCCTATGATGTAAAACGACATAATGTGTCTTACAATGATTGATACCCGTTTTTAAAAAATGTCGCAGATTTATTTTAAAAAAAACAAAATTATATTTTTAAGAAAATCATAATTTCAGAATTAATCTTCCAATGGATTTGCTGTAACCTTTGTTTTTATTGTAACTTCAAGCGTAAAGCTTATATCCTCAACATTAGTTTCCCCATCAATAAAAATTGTAAAAATATTTTTATCGTTAAAAATATTCTGTGTTATTATCCATTGGTTTGTCTCATTCCCAAGTGTTAATACTTTTCCAACATTAATTGCTTCATTACTAAAATTCCAGGCAGTGCTTCTTGTCTCAGAAAAAATTGCAATACTAGCCACTTTAAGTGTAACTGGTTTATTTATGCTTATCACTTTTGCAGAGATGGAGGTAATCTCTATTTTTTTTATTTTATCAGCATAAGCCAAAAACTCAGAATTGCTAGCAGGGTCAATTGTTTTGGATGCACTGAACATTCCGGTACTTTGTTTTAAAATTAACGCAGTAGGAATGATGACCTCTAAGTTAGCTTTATATTCAGCGTTAAAGGTTACATCTAATAAATTCTCAAGTTTATTGCATCCTGATGATGCCAGAATGATAATAGTAACAAGGCTTATGAGGGTTTTAATGCTTTTCATTATATAAATTAGAATTTATTTTGGATGTGAAGTTAAAATAATCTCTTTTGATAATATAATTTTATGTTGTATTTTAACAAAAGAATTTAGGCGGAAATGCCTTCAAATTTTAAACAGGTAAATGAAAATAAAAATCTTTCAGATTGATGCATTTTCAGGTCAGGTTTTCAGAGGTAATCCGGCTGCAGTTTGCGTTTTAGAAGAATGGCTTGAAGAAACAACCATGCAACTGATTGCGGCAGAAAATAATTTAGCAGAAACCGCTTTTGTTGTGCCTTCAAAGGAAAAATTTTCAATCAGATGGTTTACTCCAGAAATTGAAGTAGATCTGTGTGGACATGCAACCTTAGCTGCAGCACATGTGCTTTTTGAATATTATGGTATAAGGTCTTCATTCATAAAATTTGATACACTCAAGTCTGGTGTGCTTAAAGTATTTAAAGATAAGAATAAGTTGGTTTTAGATTTTCCGGCAGATTCTATCAAGAAAGTTAAAGCACCTGACCTTGTAATAAGTGCTATAGGCAAAAAGCCAACTGAATCTTATAAAGGTAGAACAGACTATTTATTAATTTACGATTCGCAGCGTGATATTGAAACAATCAAACCTGACTTTAATAAGCTTAGCAAAGCAGATGGGCGAGGTGTGATTATCAGTTCCAGAGGTGATGAGGTTGATTTTGTATCTCGTTTCTTTGGTCCTCAAGTAGGAATAAATGAAGATCCGGTTACGGGTTCTGCTCATACAACCTTAACTCCTTATTGGGCAAATAAGCTTAATAAAACCATTTTAAGTGCAGCGCAAATTTCAAAAAGAAAAGGAGAATTGACTTGCGAGTGGGAGGGTGACAGAGTTAAAATTAGCGGACAAGCTGTCACTTATTTAATTGGAGAAATTAATATTTAATTTTTTTTGGAGAATATTAACAAGCACAGCTTCATTTGAAGCTGTGCTTGTTTTTTTGAATCTATAAGATGGATATCTTAGCTTCAATAACCGCTTTTTGATATCTTTCCCATCCGTCATTAAAAAAATTATTTAATTCATCAGTAAATTCAACCATTGCTTTTGTTGCTTGTTCAATAGCAAATTTCTGATTACTGTTCAATCTGGTTACAGCCATTAATCCTGAAAATGCCGGCCATAATTTATTCGAAATTTGCTTCGGATTACGATAGATTCCCTGAACCTCTTCTGGTCCATACATCAGCTCATTCAACTCTTTTATCTTTGAATCAACTTCTTTACCAATTGTTTTTAAGCTATCAATATTGGCATCACTTTCCTTCGGTATAAGCTTATTTACAATTTCAATTTTCTTCTCAATTTCTTTGAGTTTATCCAAGGCAAAATTTAGCGCATCAACATGTTTGATGAAAGGGTTTAGATTCTTTCTATTGTCAAGTATTGCTTCAGTATCAAAATCCAATCGATCATCAACTTCTACTAAGAGATTGGTAGTTGCTTTATTTTCATTGTATTTCAAATTGATGGTGTAAGTTCCCGGTATTGCTATGGGTCCTCCTCCTAGCGTTTCTGGATTTTTTGAGGCTGGCCTGCCGGGCATCCGAAATCCTTTCGTGTCAAAACCCCAGAAGGTTCGGTTTATCCCTTTTTTAGGTTTGACCGATAGCGTTCGAATGGTGTCATTATCACTATTAATAATTTCAATGCTTACTTTGTCTTCTTCAGAAACTTCTTTAACATAAAAACTAATCATTGCATCCATCTTTCTATTTTCTCCTTCATAATAGGTGTCACCGGCATACTGTCTCATCCAGACAGGATATCCAGGAGCCACCCTCGGACTAGCTATAATTGCGTTTGGAAGATCAAATGCAACAAGTTCTTGATCCAATATATTTTCTGTTTTCTGAGCTAGTTTTCTTAAGGGGCGGATATCGTCTAATACCCATATTGATCTGCCAAAAGTGCCAATAACCAAATCGTGTTCACGTGGATGAATTTTCATATCCATTGTGGAAACTGTGGGGTAACCATTCGTCCATTTAGTCCAGTTTGTGCCGGCGTCTATGCTCACATAAAGTCCCATTTCACTTCCTAAAAACATAAGCTTAGGCTCAATAGGATCTTGTTCAAAACTCAATGCATAACCCCAAATTTGAGAATCATCAGCAATTTGTTCCCATTTTTTGCCATAATTTGTTGTGTGATAGACATAAGGGTTGTAATCGTTTTGACGATAATTATTAACAACTACGAAAGCTTCGGCTGCATTATATTTTGATGGATGGATTTGAGGTATCCAAGCATTAATCGGTGCGTCTTTAATATTAGAATAAACATTTGTCCATGTTTTGCCACCATCTGTTGTGAGCTGTAAATTCCCATCATCAGTTCCAACCCAAATTACATTTTCTTCAAGTGGACTTGGTGCAATAGAAATAATGGTTGTATGATTTTCTGCACCCGTCGCATCAAAGGTTAATCCGCCACTAATATGTTGTTTTTGTTTTTCGGGATCATTTGTGCTTAAATCAGGACTTATGATTTCCCAGTTCTCACCTCTGTCATTACTTTTGTGTACAAACTGACTACCAAAATAAATACCATTTGTATTGAATGGATTTTGAGCAATGGCAGCATTCCAGTTAAATCTAAGGTCTTTCCCTTCAGGATGAACCGGTTTAATCATTTTCGATTCACCGGTAATGATATCATTTCTCGATAAATATCCTTGTTGCGACATGGAATAGCAATAACGTGAATCATCTGGAATGGAAATAACATCAAATCCATCTCCACCGTTTAAGTAATCCCAATAATTATTAATGATGCCTTGGTTGCTCCATACATAGGCTGGGCCAACCCACGATCCATTATCTTGCATGCCACCATATATATTATAAGGTTTTTCATTATCTACACTGATGTGATAAAATTGTCCAACAGGTAGATTGGAAATTAACCTCCATGTCTTTCCCATATCATGTGTTATGGCCATTCCTCCATCATTTCCATCAATCATAAATGAAGGGTTTTCAGGATGAATCCACCAAGCATGGTGATCGCTATGGATGCTTTCTGCAGTTTGTTCGGTGAAAGATTTAGCTCCATCCTCACTTACATTCACAAAGCTGTAGAGAGAGTAAACGCGATTTTCATTTTTTGAATCTACAAATAAATCAGCATAATAAAATGGACGGTCGCCTATATTTTTGTCGCCTCGTTTTTCCCATTTGTAGCCCCCATCAGTCGATCGATAAATTGCATTCTTTTTTGATTCAACTAGTGCATAAATAAATTCAGGATTGCTTTTGCTGATGGCTAAACCTATTCTCCCAATCTCTCCTTTAGGAAGCCCATCATTCTCTGTAATTAACTTCCAGTTCTCGCCTCCATCAATGGTCATATAAAGGCCGGAGCCCTCTCCGCCTGATTTAAAAAACCAAGGTTGACGATGATGTTGCCACATGGCTACAAAAATTTTATTTGGATTTGAAGGATCCATCACCATGTCGGCAACTCCAGAATGTTCATTGGTGAAAAGAATCTGATCCCAGGTTTTACCCCCATCAGTTGTTTTGTAAACACCTCTTTCGGGATGAGCACCCCAAGGGCTTCCAATTGCTCCGACATAAACGATATCTGGATTGTTGGGGTGAGTTATTATTCTGTGAATATGACGGGTATTTTGCAAACCCATCTCATTCCAACTTCTACCTCCATCAATACTTTTATATAGTCCGTATCCTCCATTTAAGCTATTTCGTGGATTTCCTTCACCTGTGCCTGCCCAGATGATATCGGGGTTTTTCTGGTAAATTGCTAATGCTCCAATTGATGCGGCTTTCTTGTTCTCAAAAATTGGTGTCCAACTGGTTCCTTCGTTGGTTGATTTCCAGATCCCACCGGATGCTGTTCCAGCATAAATAATATTTGTGTTTGATAAATTTACTTCGATGGCAGTCACACGGCCACTCATTCCTGCAGGACCAATGTTTCGAGGTTTTAAATCATTCATCAAATTCATGTCAATCTTTTGCGCTTGAAGAGAGAAAATTGATAAAAATAAGATGGTGAGAAAAAGGTACTTTTTCATGGGTTTAGATATTATAGTTTAGAAGGTTAAAATTTACGAATTTTATTCACACAATTTGATTTTGATTGGAGATTTGGCAAAAAATGATGAACTTTACGCAAACCTAATAAACCTCAAGCCTATGAAATCTTTTAAAAAAACATGCCTATTCTCATTATTAATTTTGTTTGCAATACAATTGAATGCCCAAATAATTAGAGATATTTCAAGCATAAATAATAGTCAAGTTTGGACCATTCATAATCGGATAGTTACATACGATGAAACGGAAAATGCAATTCAGTTTAATGCTCAGCCCCTTGACGGTGTTGCATGGTTAAAAGACTTTGAGTTTGAGAATGGAATTATCGAATTGGACATTAAAGGTTCTGATATCAGAGGCAGAAGTTTTGTTGGATTTGCTTTCCATGGTTTTGATGAAGACACTTACGATGGAATTTATTTTCGTCCTTTTAACTTTAAATCTCCCGAAAGAAAAGGGCATTCGGTGCAATATATTTCACATCCCGAAAAAACATGGAATTATTTAAGAACAAATTTCCCTGAGCAATATGAGAATCCGGTCACACCGGTTCCTGATCCTAACGAATGGTTCCATGCTAAAATTGAAATTGAATATCCAAACATAAAAGTTTATGTGAATAATTCAGAGATTCCTTCGCTCGAAGTTCAGCAATTAAGTGATCGAAAAAAAGGATGGATTGGATTCTGGACAGGTAATGATTCTCCAGGATCTTTCAAAAATCTTGTTATTAAAAAATCAAAATAAGTTTAAGCCTATGTCACAAATTAAAAGACGGAATTTTTTAAAAGCATCCGTTACCGGGATTGCCAGTGCCGCGATGTTATCTGCATTTGGGAAACCTTATATTGATTTTGAACCTAAAAATTTGCCTGAGTTACTTTCTTCGGATGCAAGTGATGAGAATTATTGGGAAATGATTAAAGATCAATTTCCTTTTGCACCGGGGTTAAAGTATTTTAATAATGGCTCGCTTGGACCTTCACCGCTGATCGTAAGAGATGCATGCTGCGACTTTAGAAAAACCTTAGATGAATTTCCGTCAAAATATATGTGGGGTGGATGGAAGCCTGAAGTGGAAAAAGTTAGAAATCAGGCTGCTGATCTTCTGTCAGTTTCGGCCGAAGAAATTGCATTGATTCATAACACAACTGAAGGCTTTAACATGATCGCTAAAAGTTTTGATTTAAAACCTGGTGATGAAATAATTCTTGCCGACCACGAACACTCCAGTGGAACAATACCGTGGCAAGTATGGCAAGAAACGAAAGGTATAAAATTGGTGAGACCTGTTCTGCCAATTCTTCCAGAATCGGTAGATGAGCTTCTTGAGTTTTATAAAAATGCCATAACACCCAGAACAAAAATCATATCTATTTGTCATATCGTAAATACAAATGGCATGATTTTGCCAATAAAAGAAGTGAGTGAATTGGCTCATAAAAAAGGAATTTATGTGGCAGTTGATGGAGCGCAGGCAGCAGGTATGTTCGAAGTGAACCTGAAAGATATTGGCTGTGATTTCTATGCTGCAAGTACCCATAAATGGCTTTTTTCTCCAAAAGAAATTGGGATATTTTATTCAAAAAAGGAGAGTCAGCATTTGTTAAAACCACTCATTGTGGCTAATGGGCATAAAGATAAAACCATCAGGCGATTGGAAAATTATAATACCAGAAACTTACCGGATGTGCTGGGCTTAGGAACTGCCTTAGAGTTTCATAAAACGATTGGAAGTAAAAAGATTGAGAAGCGAACCTTTGAATTAAAAGCTTACTTGAGGAGCAAATTTGAAGGAAATTCAAAATTTAGATTTAAATCTCCGGATAAAAATGAACTTTCTGCAGCAATTCAAACATTGGAAGTTATTGACCAAGACGTAAATACTGTTAAAGAAAAATTGTTTGAAGATTATGGAATTGACACCAGACCCATGTCAACTTTCGGTTTAAACGGGTTACGTATTTCATTGGCAATCTATATAACAAAACATGATATCGATTATTTAACCAACGCACTAATTCAAATAGCAGGTTAAATTAGTAATATTAAATGAAAAGTGTACATTTGTTAAACCCATTAACCAAATGCAGATTGAGTTGTGAACTTCAATTTGCGACCACTAAAATTAACCAATATGACTGCGATAATTTATATGTCGAATCATGGAACAACTGAAAAAATTGCCCTAAGCATTCACAAGCTTATCGATAAGGAAGATGTTCATCCCATTGATTTAAGTATGAATAAAAAGCCTGATATTTCGGGCTACAAAAAAATTATTATTGGAGGATCAATACATGCAGGGGCAATCCAAAAACGTCTAAAGGATTTTGTAGCTAAGAACTTGAATGAATTATTGAAGAAAGAAATTGCATTGTTTTTATGTTGCATGAAAGATAGTGAAGAAGCACGAGAACAATTTGATAATGCATTCCCTGAAGTTTTACGTAAGCATGCTAAAAAGATTGAAATTGTTGGCGGTGAGTTTTTATTTGATAAAATGAATTTTTTCGAAAGATACATCGTTAGGAAAATAGCCGGAGTAAAAGAGAATATCTCAAAAATTGACAATCAAAAAATTGCCGAAATTGCAGATGCATTTCGATAAGTCTACTTTATCGTTTTGAATTTATATATGGTTTTTTGAACATATTTTTGACCTGGCATCAACAAAATAGATGGGAAATTATCATGATTTGGTGCATCAGGAAAATGCTGAGTTTCCAAACAAAATGCTGATTTTTTCTGATAGACAATACCATCAATACCAATATCCGACCCATCCAAAAAATTTCCGGTATAAAATTGAAGTCCTGGTTCTGTAGTATAAACCTCCATGGCACGACCACTTTCTCTTTCATAAATTTCAGCGGCTAAAAAAAGTTCAGAGCTATATTTATTCAAAACAAAGTTGTGATCATAACCCTTTCCAAAATCTAATTGTTGATCTTCGTCATAAATGCGCTCTCTAATTTCATGAAAGGTTCTGAAATCAAATGGTGTATTTTCAACTGTTCTGATCTCTCCTGTTGGAACAACCTTTTCACTAACCGGTGTATAGTGATCTGCATTTATTTTTAAAACATGATGATCAATCTTACTCTTCCCTCCATCTTTTAAATTAAAGAATGAATGGTGTGAAAGATTTACAATTGTAGTTTTTGAGCTTTCTGCGAAATATTCGATGATCAATTCATCTTCATTGGTTAGGCTGTAAGTTAACTGAGTTTTTAATTCCCCGGGATAGCCTTCTTCCATATCTGGGCTTATGTAGTTTAAAACAACGGATTGAATATCATCTTTTTTTTCAACCAAGCCCATTTCCCAATATACCTGATGAAAACCACCTGTACCGCCATGTAAATGATCATCACTTTGATTTTTCTCAAGGCGATAAAGCCGACAGCCAATTGAAAATTTTGCATTTGAAATCCGATTGGCGCAGCGGCCTATGGTCGCGCCAAAATAAGGATTACCTTTTAAATATTCTTCAGGCTTATCATAACCCAAAACAATTTCACCCAGTTTATTATTTTTATTGCAGGTTTTAATTGACATCACCCTTGCGCCATAATTTAAAATTTTTATTCTGGTTCCGTTCTGATTGGTGAGTTCTGCAACTTTTAATTTCATCGGCTATTTTTATTCAAATTTAAAAACTTAATCTTAATGCAAAAATTAAATTACAATGGTGAATAAGCATACCTTTGTATCATGAGAAAAACAGAAGAATTCACTTTAAGTGGGCATGAATTTATTGAGCTAAATAAATTGTTAAAATTCCTGGGTTGGGTTGAAACCGGAGGTGAGGCCAAGATTAGAATTGAAGACGGTGAAGTGAGTGTGAATGGTGAAATCGAATACAGGAAACGCTGTAAACTTCGTGCAGGTGATAAAGTGAATTATAATGAAATGGAAGCAGTCGTAAATTAATGTGAGGCAGCTATTTATTTTTTAAAAGGAATTCGATAATAAAGTGACCAGCTAAAAGCCATTGATGAATTTTTATCTGCTTTACCAAATCCCGGAATAAGATAAGGTGACATTTGAGTTTCTTTTTCAGCTACTGTTTTGATGCGATATTTAAGTGCCCATCCTGCGAAGAAGTTTTTTGCAAAAAACAATGTTGATTTCATACCAATTGCAAATTCCACCCATTGGGTTGTTAATTTTTCAGATGCTAAAGAGTTATAATTATCACCCCAATAATTATCAGTTATGATACTGTCGGCGGAGTGCTGGTACATGGCTATTCCATATTTTATCCCAATATAAACAATGTCTAAATCGTTGTCGTTTTTAGATTTCAGCATATTTTTATCAGCTCCAACACTTAAATAAAAGCCATTCGATTTGTAGTCGAAGATATGCTCATCTTTTAAAATATTTTGAAACCCAGCATCAGCAGCAAAATAAATATCAGGTTTAAAGTGGAAGTCGGAATGAAAATTTAACACCATTTCATCCGGGTTAATTGCTGAATTAACAACAGAAAATAAATCAACTCCAAAACGCAAAGCCTTTTGATGTGGTTTTTGAGTACTTTGTATATTTAGCTGTGCCTGTGCAGATACAACGAAAAAAACAAAGATGCTAACGATAATATATCTTGTAGTTAATTCTTTCATCTAAATCAATTATACTATCCGTAACAATTACTGAATCAATGGCATGGCCTGTGTGAGTTACGTCTTCTAAACTGAAAAACCACGTAAATCCACAAATTAATGATACATATTTCATTTCCGATTGATGATGAAAATAGAGCGTATCTTGAATCTCATCAGCCTTAATTGCAAATGCGGTTTGTGTTGAATTTGGGTTTAGCGGTAATGAAATATTGGCAACTCCATTTTGAAAATTATAAATTGAATCTTCAGCTCTTTCAATCGGGAAAACAATCAGGTTATTTAAACTTAACTCATTTTCGGTGATGACATCATCCACAACACTAATTTGAACAAATTTTATATTGGCTGTTTTGTCAATATTTTCTGTACAAACTTCATCCGAATTACACGAACTCAGTAAAACGAAACCGATTAAAAAAAAGAGGTATTTTAAAATCTTCATAAAGCTAAATTGCTTCGATTGTAATTTGCTCAAAATTGGTAAAAAATGCCTGAAGTTGCAAGGTTTTTAATTAATCATTTCAACTACTACCAAGTCTTGTGTTTCTTTTGTAAATTTCGGTATGATTAATCAAATTAAAAAGCTCGAAACTATTTCCAAAAAATTAGAGCCTTTAGCCGCTAACAGAACTGAATGGAATGAAGCTATTCAATCCTATGCAGATCATTTTTTAAATAATTTGGAGGAACAAAAAGCCTTTACCATTTCAGAAGATTTGGGTAAAAATATTTTGGATTTACCCATGGAAGAAGAGGGCAAACCTATTGAAGAGGTATTGGGATGCTTGAAGGAGAATGTGGATACGCCTAATCTTAATCCTGCTTCTGGCGGGCATTTGGGCTATATTCCGGGTGGTGGTGTTTTTACAACCGCCCTTGGCGATTATTTGGCCGCTGTTACCAATCGTTATGCCGGACTCTTTTTTGCATGCCCCGGAGCTGTGCGCATGGAAAACATGTTGCTGCGATGGATGTGCAAAATGGTAAATTATCCTGCGGATGCTTTAGGAAACCTGACTTCAGGTGGTTCTATTGCCAACCTTTCAGCCATCACCACTGCGCGCGATGCCAAAGGAATTAAAGCGCGTGAGATAGAAAATTGTGTGATTTACATGACCCATCAATTGCATCACAGTGTGCAAAAATCTTTACGCATAGCTGGGATGCGAGAATGTATTGTTCGTTATATCCCAATGGATGAAAAATTCAGAATGAAGCCGGACAATTTAATTCAACAAATTGAAGCAGACCAGGCGGCTGGTTTTCGGCCTTTTATGGTTTATGCTTCTGCCGGAACAACCGATACGGGTGCGATTGATCCTCTAGAAGCCATTGGTAAAATTGCCAATGAAAATGATTTATGGTTTCATATTGATGCGGCTTATGGCGGATTTTTTATGTTGTCCGATCAACATAAACCTGCATTTAAAGGAACAGAATTGTCTGATTCCATCGCCATTGATCCGCATAAAGGATTGTTTTTATCCTATGGCAGCGGAGCCATTTTAATAAAAGATACCCAGGCACTTTATCAAACCCACCGTTACACGGCAAATTATATGCAGGATGCTTATACCATGGACGATAACCCATCTCCTGCCGATCTTTCACCGGAACTCACCAAACATTTCAGGGGTTTACGCATGTGGATTTCCTTGCAATTATTGGGCATAGCACCATTTAGGGCAGCACTTGAAGAAAAGGTTCTGCTCTGCAATTATTTTTATGAAGAAATTCAGAAGCTGGGTTTTGAAGTTGGCCCACAACCTGAATTGTCCATTGCCATATTTCGCTTTATCCCCAAAACTGGTAACGCCAATGCCTTTAATCAAAACCTGGTTGAGCAGATTAAAAAGGATGGCAGAGTTTTCTTTTCATCTACAACCATTGACGGAGTGTATTGGATTCGGATTGCAGTATTGGGTTTCCGCACGCATTTAAAGCAGGTGGATTTGGCTTTGGGTTTATTGAAAGAATTAGTTTTAAAAGGTGATTTTGATTAACGGTTTGGCGCGAGCGGCTTTTCTGCTTCATGAGGGACAGGAAACAACACGAAAACCGTGATGTTTTTTTACCGTCTGAGCGCCATGCACTATGAGTCTTTGTAATGCACTGGCATTAATTTTTTATTTTAGTAACCAATCAATAACATTTAATTTCTGGATGCCATCTATACTTGTATTGTCAAAATCAAGTGTTAAGAGATATTTTGGATAATTGTCTTTTATGTTTTTAAATGCCGAAATCTCTCGTTTAAATGTTTTTTCGTCATTAACTGTAAAGGCAACCTGGTAATATTCACGTTCATTATTTGGTTTTTGTACTACAAAATCAATTTCTTTGTCATTGTGTTTTCCTACATAAACTTTTCCACCGCGTCTTAACAACTCAAAATAAACCACATTTTCTAGTTTATGTCCTAAATCAGTGTCGTATTTATTGGTTGCTGTAATATTTCTCAAACCCAAATCTACAACATAATATTTTTCATTAGTAGAAAGCAATTCTTTCCCTTTTATATCATAACGTGGGGCTGCATACAAGATGTATGATTGAGTTAGAAAACCCAAGTACTTAATAATTGTATTATGAGATATACTTTTTTGTGAATTTCTATTAAGCTCAAAAGCAATATTATTCGGTGAAACATAGGAACCAACCGAATCAAATAAAAAACTGATAACTCGATGCAGGTTATTTATATTTCTCAATTTATTCCGTTGTGCGATGTCTTTTATAATAACTGTATCATAGATAGATTGAATGTAAT
Organism: Bacteroidales bacterium; assembly: GCA_963674935.2. Classification (GTDB taxonomy): domain Bacteria; phylum Bacteroidota; class Bacteroidia; order Bacteroidales. The sequence continues at coordinate 35,217 of CAXXWZ010000006.1, forward strand.
CGATAACTAAATCTTGATTGTTTTGAGAAAGCGTAACTGCTTCAGGAAAACAACTTTCATTGATATATCTACGAAATAAACGGTCTGCATTTTTTTCTTCTTTGTTTGCTATTGAATATTCTTTAAACGAATATGGCTGTAAATTAATGGCAATGTATCTGCCAGTCAAAAGTGTTGCTAATTCGCTTGAAAGTAGATAGGCATTTGAACCTGTTACATATAAATCGATGTTCTTTTTTACATACAAACTATTAATAAGTTTTTCAAAATCATTAATAAGCTGTACTTCATCTAAAAAGACGTAATATTTTTCATCGGTTTTTATTCCCTTTATGATTTCGTCATATAGATTTGTCCAATTCGTAAAGCTTAGATTTTCTCGTTCTTCAAAATTTAGAAAAACAATATTATTTAAAGAAACGCCATTTGATAATAGCTCATTTTTAAAAGCTTCGAGAAGGGTTGATTTTCCACAACGTCTTATTCCTGTTACGACTTTTATTAAGTTTTGGTCTTTTAGTTGCCTTAACTTGTTTAAATATGTCTCTCGTTGTATCATTGTTTTTTTGTGATAAAGATATATCTTATTGACGATAAATTAAAATACGAACACTTTTCGTCATTATGCTGATTTTATTTTGCTGTTCGTTAAGATACATCCTTTACAAAAAGAAATAGCCATACTTGAAAACCAAGTTGAAACGCTGATAAAAAAACATGAGCCTGAAATACTAACAAACATTACCTCTATATCAGGGATAGGAATGAAGACGGCTACTATGCTAATCTCAAATACTTACGAATTTAAAAGCTTTGAAAATTATTGGCAACTATCTTCATTTTTTGGTTTGTCACACATTGAACGTAGATCTGGAAGCAGCATCAGAGGGAAAACACGCATCAGCAAAAAAGGAAATCCATTGGTTCGCAACCATCTGTTTTTATGCAGTTTTACTGCTTGTCAATACAACCCACAATGTAAAGCTTTGTACGAAAGGCTAGTTGCAAAAGGAAAGTCTAAGAAGCTTGCATTGATTGCTGTTTGTAATAAATTACTGAAGCAGTCATTAGCTGTTGCCAAAAGCGGCGTACCATACGATCCAGCTTATAAAAGTGTTTTAAAGGTCAAGCTAAGCTAAAAATGATGGGAAAATTGTTTGGATTTTAGCTCAGTTCTTTGTTATGTGCCTTTATAAATATAAATATTTTTGTAGACGCTCATTTTCAATAAATAATTTGTTCCATTTTTTCTCTTTTGTCCAGTATTTTATTCCAGGTTGGACATAAACTAGATTTAATAAATCTTCCCAGTCATTTTTGTCGAATTTCCAATTTCCAATTGGAAGATTTTTTTTAAAGTAAGCTTCCCAAGTATGAAGAAAGAATTCTAAGTTGTTCCACGAATCACTATTTGGATCTAGTTTGATTTCTTTGTCAAAATATTTCAAGCTATATTCTGTAACTAAGTCTGAAAATAGTAGTTTCCAAGAATTTATGTAACTCGTTTTTTTGAAGTCAGCTAGTCCTTTGTCAGCTTTTAGATTTTTTCTTAGTAATGCAATTCTTTCATTTATACTATCAATAGATTTTTGATTTTCTTCTTCAAGCTTCTCAATTTGTTTTAATCCTTTTTCAATATTTTCAGCTGGTATTTCATTTGTATTTATATTCATTAGAGTGCCAAAATGATCCAATAAATGACTTTCAACTTTAAATTCTGGAATGAAGTCAAGATAAAAAAGCGAGATTAAATGCTCCAATGGATTGTGTGGAATTAGAAATTCATTAAACCTGTGAAATGCTTTTATTGTTCTTATGACTAAATCTAAATCAGAAATTAAATTTGGAGACGATGAAATTTCAATAATATTCACAGATGTACCAATTAATTTGTCATCTTTAAATTTGTCAGGATTAATTTTTTCGTTTGCTAAATTATACCAGATGTTAGCATCACATATTACAGTTTTCATAACTTATATTTATTTGGCACATAACGGTTAGTGTATGAGTTGTGGCGGGCTACGGACGTAGTCCTTGTCCGCCGAGAAAAACCTTTTTGCGGGTTACTAAGTTTAATATTTGATTTTCCCCGACATAACTTATACACATTGTTGTGGCCTGTTAATCTTTTTTAAATAGAATTTCTTCAAGTTTTTCTTTTTTGTTAGTTCTTTTGTTTTCAATATTAGCTTTAACTTTAACTAATAATGTCAATAATGCTTTTCCAAAATATCCACGAGTGGAAAATAGCCCAACTATAATCTCATCATTGTATTTCAAATCCTTTAAATGGTAAATTTCTTCAGAATTCGAAGTAACAGACTTGGAAATCTTTTCTTTAAGCCAATCAATTTCATTTTCTTTAGTAGCAAAATACTTATCTTCGATCGCTGTTGTTAAATTAAGTACAATAAACCTGACAGAATTATTTGTGTAATCTGAAGTATTAACAGTCCCCCATAAGTTATTATCACGAAAATGAAACTTTTCCCACATAATTTTACAGAACTTAGAAAAATGTGTAATTCCAACTTTGTTCTTTAAATTGATTTTATCAAATAAATTTGACAAGAAAGGAAGTATAATCTCATATTCAAGAAAATCAGGATCAAGTTCATGTACTAGTTTATAAATATTGTCATCAATTGTTTCTGGTTGATATTTTTTTAGAAGTCGTTTCTTCATGTTTGATTCAGAACTAACTATAAATTTAGCTGCAAAATACTCTTGGAATGATCTATGTGAGAAAGTAATAAAAAGACCTTCTTCTACTAGTATACAGACTGATTGTAAGAGGTCGTTAAGAAATGATTCTGAATTAAATTTTAGGTTAATTATTTGCTTTGATTTCCCCAAATACTCAATAGCTTCTTGTCTTGAGAAACGTATTTTTCTGTCATCATATGTTTGAATACAAAACACATTTAATACTTTTTCAAAATCTTGAATATCTAGATTAGTTTCTTTAATTCTTTTATATGCACCTTTCATTGTATCATGCCTTTGAAACAATGCTTCAAATGCTTGATTATAAAATACACTCAATTTACTAGGAATGTCAGTACTATATCCATAGGTTAGTAGCATTATAGTTAATAAAAGTGGATTTGACAGAAATGAAGAATGTTTTTTAAATAAACCATTTTCTAAGGCTTTTATGAATTTTTTCTTAATATGATCATCTGCAGGTAATTTTTGTATTAATAATACACTTTGCTTTAAGTCCATAGGCAAAGTGTTAAAAATTGAGAAAGATTGAAGCTCTGAGGTTATACTATCTGGGCGACTTGTTAGAATTATACTCATTTTTGGGAACTCTTTTACAATAGCATCAATCTCTTTCACGATAACAATTCTTTTCTCAACAGTAACTTCATCTAAACCATCTAAGAAAATTATAAAATGTCCGGCAGAAAATGCTTTATTAATGAATTCCATCTCAATGTCTAGTCCAAAACAGTCAAAAGTATCTTTGATCGCATCAGATATTGTAGATTTCATATCGCTGTAATCCCTAAGTTCTATAAAAATTGGGATTCGCTTTTTATACTTTAGTGTATCAATTAATAAGTACTTCAATAACATAGACTTACCTGATCCAGCAGTCCCTACAATAATTGATTTCAGATTATGACTTAATATAGCTCTAATATTCGCATTTTTTATTGTTATATTACTAGATTCAATACCCATAGGAACAAAGAATCTATCTAATGGTTGAGGCTCATCTCTAATAAAAAAGGATTTTGACTTACCGTATCTTTCACCTACATTTCTTAAATAATTTGTATATATCGTTTTAAGTTTAAATTGAATAGTGTCTTTTGTGCCTTTCAGTATTCCTTTACCCAGATTGGTTAGTTCTTTCAGGTTCGAATTGATGAATTCAACTGCAATTTTATTTAAGTCAAGTTGTTCAAAATTATCTTTCATGCTTAAAATTATTTAATGTTCGTTAAGATACATAGTTTACAGAAGTTATAGATTAGACTTTACACTAAATTAGTTTCTAATCTAACAGCTTTTTCTTTTGTTCTTAATTCATTTTGGTTGAAGTATCCTAAAAAAATATTTCTATAAAAAACTCTCCAAATCCCATTACCGATTTCCAGAGCTCCAACATATTTTCCTTGCAGGGAAGCGGATAAATAGACCCAGTTATAAGCACCCCATCTCATCGAACCATTTTTGGTTACTTTCAGTACTCTCATTTCTGAGTCATAATCAAAGTTAGTGATTTTTTCTGGAAAAGGCCTGGTCGAAAAATGATGTACTGAAGCAGGCGTTTCCATATTCAATGCTTCATGCGGTCTAAGATGGTTATACTCTTTTACAAATCGATTCAAACGTCTTTGCTGTGCTTTTAAGTCAAAGGCTGAAGGCTTGGCACAAGCCGCCTTTAAATCACGATGCATCCGCTCATGTCTGCCGTTTTGTTCTGGGTGAGCAGGATCTGAAAAAACAGGTATAATTCCCAGCTCAATGAACCAATATGACAAGCGGGTAAATCGTTGTATGGCCGAGACCGAACCAAAGGGGGAACCATTGTCGGTATGCACCTGTTTAGGTATGCCATACTTTCTGAAAACCCTTGTAAACTCAGCTTTAGCCGAAGAGAGGTTTTCTTTATAATGTCCTTTGGCAGTGAATACAAATCGGCTTTTTGAGTCAGCAATAGTCAATGGGTGACAGTACTTTTTATTGCCCATTAAGAACTTTCCTTTATAGTCTGCGCTCCATACCTCGTTACACTCTTTAGGGTCAAAAATTGGGTGAATTGGTTTGACTCTACGAAGTTGTTTTTGAGGGCTGACTAAACCGTGTTTTTTGAGAATATTATGCACGGTTAACATTGTTGGAATATCTTCATCAACATAATCGTTATACAAAAGTCGATGGATTTTTTTTGCACCCCAGAGCCGATGATTTTCTTTTAATTTAATGATGCTGTTAACCACTTTTTCTTTTGTTTGATTGGGGTGAAATCCTCTGGGCTTTCTCGACAATTCTCTGAGTCCATCATAGCCTTTTTCTTCGAAACGAGCGATGATTTTGTAGGCTGTTGGCCGACTTATTCCAAAACATTTACAAAGTTCAGTGATGGTGTATTTTTCGGTACGCCATTCACAGATAAATTCAATTTTTTGTTCCATAATCGTTGTGTCTTTCCATGGCATCGCAATTTGATTTTTGGTTCAAATTGCAATTTAAAAAGTGTAAACGATGTATCTATAACTTTGTAAACGATGTTTATATAACGTACCTAATTGGCCACAACGGTTAGTGTATGAGTTGTGGCGGACTGCGGACGTAGTCCGTGTCCGCCGAGTAATGATTTTATGCGGGTTACCGCTGTTTAAATTTATGATTTCTCCCGACATAACTTATACACATTGTTATGCACTGATTATTTTAATTTTTTTCTTTTATTCTTTTCAAAATGATACGGAGCTTTCTTTTTCTTAGAATCCGCATATGAATAATATTCAATACTCTCGTATGGCGTATTGTCATTGTCAAATTTGCAAAATAAGTGAGGCATAGGAGAAGATTCATCTCCTCCAAAATCATATTCGATTATATTTGAAAATGAGATCCTTCCAACAGCCCTTATGGGTATGCGTTTATAATTAATATCTCTCTCAATATTTTGTCTCCTAGTTACTATGTCCCAATTGCCTTCAATGTCATAGATTAAATCAGATTCACCTGATAAATAAATTTCAATCCCATTGTGATAGACATTGTATAATTCAGCTTTAAACCAATTACTTATCGTGAGAGAATCAGGTTTGTCTAATTCTGGATAGGTATCATTTTCAATGTTTCTGATGATTATTTCTCCTTCTAAAAATTTTATGTGAGGAACAAATATTGAAGTCATTATGGAATCGTAATCCATATCTTTTCGAAGAAAATCTTTTTCGAATTTCTTCTTCATTCTTAGTGCCTGTTTTACTTTCGAAATATTGTTCTTTCTCTCATTAGGCAGATTAATACCAAAATAAGTAAATAGTAAATCATGGTGTTTTTCATACAGTAAAGCTTCAATTTTACTTGATGACCATATTTGTGTATTATTTATTCCTTTCTTTAATGAAAATTCAATTAACTTTTCGTGTTGATTTTTGCTTATATCACAGGAAACAATTATCACTAAATAATTTGGTATGTCTTTGTTTAATTCTATAATTTTCTCAACGATATTTTTTAATTCTGCAAGGCTAATTTTAAAATATCTTTTGCATTGAAAATACCATGTATTAGAATTATGATCAATACCTAAAATGTCAATTCCTTGATCGCTTCCTTTTCGTCCATAATGTCTTATTTCCTTCCATTCTTTTTGTCGTTGAATTAAGTTCAAACATAAGTCCTCAAATCTCATGGGATTGAGATCAGAAAAATGAATTTTATTGATCGTTTTTGTTGGCTTGATTTTCATTTTTTAATTTGTGCATAACTATTATATATGTGTAGCTTTCTTGCACAATAACATCCAAATCCTCCAAAGGCGGACAAGTTGTTGTGTATTGTGCAGGTTTTCTTGTATGTTATTTTTTATCGATTCATTAAAATCGATTATTTTTAAATCAATTTGGGGAGCTGAAATCCTCAATCAACTTTACAATCCGAGGGCGGAAAGAATTTCAGGAAATAAAGGTAGGGAATTAATTTGTGAATTCGAAGATTTGAAAACCTAATCTTGTACGAATCTGTTCATCTGCACATGAAATCATTTAAAAGAAAGCCAGCTGTAAAGTTAAGCAACTTGAGTAGTCAAATTAATAAACTTGACTAGTTGAATTAATAGACTTGAGTAGTCAAGTTACTTAAAAGCACTTGAGTAAAATATGAATGAGAGCTGTGTTAAAAAAAATAAGACTTGTGTCAATTGTTTATCAAACAAGTGTAAAAATAAAATGCCATTTCTTGAGGCTTCGCAATTAAGTGGTCAAGAAATTGCGGACTTCTGCTTCGCTTTATTCGGAATGACATGAAGCACAGGTTTAATCCTAAAACTCCCGATAAGGGGCATTCAAAAACTGATTGGCTTCCTCTTCTGCAAAGCGAGCATTTTCATTATCCCAGTGTAAAGTTTTATTAGGGAAACGTCCGGCAATAACGCCAAGAAGTATGGTCTCCGTAAGTCGTGCAGCATAAGAAAACGGGGCACTACAATCAGCTTTTCCCAAACAAGCATCCACAAATTGATGGTGATGTTTTTGGCCTTGCGTGGCATAATTCCTAACCGGTTCTCCGAGTTCTTCAGGATTTGAAATCATTGAAAAGTCTAATTCTTGATAGTTCCCGTCGACAATATGTTTGGGCAACTCCATAAAATGAGGAAGCAGGAGTCTGCCTTTTTCTCCGATAAACATGGCTCCCTGATCTGGCAATTTTTCGTCATTTGGTAATTGTAAGTCTTTGTGACTTTCAGGAGCTCCTTCACCATCATACCATACCCACTTTAATGTTTCCGTAGTTTGTTTGGTTCCCGGAAAAATATAGGTAACCGTATTTTTTTCTGGAAAGCCAAATCCGGTAGGTTTTCTGCATTCATTTTTAATGGTCATTGGTACATCTAATTGCAAGGCATTGTAAGGCGTATCGAAAATATGCACGCCCATATCGCCCAAAGTACCACAGCCATAGTCTAATATCTTTCTCCAGTTTCCGGGATGATAAATATCTTTTTTATAAGGCCTTTCGGCAGAAGTTCCCAGCCACAAGTTCCAATCTAAACTTTCTGGAATTGGGTCGCTACCTTGAGGCTCCGGGCCATCAAAACCCCAGTTTTTGGGCGACCATGCATGTACCGTATTAACCTTGCCAATGATGCCGGATTGGATTAACAAAGTTGCGAGTTTATAATCATAAAACGAATGCACCTGAATGCCCATTTGGGTGATTAGGTTTTTATCTTTTGCCAGCTTACGCATGGCTCTTGCTTCGGCAACGTGATGCGTTAATGGTTTTTGACAATATACCGATTTCCCCATTTCCATTGCCATCATCGAGGCTGGTGCATGGGTATGATCAGGAGTTGAAACGATTACCGCGTCAATTTTATTTTTTAATTCTTTAAAAAGCATCCTGTAGTCGGAATAAGTTTTGGCCTTTGGATGCAATTGATGTGCGGCTTCCAGGGCATTAGTGTCAACATCGCATAAGGCGACAACTTCTACGGATGGATGTGCAGCAATAAACTTAAGGTCTTCGGTTCCAATCCCACCAACTCCGATATGTGCGGTTCTCATCTTTTGATTTTTAGCAAGCGCCCAAACTGATGAAGGTAAAATGCTTACCGATGCCAGTGCCGCAGTGTTTTTTATAAATTGTCTTCTTTCCATTTTCTTCAGAATCAAATTATAGTTTTTTAATTTTTATATTCCTGAACCATAAAGGACTGTCGTGATCTTGTAATCCAATAAAACCGGTTTTATACTTTCCATAATCTGGATATTCCTTCCACTTTCCTGCTTCCTTCTTGGCATACCAGTCTTCTGACCATGGAACGAATGAAAGCACTTTTTTACCATTCAACCAATGTTCAACTAATTCAGGTGTAAACTTAATGCGGGTGGTATTCCATTCTCCGGCAGCTTTGGTTATTTTTTGACTGATGTCTGGAACTGTCATTGCATAATCAGCCGCCGTTTTTTGCCATTCTTGTAGGGTGGCATTATTAATTTCTTCCCAACCTAAATCATCCAATAACTGATACTCCGGACTAACTTCTGGTGGCCCGGCATATCCTTCTTTTAGGTGATAAAAAACACCACTGTTTCCGCCTGCCGGAAGTTTCCATTCCAGGTACAATTCAAAATTTTCAAATTCTTCAGCGGCATAAATAATGTCTTTTCCGCCTTGTTTCTCAGCTTCAAGTTTCTTCTCGGTATCGAAAGTTAAAGCTCCATCTATAATCACCCATTGAGGTGGTAAAGCTTCTCCATTATAGGCTCTCCAACCATCGGTGCTGGTGCCGTCAAAAAGGTAAATCCATTCGTCTGCTTCTGTTTTGGAGGTTGAATTACAGGCGCACAAAATGGCTGCAAATAGCAAAAGTGTGATCAGTTTTTTCATGTTGGTCTTTTTTTATAAATGTACGAAGTTTTAAAAGATCTTAGTCGCCATTTATGGCATTTTTCTAAAAAGATTATGTCAATTGCCGTTATCAAAACTTAGACTCTAATTAAATTGATCGATGATATGCTGCCTTTTGTATATTCATTCAGATCATGACTCCAAATTGACGATTAATCTAATCAAGAAATGTAGGATTTTTGTAAATTCGAGTGTAACATGCACACGTAAAAAGAAATTATTATTAAAAATAAATAGCGGAATCATCATGAAAAATTTTAAAAATTTAGTCAAGAGCTTAATGTTTATTGTGGCATTTTTATTTGGATTATCACTAATAGCCCAAACATCAGTTGAGAAAAAAGAGCTTACATTTGATCAGTTCGGAAAATGGAGGAGCATTAATTCTGCTGATATTTCTGATGATGGAAATTGGATCGCTTTTGGATTCAGCCTCCGCGACAAAAACGATACGCTTTATGTGAAAAGTCTTGTGAGCGAAAAGCAATTTCAAATACCGCTAGGAACCAATGCAAAATTTTCTGATGATACGCATTGGATTGCTTATGAGATCAACAAGCCAATAAAAGAAATTAAGAAATTAAAAAAGGATAAGAAACCTGTTCCAAAAAAATTGGAACTATTAAATTTAAATTCAGGAGAAAAAGATCAAATTGACAATTTGTCTTCATTCGTATTTTCAAAAGGCTCAAAATTTTTGGCCATAAAAAAGGAAAAATCCGACCCCAAAGCAAAACATAAAGGAAGTGATTTGATACTGCGGAATTTAAAAACAGGTTTAGATGAATTGATAGGTAGTGCTTCAGAATTTAGTTTTAATAAATCCGGAACCATGTTCGCATACATCATTGATGCGGCTGATACGACCGGAAATGGAATTCATCTGATAGATTTAAATACTGGAATCCGAAAAACTTTAGCGTCAGGAAAATGTTTTTATAGTCGCCTAACCTGGGACGAAGAAGGGTTTGCACTTGCAGCATTGCAAGGAACCAAAGATAAAAAGAAAAAAGAGCTTGAGAACCTGCTGTTGGCTTTTACCAATTTAAATCAATTGCAGCCGACGATGAATGTTTTAGATCTTTCTAAAATTGAAGAGCTTGCCAAAAATATGGTAATCTCTGAAAAAGGAACTTTAACATGGAGCTCAGATCAATCAAAAATATTTTTCGGGCTAAAAGAACAGGAGGAAGAACCTGCTAAGAAAAAGCCAGATGCCGACCCTGTTGCTAATGTTGATGTTTGGCATTGGAAAGATGAACGAATTCAGACAGTTCAAATGAAGCAGGCTGCACGTGATCGCAATTTTACCTATCGCTCAGTCTTTGATTTGAAAACCAAGAAATTCTTTAAATTGGCAGATGAGAAAATGCGCAGCGTTACTGTTTCACGAGATGGGAAATGGGGAGTTGGCATCGATTCCAAACCTTATATTTCTGACTGGAAACCTCAATTGGGTGATTATTATCGCATAAATAATTCCACAGGAGAGATCACTCTAATGTTTAAAGCTCAAGGCAGAAGTTTAGGATTATCACCTGATAGTAAACACTTTTTGTTTGGAAAGACGGGCATGTTTGGGTTTATGATCTTGATTCTGGAGTCACCAAAAATATTACAGAAAATATTTCAACCAGTTTTGTTAATGAGGAATTTGATCGTTATGGAGAAAAGCCACCTTATGGCATTGCCGGCTATTCAAAGGATGAAAAATCAGTCATTTTAAAGGCTAAATATGATTTGTGGTCTGTTCCTTTAAAAGTTGGTAAAGCCATTAATTTAACGAAAGGTGAGGGCGATAAAAACGAAATCAAATTTGACTATCTCAAGCTTGATCAGGAAGAAAAATTTATAGATCTCTCGAAACCATTAATGATGTCTGCATTTGGTAAGTGGACAAAAAAAGCTGGATATTACTCATTGAATAAAGGAAAGCTTTCGCAGTTGATTTATGATGATAAACGTTTTGCCGGCCTGTTAAGGCTAAAGAAGCTGATAAATTAATTTATACCATTGAGTCTTTTATCGATTTTCCAGATTATTACGTGAGTGATTTAAATTGTAAAGCACCTCAACAGGTTACTGATGCGAATCCATGGCAAAACGAATACAAATGGGGCAAGCAAATTTTATTTGAGTTCACCAACAAAAAAGGGGTTCGCTTACAAGGAACTTTGGGGATTCCGGAAGATTATGTTGCAGGTCAAAAACTGCCAATGATTGTTGATTATTATGAAAAGAATTCTGACCGGCTGAATCGATATCCGGGAGTTCAGTACGATGACAGGCCCAGTTTTGCGGGTTTGGTTAGCGAAGGTTATTTGGTGATGCGCCCCGATATTCATTTTAATTTTCGTACCACTCATTCGGATATGTTAGAATGTGTTGAGGCTGGTGTTAAAAAAGTGATAGAAATGGGTTATGCTGATCCGAAAAAAATTGCTTTGCACGGCCATAGCTTTAGCGGACAAGGTTCTGCATTTATTTCAACCCATTCTGATCTGTTTGCCGCCATATTTTATGGGGCTGGTGCTACCGATCTGGTTGCGGATTTTAATCAAATCTGGAAATCTTCCGGAACAAACCAGCAACGATACGACACTTATGGTCAGGGTCGTTTTACAACCAATCCTTACGACGATTTGGATTTATATATGCAGGAATCGGCTGTATTTCATGCACGTAACATGAATACGCCGCTGTTAATTTTGCACGGTACTGACGACGGATCTGTTGATTGGCTCCAAGGGATTGAGTTTTATAATGCACTTCGTTTTAATGGTAAAAATGTGATTTTGCTCTCTTATCCCGGCGAAGGACATCATTTAAGTAAATTGGAAAATCAAATTGATTTTCAGGAACGTCAGATGCAATTTATCGATCATTATTTAAAAGGAAAACCTGCGGCTGATTGGATGATTAATGGCCTGCCTTTTATAAAGAAGAAAAAATAATTAGCTGAATGCCTGCGTATATAGGGAGTTTGGCTTTTCATGTTTAGTTAGCCATTATGATGAGTTTTTTTTCTCAATATTTTAACTATTCGATTATACATTATTTCTGACAAATTCCAGTTGTAGCCATCAAAATTTACCGTGTTCGTAAATTGAATTACTACTGCATCAAAATCCTTATGATATTTGGCAATAGTTTGGTATCCTGGTATCAAGCCTGTGTGCTCATACTTGTAAATTGAGGAATAGATTTCTTGTTCATTTTTATCTTTAAAAACAGAGCCATTATTTAAAGCTCGAATAAATTTACCTAAATCTTCTGCTGTTGCCAACATCACTCCATTGTTATCTGTCTTTAAGTCGTTTTCGTAACCAACATAATATCCACTCATTACATCATTCAAATTGACATCTTTAATAGAGCCATAAGTATTTTTAAGATTTAGAGGGTCTAAAATGTTTTCTTTTATGTATTTAAACTTTCTTTCTCCTGTAACTTGTTCTATGAGTTTCGAAAGCAATAAATAATTTGTGTTGCTGTATTTAAAATGTTTATCGGGTTCAAAATTAGCTGGTAAATCTAGCACCAAGTCAAGCCGTTCTTTATCAGTTTGTTTTGGATAAACCCAATAATTTTTGGTGTCGGTGTAATTTGGAATTCCACTTCGATGTTGAACCATCATTCTTACCGTAATTTTATCGGCATTCTCTATTCGTCCTGCAAATTCAGGAAAGTAATCAGCAACAGTTTTATCCAAAGATATACGTCCCTGACTGGCTAGTTTAGTAATTGAAACCGCAGTATACAATTTGCTGACACTTGCAATTTTAAATAAAGAATGAGGGTCGGCAGGTGTTTTGTCTTCTCTGTTCTTATAGCCTGATGAGTAAAATTCAGGTGTGCTACCTTTTTTATCTACATAAACTATGATACCGTCAAATCCGTAATCAGTTTCTTTGTTTACTTGTTTCTGAACCGTATCAGGTAATGGTAAAATCCAAGCCTTTACCAAAATCCATGGCACGAACCACAAAGATGATATACTTGCAATAATAAATGCGATTCTGAGTATTCGTTTTGTTTGTTTCTTTGTCATTATGTCTGATTTTCTCAAGAAGATACACTTTTAGAAAATTGATCATCACAGTGAAGCAATAAGCAGGATAAAAGAATAAAGCTCATTTTGTCACTTTCTGCTTTGAAAGCCTGTAGTTATTTTATTTCTTCTTTTATCAAATTCAAAATAGTATCTAAATCTTGCATTAATGGATTATAGTGTGCTTTTTCTGTTGCATAGCTGGCAAGGATAAACATTAAAATGTTATTCTCGAATTCTGTGGAATTTAACAGCCCTAAATTACTAATATTATTTTCGGTTTTCGGTAAACCAAGGTCGTCATAAACTCCTACTTGTTCAAGAATAGTTTTCAAACTGTGTTTATCTGTTCGAAGCATATCAAGTACCTTCTCTCTTTGAATTCCAAGTTCATTTTCTTGTCTGGTAATGTCCTCCAATGTTGAAATCCAATTTGTTAATTGTTTTCTCAATTCAGTGTTCGAGAGATTCTTTAAATTACCAGAGCTAATCATTTCATTCAAGAGGGAATTGTTTGGATTAAACGCAATATCTGTTGAAAATGTATGATATAATAATTCAGAAAAAATTGCTTCAGTCGAAGATTCATAACTCACAGTCATTTGTTCCAGTATTTTCCTTGCACCGACATAACTCTGTTGATTTACAGCTATTAATTCTGTTAACTTCGACTTGCTTGTTTGAAATTCTTCCAATAATCCGAGTAAATAGGTTTGTTCATTTTTATCAATAATTCGGTTTTGATTCCCATTATTGATGGCGAGTGCAATGAGTATACCAACTACTACTAAAATAATTTCTCCCAAAGCATAGACCAGGTATTTGGTAAACTTATTTTCGGAAAGAAGATTATGCCTGATTTTCCTGAAGAACTTTATCATTTATCTGAAATTTCAGCCGTACTTTTACCCCCTTTTGCAAGCAACCATATCGCAAACGACATCTCGCCAACTATACTTGGAATAGCAACAAACGCCAAAAATATGGAACTATAATTGTCATAATTCAAAAGTAAAAAATGTGCTGCCGTATCAATCATATACATGATACCAGCAATGAGGAGGAAAATGGCAATAATTCTTGGTTTTTTGATTATTCTGCCCAGTAGGATTAAGTGCATGCCAAAGAAGAACAATCCTATTAGCCAGATCGTGTTAAAAATTTCAACCTGGTTGAGGACTTCTTGAGCAGTAGTTGAAGATATAGCAATAACCAGCGCAAATACAGCTACTCCCATTATAGCAGCGTGCATCATTCTGAAAAGTGTGCTAAGCCCCGATAAATTATTCTTTTTAAATAATTCATATAAAGCCCATGCGATTATAACATCAAAAACAACAGTAATCAGAAATGCTAGAATTCCAAATCTGACCATTAAATGGTTTTCTTGGATAGTAGTTAAGGGGTCTTTCAGGATAGATTCGAGTACAAAAAAATTGGCGAATATCGCGGTAAAGAAAATAATGAGGTAGCTAGTACCAGCAATTATTGAAAGTGTTCTTGGTTTCATAGTTATGTTTAGTTTTTATAGTTAATATGTTGATTGCTTAGCTGTTTTATCAGCCTTGCGTTTAAAGTATGCATCAACAATTGTAGTTTTATTATATCAATTGAACATATTCTAAATATGGAATGAAAAGTACAATAATATTAATTTTAAATTTTTTGACCAAAAAAAATCGATATTTTTTAAAGAACAGGGGAAGCTGAATTATTTAAGAAACCGCTCATGTCTGGCTTTAAAAGATTCACACAATAAAGAAATAAAAAAGTTGATTTTCCCTAATCATATGTCCTAACCTATTTATCTGCTGCTCTGTAAAATGGTATTTCGATATGCTTCGGTAAACTCTGCACAAGCTTTTCACTTTGTGAAAAACTCAAAGCTTCGAAATTGAACCCTGAGTGATTTGCGAAGGGTCCTTGTGATGAGCCTCTCGAAGAATCAAAGGGTTCATCACTCAAGAAAAAAATTTGCTTTAGATTTGCATTGTAAAATAATTATTTCATACATTTGCCGTCAAAATAAGTCATAAAAATGAAAAATATCGTATTAAATAGTTGGTGGTGGTCTTTCTTTACTCGATGAGTTCGGAACAGACAGCGCTATATATTTAATCATAAAATATTCAAAAGACCTGCCGATTTCGGCGGGTCTTTTTTTTTAGTGAAACTTGAATTTTAAAAACGAAAGTGCATTAAAATTTAAAGTTGAACTAATCCCGAGAAGTGAATTGAATCGGGATCGATAATTAAAATATAAAAACTAAAATAATGAGTTTGTCAAGAAAGCGAAAAAATGCAGATGAATGTCAGTTCGAGCTGGACACTGAACGAAGTCGAAGTGTTGTCGAGAACGACAGACTCAGGAAAGCTACATCTCGACTAGGCTCGATGTGACATCAAAGAACTCCTAATGTGAACTTTTTTGAAGAGATCAAAATAAAACAGAGAATCTAATGAGCAAAATAAAATTTAACACCAGGTACAAAAAAATTTTAGCTGACACCATTACGCCAGTAAGCACCTATCTGAAATTAAGAGATCAGTTTCCGAATGCCTTACTTTTGGAAAGCTCGGATTATCACAGTAAGGAAAACAGTTATAGTTATATCTGCTGTGAACCACAATTTACTTTTAAAGTTTCCGGAAACAAAGCTTACGAATTTCAAATTAACACTCAAATCATGGAATTTGATTTGAAACAATCTGCATCGATGCCTGATTTACTCAAGAACTTTGTATCTCAATTTGAAGAAACTAAAGCTAAATTCGCTTTTACCGATAACGGAATTTTTGGTTATACAACTTACGATGCGATCAAATATTTTGAAGATATTGAGCTAAAATCTAAGGAGTATGACTATAAGAAAATTCCGGAAATGCTATATAGTCTCTATCGTTTTGTGCTTGTGTTCGATCACTTTAAAAATGAGTTGTACATTTTCGATCATCAAGGCGTTGGATACGAATTTTCGAAAACAAGCATTGATGACATACAGTTAATCATCGAAAACAGAAATTATGCCAGTTTTCCTTTTAAAACGCAAGGAAATGAAAACTCAAATTTAAATGATGAGGCTTACAAAACCTTGGTGAGAAGAGGTAAAGAGCACTGCCGAAAAGGAAATGTTTTCCAGATTGTGTTATCTCGCGAGTTTCAGCAAAAGTTTACAGGTGATGAGTTTAATGTGTATCGTGCTTTGCGAGCCATTAATCCATCACCTTATTTATTTTATTTCGATTATGGAGATTATAAAATTTTTGGTTCATCTCCGGAGGCCCAGCTTACTGTTCGAGATGGGGTGGCTGCAATCCATCCCATTGCTGGGACTTACAAACGGCAAGGAAGTATTAAAGAAGATGAGATTTATGCTGAGAAATTAAAACTTGATGTGAAAGAAAATTCTGAACACGTGATGTTGGTCGATCTGGCACGAAATGATTTAAGTCGAAACTCGAGCGATGTTGAGGTTGAGATATTTGGAGAAATCCAGTACTATTCCCATGTCATTCACATGGTGAGTAAAGTAGTTGGTAAAATTAATCCTCAAAGCACCATTCAGTTAGCTGCCGACACTTTTCCGGCAGGCACTTTAAGTGGTGCTCCAAAATACAAAGCCATGCAGTTGATTGATGAATATGAAAATCATTCACGAGGGTTTTACGGTGGAGCAGTGGGTTTCATTGGTTTAAACGGAGATTATAACCACGCCATCATCATCCGTTCTTTTTTGAGTAAAGATAATCAATTGATTTATCAGGCAGGAGCTGGCATTGTGGTTGAAAGTAAGGAAGAGAACGAGTTAAACGAAGTGAATAATAAAATTGCTGCAGTGAGAGCAGCAATTGCAAAAGCCAGCCAGATATGAAATGCTTGATTGTTGATAATTACGATTCGTTTACCTACAACTTGGTTCATTTAGTTAAGGAATTAGGTGTTGACCCTGATGTAAAAAGAAACGACAAATTTACGATTGAGGAGATTGCAACCTACGATAAAATAATTTTATCGCCTGGGCCGGGAGTTCCAGATGAAGCGGGTTTGTTAAAAGAAGTAATCAGAGCCTATGCTGCAACAAAAAGTATTTTTGGCGTTTGTTTGGGGCAGCAGGCCATTGCTGAGGTTTTCGGAGCTGAGTTAACTAACCTTGAAAAAGTTTATCATGGGGTTGAATCAGAAATTGTGGTGATAAAAGAAGACTATATTTTTTCAGGCTTAGCTCAAAAATTTATTGCCGGACGTTATCACAGTTGGGTAGTTGATCCAAAATTAGCTCCGGATCTGGAATGCATTGCCACAGAGGAAAATGGACAGGTGATGGCTTTGCGACATAAAAATTATGATATAAGAGGAGTGCAGTTTCATCCGGAAAGTATTATGACACCGGAAGGAGAAAAAATCATTCGAAATTTTTTAAAGCATAAAAGATGAAACGAGCCAAGAGAAAAGTTGATCCACAAATGAGAATGACTATTTTGGCGAGTTCCATGTGACCTTTGAAAAATAAATTATAAACACATGAAAAATATTTTAAACCAATTATTCGAACATCAGGCACTGGATTATGCTCAGGCTAAGCAGGTGTTAACAGGAATAGGAGAAGGTAAATACAACCCCAGCCAGGTAACGGCATTTTTAACAGCCTTCCAAATGCGTAGCATAACCGTACAGGAATTATCAGGTTTTAGAGATGCACTTCTTGATTTAAGTTTAAATATTGATTTGTCAGAATTTGATACAATCGATTTATGTGGAACAGGAGGTGATCGTAAAAACACTTTTAATATTTCTACCCTTTCATCTTTCGTCGTTGCAGGGTCAGGGATTAAAGTTTCAAAACATGGGAATTATGGCGTGAGTTCCGGTTGTGGTTCCTCTAACGTAATGGAGCATCTCGGTTATATGTTTACCAATAAGGAAGATGAGTTGAAAAGACAAATTGATAAAAGCAATATTTGTTTTTTACACGCCCCGCTGTTTCATCCGGCTATGAAATTTGTTGCGCCTATTCGTCGTGAGCTTGGTATTAAAACCTTTTTCAATATGTTAGGCCCAATGGTAAATCCGAGTAAACCACAAAAGCAAATTGTTGGGGTTTATTCATTGGAGCTCGCCAGGTTGTACAACTATTTATTTCAGCAAACAGATCTTTCATACTACATCATTCATGCCTTGGATGGTTACGATGAAATTTCTTTAACAGGAGATTTTAAGCTTATCTCAGCTAAGCGCGAACAAATTTTGAGTCCGGAAAGCATCGGGCTTTATACCATTAAACCTCATGAAATTGATGGTGGAAATACCATTGAACAGGCAGCCAAAATATTTATGGATGTGTTAAATGATGAGGCTTCAGAAGCCCGAAAAAATGCAGTAATTGCAAATGCCGGATTCGCAATTCATTGTGCCAAACCTAAACTATCAATTGAAGAAAGTTTTAATATGGCACGTGAAACTATAGAATCAGGAAATGCATTAAAATGTTTTAAAAGTTTGATAAAGTCATGAATATTTTAGACAAAATAATTAAGTATAAAAAAGTTGAACTCAAGGAGAAAAAGGAGCTTTTTCCGGTGAAGGGACTTGAGAAAAGTATCTATTTCGAAACGCCTGTTGTTTCTTTGTCGCAGTATCTTTTACGCGAAGATAAGTTGGGAATTATAGCCGAGATTAAAAGAAAGTCGCCGAGCAAAGGCATCATTCATGAGTTTGTTGACATTGAAAAAATCAGCATTGGATACATGCAAGCAGGAGCTTCGGCCATTTCAGTTTTAACCGATGAGCATTTTTTTGGTGGCTCATCGAAATATCTAACCCAGGCCAGGCATTTCAATTATTGCCCTATTTTGCGTAAGGATTTCATTTTTGATGAATATCAAATTATCGAAGCCAAAAGCATAGGAGCTGATGCCATCTTGTTAATTGCTTCAGTATTAAGCGTAGCTCAAACGAAACAATTAGCTGAATTTGCAACCTATTTGGGATTGGAGGTTTTACTTGAAGTGCATACCGAAGAAGAAGCGCAAAAATATCCCAATGAGTTTACAAAACTCGTAGGGGTTAACAACCGTAATCTCGACGATTTTAGCGTGAGTTTAAAAACCTCCATGGATCTTTCAAAAATAATTCCTGATGAGTTTGTGAAGGTAAGTGAAAGTGGAATCAACGATCCGGGCAGCATTTTAAAATTGAGGGAGTTTGGTTTTAAGGGGTTCTTAATTGGAGAACATTTTATGCAATCTGCCAACCCACATTTGGAATGCGCCAAATTTATAAAGTCGCTTAAAAAGTTGGAGGAAGTGCGATGAAAATAAAAGTGTGTGGAATGAAATATGCTGAAAATATTCAGGCGCTTACAAAATTAAATCCGGATTTTATGGGATTTATTTTCTATGATCGATCTCCACGTTTTGCGCTAACTGAATTAGATGTAGATCAAACTTCGAACATGCCTGTGCACATCAAAAAGGTGGCAGTTTTTGTGGATGAAAATCCTGAAGATATCATTCATGTATGCGATGAATATAAAATTGATATGGTTCAATTACATGGAACAGAATCTGTTGAGTTTTGTCAAAAGCTTAAAAATGCCGAATTTGAAATTATTAAGGCATTTGGCATTGATGATGATTTCGATTTCGAGAAAACGATTCCATATAACGAAGTTGTCGATTACTTTTTATTCGACACAAAAAGTCAGGCATATGGTGGATCAGGAAAGTATTTTGATTGGGCATTATTGAAAGACTATCAGCTTAATATTCCATATTTCCTGAGCGGAGGAATTAGCTTAGAAAATCTGAATGCAATAAAAAAAATTGACGATAATCGATTAGTCGCGATTGATGTAAATAGTCGATTTGAAATAAAACCTGGGCTCAAGGATATCGAAGCAGTAAAAATATTAATTAATCGAGTTAGAGATGAATTTTAAAATAAGTGAAACCGGATTTTATGGTGAATTTGGGGGAGCTTTTATTCCCGAATTATTACACCCAAACATTGAAGAGCTGAAGCATGCTTTTAAGCAAATCGACAAATCTTATAGTTTCCAAAGTAATTTTAAAAAGTTGCTAAAAGAATATGTTGGCCGACCAACTCCCCTTTATTTTGCACAACGCTTATCCGATCATTATAACACAAATATTTATCTAAAAAGAGAAGATTTGTGTCATACGGGTGCTCATAAAATTAACAATGCCATCGGTCAAATATTATTGGCCAAGGAAATGAAAAAGACCAGAATTATTGCAGAAACAGGTGCTGGTCAACATGGCGTGGCAACTGCTACGGTTTGTGCATTGATGGGTTTAAAATGCATTGTATACATGGGTGCAGTTGACATGGAAAGGCAATCACCAAATGTTAAACGGATGCAAATGTTAGGTGCTGAGGTGAGAGCCGTGCATAGTGGAACAAAAACTTTGAAGGATGCAACCAATGAAGCCATCCGAGATTGGATTAATCATCCCGAGGAAACCTACTATTTAATTGGTTCTGTGGTTGGTCCGCATCCATATCCTGAAATGGTAAGTGCTTTTCAATCAGTGATTGGTTTTGAAATTAAAGAACAGCTGCATAAAAACCCTGATTATGTATTGGCTTGTGTTGGTGGAGGAAGCAATGCCATTGGCGCTTTTTATCCTTTTATCAACGAAAAAAAAATAAAACTCATAGGGGTTGAGGCAGCGGGTCTAGGTTTAGAGAGTGGTAAAACAGCAGCTACTTTAAAGTTGGGAACCACAGGTGTGCTACATGGAAGCAAATCAAAATTAATGCAGACCAATGATGGTCAGGTAGTTGAGCCTTACAGTATTTCAGCTGGCCTGGATTATCCGGGTGTTGGTCCTGTTCACGCATATTTAGATGATTGTGGTAGGGTTGAATACATGAATGTAACTGATGAAGAAGCTTTGTCAGCAGCTAAGCTTTTAACTCAGCTGGAAGGAATTATTCCGGCATTGGAAAGTGCACACGCTTTTGCTGCGCTAGAAAAAATTAAGCCTTCAACAGATGAAGTTGTTGTGGTTAATTTGAGTGGGAGGGGAGATAAAGATATGGAAACCTATCAGCAAAAAATGAATTTTTAATTATGAAAAGAAATAAACTATCGGAGTTACTGAAATCTGATAAAAGTAATTTACTGAGTATTTATGTCACGGCAGGGTACCCAAGTATTAACGATACCGAAAAAATTATTTTAACTGCGGAAAAAGCCGGAGCTAATCTAATGGAAATTGGAATTCCTTTTTCTGATCCTTTAGCTGATGGGCCTGTAATACAGGAAAGTGGACAAAGGGCATTGGACAATGGAATGACGTTAAGCTTACTTTTCGATCAGCTTGAAAAAATTAATAACAAAGTAAAGATTCCGTTGCTTTTAATGGGTTATTACAATTCTGTTTTGCAGTTTGGAGCTGAGAGGTTTTGCCAAAAATGCCATGAGGTTGGCATTTCAGGCTTAATTATTCCGGATTTGCCATTAGCTGTTTATCAATTGGAATTTAAGAAATACACTGCAAAATATGGATTGCATAATATTTTACTCATCACTCCACAAACCTCAGATGTTAGAATTCAGGAAATGGACAAGAATTCTACCGGATTTATTTATGCGGTTTCTTCGGCAAGTACAACAGGTTCAAAAAGTGGGATTTCAGATAGCACTACTTTTCTTCAAAAATTACAGAACTTAAATTTGGAGCATCCCATTTTAACGGGGTTCAACATTAACAATAGGCAATCATATTTGCAAGCATGCAAATACACAAGAGGAGCAATCATCGGAAGCTCATTTATTAAGGCCATTTCAAAAAAGGGATTCTTAGAGAAAAATATTAGTTCTTACATTAAATCAATTTTAGAAGATGATCATACAATTAGAAAATAAACTGTTGGATGTTGATAAACAGAAGATTGAACAAGAAATAATTAAGATTGGATATCAGTTTACGGAAGTAAAAACCCAAAAGAAAAATTATTTAATTTGCATAGGTAAACCTGATGTCGATATCCGAAAACTTGGTCAGTTAAAAGGGGTAGAGGATGTTCACAAGGTAAATGAAGATTATAAACTGGTAAGCCGCAAATGGAAGGTTAATTCGACTACCATTGATTTGGGTGATGGAATTAAGATCAATAATGGCGGGAAAACCATCATGGCCGGACCATGCAGTGTTGAGAATGAGGCGCAGATTCAGGATATGGTCGGGGTTTTGAAAAAGAACGGGGTCGGAATTATCAGAGGAGGTGTTTTTAAGCCCCGTAGTTCGCCATACAGTTTTCAAGGGCATGGGTTGGAGGCTCTGAAAAGATTTCATGCCGTTGCACAAGAATCTGGGATGAAAATTATTACTGAGGTAATGCAAGTAAGTCAGGTTGAGCAAATGTACCCGTATGTCGATATTTTTCAGATAGGGGCGCGTAATTCTCAAAATTTTAATTTGCTTTCGGCTTTAGGTGAAGTCGATAAACCTGTATTAATTAAAAGAGGAATTAGCGGAAGCATTGATGAATTGTTACAATCCGCTGAATATGTTTTTTCAAGCGGAAACGAACGATTGATTTTATGTGAAAGAGGAATTCGAACTTATGAAAAAGCCTATCGAAATACCCTAGATTTAAATGCGGTTCCCATCTTAAAAGAAAAAACCCATTTGCCCGTTATTGTAGATCCATCGCACGGGATTGGGATTCGGAGATTTGTGGAACCTATGTCACTAGCTGCTATTGCTGCAGGTGCAGATGGTTTGATGCTCGAAATTCATCGTCAGCCGGAAAATGCATTGAGTGATGGATTTCAATCATTAAGTTTTGATGAATTTGAATCGTTGGTGAATAAAGTGAATTTGCTAAGTAATTTATTGTAACTAAAACAAACATATTTCTTTTTGAGCCAATTTTTGCTTTAGAGTTGAATTATCTATTTCCGAGTTTAAAGCAATTATTCCCTTTTTGGTCGATTTATACTACATCTTAAATCTTTAATTTAAAATTAAGTGTAAATTAGTAAATATTGAAAACTTAATTAAAGCACCAATGAAATTCTCACTTAATCATCTAAAAATAGTTTTATTAATCAATATCGCATTTTTTGCACTCTATTCTTGTAATCTTGATCCAGACCATAGCGTAGAAACTAAAGCCCAGCAAATTGCACAAAAATACATCATAGTCGATTCACATATTGATTTGCCAAGTTGGATTTTTGAGGAATTTGATGATGTATCGAAGCTCACCTATACTGGAAATTTCGACTATAATAAGGCAAAAAAAGGAGGACTAGATTCTCCATTTCTGGCGGTATATGTTTCACCACGGCATGAAGGAACACCTGAAAGTATGGAAAGTGCCAATAAGCAATTAGATTTATTGGATAAGTTATTAGAAAAAAACACTGATAAATTTGCAAAAGCACTTACACCAGCTGATGTTAAGCAGAATTTTGAAAACAATAAAATATCGGTGCCTTTTGGCTTGGAAAATGGATCTCCAATCATGGGAGACATAAAAAATCTCCAGTATTTTTATGATAGGGGAATTAGATATATCACAGTAGTTCATGGGAAAAGCAATCATATTTGCGATTCCTCTTATGATTCGGTTAGGGTTTGGAATGGGCTAAGCAAGTTTGGGGAGGAATTGATTGGGGAAATGAATAAAATGGGGATGATCATAGATGTGTCCCACACTTCTGAGAAGGCCTTTTACGATATCATGAGAGTTACAAAATCACCTGTAGCAGCTACACACTCAAATGCCCGATTTTTTACTCCGGGCTTTGAGCGTAATTTAACCGATGACATGATAAAATTGATAGCCGAAAATGGCGGAGTTATCCAAATTGCTTTTGGTTCAGGTTTTATTACTTCAAAACCCAATGAGTATCGTGCAGCATCCAGATTGGCTTTTGAGAAGTTTGTTGAAGAAAATGGGCTTGATCTTGACAGCCCAGAGCTTGATGGGTTCAGAAAAGAATATTACGAAAACAATCCTTATCCATACGCCACTATTGATGAACTTTTAGATCATTTTGATCATATTGTTAAGCTTGTTGGAGTGGATCATGTTGGAATTGGGTCAGATTTTGAAGGAGTTGGTGACAGCCTGCCTGAAGGGTTAAAAGATGTTTCCGGGTATCCTAATTTAATTGCCGGCTTATTAGACAGGGGATATAGTGAAAGTGATATCGAGAAAATCATGGGACTAAATTTTCTAAACTTTTGGCAAAGAGTTCAGGATTTAGCAGAGTAAGAATTTGTACAAAAATTTTAATATGAAAAAAATATTGCTTGGCATTCTGCTAGGCCTAATATCACTAAACCTGGTTTCTCAGGAAATTAGTACCTATTATATGATTCGTCATGCTGAAAAAGTAATTACGGAAGACGGAAATCCTGATTTGACGAGCATAGGGAAATTACGTGCAGAAGAGTGGGCTGAGATTTTTAAAGATGTGGCTTTTGATGCGATATATTCAACTGATTATATTCGTACAATTGCTACCGCAAAACCTACGGCCGATAGCAAAAAACTGGATATCACTTTTTATCACCCTACCAAAATCAATGTAAAAAAATTTCTGAGAAAAACCAGCGGAAAGACTGTTTTAATTGTTGGACATAGTAACACCATTCCAAGTTTTGTAAATCAGCTTATTGATCAGAATAAATACCCCAATATTGAAGATGATAATAATGGGAATCTGTATATTATTGAACTTGGAAAGACTTTTAACACAGATAAACTTTTACATATCAAATAAGCCGTTTTGATATCTAGGGTAAAAATAAAAAGAGGTGCATATTCTGCACCTCTTTTTATTTTCTATCCTTTTAATACTAAGGAGTTAATTGACCTGGATTAGGTTGCAAGTTTGGATTTGCTTCTAATTCGTCTAATGGGATCGGTAATATTATTGTCCATGAATCGTAATCAATTGAACCAATATTTAGATGCCATCTTTTCAGATCGTGAAGTCTGAATCCTTCCCAGCATAATTCTTTGTATCGCTCAGATCGGATGATGTCCTGAGTAACTGCAGTTAAAGGAGTTGTTAGTCCTGCGCGTGCTCTAATTGTGTTGATGTCGGCAAGCGCTTGTGTTGTATTACCAGATTCAAAATTAGCTTCAGCACGAGTTAAATACATCTCGGCCAAGCGAATCATTGGAAGATTGGTATAATAGTTACCCCACTTAATGGTATTGATACCACCATAATTTAAGATATTGCCAACACCATAATAATACATAGCTGTAACGTCTTCCTGCGCATATGAATCTTCCATTTGATCTGCACCTTGATAACTTCCACGTAAATCATCAGCTTCAAACAAACTCATAAATGGTTCGCGAATTTCATAATCTCCACGACCGGCATCGTTTAAACTGGCATACATTACGGCAAGTGTACCAACGTTACTTGCAGTATTGTTTTGGAATGCGAAAATATCTTCGGCAACATTTCCTGCATTGTTATGTGCTTGTCTTGGGGTTGGCATAAGGCCATAACCTCCTTGTTCAATTACCCTGTTTGCTTCTGTAGCAGCAGCGGTAAAATTACCTTGTTGCAAATACACTCTTGAAAGAATGGCGCTCGCTGCATAGGTTGATAGACTTGTACCATTATTTCCATAAGATTCCAATAGCGTTTTTGCAGCAGTAAGGTCAGTGATTGCTTGCGTGTAACATTGCTCAACAGTATTTCTTTCAACTTCAGCTGCATCTGCAGCAACAAGAGTAGGAGTAAGTACTATTGGCACTCCTAAATTTGTTGTATTATTTGATGGTGAATTGAAATCATATTGTTTACCATAAAGTCTGGTCATTTCAAATAATAACCAACCTCTGGCAAGTTTAGCTTCACCTTCAATTCTTGGTCTGATACTTTCATTTACAACATCTAAACTTGATAAAATTGTATTGATCATGTTATTTACATAATAAGCCTGATTCCAGTTTCCGCTGATGTATGTATTGTTGGCAATAATTACTTTGTCGAAAAATTCTTCAGGTTGAGCGTATGAACCAATAAATTGCATATCGGTTGTAGCCGCAATTAATTCGCTAAACTCGTTGAAATTACCACCCCATAAACTTGCACTTCTCATATTTTGATAAACACCAACAAGCAGTGTTTCAATACTCGCAGAAGTGGCGAGAGCTGTTTCTGTATCGATTGATTGTTGTGGTTTTAGATCCAATTGCTTGTCGCAGGATACCACCACCATCATTAACATTATTACAAATAATGAAATGAGATATTTTGTATTTTTCATATCTAGTTTTTTTAGATTTTTCATGATATTAATTAAAATCCTACGTTTACACCAAATGTAATCGTACGAGCCTGAGGAACAGTATAGAAGTCGCGTCCTTGAATAATATTAAAGGTTTGCGTATCTCTACCGGTTCCTGTATAGTTCACTTCTGGATCCCAGCCGGTATAATTAGTGATGGTAAGAAGGTTTACTCCGGTTACATATAATCTAACTCTCTCTAATTTAAGCTTAGAAGTTAAGTTTTTAGGTAAGTTGTATCCAAAAGTAACATTTCTTAACCTTAAATAAGATCCATCAGATAAATACCTGGAAGATTCTCTGGTTCCATTACTTGCAGCAAATCGTGCTTCAGGAACATCGGTTATGTCACCAGGATTTCTCCAAAAGTTTAACTGATCTTTGGTTTGGTTATCCCACCAGTCACCATTAGCTGATTGATAAGTTCCCCCTCCATTAAAGATCATATTTCCATAAACAAAGTTGAAGGTAAAGCTTAAATCAAAATCTTTATAAGTGAATGTATTTGTCATACCACCTGTAAAATCAGGATTCGGTGAACCAACAACTTGTTTCTTAGCGGCACCGTAATCATTTGTTGTAGCATCACTTGTTTCATCAATATAATATAGTGCATCTCCATTAGCTGGATCAACGCCTGCATATTTTGACATTACAAAAACACCCATAGGTTCGCCTTCTCTCACACGGTTAACACCAGCAATAATATCAGGGCCATTGATGTTCATGATTTTATTATCATTAAAGCCGATATTGAAATCAGTATTCCACTTAAGTTTACCGGTTAAGTTGTTTGAATGAAGTGCAATTTCGATACCTTTATTCTCCAACTCTCCAATATTTTCTGTCACTGAGGTAAATCCTGAGGTTCCGGGTAAGGTTCTGTTTAGTAGGAGATTAGATGTTTTTTTTATGTAGTAGTCAATTTCACCGGTAACACGATTGTCAAATAATCCGAAATCAATTCCAAAGTCGATCTGTGTGGTTGTTTCCCATGCTAAATCAGGACTTTCTAATTGAGTAGGGCGAATACCAGGTGTTCCTGCATAATTCACGCCTTGATATAAACCTAAATGATCAAAGTCTCCAATTCCTGAGTTTCCGGTTACCCCAATACTTGTTCTAAATTTCAAGAAACTTAGAGTAGTTTGGTCTAACATAAAGTCTTCGTTTGAAATAATCCATCCTGCTGAAGCAGCTGGGAAGAATCCATATCTTGCGTTAGCACCAAATCTTGAAGATCCATCTACACGTCCACTAACTGCCAATAAATATTTATCACTTAGTTTGTAGTTTGCTCTAAGGAAATAAGATAAGTAGCTATAGGCTGTTTTGGTTGTTGAGAAACTTGTTACTTCAGTGGCACTTGCCAATGTTTGGAAATCATCACTTGGGAATCCAATAGCATAAAGATATTGGACGTCTGTATTTGATTTCTGGAATGACATACCAGCTGTGGCTGAAATGTCATGCTTCTCGTTTATGGTTTTTGCATATGAAAAATAGTTATTGGTATTATAATTCACAGCTCTTAAGGTCCGAGCTTGGCCTTCACCTGCAGGACCTGATCCAATGGTAAGTCTGCCATAGAAACTATTTTCTCTTTGCTCAAGTACATCCAATCCGAATTCAGAACGGAATGAAAGTTCGGGTGTTATCTGATAGCTTGCGTAAGCGTTCGAAAAATTTCTGAAAACAACGGTGTTTTCATTTGCATCTCTGGCCGAGATTAATCCATTATAATAAATGGTTCTTGTAAATAATTCTCCATTCTCATCATAAGCTGGCTGCAATGGAGAAAGAGCTACTAATTGAAGTGGTGTAGCAAATGCATTATCGTTAGCCACTCGATTTGTTTCTGATCTTACAGTATTGGTTGTCACGCCAAATTTTAATTTATCAGTTGCCTGGTGGTCAATACTAACTCTGCCGCTAATTTTGTTATAATCATTATTTAACAAAATACCTGTTTGGTCATCATAGGTAAAGCCAGTATAGAATGTAGTTTTTTCATTACCACCACTCGCTGAAAAATTAAATCGTTGTGATCCTGCTTTTTGAAAAGCTAAACTTTGCCAGTCGGTATCAGATCCACTATCCCATTCTTTGACATATCTATCAAATAAGCCAGTAACACCTAGCCAATCCCATAATAATCCAGTGGTAGCGTCATAATCAGGAGAACGCTGAATAGATTCAGTGAATAAATCCAGGTATTCTTCAGCATTTAACCATTCTCTCAAACGAGAAGGTTCACTGAACCCTACTGAATAATCCATGCTGAATTTTGTTTTACCTGATTTACCAGTTTTGGTCGTAATTAACACAACCCCATTTGATGCTCTGGAACCATAAATAGCTGCTGCAGATGCATCTTTTAAAATTTGGATTGATTCAATGTCGGCGAAGTTAATATCTGCCAATGGGCTTGTAGGCTGATTATTACTAACACCTTGACTAGTAGATGTGATAGGCATCCCATCAACAACGTATAGTGGTTGGTTATCTGCAGATACAGATGATGATCCTCTAATCCTCATTTTAATGGATTCACCAAGTTTACCACTTGATTTTTCGATAAATACTCCGGAAGTTTTACCTTGAATTGCTTCTTCAAAACTAGGTACTGGGATGCTTTCCAGATCACCCATTTCTACTTTAACAATTGATCCTGTCAGGTCACGTTTAATGGCCGTTCCATATCCAACCACAACAACTTCATCGAGGTTTGTAGTAGCAGGATTCAGAATAATATTGATAGCTGTTTGCGTTCCAATTTCTACTTCTTGAGGTATCATTCCAATAAAAGAATAGATAAGAACCGTTGCATTTGCTGGAACATTGAGCGTATACTGTCCTTCTACGTTTGTAGTTGTTCCAACAGTTGGCATTCCCTTCACAATGATGTTTGCTCCTGGAATCCCTAAGTTATCTTCCGAAGAAGTAACTGTTCCTGTGATTACTCTACTCTGAGCATATACGGATTGTGATCCAATAAATGCAAAGAATGTAAGTAATAATAAGAGTTTTTTCATGGGTTGATTTTTTAGTTAATAGATAAATTAATAATTGAAAATATTAAGATGTTTATTGTTTTAAATGTGCTTGGCAGGTAAAAAGTATATCCAAATTTAGTGATTTTTTATTTAAATTTCAACAAATGTTGTTTTTCCGATAAATTAAATAAACTACTAGTATGAGTACTTTAAATTGTATTACACTATCAATCGAATGGTTTTTATCATACTAGCCAATAATACGCTATAATTTTCATGGCTATAAGTTTAATTTGGCAGGAGTGCTTTGACAATAATTCCGCACACCACCATAACATAAATTATTTTAAGGTATGCGGAAGTTCCGCAAGAAATTCACTTAATTTCCCAATTTCTTCCTTATGATAAAAATTAAGTGAGCGACTTAAGGTCACTGCATTTCTTCTAACACAAATTTATAAAAATTTCTGAACTGTCCAAATTTGTGATAATATTTTAGTAAAATTCATTACGATTACAGAACTTGATATTTGTACTGGGCATCATGAATGAATTAAAAAATATTGAGAAACAGAAAGTGAAATAATTGCTATGGATTGTGTTTAATTATTAATTATTGATTCTGTGATTTTTGCGTTTTTATAAACTGGGATGAGATCAACATTATGTTTTCGTAATTCAAATTTTGCCTTTTCAAGATCTTCTGTAAATCCTAATAAAAAACCTCCTCCGCCTGAGCCACATAATTTTAAATAATAAGCTGAAGTATCCAAACCAATATTCCAGATTTCTTTAAAAGTTTCCGGAATCATTGGTTCCATATTTTTAAGTAAGAATTTTGAAAGGCCACGGAGGTTTTTGAAAAACTCTTTGGTTTCTCCTTTAATCAGTGATTTTATGCAATTATTATTAAAAGGAATCATCTCATCTCTAACAGATTTATAAAAGCTATGGTGCTTGCACTGCTCAAAAAAGAGCTTTACAAGAGGTTCAGTCATGCCAGCTTGCCCTGTATTGATTAAAAAAATTGCACCTTTTTCGTCATGCTTATTACGAGGAATACCTACAGTTTCAAGATCTGATTTTCCATGAATGATAATGGGATGTTTTAAGTAACAATTTAAGGGATCGATACCAGAGCTCACACCATGAAAGTAAGATTCGAGCTGAGCAAAAATCTTTTTTAGTTTAAGGATTTCTTTTTTAGAAATGTGACGGCTATTTGGAATTTTATTTAAACTATACCGATCATAAATTGCAGCACAAAGCGCCCCTGAACTTCCAATGCCAAATCCTTGCGGAATACTAGATTCAAAATATAATCCTTGCTCAATTTCCTTTTCGAAAAAATGCAAGTCGAAAGCAAAAAGGTTCTTGTCTTGGTTCTTAAGATTTGCAAGATATTTGCTGTATTCTTTTAATTGCCTATTCGATTCGTAGGCAAATTCAAGATCGGTGTATTTATCTTCATTTATAAAACTTAGTTCACCTTTAAAATGAGTGTAAGGAATCGTTAGTCCCATCGAATCACAAATAACACTATATTCGCCAAACAGCATTATTTTAGCATAAAAAGCTTCTCTCTTATTATTCATAGGTTGTATTCATCAGTTGTATGGGGCCAATTCCCATCTCGTCAGCTATCCATTTATCAGACTCACAATATACTAATAATTCTTTTTCGATAAAACGCGTAATTTTCTCCTGATTTAACTTGGGATAAATTAAGTGAACATTCGGCCCTGCATCCATCGTAAAGCATAAATCTAAGCCACTCTTTGTTCTAAATGCTTTAATTTTTTCAATGATATTTAAACTATTTGTTTCCATTAAATTATAGGATGGAGATGAAGTCATCATGAGTGCGTGCAACCCAATTGCTTCAATTTCGCTAATACGGGCAAAGGTGCTGAAATCACCTGTTTTTAATGCTGCTATCAATTCGGCTGTATGCGCATTCGCCTGTGTTATTCGGGCAATTTTATGAGGATGGTTTTCCATTAAGCGATGACCTTCGGTGCTGGAAACTTTTTTCTGCTTTGAATCAACTATTAAAATGGCATCCTGAAGTTCCCTGAAATTGGAATGGATTTCTGAAAGTTGAACAGCGTAATCATTCGATGAAGATGGGAACGCATCTGTTTCTCCCCATAACGAAAATCCATCTTTTATTGATCGGCAAGCACTACCCGAAGCCAAGCGTGAATAGTAGCTCGCTCTTTTGCGAAATTCATCTTCTGATATTTTTCTTTCAGTTTGCTCAATCGAGAGCAAACATAAAACCAATGCACTCATCGAAGATGCTGAAGACGCAATTCCGGCAGAATGTGGGAAAGTATTTTTGCTTTTAATTTCAAGATGATATTTATTAAAAAGTTGAAAGTCTGATTTTATTTGAGAAAAATAGTTTAAAATCTTATTTTCAAATGCATCGTTTTTAATTCCTTCAAAATGAAATTTAGCTGAAATATCTTCGGATGATTTTTTTAAGGAATATTTAATTTCAGTTTCTGTATAAGATTTTAGCAAAGAAAAACTTATAGAAGGATTAATTGGAATTTGAATTCCTTTTTTACCCCAGTATTTTACAATGGCAATATTTGATGGACTTTGCCAGTGTACTTTCCCTAAAATCTTCCTCGAATCCTCCATTAACTACTTTATTAAGTCTGAATATTTAAAAATAATATCTAGATTATGTCTGCTAAAATATTTTTTAATATTTTCAAAACTAGATTTAGTTGAGGCTAAAATAAAATCACCACCCCAGGCACCCAAAGATTTTAATTCTCCGTTAAAATCTGAGAAATATTTATGTTTGACAGGATTTATTTTTAACACAGAAGACAGCATGCTTTCATGTTTTATTAAGCAGTGGTTAAATTCATCCAGGGTTCTTGCTACAGCCATACGTGAAGTGATTTCTGATATTTCAGTTATTAAAACGGATGAAGGTTTTGCCATTTTGTTAAAATGAGAAATACCTGCAGATGTATTTTGTTTTTTGCCTAGGTAAACGAAAAACAAATTGTCTTTAAATTTTGGATTAAAATGAGACTCTTTTATCTGTTGTTTGTCGCCCAATTTAGTGTAAAAAATGGCATGATCTGCATTTGCACACGCGATGTCGTAACCCGATCCACCAAAAGTCAAATCTAATAATTGGTAAGGATTTACATTCGCCCATTTGGCAATATTGTTGATCAAAGTAGAACTACTTCCCAGTCCCCATTCTTTATTAAAAGCAAGATTTGTTTGAACAGCAACGTTTTGTTGCGTGCTTAAAAATTGCGGATTGAGTGCTTTTGCACTTTGCAAAATTGTAATCAATTTTTTAGCTATCGGGATATCCGAAGTATTTTGAATTGCGAAATTGCTGATGGCAATCTGCATTTCGAACCAAAGTAAGTTGTTCTCGTAACTTTTCCAGTGAATGATTTGTGATTTGGTTTTGGTTTGAGATTCAACTTTTAAATCCTGACCGAGCTTAAGCGGTATGGCTAAGGCTTTGGCTCCGTGTAAAACCAAGTATTCTCCACTCAGTAATAATTTTCCGTTCGAATAAAAATGATTTTGTTGCACGGCAGATTGATAAAATTATTGTCGTAAGCTGGCCAAATAATCACTTACTTTTTTTACTGACACTTTTTCATTTTTAAAATACTCACGTGCTTGAGATTTCTCTACTTCGGTGGCATGATACTGATTTAGGATATTGAAGAGGTGCATTTTCATGTGACCCTGCTGAATGCCTTTGGTAACCAAAGATTTGATAGCTCCAAAATTATTCGCCAAACCTGCAGTAGCCATAATCATCATAAGTTCTTCTGCACCTGGATTGCCAAGTAATTGCAATGATCGTTTAGCCAAAGGATGCAAGGTAGTTAGTCCACCAACCGTGCCTAGTGCTAATGGAATTCGTAATGTATACTTAAAAATATTGTTTTGAATGCTTACTTCTGTCAAGCTTCTGTATTTCCCGGATTTTGCAGCATATGTATGTCCACAAGCTTCAATGGCACGAAAGTCATTTCCTGTTGCGAGTGCTACTGCATCAATTCCGTTAAAAATACCTTTATTATGAGTAGTTGCTCTATACGTATCGATATGAGCGATTTTAACAGCAGTTTCAAATTTTTGCGCAAATTCTTTAGGGTCCATGTCGATATCTGCATTTTTCAATCTTTTAATCTCACATTCAACAGAAGTTTCAACCACACAGTTTGGGGTATAATTTGAAAGAATCGACATAATTATATTACAATCTTTCTCTTCTTCGGTAAAGTTTGAATGGTGCAAAAGATAATTCTTTAAAATTTGTGCAAATTCTTCAAGACATGAATTAATGAAGTTGGCACCCATCGAATCCTTGGTTTCGAAAGTTGCTTTTAATTGGTAATAATTTTCGAGTTCAGAAGTTAAGTCGATAATCTCAATATCTAAAATCCCACCGCCTCTTTCATCCATACGAGCAGTGATATGTTTTGTTCCGGAAAGTAACTCTTGTTTCAGCTGAGGTAAATGTGCTTGTAGCTTTTCAAATTTTCCTTTCCATAAAAAGTGAACTTGTCCTATTTTTTCAGTTGAAATAATTTTAGCTTTAAATCCACCTCTTTCTGCCCAAAATTTTGCACTGCTTGATGCAGCAGCTATAACAGAACTTTCTTCAATCACCATTGGCACCATATAATTTTGATTGTTAATGGTCATGTTTGGGGCAACACCAAAAGGAAAGAAAAAGTTGGAAATGGTATTCTCACTAAACTCGTCGAATAATTTTTGCCTTTTTTGATCGGGGTGCCAAAACTCTTTTAGTTCGTCCAAAGCAAATTCAGAATCGGTAAAATAGCTGGATACCAACTTTAGCTTTTCTTCTTTAGTAAGTCTAGAAAATCCTTTAATCGTATTATTTTGATACATAAGTATATGTTCAGATTCAGTTGGGTAAAACTTTATTTTTGTGCAAAGATAATCGTTTTATTAGAATGGTGGAATGTTTCTAAATAGTCAATTGCCTTGAAAAGAACTAATAAAAGTTTAGCCTAATATTTAATTCCAATAGTGGTTTAGTCTCTAATTTAAGTTCATCTTTAATTTGTAGTAGTTTTATAGACATTAAATTTTTGCTCGTAGGGCTTTTATCCAACACTTACTTTTCCCTTTGCCTCCATCCAACCCTAAATTTAACAAATGAAAAAAATGAAGCAAGAATAATCCAAATCTGAACTGCCTATGATGTAGAATTGCCAATTTAATTTCAGCCTCCAAATGAAATTATTAATAAAAAATTTAAAATAAAACTTAAACCTAACTTAAATCATAAAATAAAAACAAAACGTATGAAAAAACTATTAACTTTTACAAAAAAGGCCATCATATTAATAAGCATTGTAAGCCTTGTTAGTATTATTGGATCGTGTGATAAAAATAAAGTAACCCAGTTTACCTGGGATGAAAATGCAGCACCAACCCTTATAGGTCTCTCTGCTACTGCTGCTAAAGCAGGTGAAGAGCTTACCATAACAGGGAAGTATTTTTCTTCAACTGCAGATAATACAGTAAGCTTTAGTGGGGTAGCTGCTACCATTATTTCAGCAAATATTTCAATGATTACAGTCATAGTGCCTGATGCTCCTGATGGAGATATTACGGTAACCTCAAATGGAAAGACCTCGGCAAATAGTCTTCCATATACTATCATTCAGCCAATCACTCCAACTATTACTGCGATTGATCCGGTTAAAGGTAAAGTTGGGCAAACGGTAGTTATTACCGGTACAGATTTCAGTACTATACCTGCTGAAAATATCGTAAGCTTTAATGGTGCACGAGCTAACGTATCTGAGTCTACAGCTACAACTATAACAACCTCTGTGCCTGCTGGTGCAAGTACGGGTAACGTAACTGTTTCAAGAGATGGAGAATCAAATGGAATTCTGTTCACTGTTACCATTTCTTATAGTGTAGTGGTTCCAATAACTGAATCTTGGGATGATGTGGAAGAAGGTGCTTTAAACGGAGCAATGGCCAATGAGAGCAGCGACTTGGAAGTTGGAGAATATGATACTTGGACTCAGAATGGCATTGAGCAAGGAGTTCAAACCATTGGGTTAAGATTTAATAATATAGATATTCCGGCAGGTGCGACTGTTTTATCTGCTAATTTACAGTTTACCTGTGATGCAACAGGGGACGACGATTGTGAAATGACAATATATGCAGAGAATGTTGGGAATGCAATGCCGTTCACAGAGGATTTTTATAATGTCTCTACCAGGACAAAAACAGTTGAGAGTGTTGTTTGGACGGTTCCACCATGGTTAAACTCCGGCGATGCAGGTCTAGCGCAAAAAACACCTGATATTTATAATGTTGCTCAGGAAGTTTTAAGCAGAGCTGATTGGAGTGCAGGAAACAGTATGGTCTTTATACTCACCCCTAGTGGTGCAACAGTTGGTGAGACAAGCTCTTCTGGAGGAAGAGAAGCTGAAGCCATTGATGGAACCGCTGCTACCGTATTAACGATTATTTATGAATTATAGCGCTTGTTAAAATGATTTGTTTGTCACTATTATTTCAATTTTAAAAAAACAAATTATTTCGCTATTAAATAGCTGCAAGGTGAAAACTGCAGCTATTTTTTTAATACATTACCTTATCTTAGGCTAATTCTAAAATCTTTCAATAACATCTTTTAAATTAGTTTCAAGGTCAAGTTCCATTTTCTTTTTAATTCTGTAACGACTGGCCTGAACAGATTTAGGATCAATATTCAGCATGCGTGCAATTTCTTTGGTAGGAAGTTGCAGTTTGATATAACTACAATGTTGTAGCTCTGATTGTGTGAGTGCAGGGAATTTTTCTTTTAATCTTCCAAAAAACCCTGAATGAACCGTATCGAAATGTGCTTTAAGCCTTTCCCATTCATCTTCATGGTCATCATGGTATGATATTTTGGAAACAACACGGTCAAGTTCTAGTAAGTTCTTGTGTCGCTTTCCAATCGAACTTAATTCTTCTTTTATTACTTTCAAAAATTGCTTTTGCTGCACCATATTTAAAGCATAATTTATAATGTCTTTGTTTTTCTGACCAAGTTCATCTTTAACAGATTGTATTTCATTTTTAAGATTGTACGACATTTTAATATTCCGAACGATTAAATAAAATACAACTAGTAATAGAATAAAAAAGGAGAAGGCTACAAATATTCCGTAATTGCGTAAGTTCTCATTTTTTAAAGTCAAATGATTGATCTCGTTATTCTTATTTTCTAGTTCAAGTTGAACGGAAAGTAAAGAGAAGCTTTTGTTCAGGATTTGCTCTGAACCTCGACCTGACAATAGATGATTTACAGAAAATAAATCGTTATGTCTGATAAGCTCTAAATCAAAACTGCAGTCACTAGTTGTTGGCCTCGATTGATGCACTGAGACGCTAATATGATTTGTGCCTTTTGTGAAATAATTTGGTGAAAGTACATATTCATAGAAAATTGTTTCCTCCTCATCAGAAACAGTTGTTAGTGCCTTAGTTTGATTTGTAATTGGTAAATCAGGCATGTTTGATCGACAAACCTCTCGTCCGTTAATATAAACTACAGCTCCATCATCTCTTAAAACTTTAATTACATAAACAAAAAATTTGTTAGGGTCATCAATTTCAAAGGTTTTTCTAAAATAATGAGTAATGGTTTTATTGCTAGGATCTGATCCGAAATCAAGCAGTGTAGCTTCATTTCCTTCACCATAACCAAAAGGTGATTTTGCGCTTGGCCAATGCTCATCAGGATAATTATTAATCATCCAATAATCTTCAGGGATTGAATCAAAGTATTTCCATGTGTCGCCTGATTTAATAATTGTTTCCTGTGCCTTAACTTGTTCATTTAGGCTAATAAACGAAACGATTAAGATTAAAAGTATGAACCTCATTTTGTGTCAATAATCAATTAATATTTCTTTTGTTAAATGTTGATTTTCTTTAAAAAGATGCAAACATCTAATTATTCTCATAAATATACAAAAAAGTGATGGGTAATAGTACTTTTATAGACATCTTGTCGAATACAGGTGTGGATATATATTTTGTTTGCATAAGCATCATTCCTTAAGTTTGTATAATTTTATTAAAAAACAATTCATGATTGCAAAGGATTGTTGTTTGCATGAATTGAGAATAGAAAATGAACACAAATTTATTTTTAACAGCATTAATATTTCAATTATAATATGAAGACTAAAGTTTTTTTAAGAATTAAAAGGCATTCGATACTAGTAATATTTTTGATTTTAATTATTGCTTCGTGCAGTGATGTAGAAAAAAAAGAAATAGACTATCGCGAGGGTTTAACCTCTTTTGATGCAAATGAGTATCCAAACAAAAATATTACAGATGGGCCATATGTGTTTTACGAGAATGGCGAAATAATCCTTAAATGGATAGAGGATGAGAAAGTTGTTCAGGAAACAATTACGAATGAAAATTTGGGAATAATCAAAGATAATTTTGGCTTTAAATTTAAATATGATTGGCTGACACAAAAAAATGATCCTATTGATTATAAACAAGAATTTAGAGATGTAGATCGAATTATTGCCATCAGTGATATTCATGGGCAATATAAACTTTTTGTAAAAATCCTTAGAGAGAATAATATCATTGATGATGATAATAATTGGAGTTTTGGAACAGCAAATCTTATTATTGTGGGCGATATTTTTGATCGCGGACCACAAGTAAATGAAGCGCTATGGTTGGTTTATAAACTTGAACAACAAGCCCAGGAAGTTGGAGGGCAGGTTCATTATTTAATGGGTAACCATGAGGAAATGATTATCAATAAAGATTTTCGTTATGTAAATGATAAATATCTGGCTACTGCCAATAAATTGGATTTGGGCTATGAACAACTCTTTGGTGAAAATACACTAATAGGGCAATGGTTAAGAACAAAACCGGTTATTATCCAGATCAACGATATTTTATTTGTTCATGGAGGTATATCTCCTGAGTTTGTAGAAAAAGGATTTACAGCCGAACAGGTAAATAATATTTTCCTGAATCAAATACTTGGTAAAACCAAAGACGAAATAAAACAGGATTCAGTGCTGAATTTTTTAAGGGGAAGTAATGGCCCGATATGGTATCGCGGATATTTCTATGATGAGGAATTAGATAGAAATAAAGTTGACATGATTCTTAATCATTTCAATAAAAAATATATCGTTGTCGGACATACTTCGCAAGAAAGTATTGTGTCGCTTTTCAGAAATCGAATATTTGGTGTAGATGCCAGTATTAAAAACGGCAAATATGGCGAGGTTCTCATCTATGATAAAGGAGACTTTTTTAGAGGTACGATTAGAATGACACCAGAATATTCCAGTAGAAATAATTAGACACATAGACCCTAATCATTTTCATAAAAACTTATCGAATTATGCTATTATTTTAGTGTAGCATAATACATGGTGCTTAAATAGTGCTTCACTATAAGTATATGGTGTTTCTACATATACTTAAGAAGTGAATATGACTTATCAGCAAGTTAAATTTGACTAAAGTTTAGTAATAATAAATGAAGTATATATTTTAAATTTAAGTTCATGATAAGTAGATTTTCAGCAAAGTACAAATTACCTATTATTTTATTAACTGCTTTATTTATAGCATTGTTATCCTGTAGTAAAGATAAGGAGGAACCAACGACTGATAATACGATAAGATTTTTACCGGGAGTTTATCCTGATTCAACCATAACTGATGGGCCATTTATTTTTGACAATGGAAATCGATATGTAGTGAAATGGATAGAGAAGAATAAGGTGGTGAAAGAGAACATGATTGTTGGAAATGACGATGGGTTTTTTGAAGCCAGTTTTGGCTTTTCTTTTGATTTAGTTAAAACATTTTTGGATACTCCAGTTAATAATGATTATGTACAGGAATTCACCAACGTCAAAAACTTAGTTGCAATTAGCGATATACATGGGCAATATAATGTCTTTGTAAGTTTATTGAAAAATAATGGAGTAATTGACGAAAATCTGAATTGGATTTTTGAATCGGGACATTTAATTGTAAATGGAGATGTTTTCGATAGGGGTCCTCAAGTTACTGAATCACTATGGCTGATATTTAAGCTCGAAAATCAAGCAAGAATAATGGGAGGGAAAGTCCATTATCTTATAGGTAACCATGAAGAAATGGTATTAAATAATGATTTACGTTATATAGACTATAAATATGTAACAAATTCTAGAAGACTAGGAACTACTTACGATCAACTCTATTCGGAAAATACAATGATGGGACAGTGGTTAAGAACCAAACCGGTTATTGTAAAAATAAATGACATGATTTTTAATCATGCAGGGATTTCAAGTGATTTTGTTCAACGTCATCTTACAGCAGAAGAAACGAATCGAATTTTTCAGGAAGATATCATTGGTAAAGACGAAGATATAATTAAGGCAGATCCTTTGTTAGCTTTTTTAACAGGAAGTAATGGCCCAATTTGGTATCGTGGATATTTTGAAGATGATAGCTTTAGCCTTGAAAAATTAGATGTAATCCTTGATCATTTTGAAGCTTTACGCATTATTGTTGGACACACTTCTTTTGATGAAATTAAATTCATGTTTGAAGGCAAGGTAATTGCTATCGATTCGAGTATTAAGAATGGTATGACGGGCCAGGTGCTCATTTATGATAATGGAAACTTTAGAATCGGAACCGAAAATTAATCGGACCTCAATAACTTAGGTTTCTTAAAACATAAATGGCTTTGATGTTTATTCCTTTAAGAATCGGATGACTATTAGGCCATACTCAAGAACTATTTAGAGGATGAAGTAATCGGCTTTGCAAACTTTGCACAACTAAAAGGGTCTCTTTCGAGACCCTTTTCTACTAACCAAACTTTCTAATTATGAAACTAATTAAGTTAACTAGAAGGTACTTTTATGCTAATAACCGGGATTTTGAGTTATTGGGTTTATATTTAGTTCTGATAGTGGAATTGCAAATACAACCTGATAGTCATCATAAGGAATA
Source organism: Bacteroidales bacterium (assembly GCA_963674935.2). Taxonomy (GTDB): domain Bacteria; phylum Bacteroidota; class Bacteroidia; order Bacteroidales. The sequence goes on from CAXXWZ010000006.1 coordinate 75,735, forward strand.
TGCATTCTGGCTGAAGGAACACCCCCTTGGGATGATCGTGCCGTAACAGATCTTACAATATCAAGTTTGTTTCGGATAAGATCCAAGAAACGATGACCTTCGCCCATCAACTCTTTTCTTCTTTCCGCTAAAATTCTATCAAGTGTTACATCAGCTGCATCAACAGTGGCAGCAGGATTTGCACGTTCTACAATGGTATTTAAATATAATTCTGCATTGGAACCACCGCCTTTAACAGCAGCTTCAGCAGCTATTAAATAAAGTTCAGATAAACGGAATATAGCTACATTACTAGAGGTGGATGATGCCACACTACCATTACCTTCAAAATGAGCAACAATTGCGGCCTTGGTGTTTCCTTTGCCGGGATATTTTAAGATTCTGCCATAAGTAGAATGGTCTCCAATGGTACTTAGCTGATCAATGTATAACATTTCATTTCTGATGTCATCAGGATCGGAATTAACCAAATCAATTAAATCCTGTGAAGCAATGAATTGACCATAACCTTCAGGATCTGAAAGATTGTTAATGGATTCGCCACCAGTATTGTCAGCTGCATTATTTACATTTGAGAAAATGGATTCAGAACTAAAGTCATCTGCCCATGAATCAACATATTGATCTCTGGTCATCAGGGAGTATGGACTATTGTTAATCACATCTGTTGCCATGGCGTACGCATTGGCATTATCTTCTTTGTATAGATAAACCCTGGCAAGCAAAGTTTTTGCAGCCCATGAATTTATTTTACCACCTTTTTTATCATCAGAAAGCAATGGGATGGCTGCAGTCAGATCACTAATTATTTGTGCATAAACTTCAGCAACTGTATTTCGTTGAACTTTTGCATCAGGTAATAATACGGTTGTAACAATTGGAATTCCTAAGGAATTACCTCCATTATGAGAATATGGTAAACCATACCAGTTACAGAGTGCAAAATGAGCTAAAGCCCTAATTGCTAAAGATTGTCCGATGAAGTCTTGTTTGTTCGCTTCATCTATGGCAGACTCTGTTTCAATATCTTCAAGCATATCAATTATACTATTGACATGCCTAATGATTGTATAGGGTTGGCTCCAAATTCCGGAAGAGGCATTTTGTTCATCAAAATCATAGCGGTATTCATCTTCAAGCCTTCCAAAGTCAGGAACCTGATGATCGTCCGATCGCATATCATTTCGGGTAATATAACTTGCGCCCAAAAAATTATTGTTTTGCATTAAATTGTAAGCACCATTCATAACAACAGCTACATCAGCCATTTTTTGTATATCCCCTGGGGCTTGCTTATCTGTAGGATACTCTACAAGAAAGTCTTTTGAGCATGATTGGGCTAGAATGAGAAAGCCAACCATAAACAACTGGATTATATATTTATTGTTTTTCATTTTTATATTTTTTCGAGTTTATAGTATATGTCTTAAAAACCAATCTCTACACCAAAGGTGATTGTTTTCATCGGTGGAATTTCAAAATAAGCATATCCACTAGAACCACCATGTTCAGGATCAACAACATCTTGCGAAGCAAATGTTAAAAGATTCCTACCCTGTACATAAATATTTGCACTGTTTATAAAAAGCTTTTTGAGCAAGGATTCAGGTATGGCGTAAGATAAAGTAATGTCTTTCAATCGTAAGAAATCATTGTCGAGTAAAAAACGGGTTGAATAAATATCAGAGTTATTATTGCCATTCCAAATTCGTTGCGGGTGTGCTGCAATATCACCAGGGTTTTGCCATCTGTCTACTTGTCCTTCCGGAACAACATATTTAGGACTACGCCCATCATTCCATGATTTGTAACCTGAAGCATACCAAACTTTTCCACCTACAGAAAAGTTAAAGATGAAAGATAAATTAAATCCTTTGTATGAAATATTGTTCCCAATACTACCATAGAAATCTGGTTCGGCGGAACCTGCAATAGCTGCGTTTGCTTCTTTTGAATCATGAGTTATTTCATCGGTAATATTTTCATTCTCATCCACAACATACCACATTGGGGTTCCATCTGCCGGATCTACTCCTGCCCAAATTGGTAAATAGAATGAGTAATAAGGTAATCCTTCACGTTGAATATATGGATTTCCTATCATTTCCTCACCGTTATTAAGTTTAAGAATTTTATTTCGTGTAGAAGTAAAAAGAATTGTTGATGACCAATTTAAATCCTTGCCAACTATATTGTCGGTACGAATTTCAAATTCGAAACCTTTGTTTTCCATTTCACCAATATTTACCATGGTACTGCCGGCACCAATGGTAGGCGCTAAGGGCAAGTTCATTAATAAATCAGATGTATGACGTTGGAAATATTCAAAACTACCTCTGATGTGTTTGAAAATTCCAAATTCAAAACCAATATTAAAGTTCTTGTTCTTCTCCCAGGTTAAGTTAGGGCTGGCAATCTGATCTTCAACGGCTGCACCGGCATCATCGTAAGCTCCGGTATAACTGTAAAGTGCTAAGTGATCATAATATCCACCAGGAAGTGTTCCACTTGTACCATAGGATGCTCTAACTTTTAAATCATCCACGAAGGTAAGATTATCCATGAAGTGCTCCTGAGTTAATCTCCAGGCGCCTGAAACTGACCAGAAATTTGCCCAACGTTCATTTACTCCAAGTCTTGAACTTCCATCCCTACGGATACTGGAAGAGAAATAGTATTTGTTATCGAAATCATAATTTACCCTGGATAAATAGGACACCATCGAACTACCATTTTCATAACCTGATGCGCCAACTGGAACTGCTGTTACAGATAATACGCCTAAACTTTCATTTGGAAGTCCTTCTCCTGTGGCCGAAAAATAGCTTGTGCTAAGTTTTTCAGCTTCAAAAGCTCCGATAACATTTAAATGGTGCAATTCTTTATAGGTTTTATCAAAAGTTAAAAGATTTGATGTAGAAGCTCTTTTAACTTGTTGGTTTTGATTGTAAACTTCTCCGTGAACGTCTTCCCCTGATCTGGATAAAGGTGAATAATAATTGTAATAATTACTATTTACCCAATCGTAATTATTAGTTGATCTGAAGGTTAAAAATTCAAAAGGTTTATATTCTATATAACCTGTACTCAAGCTTCTGAATACCTTGGCAGTTACTTCCATTAATTCGTATTCACGAAGCAAGTTATAGTAACCAGCATTTACCAACTCATATTTGTATTCTCCATTTTCATCATAAGGAGTCTCGGTTGGCCAGGTATTTCTATTCACATTATAAAAAGGGCTGTTATAAGATGTCCCATTATTAGCTACATCCTGATCGGTATGTGCATTTAGGATATTAACACCCATCTTTACTTTGTTACTCATTTTATGCGTTAAATTTATCCTGCCGGAATATCTAACAAAGTCAGAGTTTAAGGCCACCCCCTGTTGATCTAAAACACTTGCAGAAACGTAAAATTGGGTTTTATCATTACCACCTGTTGCCGATAATTCTGTATTATTTGAAATGCCTTTTCTAAATAATAGGTCATACCAATCGGTATATCCTCCGGCTGGTTTGTACCATTGATATTGGTTCATGTATTTATCAACATTGGAATTTCCAACACCGTAGTAATTTTCCAAAGATTCTTGCATTAGTTCAATAAAATCATCCCCACTTGCAGCTTTATAATTTTCAACAGCAAAGTCAGAAATACCCATGGTTGATTTTATGGTATATTTGGTTACTCCCTTACGACCCTGTTTGGTTGTAATTAAAATTACTCCATTCGCGGCACGTGATCCATATAATGAAGCGGCAGCAGCATCTTTCAGCACAGTCATGCTTTCAATATCACCTGCAGCAATCGAAGACATTAAGTTACCTCCTTCTGTCAGCTGTCCTGTAATCATGGCTACTCCGTCAATAACATAAAGTGGTGAATTTGAAGCTGAGAATGAACCCATACCCCTGATTCGAATTTCTGAATATGAACCAGGCTGTCCACTTGTTTCAGCCACAGTAACTCCCGAAACATTTCCTGCTAATGATTTTTCAATGGAGGTAACAGGTACCTTACTAATAGCTTCTGCATCAACAACCTGTGCTGAACCTGTAAATGATTTCTTTGTAGTTGTACCATAGGCAATTACCACAACTTCGTCTAGCGTGGTTAAAGAAACTTCTAAATTCACATTAATGACTGAACGTCCGTCTATGGCAACCTCTTGAGGCTCATAACCAATAAAGGAGAATACCAAAGTTGTTGCATCATCAGGTACCGTCAAAGCATAAGCACCATCCATATTTGTTGTTACTCCGTTTGAAGTTCCTTTGACCAGGATGGTTACACCTGGTATGGTTAAACCATCTTCAGAGCTTGTTACAACTCCTGAAATTCTTTTTCCTTGGGCAAAAACTAACTGCATGCCTAAGAAAAGAATTAGAACAATAATTGTAAATCTTTTCATAAATTTTATTTTAAGTTTAGTGTTAGGTTAAAAGTTAATATTCGGTTTCTTATCGTTCAAGATTTGAACTTTGTTGGTTGATTTATTTGTAAAGGCTTCTTTTCATTGGCTATTTATTTGTTATTAATTGAGTTTAATTTTCTATCATCAAAATGTAGGCAAGTCGTTTTGTCTTCATGAAAAACCGCCATGAATTAACAAATCAACTTTCAGTTTTTGATTATTCAACCCTGGAATATCAACACAAAATCGCTCAATATAAATGATTGGAAATGGTTGATTATTCTTCATAGGTTTAGGTTTCCAGGTTACTGAATTTTTAATTTTTAAATTTAAGATAGCATTGAGGTGATGGAAAACGAATGGATAGGATAAAGCCACTATGGCTTTAATTTTATAGTCTATAAAACTACTACAACATGTAGATGAAAAAAATACTTTGCGTAAATCTTTTCAAAAGCAAATGATAGAATGGAAAAGCTATAGGGTTATTAAGAAATGAGAAGAAGGGATAATTACGCTTATGCCAATGATTAAGAATCTAGATTATCTTCTTTATTTTTCAGTTTTTTGTTTCCGGAAATAAAAATGCCAATGATAATCCCAAGGCTTACACTAATCAAAATAAGTAAAACTCTTGGGAAGGTCATTTCCCAAAACAATAATTTTATTTGTACAATCTCAGCATTTTGCAGGGAAAAGATAACCACGAGCAAAGCAGACAATAAAATAATAATGATTCTTGGTTTCATCTTAACAATAATTTTAGTCTAAGGTAATCATTAAATATGATTAGTAAATACAGAAAATGAAAATGAAATCAGGACAATAAATCTGAAATGTGATTTTCAATAGGTATTATTGGGCTTGAGTCTGGGGTAAATGAGTATTTAAATAGTTGTAAATAAGCTATAAAAACATTATATTTAGATGTTTTAAATATATAATAAAGATGGATACTTCAGTAATTCCCAAGCCAGACGCAATCCCTGTGAATCATTTATGGTTTTATATTTTACTCATCGTGACTTTTGCCCTTCACATTATTTTAGTCAATCTTGCACTTGGGGGCAGTATGTTGGCTATTTGGGATCGATTTAAAGGCAGGAATACCTCTGCCCAAACCAGGAATCTTCCCATTATGATAGCTTTAGCAATTAATCTGGGTGTACCCCCTTTATTGTTTTTACAAGTTTTGTACGGACAGTTTTTTTATACCAGTTCGGTGCTAATGGCAAATTATTGGATTTTGGTTATTCCAATTCTAATCATTGCATACTATGGGATCTATGTTTTTGTGAAAAGTGGTGAAAAAGCTCCATTTTGGGCCAAAATAAGTTTGGTTTTATCAACATTTTTTATGCTCTTCATCAGCTTTATGTTTGTTGATAATATTTTGTTGGCACAGAATCCTTCTGAGTGGTTAGCCCTTACAAGCCAGCAAAATGGAGCTTTTCTATACTGGAAAGAACCTTCACTCTGGCCCCGATTCTTGCATTTTCTTGTAGCCTCAATTGCAGTTGCTGCTTTAGGAAAAGCTCTATTTATCAACTATGCCAAGCAGGGAACTAAAAAAATAAAACAGGAGAGAATCAAAAAGAATTTAAGAATTGTTTTTGGGGCAACACTCCTGCAGTTTGTGGTTGGAACTTGGTTTTGGCTATCGATGCCATCTGCAGTTGGCAAATTATTTTTGGGAGGAGACCTGCTTTCTACCATATTCATGCTTTTAGCTTTGTTAATTGCATTTGCCATCATTTATTTCAGTTTTGTCGGGAATTTAAAATGGACCATTTTTATGGGAGTACTGGAAGTTTTTATAATGAGTTTTGTTCGTGAATTTTCTCGCAGCTCATATCTGAGTGGGATTTTCCATCCATCCGAATTACAGAACCAGAATCAAGTTTCGCCATTGTATGCTTTTCTCGCAATTTTTATAATCGGATTACTGTTTGTGTATTATATGATTTCACTTTCTCAAAAACCTAAAAACCCAACCTCATGAATTATCCAATTTGGTATTTACCTGAAACAGGTGGCGCGCTATTAATTGCTATTATTGCCATCGTACATACAGTTGTTGCGCATTTAGCTGTTGGAGGAGGGCTTTTCCTTGTTTTAACTGAAAGAAAAGCTCATAAGACTAAAGATCAAGAATTATTGAACTATGTAAAATCGCATACCTGGTTTTTTCTCTTACTCACCATGGTTTTTGGGGGCGTAACAGGAGTAGGGATTTGGTTTATTATTTCGCTTGTAAGCCCGGGAGCAACTTCTGCTTTAATCCATAATTTCGTTTTTGCATGGGCCATTGAGTGGGTGTTTTTTATGGGCGAAATCGTGGCCTTACTCATTTATCATTACAAGTTTAATAAAATGAAACCTGGCGACCACCAAAAAATTGGTTGGTTATATTTCATTTTTGCATGGCTCAGCCTTTTTATAATCAATGGGATTCTAGCATTTATGCTAACCCCCGGACAATGGATTGAGACCGGTAACTTTTGGCATGGGCTTTTTAACCCCAGTTTCTTGCCGTCACTGCTGTTCAGAACAGCTATAGCCTTTATTTTTGCAGGCGTATTTGGTTTGATTACGGCATCTTTTTTAAAGAAAAAAGAATTGCGAAATCGAATAATAAAGTATTGTGCCAGATGGATGTATTATCCCTTAGGATTGTTAATTATCGCCGGAATATATTATTCAAATGTTATTAACCCGCAAGCTTTTGAAAATGTATTTCATTTTAATGCTGAAGGCTCTTTATACATTAATATCTTAATAATTTCCAGTATCGCGTTATTTGGATTTGGCCTCCTTACCTTAATTAAACTACCTGGTTTTTTGCAAAAAGTTGTAGCTTTTTTATTGGTTGCAATATGTTTTTCGTGGATGGGGGGATTTGAATATTTACGAGAAATAGCCAGAAAGCCTTATGTAATTTATGGATACATGTACTCGAATGGGATATATTTAGATAAAGTAAAAACCCTTGATGAAAATGGATATTTACCGTCAGCTAAATGGTCAAATATTCATGAATTAAACGATACCAATACGCTCGAAGCAGGTCAGGAGATTTTCCGTTTGCAATGCATGAGTTGCCATAGTATTACAGGTTATAATGCAATTATTCCACATATAAATAATATGACAGAACGTGGACTTGAGGCTCAACTTACCGGAATGGGTAAGGTAAATACTTATATGCCACCTTTTGTGGGTACACAAAATGAGAAAAAAGCACTTGCTTCCTATTTATTCAAAACATTATTAGGAAAAGAAAAAAGAGAATTTCAGGCATTTGTACCAACAGAATTTCCTTTGGAAGTTCCGGAATTTGACCCTAAACAAAATAAATATGTTTTATTGGTCTGGAATGATTTGGGCATGCATTGCATTTCCGATAATGAGAAATATTTTTCATTCCTTCCTCCTGCAAATACTTTTAATGCGCAATTGTTTAAAAGGGGGGAGAAACCTCAATTAATTACAGAGGATGTAATTCTAACTTATGATATTGAAGAAGGAAACAGTAAGCCTGAAGAGCGATCGATGTTTTGGGAATATTCGAAACAGATATTTGGAATGCAAGTTCCAATCCCGAAAGGATTAAAGGGAAAAACCACTAATGATACCATGGATTTGCACGTGAATCACTTTGCAGCTGAATTATTCCCTGTATTGCCTTATAGGGAAGATCAGATTTACAATCCCTTTCCGATTTTCAACATTAAAGCCTTTGAGAAATCAACCGGCAAGGTTTTGATTGAAACCAAAGCTGTGGCACCTGTCTCAACCGAAATGGGATGCTTAAATTGTCATGGCGGTGCTTGGGCCTGGAATGGAGTTTCAGGAGTTTCAAACGAAACAGCAGAAAATATTTTAGCAGCCCATGATAAATATAATCAAACTACCTTATTGGCAGATGCTAAAAATGGAAATCCAAAGCTGTGTCAATCTTGCCATGCCGACCCTGCTGTTGGAGCACCTGGGAAACCAGAAGTTTTGAATTTCTCCTCGGCAATTCATGGATTTCATGCCAACTATTTGTCGAATATGGATCATCAGGCTTGTAATTTATGCCATCCTTCCCGCATTGAAGGAAATACAACCTGTTACCGTGGTCGTCATGTGAAAACCGGAATTAATTGCACGGAATGTCATGGTCGAATTGAAGACCATGCCTTAGGTCTTCTTGCTGGTCAGGTTACAAAAAAAGCTACTGCCCGATTGTCGGCATCACTAGTGCCATATTGGGTAAAAGATAAAAGCACTATCAATCCACGAATTCCATGGCTTATTGAACCTGATTGTAAATCATGCCATACTAATTTTAATATTAGAGAAGATAACTATTCAGGAACCTCATTTAATAGTTGGGTGGCAGGTTTTGGAGAACTTTATCGAAATCGAACAGATGAGCAGGGAGTGATGTGCATTGCCTGTCATGGATCAACCCATGCCGTGTATGGAGCCGAAAATAAATTCGGGAAACAGCGAGACAATATGCAACCGTTGCAATACCAAGGACTAGCGGGTACGATTGGTACGCGTCAAAATTGCAAGGTTTGTCATATTAAAGAAATGAATGTGAATGGGCATCACCGAAATCAAACAATGAGGAAATTTATCTCGGCTGTCGTTGATTAAGAAAGTAGATATAATAACCTAAGCTAAATACGGATAGCGCACTTGTAATGTGCCATAAAAAGTGAGTTCCCTGAGGTAGTAGCTCTGGGAATGGATTTGGCGTTGGGTAGTCTAAACTTCTAAAAATAATGGCAGATGCTAACAGTAAAACACTAATTAGTATTAAATCCCATTTGTAAAACTGTGTTTTAAATAATAATAAAATAGCGGGCAGAAGGAATGCTATACCAATAATTAAATAACCGATATTTCCAACAGATCTCCCGAGGACGGGTACTAATAAATTAATGGCTAGTCCGGCTAAAAAATAGGCACCCAAAATAATCAATAACCCCCAATACCATTTTCCTAAAATCTTTGTCCAAAAATAGGTTGCAACGATAATGCATAGTGCTATCGCCGGCATGAAGTCCAGAAATAAAAAGAAATTATATGCACGAAAAGCATGATACAAAGTTGAACCAACTCCATTTAACATCAAAAAAGGCAGGGTAAGTAAAATAATCCAATGCTTGCGATATTGACCTCTGAGTTTGAAAAGCCAAAATATGACCGGAACCAAAAAGAAAACCGAAGAGTAAGCATTCCAAGGTTCTTTTATGAAAGCATCAGCAATGAACTCATGATAGAGAGGCCCTGAATCTTGAATTAATGGATTTGATTGCAACATTAGATAAAATAATTATTAAAGATAAAAAAGCCTCCCAATAATTTCAGGAGGCTTCGGTTTTTTATTTGATGATGGTGTTTGATTAGTACATCCCACCCATACCACCTGGCATTCCACCACCCATTGGAGGCATCGCAGGACCAGCAGCATTTTCGTCTTTATGTTCTACTAAAACACATTCAGTTGTAAGTAACATGCCCGCAATTGAAGCCGCGTTTTCAAGTGCAACACGTGCGACTTTTGTTGGGTCAATTACACCTGCCTCATAAAGGTTTTCGTAAACATCAGTTCTGGCGTTAAAACCAAAATCGGCTTTACCTTCAGTTACTTTTTGAACAACAACAGAACCTTCCATTCCGGCATTCTCAACAATCTGACGAAGTGGTTCTTCAAGTGCTCTCATTACAATTGCAATTCCTGTTTCCTCGTCATCATTCTCTCCTTTAAGGTTTCTGATAGCTTCAATTGCTCTTAAATAAGCAACTCCGCCACCAGGAATAATTCCTTCTTCGATTGCGGCTCTGGTTGCATTTAAAGCATCGTCGAAACGATCTTTTTTCTCTTTCATTTCAACTTCACTAGCTGCCCCAACGTAAATTACTGCAACGCCACCGGCAAGTTTTGCCAGTCTTTCTTGAAGTTTTTCTTTGTCGTAATCAGAAGTAGTGGTTTCGATTTGAGCTTTGATTTGTTTTACTCTTGCATCGATATTAGATTTCTCACCCTTACCGTTAACAATGGTAGTATTATCTTTATCGATAGCAACTTTATCAGCTTCTCCTAAAAATGAAAGATCAGCATCTTCTAATTTGTATCCTTTTTCTTCGGATATAACAGTTCCGCCAGTAAGAATTGCAATGTCTTCCAACATCTCTTTTCTACGGTCGCCAAAACCAGGAGCTTTAACAGCAGCAACTTTTAGTGAACCTCTAATTTTATTAACTACTAATGTAGCTAAAGCCTCACCGTCGATATCTTCTGCAATAATGATAAGTGCACGACCTGATTGCGCTGATTTTTCAAGAATTGGAAGAAGATCCTTCATTACACTGATTTTTTTATCATAAATCAGAATGTAAGGAGTTTCAAAAACAGCTTCCATTTTTTCAGTATCAGTTACAAAATAAGGAGAAATATATCCCCTGTCGAATTGCATTCCTTCAACAACATCAACGTATGTTTCAATTCCTTTTGCTTCTTCAATCGTGATAACACCTTCTTTTTTAACCTTGCTCATTGCCTCGGCAATTAATTTACCAATGGTATTATCGTTATTGGCTGATATTGAAGCAACCTGTTCGATTTTTTCTGAACTATCACCAATTTGTTGGGTTTGTTTTCTTAACGATTTAATTACTTCGATAACTGCTTTATCAATACCACGTTTCAAATCCATCGGATTTGCACCTGCGGTTACATTTTTCAATCCTTTAGTTACAATTGCCTGAGCTAATACAGTGGCAGTTGTAGTTCCGTCGCCGGCTAAATCATTGGTTTTAGAAGCAACTTCTTTAACCATTTGAGCGCCCATGTTTTCAACAGGATCTTTTAAGTCGATTTCTTTTGCAACAGTTACACCATCTTTAGTAATTGCCGGTGAACCAAATGATTTTTCAATAATTACATTTCGGCCTTTTGGACCTAAAGTAACTTTTACAGCATTTGCTAGTGCATCAACGCCTTTTTTTAAACCGTCTCTTGCGGGAAGATCAAATAAAATATCTTTTGCCATTTTTCTTTATTTTAAAAATTTCGAATTAATAATTAAACGATAGCTACAATGTCAGATTCGCGCATAATCAAATAGTCTTTGCCATCAACTGTTATTTCAGTACCACTGTATTTTCCATAAAGTACATTGTCACCTTCTTTCACAGTCATTGGTTCATCTGGTTTGCCTGGGCCAACTGCAAGAACAATACCTTTTTGTGGTTTCTCTTTTGCAGTATCAGGGATGATAATTCCACCTGCTGTTTTTTCTTCAGCAGCTGCAGGCTCGATAATAACTCTATCAGCTAGAGGTTTAATGTTTAATTTTCCCATTTTTTGATTAATTTTTATGTTTGAATAATATGTTTCATATATGCCTAAAGGCATTTGCACAATCTGTGCCAAATGGAAATTCAAAAAAAAATGTCAGATTTTATGACAATCTGACATTTTAATAATAACCTAATATTTTTTGTTTATTTCTTTTCTTCCTCACGTGGTGGAGGAGCTTGATAATCTTGCACAGGTGCTGTGTTATCAATTTGATCTCTCAGCTCAGTATCAACGGTATTTTGAATTTCACCATTTCGTGGGATTACAAAAATTGTAAATAAGCTAAGGAGTAGCAGTACAATGGCTAGAGTCCATGTTGATTTTTCAAGAAAATCAGCAGTTTTTCGTACGCCCATATATTGGTTTGAACCTGCAAAATTTGAAGCGAGGCCTCCGCCTTTACTATTCTGAACAAGAACAACTAAAATTAATAATATGCAGGTAATCAGGATTAAGACTGATATTAAAATATATGTACCCATGGTTTTTTATTTTTCAGGTTATTGAATCTCTTTCTCTATTTTTTCAATTTGGGCTGCAAAGTAAGTGCTTTTTTCTGGATATTTCAAGCTTAATTTATGATAAATTTTAGTTGCCTTTACTTTATAACCCTGATCGTAATAAATTTTTGCAAGTGTTTCGCTCACAATGTTTTCTTGATCAACAATGCTTTGCTGCGCTAATTCCAACGGATTGTAGAATGTAGATTGATGTCGGGTAATACTTGGTGATGTATAAATAAATTGTTCGATCAGTTCATCTTTACTTTTTGATTTGTTTTCATCTTTTAGTTGCTCAATTTTGGTAGCAACCTTAGCTTTAGTCTCAAAAGTTGACTTTCCTTTTCCCTCTCTTTTGGCACGTTCAATTTCAGCTAATTTTTTCTCAATCCGTTCTTTTAGTGCTTTAATTTTCTGAGAGTCTCTTTGGCCTTTTTCGTCAAGTTCGTTATCAAATACTTCTGCTTGGATTTTTTTTGCCTTTTTAACAAAATCATCCTTTACGATCTCCACTGGTTCCTGTGTAGTTTTTTCATTTGTTTCAGTTGTCTCTTTTTCAGATACAACTTTACTGGTTTGCCCAATAAATTCATCCGGAAACTCTATGTATTCGAGTGTATCGCAAAGTTTATCAATATGATTTTTTAGCATTTTACGATCTGCAGCGATGGCAGCATTTTTTCCAAGTTGTGATTCGAAATGAATGTTTTTTTCTTTGAAATAATTTAAGCTCAGAAGAGTTTCTATTGATGCACAATAAGGATATTGCTTCGACAAGGATTGAAGCTCAGCTATCGTATTGATATTTAATTTGGCTGGTTGATTTAAGTATGCGATAAACTGTTCTCGTTTCATAAGTTTAAAATTACCAATTTACAACTGTTGCATTAAAAATATCTTCTACAAGTGCTTCAACAATAACTGTGATTAAACCTTCTTGTACATCAACTAAATTTTCAGAACTTGCATAATCTTCATATCTGGTTATTCTGCTTCTTTCAAAATCTTTTGAAGGATCGTAAACATTTACAAAGTTAACTTCAATAGTAATGGTCAGTCTGTTTAAGGCAGCAGTTTGGTCACCTTGAATGGCCATAGGAGCTGTATTGTATTCAATAATTGAACCCTCAATCCGAAGGTCACCTCCCACGGTTGTAATATTTAACTGAGTTTGTGATGAAAATCTGTTTTTTAACTCATCGGTTAAAGTTTGACTTAGCGTTGGTTCAATTAGTTCGGCTTTGTTTTCGAAGTACCCGATATAAATAGTTTTTGCTTCGGCGGGTATTGATGCGCCGCTGAAAGAATATATTCCACAACCTCCTAAGCTTAGGATTAGAAATGTGAAAATTAGCATTCTGAAATTAGCTTTTAGCATTTTTCTATTTGATTTTATATTCTTTAATTTTTCTGTATAAGGTGCGTTCAGAAATTCCCAATTCGTCAGCAGCATTTTTTCGTTTGCCTTTATGTTTTTCAAGTGCCTGCCTGATCATGTCAATTTCTTTTTTCTGAAGTGATAAAGATTCTTCAACAACTTCTGAATGCTGAATGGGTTCATTAATGCCTTCATCAATTCGTTGCTGAATTTCAATTTTATTCATTTCATACGAATTATCTGAGCTTTCTTTGTAAAGTTGTTTAATTAATTTGGCATTTGTTTCGGTATTAATTTCCTCTCCATTTTCAACAATATCAACAACAATTTTCTTTAAATCGTTGATGTCTTTTTTCATGTCGAAAAGCACTTTGTATAAAATATCACGTTCCGAGAGATCTTCTTTTTCCTTCTCGTTTTTATAAAGTACCGGAAGATCACTTCCAACGCCGTGAGGCAAATATTTTTGTAGCGTTAAGGCCGAAATAAAGTGATCTTTTTCTATGATTGAAATTTGTTCAGTGGTATTTTTTAATTGACGAATGTTTCCATTCCATCGATAGTTTGAGAGCATATTAATCGCATCATCATCCAATTGCAAGGCAGGCATTCGATATTTCTCAGCAAAATCAGCCGCGAATTTCCTAAACAATAAATGGATGTCTTCTTTACGATTTCGCAAGGGAGGTACAAATATTGGAACGGTATTCAACCTGTAAAATAAATCTTCCCGAAACTTACCCTCGTTGATGGCATTTGGTACATTCACATTCGTGGCTGCAACAACCCTCACATCAGTTTTAATTACTTTAGAAGAACCGACTTTGAAAAATTCACCCGATTCTAAAACACGAAGCAGTCGAACTTGCGTTGATAATGGGAGTTCAGCCACTTCATCTAAAAATATAGTCCCGCCATTTACAACTTCAAAATAGCCTTTTCGTGCTTCGTGAGCACCTGTAAAGGATCCTTTTTCATGGCCGAATAATTCCGAATCGATTGTTCCTTCAGGAATGGCACCGCAGTTTACAGCAATATAAGGGCCATGTTTCCTAGCACTTAATTGATGAATTATTTTCGGAAAAACTTCTTTTCCTGTTCCGCTTTCTCCGGTAATAAAAACAGTGATATCAGTTGGTGCAACTTGCCTGGCCACATCAATGGCACGGTCTAAAAGTGCAGAATTTCCTATAATTCCGAATCGTTGTTTTAGTGTTTGAATCTCCATTATTTAAATCAGATTTGAAAGGATGAACCGACAAGGCTCACTTTTTCTTAAAAGCAAAGTTAGCGAAAAATCATTCCTTAATCAAAAGGTGCTATGTTAAAGACTGTTAACGTAAAATAATTTATTTTCTGATGTTCGCATTAAGTTGATGTTCAAAACTGCCTATTAGTTTTCTCATTACTTTGTCAACTACTTTGTCAGTTAGGGTTTGGTATTCGTCTTGTAAAATAAAACTTAAGGCATATGATTTTTTGCCGGCTTCAATTTTATCGCCTTCATAAATATCAAATAGCGAAACAGACTTTAACAGTTTTTTCTCAGTTTTGAGCGCAATTTCTTTAAGTGCATCGAAGGTAATTTCCTTGTCCAGAAGGATTGCTAAATCTCGACGAACCTCAGGATATTTAGGGATTTCAGTAAATTGAATTTTAGATTTTCGGGTGGCTTTTAAAAGCTGTTCCCAATTAAAATCGGCATAAAATACCTTTTGTTTAATGTCGAATTGCTTCAATGTTTTTTTCGAAAGTGAACCAAATGATACGACTTCTTTATTGTTTATGAAAATGGTTTGACCATATTCAAACAATTGGTTCGATATTTCTTCAACATGAATAGCAGAGACATTTACATCTAGTCGTTGTAATATTTGGTTGACAAAAAACTTTAATGAGTAAAAGTCTGCTGTTTTTGATTCTTGCTTCCAGTTTTCAGGAGCAACTTTCCCACTCACAAAAACCGATAAGTGTTTTGATTCATTAAATTTAGCCAATGCATCATTCGATTCAGTTGGAGATTGAGAATAAATTCTTCCGAATTCATAAAATTTCAAATCCGGATTTTTTCTGTTCTGATTGTATTGGATAGATTCGAGTCCGCCAAATAAAAGACTTTGACGCATCACATCTAAATCGCTGCTCACAGGATTTAGAACATGTACATTTTTATCTGAAGTATAAATTTCCTGATTCTCGGTATATTTTGAGTTAATCAGTGAATTATTCATGATTTCAAAGAATCCATTATCCGATAATAAATTTGATATCTGGTTCTGTAAAAGTTCTTTCCGATCTTGATCATCACTATATGAAAGCGAGGAATTCAAGCTGTCGGAATAATCAATATTGTTATAGCCATAAACGCGTAAAATTTCTTCAATGATATCAGCTTCACGGGTTACATCAACTTTATAAGTAGGTATTAAAAGATTTAATCCTTCTTCAGTTTCAGTAATAATTTCTATCCCCAAATTGATCAAAATGCGTTTGATCACCGAACGGTCGATCACTTTTCCAATTAATCGATCCACATTAGCATAAGCTATTTCGACAGTCCACTTTTCGATAGGCTTTGGATAAATATCAACGATCTGGCTTGTAATTTCACCTTCAGCTAATTCTTTAAAAAGCAAACAAGCGCGCTTTAGTGCATACTCAGTTATATTAGGATCAGTGCCTCTTTCAAACCGAAAAGATGCATCGGTTTGCAAGCCATGAAACTTGGAAGTTTTACGAATGGTTGCCGGATCAAAATAGGCACTTTCTAAAAACAAATTTGTCGTCGTTGAGGTAATTCCTGAGCCCAATCCGCCATAAACACCGGCAATACACATGCCTTCTTCAGCATTACAAATCATCAGGTCGTTTTGATTAAGAGCACGCTCTTGTTCATCAAGGGTAACGAATTTTGTTCCTTCTTTTAATTTCTTAACGATTACTTTAGAGCCTTTAATTGCTTCGGCATCAAAGGCATGTAAGGGCTGACCAGTTTCAAACAAAACAAAGTTGGTAATGTCGACAATATTGTTAATTGGCTTTAGACCCAATGATCTTAAATGATTCTGCATCCAGACAGGAGATTCTTTAACCTTTAGGTTACTCACCGTAATTCCGGTGTATCGTGGACATGCCTCTGTATCTTCAATTTCGATTCCAATCTTTCTGGATTCGTTGTCGATTTTAAAATTTTCGATCGATGGAATTTTAAGTTTGAATTTTTGTTCAGGGTAAAAGTTATTTAAAACGGCAACCAAATCACGTGCAACTCCGATATGGGAAGTTGCATCTGCCCGATTTGGGGTTAGGCCAATTTCAAAAACATAATCTTCTTCAATTTTAAAATAATCTTTTGCCAAAGAACCAATCTCAGCACTTGGGTCCAAAACCATGATTCCGGCATGTTCAGTTCCCAATCCTAATTCGTCTTCGGCACAAATCATTCCTTCCGAAACCTCACCTCTGATTTTCGACTTTTTAATTACGAAAGAATCATCGCCCATGTAAATGGTGGTGCCGACTGTAGCCACTGGAACTTTTTGTCCGGCATCAACATTTGGTGCTCCACAAACAATCGATAAAAGTTCTTCACGTCCCACATCTACAGTTGTACATGAAAGTTTATCGGCATTCGGATGTTGAATTCTGGTCTTAACTTCTCCAATTACTACGCCTTCTAATCCTCCTTTTACCGACTGTGTTTTTTCTAATCCTTCCACCTCAAGCCCACAATCCGTAAGCAGTACCGAAAGTTTTTCAGGTTCAATATCAAAGTCAATATATCGTTTTAGCCAATTGTAAGAAATCTTCATCGAAATAGGTTTTGTTTTGGTCGGTAAAAGTAATGAATTTCTGCTTTTTATTGATGTATTCTTTCAGGAAAGTAGGATGTGTCTAAAAACTTACAAATCGTCATTCTGAATTTATTTCAGAATCTTAAATAGTTGACTTTGAGATTCCGGAACAAGTCCGGAATGGCAGAAAAATGAAAAGGCTGCCCTTTTTGGACAGCCCCAGAAATTTAAAAACTAAATTTTATCGAAAATAAAACTTGTGATGGACGAAGTATGTAAGTGGATTCGTAAACTGTAAAATCACTTGCCTGATAACTCGTATAGGCTTTCGTACTGAAAATATTGTTCCAACGAAATTCAAGATCTATCTTCTTTTCACTAATGGTGTAACGGTAAAGAAAATCAGCAAAAAAGTTATTGTTTTTATCTAGATTATAATATTCTGTTGAGAGACTAATCAGTTGGTTTCTGGTTGGAAAAGCAAAGAAATTGAATTTATGTCTGAGTAACGAAATATCACTTTTTTTATCCTTTTCAATAAATGTTTGAATATAAGTTGCATTGATTTCATATTCCGTATTCAGCCATTCTGCAAATCGAATATTTAGTGCAGGACTTAAATTATAAAACTTGGATGTGGTATTAAAAAGTGCCTCATTAATTAATGATTTTCCTTTGTGATGATTAATAGCACCCCTAAAACTAATGGTTGATTTGATAGCTGAAAAATATTTACTACTACTAACATTCAGCCCATGGTTATAAGAAGTATTCGGCAAGTGAGAAGCTTGCATAATCGTGGTACCATCCGACTGAATAAGACTGCTGTACATGAGATTGGTATTGTTGATTGAATACAAATAATTGATTGCATTAAAGAATGATGAAATGGGATTGCGATAAGATAATCGTGAGGAAAAATTATGTCGATTACTTTCCGAAAGTGGAGCCGCATTCTGACTCAGGTTTCGGTAGGTCTTTAGAATATAGCCGTATTGAATCCTATCCATATCACCCAGGTTATTTGTATAACTCCACGAACTGCTTAATTGCCAGAAATTACGATATTTATAAGAGAGCGATAGTCGTGGATCAAATAAAATCCGTTTGAGATTTTGCCCCTGATTTAAATTCACATCCTCTAATTCTACGTTTTGCCAGCTAAAAGGCAAGTTTGCTCTTAAGGTGAGATTTTCTTTTTTAAATTCAATATCGGTTCGAACATATGCCTGTGTATGTTGGCCTTCAAGATTGTTGCTGAAATTTATTCCTGCTTCATAATCGTAATTTTCTTGAGATAATAGAATGGTGCTTTCAAGGACTTGTTTGCGAAATGCAATTCCTACTCGGGGAGTAAAACTTAAGCTTTTCGAACCAAAGCTAAAGCTTGCTGAATGATCCGCAAAAAATCTTTTTAAATCAACTTGCTGATGAAGCTTGTCATAATCTTCATTTTGATTTAACACACCAGTAAACTGACCTGGATTTATTTCTAAGCTATGGGGGCTGTGATCGTAAGAAATATAAGATTGAAATTCAACCAAATGCTTACCTACAGGATTTACTGAACGCAGTTCATTTGAAATTGACTTTAAAGGACTTTTCAAGGTTTGAGAAATGTTTTCACTTCCATCTGAAACCAAGCCTAAATGTTTGTCCCATCTCGATTTTATCTTCAGTTTATTGTTGAGGTAATTATTTTTAACATTTCTACTCAAAGTAAATTCACCTAACAAGTAATTATTGTGAAGTTTATTATTGATGTTCTCTGAAAAATTCAGGGTGTCGCCGGGTATGAAAATCGTTCGCTCTAAGCCGGCCGTTTGTTGCTGTTGATCGTCGATATAATATAAATTTGCCCTTAATTGAAAATCACGACTCATGCGAAGTAGTCCGTTAAAATTTAGGAGGTGCATTTTATTGTCGAGAAAACGGTTTTGCTCAATTTGAGGAGGGCTGGCAGCTTGTATGTTAAGCAATCCTGAATTCTCGTTCGGTCGATCAGTATTTTGTAACAAATCCTCCAGCGTCATAATTCTGAGTTGCCTTGAGGCATCATTGCCTGTATTATTGCTTTGATAAGAGCTGACTACCTGAAAATTCTTGGTAAAGGTCATGGGGGTGAGGTTTACGTCCCAAAGCATTGGGCTAGCCCCAATCCCTAATTTACCGGTTCCGGTAGTAGTAATATCACGTTTTAGTTTAAGATTTAAGGAAGCTTGTTGAGAGTAAACCCTTTCTTCCAGAATGCGAATGGGCTGGTGGTTTTCGAGAATCTCTACGGTGCTAACAGTGCTGTGTGGAAGATTTTTGCTGATCACGCCGTATCGACCGCTCATTAAATCAAGACCTTCCACATAAAACTTTTGGAGGGGTAAGCCTTGGTAAAGTATTTGCCCGTTCGGTTCAATCTCAATTCCGGGCATGCGACGCAACACATCCTCAATGGCACGATCCTCTTTTCCGGCAAATGAGCTCACTAAATAACTGAGGGTGTCTCCACGTTTTTCGATGAGTGAGGCTTTAACGGTGAACGCCTCTAATTGCTTGGTGTCAGAAACCAACTTAAATTGCAGGCTTTGCGAATTATTGGGGATGCGACGAAATTCCTTACGAAAATGAATGGAGCTTAACTCAAGATCCAGGCTGTCGGAAAGTGCATTTACCCGAGTTTGAAATTGCCCTTTTTCATTACTCACTGCATAAGCAATTAAAGTTTTACTGTTTGGTAAATAAATGAGGATATTGATGTTTGATAAGGCTTCGCCTTTTTCATCTTCAATTTGTCCCTGTATGTTAATTTGTGCCTGGCTATTTAGGCAAAAGATTAAAGTGAAAATGAATGTTATAATAGTTCTCATAAATTGATTAGGCTATTTAGTATTGTTTTTGAGGTGATGTTCAAAATTTAGAATAACAGAACTTGTGACATCGAGCGAGGTTGAGATGTGTTTTTTGCGCTTGTTCTCGAAAAGCTCGAACTGACAGATTATTTCTATTTCAACCATACTAAATTTAATCACAAATTAATTTTTCATTTTCATCTTTGACAGTTTCTCATTATTTCCTTTTTAACTCAATCGGATTATTGCGTGCTGCCATTTTTTTTGCAATCTTTTGTTGTGCATCAATTCCGTTTCCCATGGCTTTAACCGTGCTAACAATATTTTCGCGCGCATCATCCTCTGCCCTAAAATATTGCATTTTGGTTGTTTTGAAATAATTCCGCTCAATAAATTCTATATCAATCTTTTGTTCAGGTTTCTCGATAAAATCCAAAACAAATTCGTAATGCATTCTAGTATCATGAACTTTTAAGATTAATCCGGGTAAGCCATTAAATTTGTATGGGCCATCATTAAAAGGAATCTCGGGGCTAAACCATGCCACCCAACTCCTACCTCCAAAATCCGTAGTGGCTTTATGAACGGTGTAACCGGCAATGGTATCAGTAATGTTTGATAGTTGCCAATCAAATAATTCCATACCCTCTTCATACAAGAATGATCCCGAAGCACAATGTTCAAAACAGGTAATTTTACCTACTGGGTAGTTTTTATGATATTCGTAAAGAGATCTTAACTTTACAGGGTTTGAGAATAGATTGGTTAAATATTCTGTATGTTCAGCTACCGTTTTAAAATCTTTGGTGTCTTGTTCAATTTTGTAATAAATTTTACCGATAAATCTACTTATGTGATCTCCTAAGAATAGGAATTGTCCTTCTTTACGTACATCATCAAGATTGAGAGAGTCTTCTTTATAAGTTAAGTTATAGTGTGCAATAAACTTTGCCTGATCAATTATTTTTGCTTTTTCATCACCAGAACCAGCTTGTGTAAAAGACGAGGATGAAAGTATTAAAGTGAAAACAAGAATAATTTTACGCATTCATAAAATATTTAAACGATTAAGAAATAACACCTTCATGAAGGGGAATTCCAATAGGATTTATTATTAATGCCATTAAAGCTAAAAAGTCACCCTATTGTTGTAAGTATTTGAAGTTTAATTTTTATTTTCATTTCAACTCTAAATGATTATTGCGGGAGAGCATTTTCTTTGCAACAAATTGCTGCGAGTTAGCATCTCCACCTCTTTCCTTAACGATGCTTGCTATATTGTTTCGACTGGCCTCTCTGGCACGTAAAAATTTTTGTTTAGTTGTTTCAATATAAGCAGATTCAGTTATTGCAATCATTAAATCAGGGTCAGCAGCTTCTATGCCTGTTAAGTCAAATACATAATGTTTCCGGTTGTCGTAAATTTTGACGATAAGTCCGGCTAAACCATTAAATTTATAGGGGCCATCATTAAAAGGGATTTCAGTACTAAACCAGGCGATCCAACTTCTACCTCCATAATCGCAAGTTGCTTTTTGTGAAAGATATCCGGCAATTGTTGCCGTATCTTGATTGAGTTGCCAATTAAATGCATCAAGGCTTTCTTCATATTTGAAGGTGCCATTTACTGTTATTTCAGTAAATGTTATTTCCCCTTTTGGGTAATTCTTATAAATATTATAGAGGGATCTTAATTCATAAGAGCCTCTATTGGTAGTAAATAAATCTAATTCAGCGCGGGTTTTAATTTTGGACATATCTTGTACGTCAAGGTAATGAGATTTGCTAACAAAATGACTCATGTTTTTTCCTATAAACAGCCACATCTTCTGGTTTCTGACATCATCCAGATTCAATGAGTCTAATTTGTATTTCAAAGAATATGAAGCAATAAATTCTGCTGGTTCTATATCTTTAAATTTTACTCCTGTGATATTTTGTGAAAAAGCGGAAAAAGAGTAAAAAAATAAAACAATTAAGATTTTACGCATAAATTATAATTTAAAGATTGGCAGTTTCATAAAAAAATTTCTTTAAAGTTTATTATTAATGCTTTTAAAGCTAAAAAGTCACCCTATTGTTGTAAGTATTTAAAGTTTAATTCTTATTTCATTTCAACTCTATATGATTATTACGGGAGGCGATGACTCGTGCAGCCGTTTGCTGCGAGTGCGCATCTCCACCTCTTTCTTTAACAATGCTTGCAATACTTTTTCGGCTGGCTTCTCTGGCACGTAAAAATTTTTGTTTAGTTGTTTCAAAATAATCAAAATCTTTAATTGTAATCATTAAATCTGGTTCAGCAGCCTCTATGCCTGTTAACTCAAATACATAATGTTTGCGGCTGTCGTAAATTTTCACGATAAGCCCGGCTAATCCGTTAAATTTATAGGGGCCATCATTAAACGGGATTTCAGTGCTAAACCAGGCGATCCAGGTTCTACCTCCATAATGGCAGCTTGCTTTTTGTGAAAGGTATCCGGCAATTGTTGCAGTATCTTGAGTGAGTTTCCAATTAAATGCGTCAAGATTTTCTTCATATTTAAAGGTGCCATTTGCTGTTATATCAGTAAACGTTATTTTCCCAGTTGGATAATTTTTATAAATATGATAAAGGGATCTTGATTTATAAGGGCCTTTATTGGCAACCCATAAATCAAATTCAGCACGTGATTTAATCTTGGACATCTCTTGTGTACGGAGGTAGTTAAGTTTACTAACAAAATAACTCATATTTTTTCCTATAAATAGCCACATTTCCTGGTCTCTGACATCATCCAAATTCAATGAGTCTAATTTGTATTTCAAAGAATATGCAGCAATAAATTCGGCAGGTTCTATTTCTTTAAAAATTATTCCTGTGGCATTTTGTGAAAAAGCGGAAAAAGAATAAAAAATTATAATAATAAAGAGGTTTGTTCTATTAAGATGTCTCATAAATTAAAATAGATTAAATGATTTACCCATTATTTTAGTTAATGGGTAAATCGTAAATTTAATAAATTATAGTCGGTTATAGCTAGCTGCAATATAATTCCTCCCAGTAATCATAGTCGGCTTGACTATAACAAAAGCAATAATGATCACAGATTACGTAAGTAGCAGGATATGTCCTTGCTAAACCCTCTGGATCATCCTGCATTTTAGCATTTGCATCTATTGAACCTAAAAGTGCAAATAAGCCTAAAAGGCTAAACGTTAAAAGTAATTTTTTCATTTTAAAAGGTTTTAAGTTAAAAATAAATTATATGTCGTTACAATTATAAATCTCATGACTGACATGGGCTGTCAGTTTTAATAAAATCACCTTTATTTTATAAAATACCGCCCCATTTTTTTTAGCAGCCTTGCTGTTAGGGTTTTGTGAAATAAATTTAAAAGTAAGTTCACCTTGTTTTTCGTAGCAATAGCTTTTTCTTGCTTTATCGTAAGAAATGGGGCAGCCCATTTCTTTTAGTTGCTTAATGATGCGGTAAACTGTCCTTTCGGTTATGTCCAGCTTTTTGGCTAGTTGTTGCGGACTGCCGGTTGCTTTAAGTTTAATGAGCTGATCCAGTCTGTCAATTTTATCTTTTACCCCCAAAACATTCATTCTCTTCAAGTTTAAATTTGGTTAATCTTGTATGATTAAAATGAGTCTTGATCCTAAAATGAATACAATTAACTAATTGAGTCGATGGCGTAATTCAAGATTATAGATCAGTTTTAAATGCAGATAATCAAAAGGAGGGAGCCTTGTTCAATTAACTATCCAATAGGTTAATACCCATACTCTGAAAAAGTAACCCTAATTGTTAATAAGTATTTAAAATTAAGGGGTTGTATAAAAAGCCTAAAAATAGTTATTCTGTACTTATCTTATCGGGATCAGAATCTTAAATGATGCTTGTTGTGAGATGCTGAAATGAATTCAGCATGACGGTAAATAGCAAACATCCAGGTTTTTGAATAGCCTTTCGACTTAACTTATCAAACCCCAATTCGGTTTATTCTTAAACATTTTAATCAATTGTTTTTTAAGGATGGCATTTGCCGGAGATTCTAAATTTGGGTCTTTATCCAAAATGTCATTTGCCAGGTTACGGGCATATTTTAATATTTTTTCATCCTTGATAAGGTCGGCAATTTTTAAATCCAACACACCACTTTGTTGGGTTCCTTGTAAATCGCCAGGGCCGCGAAGTTTCAAGTCTTCTTCAGAAATTTCAAAACCATCGTTGGAACGAACCATGATTTCCATGCGCTTTTTGCCTTCGGTAGTTAGTTTGTAACCCGACATTAAAACACAATAGGATTGATCGGCACCACGTCCAACTCGACCGCGTAATTGGTGAAGTTGAGAAAGGCCAAATCGTTCTGCATTTTCTATCACCATTACCGATGCATTGGGGATGTCGATGCCCACTTCTATCACCGTAGTTGAAACCATGATTTGTGTTTCACCTTTAATGAAGCGTTGCATTTCGTATTCTTTTTCGGCAGGCTTCATTTTGCCATGCACAATACTGATGGCGTATTCGGGGAGCGGAAAATCACGACTGATGCTTTCGTAACCGTCCATTAAATCTTTTAAATCGAGTTTTTCAGATTCATTAATGAGCGGGTAAACAATATAAACCTGATTGCCTTGTTTTATTTGTTTTCTTAGAAACCCAAATAATTTGAGTCGACCTGAATCGTACTGATGAATGGTTTTGATGGGTTTTCTACCTGGAGGCATTTCATCGATGATGGAAAAATCTAGATCTCCATAAAAGGTCATGGCTAAGGTTCGGGGAATCGGAGTTGCGGTCATTACCAAAATATGCGGAGGAATGGTGTTTTTCTTCCAAAGCTTGGCGCGTTGTGCTACACCGAAACGGTGTTGTTCGTCAATGATAACCAGGCCCAGATTTTTAAACTTTACGGCATCCTCAATTAAGGCATGGGTTCCAACTAAAATATGTAGCTCGCCACTCTGTAATTTTTGATGAATCACTTTTCGTTCTGCAGTTTTTGTAGAACCGGTTAAGAGTAAAAGTTCAATATTCAAATCCTTTAACATGGCCGTAATACTTTTGGCGTGTTGGTTCGCCAGAATTTCGGTAGGCGCCATAATGCAGGCCTGAAATCCATTATCTAGGGCTATGAGGATGGACATTAAGGCCACCAATGTTTTACCACTTCCTACATCTCCCTGCAATAAACGATTCATCTGTTTACCCGAACCCAGGTCGATTCTGATTTCTTTAATAACTCTTTTTTGGGCATTGGTTAATTCGAAAGGAAGATTCTTCGCATAAAAATCATTTACAAAATCACCCACATTCGAAAATACATTTCCTTTAAATTTTTGGTTGCGATTAATTTTATGTCTTAAAAGTTTAAGTTGAATAAAAAATAATTCTTCAAATTTTAATCGACTTTGAGCACGAGCCAATAATTGTTGGCTTGATGGGAAATGAATATTAACCAGTGCCTCATCTCTCGAAATTAGTTTTAAATTATTTATGATTTCTGGCGACAAGGTTTCGTTGAGAATTCCTTCGGCACGAATGAGTAAGTTTTTTGTAAGCTTGCCAATGGCTTTATTGCCTAATCCTTTCGCCTTAAGTTTTTCTGTTGAATTATAAAAAGGTTGCAAACTTTCTCCAAGGCTGTCTTCCTCTTTATCCGTAGGTTCAATTTCGGGATGAGCAATATTGTATTTATTGTTAAACAAAGCTGGTTTTCCAAAAACGATGTATTCCGTGTTGTCTTTAACAGATTCCTTAATCCATTTGATACCTCGAAACCAAACCAGTTCAACTGAGCCTGTGTCGTCAGAAAACTGAGCAGTCAATCTCCTGCCTCTGTTTTCTCCAATCTGTTTAATACTTGAAATTTTACCTTTTAATTGAATGTAGGAAGAGGTATTTGGAATTTCAGAGATTTTATAAAATTTGCTTTTATCAATGTATCGATAAGGAAAATAATTCAGCAAATCGTTGAATGAATAGATAGCGAGTTCCTGATTCAAAGTTTGTGCCCGTTTTGGACCCACACCTTTGAGATATTCAATGGGCGTATCGAGGAAACTAAATGACATTCAAGATAAGATTGTGGAACAAATTTAATCAATTAGAAATCAAAAAAAAACTCCCCACGATGGAGGAGTTAATATAAGAAGTGTCTTTTTTAGAATTCCCAAAGCTCATGTTCGAAATTGAAGAGCTCTGTTTTTATTCGCTCTGCTTCAAACAGTGCATCTATGCCTTCGGCATATTCGGAGATTCTGCGATCGAATACATTATTTTCCTTATAAATATAACTTGAAAACATTCGTTTCCAGAAAACTTCATCATAGGTTCTTTTTTCGGCATCATTAAAACGATTAAACATCATTGCTCTTGCAAGAATATTTCTTGCCTCCGGGAAATAAAGCCAAAATAGAGGCTGAGTTGCTTCTTCTCCATCACGTTCAACTATCATTACCGGACATAAACCTATAATGCGGACCATAAGCTGAGATCGCTGTTTATCGAAATACCAGTCTTCTTTTATTCTTAACTGCATTACACGCGAAGGATCAAATGTGGTATAAATTACTGTATCATACTCGTCGTATGGAGGATAGGGTCTCGATAGTACCCGATGAATTGAATCTGTTTGTCTCGCTACCACCTCATTATAGGTAATTGGAGCGAGGAATTCATCCGTTGGAGAAATATCATAAGCAGTTATTTCACCTTCTTTAAGTCCGTCGATTATGACCTGAAAGAAGCTTCTCCATCCACCATGCGGTTCAACAGGGAAGTAAAATGGTTGATTCATTTTCTCACGAAAATCAATTACTCTCCAAATTCTTTTTTGCCACATCACATCTGCTCTGCGTAAATTTGGTAATGGAGCGGGTTTCACATCCAGGATGCTTGGATTTGCGTACAGCCCATCAATGGGTGTTTCATTTATTACCTGTGCATTGCTTTGTAATCCAACACTCAGGATAAAACCTAAAATTAATAATGAAATTACGTTCTTCATATTTTTATTTAATTGTTAGATTGATCGGATTTAATGTTCTTGTAGTTCCATCTTCCCCTGTGGCTTGTATGTTTTCAAAGAAAAACTTTTGTCCTCTTCTCGCATTTTTAATGAGCTCAATCATTTCTGCAGAAAATCTGTTACCACGTGTAGTTTTTGGAATAAAGTCTCCATTAATCATGGTTGCCATTGTAAAAGAATTAACCACAAAATTCAAATCAAATTGAAAATCTCCCATTGATGGAATAATGGCAGCTGCGGCAATAAGGGTGTTTTTATCAATATTGCCTTCTTTTTGACGGGCAACAAGAGCAACCGGATCGGGTACACGTTTAACTCTAAACTCGCTACTTCCCATATTTAAGCGTGTTCCATTGTAATTAGCGGTAGCACTGATTGTGGTGTTTGTTGTGCCGGTTTCTACATTAACGATCCAATCAGTTCCGTTTGGATTTCTGACTAATGTTCCTTCAGAAATGCTTGGATTAATTAATTCATCAGCCATCCCAGGCACTGAAATAGAAACAGGGTTATCCAAGCCAATATAAAATACATTCATTTTTGTAGCAGCAACGGTTAATGAAGGCGGTCCAACAATATATTCACTTTTGAAAGGATAATCGACAGGTTCACCTTCAGGTCCAAGAACTCTAATTAGTCCGGCATATTTAAAACGACCTTCGGTATTGCTTGAAAAATTTAGTTTTACAACGCCATTTTTACCATCTAGAGAGGTTGCCCTGTTGATGTTGTTCTCATTAATTTCATCAACTCCTTGCAGCACATAAACCTCAGGATTTTGTTTGGTGTCGTAGGCAGCAACAAAAACTTCTGCCTCATATTGCTGACCTTTAAGGATATATGAGTTTTGGGATATTACTTTAGCCGTGATATCATCAAATTTAAAATCTTCTGCTGTTACAGAAGAGAAAAGATAACTGATCACATCAAACTCTGCATTTTGAACTTCACCTTTTAGTTTGTTTAATATAGTAACATCTGCTGCCAAAATGGTATAATAAAAATTATGTTGTTCCCAGTTTTGTCTTTTTCCATCTGCATCAAAATATTCTCCATTTGTAATGAGCCCAATTCTATCACTATCTTCAGATTCATCCATCAATTTGAGCATCTGTTTTCTAAAGTTATCAATTCTTAGCCTTAGTGCGCCTGAAGCTCCTTTTGATCCATCTTCTGAATTTTTAAAGAAAAACCGAGTGGGCTCTGTATATCCATCTTTAGCTTTAATATCGTTGAGGGGAGTACTCATGGCTTCTTCAACAGTTTTAATTCTGTTTTCAGATTGTATAATCAGGGCATATTTTACACTGTCGATAAAATGAACCAAGCTATTACTGATTACTTTTGCTTCCTGGGCACCCTCCCAAAAGGGTCTTATTTTGTTGGGATTGAGCTTGTACTGTTTGTCAAATTCAGCATGGACATCATCAATTTTATTCGAAAAATTTTCGATGGTTGATTCCATACTTTCATTAACGACAATAAAGGCATCAAGCATTGATTTGGAGACATTAAGAGCCAGAAGTGCTGTTAGCACAAGGTACATCATCGCAATCATCTTTTGCCTGGGGGTTTCTTTATATGCTGCCATATCTAAATATTGATATAATTACTATTATTCAACGAAATAATTAACGAGGGTTATTCGGGTTCATGGCCGAAAGCATACCTCCATAAACATTATTTAAAGCAGCCATTTTTTGGTTGAGCTCATCCATGTTGTTTTTATAATCAATCATTTTGTCAGCTGAATCACTTAGATTAGTTAAAAACTGATTCATGGTTTCATGTAATTTAGCCGATGATTCGACTTGCTGATTTGAGCTTTGTAATTGCATTTCGTATAATTGATTTAAAGATGACATGGTTTCTGAAATCTTTTTCAATTGTTCGTTGTAAAGAGATCCTTCTACATCTGAAAAGTCTAGAGCTTCAGCAGATTTTGTAATCATTTCTGATGACTTTTTATAATTATCAGCTAATCCTTTTGCAGAATCATTGGCATCTTTAACTGTTTCAGAAAAAGCTTGCACAGATGAGGCATCAGCTTTTAAGGACTCATTCACATTGCTGTAAGATTTTGTTAACTCAGAAACCTGATAAGAAGCTTGTTTAACATTGCTCGAAAATTCATCATTGACCTGAACTTCTCTACCAAGTGTATCTGACGTTTTCTTATAAACGTCAGATAAATCATTCATTGATGAAGTTGCTGTACGCATTTTGTCAACATACTCGTTGGTAGCCAAAGATGCATTTGACACATCCTTTATTTTTGCGGTATGATCGCTCAAATTTCTTAGGCCTGAGGCTAGGCTGTCAATCATTTGGGCATCAACATTTGCATCTTTTAGAAGCGTGTCGAGTTGCTGGGTATAGTTTTCTTTTTTCGTCCGTTTCCCAATTCCATCGCCAATGTAAAATGCTTCTAATTCTGGATAAACTAAACTCCAATCCGGCTCAACATGCGGTGGCTCGAAGGCAGAGAAAAAGAAAATTATGGCTTCAGTTCCTAATCCAACCAATAACATCTCATCTGCATAAGCGTAATGATTAATTTTAAATAATGCACCTAAAATAACAACAGATGCACCTATTCCATAAAGTCGAGCAAGGAATTTTTTGTAATACTTACCTCTGACTGCGATATAGCCTTTTGTTCTTAAATTTTGCCTTAAACCCATTTCTATCTGTATTATGTTTGTAAATTAGTTATAAACATTTGATGCTTTTGCCGGATTATCACCTCTGTTCCGCCCTAAATAAGGTTGAATACTTCTGAACCCGATATATGATTTAGCTGTATCTTGGTATTCATAAGTGCGAGTTGTAACCCTTAAATAATATGCAATATCTTTCCATGATCCACCTCTGATCACTTTTCTTTTCATTGCAGGTGGGTCATCTGGTTTCGCATTATAAGTGTAATTGGGATTCATATCCCATGAAAAATTATAGGAAGCCGGATCATATGCACTGTTTGTCCATTCAGCCACATTCCCAGCCATGTCATACAATCCCCAATCGTTAGGAGGATAATGCCCAACAATTAATGTTCTTAGTCCTCCATCATCAATATAATTACCTCTCATAGGTTTGAAGTTTGCCAGGAAACATCCTTTTTCATTTCGGGTATAGGGTCCTCCCCATGGATATGGACTTAATTCGTTTCCTCCTCTGGCTGCCCATTCCCATTCAGCTTCTGTTGGTAATCGGAATTCAACACCTGCTGTGGATCTTCTTTTACCTGAGTTTGCGTTATTGTATAATTCTGTTCTCCATACGCAAAATGCTTTTGCCTGATGCCAGTTAACTCCAACAACCGGATAATGATCGTAAGCGGGATGCCAGAAATATCTTTCTGTCAAGGGATCATTAAATGAATAAGTATAGTCATGTATCCATGCCAGTGTGTCGGGATAAACATTAATTGATTCTTTTTTAACATATACTGAACGATCACGAAGACCTTGAGGTCGATTTGCCAAACTAGCATCTAAAAAATTACCCGGGACTGAGAAGTCCTTTTGTGCTGCAGCCTGCATATCAATCCAGTAATATTCATAATTTAGCTTTCGTGTATCGATTTGTTTTTTTCTGAAGTAGCGTTCATGTTCAGGTAGAAACATATCTTCAAGGGCGTCTCGCACATCTTGGTCGCTACTATTCCACTCAATATCTGTTTCCCAATTTATGAATGGGGGATCAAAAACTTCACCGGTTTCCGGGTCTTCTTCAATTAAATAATCTTCGGGTCTCACATCACCAAGCATTCGTCTCGCAATTTCGTCACGTACCCAATGAACAAATTGTCGGTATTCATTATTTGTAATTTCTGTCTCATCCATAAAAAAGGAAGAAATGGAAATCGTTTTGGGTTCGTTCACTTGCCCATAAGTAATATCCTGATCTCCCACTCCCATGGTATAACTTCCCTGTGGTACGAATACCATTCCATAAGGATCGGGTTGATAAAAAGCCCCAGATTTTTTGTTAACCCCAACCAGCTCACCATTTCCCTTGTCACTGCAACTTGCAAAAATGATGAGCGCTCCTATAAAAAGAAGTATTTTTTTCATATCTAATCTTTAGTATTTGCTTTTTTAACGTAAAATCTGCAATAATGTTTTGTTTAAGCTTAATTAACTGTTTTCAAATTGATAATTCATTTACAGGAATCGGGTGTTACGATATGAATTCTTTGTTTTATTAAAGTCGATGTTAAAACAATAACTTATCATAATTTCATGACTACCTGCCGGATTTATCGATGACAAAGGTAAGTCATATGCATAACCAATTCTAAAGTTTTTACTTTGCATTCCTATTAAAATGGCAATAGCATCTGCAGTTTGCATATTATAAGTAATGCCTCCCCAAAATTTATTATTGTATTGAACCAAACTGCTTAGCGAAATCTGAGTAGACACAAAATCAGATTTTATTAATACAGATGGCAAGAGACGATACTCCGGTTTGTTGGGAATTTCATATTCGAAACCACCAGTTAAATAAACTGTACGATCTAAAATGGGTTGCCCGCTACTTGCTTCAGTAAAAGATTTTCCTTTAGTTTCAAGCAAATTTAGTACGGATATTCCAAGGTGGTATTTGTCAGGAACTTTATAGTAAACACCTAATCCAACATCCGCCATTAGTGAACTTACGTTATCACTGATTCCCGAAAATATTGGATCATTACTATCAATGGCTATAAATTTACCAAAGTCAATATTTCTATTAATCACAGAAAGTTGACCACCAATTCCTAATATTCCATTACTTAATTCAAGTCTATAAGCATACTTTAGTCCAACCGAGACATCTTTAAAAAAACCAAGTTTATCTTCGCTCATACTAATCCCTAATCCACCATTCAATAATGCTGAGGGAGTATTTACAGCAATCAAATAAGTAGTGGGACTTATGTGGTTTCCCTCAGAATCAGTGAGCCCTGCCCATTGTTGTCGGGTAAATGCGGTTGCACAAATCGACTCATCAATCGCTGCATAGCCTGGGTTAATAAAAGCATGAGAAAACATATTCTGGCTCAACATTGAAGCTTGTTGTGCATTCGCCAGACCGAATGTGAGGATTAAAGTAATGATGAGTATAAGTCGAAGTTGTCTTAGCATTTAGCAAAATAGCTTTAATAAACGAAAATAATAATTAATTAATACTACTAAAACTTAAATATCTGAATTGTATAAACGTAATATTGTTAGTAAATATTTACACAACTTTATCAGAATTAAGTTGTAACAAGATAATTTTCATAGAATTATGTAAGATTTATGCATTATTAAATCCAAATTTGCTTATAAAGAACGATGTTTTTTATTGATTAGTATCATTGGTTCTGAAAGTTAAAATTAGTATCGATTTTAAAAATAATTTTAGATCCAGTTTTGAAGTCTATACTAAGGCTGAAAATCAGGCAAATACTCACCAAAAATCTAATTTTTGTAAAATTAGGGATTGCTTGTTTTTGGATCATAAAAAAATATACCTTTGCCGCCATTTTCCACCAACTAAAATCAAGAAATATGACATTTGTACTTAAAGAGAAATTGTTCTCAAAAAAATGGTTAATTAACTATTCATTAATCATCATAGGTTCCTTTATTTTAGCCGCAGGATTTGTGCTTTTTATCACACCCTATAAAATTGTTCCGGGGGGTGTTTATGGTATTTCAATTGTTCTTCATTATATGTTTGGGACACCTGTTGGTCTTGTCGCACTGGGTTTTGATATACCGCTCACGATTATCGGAATTAAAGTTTTGGGACCAAGATTCGGGGTAAAAACAGTAATTGGTTTTGTTTTGACGGCGTTTTTTGTTGATGGTCTGACCTATTTATACGGTTCCCAGCCATTGGTTGAAGGTGATGCCCTTTTATCATCAATTTTTGGTGGTGTGGTAATTGGTTTTGGTTTGGGATTGATTTTTAAAGCAAAAGCTACTTCCGGTGGCTCCGATATTGTTGCAATGATTATTAGTAAATACACACGTTTGCCTTTAGGCCAATTAATGATAGTGGTTGATTCAGCTATCGTAATCGTTGGCTTACTTGTTTTTAAAGATTGGAAAATTCCGTTGTATTCACTTATTGTAATTTTCATTTCAGGAAAAGTTATTGATATTGTTCTTCAAGGGGTAAGTTATGATAAAGCACTCTTCATCATTTCAGAGGAGTATGAGTTAATTAGAGATAAAATCATTAACGATTTAAATCGTGGAGGAACTTATTTGATAGGAGAGGGGATGTATAATCAAAATGAAAAAACAATTATTTATACCATTGTTACCAGAAGAGAATTGGCCATTTTGCAAGATTTTATTCATGACATAGATCCGGATGCATTTTTAACTGTAATTAATGCGAATGAGATTTTAGGAAACGGATTCAAATCATTGCGTGATGCAAAGGAAGATTTAATCTAAAATTATTAATAGTTTTGTTTTTTTAAATTGATAATCCATAAAGCAAAATCCATGAAAAAGCGAAATATTACTCAATTAATGTATTTAATAAGTGTTTTGCTTTCAATTCCAATACTGCATAGTTGTGGAAGCCAACCAAAAGATAGCAATCAGGAATTAATTATTTTCCATGCGGGAAGTTTATCTGTTCCTTTTAAGGAAGTAATTATTGAATTCAACAAAATATATCCGGAAGTGAAAATATTAACTGAAGCAGCCGGTAGTCGGGATTGTGCACGTAAAATTACAGATTTAAAAAAGGCATGTGATGTGATGGCATCAGCAGATTACACAGTGATAGATCAATTGCTAATTCCTGATTTTGCAAAATGGAATATTAGATTTGCCAGCAATGAAATGGTTATCGCCTACAATGGAAATAATCAGGAGCTTTCGCAAATTGATTCTTCAAACTGGCATGAAATTTTATTGAATGATGAGATTAGGTTTGGCAGGTCAGAACCCAACGCTGACCCTTGTGGATATCGAACGGTTTTGTTAGCTAAACTCGCAGAAAAGCATTATAACATTCCTGGATTTGCTGAAAAGGTATTGGCAAAAGATCACCGATTTATTCGCCCGAAGGAAACCGATTTAATTGCATTAATTGAAACAAACACCATCGATTATTTTTTTATTTATCGATCTGTTGCCGAGCAGCATGGTTTAAAATACATACAATTACCTGATGCGATAAATTTAAAGTCACCTCAATTTGCTATTCAGTACGCTTCTGCCACGGTTGACTTATCAGGAAAGGAACCAGGTAGTTTTATAACGAAGTCCGGAGAACCAATGGTTTATGGAATCACGATTCCAAGCAATGCTCCTCATGAAGTTCTAGCAATCAAATTTGTTGATTTTCTGTTGTCAAATAAAGGAATGGCGATTATGGAAAAGAATGGTCAACCATCATTAGTTCCTGCCTTTAGTGATTCATTCACTAACATACCGGAATCTTTAAAAAAATATGCACGCAATAATTAAGCAACTTAATTTAAATTGATCTAAAATCATCCTACTTATGAAAAGAAAAATTTTATTAGTTACACTGATACTTATGAGTATTCTAACCTTTGGTCAATTTAAAATGGATGGTGAAATTCGCCCTCGATTAGAATGGCGTGATGGTTATAAAAATATGATTCCGGATAATGCCGAATCAATATTAATAGTTACTCAAAGATCGCGGCTAAACTTTAACTACAGTTCAAATTTTTATACCACTTATTTTTCCTTACAGGATGTTAGAACATGGGGAGAAGAATCCTTGAATAATAGTGATGTAAATATTGCGCTCCATGAAGCCTGGGTGGAATTTAACCTAAAGTCAGATTTTAAGATTAAGATAGGACGGCAAGTGTTGAAATATGATAATCAAAAACTAATTTCTGCCACAAATTGGAATCAGGTTGGTGCAAAACACGATGCCTTAAAATTTTCATACAATACTAATGGATGGGAATTGGATTTTGTTGGGGCAGTAAATCAAACGGGGAATAAATTATTTAAGTCCCCTTATCTGATCTTTGACCAGATGTACAAAAACCTTGGGATAGTCTGGATTAAAAAAAACTGGGAGAATTTCTCAATCGCCAATCTTTCAATTG
Organism: Bacteroidales bacterium; assembly: GCA_963674935.2. GTDB lineage: Bacteria > Bacteroidota > Bacteroidia > Bacteroidales. Next base: position 111,151 of record CAXXWZ010000006.1, read on the forward strand.
CTGAAGGCTTAAGAGAAGATTCAGAAACAACAAGTACACATACCAGATTCACAACGGGAGTAATTGCAAATTCAAATGTCAAAAATACTTCTATTGATGGGCGCTTCTTTTATCAAGGAGGGAAGAGCAACAATGGCATGGATGTGAATGCATATTGGCTGAATCTGGAGTTGAAACAAAAACTGAACAAGCAAAACACAGTTGTGGGAGGAATTGATTTAATGTCGGGTAATGAAGCGCCTGATATTAGCTCTGGTGACGATAATGCGTTTGATGTTTTGTATGGAGGTAAACACGCACCAAATGGGCTGATGGATTATTTCGCAGGCCCTAAATCTATTAGAGGATTAGGTTTAGCTGATTTTTATTTAAAATACAGCATCAAAACCAAAAGACAATTTTTCATTAAGTATAGACTATCATTATTTTAAAACACAAACCGATTTTTTATTTGAAAATGTTGCGTATAAAAGCTATTTGGGCTCTGAGATTGATTTAAGCTGTTCAATTCAGATTTCATCTGAAATTAATCTCACAAATATTTTTGGTGTAATGATTCCAACATCGAGTATGACGATCGCGAAAAATAGTCAACCAGGAAACACAAATACCGGTTTTTATTTTGTAACAATGCTTACCTTTAAACCCGTATTCTTTAAAAATTAATTAATGTGATCCGAACGGATTCTTTTGCCCTTGTTTTAAGTTTAATTGGAGGAGTTGTGCTCTTATTTATTGTGGCACCACTTGCCGGATTATTACTTGATACACCCCTGGCAAATTTATTCGAGGTAACACAAGATGATCAAGTAATTGATAGTATTTGGCTTACACTGGGAGCTTCATTTGGCGGAACACTGTTTTGCGCCATATTTGCCATTCCACTTGCATATGTTTTAGCAAGAAAAGAATTTCCGGGTAAAAGATTGGTTCACGGAATAATAGATTTACCGATTGTTATTCCACATTCAGCTGCAGGTATTGCAGTTTTAGGTTTTATTTCACGTGATTCTGTTTTTGGTCAAATGGCATCCAGCATTGGATTGGACTTTATAGGTCATCCCATTGGTATTTCAATGGCTATGGCTTTTGTAAGTATTCCTTTTTTAATAAATGCTGCTCGTGATGGGTTTAGTTCGATTCCTATAAGACTTGAGCAAGCTGCAAAAAACCTTGGAGCAAATTCAGTGCGTGTCTTTTTTACCATTTCGCTGCCGCTTGCGTGGCGTTATATTTTATCAGGCTTTATCATGATGTTTGCGCGAGGTTTTGAGTGAATTCGGAGCCGTGGTTATTGTGGCTTATCATCCTATGACCACGCCTATTTTAATATATGAAAGATACACTTCCTTTGGCTTAAAATATGCCCGACCCGTGGCCATTTTATTTATTTTGGTTTGCCTGATCTTTTTTATTGGATTAAGGTTTTTGGTGCAAAACAGATCTGAAGGAAAGAATGGAAATGGGATCTTAAAAAACACTTTAAAATAGATGTTAGAACTAAAAAATATCACGCTTCGTTTTAAGGAGTTCTCATTGGAGGATGTTAATTTAAATATTCGAAAAGGCGAATATTACGTGATTTTAGGTCTTTCGGGAGCGGGGAAATCATTGTTGTTGGAGAGCATAGCAGGAATGCAACGACCACAGCATGGCCAAATTTTGCTTGAAGGAGTTGATATTACCAATGAAAAAATTCAAAACAGGAATGTAGGTTATGTTTTTCAAGATCACGCTGTTTTCCCTCACATGAATGTTTTTAATAATATTGCCTATTCAATAAAGAAAGAATTTCCTAAGGATATCGTTAAACAAAAAGTAGCTGCTGCGGCTGAACTTGTTAGTATTCGTCATTTGCTTGAGAGAGATCCAAAAACCTTATCCGGAGGAGAGTCACAAAGAGTAGCATTAGCTCGAACACTTATTCGCGATCCTAAATGTCTTTTGTTAGATGAACCCTTCGCATCTTTGGATGTTCAGTTACGTGACGATTTAAGGGCCTTACTCCGTAAGCTAAATCGCATGGGTAGAACCATCATTCATGTGACCCACGATTATGAAGAGGCGATTTCCTTGGCGCAAAAAATTGCTGTTTTTCAGGATGGTAGGATTATTCAGCAAGGCGATCCTTTTGAAGTATTTGCAAATCCGGTTTCAGAGTTTGTGGCCAGATTTAGAGGCGTCAGAAATTTTTTCAAGTCAAAAATGAATGGGCTTAATCAAGTTTTGATAAAGAATAAAATTTTGGTAGAGATTCCTGAACAAAGATTTAAAACCGAAGGTTTTATCATGTTCAACAGCACGGATGTGACTATTTCGCAGGACAAACCTGAAGCCGAAATCTCAAATTTATTTAAAGGTCAAATTACCGATATCATTCCAAATTTTAAGGGTAACGAAATAAGTGTGAACTCCGAAATGAATCTGACTTCTTTCATCACTCATCCTGAGATGAAAAATTTAAACCTACAAATTGGAGATGAGGTGTGGGTAAGTTTTAGTCCGGAAAGAATTAGATTTTTGCCGATCACCTAAACAATTTCACAATATCATTTCCATTGGCAAATATCAGCAAAGCGAACAGGAGAACCATTCCTACTACCTGCGCATACTCCATAAACCTATCACTTGGTTTTCTGCGTGCAATAATCTCATAAAGTAAAAACATGACATGTCCACCATCCAATGCTGGAATTGGTAGCACATTTAAAATTGCTAACATGATTGATAAGAAAGCAGTAAGTCTCCAAAAATTCTCCCAATCCCATGTGCTTGGAAAAATACTGCCAATGGTGATGAAACCACCTACAGATTCGTAGGCTTTAACTTCCGGAGAAAATAATAGTTTTAATTGTTTAAGATAATCACCTATGCCAACATAAGCTTTATTAATGCCGGCAGGAATCGCACTAATCAAGTTGTACTCTTTTTCTGACATGATAAAATAATGATCAAATCCTTTTGCAAAAACGCCAATCTTTGCAGTTTCAGAAACTGGAACGGCTAGGTTCAAAGTATCCTCCCCACGAAGAACATTTAAAGTAACCGTTTGGTTTTTATAATCTAAAATCTTTTTAGTGAATTGATCATAGTATGGTAAGCTCTCACCGTTAAATCCGAGTATTTTATCATCAACCATTATTCCTGCTTCCTTTGCAGGTGAATTTTTAGGAACCGATGCAATCTCATATGGGTGACGAAAAAATAGAAAATTAGGTGATTTTTGTTTGATAAATTTCCCAATAAATCCCTGAGGTATTTGAATATCCATTTTTTCTCCTTCACGCTCAACCTGCACCGATTGTGCTTCATTTAGGATAATTGTAATTGGAATCTTTAGAAAATCTTCAACATATTCGTTGTCCACAGAGAGAAATTTATCCCCATCCTTTAAGCCCATTTCCAAAGCCATTGAATCACAAAGAATCCCGTATTTATTGGCTTCGGAAGTTGGAAGATATTCTTCGCCCCAATATGCAAGCATTACAACATAAATAGCAATCGCGAGTAAAATATTTACCGTTACACCGCCTAACATGATGATGAGTCGTTGATAGGCAGGCTTTGATCTAAATTCATAATCTTTCGGTGGAAGTTTCATGGCCTCTTTATCCATCGATTCGTCTATCATTCCGGAAATTTTAACATATCCACCAAGAGGGAGCCAACCCATTCCATATTCAGTATCTCCTTTTTTAAACTTGAAAATGGAGAACCATGGATCAAAAAATAAATAGAATTTTTCTACCCTGGTCTTAAACATTTTTGCGGAGATAAAATGTCCAAACTCATGAAAAATTACTAAAATTGATAAACTGAGTAATAACTGTAATATTTTTATCAGGACTTCCATTTATGTTTTTTTAAATACTTTTTACTAAATCTAATGTTAATTTTCTTGCCATTTTATCACTTTCTGCAAGATCTTCGTACGCAGGATTTTTTATAAAGTCAGCTTTGTTCATGCAGTTTTCAATAATTTCAGGCATTTGTAAAAACCCAATTTTATCTTTCAGAAATAATGATACTAAAACCTCGTTTGAAGCGTTTAGAATACAAGGCATATTTCCTCCTAATTTCATGGCTTCAAAAGCGAGTGCAAGGTTACGAAAAATTTTTAAATCAGGCTGTTGAAATGTCAATTCAGAATGTTCCATAAAATTCAATCGTGGAAAATTTGTCTGAAACCTATCCGGATAGCTTAGCGCATATTGAATGGGGAGTTTCATATCGGGTAATCCCATTTGTGCTTTTATTGATCCATCTTCAAACTGAACCATTGAATGTATAATTGACTGAGGATGAATAACAACATCAATTTGTTCTGCGTTTAAATCAAATAACCATTTTGCTTCAATTACTTCTAAGCCTTTATTCATTAAAGATGCCGAATCGATACTTATTTTACAACCCATTTCCCAGTTTGGGTGAGCCAGCGCTTGCTCTTTTTTAACATTTTTTAGGAAATTTTCATCTTTCCCTAAAAAAGGTCCTCCTGAGGCGGTCAAAAAAACCTTCTCAATCGGGTTTCCAAACTCCCCGCTTAGGCATTGAAAAATGGCAGAGTGTTCTGAATCTACAGGAATTATGCTGGATTTTGAATTTTTAAGCAAATTTTTAATGAGCTCCCCACCAACAACTAAGGTTTCCTTATTAGCCAAAGCAATTTGTTTGTTTGATGTAATAGCCTGAATGGTTGGTTTTAGTCCGGCGTAACCAACCAATGCAATAATTACCTGGTCGATGGAGTCCATTTCAACTATTTGATTTAATGCATCTTCTCCCGCATAAACTTTAATCATTAACGGATCTAGAGCTTCAAATACCTGATCATAAAGTCTTTCATTTGAAATGACAACTACATTTGGCTTATATATGATGGCTTGCTCAATTAATAATTTAGCATTATTCTGGGCAGTTATAACTTCGAGTGTAAATCGATCGGGATGATTTTTAATCACTTCAAGTGATTGGGTACCAATAGAACCTGTAGAACCTAAAACGGCAATTCTTTTCTTCATTCTTTATTCGTTAAAGGTCATGTAGTTGAGCGGATTAATTGGAGAGCCACTATACCAGAGTTCAAAGTGTAAGTGAGGGCCGGTAGTTAATTCTCCTGATTCGCCGATAATTGCAATGGGGTCGCCCGCCTTCACAAAGCTGCCTACTTTTTTAAGTAAAGCAGAATTATGTTTATAGAAAGAAATATAATTTTTTTGATGTTGAATTCCAATTACATAACCAGTTTCTACAGTCCAATCGGATAGAATAACAGTACCATCCAATGTTGCTTTAATGGTTTCATTTTCTTTGGCAACAATATCAATTCCAAAATGATTTTCAGCGAGAGAGAAAAAAGTTGTAACGATGCCATTTACAGGTGTGAAAAAAGATAAATCACTTGCAGCTCTATTTTCGGAAGAGCTACCTCTGTTATCAAAATAGATGCTGTATCGATTTTGGTTTTCATAATCCAACCTTAAAATTGAATCTTCAGTTGACCGACTTAATGTGATGGTATCATAATTCAGACCTGAAATTTCAGTGGTATCTATAATTATTTCGTCCTGAATTGGGTTGCCTTCGATGATATTTTTTAGATTTTGAAAGTACAAATCTTTTTGTGCGAAAGATCTTTCTAATGAATCAGATTTGTTTTGTAAATCATATACTTTTTGATAAAGGTCAAGGTCAGTATAGCCAGGAATGTATTCTCTAAGAGGTGTTAATGAAATTAAAAGGGTAGTTAAAACAATTAGCAATATAATTGTGGTTCCTAAAACAATAAAAACATTTAATCGGGTTAAGCGCAATGATAGTCTTTCTTCGAATGTGATATCATTCATTACAACCAAACGGTATTTGTCTCTCAATCGATAATACCATTTCTCTTTTTTACGTTCCTTTTTGTACTGCGGCATAAAACTTTTCTGACTATTGCGTCAAAGATACAAAATGTATTAATCCTTCTGTTTAATTAGATAGTGTCTAATTGGAAAAAATAAAATATTTTTGTCATTTAAGAGTTATTATCCCAAAAGGAATATATTTTGAAATTAGTTTGTACCCGTAATTGTTTTCTGCTTGCTGTCGGATTGGTTATTATGTCCTTGCTATCAGCATGCTCGGTTAACAAAAATAGGTTTCCCAACAGGGTTTATCATAATCTCGCAGCACATTATAATGGCTATTGGAATGGAAAAGAAAGTTATAATGAAGGAATTAGACAGTTAAATTCAAAACTTCAAAATAATTATTCCGAAATTTTACCTGTGTTTAATTATGGAACCGAACAAGATGCAAAAGTTCTGGCTCCTAATATGGAAAGAGCAGTTCAGAAAGCTTCGGTAGTTATTCAAAAGCATTCAATGCGTTTTAAAAATAAAGAATACAATCGATGGATTGATGATGCTTATTTGTTAATTGGGAAGGCTTATTTTTATCAGAGAGAATTTGTAAGTGCTCGCCGAACTTTTGAATTCATGATAGACGAATTTAAATCTACCCCTCCATCATACGAAGCCATGTTATGGTTAATTCGGACTTATAATCAAACAGGTCAATTTGAAAAGTCTGATCCTTTGCTAAAATATTTTCAGGAATTAATTGATTACGAAAATGTGCCTTTGAGTTCACAAAGAGAATATCCTTTGATTTACTCAAATTTTTATTTGCTTCAGGAAAAATACCCGGAAGCAATTAACACCTTGATTAATGCCATCGAATTAAATAGCAATAAACAACTTGTTACCCGTTTAAAGTTTATTCTTGCTCAGGTTTATTATAAGCAGGGTAACTTTTCTGAAGCTTCAGAACTGTATTCGGAAGTTATTCATCGTAATCCTGAGTATGATATGGCTTTTAACGCAAGAATTAATAGAGCCAGAAGTTTTCTGACTGGTGAAGAAAATGCTGAAGAAATTATAAAATCTCTTGAATCATTATTGGTTGATCCCAAAAACGAGGAGTACCATGATCAAATTTATTTTGTGTTAGCCGAAATAGCACTAAAAGAAAATAAACAAGCTGAAGCAATCAAATATTTAATTAATTCAGTCGCCGTTAGTACCAATAATAACTTTCAAAAAGTAAGTGCGAGTTTAACTTTAGCCGATCTTTATTTTAATGATGGTAAATATCAAAATGCCAAATTATACTATGATACGGCAATGCAAGTTGTTCCTCCTGGTTACCCTGATTATCAAGCCCTATTAAACAGAACCAGCGTTTTAGTTTCATTGGTTGAGTATTTGGAAACGGTTCAATTGCAAGATTCATTACAACGGCTTTCACAAATGAGTGAGGCCAATAGATTAGCAGTTATTGATGCCCTTATCGCTGAGGTGGCTTCAAAGGAGAAGGAAGAACAGGTGATTCAACAACAGCGGATGCAAGATCTATCTAGTGCCCGACAACAAAATGCTTTCGCACAAACTAATCAAAGCGATGGTGCCTGGTATTTTTATAATCCTTCAACTTTAAGTTTTGGATTTACCGAATTTGTTAGCAAATGGGGAAGAAGACCTCTGGAAGATAATTGGCGATTAAGTAATAAACAGGCTGTGAATGTAAGACAGAATGAAGAAAATTATCCTACTGAGGATTTAAATCAAATGGGTTCAGAAAATGCAACAGTTGCAGTTTCCAAAAAGAACAGAAATTATTATTTAAAAGATATTCCCTTAACCGAAGTTCAACTTTTGAAGTCGAATAATAAAATTATTGAGGCCTTATTTCAATCTGCCATGCTTTTTAAAGAAGGCTTAAAGGATAATTTCAGGGCGATTGAGCAATTTGAAATATTAGTTGAAAAATACCGTGATAACGAATATATTCTTCAGTGCTATTATTACCTTCATAAGTTATATGCATCAGTTGATGAGACCAAATCCGCTTATTTTAAGCAAGAGTTACTTGGGCGATATCCAAATAGCGATTACGCCAAAGTATTGATAAATCCTGAATATTTTAGGAATTTGTCTGCACAAAAAAGTGAGATTGAATCTTTATATTTTGATACCTATCAGGCTTATGAAAATGAGCAATATTATGTGAGTGTAAGTCTTAGTGATAAGGCAATTGCAACTTACACCGATTCAGTTTTGATTCCGAAATTTGAATATATCCGAGCACTTTCAATCGGAAGAATTGAGGTCATTGACTCTCTTTTGGTGAATATGCAAAAAATTGTGAGAAAATACCCACAAAGTGAAGTCGTGCCAATGGCACAAAATCTAATTGACTATTTTAACTTAAGTGATGGTGAGAAAGATCAATATTCACAAGCTGTCACAAGTGATGAGATTCAGAGATTCGGAGATTATCGTTTTTATCCTGACACGAATCACATGTATATTTTGATTATTACGTCGGATCGTGTAAATTTGGAAGCGGTTAAGTTGAGATTATCAGATTTTAATCTAAAACGCACGTTCTCAAAACTATTAACAATCACAAATATGATTGTTGACAATAATAGTAATTGGGTTAGTGTATTAGGCTTCGTGAATATGAAAGAAGCGCAGGATTATATTTCTGAGATGAAAACTGATGAGTATGTGTTATCGATATTTAATTCGGAAGAATATCAGCATTTCGTGATCTCAATTGATAATTATCAAGTATTGCTCAGAGACAAAAATGTATCAGCGTATTTAAGATTTTATTATAAATATTATCAAACAACTAATTAGGCATGGCTAAGAATGGAATCGTTGACTCTCCCTCCAGAAATTCAATTGGAAATGGAACCATTATAAAAGGAGATATTGAATCGAACGGGGATTTCCGTATCGATGGCGAATTAACAGGAACAATCAGAACTAAAGGAAAGGTTGTAATTGGTGGAACGGGCAAAGTTGAAGGTGAAATATTTTGTCAGAATGCAGATGTTGAGGGAATTGCAAATGCAAACATGACCGTTTCAGAACTACTTACATTAAAAGCAACAGCCAGGCTTAATGGTGATGTTTCGACAAGCAAACTTGCCATTGAACCCGGAGCACAGTTTTTAGGATCATGTAAAATGGGGACAAATATTAAAAGCGGAATGAAATATCCTGTTAATGAAAGTCCGGCACGATAAAAATGAATTTAATAATAACCTAAAACTGTACTCAAAGTATTCAAGTATTGCAGTTCAGATGCTCATTATTATTTTAATTGGCGTATTTGGTGGAATCAAAATAGATCAATGGATAGGATGGGAATTCCCAGTTTTTACAGTTATTTTATCAATCTTAGCTGTATTATTTGCAATTTATATCGTTATCAAGGATTTACTAAAAAAGAATAAATCCATATAAAAAGAAAAATAATCATGAACCCCATATTTGTTAAATTTCTAAAAAAGCTTGCGATATACACACTTCTTGTTGGGTTAATTGCTTTTATTGCCGCATTTAATTTGCCCGATAAATTTGTAAGTCCTGCCTTACTTTATATTATTCTATTCTTTTTTGCAATTTCTGTGATAACCTATTATTTGGCCATAAAAGCATTTTCGCATAAAACCTCCAGATATGCAAATTTTTTCATGATTACTGTATTTGCTAAACTCATACTTTATGTTTCAATTATCATTATTTACGCATTTATCAATGCCGGTGATATTGTAAGTTTTATTCTCACCTTCTTTATTGTTTACTTCTTGTTCACTATTTTTGAAACCATCGAAATATTCAAAGCACAAAAGCGTAAATAAAAGATGAAATTTTTATTAAAATCAATTAAGATACTTTTTGTGATCTTAATGTTTCTTCCAATTGTTTTATGTGCTCAAAAATTAAGTAAGGAAAGTGTAAATCCAAAAATTGATGAGGATTACATAAAGGATTATAAACACTTATTTACAACCCGGTTTTATTTGTTAAATGAAAGTGTTGGATTTAAAATTAAACCCAGCAATCAGGAGGTTTCTTTAAATTATGTTCCGAATAATGACATAAAAAATGGCCTGGCCTTTTTTCATAAATGGTATGGGGTTGGGCTGGCTGTAAATAATCCTTTTGCCGGAAAAGATGTTGTGAGGAAAGGAAAAAGTTCAATTGTTGATTTTAGACTAAATGCTTATGGCAGTGCTGTTGCAGCTGAATTATCTTTGCAAGACTATAATGGGTTTTATCTCAGAAACATGCTTCAACAGCCTATAGGTTGGAATCCTGAGAGCCCATATTTTCAAAGACCCGATATGCATATTTTTTCGACAAGTGCAATCGTATATTTTATTCTCAACCATAAAAAACATTCGTTTAGAGCAGCTTATTTGCAAAATGAACGACAATTAAAAAGTTCAGGTTCGCTCATCATTATGCCTTCTTTCGTCTATCTTAATTTGAAATCCGACTCAAGTTTAATTCCCGATTTTTATAGTTCAAACATTCAAATCCAAAATGATGAACATATCAGAAACGGAAAGTTTTATACCTACGGAATTTCTCTGGGATATTCATACACTTACGTGTTCTTTAAATATTTTTATTTAAATTTTTCGCTGATACCTGGAGCCTTCATTCAAAATTACGACTATGAATCTGAGTTAGATTCCGATAGAGGAACTAAACTGACTGCATTATGGTTGGGAAGAGCAGCATTTGGTTTTAATTCTGATCATTTATATTTAGGGATAGGTGGCGTTTACGGATTTAACGCTACTCATTTAAAGATTGGACAGACAAATTTTAATTACGATATGAATCAACTACGGGTGTGGATTGGAACAAGGTTTTAAAAGCCAAATGCTATACTTGATATGAAATAATATTCAATAAAACTACCCAGAAAAAAAAATACATTTACTTTTGTAGAAAATTATAGATATGATTTTTATCACCAGACGTGAACGTTTTAATGCGGCGCATCGACTTTTCCGGGAAGATTATTCGGAAGCTAAAAACTTAAAGGTATTTGGGAAATGCTCAAACCCCAATTGGCATGGTCATAATTACGAACTCTTTGTGACTGTGAAGGGGTCTGTAAATCCTGAAACAGGGTTCCTTATTAATTTGAAAGAATTGAGCAAGGTAATCAATCAATACATTATTGAAAAAGTCGATCATAAAAATATCAATCTCGAAGTTGAGTTTATGAAAAACAAGTTGGCTTCAACAGAAAACCTGTCGATAGCCATTTGGGATGAGTTGGCATTGCCTTTAAAAAAATTAAATGCCAATCTGCATTCAGTTAAGATTTATGAATCGGAGAATAATTTTGTTGAATATTTAGGGCCATCAATCTAAAACGATGACCGAAATATAAAGTTTAATATTATGATGGGATACGAAAAAATTGAAAGACACGAACCGGAAACCTTAGATGAATTAGGTGTCCACTATAAGCAAATATTAAAATTAATTGGTGAAAACCCTGATCGTGAAGGTTTGATTGATACACCAAAAAGAGTTGCAAAGGCCATGCAGTTTTTAACGCAAGGCTACGATCACGATCCTGTTGAGATTTTAAACTCAGCAAAATTCAAAGAAGATTATCGAGAGATGGTTATCGTTAAAGACATTGAAATTTATTCACTTTGTGAACACCACATGATTCCATTCATTGGGAAAGCTCATGTCGCATATATTCCTGATGGTTACATAACAGGGTTAAGTAAGATTGCCAGAGTTGTTGAGGCTTATGCCCGAAGATTACAAGTGCAGGAAAGATTAACTACTCAAATTAAAAATGCCATTAATGACACCCTCAATCCTTTGGGTGTGGCAGTTGTTATTGAGGCACGACATTTGTGTATGGCCATGAGAGGAGTGCAAAAACAGAATTCTGTGACAACCACCTCAGATTTTACCGGTGCGTTTAAGAAAGAGGAAACCCGCGCCGAGTTTATCCACCTAATCGGATCTAAATTGCATTAGGGGATATAAAAACAAGGTTTCTTCGATAATAAATCGAAAAATTATGAACTTACAAAATAATTATAGTGGGTCTGTTAATCAGACATATAAGGCGGAAACTATTGCTAATTCTTTTATTGCAAATGTTTTTTCATGGATGTTTCTCGCTTTAGCAGTTACAGCAGTAACATCGTACTTTTTTGCTTCAAACGAAGCCCTTATCAGAAGTTTAATAAATGTGGAAACAGGAAGTTTAAATCTTTTGGGCTGGGTTGTCACTTTGTCACCTTTTGCTTTCGTCTTGGTAATTTCATTTGGATTACAGCGATTATCGTTTAGCACACTGTCACTCTTGTTCATTGTTTTTTCGGTGCTAATGGGAATGAGTTTAAGTTTTATCTTATTAATGTATACAGCCAGTTCTGTTTTTCTAACATTTATAGTTACATCAGCAACTTTTGGAATAATGGCGTTCTTAGGCTATACAACCAAAACAGATTTAACCAAATTTGGCTCCCTAATGATGATGGGTTTGTTTGGAATTATTATTGCCAGTATTGCGAATTTTTTCATGCGTAGCGGCACGCTTGATTACATCATTAGCTTTATTGGAGTGCTCGTATTCACTGGACTTACAGCTTATGATGTTCAAAAGTTAAAAAGAATAGGCAGAGGTGAAATGTATGGTTCCTTACCCAAAAGTAAACTCGTTATTTTAGGGGCTTTAAATCTATATCTTGATTTTATAAATTTATTCCTATTTTTGCTTCGCTTTTTAGGTAACCGAAAATAGGGAACTAATTTGAAGCACTTAAATCATTTATTATCTAATTAAAGAATATGAAAGCGTTTGTATTCCCTGGACAGGGAGCTCAGTTTGTTGGAATGGGAAAAGATCTTTATGATAAATCTGCTCAAGCAAAATCTCTATTTGAAAAAGCAAACGAAATTTTAAAATTTCGTATCACAGATATCATGTTTGATGGTACTGATGAAGATTTGAGACAAACTAAAGTTACCCAGCCTGCTATATTTTTACATTCTGTAATTCTAGCTACTAGCATGGGTGAAGATTTTAAACCTGATATGGTTGCTGGGCATTCATTAGGTGAGTTTTCTGCCTTGGTTGCCAATAAAACCATGTTATTTGAGGACGGGCTTAAACTGGTTTATGCGAGAGCTATGGCCATGCAGAAGGCTTGTGAAGCCAAACCGTCAACAATGGCTGCAATTATTGGTTTAGAGGATGCAGTTGTTGAGGATGTATTATCAAAGATTAAAGAAATAGTAGTTCCTGCGAATTACAATTGCCCCGGTCAATTAGTAATTTCAGGATCGCACGAAGGAGTTGAAATTGCTTGTGAGAAATTGAAAGAAGCCGGAGCAAAGCGAGCCATACCTTTAAAAGTTGGGGGTGCATTTCATTCACCATTAATGGAGCCTGCACGACTAGAGCTTGCCAAAGCAATTAACGCAACAAAATTTAACAAAGGGATTTGTCCGATTTATCAAAATGTTACAGGCCAGTCTGTTGCTGACCCAGAAATCATTAAAACCAATTTGGTTTCACAGTTAACTTCTCCGGTTAGATGGACACAAATCATGAAAAATATATTGGCAGACGGAGCCAAGACTGTTGTTGAAGTTGGCCCAGGAACAGTATTGCAAGGGCTTTTTAAAAAGATTGACAGAAATTTGAAAACTTTCAGTGCTTAAGATTTTAAAAAACGTGCGAATTTAATCGCACGTTTTTTTTATTTCTCAAATCAACATATTTATCTCTCTCCAGTACTTTTTTTAAAAAAAATACGCAAGTATTAGTCATTTTAATTGTCTTATTTTAACCTCAATATATTGTTAAAGTAAAATTGATTTTATCCTTGATAGAGATGAATTGAGTAGGTAACAAATAAAATATTGCTATTAAAATTCTTTTGCTACTTTTGTATATATTAATACGTTTATAATGACTGAAGAAATTATTAAATTATCCGGTATTCAACGATACTTTTATGTTGGAACGGAAACGGTTAAAGCCTTAAGATCGATTGATCTGTCCATTAAAAAGAACGAATTCGTTGCCTTAATGGGACCTTCCGGTTCAGGAAAATCAACTTTGATGAATTTATTAGGTTGCCTTGATACACCTACTGCGGGTTCTTATGTTTTGAACGGCGAAGACGTAAGTAAGATGGATGATAATGAATTGGCTGAGGTTAGAAACAAGGAGATTGGATTTATTTTTCAAACCTTTAACCTTTTACCAAGATCAACTGCTTTAGAGAATGTAATGCTCCCATTAATTTATGCTGGTTATAGCAAAAATATTCGAGTTGAAAAAGCTGAAAAAGTATTGAAGGATGTTAGTCTTTCCAATCGAATAACACATAAACCTAATGAATTATCAGGTGGTCAGCGGCAAAGAGTGGCCGTTGCAAGAGCTTTAGTTAATGATCCTTCAATTATTTTAGCGGATGAACCAACTGGCAACCTCGATTCAAAAACATCAGTAGAAATTATGGGTTTACTTGAGGAAATCCACAGAAAGGGGAATACCATTATTGTGGTTACACATGAAGAGGATATTGCCTTGCATGCCCACAGAATTATTAGAATGATTGACGGAGAAATCTCATCCGATGAAGCAAATAAAAATATTGTTCAGGTTTCTGATTACAAGAATAAATAAAATTTGAGTCAGGATTGTGAATGAGTAAAGAGTGGAAAATATACACAAAAACCGGAGATAAGGGCGAAACTTCTCTGATAGGCGGAACACGTGTTCCTAAATACGATGATCGCATTGAAGCTTATGGTACGGTAGATGAACTTAAATCGTATCTTGGCCTAATTAGAGATCAGGATATTAGTGAGGCTTCGAAAGATTTTTTAATTGAAATTCAAGATCGGCTTTTTACGATTGAGAGTTCTTTAGCCACTGATTTTGAAAATCTACCCAAAAGAAAGCTACCATCAATTCAAGAACTTGACATTGCATTTTTGGAAAAGGAAATTGATGTCATGAATGAGACATTACCCAATTTGACATCTTTCATTTTACCTGGAGGAAATATTGTTTCATCTCATTGTCAGGTCGCAAGAACGATTTGTAGGCGAGCAGAGCGAATGACAATAAAATTGGCAACTACAACCAAGGTGCAGGAATTAAACATAAAGTATCTCAATCGGCTTTCAGATTATTTGTTCGTTCTTGCCAGAAAGTTTATATATGATTTTGATGGAGAAGAAACAAAGTGGAATGCAAGAATCTGATTCTAAGCACTTATTCTTACAGAAATTTCATTAAATAATTAGGATTAAAAATATCAGTATAAAGAGCTGATTTAGTACATATTTTCAATTAAAATCAATATAATTAAAAAATTAAGAAAAAAATTGGTTGATATGTGCTAAAAAAAATTATTTTTGCAAAAAAGTAAACCTTAAATTTCTTTACTATGTATTGGACTTTAGAATTAGCCTCAAAATTAGAGGATGCACCATGGCCTGCTACCAAAGAGGAGCTAGTCGATTTTGGCATTAGATCGGGTGCGCCAATGGAAGTGATCGAGAATTTGAGAGAAATTGAAGATGAGGGAGAAATATACGAAAGTATTGAGGACCTCTGGCCCGACTATCCGACAAGAGAAGATTTCTTCTTTCATGAAGACGAATATTAAACCAAATATAGGATGCCATTATTCGATTGAATAGTGGCATTTTTGGTTAATGTAATTATTTTTTGAAAAAAGAGAAATTTACATTCCCGTATTTTCTGTGTTCAATAAAATTCTGATGCTCAATAAACGATAAATTCCGAGAGTGTTCAACAATTAAAATCCCATCGTCATTTAATAATTCATTATCGAAAACCAAGTCAGGAATGTGAACAGAATCTTCCAAATCGTAGGGAGGGTCAGCAAAAACCACATCGAAAGTTTCAACGCTATTATTTAAATATTGAAATACATTTGATTTGAAACTTCTTAAATTTTGAAATTTTAAGTCAGTTGCTGTTTTTTGGATAAACTCAACGCAATGATTGTTTATATCGACAGCTTTTATGAAAAGTGCACCTCTTGATGCAAATTCAAAGGAAATATTCCCTGTACCTGCAAATAAATCTAAAACTTTTAGCTCTTCAAAATCAACCTTATTTGCCAAAATATTAAATAAACCTTCTTTAGCAAAGTCAGTAGTTGGTCTAACTGGTAAGTTTTTAGGCGGTGTAATTTTTCTGCCTCTGTTATGCCCGCTTATAATTCGCATGAGCTGGCATTTAAAAGGTTGTAGTAGTAATTGGACGGAACTTCATCCAAAGCATAGCTATAAGTAAAAAAGTCGTTACGTTCAATAAATTCAATATTTCTAATGTATTTGAAAAGAATTTCGTAATACTTCGAGCCCTTATTAATTTCACCCAGCATGATCAGGTCAATATTTTCAGGATTTAGGCTTTGTTGCTCTAAAACGTAGATGAGAAAATAAGCTAAATCCTCTACTGTTTTATATCTGAATGAATTGAAGAAAACTAGTTTAGGGCCTTCAATGATTAAAACATCCAAATACTTAGATCGTACATTCACAAAAACTTGATTATGCAAATCCTGATTCTTATTTTTTATTAACAACCCTTCAATTAAGGTGCTTGAAAAATGATGTATTTTATAATTGATAAACTTTTCTTTAATCAGATCTTTAATGCAAGTTGGGATGGCAAAAACATTATAAGCCTGAAGTGTATTAAGTTTGTCGAATAAAATTTCTTCCCCATGTATTAGTTTATGATTGAATATCAGGTATGAATCTAAGTTGTTTTCATCAAAAATTGGAAATGGGATTAAGGCGGCTTTTGCTCCTTCAAAAAGCACATTTACCCTATTAAATCTTCTTTTAATGATATCCAAACCATCCATTAACTCAGCTAAATCTTTAGCTAATATTTCATGGTCATCAATTTCCTGGATGGCATAAGTTTCGAGTGCAATTAGTTTACTTCGTTCTTCGTCAACAATACAAAAAGAAAATCCATCCAGAGAAATCTGGATGGATAATATGTAATTTTTATTGAAATCTGAATAATCGTTTTCAGCTTTTGTCAGAGCCTTATCAGTATAAGAATTTAGTTTAATTATATTTAAAGCCATCTGACAGGAATTTTGTTAGAATTCCCAGTTACCATCTGTTGAGGCTTCAGTTATTGAGCCGACTTTAAGACCAGGGAATTTCTCAAATTCTGTGAGTTTCCTTACTAAGTTATGAATTAACTGTTCTTCCATTCCGTGCAAAATGTATTTGTATTCAGCTGAAATTTCGAATACAGGTACCCGAACTTTGTTAATTTCAATTACTGCAGCAGACATTTTAAATTTTTCTCCATTTGAAAATGGGATAAATTCAATGTTTGATGCCTTAAAGTTAGGGCGTTTACCAAATATAGATTCTCCAACACTAATATAACCGGTTGTGTCATTAATTGTTCTTGTGAACGTAGTGTCAGTTGGATCAGGAATAATGTTCACTACAGGAAGTTGACCGTTTTGCACAAAATCGATTAAAGTGTCAAAACTATTAGCATAAACATTATGCACGCCTTTATAAGCTAGTTGAACATCTCTAATGTTCTTAAGAAGTTCAATAACGACTTCGTCTCTTTTAGTCTTCTCGTTCTCAAACCTAACAGGTTCCATAATACTTCCGACAACCATATAACCTAGATATACAATCACGAGAGCCAAAACAACTTTTAAGATAATGCTTTTCATTTTCATAGGAATTTTAAAGTACATGCAAATTTAAAATTTTTTTTAAATAAATGAATCATTTGTGCATATTTAAACCGATTTTAACATATTAAGTTTTAAACATGATTTTGAGCATTCAATACATCAAAATCAGGGATTTCTTTGAGAAATGTAAACTGGCCTTTTTTATGGTCAATTTTACTGCAAAAGTGAACAATGCCATTAGAAACGAGTAGGTGCTCAACCTTTAAAGTCATGTTATAACGTGCGATTTGTTCAAAGGTGTTTTGATCGATTTTTACTTCCGAGGATTTACATTCAACAATCATGCATGGCTTGCCCATTTTATCATAAAGTACTATGTCTGTTCTTTTTTGCAACTTATTTACGATTAATCCTTTTTCAACAGCAATTAATCCTTTAGGGAATTTTTTTTCAACGTGCAGATATTTTAATAGGTTTTGCCTTACCCATTCTTCTGGTGTGAGTAAAATATATTTCATCCTGAATTCATCAAATATTTCAGTTTTGTTTTTTATCTCTCTGAAGCGGAAGTCAAATTCCGGAAGATTTAATTTCATCATACAGTTATATGCGCTTTCTAACTTAACAAATATATTCAACTTATTTGTTATGGATGATGATTTATGCCCGATTATATAATTATTGATATTTTCAATTAACTTTGCTCTTTGCTCATTTTGCCATTTGAATACATAGGATTAAAGGCAGAAATATTTAGAAAGATCTAAAAAAGCATTTATGAAAACTAAAAAAGAAATTGTTGAGAATTGGTTACCTCGCTACACAGGAACTCCTATTGAAGATTTTGGAGAGTATATTTTATTAACAAATTTCAGCAATTATGTTGAATTATTTGCAGAATGGAATAGCGTACCGGTTATGGGAGAATCAAAGCCAATGCCAAGTGCTACTGCCAATAATATAACCATCATTAAGTTTGGAATGGGGAGTCCGAATGCTGCAACCATCATGGATTTGCTGAGTGCTGTAAAACCAAAAGCTTGCTTGTTTTTAGGGAAATGTGGTGGACTTAAAAAGAAAAATAATTTAGGAGATTTCATTTTGCCTATTGCTGCCATTAGAGGTGAAGGTACTTCAAACGATTATTTCCCGAAAGCGGTTCCTGCACTTCCTGCGTTTAACATGCAGAAAGCAATTTCAACAACCGTTCGTGATTTTAAACAAGATTATTGGACAGGTACAGTTTATACCACAAATCGCAGGGTTTGGGAATCGGATGATAAGTTTAAAGATTATCTCCGTAAAACCAGAGCCATGGCAATTGATATGGAAACGGCTACTATTTTTATTGTTGGATTTGCGAATTCAATTCCAAGTGGTGCGCTGCTGATGGTTTCTGATCAACCCATGATTTCTGAAGGTGTGAAAACAGAAAAAAGTGATGAGGTTATCACTGAAAATTTTGTTGATGTTCATCTGAAAATTGGGATAGAATCGTTAAAGCAGCTGATTGAAAAAAGAGAAACCGTTAAACATTTATATTTCGACTAAAGTATAATCGATGTTGAATTTCACTCAAATACTTTCAGATCTCAAGAATAAAAAATACTACCCTATCTATTTTCTTTATGGTGAGGAGGCCTATTTTATTGATCTCATTTCTGATTATATTGAAAATAATGTGTTGGATGATGGCCAGAAGGAATTTGATCAAACCATTGTGTATGGCAAAGATGCTGACATTCCAACCATAATAGGTCATGCCAAGCGATTTCCTATGCTTGGAGAAAAGCATATTGTGATTGTTAAAGAAGCACAGGAAATTAAAAAAATTGACGATTTGCTGGCTTATGCCAATCAACCTTTGAGTAGTACTATACTGGTTTTTTGTTATAAGTATTCAAAGTTAGATCAACGAAAACAATTGGCAAAAAGCTTATCAAAAAATGCAGTAGTTTTTGAGTCGAAGAAATTATACGATTACCAAATTTCGGAATGGATTAATAAACAATTGGCCAGTAGAGGTTATTCGATTGAACCTAAAGCTGCATCTTTAATGACCGAATTTTTGGGAACAGATTTAAGTAAAATTACCAATGAAATTGAGAAATTAAGTATCAATCTTAAAAAAGGCACAGAAATTACTGCAGTTCATATTGAGCAAAATATTGGAATTAGCAAAGATTTTAATGTGTTTGAGCTACAAAAGGCTTTGGGCAAAAAAGATATATTGGTTGCCAATCAAATAATCAATTATTTTGCCGCAAATCAAAAGGATAATCCGATGGTGAAGGTTGTAGGAATGCTTTTTGGATTCTTCAATAAAATACTAATTTATCATCATTTAAGAGGTAAAAATGACAATTTAGTTGCAAAGGCCATGGGGGTCCCTGTGTATTTTCTTAAAGATTACAGAGTTGCTTCTCAAAATTACAATGTTAATAAGTTGGCCAGGATTATTTCCAGTTTACGTGAGTACGATCTGAAAGCCAAAGGGGTGGGTAGTATTACTGCCACAGATGGTGAATTAATGAAAGAATTGGTTTTTAAAATTCTTCACTAAATTTTCAAACATTCTTCATGCATCCATTTTCGGTGTCACGATAAATAAGTGTAATTAGTTCGCGATATTTCCCTGAAATAAATTTTCTTCTAAGCTTAAGTGTTGGAGAAAGCTCTCCCGATTCTGTTGTCCATTCGTCAGAAATTAACGCAAATCTCTTCACCTGCTGAACCTTATCTAGTCCTTTATTAAGTAAGTTAATTTCTTTTTTAAACCTTTCCCAAACTTGAGGATTTTCAATAGCTGCATGAATGGTACTAAATGGTATTTTTTTATTTAAACACCAAGATTGAAGAAAATTGAAATCAGGAAGAATGATGGCAGCAGGGCATTTTTGGTTCTCGCCGGTAACTAAAACATATTCAATAAATGGAGATGATTTTAAATTATTTTCGATGATTTGAGGTGCTACATATTTTCCACCCGATGTTTTAAAAATTTCTTTTTTTCGATCGGTAATCTTTAGAAATCCATCTTCATCAATTTCGCCAATATCACCCGTATGAAACCACCCATCTTGATCAATTACCTCGCTAGTTAGTTTTGGATGATTGAAATAACCAGGCATAAGATTAGGCCCTTTACTTAAAATTTCACCGTCATCGGCAATTTTAACTTCAACGTTTTCAATCACTTTACCTACGGTTCCAAATTTAAAACCATTTTTTTGAAATGTTTGAACCGCAATAACCGGAGAAGTTTCTGTTAATCCATAACCTTCAAGTATATAAATTCCTGATGTCCAAAATATTTTCGCCATTTGTGTTTGTAAATTAGCACCTCCAGAAACAATAACCTTCAATCGACCTCCAAAAGCATCACGCCATTTTTTGAATACCAGGAAGTCTGCTACAAGAAATTTCAGTTTATACCAAAAACTATTTTTATTGTCAATGCTAAAATCTTTCGCTAAGCTAATGGCCCAGAAAAAAAACAGCTTATTTAAAACTGGAAGTGCAAGCCCTTTTTGATAAATTTTAGCATAAATTTTTTCTAACACACGAGGTACTGTGCAAAAAACTTGTGGTTTGATTTCTTTAATGTCTCTTGAAATGTTTTGAAGATTTTCTGAATAGTAGATTGATACACCAAGGTATTGATAAAGGTAATTAAGCATGCGTTCGTAAACATGGCAAAGAGGCAAAAAACTAAGTGCTCTGTCTGTAGGATTTAGATCTGGAATTTTTGCACAAGTTAAAAAATTTGAAATAAAATTTTTATGAGAAAGCATTACACCTTTGGGCTTTCCTGTTGTGCCAGAGGTATAAATAATAGTTGCAATATCATCAGGTTTAATATTCTGTTTAATACAATTCAGTTTGTCATCGTCATATACATTGCCAAGTTTTAAAATTTCTTTCCAGTTTTTAACTGCAAAGGTTTTTTCAACGGAATAGATTTCGTTGATGGATGAAAAATCTTTAGCAACTAATTTTATCCGATCATAAACCTCATTATTTTGCACAAATATATATTTTACTTGTGTCTCCTTAAAAATATAGCTGTAGTTGGGTTTACTAATATTTGGATAGATTGGAATTTGAATTGCACCAATTTGCATTAAAGCCATGTCAATAACATTCCATTCTGGACAATTACCAATGATGGTGGCAATCATGTCTCCTTTTTTTATCCCAAGTTGAAGTAATCCCTTGCAGAATTGATCTACCTGTTCAATATATTCCTTAGCAGAAAAGGTATTCCACACATTTTTGGACTTAAATCCAAATGCATCTTGTTTGTCGGAATAACTTGTTCGATAAAGATCAAGTAAATCAAAAATGCGGTTTATCGCGATCATGTAATAAATTATTTTTAGCTAAATAATTTATCGATTTGTGTTTGGTATTTTTCAAGAATTGCATTACGCCTCAAACTCATCTTGGCTGTGAATTCACCTGTTTCAACACTAAAGGATTTGTTTAAAATCTCAATCCGAACAATTTGTTCAGTTTTACCGAATGATTGGTTAAAGAAATCAACTTCCTTTTGAATTCGTTTTCTAATTCTTGGAACTTTAATCATTTGAGAATCGGTTGTATATTCAATTCCTTTAACATTACACCAACTTTTTAAGTGCTCAAATTGAGGAACAATTAAAGCAGCAGCATATTGTTGATTTTCACCAAAAACAACTGTGGTTTCAATAAATGGAGATTCATTAAATTTATTCTCGAGTAATTGTGGGCTAATATATTTTCCAAAAGAAGTTTTAAAAATTTCTTTTTTACGGCCTGTAATTTTAAGTTGACCTTCTTTTTCAAAAACACCTAAATCACCGGTATGAAACCAACCTTCTTCATCAATTGCTTCTGCAGTTAATTCGGGTTGTTTATAATAACCAAGCATAATATTTGGTCCCTTACATAAAATTTCACCATCATCAGCAATTTTCACAGTAACATTATTTAATGGAGGGCCTACGGTTCCAAATTTCCTTTCTCCTTTTACTAAAGTCGATACTGCAATTACAGGTGAGGTTTCAGTAAGTCCATAACCTTCCAATATTGGAATTTCAGCAGCAGTAAATACCCGTGCTAATCTTTCTTGAAGTGCCGCACCTCCCGAAACAATTAATTGAAAACGTCCTCCAAGGCCAGCTTTCCATTTACTTAAAACTAATTTTCTGGCAATTTTTAATTTAATGCCATAAATAAATCCGTAGTTCCCATCGAGTTCGTATTTTAAACCAATATTAACTGACCAGAAAAAGATCCCTTTCTTAATTCCTTTCAGTTTTCTACCCTTCATGATAATTTTATCATATACTTTCTCAAGCAATCTTGGAACAGAAGACATAATGTCTGGTCTGAGTTCTTTAATGTTATCAGCTATGGTTCCAATGCTTTCGGCATAATAAATTGAAATGCCTACATACTGGAACATATAGGTTAACATCCGTTCGTAAATATGACAGAGAGGAAGGAAACTCAGGGCTTTTCCTTCTTCACCCATTGGTGGAATGTGCTTTGTTGCATTCACATTACTTAAAATGTTGGCATGCGAAAGCATAACCCCCTTAGGATCTCCTGTTGTTCCTGAAGTATAAATCAAAGTAACGAGGTCGTTTGCTTTAATCATACTTTTTATCTCTTTTAGCTTATCAGGTACAGGTTTTGATTTCCCTAACTTAATTAACTCGCTATAATGTTTCGTTTTTGGAATTTTGTCAAAAGTATAAATTCCTTTCAGGCTTGGAGTTTCAGGTGCAATATGTGAAATCTTGCTGAGCAAATATTTACTTGAAACAAAAACATATTTTACTTCAGCGTGATTCAAAATATATCTATATTCCGATTCACTGATTGTAGGATATATTGGAACATGGACTGCTCCAATTTGACTAATCGCCATGTCCAAGAAGTTCCACTCGGGTCGATTGTTTGAGATGGTCGCAATTTTGTCACCCATTTCAACGCCAAGTTCTAATAAGGCATAGCTAAGGTCGTTTGAAATTTCGATATACTGATCGATACTATACTTAACCCATTTCCCATTTACTTTTCCTGCTAATGCATCATCCTTAGGCTTATAGTTCTCTTTGTAATGAGATAAAATCTCAAAAAGTCTGGTAACTTCCATCGTAATTTTAATTAGTTCATATTTGTTAGGCTGTACAATAATATGAAAAAAATACTATAATAAAAAAAGGAAAGATTTTCTTATTTCCTTATTAAATTGGTTGCACTGGCCTGAGCCGTAGGCATAATAAGTATATCGTTCAAATTAACATGAGGTGGCAAGGTTGTAACATAATGTGCAACCTCAGCAATATCTTCAGGATGAAGTGGTTCAAATCCTTTATAAACATTGTCGGCTGTTTCTTTGTCTCCTTTAAACCTAACCATTGAGAATTCTGTTTCAACAGCTCCCGGGGCAATTTGTGTGACCTTGATGCCGGACTCTAATAGATCGATTCTCATCCCTTTACTTAAAGCATCAACGGCATGTTTACTTGCACAATAAACGTTGCCTTTTGGGTAAACTTCTTTACCGGCAATTGATCCAATATTGATGATATGCCCTGATTTTTTTTCAACCATTATTGGAGCGACATTTCTGGTAACATATAAAAGCCCTTTTACGTTGGTATCAATCATTTGATCCCAGTCATCCATACTTCCATCCTGAATATTATCCATGCCAGCAGCAAGGCCGGCATTATTAACAAGTACATCAATTGATTGCCCGGCAATGTTAGCAATGGCATTTTTTACAGCATCTCTATCACGCACATCAAAAGCTAAAGTGCTTATTTTTATTCTAAACTCTTTTTCTAGTTCTGATTTTAATTCCAGAAGTCTATCTTCTCTTCGCCCGGTTAAAATTAGGTTGTATTGGTTTTGAGCAAATTTGATTGCACAAGCTTTACCTATTCCGCTTGTGGCACCTGTAATAAGAGCAGTCTTAATCATTTTATTGTTTCTTTAATTGTAAATTAGTTGAAAATCCAAATCGAAACCATCGACCCGGCATGATGACATTACCTATGTCAAAATAATCAACATCAAATAAGTTAGCTATTTCCAAATATACATCCCAATTTTTGATTTCCCAATTAATTTTGGCATCAAATAGCACAAAGGGAGCATAATCTGTTTCAAATTTATTTTGGTAGTTAAAATAAGATCCTGCACGATCTTGATAAGTGGCTTGCCAATTAATATTTACATTTTTTAAAATAGGATGTGAGAGGTTAAAGGTGAATTTGTGTTTGAGATAATCAAGTGCATATTTTGAACTGTAATTTGCACTTTGTTTCTCAATATCTATGTAAGCATAGCTTAATCGTAATTGTTGAAATGGAAGATTTCTTTTATCGAAAAAAGTATTGTTGAAGAGCAAAGAAAATTCTATACCTGTGGTTTTAAGTTCAGTGATATTTTTACTTTCCCATTTCAAACTGTCAGCAACTCTTACCCAATCGATGATGTTTTGGCCATCTCTCTTAAAAACTGCCAACTCAGCTGCAATTTCTTTGTTTATGAATTTTAATCCGGCCTCGTAAGCAAGGGCTTCTTCGGCTTTGAGATCCGAATTTCCAATATTTGTTGGCCCAACATAATAAAGGTCTGTGAAAGTTGGTAACCGAAAAGACTTATTGACAGAGCTAAAGATTTTTAAATTTTCGGTTAATTGATAACTCAAATCTATACCCGGAATCCAATGCCAATCGAAAGCTGAATTATAATTGGCAAGCAAACCTCCCGAAATGTTCCACTTTGAAGTGTAAAAACTCTGTTCAATGAAAAAGGATAAATTATCTCGCTCGTCATGTTTTTTATAAAATGCATTTGTCTCCCCTTTAACTGCAATTGGTTCGGTCATCAATATTCCCAAAACATTGCTTTTAATTTGTTCGTGCCTGTAAGATCCGCCGAAGGCAGTTTTCCCAAAATCAGAATTAAAATTCAAAGTTTCTTCTAAGCCATAGACTTGCGTTTGGTGATAGTTGTGACCCGAATACCAACTTGCAGGATCTGATCGAAATAACTCAAATCTATCGTCGTGTTGTTTCCAATAGGTTGAGAAATCAGATTTAATACTTCCTGTACTTTTCCAGTTTGCTGAAACAAATCTGGTTTTTGTTTGCTCGTATTGATTGGGGTAAGTTGGGCTATAAAAACTATTTGCACCAAATGATTTATCCTGATAAGCAGCCTGAAAAATTATATTTTGATTGTCAAACTTTATTTGTGAAAGATAAAAAAGATTGAGGGCTTGAAAGTCGGTATTTTCGATATAACCTCCAGATCCTTTTTTTGAAATCATTAGGCCATTAGAAAAATTTTCTGTTCCCATATTTACAGATGCAGCAGTTGAATAAAACTGATTCTCACCTCCACTTACTGATATTTTTAATTCATTTTTATTAGATGGAAGAGTAATGATATTAATGGCTCCACTAAAAGCATTTGGTCCAAAAGTTCTGGATGCAGGGCCTTCAAGTATTTCAATCCGTTCCACCGATTCCAAATCGATTGGTAAATCTGCATTGTGATGTCCGGTTTGCGGATCATTAAACGGAATGCCATTAATCAAAATCATGGTTTGGTCAAATGATCCACCACGAATACTGATGTCGGCCTGAACGCCCTGATGACCTCTTTGTCTTACATCTACGTTCATCGAATATTCTAATAAATCGGCAAGACTTTGAACCGGAGCTCTTTTGATTTCGGCTTTTGTAATTACAGAAACCACTCTTGAAACTTCCGAGTAAAGATCAGGTGTTCGTTTGGCGGTTACTTCAATTTCAGAAATCCAGAGTGTATCGGACTGTGCATTAGCGGATAGAAACAAACAAAGTAATATTGAAAATAAAAAAAACCGTTTCATATTTGATTAAGATTAGTCGATTAGCGTTTTATGGAAAATAAAAAAGTCTGTTTCTTACTTTGTAAAAAACAGACTTTATATCCGTTGAATAATATGGTTCTAAAAGGATTTCCCTTTTTAAATGTTTTTAAAGAGATTAAAATTTGGGCCTGAAAAATTGAAAGTCCAAGAGATGATAGTATTAATTGAAAGAAATCAGGGTCTTCAATATTTAAACCCCTATCATCCTCATCTGGATCTTCTTTAATTTTTGTGAAAATGCCTAGGTCAACAATCCCTTTTAATAATGCTTTTTGGCAAATATCTGCTTTGAGTACTCCAATTTTTATCAATTTACCCAAAGAAGCAAAAATGGCGTATTCTTTTCTGCTCCATTTGGAGAAGACAAAAATGTTAGGTGATATAAATTTTTGCTGATTCATTAAGCTTGCAAAAGTAGTAATTCCTTTTAATCTTGATTTAGATCTTACTTTTAAACCATTCTCTGGCATTTACAAATGCCTCAATCCAAGGCGTAATCTCATCTGATTTTCTGTTTTCAGGATATTCAGGCCAATGCCAAGGCATGAATGCTCTTTCTAAGTGAGGCATCATTACCAAATGCCGACCATCTTTTGAACATATACCGGCTGTAGAAAAATCTGAACCGTTTGGGTTTGCAGGATAAGAATCGTAACTATATTTAGTGGTGATTTGATATTTATCTTCATTGTAAGGGAAACTAAATTTTCCTTCGCCATGTGCCACATGAATTCCGAGTCGGCTCCCTGCAAGCGATTTTAACATTACAGAATCGTTTTCAAGAATGTTAATATTGATAAATCCGGCTTCAAATTTTCCAGATTCATTATCCAGCATTTTAGGTCTTTGTTCGTGTTCAGGGTAAACCAGGTTTAATTCCATCATGAGCTGGCAGCCGTTACAAACACCAAGGCTTAAAGTATCTTTGCGCGCATAAAACTGATCAAGTGCTTTCTTTGCTTTTTCGTTATAGAGAAATGCTCCTGCCCAGCCCTTAGCAGAACCAAGCACATCTGAATTTGAGAATCCTCCAACAAAAACAATCAGGTTAATGTCTTCCAGAGTTTCTCTTCCTGAGATTAAATCAGTCATGTGAACGTCTTTAACATCGAGCCCTGCGAGGTACATGATGTAAGCCATTTCTCTGTCGCCATTCACTCCTTTTTCACGAATAATCGCAGCTTTTACACCACTGGCTTTTCGTCGCTTAAGGTCGATTTGATATTGACTGGCCTTGCCGGTAAAATGTTCTGGAAATTTAAAATTAAGTTCAGTTTTTGTATAGCTTTTGTATCTTTCAAGTGCCAGGTCTTCTCTGCATTGTTTTTTATCGAACAGATAAGAAGTTTTAAACCAAAGATCACGTAAATGATTAATGTTTAATGATGAATGATAATTGTTATGTTTGAGATTAAGTATTCGTTCATTGCTTAGTTTCCCAATAGAATGGAATTCAATCTGATTATCGTTTAAAATTTGAGTAACCGAGTCAATAGCTTTTACCTGAATGAGTATGCCAGGGTTTTCGCTGAACAAAATTTTTGAAATATCTAATTCTTTAATTCCTGAAAGGTCAACATCTAGCCCTATATCATTTCTTCCGAAAGTCATTTCGAGTAAAGCAGTAATCATTCCTCCTGCCGAAATATCGTGGCCTGATAATACAAGATCTTTTTTAATCAATTGTTGAACACTATTAAATGCATTTTTGAAATAAACGGTATCAGTAACAGTTGGCGTATTAGTCCCTAATTTGTTTTTCAATTGTGCAAAACTACTGCCTCCTAATTTAAAATTATCTTTTGAAAAGTCGATGTAAATTAGTTTAGAACCTTCTTCATTTTTAAGAACGGGACTTATCACTTTTCGAATATTTTCAACTTGGGCTGATGAAGAAATGATTACCGTTCCCGGTGCATAAACCATTTTCCCATCTTTATATTTTTGAGTCATCGACAAAGAATCTTTTCCTGTAGGAATGTTGATTCCTAAATCACAAGCAAATTCGCTAACGGCTTCAACAGCGGCATAAAGTCTGGCATCTTCACCTTTGTTTTTTGCCGGCCACATCCAGTTGGCACTTAACGAAATTCCCTTAATGTCATCTTTAATTGGTGCCCAAATAATATTGGTTAATGCTTCGGCAATTGATAAAACCGACCCTTTAATTGGATTAACTAAAGCCGCGATGGGTGCATGACCAATGGCCGTCGCAATTCCTTTTTCTCCCTGATAATCAAGTGCGACAACCCCAAGATTATTGAGTGGTAGTTGAACCTGCCCGGCACATTGTTGCATGGCAACTTTACCGGTAACTGAACGATCAACTTTATTTGTTAACCAATCCTTGCAAGCAACAGCCTCCAATTGTAAAAGATTTTCTAAGTCTTCAACGATGGATGAATTATCAGTTGGAATCTCATCGAAATTTGAAGGTGTGGAAGAATCGTTTAAAACTGTTTTCGGTGGTTTCCCGAATAAATATTTCAAATCCAAATCCATCGGATTTTTCTCAGGACCTTCAAAAACAAATTGTTGATCACCTCGTGCTCTTCCAACATTGTAAATCGGAGCCCTTTCTCTTTCAGCAATTTTATTTAATAGTTCAAAATCTTTTTCTTTTAAAACCAATCCCATTCGCTCCTGCGACTCGTTACCAATAATCTCTTTATCAGAAAGAGTTGGATCTCCAACTGGTAGTTTAGTGATGTCGATGGTTCCTCCAGTATCTTCAACTAATTCGGAAAGACTGTTTAAATGTCCACCTGCACCATGATCGTGGATTGAAATGATGGTGTTTTTGTTCGATTCAACCAAGCCCCTGATGGCATTTAAAACACGTTTTTGCATTTCGGGATTAGCCCGTTGGACGGCATTTAGTTCAATAGAATTTCCATACTCGCCAGTGGCTACTGATGAAACAGCACCTCCACCCATACCAATTCGGTAGTTATCACCACCTAAAACAACAATGAGATCGCCTTCTTCAACTTTGGCTTTTAAACTGTCAGATTTTACACCAAAACCAACTCCTCCAGCCAACATAATTACTTTATCGTAACCATAATATTTGTTTTTTTCTTCATGCTCGAAGGTGAGGAGACTACCACAAATTAGTGGTTGTCCGAATTTATTTCCAAAATCGCTTGCTCCGTTTGAAGCTTTAATTAAAATTTCTTCTGGTGTTTGGTAAAGCCAAGGGCGCTCTTGTGTTTTTTGTTCCCAAACTCGATCTTTTTCCAATCGGGGATATGAGGTCATGTAAACTGCAGTGCCAGCAATGGGTAAACTTCCTTTACCACCAGCCATTCGGTCACGAATTTCTCCACCTGTTCCAGTAGAAGCACCGTTAAAAGGTTCAACGGTAGTTGGGAAATTGTGTGTTTCAGCTTTGAGTGAAATGACGGTATCAATTTCTTTAATTTGAAAATAGTCTGGCTTGTCTTGGGTTATGGGTGCGAATTGCTCAACACGAGGACCTGCAATAAATGCCACATTATCTTTGTAAGCCGAAACTAAGGTGTTTGGGTTGATCTTCGAAGTCTTCTTGATCAATGCAAAAAGAGATTCTTTTTTCTCTTCCCCATCAATGATAAAAGTGCCGTTAAATATTTTGTGACGACAATGTTCAGAATTGACCTGTGCAAAACCATAAACTTCACTATCGGTCAATTTTCTTCCAATTTTTTCACGAACGTCATCCAGATATTCAACTTCATCCTCGCTTAAAGCTAAACCTTCTGCCTTGTTGTAAGCTTCAATGTTATCGATGTAAACTATTGGCTCGGGTTGAATATCGATATTAAAAGTGATTTGATTTAGTCCGGAATAAAGCGCTTGTAACATTGGATCGTAAATGGCTTTCTCATTGTCAACCTGATAAAATTGCTCAATTCGACTTATTCCGCTTATGCCCATGTTTTGAGTAATCTCAACGGCATTGGTACTCCAGGGTGTAATCATTTCTTTACGAGGCCCAACGAAATAGCCCGATAGACTTTCTTTCTTAATTTGCTCAGCTTCATCAAAGAGCCAAATTAATTTTTCCTGATCGGATGATGTTAAGTTATCTTGCGTACTTACTAAGTAAAATAAATTTGATTTGGCCTGAAAAAAATGAATCATGCGTAGCGTTTTTTTAAGTTGGAAGAAAACAGAAATTCGGGACAAAGATATAAAATGATGAGAAGATTATTTTAATTAATATTTTCTAAATTAAATTTGGAAATCTTTGTTTGATACTCCATACTTCTCTCCTTTGTCAATCGTGCCCAATGGTTCAATATGAACGATAATATCATAAACATTTTTCAATTTATTTTTTATACTCTCAGACACTTGATGAGAAATCTGGTGTGATTCTTCAACAGTCATTGACCCGTCAACCTCAATATCAATATTGATTACATAAGCATTGTTCATTTGCCTGATTCTAACCCTGTGTGGATAATGAACTCCGTCTACTTCTTCGGCAGCCTCAAGTACCATTTTGTAAACTGATGTATCCATGATCCCGTCCATCAATTCGGTATTGCCTTGTATAAATATTTTGATGGCTACCCACATAATCCATCCACTTACAATAAATGCAGTAACAAGATCCAGGATCGGCATTTGAAATATGAAAGTGAAAATCAAACCAGTCAGTACAGAGATAGAGATGATGACATCATTTTGCATATTCCGTGCGTTGGCAATTAGCATCAAACTATTAACTTTTTTACCAACTTTGAATTGGTAAAGTGCTAAGAGTAATTTACCTGCAATTGAAATTATGGTAACGTAAATGGCAATTGTGCTGGGCATCTCTCTAACTTGACCTTCAATAAGTTTTGATCCGGTTGAGATAGCCAGTTGTGCTCCGGCAAAAAATATAACGAATGCTAAAATCTTTGAGGCTATGGTATCAGCTTTTTCGTAACCGTAAGGAAATCTGACAGTCGGAGGTTTAGAAATTATTTTAGCAGTAACTAGTGTAATGAATGAAGTGATAATGTCGCTAGCTGAATCAATTCCATCAGCTACAACAGCTAAACTTCCTGAAATAAATCCAATAACAATCTTAAGCAAAGAAAGAAGGGCATTACCCAAAATGCTTATCCATGATGCTCTTTTTATTGCTCGAACTTTTTCTTTAATCATTGTTTTTCGAGGATGTCGTTAACCCATGAAAGTCCAGCCATCACAGTTGGAAATCCAACGGTATTA
This sequence comes from Bacteroidales bacterium, assembly GCA_963674935.2. Classification (GTDB taxonomy): domain Bacteria; phylum Bacteroidota; class Bacteroidia; order Bacteroidales. The sequence goes on from CAXXWZ010000006.1 coordinate 142,857, forward strand.
GACAATAAAATTACTGCGTGCCTGATTTCTTCCGGAGAAAAACCAAGTTCGACCAACTGACGGGTATGGCTGTGCGTTGCACCTTCCGATTTAATCGAAATAGATGCAGCCAATTGCAAAAATTGGGCAAGTGATTCATCAAGAGGTCCGGCGTTTTTTAGACTTTCGCCTAAGGTTTCAACAGCCAAAATATAATCAGGATGTGCTGCTTTTGTTTTTTGATAATGAGCTGGGATATTTTTTTTCATTGGGGCATGGTTTTATTTGGAGTTTCGTTTAATACCAAAAGTAAATATTTTTAAATAAATGATAGAAAAGGAATAAAAAAAGCTCCCTAAGGAGCCTTTTATTTATGATGCTAGAAATCTTTCAGCTTCGATGGCTGCCATGCAACCTGTACCTGCCGCAGTAATGGCTTGGCGGTATATGTGATCTTGAATATCGCCACAGGCAAAAACTCCTTCTACATTTGTTTTGGTTGTACCCGGAACAGTTTCAATGTATCCGGTATTGCTTAACTCAAGTTTTCCTTTAAATAATTCGGAGTTTGGATTGTGACCGATGGCAACAAAAAATCCATCTATGTTTATTTCCTTTTCTTCACCAGTTTTTACATTGGTAAGAATTGCTCCAGTTACTGCTTTAGCAAAGCCTTCTTTTTTGCCAATAATTTCTTTAGTTGTATGATTCCAAAGTAGTTCGATATTTGGCGTGTCAAATACTTTTTTTTGCATTGCTTTAGATGCACGAAGTTCATCTCTTCGGTGTATCAAATAAACTTTTTTGCAAAGTTTGGCAAGATAAGTTGCTTCTTCGGCAGCTGTATCTCCGCCACCAACAATAGCAACGTCTTTTCCCTTGTAAAAGAACCCATCACAAGTGGCACAGGCCGAAACTCCATATCCATTGTATTCAGCTTCCGATTCAATCCCAAGCCATTTGGCTGATGCTCCTGTTGCAATAATTACCGTTTCAGCGACAATTGTTTTTCCATCATCTGCTTTAACTTTAAATGGACGCTCGTTAAAATCAACTTCTGTAATCAAACCGAATCTGACATCAGCTTTAAAGCGAAGTGCTTGATTTTTTAAGTCTTCCATCATCTTTGGTCCATCAGTACCTTCAGGATATCCTGGGAAATTATCCACTTCGGTGGTTGTGGTTAGCTGACCTCCCGGCTGTAACCCTTCATAAACAATTGGTTTTAGGTCAGCTCTGGCAGCATAAATTGCGGCTGTATATCCGGCTGGTCCTGAACCTATAATTAGGCATTTTGTGTGTTCTTGATTTTCACTCATTTTTATATATTTTTATCTTCAACAAATTTACAACAAAATGCTCCTCTAAAATGATGCCATTGTAAAATTTATACAAATCAGAAAGGTAGATCGATAAGATTCGGCAGGAATCTGACAGCTTGTCGTATTTATATATATAGATTATTTCTTTGCTTTTTGGTCATCATAAAGAGGGAAAGTAAATTTAAACTTGCTTCCTTTGCCTTCGATAGATTCAACCCAAATTTCACCTCCATTTTTCTCTACAAACTCTTTACATAAAATAAGTCCTAATCCAGTCCCTTGCTCATTATTGGTTCCAGAGGTTGAGTGATTAACGTCAATTCGAAATAGCTTTGGAAGGTCATCTTTATTTATACCGACACCATTATCCTCAATGGTAATTTCAATTTTGGCTTCAAGTTTTTTTGTATAGACTTTAATCTCGCCACCCTTTGGTGTGTACTTCAACGCATTAGAGATGAGGTTGCGAATAACTGTCATTACCATATTCCCATCTGCCCAAATCCTAATATTTGGCATTACAATTGAATTGATTGAAACCTCTTTGGCGTTTGCAGCATCTCCTAGCAGATCAATGGTTGTTGTAACAACTTCATGCAGTGAAACGGCATCAGGTTCCCACTGAATACTACCAGTTTGTGATCTGGTCCATTCTAATAAGTTTTGCAAAAGTTTATATGCATTCTTTGATGCAGTGTCCATCGTTTTAATAAGATCGATTTTTTCATCATCACTAAAACTATCGAAATCGTCTAATAATAATGTAGAAAAACCTAAGAGTGCATTGAAGGGATTTTTTAAATCGTGAGCAATGATTGAGAAAAACTTATCTTTTGTCGCATTTAATTCACTCAATTGTTTGGTTCTCTCCTGAACTTTTGTTTCTAATGAAGCATTGAGTTCCTGTAATTCTTTATTTTTCAGATGGATCTCACGTTTTTGATAAAAGCTTTTAACAGCTTCTTTAACGGTTAGTGTGAAATCATCTTCACCCCATGGTTTCGACATGTATCTGTATAAAGAAGCATAATTAACAGCATTGGTAACCCCCTCAATATTTGCTTGACCCGTTAAAAGTATGTTAAGTGTATTTGGTGATAATTCATGAACCCTTTTTAACAATTCATCTCCCTTCATTCCAGGCATAATATAATCCGCAATCACCAAGGGGATATCAATTTTATCTTCTAAGAGTTCTTCAATAAATTCTATTGCATCTGCTCCACCATCACTGGTTTCGATATCATAATCGGCTCCAAATTTTCTTTGCAATTGATCTTTTAATGCATCTAATATGATAGATTCATCATCGACACATAATATTACTGGGTTTGGCATATTATTCTCCTTTCAACTATAATTTTTCTAAACCAGACTTAATTGTATTTACAAGCTCATCTTCCGACCATGGTTTGAATAAACAAGCATGTAAATTAGCATTTTCTTTGGCATTTGTAATTGCCTCTTCATCAGCTTGCCCGGTTAGCATTACTTTAACGATCCCTGGAAATTTTTTATGAACCTCTATTAAAAATTCATCCCCCTTTTGTCCGGGCATTAACCAATCAGAAACAATGATTAAAACATCAGTGCCTTCTTCCACTAACTCCTCAATTACTTCTAAACCCTCAGCTGCATTTTCAGCAGTTTCATAAACATATTCGTCTCCCATTCTGTTTTGGATTTGTTCTCTGAGACTTTCAAGTATTATGCTTTCATCATCAACACAGAGTATTGCTTTACGTGCCATAGTTATTTTTTGTTAAATTTTTAATTCAATAGTTATTATTCTATTCGTACCCAAAAGGTAGCCAAATCATAAAGGTCGTACCAACTCCAACTTCTGATTCAAAATCGATTTTTCCACCATGTTTATCAATTATTTTTTTTACGATATCCAACCCAAGTCCACTCCCTTCACCTGCAATTTTTGTTGTAAAAAATGCCTGAAATATTTTTTCTCTAAGTTCTTCCGGAATACCACTTCCTGTATCAGATATTTTAACGGTAACGCCCTCTCCTTCAACTTCTGCACTAACAGTTAATTGGCCTTTGTTATTCATGGCTTGTAGTGAGTTATGGAATAAGTTGGTCCAAACCTGGTTTAACTCATCTGGATGACATTTTATGGTTGGGATTTGTTTAAAATTCTTAATAACTTCAACCCCTTGCTTAATCTGATTATGATAGAGAATAAGAACTGTTTCAATTCCATCGATAAGATCAGTTTCTGTTTTTTCATCAATATGGTCGCGATGAGCAAATTTTTTCAATGCAAATACTACTTTTGAAGCTTTCGATACTGCCAGGTTAATATTTTGTGTGTTTTTTCTTAAAGAAATAATATTCCTGGCATTTGATAAAACTAAGAGGGCATGATCACTCTTTAACATCGGTATTAGTTGATCAAGATGCTTATTTGCTTTCATGTAGATAATCATTTCACCAATTTTATCAGCCTCTTTTATGTCGTTTTCTTCAAGTTGTTTTATGACTTCTTTTTTAAGCTGTCTTTTTTCTTTTGAACTTAGCTCTGGTGCATTTCCTTCAACCATACTCATGAGCTTAAGGTAGAAGAATAAATCTCTCTTATTCATTGTGCTCAGAAGCGTTGGTAAATTTTCAATAGCAGTGTCGAGTGAGTCCGACATATTACCAATTGAAGCATTAATTGCTCCCAAGGGTGTATTGATTTCATGTGCAATGCCTGCAATGAGTTGACCCAAGGCAGCCATCTTTTCCGATTGAATTAGTTGCGATTGTGTATCTTGTAATGATTCCAATGTGGATTCTAATTCTTCTTTCTGGCTGTGTAACTCAATGTTTGTTGCGATAAGTTCATCGGCTACTTTTTTCCTTTCAATAGAAAGGCTTATTTGAGTTGAGATCACTTCCAGTATTTTAACATCTGATTCAGTATAAGCGTTTTCATCTTCATAGCTTTGAACAGAGATAACCCCAATAACTTTTTCTTTAAGTTTAAGTGGAACACCAACCCAAATCTTTGACATTGAACCACTGTAAACAAGCTTTCCTTCAGCAGCCATTTTTTTCTTGGTCGCAATGTCTGCGATTAAAGATTCACCGGTTCGAATAACGTTATCAGTTAAACTAATTCCGAGTGGACGTGTGTCAATTTTATCTTTTTCGTTGATGAAAAACGGGAAACTAACCATTTGGGTATCTTCATCGTAGAGTGCCACATAAAAGTTATTAGTATCGAGAAGTTTGTCCAGCTCATCTTTAATCATTTGAATGAGTCCCTGCAGATCATCACTTAAAATTACTGCGTTAGAGATGTTACCGATGATGCTTTGGATGAGTTCAGCCTTTTTACGAGCTGTGATTTCATGGGCTATCCCTTCAATATGTGTGATCTCGTTATTTTTATTATAAATTGCACGTCTTAAAATCTCGAAGAATCTTGACTGTTCGTATTTATCAGTTAACTCAACCTGAAATGTAGGTTGTTCCTGATCTTTTTCAGTATTATTAAAATTTTTAAGTGCTTCTTTGTTTATGTCATTTTTTGTTAAAAAGGTTTTAAGTCCAAATTTTAGCTCTTTAGCTGAATAACCAAGTAATTTTTGTGCCGAAGGACTCATATACTCATATTGCCCATTGATGTTTTGCGAATAGAAAATGTATTCATCCTCCAGATTTTCAATCAATCTTCTAACCTTGGCTTCACTCACCAGCAAGTCTTGGTTCATTACCTGCATTTCATCGTTTATCGCCCTTATTTCTTCATTTTGTTGTTCGTTTTCTTCATTTTGTTGTTGGAGTTCTTCTTTCTGTTCCTGTAAATCAGCGTTTGCAATCATTAATTCTTCTGCAGCTTTTTTTCGTTCAATAGCCGTACTAATTTGATTTGAGATGAATTCGAGTAGTTCAACATCGGAATTAGTATAAGCGTTCACATTTTCGTAATCCTGAATTGCTAATGCTCCAATAACTTCTCCATTTATAATGAGTGGAATCCCAACCCAAACTTCTGGAGTTGTTCCTACAATATCCATTTTCCCTTGTCGATGCAATTCAAATATTTCGGATTTGGTAATGAATAGTTTTTGTTTGCTTTTAACTACAGTGCCTGTTAATGAATTTCCGGCAGGCCATGAGTCCAATTCATCATTTTGATCTTCAATATAGGCTATTGAAAGCATATCTGAATTGTTGTCGTAAAATGCGACATAAAAATTAGTAGTATCAAGAAGTTGCCCTAATTGATTTTGGATTAATTTGATAAATTCAGCAACATCCTCAGTGGTATTTACCGCCATTGAAATATTGTAAAGAATTTTTTGAATTAATTCGTTACGTTTACGTTCACTAATATCCTCGAAACTTTCAATGCCTCCAATTATGTTCCCTGCTGAATCATACAAATAATCAGTGCTTTTTAAGATGGTAATTTTCGCCCCTTCTTTGGTGTTTAATTTACATTCATGATTTGAAACGGGTTTGCTAGTTGGGTTTTCAAACAGTTGACATTTATCGCTACATGAGGTTAAGGAAAAATTTGCACAAGGTTTCCCCAAGGTTTCTTTTGCACTCCAACCAGTAATTAGCTCGGCTTTTTTATTCCAGCTGGTGATGATTTTGTTTTTATTAACCGTAAAAACGGCACTCGGTACTAAGGTTAAAATTCGTTCTGCATATTCTTTTTCTTCTTTCAGTTTATTCTCTGCGATTTTCCGATCTGTAATATCACGAACTGTACCTATAGCGTGCCAGTCGCCTTTTATTTTTACAGAGGACAGAGATAATGAAGCAGGAAACTGTTCTCCATTTTTACGTATTGCATTTAATTCTACAGTTTTTCCGATAGCATTTCCTTTGCCTGTTTTTTGAAATTTTCGAAAAGCCTTTTCTTGAATTTCCCTGTATTCTTCAGGTCGAATTAGTGTATGGAGGTCTTTATTGGTTATCTCTTCAGCTGTATAACCAAAAATTATTTCAGCACTTGTATTCCAGAAAATAACTTTCCCCTCCTTGTTAATTACAATTATGGCATCGTTTGATGAACTTGTAATTTTATCAAATAATTCCCGTTGTTCTTTTTCCTGAATTTCAAGGTTTTTTCTTTCAATTGCTTGAGTAATCTGATTGGAAATAATTTCTAGCACTTCTTTGTCTTGCGTCGTGTAAGCCTTTGTATCCTTATAGCTTTGAACAGCAAGAACACCTATTACTTCCTGGTTAGTTTTCAATGGAACTCCAAGCCATATTTGTGATCTTGATCCAACAAAATCAATTTCTCCCTTTTTAGCCATTTGCTCTTGTTCATCAAATGTTGCCATCAGTGATTTTCGCGTTTTAACCACGTAACCTGTCATGGTTTGAGCAGCCGGAAATGATTCTATATCATCTTTCTCATCTGCTAAAAAAGGTAAAGAAAGTGAATCAGAGTTTTTGTCGTATAAAGCAATGTAAAAATTTTGAGTGTCGATAATTGTTGATAATTGTTCTCGTATCGTAATTACAAGTTTAGTTAAGCTTTCACTTATCATTACTGCAGTTGATATGTTTGCCAGAATTTTTTGAACCTGTTCTGATTTCTTTCGTTCTGTAATTTCATGAGCCAAACCTTCAATTGCCTTTACCTCATTCTTTTTGTTAAAAATTGGAATTTCAAGTAATTCGAATTGTTTTAAATTTCCGTTTTTATCTTTGATCTCAATTTCAAAAGGAGGTTGCCTTTCTCCCTTCTTTGTTTTTAAACTGGCATCTCTTCCAAGCTCATTTTTAGGATGATCAGTCAGGAATTGAAGAATCCCGTATTCAACTTCGGTACTATTATAACCAAGGAGTTTAGTGATTGAAGGGCTTACGTATTCGTATTTTCCTTGTAAATTCTGCGAGTAGAAAAAATATTCAGTTTCAAGATTTTCGATCAAGCGACGAAATTTCTTTTCGCTTTGGTGCAACTCATCATTCAATAACAGCATCGCATCATTTTGTTTCCTTAACTCATCGTATTTTTCCTGAATTGCGATGTTTTTTGCATCAACTTTATTTTTCGGTTTGCTCATTAATTAAAATGTTAGTTAGTTGAGTAGCTGATTTGATTATTTATTTTCGTCTTTTTTATTGTTAAAAATGTTATTTTTGCACTGTTTTTATCATCAGAACGGGATGTGGCGCAGTTGGCTAGCGTGCTGGTCTGGGGGACCAGAGGTCGTGAGTTCGAGTCTCACCATCCCGACATTTTACCCCAAAAATTGATTCAAAAGTTCTAATAATCGCTCTTTCCGAATTGGTTTTGTGATGTATTCATCACAACCTGCCTCTAAAGCTTTTTCCCTGTCTCCAATTATCGCATAAGCAGTTTGAGCAATTATTGGTAAATCCGGATTTGCCTTTTTTATTATTTTCGTTGCTTCAAGTCCACTAAAATCGGGTAACCTAATATCCATTAAAACCAAGTCGATTTCTTTGTTTTGCGCACAAATGTCTACTGCTTCTTGCCCATTAATGGCCCTAAAGGTGCTAATTCCCCACATTTCCAGTAGCACTTCAAGTAATTGAAAATTTGAATCCTGATCTTCTGTTACAAGTATTGTTTTTTTCAATTGTTTAAAATTTTTCATATTTATCTATTCTTATTTGCAATTTAACCCTAAGGCTAAAAAGGTCATGAAATAATATAAGTTATTGAAAATCAGACTAACTGATTTTTTCACTTAATTTGTTAAGTTAAAACATAAATAAAGGTGCTTTATAGGTAAACTACCTATATGGCTTTAGTCATTATACCTAGTTGAATTTTTATTAGCAGCATTGCTTTTTTTCTTTATATCTTTGTTAAACTTTAATGGTGCTTATTGAGAATAATAGGGAATCCTGTGAAATTCAGGAGCTGTCCCCGCAGCTGTAAGCCCAACAAAATGTTTTAATATCCACAATGCCACTGTCTTAAGTTTGACGGGAAGGCTATTAAAACAGGGTGAGCCAGAAGACCTGCCATTTAGTAGTTTCGTAGCTTTCGGGAGAAAGGCGAAGGATGGATCAATTTTTTTCGATCAAATCTTCACTAAAAAAATCCGATGGTTTCGAATGATTTAATCAATTTATTAATTAAACATTTGTAACTATGTATGTTAAAAAAATGGGCCTATTGTGCTTGATTCTGATAAGTGGAGTCGCGTTTGGGCAAACAACAATGACTAAAAAAATTCATGATTTAGATGAAGTTGTTGTGAAAAATTCACGTTTAAAAGAGTTTGCTATCGGCTCTAGTATTCAGGAAATAGATAGTATAAGCAAAAAATTATTTTCAAATTTCTCAATGGCTGAATTGCTGGCGAATATGAGTTTGGTAGCAGTTAGTCAAAATGGTCCGGGTGGTGTTTCCACACCTGCAATTCGTGGAGGATCGTCGGCTCAAACAGCTGTTATTTGGAATGGTGTTAATATTCAAGATCCATCGAGTGCAAGTGTAAATTTGGCACTCTTACCATCTGCATTTTTTGAGAATATTAGTATCCAATATGGGGGTTCCGGAACTTTATTTGGAAGCGGCGCTACTTCCGGTTCAATTCATTTGGATGGTGGAGATTTGCTTTCAGATAAAAACAAAGTTAGTTTTCAGGGGTCTTTTGGTAGTTTTAATTCAAAGAATGCATTTTTAGGTACAAAACTAGGTAACGAGAAATGGGCCAATTCCTTCAAATATTATTTTGCAAAAGCAGATAATGACTTTGAATATAGATTGCCTGATGGGAATAAAGTTAAGCAAACTAATGCCGGCCTTAAGCAGCATTCATTTTTGAATGAAACAAAATTTAAAACAAGTGATAATTCCACATTCAAAGCAACAATCTGGTTTCAGAAAAGTGATAAAGATGTGCAAACAACAATTTCGGCAACAGATGCTAGTGTTGCCTATCAGGAAGATGAGCATTTAAATCTCGCTTTGAGTTGGGAACAAACAACAAGCAATTTTAATTTAAAGGCTAAAAGTGTGTTTTTGTCCAATGAACTCTATTATAATAATTCCGCCTGGATGCAAGAAAATACCAACAAGTCAAAAATGTGGGTGAATGAAGTGGATGCTAAATATTTGATTAATAAAAACAATAGTATTACGGCAGGAATTAATTTCACTTATGAAGAAGGGGAGTCAGAAAATTTTGCTTCATTGAGCACCCGAAGAAGAGTTGCTGGCTTTTTATCGCATAAAGTAAAAAATATTGCAAATATATTTACTGTTGTTAGTTCGTTGCGACAGGAATTGGTTGATGATGATTTCAATCCGATTGTTCCGTCAATTGCAGTTATCGCTGATATCAATGAAAATATTTCTTTTAATGGCAATGTTTCTCGGGTTTATAGAAATCCAACCTTTAATGATTTGTACTGGTATGATCCGGTTTATAATATGATGGGAAACCCCGATTTAAAACCTGAGGATGGTTGGAGTTTGGATGCAGGCTTTGAGCAAACATTTAATCGTGAAAATGTGAGTTTAAGGTTTAAACAAAACTTCTTTCTAAATCATATTAATGATTGGATTGTATGGGCACCTAATGAAGATTATTCGGCATGGAGTGTGGCAAATAAGAACAAGGGGAAAACCATTGGGCTTGATTTAGTGGCTCAATCTGAAATAAAGTTTGACAAATCAAATTTGACAATAGGTGCATCATATACCTGGACTCAATCAGACTTTATTGATGTTATGGGCAGTGTGGAAACAAAAAGCAAAATGCTTTATGTGCCAAAACATCGATTAATGTTTAATATTGGTCTTCGTCAAGAGAACTGGAATGTTTTATACTCTCATAATTATTTTGATAGTCGTTATGCAGGATCGTATTCAGGAAATTTAGAAGCTTATTTTATAGGTAATTTGAGTATGCAATATACATTCCCATTTGGAAAACAGCATTTAACAACTGCGTTTCATATTAATAATATTTGGGATAGAGATTATCAAGTTATTTATGATTATGCCATGCCTGGAAGAAGTTTCAAATTTAGTGTGTATTACAATTTAAACATTAATTAATAGTTTAATTATTGGATCCAAAAGAATGCATTTGTATCACACAAAATTACGATCGGGGAAGAGTAGTTTCGCTCAGAATTGGACCAAAAATATTTTTTAAAGAATTATAAGAGGGATTTTGAAAAAGATTCCTCTTATTTATTTCTTAACTTCTCGCGAATTTTTTCCCGAAGTGCATTTCTGTCAATCTTTCCTGAAAGGGTAAAAATAAAAGGTTGGTAGAATTCAATCAATTTTGGAATTTCATAGGGTTTTAACACAGCATCAGTTTTTGACCAGAGCTTATATAATTCATTTAAATTTGACTGATCGCTCTCAATAACTAAAATTATTTTTTCACCAAGCAAATCATCAGGAACTGAGCTTACCATAAAATTATTTTTGATGAAGTTCTTCAGTTTATTTTCGATAGCTTCGGGCGAAACCTTAATCCCTCCTGAGTTTATGATGTGATCATACCTGCCGTTAATCACAAATTCTGTTTCAGAAAAAATTGTTACAAGATCGTTGGTAAGTAATTTGCTATCACTTAAATGATCGGCATTAATTACCAAGCACGATCTTTGGTCTGCTGATATTTTAACTTTTGGAAGAGTCTGGTAATATTTGTCCGGAAACTGGCCATTCAATCTTTTTAGGGCAATATGCGTGCAAGTTTCTGTCATTCCATAGCTTCCGTAAAAATTATTTGAGAAAGATGAAATTTTTTGAATCAGAGGTTCTTCAATTGCACCACCGCCAATTAATACATTTTTGATTTGTCTGAGTTTTTCAGTTTGACTTACAGATTTTAAAGTATTGGATAATTGTAGAGGAACAAGAGCGGTGAAATCAATTATCTCATCTAAGTTTTTTAGTGGATTTCCGCTTGGCTCAACAACAACTAAATTTAATCCACAAACCATAGCTCTAACGATCATCATTTTACCGGCGATGTAATCTGCAGATAAAGCCAATAACGCTGTTTGTTTTTCTTTTAAATCAAGTGCTTTGGTTGTCGCTTTTGCACTATTAATCATATGCACTTTCTTAAGTCGAATCTGTTTTGGCGTTCCGGTTGAACCCGAGGTTTTTACAATTATGCTTTCTGATTTGTCCAGCCACTCCAAGATGAATTCAAAAATGGGAATTTCCCAGGCATTAGTTTGAGGGTTTTTAAGCTTTGAATCACAAAAATTAATTAAATCTGAACCTTTCAATGTTTGTCCATTTAAACATAGGGTACTGTATTTTAAATGACTCATAAACAAATCGGTTTTAGGTTCCATTTTATTTCTGGATGATAAAATAATTTAGCTTCATTAATTTTTAAAGGAGAAGGAATATTATTGGTAAAAAGTTTTCCGGTACCAAGACCTTGAGGTAATTCATTTTTAAGTTGGTATGTCCACTGTGCAATGGCATTTAACCCGATATTTGATTCCAGGGCTGAGGTAACCCACCATCCAATTTTATTTCCATTCGCTAAATTTATCCATTCCAAACTTTTTTCAAGACCTCCCAAAAGACTAGGCTTAAGAATGACAAATTGCGGTTTAATTTGTTGCAGTAATTTCTGCTTTTCTTCTGTATGCTTTACGCCGATTAATTCTTCATCAAGTGCAATTGGTATGGGTGATTTTTGACATAACTTTGCCATTTCATCAAATTGCCCGGCTTTTATCGGCTGCTCGATTGAGTGTATGTTAAAACCTGAAAGACGTTTTATTTTCTCGAGGGCATCTTTAGGCGAGAATGCACCATTGGCATCCAGTCTAAGTTCAATTTCTTCAGCATTATATTCTTCACGAATTCCATTTAGGATGTTAATTTCTTCTTCAAAATTTAATGCGCCAATTTTTAGTTTGATGCACTTAAAACCTTCTTCAATTTTTTCCTTTATTTGGTCTCTCATGAATTCTTTTGATCCCATCCAAATTAATCCATTGATGTTTATGGCATCTTTCCCTTCAGTAAATTTACTCGGAAACAATATTCTTCGACCTTTGTTTTTTAAATCAAGAAGTGCGGTTTCAACTGCAAACTGAACCGATGGAAAATGATTTAATTCATTAAAGTTATTTTGATAAAAATAAATATTCTCACAAACTTTCTGAATTGTAGGTTCCAATTCCTCAATTTTATCAGGACTTAAATTAGGGATGATACTACTTTCTCCGATTCCAAAAGTTTCAGGATTATCAGTGTCAAATATTTTCAGAATCCATGAAGGCTTTTGATGCAAAACACCTCTGGATGTTCCACCTGCTTGTTTGAAAACTAAAGTATGTTTGGTAAATTTTGCTTTAAGCATTTATTACAAGATTAATCCTAATCCAAAGGTAATTGAAAATAACAAAGTATGAATTGCTTGTTTTTTCAAATATGGATCTAAATCTTTAGGGTTTGCATTTTTGCTAATTTGTATTAAATCTTTAATAAAAAGGGGAGCAGTTAGCAAAAAGAGAAATTGCCAAAAAGATTCAAGGTTTTGAATATTAAAAAGAATTGCTGAAAGGAGTGCAAGGGAAACAATAAAAATGTGATATTTTTTAGATTTAGCTATTCCATATTTAACGACCAGTGTGAACTTCTCTGACTTTTTATCGTTTTCGATATCGCGCATGTTGTTCAGATTTAAAACGGCCGTACTGAGCAAACCTACCGATAGTGCTGGTAAAAACAAATTAAGATTTAGTGTATGTGCATTTAAATAGTAGGTTCCTAAAACACCAATAAATCCAAAGAAAATTAAAACAAAAAAATCGCCATAACCCTTGTAACCATATGGATTGTTGCCCATGGTATAATTTACAGCTGCTGCGATGGCAAGTACTCCTAATATGAAAAATGCAATAAAATTCCCAACTGACATACCAACGGTTCCAAAATAAATCAGTGAAGATCCGCTGACCAGGGATAACCCAATAAATAAATGAACAGCCTTTTTCATGTTTTTTGCACTAATATCTCCACCTTGTACTGAGCGCGTTGGCCCGACTCGCTCTTCATTATCAGTCCCGATTTTAAAATCTCCAAAATCGTTTGCTAAGTTTGAGAGAATTTGCAATAAAATGGTAGTTAGAATTGCAAGACTCGTTACCAGCAAATTAAAATTTTGGGTGTAGGCACTCAAAAATCCACCAAGAATAATACTTGATAAAGCCAATGGTAAAGTGCGTAGCCTGAATGCTTTCAGCCAATTATTTGTTTTCCCCATTAAATGTTAGATTAAGGATATTTTGGGTATTTATGAAAATCAGGATCTCGTTTTTCTAAGAAAGCATGTTTACCCTCCTGAGCTTCCTCGGTTAAGTAATAGAGTAGGGTGGCATTTCCTGCAAATTCCTGTAATCCTGCTTGTCCGTCAAGTTCAGCATTTAAGCCAAGCTTAATCATGCGTAAGGCCATTGGGCTGCGTTGTTGCATCATTTTTGCCCAATTTACGGTTTCATCTTCCAGCGATTTTAATGGAACAACTTTATTTACCATTCCCATTTTTTCAGCTTCGTTAGCATCGTATTGTTGGCAGAGAAACCAAATTTCACGTGCCTTCTTTTGACCTACAATTCGAGCCAGATATGACGAACCAAAGCCTGCATCAAAGCTACCAACTTTAGGTCCGGTTTGACCAAATCGTGCGTTTTCGGAAGCAATGGTTAAATCACATACGATATGTAAAACATGCCCGCCACCAATGGCATAACCATTTACCATGGCAATAACTGGTTTGGGGAGCGATCGAATCTGTTTTTGAACATCCAAGACATTTAATCTGGGAATGCCATCCTTACCAATATAGCCACCCTTTCCTTTTACATTTTGATCGCCGCCACTGCAAAAAGCTTTATCGCCTGCACCGGTTAAAATAACTACGTTAATTCGCTGGTCTTCTCTGCAAATGCGAAAAGCATCACTCATTTCTGTAGTTGTTGTTGGAGTAAATGCGTTATGATATCGGGGTCGATTAATTGTGATCTTTGCAATTCCTTCAAAAAAGTCAAAAAGAATTTCTTCATATTCTTTAATGGTTTCCCATTTTCTTGCTGCCATATCCAAATTTTTAGAGTGTAAAGTTAGAATTATGAATGAAGAGTTGCAAATTTAGATAAAAGACATTAGATTTTATCCAGTATCCAGTATCCAGTATCCAGTATCCAGGATCCAGAATACAGTGGTGTTAATTCATGCAGCTTTATTTTAAAGACCGGAAATAATCTTTAAGCACTTCGGCATTCTTTTCTCTTGGAGTAAAAATTTCCAACAAACCAACTTTCTTGTTATCGGGATGATAGAGTTTTTTAATTTCTTGTTTTATTTCATCCATATTTGTTGCCGACTGATATTGAACTCTAAATGTTTGAGCAATTCCTTCAGCATTTAAATGATGAGTTGTTTCAAAAAAAGTTTCAAATGATTCAGCATCCGAAGGCCCATCTAAAAAACGGAAGATCCCACCACCACCGTTGTTAATTAGGATGATTTTTAAATCATCACTCAAGTAATTATTCCACAATCCGTTGGAATCATAAAAAAAGGAAAGATCACCCAGGATTATCGTTGTTGGTTTTTTACTTTCGTAAGCTGCCCCTGCTGCTGTAGATAAGGAACCATCAATTCCTGAAGTTCCACGGTTGCTATTGTAGGTAATATCATTTCGTACATCAAACAATTGGCTGTATCTGACTGGTGTACTGTTTGCCAGTTGAAGATTTGAGTTTTTAGGGATTGAATTAAGCAGTAAATCAAAAACTTTAAGGTCGGAGTATTCACAATTTTTAAGGAACTCATCATGTTTTTGGATGGAGTGATGATATTTTTGTTCCCAAATCTCCGAAAAATTACTTCTTTTATTTGGAATAATATGTTCGCTTAATTTATTAAAAAAGTATTCGGGCTTGACAGGAATATTTTTGGTAAGACTTTGAAAAGTATCTAAAAATAAATGTGAAGTGTCAATATGCCAATGCTCAACAGGTTTGTGTTCTCTGAAAAACGCTTTTATTTTTTTTGAAACAATTTGATTACCAATGCTAATTAAAAGATCGGGCTCGAATTTTTCAATTTCTTCTTCTTTTAGTGTGGCTAGCGTCCTGTCGATGCAAGGGTTAAAACTGGTATGATTTAAATTGGAAATATTTTCAGATAAAACGGTCACCGAAGGATCGTTGGAAATTTCAGCTAAAATGCTATTTAAATCAGAATTAGGTTGAATCACTCCACTTAGAATAAGTTTTTTTGAAGAAGAATTCCACACGGTAGCTAATTTTTGAATTTCCTTCGCTACCAAAATTGGATTCACAACTGTTGTTGAAATGATCTTCGGACTTTCAATTTCTTCGTCGTAACCTTGATACAAGGGTTCTTTGAATGGCAAGTTGATATGAACAGGCCCGGGAGTACCATATTGACAAAGATCAATCGCTTCATTTACGACCCGGTCTGCATGCCAGAGGTCATCAGAATTATAAATGGTTTGTGGAAGTTCGTATGATTTTTTAATATAATTCGCGTACAAATCTTTCTGTCTAATAGTTTGACTGTCCGCCTGATCTACCCATTCAGTTGGCCTGTCAGCAGTGAGTACTAAAAGTGGGATATGCTGGTAGTAGGCTTCTGAAATAGCAGGTGCATAGTTTAGTGCAGCAGATCCGGAGGTGCAAGCAATGGCAACTGTTTTGCCACTCTGTTGAGCCATTCCTAAAGCAAAAAAAGCCGCACTTCGCTCGTCAACGATGCTTAAACAATTTATTTTAGGATGATTGGTGAAGGCTAAAATGATAGGCGCATTTCTAGATCCCGGGGAAATAACGATATGCTCAATTCCTTTCTGATAACAAATTTCAGCTAAATGCCTGATCCCAATTTTTTGATTATCCATTCACTAAAAATATTTAATTGATAAGCGATAATAAAGTTTGTGCTTTTAATTCTGTTTCATCCCATTCGTTTTGGGCATTTGAATCTGGTGTGATTCCTCCGCCCACATACAAAGATATGTTTTCCCCATCTGCTTTCATACATCTTAAGCCTACGAATAAATCTGTTCTATGTTCCATGTTTATTGGCCCCAAAAAACCTGAATAAAATTCACGATCATGATGTTCTGTTTCTCGAATCAGTCTTAAAGCTGCAGATTTTGGTGAGCCACATACCGCAGGTGTAGGATGAAGATCGGTTAAGAAATCACTTAGATTCAGTGAAATTTTAAACGCATTAAATTTATATGAAGTCTCCAGGTGTGCAGCTTTTGCTGCTTTGATGGTTCGTGTTTGTTTCTTTGGCTTTTCTTCACCCAAATACGTTTTCAAAATCCTTTCTACAAAATCGACTACAAATTGCTGTTCAATTTTTTCTTTCTCTCCCCAAACATATTTGTTTAACTGAATGTCTTGTAATTTTTGTGTGCCTGCCAGCGCTGATGTACTGGCTTCTTCTCCATCAATTCGAAGTAGTTGCTCAGGCGTTGCACCCATCCATAAGCCACTGTTTGGCGTATAAAACAAATAGTTGAATGAGTTGATGTATTTTACATTTAAACTTTTAAATAGTTCTGAGTAAGAACGATTAGGAGATTTGTAAGTATTAATTATTCTTGATAAAACAAGTTTCTTAGCTCGACGCCTGTTCATCAACGAGATAAAATCATTGAATTGTTGAAAATAGGTTTCGCTTGGGGTGCTTAATGGTAAATCCTGAATATATTTTTTGTGCGCCTTTAAATCATTAACAAATTTCCAAGCTTCCGTATTAATTTCATTTTCTTTCAGAGAAAAATCATCACTGATTAATAATTTATCAGCGTTCTCAGCGTCAAAAGGGGCGGCAATAAAACCTTTGTAATTTGTAAAAACATCGCCAGGATTAAACTTTGTAGGATAAGCTGACCTTTGCAAAATAATTGAGAATTCAGATTTTCCGGGTAATGCATAAGCTGCAAAACAAATTCGTTTTTGAATGCATTTCTGAATAAAAGAATAATCAATTTGAGCTTCCATTTTTTACTTTTCGATAATCATATTGGTGAGTCGACTAATAGAAATCCTGCGCTCGTTTTCATCTGTGATTACGATATCCCAAACGTGGGTATATTTTCCTTTGTGTACCAATTTGGCATTCCCAATAACAAAGCCTTCTCTAATGCTGCCTACATGATTGGCACTAATGGAGGCTCCTCTGACATCAAATTTACTTAAATCTACCAATAAAGCTGAACCCATGCTTCCAATGGTTTCGGCCAGTGCCAAACTTGCTCCGCCATGTAAAATGCCCATGGGTTGTTTGGTGCGTTCGTCAACTGGCATTTTAGCTTTTACATATCCATCACTTATCTCGAGATATTCGATGCCCAATTGAGCCATTAATGTTTTATCACTGAAATTATTAAGCTCGTCAAGGGTAGAATTTAAATCTATCATTTCTTTGCGTATTTATTACAAAGATAGAAGGTAATTTTATTTGTTTGACTCAAAATTGAAAAAAGGGATTGTATTGTAAAGCTGTGGGAAGTTTTAAACTTCGCACAACATTGATTGTTTCATATTGATGTTTTGATTTAATCCAAGGAGTCAAATTTAATTAAGATATATGTCAAAATGTAAAACGACATATATCAAAAATAAAAAAGATACTGAACTATTGGGCGAAAGATGCTGTGGTTTTGCGAAAAAGATGCTGAACAATTGAGGGAAAGATGATGGACAATGATCGGACTATAACTGTGATTGTTATGGCAAATATTGTGCGAAGTTCGGAAACTTCGCACAACCGTTACTGTGTTTAATAAGAATGAAAAAACATAGCTAATAGACTGGTGATATAGCAAGTCTTTCTTTTGGACTTTGGTTCGTTAAAATACATCTGTACCTGTTGTGCGAAGTTTCTGAACTTCCTTTGGAAACTCTGCACAACGCGGTTCCCTCTACTTTTCAATAAATGGCTGCATTAAAATCTGTAGGTCGTTGAGCAAACATTGCGGGCAATATTTAATTTCTTCTTCTGTAATAAATCCACATTTATAACATTTCAAAAGTTCCTTTTGTTTTTTTATTTCTGTCGCTTTTTTCTTTTTCATCACGATATTCTTGTTTTTATAAATGCGATTTAAGATTGTTAATTTCCCCAATTCTCCCTGTCAAGACTGCGGTAGTGGATTGCTTCTGCCAAATGGTCAGTTTTGATTTCTTCGGAATCATCTAAGTCGGCGATTGTTCGGGCTACCTTGATAATTCTATCGTAAGCCCGTGCCGAGAGGTTTAATTTATTGATGGCATTTTTTAATAATTGCTGTCCATTTTCATCGATTTTGCAAAGAGCCCTGAGTTGTTTTGTCGACATTTGTGCATTGCAATGGGTTGTTTCACTTTCAGCAAATCGTGCTTCTTGTATTTTTCGGGCCTGTATCACCCTATCTCTGGTTACTTCGCTTTTTTCACTTGGTCTGTTATCAGAAAGCACATCAACAGGTACTGGAACCACTTCTACATGAATATCAATCCGATCAAGCAATGGCCCCGAAATTCGATTCAAATATTTTTGAACCATGCCGGGTGCACAAACGCATTCCTGATCGGGGTGATTATAGTAGCCACAAGGGCAAGGATTCATGGCAGCTATTAACATAAAATTAGCAGGATATTCAACAGATATTTTTGCTCTTGAGATGGTGACTTTTCTGTCTTCCATCGGCTGTCTCATGACTTCTAAAACCGTTCGTTTAAACTCCGGAAGTTCATCTAAAAACAATACGCCGTTTTGAGCCAATGTTATTTCACCAGGCTGTGGAAAAGTTCCACCCCCAACCAATCCGGCATCGCTAATGGTATGGTGTGGTGAACGAAACGGTCTTACAGTAATCAAACCTCTATTGCTCCCCATTTTTCCGGCTACCGAATGTATTTTTGTTGTTTCCAAAGCTTCCTTTAAATTTAAAGGTGGCAAGATGGAGGGCATTCGCTTTGCCAGCATGGTTTTTCCTGATCCGGGTGGGCCAATAAGAATGGCGTTATGGCCACCTGCCGCAGAGATCTCAAGTGCCCGTTTAATGTTTTCTTGTCCTTTAACCTCAGAAAAGTCAAATTCGTAATGGTTGAGTTGGGTGTAAAATTCTTTTCGTGTGTCAATGACAGTTGGAGAGATTGTATTTTTCCCATCAAGATGTTCAATAACTTCAGTTATATTTTCAGCTCCCAGAACTTCCAATTTACTAACAATTGCCGCTTCAATGGCATTGGCTTTGGGCACAATAATTCCTTTAAAACCATTTTCAAGCGCTGAAATCGCAATGGGTAAAGTGCCTTTAATCGGATTCAAACTCCCATCTAAGGAAAGTTCACCCATGATGATATAGTCAGTAAGCAGATCACTTTTAATTTGCTCTGAGGCTGCTAAAATTCCAATGGCTAAAGGTAAGTCATATGAAGAGCCTTCTTTGCGAATATCTGCTGGTGCCATATTGATAACAATTTTTTTACCCGGATATCTGTAGCCAACATGAGATAAAGCAGATTCAATTCTTTGCTGACTTTCTTTAACGGCACTGTCGGGTAAACCAACCAAATAAAAATTAATACCTTGTCCAACTTCAACTTCTATTGTTATGGTCAGGGCATCAATCCCAATAATGGCACTTCCATATGTTTTAACTAGCATATAAATTTACCTCGCAATAATTTGATTGCAGGTAAAATTTAATACCTAAGAAGTGAAAATGTCGCAGAAAAATATGAAAAAAGAAATTATTTGAGAGGCTTATATTTTGACTTGGAAAACATTGATTTGCTATCAGTGTCTTTAAAAAGTTCAGCCAAACTGATTTCTGGATTGTATTCCATGTATGATTTAACAATTTGCCATCCAAACCAAACACCGATGCGCGCTGGTGAATCATTTGAAAATGCGGCAGTAAATGGCCCGTCAGTAATAAACTTTCGAATGATTTCGTAATCGGCACTGAATAATATTTGATTGTCGATGATGAAGGCCCATAAATTACTTTCGTTTTCGAAACACCATGCTAACTTCTCTTTTGGAAATCCAATTTTTAAATGGTCTGCTTTGTTTTGCAGCGTTGCATCCAAAAAATACATAATCTTTCCATAATAAAAAATCTCGTCGAGAAAGCTTGAGGCCGGTGGGGGAGGCACAATTAATTGTCGGGCAATTTCTTTCATGCAATCAACTGCAATATAAGGCTCCTGCATACGCTCAATTTTGTAAGCAGGAATTCCCATCTGATGATAAGTTTTGAAATTTGTTCCCAGATAGGAGTCCAGACCAATAATCATGGTATGATCTGCAATTTGAATTGGATACTCATATTGAAAGCCTGAAATGTAGGAGTAAACTGAAAAGTTAGGATTTTTCGGGAAATGGTATTTGTAATATTTTAATGCTTCTTCAAGTTCTTTACTCAATAGTTTAAGGTTAGGATATTGTACTTCAATTTCTTGATAAGCCTGAATTAATTCAGGATCGGTTATGAAATTTTTAATTTGATTAATGTTGGATGAATCAGTTAAATCTGCGGCCAGAAAAACCCAGTATTTTTCTTGCATGGCTTGTAAACCTTGTTTTATTTCGTCGGGTTTAATTTTAAAAAGATCTTGTTCGTAACGAAGAATTTCAAAACTACCGATATCAATCTTTGAGATATCTACTTTTAATTTTTGAGGATGATCATGATTGCATGAAGCCAATAGAACAATCAGAAAGATCAAATGGCTTAATTTCGTTTTCAAGACCTAATTATTTTAGTAAAACAAAAGATGCCAAATCATTCGATTCGGCATCCTTTTAAGTTGTTAAAATGTGGATTAAAATATTTTCCATCCGAGTGAAACATTGAACCCATTTGTTTTTGAATCATAGGCTGTTGATCCAACATTTCCAATGACTTTTGTAAGTCCGATGTTATACCTAACATCTAAAGTTAGCATCAATACGTCAATTCCGGCACCAACTTGAACACCCCAAATCAGATCTTCAATTTGATCTACACCTAAGTCACTCACTAAGTCACCGGTTTTTTCGATGGTTTTATCAGTAACTATAGAAGCAGAAGGTCCTGCAAAAACACGTAAATTGAGTATTTTTAAATCGATAACTTTGGCACCGATTAAAAATGGGATTTGAATGGTGCTCAATTTTACATCGTCTTCAAATGGGCTTAAGCTCCCTAGTGAAATTGGCTTGAACACTCCTCCTTCTGTAACCCAGTTAATTTCTGGCTGAACATAAATTTTTGTTCCTAATCTCAAAAATGCACCAAATTGAAAACTACTTCGTAAGTCAGATTTAATGTCGCTTTTGTCGACAGAAAGTTTTGAAGTATTATAACCAATTTTTGGGCCGAAAGAAATTTGCGAGAATGCTGTTGTCGCAATAAATGTAACTGTTAAAATTAAAATAAATTTTTTCATGATATTAGCTGTTTATTATTTTCAAGGTTGATGATTGCTAGGTTTTTACTATTAATGTGATTACAAAGTTTCAAATATCAAATAATGTTTTAAACTTATTTTTGCAAAAGCAAATATAAGCTTTTCATAAAAACTACGTTAAATTATAACTATCGTAATTTTATAACGATCATCTTTAGCAAATATTATAGTGTATTAATACTGATTTAATTACTTTTGTGTAAGTAGTAATATGGGTTTTGTGAAAACAAAAACATCAAGCTATTTTGTGTGTTTTTTAAAGTGTCAAACTAGTTCGATTGAAGTTAAACTCAGCCTAGATTAACCAACTAAATAATAATTATACAAATGAATAGGATTATATTTGGACTGTTAGTTTTGTTTTTAATTACTTCAAAACAGGGTGTAACTCAGGAAAAACCATTTTTATTTGGGATGAAACTGGCACCTAATTTTGGCTGGATGAAACCAAATTCTGAAGGTTATGAAAACGATGGAATAAAAGCCGGAATTAGTTGGGGGCTCGTCACCAAATTTCATGTAATGGAAAATTACGACATCCATTCCGGACTAAATATCACTTTATTGCGAACTGCAATCACTTATCCCGATTTGAAAACCATTAGTGGGGTTTCTACCGAAGGAGAATTACATCGATTGTACAATTTTAAATATATTGGAGTTCCTTTAATTTTCAGGATGAAAACAAATGAATTTGCTAAAAAACGCTTTTTCGGGCAAATTGGAGTTGAGCTAAACTTTATGCTCTCAGGCAATTCAAAAGATAAATTTAATTCGGTGGCAGCGGGTCAGATAAATGAAGAGAATAATATTTATAATGAATTAAAATTTGCCAGGTATTCTGTAATTGTGGGGGCAGGAATGGAGTATGAGATGGGAGGTTCAAATGTTCTGATTACCGGCATTAATTTTAATAATGGAATAAATGATATTTTAAAAGATCAGAATAAAATTAATCCTTCGATTAAACAAATAGCCATCAATAACTTTATTGAATTATACGTTAGCTTCCTCTTTTAAAAGTTCAAGGAAAAGAAAAATGAAAATAGCACTTGCGCAAATAAATTATCACATTGGTAATTTTGAACAAAATCTTGAGAAAATATTTTCAAGCATTCATCAAGCCAAAAAACTTGGAGCTGAGTTGGTCGTTTTTGCCGAGCTCGCAATCTCAGGCTATCCTCCAAGGGATTTTCTGGAATTTGATGATTATATTGATAAATGTTGGGCAGGTATTGAAGCAATTGTTGAAAAAACTAAAAATCTGGCTGTAATCGTTGGTACACCAAGCCGTAACATAAGCATTAAGGGAAAACGTTTATACAATTCGGCTGTTTATATTCAAAATCAAAAAATTGTTTCAATACATCACAAAGGTTTATTACCAACCTACGATATTTTTGATGAATATCGGTATTTCGAACCTGCAACTGAGTTTAAAATCATTAGTTTCAAAGGTAAGAAAATTGCACTCACCATTTGTGAGGATCTATGGAATGTGGAGGATAATCCTTTGTACACGATCAATCCAATGGATGAATTAAGTAAAGAGCGGCCTGACGTAATGATAAACATTGCAGCTTCCCCTTTTCATTATTCCCAAGCTGAATCGAGAAAAGAAACATTGCTGAAAAACGTAAATAAATATAAAATCCCGCTGGTTTATGTAAATCATGTTGGTGCTCAAACCGAACTTCTTTTCGATGGCGGATCCTTAGCTTATAATGCAAAAGGTGAACTGGTATGTGAGAGCAATTATTTTGAAGAAGATTTGAGAATTATTGATTTAGAAGAGGTGTTAGCATTAAAGACTGAGGTAGTTAAAGATAATCAACCTTCAAAAATTGAATTGATTTACGAAGGATTAGTGATGGGTGTTAGAAATTACTTTCACAAGCTTGGATTTAAGAAAGCAATTTTAGGATTATCCGGTGGAATAGATTCTGCCGTAACAGCGGCAATTGCAGCTGACGCTCTTGGCTCAGAGAATGTAACCGGGATTTTGCTTCCTTCGCAATACTCATCAGATCATTCTGTGGCTGATGCAAAACAATTGGCCATTAATTTGAAGTGTAATTACGATATTATCCCAATTGAAAATTCTTATAATTCAATTGAATCGAGTTTGAAAGAGCAGTTTAAAAACCTACCTTTTAATATTGCAGAGGAGAATATCCAGGCGAGAATTAGAGGGGTAATTTTGATGGCTTTGTCAAATAAATTTGGTTCCATTCTTTTGAATACTTCAAATAAGAGTGAGGCAGCTGTAGGTTACGGAACCTTGTATGGTGACATGAATGGTGGAATTTCTGTATTAGGAGATGTTTATAAAACCGAGGTTTTCGAACTAGCCAGATTCATTAATAGAAACAAGGAAGTCATTCCTGAAAATACAATTACAAAACCACCCTCGGCAGAGCTTCGTCCTAATCAGAAGGATTCTGATTCTTTGCCGGATTATGAGATTTTAGATCAAATCTTGTACAATTATATTGAACTCAGAAAAGGTCCGGAAGAAATAAAAAGAATGGGTTTCGATAAAGAGATTGTAGATAAAACTTTAAAGATGGTGAATACTACCGAATACAAACGATATCAAACACCACCTATTTTAAGGGTATCACCCAAAGCATTTGGGATGGGCAGGCGAATGCCCATCGTTGCAAAATACCTTTCTTAACTTATAAATTAATTGCTTCGACTGATTTAATTTGTGGCAAAGCTTTTTTAACAGCAGTTTCAACACCATTTTTAAGTGTCATAGTACTGTAAGGACAAGCACCGCATGCACCCATTAACTCTACATTAACAACCAAATCGTCGGTAATGTTTACAAATTTAATATCTCCACCATCTTGTTGAAGATAGGGTCGAACCTGATCAATGATATTCAGTACTTTCTGTTCTAATTCTTTATTTTCGTTCATCGATGTTTGCTTTAAAATTTAAGAATGCAAATGTATAAAAATCTATTTATAATCCATTCTCTATTATTATTACTATTTTATTCTTCGGATCACGTTTTCAGCCAATTTCGCATAAGCTGCTGCAATAGGACTATTGTCATCTAATGCGATTGGGCTTCCACTATCTCCTGATTCTGCAATACCGGCAACCAATGGAATACCTCCTAAAAACGGAATATTAAGTTCCTTTGCAAATTTTTCTGCATTTCCTTTTCCGAAAATATAGTATTTATTGTCAGGAAGTTCGGCAGGCGTGAAATACGACATGTTTTCAATTACTCCTATCACAGGAACATTTATTTTTTCCTGTCCGAACATTGACACTGCTTTTTTAACATCAGCAATAGCTACATTTTGAGGTGTGGTTACCAGAATTGCTCCGCTAACCGGATATGATTGTGTAAGTGTAAGATGGATATCACTCGTTCCCGGAGGAAGGTCAATTAACATATAATCTACTTCGTCCCAAGTGGCATCATTAAATAATTGATTTAACGCATTTGAAGCCATTGGGCCTCTCCAAATTAAGGCCTGATTTGCATCAACGAAAAATCCAATTGAAAGAATCTTAATCCCATATTTCTCAAGAGGAACAACTTTCGTTTTGCCATCAACTTCTTTTGCGGTAGGTTTTGCACCTGCTAATCCAAACATAATTGGTATGGAAGGGCCATAAATATCGGCATCGAGTAAAGCAACTTTTTTACCTTTTTTAGATAGTGCAATTGCTAAATTACTTGCAACAGTTGATTTTCCAACACCGCCTTTACCAGAGGCAATGGCGATGATATGTTTAACTCCTGATAAAGGACCTTCTCCGCTGTCTTTTTGTGCGATTGGGTTTATTTCAACTTGAATGTTTTCTCCAAATTCTTTTTTAATAACCGAGGTGCAATTTTCCATCATCGCTTTAATTCCTGGGTCATTTAGGTCTGGAAATACCAGATTGAAACTTACTTCTTTCCCATTAATTTTAAAACTCTCAATCATTTTCAAGTCGACAATATTATCTCTTTTAGGGAAATAAACAACCTGTTTTAACTGCTCGAAAATTGTTTCTTTTTGCATGCTTTTAGTCTTTAAACGCTATTCTTATTTAGATTTGGTAAAATTAAACAATTCGGGTGAGATGGCGATTATTTAAAGTAATTCTTTTGCAGGATCCCAAAAATATTTTTCAAATTCAACAATCTGGTCATTCGCTACTTTTATACCTTCGGCTTCTAAAAGTTTTTGCATTAGCGAGGCTTCCCCAAAATGATGCTTGCCGGTAAGCATGCCAATTCGATTTACCACACGGTGAGCAGGAATGTTTTCTTTTGCAAGATGCGAACCATTCATTGCCCAGCCAACCATTCTGGCCGAACCTTTGCTGCCAAGATAAGCGGCAATTGCCCCGTAAGTGGTAAACCTACCGTAAGGAATACGTTGTGCTACTTGATGTACTTTATTAAAGAATGAAAGCTCATCATTCATGAAGATGAAATTTTAAGTAATTAATCTTCTTTCCTTCGGTAAGATAATGCTTTTCGTAGAATGTTTGAATGCTAATCACATCTTCTTCGAGATTTGAATTATATAAATCTTTGGTTTGATAAATGAGTTGATGTTTCTCTGATTCTATAATTTCCAGGCAATATTCAAATAAACCAACATTGTCTGTTTTAAGATGAATAATTCCTTCGGGTTTAAGAATTGTTTTATACAAACTTAAGAGTCGTGGCGAAATTAATCTTTTGTGTGCTTTGTGCGATTTTGGTTGAGGATCGGGAAAAGTGACCCAAATTTCATCAACTTCGTTAGTTGTAAAAAAGAAATCAATTAGTTCAATTTTTGCACGAATAAAAGCGACATTACTTAATTTTAATTCTTCAGATGATTTTGCCCCTCGCCACAATCTGGCACCTTTAACATCCATTCCGATATAATTATTGGATGGGTGTTTTTCTGCAAGACCTACTGTGTATTCACCTTTTCCGCATCCAAGCTCAAGAATGATGGGATAATCATTTTTAAAAAAAGATTTTGACCATTTCCCTTTTAAGTCAAATCCATGATCCATTAATTCATGGTACCCCAGTTGAAAAAGGTGAGAAAAAGTTAGGTTTTCGTTGAATTTTCGAATTTTATTTTTCGGCACAGAAATAAATTTTAGGCCACAAATTTCGGAAAAAATTTGAATGATTAAATGAATTCAATGAATAAAATTGGAAATAAAAGATTGATAACTATAATGATAAAATCCAGGCTTTGGGATTTTCTTCTTTTCGAATGAGTGCCAATTTTTGATTAGCTAAATTTAAAACATCATAGCCGTTGTATGAAACGCGATAATGATTGTATTTGTTTGTACCTACAATACTTGCATCATATCCTTTTTGTTTTAATTCTGACACATATTTATCTGCATTTGCATGATCTTGAAAGGATGCCGCGATGATGTGAAACTTATGAGTAGCAATTGGTAATTTAATTGTTGATTCTTTCTTTGCAGTAAGCGATGGCGTTGGAGAAGCAGGAATGATCTTTTCAACTAATTGAGATGTTTGCTCACCTTTTTCTGCTATCGAATCAATAAAATCACTAGACTCTTTCTTTAGTTCTTCCAGCAGTCTTTTATAGGTGTCTTCGATTGATTCCGGCTCCTCTTCAATGATTACTGGCTTTTCTGTTTCATCTGACGGCAGGGCTGTGTTGATTTTTAATTTATCACCAACATTTTTCAATTCGTCACCAATATTGAATAATTTATTCACACCCAATTCAACGTAATTTGCGACTAAATATTCATTGGCATTTGAATAAAAAAATGGAATTAGTGAAGAGTGATTGTTATAATATTTTTTAACGTCTGTAAAATTAAAAATCACATAAACCGAAACCAGAAAAAGAATAATAATTGCAGAAACATTGAGACGAATATATTTAGGCCCCTTCACTTTTGGTTTAACAGCTTCTTTTTTAATTTTTGTTCGATGATGGACTTCTGCAGCTTTCCGATCTTGTGGCGGTTTGATTGATATTGGTCTGCCACCAGGTGTTCTTTTAATGGCTGGTGAAATAAAGCTTTTTAGTCCGAATGAATCTGCCAAATAATTTTGTGTGCTATCTGGTTCAAACTGCTTAAATCCTGCTTCATTAATAAAAAGTGTTCCAACTTTTCTGAAGTGAATTCGTTTACCATTTTTAAGTGCAGCCTCACATTGAACTACGAAACTTTCAAGTTTATTTTTTGCCTCAGAATATGTTATTTTCTCGGAACGTACAATGTGATTTATGAGCAAGCCGTCGTTGGCTTTTAGGTGTACATTAAAAACAATGTCTTTTGATGGGGGAACAAAATGGTTTTGAATAGGGTGGATTTTGGCAGGGATTTCTTTTGTGATGAACCCACCAAACCCAGGAATAACAATACATTCGTATTGAAAAAGTAAATCTCCTATATAACGTGCAACTTTCATTTTTTATTCCTCAAATTCCTGTAATCAGCTAAGGTACAATTGATGTTTGCAATATTCAAATTTTGTTGGTAAAAAATTTTAAATCCTCTGGCGTATCTACCGACCGATTTTCTATGTTTGTTATTTCTGTGTGAATTCGATAGCCGTTCTCAATCCACCTCAATTGTTCTAAGCTTTCTGATTTCTCAAGATCTGATTTTTCCAAATCACAGATCTCTTTTAAGACCTCTGTTCGATAACCATAAATCCCTATATGTTTAAAAAATGAATGGTGATTAACCCATTGATTTTCTTCCGTATCTCTCAAAAAAGGAATTGGTGATCTGCTAAAATAAATCGCTTCTCCAATATGATTAATAACTGCTTTAACGACGTTCGGATTAAAAAGTTCGTCGCTTTGCTGTATTTTTTTTATTAATGTTGAAATTTTAATTTTCCCATCTTTTTTAAAGCTCTGAACCACGGTTTCAATTTGCTCCGGATTCAAAAATGGTTCATCTCCCTGTATGTTTATGGCTCCCTCAAAATATTGCCCTTTTTTACTTAGTAACTGTAAAACTTCATTACATCGGTCTGTCCCACTTTGATGATTCTTGCTTGTCATCATAACTTTGCCACCAAAGCTTTTAACGCAAGTCAAAATACGATCATCATCTGTAGCCACAATCACTTCATTTAAAGATTTGGTTTTAGATGCATTTTCATAAACATGCTGAATCATTGGCTTGCCAGAAATTATTGCCAGAGGTTTGCCGGGGAAGCGGCTCGACTCATAGCGTGCAGGTATTATTCCAATGAATTTCATGTTTAAATTAATATAGTTTTGCTGCCAGGGGAACTTCATTTCCAGGCGTTATTAGAACAGTATTCCCATTTTTATCAGGAACTCCCAAAGTTAAAACTTCAGAAATCGCAGGCCCAATTTGCCTCGGCGGGAAATTAACAACCGCGAGAATTAATCTGTTTAGTAGGTCTTCCTTATTGTAATTTTGAGTGAGTTGTGCACTTGATTTTTTTATCCCGATTTCGTCTCCAAAATCAATCAGTAATTTATAAGATGGATTTCTGGCTTCCGGGAAATCATTAACTTCAATTATTTTCCCTACACGGATATCTAGTTTGTCAAAGTCATCAATAGTTGCCATGGTAAATTTTGCTTAAAACAGGCCATGTATTTCAGCATTAATCTTCTCAATTACCATCCCTAAATCTTCCGGTTTTGATTCAAAATCAATATTGTCGACATCGATAATTAAAAGTTTTCCGGCTTCGTATTTCGTAATCCAACCTTCATATCTTTCATTAAGTAATTTTAAATAATCTAATCGAATAGATTCTTCATATTCCCTTCCTCGTTTTTGAATCTGGTTCACAAGATTTGGAACACTTGATCGCAAATAAATGAGTAAATCGGGAGGTTGAATGAAGGTGCTCATGAGTTCAAATAAAGAACTGTAGTTTTCAAAATCACGGGTCGACATTAAATTCATTGAGTGAAGGTTGGGCGCAAAAATGTAAGCATCTTCATAAATGGTTCGATCCTGAATAACGGTTTTTCCGCTTTGCCTAATTTTTATTACCTGACGAAATCGGCTATTCAAAAAGTACACTTGTAAGTTAAACGACCACCTTTGCATGTCTTCATAAAAACTGTTGAGGTAAGGGTTGGTGTCAACATCTTCGTAATGAGCTTTCCAGCCAAAATGTTTTGAGAGAAGTTTTGTTAAGGTGGTTTTTCCTGAACCGATGTTTCCTGCAATAGCTATATGCATTCTTTTGTGATTTTAATTATTTACGAAGATAAAAAAAACAGGCAAATAGAAAACAAATTTAAAAATTAAGATCTGCCAAAAGTTCGTCAAGATATTTTCTGTCGTTTGAGAGTCGTGGTACCTTATTTTGCCCACCTAATTTCCCTCTTTTTTTCAACCACTTATAAAAAGTACCTGCCGGAACCACCCTTAAAATTGGCATACCTAAAACCATGTTGTTATACCTTTTTGCCTCATAATCTGAGTTAAGCGATTGAAGCACCTGATCAAGCGTTACTGTAAATTCAGCTAAGTTTTTTGGAGGAACTTCAAATTCAATGGCCCACTCATGAGCAGCACTTTTATTACCATTAAAATAAATCGGAGCAGCCGTGTATTCACTAATAATGGCTTGATTAGAAAGACAAGCTTCTGCAAGTGCTGTTTCCGCATTATCAATAATTACTTCTTCACCAACGGCATTGATGAAACTTTTGGTACGTCCTGTAATTCTGATTCGGTATGGTGATAAATTGGTAAACTCAATGGTATCTCCTATCATGTATCGCCATAAACCAGCATTGGTTGAAATGAGCAAGGCATAATTGGTATTTAACTCGACCTGATGCAGTGGAAGTGGTTTTTTCTCTGCTTTGTCAACTTGGTTAATGGGTAGAAATTCATAGAAGATCCCATAGTCAAGCATGAGTAGTAATTCGTTGGAATCTGGTTGATCCTGAATCCCAAAAAATCCTTCGGATGCATTATAGGTTTCGACAAATTTCATTTTTTTTGATGGGATCAATTTTAGAAATTGCTCACGGTAAGGTGCAAAATTTACTCCACCATGGAAAAATACTTCAAGGTCGGGCCATACTTCCGAAATGTTTTTTTTTCCGGATATTTCCAAGATCCTTTTCAGTAAAAGCAGGGTCCATGAAGGAACCCCTGACAGGTTTGTCAAACTATGATGAATGCTTGATTGTGCCATTTCCTCAATTTTTTCTTCCCAATCATCCATTAAGGCCACGCTCATTTTTGGCACCCGAATAAACTCTGCCCAAAAAGGAAGATTCTGAACGATGATGGCAGATAAATCGCCCGTGTAATAATCTTCAGTATTCACTTCTTTAATTCGATGACTTCCTGTTAAGGCCAAGCCTCTTCCGTCAAAAAAATCAGAATCAGGATTGTTGTTTAAATAAATGGAGAGCATGTCCTTGCCACCTTTAAAATGACAATCTTCTAATGATTCTTCACTAACAGGGATAAATTTACTTTTATCATTCGTTGTGCCCGACGATTGTGCAAACCATCTTATTTCTGAAGGCCATAAGAGATTTTGTTCTCCCATTCTTAATCTATCGATATAAGGTTTGAGAGAATCGTAATCGTTAACAGGAACTTTGTTGGCAAAATCCTGATATGTTTTTAACGTTGCATAATTATATTTTGAACCCCACTCTGTGTCTTTGGCACTGCTAATTAGTTTTTTTAGCCACTCCTCCTGAACCTCATGGGGATACTTCTTAAAAAGATCGATTTGATGAATCCTCTTTTTAATAAGCCAGGATAAAACGGAGTTTAAAAGTGCCATGGTATTTCAGAATTGTATTAAATGTAAAATTCTTCTTCAAAGTTAATAAAATTGAATTTTGAATTGAATTTGGTTGTCAAAAAAATAAACAGAGCTTAACTCACCAAAATCTTTAATTTTATACTTCAATATTTTATAAAAAAGGGATAAAGATGATTGCTTTTCCAAATGCCAAAATAAATCTGGGATTAGATATAATTGGGAAAAGGACAGATGGTTTTCATAACCTTGAAACCGTGTTTTACCCCATTAATTTATGTGATGCTTTGGAAATTATTAAAACTCCAAATACAGCTACAAGTTTCAAGTCGAGTGGTTTGAAAATTCCCGGAGAATTAAAAAATAATTTATGTCTTAAAGCGTATGAGTTATTAAAGGAGGAATTTGATTTGCCTAACATCAAAATGCATCTCCATAAAACTATTCCGATGGGAGCTGGTTTGGGAGGTGGCTCATCGGATGCAGCTCAAACATTAATTCTGCTTGATGAACTCTTTCAACTCAAGCTTTCCCAAAATCAATTGCTGAATTATGCTAGAACATTAGGTGCTGATTGTGCTTTTTTTATCTTGAACCGGCCGGTTTTTGCTAGCGAGAGAGGAGATATTTTCAAGGAAATTGATCTGGATTTGAAAGGGTATCAGATTGTAATTGTTAAGCCTGAAATTAATGTTAACACTGCAGAGGCATTTTCTGAATTAAAAATTAACCTGCAATCAGAAAGGTTAATCAAATCCATCGAACAACCGATCAATAAATGGCAAAAACTAATTAAAAATGATTTTGAGAAAAATATTTTTAAAAAACATCCTAGAATCGGAGAAATGAAAAAATTGCTTTATAAAAATGAAGCCGTTTATGCATCGATGAGTGGGAGCGGCTCAGCAGTTTATGGCTTATATAAAAAGCCGGTGGATTTATCAAGAATATTTAAAAATGACTTTTATTTCTTCACAATAATTTAATGCGCCTTCCAACTTTTTTGTGTTTTAAACGTCTTTATTAAAAACGAGTAGAATTTGAAGCCAGAATTTGAAATGCATGCCGAATTAATTGATCAATGTATCCGCGGAGATTCGCGTGCACAATACAGGCTATACAAACTTTATTCGAAAGCGATGTACAATATTTGTATGCGTATGTTGAATAATAAGCACGAGGCTGAAGACTTACTTCAGGACGCATTTGTTAGCGCATTCCGGAACCTGAAGAATTTTGAAAACAAATCTACTTTCGGAGCCTGGCTCAAACGAATCGTGATCAATAAGTGCATCAGCCATTTGCGCAAAAATAAATTAGCGCTCGTTGAAATTGAATCAGGGACATTTGAAAAACCCAATTCATATAACTGGGATGATTATTCTGCAAATAATCCCGAGTACATACACCAGGCGATTAAAGAACTGCCCGAAGGATCCAGGGTGATTTTTAATTTATTTGCGTTAGAAGGTTATAAACATAAAGAGATCGGGGAGATGTTAAAAATTTCGGAATCAACATCAAAAACGCAATATTTAAGAGCCCGATCACTTTTGATGACTAAAATTAAAGTAGGGATCAATGAAAACTAATTTTGAAGAATCTTTAAGGAAAAACAGGACTTTGCTGGATGTAGAAGAACCAGATGATGATTTTATTTGGTCGGGTATTCAAGCTGAGTTAAAACCGAAACACTCATTTCAGTTTTTTAGTTGGAAAGCTGCTGCGGTTATTTTACTGGCTCTGATTAGTGGTTTTGTTTTAAGATCGGTTTTGGACACAAGGCCTAAAGTTTATCAGGTTTCATTGGCAGATATTTCTCCTGAATACGCTGAACAGGAGCAATTTTATCAGGCTTCGATAAAAGAGAAATGGGATCAAATTAAAGTAGATAATTTGAAACGAGATGACTTCTCAGATATTTTCAATGAACTAGATCAATTGGAACAAATAAAAGCCGAGAGCCTAAAAGACTTAGCAGAACTTGGAGGCAATCCTCGGCTGGTTAAAACTTTATTCGAATATTATGAAATTAAAATTCGCTTACTCGAAATAATGTTAGCCGAAATTGATAAAAAGGAAAGAATTAATATTAAAAATCAAAATCATGAAAAATATTACTAAACAAGTTGTTCAATTATTCATCATCACTTTATTTTTAAGTGTTGCCATAAATGTAAATGCTTACGAAAAAGAAGGGGTGATCGAAAAAGAATTCAATATTAACGCCAACACAAAAATTGATTTCACAAATAAAAGCAGTGATTTAACTATAAAGGTTTGGAATAAACAGCAGGTGAAGTTAGAATGTTTCTATAAGCTCAGAGCAAATGACCAGGAAGATATAAATCTGACAATAGAAGCACTTGAGAATATAGAAGTTCGAAATTCTTCTTCGCTATTAGAAATCAAAACTGGTATTTTTTCAAATGTGAGATCAACGGTTATTACCGGATTGGTAAATAAAATTGTGGCGCAACTCACAACCGGTCCAACTGTAAATTTAAAGGAATATGAAATCAATTATATTCTCACCTTGCCGGATAATCATGACCTCAAATTGCATCAAAAATATTCGGAAGTAAGCATGCCGGATTATGCAGGAAGAATTGAATTTGACTTATATGATGTTGATATGAGAGCCGGTCAAACGCCTAATGTTGAAATGCTAAAAACAAAATACTCAAATTTGTTTTTTGGAAGTTTGGGTAATTGCAATATGGATGTTTACGATACCGATATTGAGGTTGGTAGTATGGGCGATTTAATTTTGAAATCGAAATATTCTAAAATTGAAATTGATGCCATGGGATCCGTCAAAATGGATTCTTACGATGATAAATTATTTTTTACCAAACTTAATTCAATTGAAGGTAAAGCAAAATATACCGATCTGAATATTGGCAATATTGAATATGGAGATTTGGATTTGTACGATTGTGAATTAAGGGCAAAAGATTGTGGCAGCAAGCTTAAGCTTACCGGTAAATATTCGGGAATTGTTTTTGAAAATGTTGATATTTTTGAATATCCCGATTGCTACGACAATAAAGTGGAGGCCAATTATGTAGGCGAATTTTCTTCAGATTCGAAATATACCGAATTTGTTTTTGGAAGAATAGCAGGAATGATCGATTTAGAAACCTATGACGATAAGCTTACGGTATCAAGGATAGATAAAGATTTTTATTCGATTAGTGTAGCTGGAAAATACACCGATGTTGATTTAACTTTTTCCGGAACACCCCAATACTTTATCGACGTAGATTTTAAATACACAAAATATGATATTCCTAAAAATGTGTTGTATTCAGATGTCAATACCAAGAGCAGTCAGTTTATTGCCAAAGGCAGAACAGAAGGTCTGAAATCATCAGATCATGCCAATGTTATTAAAGGAAAAAATGGCGTTCGAAAAGCCGATATTGGTAAAATGAGCTTTGTTCAGTATGATGGGACATTGTCCATCAACTATTAAATTGTGAGTCACATCGAGCCCTGTCGAGATGTAAATATTTAAGTTGCATGAGTTCTCGACAGCACTTCGGAAACGCCCAGTAAGGTGCTAGAACTGATAGATTAAATGAATTAACATGAACCCATGCACTGATTTAATCAGCGTATGGGTTCATTAGGGTTTTTGGCGATTTATTTTACGATGGTAAAATAAAATTCAGATCCATATTCAGCTTCTAGAAGTAGCTCGTAATTATACCAGATTTTTCTGAACATCTTGTCATCCTCAGTTCTATATATTTCATTAATAATGGTGTCTGTAATCTGGCTGTTAAGTTCAAGGTACGAGATACCAATAGGATAAATCTTGAGTGCACACAATTGCTTATCACAGGAAAAAGAGAGGTGATCGAATTTCTTTTCTCCATTTTCTAGATGATATACTTTGATCGCATTTTCATTGAAAGCATTTGGGTTTTCTTGTTTTAACAAATCTATACCATTGTTATCGACATAGCTGATTTTCAATCGGTTTAATGGAAATACGTCACCTTCTGTCCCAGGCTTATCATCAGACTTATTGCAAGAAGCAATTACTAACACTAGAAATAAAAAAAATGTTTTTTTCATATTTAAATTTTATAAACCAAACCTAATCGAATCATCATCGAACGCACATCTCTCTTTTCAGAATTATATTTAGGTACGTATAAATAATTTGTTAAACCATATGAGTATCCAATGCTAAGCCCTACTCTTTTATAATAGTTTATAATTTCAAAATGAAGTCTGTAGTCCCATTTTTCTTTTAGAAAAGATTTTGTTGTATTATACGATTTTTGATTTGCATTTATTGTCGCATGTTCCTTAATGCTGAGGCATGCACCAATATCAACACCAAAAATTAAATCTGAGTCAACCCCATTTATTACATTAACTCTTTTGCCAA
This sequence comes from Bacteroidales bacterium, assembly GCA_963674935.2. GTDB lineage: Bacteria > Bacteroidota > Bacteroidia > Bacteroidales. The sequence continues at coordinate 178,750 of CAXXWZ010000006.1, forward strand.
CAAATGGGAAAATGTTGATAAATTCACTTGTTAAAATTGTTTTGCTGTCATAAGCATTCCAACTCTCACTCTCTTGAGATGTAATATTAATAACTTTGTCAACATCAATACGGCTTGATAATGATTCGTAGCTAGATCGGATTCCAAAAATAAAATTTGAATCTGTTATTCTTTGAGCATTAAATCCAAGACTGTATGATAATCCACTTTGTTTTCCAAAGGGACTAGATGTTGAATAGGCGCCAAAATCAGAGGCTGCTGTATAAATAGTTGAATTTCCTGATTCAGAACCACGGAATGAAAAAAGTCCCGTATTAAGGTGAAAAGAGAATTCTGTTGATTGTCCAATTACATTGATGGATAATAATATATATACGATTAAAAATATTTTTGTTTTCATGCAGATACTTAATTAAGTGAAGGAAATGCCCTTAACCAGTGAAATTAAGATTGTTCAAGGGCATTTCCGGAATTAATAATCTATGGTTTAATACCAGTTACCATTTTCAAATCGGTACTGAACAGATAAGATTTTTCTTCATATATTGTGCGAGTTGGATCAAAAGAATTCCAACCAAAATAGCCATTGCACTCTCCATGATACCATCCCCAATTCATGTGAAAGCTAAGCCATGTATTACCGGTTTCACATGTATATAGATGGGCATAGCCATCGCAAACCCATGCATGCCCTTCAGTTGGTTCATAGGTATCTGTTGATGAAAGTATCACTGGCCTGTTGTTATTGAGCTCTGTTTTTACGATGTTGTGGTCATAATTACCGTAAGTAACAGAGGTTGAGTAATTAAAAATGTTTTCAAGAGCAGCAACAATATTGTTCGTAGATGCAGTTGATTGAGTACAAGTATAGTCCATATCAACTGCATCTTCATCTCCAATATCTCTTATCAGAGTTGCTGTTGCAGTAGTTCCCAGGTTATTATACATGCTACTCCATGAGTAGGAGTTCGGATGCTGATGGTATTTCATTACCTGTGCCATAGCTACAGCCACACAGCCTGCCAAAGCTCTGCCACCTTCTAATGGATTGCTACAGCCGCCCATTTCGGCCGCTGTAGGGCATAAATTATTATACCCAACACCCTGATCCCAGGTTGTTTGCAAAAATGGCCCAATGATGTAGCTTTCATCTTCACAGGGGTCAGGATCAATTACTTTCAATTGAGAGGACTTAAGGTACTTATCCCAAGCCATTTTCATTTCATGGCTTTGTTTTTTGTTTTCCTTTTTAACTTTTTTTATTCCTTCTTTCATAGCCTTTACCCAAATAGTAACACCACCTTTTAAATCGCTTTCATTTTTGGTGAAAGAACTAGTTTCTGAATGTGCTAAAATGGGATAAACCCTATTGTCGGCAGGGATAATTAAAAAACCACCTTCATCATAATTTACGATATACAATAAATCTTCTCCCTTCTCGTCTTTAAATTTATTTAAGGAGTAAGTCTTTTTCGACTTTAAAGAATTCTTGTTGGAGGCGTTTAGATTCATGGCGAAATTTTCGACAACTTTACTTACTGCGTTTTCTGTAACAAAGAATTCATTTTTTTCGCTTTGGAGATCATTTTGAGGGAGGGTGTCTGACTTCTCCTGGCATGAATATGGGAGTATTAATCCCAAGCATGTGGTGATAATAATTAAGGCAAATGTTAGGTGGTTCTTTCTTTCTTTCTTTCTCATAATAAAATTAATTTAGATTAATAAATTAAGTTAACTACAATACTTAATCCCGAAAAAATGAAAAAGTCACCTCAATATTTTGTTAAATTTTTCATTTGGGTACTAATTTAGATCGATTCTGCTTAACTATTGATGTTATTTAAAGTGAAAGGGTTGCGTCATTAAATAATATTTGGTTGTTCTATACAGCACTTCAAATTTATTCAGTGATATGCCCGAACTAATAATTAATAAAACAGAAACTGTTAAAATTTTGATTTTACTTCGGTGCTTTTCTTAATAAATATACTCCGATAATACTGAAAATTAGATTCGGAATCCATGCGGCGTAAAGGGGTGAAAGGTTTCCAAAAGTAGCAAATACGGTGGAAATTTGCATAAAAAGAATATAGGCAAAGGCAATTCCTAAACCCATTCCTAGATGCATGCCAATTCCTCCTCTTAATTTCCTGCTCGACAGCGAAACTCCGATCATTGCCATTACAATAATGGCAAAAGGTGAGGCCAATCTTTTTCCTTTCTCTACTTCATAAGATTTTACAATCTCCGAACCCTTCATTTTCTCCATCTTGATTTTATCATTGAGTTCCCAATAGTTCATGATCTCGTAATCTTCCTTCTGGATATAAAGATCCTGCGGTAATAATGCAAGCGTGGTATCAAGGGCATTCCCTGTCAAGAGTGTTTCTTTACCTTCTGATAGTACTCGAACAAAGTAATCTGTCAGATGCCATCTCGATGCAGCAGTGTCCCAAGTGATTCGTTCTGAGCTTAACTTATATTTTAATTGGTCGTTCTCAAATTTTTCAAGCGTGAACTTAAACCCCGTTTGAGTAGCAACGCTAAAATTTTGAACATAGACAAATTCGCCCGGACTAATACGCAGATGGATATTTCGATCTTTAAGTTTTGTGAGTTTCTCCATGTATTTATCCTTAAACTCTCTTCTGTTTTCATTGGCAGGAGGGATTAAGAAATTTGATAAATAAAATGAAAAAACAGCAAGAAAAATGGAAGAGATCAAATAAGGTCTTAGAAATCTGTTGAAACTAATTCCACTATTTAGCATGGCAATTATTTCGGTATTGGAGGCTAATTTGGAAGTAAAAAAGATGACAGAAATAAAAGTGAACAAATAAATGAAAAGGTTGATAAAATAAGGGATAAAATTTAAGTAATAATCGAAAATGATATTCTTGAGTGGGGCTTCCTTTTCAAGAAATTCATCAATATTTTCGCTGATATCAAAAATAATGACGACTATTATTAGCAGACTTATAGCGTAAAAGAAAGTACCCAGAAATTTTTTGATAATATAATAGTCAATAATCTTCATGAATGCGTGCTACTGATAAATTAATTTGAATTTAATGCTAAGTCAGGCAAAGATAAAATTAGTAATTAGATTCTGGAAGAAAGCTTTGTCACCATCACATTTTTCCAGTTGCTAAAATCTCCACTGATAATTTTATTTTTGGCTTCTCCAACCAACCATAAATAGAAAGCCAAATTATGCAAACTTGTAATCATACCCCCAAGAATCTCATTGGCAGCAAACAAATGCCTGACATAGGCTTTACTATATTGCCGATCGACATAAGAAGTGCCATTGGCATCTAACATGCTAAAATCATTTTTCCATTTTTCGTTTTTAATATTGATAATCCCTTCAGAGGTATAAATAATTCCATGTCGCGCATTGCGCGTTGGCATTACACAATCAAACATATCTATACCGAGTGCAATACTTTCCAGAATGTTTTCCGGAGTTCCTACACCCATCAAATATCTGGGCTTATCTTTAGGTAAAACTCCACAAACAATTTCTGTCATTTCGTACATCATCTCATGTGGTTCTCCTACCGATAATCCTCCGATGGCATTTCCTTTGGCGTTTTTTGAAGCAATAAATTCTGCAGATTTTAAACGTAAATCCTTGTATGTACTACCTTGAACAATAGGAAAAAGCATTTGTTCGTGCCCGTATTTTGCTTCGGTATTATCAAATTGTTTAATACATCTGTCGAGCCATCGATGAGTTATACCCAAAGAATTTTTTGCATAATTATATTCGCACGGATAGGGAGTACATTCATCAAATGCCATGATTATATCTGCTCCGATGGTTCGTTGGATATTCATAACATTTTCTGGTGTGAACTCATGTTTTGAGCCATCAATATGTGATCGGAATACCACCCCATTTTCAGTTAATTTACGCGTATTTGCAAGCGAGTATACCTGATACCCGCCGCTATCCGTTAATATGGGTTTTTGCCAGCCGTTAAATTTATGCAATCCACCTGCGGCTTCAATGATTTTTAAGCCGGGCCGCAGATAAAGATGGTAGGTGTTTCCAAGTATAATTTGTGCTTTTGTATCATTTGATAAATCAGGAATTTGAACCGCTTTTACAGCACCTGCAGTACCAACAGGCATAAATATGGGTGTTTCAATTTCACCGTGCCCGGTTTGAAGAACTCCGGTTCTGGCATTCGAATTTTTATCGCTTGATTTTATTGTAAATTTCATTTGTTAATAATTAAGTAAAACGCTGTTATCCCATTACCTACGCCCTGCTATTAATTAGTGTTTTTACAGCGCTATAAACCTATATTTTTGATGTTTATAAAAAATTGCTCTAAGTTAAATTTTATTGACGAAGAATGAATAATTTTAGCATAAATTAACAGTTCATGGAAATGCCAATTCCTGAAGTATCCTTATACTTCATCCTTTTTTCGATTTATGTGTTAGCTGGCATTGATCAGCTCATTTATTTTTGGTTTGTATTTGGTAAACTTGCCTTTTATAAATCTAAAAAAAGGAGTAAAAAACCAGTTCCGGTATCGGTTGTGATTTGTGCTCGAAATCAGGATTATAATCTTGAACGTTATTTGCCTAAAATTCTTGAACAGGATTATCCTGATTTTGAAGTCGTAGTGGTGAATGATGCTTCAACAGATGAAACACTGGAGTTACTAAAGGATTTTGAACGTAAATACCCACATTTAAGTATCGTGAACATTTCTCAAAACTTAAATTTCTTTAGCGGGAAAAAATTTCCACTTGCCTTAGGAATCAAATCAGCTAAGCACGAATTTCTTTTATTAACCGATGCAGACTGTGAACCAAGCTCTAATCAATGGATCAAACAAATGGCATCCGCTTTTACAAGTAAAACAGAAATTGTTTTAGGTTACAGTCCCATTAAACCTGCCATGGGGTTCTTAAATACCCTCATGCGATTTGATAATTTCCAAACAGGAATTCATTATTTATCACATTCATTAATTGGCAAGACATCTATTGGTATTGGACGAAATCTGGCATATCGAAAATCGTTATTTTATAAATCGGGTGGTTTTATATCTCATTATAAATTACAAACCGGAGATGATGATTTATTCATTAACAGAGTAGCCACTAAAGACAATACTCGGATTGAAATCCTTCCCGAAAGCTTTATGAACGCTGATTTTATTCCATCTTTTTCATTGTGGTTCAGAAAAAAACAGCAACAGGTAAATACCGGTGGGTTTTATAAAAGAGGAACTAAATTTTTGAGGGGAAAATTTAGATTAAGCTTACTCACTTTTTATGGTTTATTGACTGCCTTGCTTTTACTCAATTATAGTATTTTATTCGTACTCGGATTGTTTGTTTTGAGGTTATTTTCACAGCTAATCATTACAAAAAAATGCGCATCTGTTTTATCAGAGCATAAATTATTATTAACTTCACCATTGCTGGAGTTATTCATGATATTTGTGCTAATTGGTGTTAAGATATCGAATATATTTATTAAACAAAACAGATGGAAGTAGGTTCTCATCTTACGGAGAAAGGGTTGCGTGATTATAAGCTTGTGTTGTTGGCGGTAAATACCGGCGACCAGAAAGCATATGCTCAGTTGATGAATAATTATCGGGATTCCTTATATTTCATGTTGTTGAAAATGACAAATAATCCTGACGATGCTGATGATTTGACCATTGAAGCTTTCGGTAAAGCATTTAAAAAATTAGAGCAATACACACCTGATTATGCTTTTAGTACTTGGCTTTTCAGGATTGCCTCAAATAATTGCATCGATTTTATTCGGAAAAAGAAAAAAAATACTTTTTCGTTAAATCGAAAAGGTGAACACGACGACAGTCATGAAATGGGTGACAGAATTCCATCTCAAACCCTCGATCCTGAAGAGCATATTATAAAAAAGCAGAAAATTGAAATGATGCGTGATGTAGTTGAAAAACTTAAACCACATTATCGTACTTTAATCGAACTGAGGTATTTTAAAGAGTATTCATACGAAGAAATTTCAAAAGAACTTGATCTGCCTTTAGGTACGGTTAAGGCTCAGCTTTTTAGAGCAAGGGAATTTCTGTATAATATTTTAAAGAACAAACCCGAATAGCTTTAAGGGTTCTGCATTCCTAAGCGATTTACTTATTTTTAGACATCTTTTTTTGCCTATATTTAGAAGGTTAAATTTTTTCATATGAGTACAAGAGTAAATAGAAAAGCAGTAAGATTCAATTCTGATCCTAAAAGGGTAATCACTCGATTCTTTTTCCCAGGGCCCGAAACACGTGTGCAATCCATTATTCAAAAAGTAATTGACATGCCCGATCAGGCTGCAAAACTTACGCTTAACCAATCATTGCGCGATTTCTCAAATCGTCATCGCAATATTTCCAGAATATTTCAAGCAAATTTTGATCGTGCAAATGAGATAATGAATGGTAGAAATGGGAATTTAAAAGAGCTGCCTGAATTTAAAAAACTTCTCATAGGAGCATATTTAACCAGTGAATATTCAATTGAATCAGCAGCCTTTTTTAATCCATCAATAGTTGAAGACCCAGATCAAACAGGATTAATGGAAGGAGAAAAAAGGGTAATTATTAGTTTTAGAGCCACAGGTGAAGGTCATATCTCTTCAGTAGTTTTTAGAGGTGGAATTCTTGATGCCAATAACGATTTACAGGTTGTTCAAACCGGAAAATTAGTGGATGAAGCTGAAGCAATTCGGAACAAGGTTTATCAGAAAAAGGAGTTTTTTCATAAATTAATGGAAATGCATCTTACTGAAAAGGAACTCGCACCAGTTTCTGAAAAACTGCGATTTGAATTTGATTATAATGAATTGATAAACGCTATCAACCAAACCATACTTGAGATCAAACCTGATGATGCAGCCAGGAAAAAACTTCAAACCATTACCTGGCTCGCCGACTCGCACTATGAAATTACATTTTCACTTGATACAGGAATTTCCGACCGGGTAATTTTTCCAATTGCGGCTTCCGAAAGTAATGGAATTGAGGATGCGCGGTTTGTAAAGTTTACTGAAAATGATGGAACCATAAAATATTACGCTACCTATACTGCATATAATGGATTTACAATTATGCCAAAGCTCATTGTGACCAAAGACTTCTATCATTTTAAAATTATGCCTATTCATGGAGATAACGCACAAAATAAAGGAATGGCTTTATTCCCTCGAAAGCTAAATGGGAAGTATGCCATGCTTTCACGGCTTGATGGTATCAATAATTATATCATGTTTTCGGAAGACATTAATATTTGGAATGAAGCAAAAATGATACAGGAACCTAAATTTCCATGGGAATATATACAGGTTGGGAATTGTGGATCACCCATTGAAACTGAGCATGGCTGGTTGGTAATTACGCACGGAGTTGGCACCATGCGAAAATATTGTTTAGGTGCAACTTTACTCGATTTGCATGATCCTACCAAAGTAATCGGACAATTGAGTGAGCCATTGTTGATGCCTAATGATGAAGAAAGGGAAGGTTATGTGCCTAATGTCGTTTATTCTTGCGGTTCACTTATTCATAATAATCAGTTGGTTTTGCCTTATGCCATGTCCGATACGGCCTCTACTTATGCTGCAATTCCAATGGATGATCTCATGGAAAGACTCATTCCTGCCGGATTTAATCTTGAAAAGAAAAATGGCGAAGCCAAGGCTGCTAAGGCACGAATTTTAGTTGTTGAAGATGAGGTTATCAATCAAAAAATAATTGCTGGTATTTTAAGAGCCGGAGGATATGAAGTTGAAATTGCACCGGATGGAATTGTTGCACTTATCCAGATTTCAAAAGGTAAATTTGATTTGATCTTATCAGATATTGCCATGCCAAATTTCGATGGCTATCAACTGCTCGATTATATCAACGATAAAAATATAAAAATCCCTGTTGTTCTTTTATCCGGATTTACGAGTAAAGAAGAAGAAGCCAAAGGACTTAAGATGGGAGCCATAGAATATATTAAGAAGCCCGTTGATCGGGAAGTGTTATTATTAAGAATTGAAAATATTTTAAAGAAATAATCGTTGGTTTCGCAAAATATTAATTCGTAAATATCATTATTGAAGCCGAAAGTTTAAATTTAGTAGTAATCACTTGCAATCAAATAAGCATGAATGTATGAAATGGTGCTTTCTGCACCTTGATTTCTATTGATGGTTAATTCTTCCAGTCCATCATTACAACCGCCTGTTTCTTCATCATACATTGGTATGCCATGGTCATTTCTGCCTAAAAACCACTCGAAACATGTTTTGAGTTTTATGATTGAGTCTTCATTTTGAATCGCTTGGTATTTCGCATGATATAGAATTACCATAGCAGCAGCATCTATTGGCTGCTGTCCGTATATGGCAAACTCTCCAAACATTGGGTACCATTCTCTATTACCAATAATTCTTAAATGTCCTTCAGTAAAACATTTGCTTTCAAGGAAGGCACTTGATTTATTTGCAATTTCAAGATATTCATCATTATGAAGTACCTCGTAAGCTCGGTACATCGCAGCCGGTAAAAGTCCGTTGTCATAGGTCAATACATCTTCATACCAATGCCAGTCTTCATTACTATATTGATTAAATGCAGCAACCATTTTTTTCGCAAAGAAATCAATCTTAATTCCAAATTCTTCCCTGTCGGGATATTTTTTGAAATAATGATACAAGCCCAACATGGTATTTGCATAACCCCTAACATGGTTAAGTTCATTGAACCAACCCATGGATCGGATAAATGTCTCATGACCAATTTGTAAAATAGAATCATTAGGAGCATATCGGATGAGGTAACCTAATGCCCAGATGGCTCTGCCAAAGGCATCATCAGATCCAACCTGATCAATAAAATCTTTGTTATAACTTAAGAAGTTTTTGAAACTTCCATTTTTATTACGCATGTAAATAAGATAAGTGCTATAACGATAAATGAGCTGCAGAAAATTGTCATCATTGAATCGTTTGTAGGCTCTTAAACACAGTAGTAATGCTCTTGCATTATCGTCTAAGCAATAGCCGGTTTTGTAATCGGGAAGACTGCCCTTGGCGAATTGAATAATTCCGGTTTTATCAGTCATTCTTTCCAAATGAAGGCGCTTTAAATCAGGGATGGAATAATGATCAGGTTGTTTTTCCCATTTATGAATGGATTCTTTCAAACAGTCATTATATTGCTGGCCTATAATGGGCCAAGCAATAGTTAAGCCGTATTTATAGGCTCTTTCTTGGTATGCTTTTAATTTATCAGGATTATCGAGTAAATTATTTACAATATTTGATAGTTCTTTTGTGCCGCCAAAATCAAATAATAAACCAGTTTCATTAGCCAGTAATTCTTCGGCATGCCAATAAGGGGTGGAAATAACTGCCGAGCCTCCACCTACTGCATACGCCAATGTTCCGCTTGTTATCTGTGCTTTATTGTGATAGGGCGTAACATAAATATCACTTGCCAGTAAATAATTGATTAATTCTTCTTCGTCAACATACCTATTTTCAAACAGGACATTGTTTTCCAGATTAAGGTTTTTAGTAATTTCAGTCAAATAATCTCTGTATTCTTCACCGGCATGTTTAACCACGTGAGGGTGTGTTTTTCCTAAAATAACGTACAAAACATCGGGATGTTTTTGTGCAATTTTGGGTAAAGCCCTTAAGGTAATTTCAATCCCTTTGCTTCTTCCTATTAATCCAAAAGTCAACATAACTTTTCTTCCTCCGAATTTTTTAGCGATGGGATTATCTTTTTTTACATACGACTTAAAATCAGGCACTCCATGTTCAATCCTAATTATTTTATCCTTATCAATTCCGAAAACATCAGTGAGGAATGATATGGCCAGGTTGCTCATCACCACCATTTTGGACGAGTATTTGGCAATGCTTTTTAGGATTTCTTTTTGCTGAAAAGTAGGACTTTGTAAAACAGTGTGCAAAGTAGTTACGATAGGAATATTAATATTCCTGAGTAAGCGTAATAAAAGAATTCCACTATCACCTCCGAATATTCCGTACTCGTGTTGCAATAAACATACTTCCGCTCCCGATTGATTGATGTATTCAGCCGCTTCAAAGTATTCATTCATGGCATGATCATGAATGTGTCGTACAACTCTTTTATCGTAGTCATAACTTTGATTGTGATCATTCATTGCTATGATTTCAACTTCAATTGGCTCATTTACATTATTGGCTGCAAGCAGCATCGATTTAATGAGATTTTCAGTAAAAGTTGCAATCCCACATTTGCGGGGAGGGTAATTCCCAATACATATTACTTTCATAAAGAGGGGTATATTTTATGCAAATATTTATAATTTAACGTTAAATGCAATATATGAAATTAAATCCGGTTTAACAATGGAGAATTGTCGGCAATAATGTAATTTTGTATTAGCGTTAAACAATAAAACAAGAAGCTGTGACTGATTTTCAAAAAGCCATCCTCGAAGGAATTCCCGCTCAATTACCTGAGATTCCAGATTATGATTCAAAAACGAATCATGCACCCATAAGAAAAGACATTTTAAACAAGGATGAGAAGAAATTAGCCTTACGAAATGCACTCCGATATTTTGATGCAAAACATCATCAGATTCTCGCACCTGAGTTTGCTGAAGAATTGAAAAAGTACGGAAGGATTTACATGTATCGTTTTCGCCCAACCTATAAAATGCATGCCCGTAATATTGAGGAATATCCATGCAAATCAAAACAAGCAGCTGGCATCATGCTGATGCTTCAAAATAATTTAGATCCTGTCGTAGCTCAGCATCCACACGAGTTAATCACTTATGGTGGTAATGGAGCTGTATTCCAGAATTGGGCCCAATATCTTTTAACGATGAAATACCTAGCAGAAATGACCGATGAGCAAACCCTTGCGTTATACTCTGGGCACCCGATGGGATTATTTCCTTCGCATAAAGGTGCACCTAGGGTTGTTGTTACCAATGGAATGGTGATCCCAAATTATTCAAGTCAGGATGATTGGGAAAAATTTAATGCACTTGGTGTTTCGCAATACGGACAAATGACAGCAGGTTCGTTCATGTACATCGGTCCGCAAGGAATTGTTCACGGAACTACCATCACCGTTTTAAACGCTGGTAGAAAAATTGAAAAGAATGGTGAAGGTTTAGCGGGCAAAATATTTTGTACTTCAGGTTTAGGAGGAATGTCTGGGGCTCAGCCAAAAGCTGCAGTTATTGCCGGCGCAATTGGATTAATCGCAGAGGTTAACCCAAAGGTTGTTCAAACCCGTTTTGAGCAAGGCTGGGTGGATGAGGTTTTTACTGATTTAACAGATTTGATGAGCCGAGTTAAAGTAGCTCAGAAGAACAAAGAAGCGGTTTCAATTGCTTATCAGGGTAATGTGGTTGATTTATGGGAACGTCTGGCCGCTGAAGAAATTTTTGTGGATTTAGGTTCTGATCAAACTTCATTGCATAATCCATGGTCGGGTGGGTATTATCCGGTTGGGATGAGTTTTGAGGAATCTAACGAAATGATTGCCAACGATCCTGAAAAATTTAAGCTAAAAGTAAAAGAAACTTTGCGAAGGCATGTGAAAGCAATAAATAGTTTAACCGCCAAAGGGATGTATTTTTTCGATTACGGAAATGCATTTTTACTTGAATCGGGTAGGGCAGATGCCGATATCTTTAAAGCAGATGGAAAATTCAAATACCCATCCTATGTTCAGGACATCATGGGCCCCATGTGTTTTGATTATGGATTTGGGCCTTTCCGTTGGGTTTGTACTTCGGACGATCCAAAAGATTTAGAAATTACCGATCAAATTGCAATGGATGTGTTGAGCGAAATTGCCAAAACTTCACCAGATGAGATTAGTCAGCAAATGCGCGATAATATTCAATGGATTAAAGAAGCTCAAAAAAATAAATTGGTAGTGGGTTCTCAAGCTCGGATTTTATATGCCGATTGTGAAGGTAGAACCAAAATTGCGACTGCATTTAACAAAGCCATTAAAGATGGAGTAATTTCTGCACCTGTAGTTTTAGGCCGCGATCATCACGATGTTTCAGGTACCGATTCACCTTACCGCGAAACTTCAAACATTTATGATGGGTCGCAATTTACAGCTGACATGGCTGTCCAAAATGTAATTGGCGATTCATTCCGTGGTGCAACCTGGGTGAGTATTCACAACGGCGGAGGCGTAGGCTGGGGCGAAGTAATAAATGGTGGTTTTGGAATGTTGCTCGATGGAACGCCTGAAGCCGACCAACGACTTAAATCAATGCTTTATTGGGACGTAAACAACGGGATTTCTCGCCGTAGCTGGGCTCGAAATGAAGGTGCTGTTTTTGCTATAAAACGTGCCATGCAGATTGAGCCAAATTTGAAAGTTACCTTGCCGAATTATGCAGCTGATGATTTGATTGATGAAGTAATGAGTTAATGTGCTGATGTGATGATTTGCTAATTTGAAAATGGTTAAGGAAATTCGAAAAGCACATTATTAAAGGAAGACTGAGCGAAGCCGAAGTCTTGACTCAGTTTATTGTCCAATATTTCGACTTCGTATAATTTTCCTTATTACAATCCATTACTCTTGGAGTAAAACGTTTTATCTAACAATTATAAAATATTTTTCAACAGCATCTTCTGGCTCTTAAATTAGCTCACCATTATACCATATTTTGGAAGTGTAAATATGACCACCATTCCTTATGGTTTCACTATAGATGGTATCAGTAACGAAATCATCAAGCTCTAAATAAGTTGTATCGGCAAGCCTTTGAATACCAATAGCACATAAAGGGCGCTCACAATTAAAAGTTGTTCCATTCGGAGCATCCATCATTGATCCTGGTGAATACAATATTTTTTTACCATTTACCTGATGATAAAGGAAAATATCATATTTATTAAATGCATTTGGATTGTCCTGATTTAAAAGATCCTCTCCATTTGCATCAACGAAACTAACCGTCATGCCAACATTAATGTAGATGCTACCTTCGGTGGTAACTTTTTCCTTGCAAGATGCAACAAGTAATAACAGAATTATAAAGAATAGATTTTTCATAAATAAAATTTATAAACTAAACCTAACCTTAACATGCGTGAATATACTTCTGGGCTTCCTCCTACATATCCTTTCATGTAATTTGTAAAGCCGTAAGAATAACCGATTGTTAGTCCAAAATTTTTATAATAATTGGTTAAGTCAATTCGTAATCGGATATCATTGTCTTCTGGTTTGTTTCTTTCACGTGATGAATCATATGTTCCCAAGCTTGATTTAATGTTTGGTTCTTCTTTCACCTTTAAAAAGATTCCTAGATCAAGTCCTAAAATTAAATCAGATTGTAAATTTTTAATCAAGTTAAATCTTTTTCCAATAAATGGATGAAGGTTAATAAATTGATGATTTAAATCAGTTTTACTATCAGAACTAGCAGATACCCAATGATTATCAACCCAAATAGAACGGATTTTAATTCTGCTCGATAGAAATTCGTAAGCTGTTTGGAGCCCGAATATTAAATTGTATTTTGTTACTCGTTGTGCATTGAGGGCTAATCCATAAGAAGGCCCATTGCTACTTCCCCATGGGGTATTTGTGCTTCCTGATGTTGAACTGGGATCGCTGAGTTTATAAAATGTTGAATTGCCTGATTCTGATCCTCTAAACGAAAACAAGCCAGAAGTTAAATGAAAAGAAAATTCAGTTGTTTGCCCGATTACATTGATGGATAAAAATGTTGTCAGAATTAAAAAATATAGATTTTTTATTTTCATTATTGGAGATAAAATTAAAATAGAGACTGGTTAACTACAATACTTAATCCCGAAAAATTGAAAATGTTCCCTATGGTTTTGTTAAAATTTTCATTTGGGTGCTTGTTTAGATCGATTCTGTTTAACTATTGATGTAGTTTGGTGTGAAATGGTTGCGTTAGATAAGGAAATAGGATAAGGGACGACATCCTCCTGAGGATGTCGTCCCTATTTGTTTTTTTCGGAAGTTGGAGTTAGTAATTAAAGGTATTTTATTTTACGAGATAAACACTAATTCCATAATGTTCCTGATCGTGTGGTGCAGAGGCATTCCAATCCCGATAGGAATGCGAACCATCGGTTTCAAAATAAACGGTGTATTCTCCGGCAGGTAAAATGATGGTTCCATCAAATAATTTATTTTTTGACGCCCCGCCTGCAGGTTCGGTATTTCTATAGGTCATTTCCCAAACTACTTTTCCGGTTTCACGACTCTTAATCCATCCTGTATCATCCATTTCCCAATTGGTACCTTCGCCTATGGCGTAAACTCTAACTTTAGATTCTTTGCTTAAAGTAAAGCTTTGTCGCTCATAAGAATTATCTCTAACCCTAACAATTTCAGCAAGTAGGTTTTTATCTGAAATGGTATGTGCATCCGATAATTCGAAATATTCACTTTCGTCACCAGCCAAAATGCTTAACCCGTAAAGGTCTGGAATTAATGGTGGAGCCACATTCCAATCGCGATATGAATGAGATCCATCGGTTACGTAATAGGCCATATAATTTCCTTTTTCTAATTCAATTTCTTCATTTACCATTCTATTTTTCTCGCCTCCTCCGGCATATTCCGAATTTCTGGATTTAAACTCCCAAACTTTTTCATGCGTATCTGTGTTCATAATCCAGCCATAATCAGCCATGTCATAATTTCCTGATCTTTCTCCTATGCTGTAAACCCGAATTTTCATATCTTTTTTCAACCTAAAAGCCTGACTCAAATAATCATTATCTCTGGCTTTGTTGAGTTGCAAAACAAAAGAATTTGATTCTTCACTTAAATGAACTTTGTTTTTATCATTAGCATCTGCCCAAATAGAAATTCCCCAAAATTGTGGATCGTAAGGTGGAAGTACATTCCATTTGTCGAAAGAGTGACTATCGTCCGAAATATAATAAAGTGTATACTCTCCTTTAGGCAAATTGATTTTTTCGGAAACCAATTTATTTTTCTGACCACCACCTGCTTTTTTAAACCTGGTTGCATCAGTTGGCCATACTTTCTCGTAGGTTTTTGTATCCACAATCCAGGCAAAGTCAAATTGCTCCCCGTCGTCTTGCTCACCTATACCACGAATGTTCAGTTCAATATCATCTTCGGCAGTAAAGTGTTCAGTTATAAATTCATCATCTCCGGCTCTGACAATTGAAACAAGTGCTGATTCAGAAAAAACATCAACATGCTCACGCCAGTTTAGGTGCTCAAAATTCCCGGCAGGCCCACTTACTTTCATGGTATAGTCGGCATAACGTCTTGAATCTCGGTTATTATCTCTGGAGTCCCCATTGAAAATCATATCTAATAAATCACCAAAATCATCTATTCTAAAGCTTCTGCCACTTTTGTTATCGTTGTCGATTCCTGCAGCATAGTAAACTTCATAATCGCCGGCTGGCAATGTAACTTTGCTATCAAAAGAAAACCTGCCCCGATCCCGATTTCTATAAAATTCATCATTTTTTTCTTTTAAAATACTCCAGACTACTTCTCGTGTTTTAGCATCAAGTATCCAACCGTAAAACATTAAATCGTTCCCCATTCTTTCGTATAAACCGGCATAGCCTTTAATTTGAATGCTTGCTTTTTGGCGCAAAGAAAATCCTTCTGCATCAATGTTTCCTGTTCTTTTGTATCCAACTTCAAGTTCATTGTTGCTTTCTTGAGCATAGGCTGTTTCCCCTAAAAGAAATAAGAAAACGAATAATATGAGTGATAATAATTTGAATGTTTTCATTGATTTATGTTTTTGTTGATAGATATGAGATTAATAATTTGACAATTTTACGGGTCATGTTATACTAAAAAAGTGTTCTATTTTTCATTCTACAACAAAATTACTCTTCAACTTTAGTTTTTTAAACCAAAAATCGGTGAATCCCTGTTTTCTTCCTGTAAAATTGCTTTTTTAGGTTTAGATCATAAGAGGTGTAACTACTGCATAGAGTTGGCGTCAAACTTTCAATTAAATTAAATAACCAAAAAAGCATACTATGAGAAAACATTTACATAAATTAAAAATATTGGGAGTTTTAATTGTTTCATTAATGCTATTAAGCACTACAAAAGCGAAAGCTTGTTCTACCTTTATGTTGCATAAAGGAGGTAAACTGATTTTTGGACACAATCTAAATGAAGGTGATATTGGGGTTCCCGGAATTTTATTTGTAAATAAAAGAAGTGTATTTAAAATGGGAAGAAGCCTGAACGAAATGATGTTTAAAGAAGTAACAAAGCCCTCTAAACTCAGTTGGATTTCGAGATATGGGTCGATCACCTTTAATAATTTCGGTAGAGATTTACCAGATGGAGGCATGAATGAAGCTGGTTTTTATATCTGGGAAATGAACGAAGCCTCTGATTATCCAAAAGGGGATACGCTGCATAAGTTAAGTCAAATGGGATGGATGCAATATTTGTTGGACAATTGCTCAACCATTGATGAGGCTTTTGAGTTAACCAAGGGTATCGAAATTGACGGGTGGACCTGGCATTATTTTTTGGCTGATGCCAGTGGTCGTTGCGCAAGCCTGGCCTTTATTGACGGGAAAATGAAAATTAACCGTGATCAGAGTATGCCGGTTAAAGCATTATTGAATACACCTTACGATCGTGAGATGGAAGTAGCAAAATATTATGAAAATTTTGGTGGATTGTATGAAGTCGAACTTAATAATCCTGAAGTACCACGTTTCGTTAAAACTGCATATTTAACTCAAAAATACGAATCATCGCAGGATATTATTGATTACGGATTTTATATGCTGGATAAAATTCAGGTTTCTGATAAACCCGAATGGTCCATCGTTTTCGATCCCTTAAAAAAGCAAGTCTTTTTTAAAACCCGACTTCATCCTGCTATTAAGCATCTTTCACTTAATAATATTGAGTTCTCGTCCCAATCCGGACCTTGTTTAATTCAAAATATAGATGTCGAAAAAGGCGGTGATATTAAAGAATTACTACACCCTTATGATAACAAAGAGATGAATGGATTGTTGACTTCCTTAATTGATCTCGTAGGGGAAGGATTCTTCAGGATGGGAGGTCTTGAACCCCTGGAATCGGTTAACAATTTATCCAATCATTGGCAACGAGCAGAAAAAGAAGAAAATCAGTTTTTTAAAGGGAAATGGGAAACAGAGCCCAAAAATAGCAAAGAAGGGAAATTGGGTGTTCAGTTATTCACTAATAAAAATGCGGTTTTTGGTGAAGTAACTGCTTCTGACGGGAGTGTTTATAAGATAGATCATCTGATGATGATTGATAAAAACATTACGCTAACTTTCTTAACACAATCAGGGCGAATGTTGGAGCTCAAAGGAAAATTCATTAATGATCAACTTAATGCCAGCGTTTATGGAACGGAAAGTTATTTAGGTGAATTCGATTTTTATTCAAAGAAATAAGTGTTATTAGAGGGGTGTTGTTCTTTTATTCTAGGGATGACACTGCTATCGATTTTCAAACCAAGAAGTTTTCATCTAAATATTTTTGAAACTTTGCTTTGTATTGCTCACTTACAGGGATGTAAACATTTTTATCAAAAACAATGCGGTTCCGTTCGATGGTATTTACCTTATTTAAATTAACAATAAAAGATCGATGAATTCGCATAAAATTTGAATCAGGAAGAAACTCTTCCATTTTTTTCATACTCATCAAACTCATCACTGCCGCTTGATTCTCGATATGAATTCGAACATATTCGCGCATCCCTTCAATGTATTTTATGTCGGATAAATTAATGCGTAAAATTTTATATTCCGATTTGATAAAAAGAAATTTGTCATTGCTTTCGACAAGCGTATTTTCTTCTACTTTAGGCTTGATTCTGTCTTTAGCTTTTTCTGCTGCTTTAAAAAAGTCACTGTATCCGATGGGTTTGAGTAAATAATCGATGGCATCAACTTTAAATCCTTCGATGGCATACTCGCTGTAAGCTGTTGTAAAAATTACTTTCGGTGGGTTTTTTAAGGATTTAACAAAATCCATTCCGCTCAAATCCGGCATATTGATATCAACAAACATCAAATCAACCTCATTATCTTGCAAAAAAGAAATGGCTTGTAAGGCGCTTTCAAATTTTTCTGCCAAAGTCAGAAAAGGAGTCTTTTCGATATAGCCGGCAATTTGAGTTAATGCCAAAGGCTCGTCATCTATTGCAATACAATTTATCATGCAGGAATACTTAAATGTACACTAAATTTGTTTTTTTGATCCTCAAATTGCAAATCATATTTATCACCATAAATTAACTCCAGCCGTTTTCGTGAATTCTCAATTCCAATACCTGAAGTTCTTTCTTTGTTCTTTATTTGGTGATTACTGTTACTAATTTCAAAAATCAAATTTCCCTTCAAATAAGAGAATGAAATTTTAATAAATGATGAATGCTGATAACTGATACCATGCTTAAATGCATTTTCTATAAATGATGTAAATAATAGCGGTGGTATGGTTTTTTGCGGTAAAGGATTTAATATATCCAGCGTGATTTCCACCTTATCCGAAAAACGTAATTTCATTAAATCTACATAATTTCTAACAAATTCAATTTCTTTTGTAATTGGAATGTCTTCAATTTCCGAATCGTAAAGCAAATGACGCATCAGTCTTGAAAGTTGAATTATCGATTCTTTTGCTTCCTCGGTGTTTAGATCAATGAGAGAATGAATGTTATTAAGGGTGTTCATAAAAAAATGAGGACTTACCTGATTACGCAGAAAAGCCAGTTGTGTCCCCACATTTTCTTTTTCAAGTTTCGCTTTTTCTTGCTCGGTTTCAACAAGCTTAAATGAAACCCTTAGTCCTGTATCAAAACTTATCACCAAAACCGAAAGAATCAATAGGTTAAAATAAGGAGGAATGGGCTGGGGCAATGGTCTTTCTTTTAATGGGGGCAATTTCCCGAGCTCAGGCCTGTTGCCGGGAAGAGGAGGCCTTCTGTGAACAGGATCGTTTGGTGAAAATCTTTGTTCAGTAGAATTAATATCCATTGGTGAGCGCTTCTTTATTTCATTTACATAAGATAAAGTGGTCATGAAAAGTATCAAACTACTCACACTTATCAGATACATTAATCGCATGTTACCCAAAAAAAGTTTTGGTAATAAGACGAATCGATTAAGTAAAAATAACAGTAGGATTGGCAAATAGCTGATCCATGATTTGAATACATGATCCCAGTTAATTTCATCCTCAAACTGCCCAAGCAATAGAGGCGCAACAAATAATAAGATCCAAATAAATGAAATGATTAAAGGCTCAAAAAGCTTAAGGTAATTTTTATGTGATTTATTATTTTTCATTTCAACTAGAATCTTTTAAACAAATTTAGTAATAATCTTCATTTCAACCTTTTATTTGGGCCAACTTCCAAATGCTTGCTTTTCAAATTGCATTTGGCCATTTTCACCTTTATAAATATTAATCCATGCGTTCCAGTTTTCATCATCCAAATCGGGATAATCTAACCTATAGTGGCTGCAACGGCTTTCTTTTCGCATGATTGAAGCTTTGAGTTTCATCTCAGCGCTTAAAATCATATTTGAAGTTTCGTGGGCCAGTCTGAGTTCGTGCATATCTGCAGCCCTGAGTAAAGGCAGATGATGATCCCTTAATTCCTCAATATAGGCAAGCGCAGCTTTAAGCATATTCTCCTTTTTGATGTATAATACAAAATTTGGAATCATTATGCCTTGCAGTGTTTGTGTAACCCAGGCCGGACTATAACCTGCTTCTCTTTTTAAAGGAGCAAGGATTTCGTTCTGTACTTTATTCATTTTTGTTTGGGAAATAGAAGGCATTTTAACACCTTTACAATATGCTGATGCAGCCTCTGCCGCAATGGCTCCTTGTACAGCCGATCCTGCTAATGAAGAGCCAACCTGTGTGTATATTGCTCCTGCCATATAAGAACCCAAGGCATCACCGGCGGCATATAAACCAGGAATATTTGATTCGCATTTGTCGTTGATTGGAACCAAGCCTTCTGATTTATGAATCGCCATTCCTGCAGAGGAACCGCCAACTAATGTTCCGCCCATCCCGGGAGGGGCACCACCTTCCTCTGGTCTTTTTTTGTCATCTCTTCGTTTGGGTCTTTTACCATCATTGGATTCACCTCCTGGAGGACCGCTTCTCTGAAACTCTATTGGAACAAAAGGGCCTCCACTTGTGTTAGCACTTTCACTTCCAGGTTTTCCCATTTGAACCGGACTCCCATTCTGATAGGCCATGTAATTTAAATCAACACCCAGGTCATGGTGTACTTCAACGCCGGTTAAACCTGGTTTTCTTTCAAACATTCCATGCCAACCATCAAAACATGATGCTGCATTTTCAGCTTGTCCGGGATGCCCATCATTCCATTCTTTTCCGGTAACTTTTGCACCGATATTGTAAGCCATAACGGTACCATCGTGTGTAAGATCACAAATTGGAAATCCGTTGGGTTTGAAACCACCCGCTCCGGTGCATAAAATAACACTCTTTGATTTAAAGAAATGAATCTTCTCTTCATCTAAACTGAACCCTGCAGCACCTGCGATTCGCCCATTTTCTTTGATCAAATGAGTAATCATGATTCGCTCTTTGATTGGGATATCACGTTCAATAATAGGCTTACTAAAAGCATTGTTGTAAAGTGGAGAATCAAAAAATCCCCACGATTTTAAATCTTCTACCCGAGCTAAGGAATGTTCGGCCATTTGACGAGTGTAAACAGAATTGTTTGTTCCTAATGCCGAGCGTGAAACGGTATCCACAAATTCATCCAGGCTAAGCTTTTCTTTTAAAGGATCATAAGCAAATATTCCTTTTGCAAATGGGGTTTGTCCGGAAGACCCCAATCGGCCTTTGGAAACAAGCATTACTTTTGAACCTGCATCATGTGCCTTAACAGCTGCAAATAAACCGGCCATTCCTCCGCCAATCACTAAAACATCAGTTTCATCTTCCTGAAAATTTATTTTATTCGGATCGATGGCAGCATTGTTTACTGCCCAACCTGAAGGTATGCCCATTGAAATAAGCGTTGCCATTCCTGCTGCTCCTCCTGCTAATCCTAAAAATTTACGACGCGACATATCTTGTTTATCCTGTGAATCAGTCATTTGTTTCTCCTTCTTTTAAAGATTTTGAAAAATAGGTGCTTAGCAATAAAATGATCCCAATTCCTCCTATAATTATCATATAAACTGACATCCATATATTTGTATGACGTCCAAGATCAATGGCATGCCAGCTGGCAAATATTATAAATGCTATTGATAGCAATCCATGGAAGATTTTCCAATTTTTGTAAGACAAACCAATTTTGTTTCGAAACAAAGAAGTAATGCCAAGGATTAGCATTAAACACCAGGCAATGATTCCAAAAAGAACCCCAATGCTGTCATAGGTTGAAAGTATAGTGATGAATGCTTCCACAGGATCTACCCCTGCTTCAAAATATCGTGGAAATACAATTAGCAATGGGTGGATTAAAAGAATGAGGACAAATAAATATCCAATGAATTTATGGAGTTTAAGAACCCTGTTCATTTTATGTGCCTTTAACATAAAATGATTACTGCGAGCCAGAAAAAATTGTCCCAGCATCATAAAATATGCCAGTATTGTTAGTATTGAAATGGCCTCTTTAAGCCATGTTCGTTTAGGAGCATCGCCTAATGCCCAGAACAATATTGGAAAAATTACTATTGCCATGATGGCTGCAATTATATTGTATTTTTTTATTGTATTTTCCATAATTACCCCCATGAAACAACTACTGGTATCGACTTCTCCGGTGAAATGGTGATTGCATCTACCGGACAATACATTCGACATAAATGACAGATCTGACAATCTGCCGGATACTTTATTACCGCTTTTCCTGATTTTGGATCGAGGCGAAAGACATCGGTTGGGCAGGTGCTTACACACGTCCCGCAACCGATGCATCCATTTATACTTTTAATGGCCATAATTTTTATCTATTAGGGCGTTGATTTCCTTGTTTTGGTGCATTTTTTTTGAGGAATGCTTTGAACTGCTTTTGTTGTTCTTCTGTCAGTAAGGCATTTACCTCTTTTTCAAACTTGGTATTAAGGGCTTCCATTTCCTCACGACTGGGTCGTCCGGATTTGGTTTTATCTTCCATGGTTTTGAAATGGGCGACATACAAGTCTGAAATTTGTGATTTTTTTTCTGCAGATAAAGAAAGTTCTTTAGATAAATCATCAACCATCTTTAGTACTTGTTTTGTGTTGGGAACCTGCGGTGGGCCCTGTGGCCGACCTTGTTGTGCTTGAACCAAACTTCCGCTTATAAGCATTGAAAATACGAGGAGGAAAATGTTTGCATTTGTTTTGAATTTTGTTTTCATGATTTATTTTTTTTAAAGTTTTATATTGTTTTTTTTATTGTAAAAAGTTATTTACTGCATTATTTCTTGATTGAACATGCGACTTCAAGGTTTCTACTGCTTGATCAAACTCGGCATCAGAACGGATAAAAGAATAGCCTGATTCTTCTGCATAAGCATAGTCTTTGATTAATTGATAATAGTTTGAATAAATTGAAGTGATTTCAGAAGGGATGAATACTTCATCAATAAATTTCTGTAAATAGGTTTGATACTTCAATTTGTATTCGGGCTGGTTGATTAAATAACGAATTAAGGGCCAGGAATTTCCAACCTCATTCAATGAGAGGCTAAGGGCTCCGCTTTGTTTTCCATCCTGAAATGCTTCGTTATTGTCCCAAGGAATCCATGTTAACAAGCCATCTTCAGGATTATTGTATAAATAGTAATTGTGCGTCATGTTTCCATAAGTGTCCCAGTTTTGAATCACTGTATTTGCTGCCAGCCATTTCAAAAAAACATCTACGTTAAAAATGTTTTCCATATTGTTTTTCCACGTCTCCGGATCAGAGCTTCTTTCGGCGCTATTAATCATATTATACAATGCTTTTACATCTGAGTAGTCGGACAAATCTTCATTGGTTTTCTTTTCCATTTGACTGTCATTGTAGGTTCCTTGGGCAAAGGAAGCGGCATTGCCATCAGGCTTATATAAATTTCCCGATCCACTAATAAACTGGTCTTCAATAACCGTATCATCTACTTCTTCAACTAATGTATAAACACCATAATATTGTGGCCCGTTTCCATGATCCAGATATACAACACAAAATGCTGTTTGTGATGAAGCCAGACCGAATTCTCGGAAGAGATCAGCACCGACTTTTTCACGCATTAAAGAAGCATCGTCATAATTATTTTTTAAATTAAGTTGTCTGAATCCATAAAACCGTTGGTTTGCGATGGCCGGATAATCATTGTCAAATTCATTAAAATCAAGTTTAAAAGAGAATTTTTTTAATCCTGATTGGTAAGTTGATTGCAAACTGGAATTTCCTTTATAACGAATTCCTACATGATACCATTCCGTGTCATTAAAATTAAAGGAACAGGGAACCCACATCGGATCTGAAGTTGTACTTGCCATTCCGCCTGGTCGGCCACTCGAACCTAAAACAGAAGACAAATCAGACTGCATTTCAGACCAGTCGTCGCTACTAATTTTAATGTCAAAACGAAGGACTTCGTTTTGATTAAAAACGACTGCATAATTGGGTTCTGCATTTTTACTGTGCGTTGCTTCAGTCCAGTCGGTATAATCAGCCAGATCGACCAATTCCTCTTCATTTTCTATGGACAAGTCATCCTTACGACAGGCACTAAGAATGATAATCAATGCCATTAATATTAAGTTAAATTTTTTCATAACAGGGTGTTTAAAATTTGATTTTGTATCCCAGACTTATAATATGTCGGTTTTTATATTCATTTTTATAATAATCGAACTTGTAGTTGATGCCTAAAAAATTCTTTTTAAATAATTTATAATCTGCCCCAAAAGTGTATCTCATCTTGTATAACTTGCCATCACCTAGTTGTTGAAATGATTCAACAGCCATGAGCGGAGTGATTTTACATTTTTTGATATCGTATTTTAAAGAGGCTTTAAACCTGATGAATTCTTTGTCGTTTATTTCATCATCGGCATAATTACTGTAACGAAGGCGAAAAGCGGATTCAAAACGATTAAAGTCTTTTTTAGCAGTCGCATCGAATGCAAAACGATTGTGGTACTCAGTAGATTTAGTATCCCGTGGGTTCACTTCAAAACGATAAGTAGCACCCAATTCCAAAAACTTTAGTGCTTGATATTCAACCCCGGTTTCGATAAGATATTTATCGAGCGAAAAATCCTCGTCAAACCTTAGCTGAGGTATAAAACTAAGTTTAACTTTTTTCATGGGTTCGAAAACAAGTTCTAACTCCGTTCTTGTTTGCAATTCGTTTTCTACTTCCTGTGCTTTTGCGGATGGTATCAAAAAAATTATACCCAATGCAAGCCAACTTATTTTTTTAAATGGTTTCATATTTTTATCTTTTTGTCATTTCCGTTTGCGTGATAATAAAGTATGATAATTGCAATATCCTTTAGGAAATCTATTTTTTGGATTTCATAACGCGTAATATTTATTCCGGTGCGTTCCTTTAAGTCGGCCATAAATATTTCTTTTTTATTCTCATGCATATTTTCAATTTTTTCGTAAACCATTTTAATGGATAACTCTTGTTTTAGCATGAGTCTTTTCTCCATAAACCACAAACCGAAAACAATCATTGAATTGGTAAATATCAATTCGGCATAACTTACTTTTTTGTTAGCAAGGGCATTGATCACTGAAATCCCAATGACTATAAAAAGGTAAGTCATCTCTTTTATTGGAATCGCATCTGTTCGGTATCGGATAATGCCAAAGATGGCAAACAGTCCAAGAGCAAAACCAAGCTCGAGTTTAACACTGTTTAACAGAAAGCTAAGTAGGAATATTATGGTTCCAACTGCGAGGAAACTGAAATAAAAATCTTTTCGATTGCTGTTACGTGCATAAATATAATGGACTACCAAAAAGGTAACAAAGAGATTAAGCGCTAACCGAATGAGTAGTTCGTTAAAATCAGCAACATTAATGATTTTTATGTCTAAAAAGCGTAAGTTTTCTTCCCACCCGGCTACTTCTCCCAAATTGGAATCTGTGCTCATGTTTTTGATGGGGTCGATAAAATTTGTTGACTCAATCATGTGTTTTCTAATTAAGAATATATAAACTGTTATTTGTATGGATTGTCTTTTGTATGCTTCTTATTTTCCTTTTAAAAGCATTTCGTTTTAAAGTGGGATCAGTAACCGTTCGGCCTATGCAATATTTACTAAACCCGGAGCTTTTAATCCGGTGGTCGCGCAAAGCCATAGCCAAAGAAGATGCAGCTGAATAACCTTCTGACTTAATTTCAACAATGACCAATTGATCAAGGTTTACTTTTCTCTCCGCATTTTCGAATTGAAGATCTAAATCAATGGTACAGCGTTCCTTAAAATTTTTATTCACCAGCGTTAATCGCGTAAAACGATTATATAAAGAGGGCTCAAGATCAAGGCAGCTAAATGGAATAGTCTGAGTTAAAAATTGATATTCTGCTTGTGTAAACCAGCTGTTTCCATATTCAGCAGGGATGCGTTTTTTAATGGTTCGCCCTTTATTGCTCTTAAATTTCACCTCTAAAAAGCTTATTCCTGAGGCAACATAAGATCTTCTCCTGACTTTAAACCGATTCAATTTTCCGTTTTGATGGTCGATAAACATTTTATTTTTTTCGGTGTCGTAATAAGTTGTAGCATAGGGTAAGTTACTTTGACCGTCGATGTTCAAAATGTAATAATCCTCACTGATTGATCGAAGCAATGCCTCAAGTTGATCATAATGGAACCAATATTTCCGATCCGTGCGGTTCATTAATTTAACCCGGCTCATTTCTTTAAGTTGTATGGAATCAAAATATGAGGTGTTCATAACGATGTCTTTAAAAATTATTATTGAATATTTCTAACCAATCGAACATAATTGTTAATTCGGATGGCATCACCTTGTGGCCCGCGTCCATCCGGAAAATCAATTGGATTGCCAGTTTTTGGATCGCTTCGTTGTGCTCCTGCGCCATGCACATCTATCCAAATTCCGTTCATTTTACCCATTGCTCTACCGAAGCAGACATAGGAAGCGCTTGCCCCAGATTTTATTGTTCTTGAGGCATGTGTAGTGCTAGTCCAATAATATGGATAATCTTCTTCCCCAGCTTCGTTAGTAATTTTAGTACATTCAAATATGGGGTTAATTGCAGCTGAATTTGTTGTTGCCGGAGATCGTGTGTAGTCCACTATGCCCTGAAGCTCTTTAGCATCTGGTAATCTCCAATCTGTGTGCCCTGCGAATTCAGAACGTTCAGCATTACTGAGTGCTTGCTCCCACGAAACAGCACTTTTAGTATCGCTTTGCATCCACATTAAGCCAGTAGCCTCATCAGTAACAGTGCCATCATTATTGTCTGTAAATTGATTTATCCCGTAATCAGAATTACCGCGTACATAGTAAACGTAATAAGTTTTTAAAAAAGCTTCGGCAGGATAACCCTTAATACGGCCATCGGCAAAGTTTACGCCAAACATGGTTTTATTTCCATTCATGGTAGTGCTAACATATATTGTGTTGCTAGCAACCTGTGCATCGATAATTCGATCTCCGGCATCAAGATCACCATATCCAAAGTCGAAATAAGCGGTATTGATAAACGGAGAGGTGTTCTCTGGTGATGAAGCCGCAGGATCAATATCAGTGCCACTAAACATTATAAGTGAATATATTTCTTTAATGCTTGGTAGCCGCCAATCGGTATAACCACCTAGATTAAATGTTGACGCATTTTCCACCGCTTCAGCATAACTTAACTTATCATTGGTGTCAATTAGTCCATCCCCATTTCTGTCTGGGCTTTTTTGCCACATTAATCCGGTAATTAAATCTGTGATGGTACCATCTCCGTTGTTTTCATATTTAGGGGTATTCCCCGGATAATTTGCATTTTGTCCATAAAAAGCATTGCCTGCAGTAACTGCTGAAATTTCACTGATGTTGTTATAGAAAACGGATTGGTTTGTGCCTACGATTGGGTAACCTGAAATAGCAGGAAGATTGTCGGATGAATCATCGTTTAAGCTCCTTTCTTTTTCACACCCCGATGTACTAAATGCAAGCAAAAGTATTAGCGTTATCAATAATCCCATGGTTCTCATATCTCACCAATTTTAAATTTTACGACAAATCTATAGGAGGATAGCTTTATAGAAAAAGATAATCAACAAAGGGGGGGGATTTATCTACGGGAAGTGGTTTTTTATCAATGGGAAGATGGGACCTTAAATGGGTTTAGTTCTGAGGTAAATGAATTAATCGATCTTCAATAAACGTCACAAATACCTTAAGCTATTGCCTTTTAAGCAAAAGCCATTTTGTTTATGTAGTCCGCAATCAAAATTTTAATCACATGGAAATGGGATGTCGTCCCTCGAAAAAGAGGGACGACATCCCTTCGGTATATTATGATTTTTCAATAAGCCCCAGTTTCTCTATCCATTGTGGATTATCCTCCAGGGCTATTTTTGCAATCACTTTAAATTCGCTTACCCATTCATCCAGCACATCAAGTTTTTGATCACGATTTAAAGTGGCTTGTTGGGCTTCTCCTTTTTCTTTCGCCTGGCTATGCTTAGCGGTTTCTAATTCATTGATTAACGCTTTTTCGTCGGCTATTTTCTCGGATGTATAACCGTATTCAGCTAAAGCCGTCATAAATTCAGCGTTTTCTTCAAGGTTTTGATAAAAAGTTTGGGCCTGATGTAACCAACCCGAGAAACTGATTTTACGAATTCCGTTTAAAAGAAGGGCTGTTTGGGCTGCCTGGTTGTTTTTGAAAACAATACGCGCAATTTTCAAGCTTTTCATATAGGTTTTTTGTGCCGATTTCCATGCACTATTCATCATTTCTGTAGCTTCAAATTGCTCACCATATTCTTTAATCTGTTCTTTTACCAAAGCATCAAACGCTTCAAGTAGTGCTTTTCCCTGTGCTAGTTTTGCTGAATCATAGCCAAAAGCATTTAATGCTTCTGCAATGGCTGCATCTGTGATGGCATTGTTAATTAATACCCCATAGTTTAATAATTTGTCTGCGATACTCATTTTTGAATTCATAATAAATGATTTATAAGGTTAGTAATTGTATTGATTAATCAAGGAAAACGAGACATAAAGGATCATGTATCGTTTTGCGATGCTGATGTATGATTTTTTTGTGCTGATGTATCATTTTTCCATGATCATATATCATTTCTCTGAGCCTGTGAATGATTTTTTGCTCTTTATCAATCATATTTCTATCCCTGTTGCTTATTTGTAATAGCCCACGAGTGATTGGGCTTCATTCATTTTTGTTTTGAAGATGTAATTTGATTTAAAAAACAGATTCTTTAAATAGAATACAAAAAATGATAAAATGTCTCACCTAAATTTTATAAACGGATAAGAATTTGAATATATCAATGGATAAAAGATATTTGTCACTTCGAGCTTGTCGAGAAGTGATATATTGTGATTTGGATATATCTATGGATAAAAGATATTTCATCTCGACTCCGCTCGATGTGACGCTCGGTTGTAATTTGATTAATTTTATGGATAAAAAATATTTGTCACTTCGAGCTTGTCGAGAAGTGATATATTGTGATTTGGATATATCTATGGATAAAAGATATTTCATCTCGACTCTGCTCGATGTGACGCTCGGTTGTGATTTGGATATATCTATGGATAAAAGATATTTCATCTCGACTCCGCTCGATGTGACGCTCGGTTGTGATTTGAATATATCTATGGATAAAAAATATTTGTCACTTCGAGCTTGTCGAGAAGTGATATATTGTAATTTGAATATTTTATGGATAAAAGATATTTCATCTCGACTCCGCTCGATGTGACGCTCGGTTGTGATTTGATTAATTTTATGGATAAAAGATAATTGTCACTTCGAGCTTGTCGAGAAGTGATATATTGTGATTTGGATATATCTATGGATAAAAGATATTTCATCTCGACTCCGCTCGATGTGACGCTCGGTTGTGATTTGAATATATCTATGGATAAAAAATATTTGTCACTTCGAGCTTGTCGAGAAGTGATATATTGTGATTTGAATATTTTTAAGGAAAAAGATATTGCAAACTTACTTTCATGCTTTCAATAATTTTAGATATTCACAAACAGCAATCAGTTCATCTTCAACCACAAAATCTTCCATGCATGGGTATAAACCTGTGGTCGGAAATTCGGCTTCAACTTCTTTAATAAACTCACTTAATGAATGCCTAAATGGTTTGCCTGATTCTTCATCCTTATTGGGGTAAGGCTTCCACCAAACAACATCCTCGTCGATAGCATAAAGTACTTTGCTATTGTTATTCGTAATTTCAGTTATACTAATATCCTCAAATGTTTCGCTGTCCAATAGGTTCACCTCCCAAAAGTATAGTAAGGAAATATCATCTACACTTGGCATCCTGCAATCATTCATTTGGCATGAAATGAATGCCATACCTTCGTACCACTTAGTTCCTCCGGAAAGACTAAAAAAAGATGCATTTTGTAGCTTACAAAATTTAAATATTGCCTGATTGAGATTACAGTAAATGAAATTTACACCTGCGATATCACTGTGATAAAAGGATGCATTTTGCAGATTGCATGATGAAATAAACGTAGAGTCTGAATAAGTATTATCGAAAATTAAATGGCTGATATTGCAATCATCTAACTGCAAAGAACTGAACTTAGCGTTCTTAATTTTGGTTTTGGTTAAATCACAATTTTTACAATGCAAGTCTCCTTTGCATTGATGAAATTCATTTCGTTTCATTGAACAATCTTTAAAATAGACTGAACTTAAATCAACCTCTTTCCAACTCACATGATCAATGTTTTTACTTTCAACCAAAAGACCACGTAAATCAATGTTTTTTGCGATTGCTTCCTTTAATACGGAAGTGTAATCAGGAAACATTTCCGATTGTTCAATTTCAAAAATTATTTGTTGTTCTTTAGATAATAATTGTATCATTATTTGCAACTATTAAAATGGATTTAAGGTGCTATATGCCAAATTTTGTTTTCACTGCCATGCTTGCCTTCATAAATTAGCCTGATTTTTAAAACTTTCTCTAATCTTTCTTTTGTATACTCCATATCGCTTGGTGTTACCAGTTCACCATTCAATCTCTTAATAAGATGCTTAACTATGTAGCTTTTATAATCATCATGAACCAATTCAAGATGTAACCTGTACCAGGCATACCTGTTATTAATTAAAATGAAGGCTTGTTCAAAGTTGTGGTAATTTTCATTTTCATTAATCCCTTGACTTTCATCGGTTGGATCAAATTCATTATGATGATATATAAATCTCTCCCCCTGTTTGTTCTGTTGACGACTTATACATATTCCACCACCTTCCCCTAATATTTCAAAAACCTTGTCCGTTTTCATGATTCACTCAACATTAAATCCGTCTATATCTAAGTTTTTACGCTCATACAATCAATTTATGCTATTGCAATTTTATCAATCTCCTTCATCAACCTATCAGTCTCGTATAAGGCGACAATGATTTTTTGATAATGCAGGATGTCGTCAAAGCTTAATTCACGACCTCTGCGGTCTTTTAACCACTTTTGAGCCGGTTGGTAGCCGCCAATATAAAACTCCCATGCGACTATTGGAATACCTTCAAAGTATTGATTATCGTTTAACCATACCCGCCCCATTTTATTGACCTCATCGGTGAGCTCAAAATCATTTTTATTAAGCTTTCGGGTAATGATATTATCCCCGTCTTTGGGGTAAGTGGTTATGTATTGCTCAACTTTGGGGCTTTCTAATAAATGCATTTGCCTGATCTCTCCCCCAAGCTTTACTAATTGCCAAAAGGTGTTTTTATCTTTTGGATAAGGTACTCTTGGAAAGTCAATTTTTAAGAACTCTTTATACTTTTCTCTATAAGTTGGTGAATGCAATACCGCATAGATATAATCTAAAAGATCAATAGGGGCAAAGGAGCTTGCTGAAGCATCTTTTTCGTTAGTAAATACCAAGCCTAATTTATCCGCTATTTGCTTAACAATTTCTTTGTTAAGGTTTGGGGTTCTTTCAGTTGATTGTTCAATGATTTGTTGTCCATTGTTTTTTAAATATAAATATAAAGGAAAGGCATTGCCAGCACCAAACTGACCTGCAGAATCAATAAAGTTTTTGTCGACTGGCGAGTCTCCAATAAAAATATGCTTGAATCCTTTTATCGCTTGTTTGGGAATATTTAAAACGATGTTTTTTTGTAAAACATTCCTCATTACTTTATCACGTGCTCTATCTATTAACTTTGTATCGTAGTAGACAAATCGTTTATCAAATGTCCGATAATCAAATTTTACAATTAAAGATTTGTCGACCTCGATATTGTAATACGTTTCAACCTGATTTATTAATTCATCTTTTGAATAACTTACAAGTACAGCATCCTTAGAAGTTACTATGCCGACACTGTTCATGGGAATTAATTCATTGATTTTAAATCCCTTGCTATATGTTTCCATATCCACAAAGTCTTTATGAACTAAAAAATAATTTGGGCTACTAAGATTTAGTTTATTCCAATTAATAGAATTAATGTTGTTTTTTATCAAATAATTATACTTGACTTCTCTCTTCCCAAACAAATCAAAATTGAAAACTTCACCTAATTGATTTTTGTTTTTCTTTCCGGTTTTTATGAAAATATTAATAGAAACACCCTGCATTATATCAAAAACATTTTGATCTGAAGAACCGTCAATGCAAATCTCCTTTTTCTTTGAATTTCCATGCAAATCCAAGATGTATACCTTATCAAAACATTCGAGAAGATGTTTTCTCATTTGACGAAAAACTAATCCATCAATAAAACTATTATTTGAAATATAAGCTAAGATTCCACTTCCGTTTTTATCTATATAATGTTGTCCATATCTAATAAATTTCACATAATCATCAGATAATGAATTATAACTCTTTTCATTCAAATCCTTTTTGTAATCAGATATCAGCTTTTCGATCCATTCTGACTTATTGTTACTACTAACAGCATAAGGAGGATTCCCAATCACACACATTACGGGTGTATCTCGTTTAATATGATTGGCTTCGTTAGCTTCGCTGCTTAACCAGTTGGCAAATAGTGTACCTGTATCTTTATGGTGTTCTTCTAATGAGTTGGTTAAGTACACCCTGAAACGCTGATCTCTGGTAGGTTTATAACCGGTTTCTTTTAATAATAACTCCAATTTTAAATGAGCCATCGCATAAGAAGCCATCAGTATTTCAAAGCCGTTTAAGCGCGGAATTAAATGATCTTCAACATACTTGCTCCAAATACCCTGCTGCCCTTCAAACCGTTTATAAATTTGTTTCACAACCTCGGCTAAAAAAGTACCCGTACCCGTTGCAGGGTCAAGGATCTGAACTTTGTGTACTTCCTGCTCTATCTCTTTTAAACCTGCTTTATGCCTGTTATCGTGGGTTTGTACTTTAAGCTTAATTTTTGTTTTTGAAGTGTCGGCAAGCCCCTGAGGTAGATTAAACTCTGTTTTTAAAATGTCATCAACTGCCCGTACTATAAAATTAACAACGGGTTCGGGCGTGTACCAAACCCCTCTGCTCTTTCTTAGTTTGGGGTCGTATTCGGCTAAAAAGGTTTCATAGAAATGAATAATGGGGTCGTTTTGTTGGGTTGGTTTCCCGAAATTATTCAAGAGGGCCTTAATATCAGTTGCCCTGAAAATCTCAGCTAACGAATCAACAATCCAAACAATCCGATCATCTAAATCGTAACCGGCAATATACTGGAACAGTTTTCTTAAAAAGGGGTTCGATTTAGGAATCAGTTCAGCAGCCTCTTGTCTCGAAAAGTCGTCAAGGGTGGGGTCATGTAATCGGGCTGCAAACATTCCATAGGCGATGGTTTGGGCATAAATGTCTGCAAAATCTTTGGGCGTTATGTCATGAATTAAAATTTCCTTAAAGGCATT
The DNA here is from genome assembly GCA_963674935.2 of Bacteroidales bacterium. GTDB lineage: Bacteria > Bacteroidota > Bacteroidia > Bacteroidales. The sequence continues at coordinate 211,892 of CAXXWZ010000006.1, forward strand.
CATTTGCTCGTTCAGGGTGCTGTTTTCGTTGTTTTCTTCATCACTTAACAAAGCCCTTTCAATCACATCCGAAAGCAACCTGGCTTTTGCAGCCATCATTTTTGCCAGCTTAGCCGGGCTTTTAATGGTTTGCCCAACCCTGGTGCAAAAGTCTTTGATAAGCCTTGTAAATGGTTCAAACGACTCGTGTTTGGGGCTGATTTTATTGCCTGTTATTTCAGCTAAACAAACTGAAGTAATAAACTCCCCTTCAATAAATAATTGAAAGTTGAGGTAGTCTGTTATGATTAGATTTGGTAATGATTTTTTGTATCGGGTAAATTGTTCTTTATACTCTTTGCTGTTCAGGTCCTTACCTATATCTTTAGCTTCAATATGGCCAACTTCAATATTGCTTTTTGTGATGATATAATCAGGTGCTCCACAATTGACCCTTGTAGGTTCGTTGGTAGCCAATATGCCGGGCACCAAACTTTCGATGAGGGTTTGAAGATCGCCCCGATAACTATGTTCGGTTGAGATGCCGGTTGAGAAACGTTTATTGATGTTTATCAAATATTCATTAATGGTCATAAACCCAGATGTATTAATTAAGTTAAATCAAATCATATTAACATTAGGGGAGTGTTAATATGCTAATTTAGGAAATAAATATTATTAATCTAAAAAGTGTATCATGTATTATTAACCACATCGCGGGGAAGCTGTTGTTTAACATAATTTGGGTATAGGACAAAAGCTTTAGTTCTGGACAAAGCTAAACCCAATGAGTTTGTCGTATAACACACCTTGAGATGTTGTTTGGTATTGGCATGATATTTACTAAATATCTTAAATTTCATTGGCACCTTAACAAATTAATGCATCAACCCATCAGCACATTAAATAATATCTTCCCATAATTAGTAATTCTAAGCCCTTTTTCATTAATTTGAGGTACTAAATTTTTATCGAATATGAAAACAAATTGGACTGCGCCGAATCATTGGCTTTGTATTGAAACCATTGACGCGCATACAGGTGGAGAACCACTCAGGATTTTTAAAAGCGGGCTTCCCGAAATTAAAGGAACAACGGTTTTGGAAAGAAGAAGATATTTTAGAGAAAATTACGATCATTTGCGTACCTCAACCATGTTTGAACCCCGAGGGCATGCCGATATGTATGGGGCAATTTTAATTCCTGCAAATACACCCGATGGAGATTTCGGGGTTTTCTTTATTCATAACGAAGGCTACAGCACCATGTGCGGCCATGCCATTATTGCACTTTCTAAAATCCTTCCCGAAACGGGGATGATTAAAAAGGAAGGTGACGAGTTTGAATTAAAAATTGATGCGCCTGCCGGAAGAATTGTGTCAACAGTTAAAAGAAAGCAAGGAAAAGTTGAATCTGTTTCTTTTCGAAATGTGCCTTCGTTTGTTTTGCTTAAAAATAAAGAAATTAAAGTTGAAGGCATTGGCCATATTAAATTTGATGTGGCTTATGGCGGTGCATTTTATGCATTTGTCGACGCCGATGAAATTGGTTTGGGATTGCAGCCATCCGACCATAATCAGATTATTGATTGGGGCAAACGCATCAAAAATGCGGTGATGAAAAACTTTGAAATCAAACATCCTTACGAAGAAGATTTGAGTTTTTTATATGGAACCATTTTTACTGGTAAGGCCAATGATCCGAAAAATCACAGTCGCAATGTTTGTGTATTTGCCGAGGGAGAAGTGGATCGCTCACCAACGGGCACGGGAGTGAGCGCCAGGGCAGCCATTCATTATTTCAACAAAGAAATTAAACAAGGAGCATCCATTCGGATCGAAAGTATTTTGGATAGCTGTTTTGATGTAAAAGTAGTGGAAGAAACAGAATTTGGAGGCTATCCTGCCGTGATTCCTGAGGTGAGCGGAACCGCATACATTACCGGAGAACATAAGTTTTATTTTGATCCGGAAGACCCGCTTGTAAAAGGTTTTATTTTTAGATAATTAAACATTAAAAAAGATGAAGAAAATATTTAAACTAACTGTGTTATTTGTTTTTGTCAGTCAAATTGCCCTTGCACAAAATTCAGATTTGATGCAATTTTTGCAAACCATTCCGGGGTTGACTATTTCGCAAAAAGAAAAAGGTAAAAACTTTAACGAGTTCTATCATTTGGAAATAACCCAACCCCTCGATCATAAAAATCCTGAAAGCAAAACATTTAAACAACGTGTTTTTTTATCTTTAAACAGTAAAGAAAAGCCTGTGGTATTTGTTACTGAAGGCTATAATGCCAATCGGGCACGACGTGCAAATTATATTGAGGAGATCACCCGAATATTAGATGCCAATCAAGTTTTTGTAGAACATCGCTATTTTGGAACTTCTTTTCCTGACAGCACAGATTATGATTATTTAACCATTGAACAAGCTGCGAATGATCACCATCGAATCGTTGAGTTTCTAAAACCATACTTTACCGGAAAGTGGGTGAATACCGGAATTAGTAAAGGCGGTCAAACCACCATGTATCACCGGTATTTTTTCCCGGATGATGTAGATGCTTCGGTACCTTACGTAGGCCCGTTAATGTTCGACAGAGCCGACCCCCGTTTTTACCATTATTTCGATACTGTTGGAACTGCGGAGTGCAGAACAGCCATTCATGATTTTCAGGTATTGCTGCTAAAAAACAAAAAAGAATTATTGCCTAAGTTTATCGAGGGAAATAAAAAGGAGGAATACACCTACCGCCCAGGTTACGAGTTTGGCTTTGAGTATATGGTGTTGGAATATCCTTTTGCTTTTTGGCAATGGGGTACCGATTGTAATACCATTCCGGACATAGCAGTCGGACTGGATTCCATTTATAAACATTTCGAAAAAGTGGTTGGTTATGGTTATCTGGCCGAACCCAAAAATAAGGAAGGTTATACTTTCATGGTTCAGGCCATGCGAGATTTTGGATATTACGGTTATGATGTAAGTGAGTTTGAAGGAATGCTGGATGTAGTAAAAGAACACAATTATGATTTCGTGTTGCCCGAAAATTATGAAATCACCTATCACCCTGAATTAATGCAAAAGGTAAATAAATACCTTCAAACCAAAGGCAAAAACTTCCTGTATATTTATGGTGGGTTTGACCCTTATGCCTCCCAACAAGTGGTCTTAACTGGTGAATGTAATGCCGTAAAATATGTTTTACCAGGAGGGTCGCACTCAACTCGAATCAGGCATTTCCCAAAAGAAATAAGGCAGGAGATGTTTCGAAAACTAGAAGAATGGTTAGACATTGATATTACCTACGAATTTCCTGAAAAATAATAAAACTTAAATCATGAAAACGATAAAAATATTTTCACTTTTATGGGCTATTCTTCTGATAAGCTCAGTTGAAGTTAACGCCTGCACTGATATCATCGTTGGAAAAAAAGCTTCAATAGATGGATCGGTAATTACTTCTCATACCGGAGCCGCACCTGAGTGTCGGGTACATGTTATTTATGGAAAAAAGTTTAAACTCGGAGAAATGGCTGCCGTTTATTATGGCTTGCAAGATGTGGATAAACCTTTGCATGAATACGGAAAAATTATTGGATACATTCCTCAGGTAGCTGAAACTTATACTTATTTTCATTCCGGTTATTCGCACATGAATGAGCATCAGTTGGCTATTGCAGAGAGTACGATGAGTCAGAAAAAAGAGTTGCAGACAAGTATTGAAACAGGAAAGCAAATCATGACCATCGAACAAGCGCAGGCTTTTGCTTTACAAAGATGTAAAACAGCCAGAGAGGCCATTGAACTGATCACTTCTTTGATGGACAAATATGGGTTTCAAACTTCTTGTGGGCCGGAGTCAGAAGCATTGTGCATCGCTGACCCGAATGAAGCATGGGTACTTGAAGTTTTTAGTGTTGGTTCTGATTGGGATCCTGAAAGTGGTGAGGCCGGAGCAATCTGGGCAGCTCAAAGAGTTCCGGATGATCATATTGCCATTGTTCCGAATTGGAGTATCATCAAAGAAATTGATTTGTCGAAACCCGACGAATTTATGGCCTCTAAAAATTATCAGCAAGTTGCTATTGATCATGGTTGGTGGGATCCCCAAAGTGGAAAACCATTTGTTTGGCAGGAGGTTTATTCACCGGTTCCCAGAGAATGGGCGGTTAGTCGTTTTTGGTTGTTCTTTTCAAAATATGCTCCAAATCTAAAAGATTGGCCTGATAAAACTGCTCACTCACCTTTTGCCGGGAATGATGCGTACCATCAATACCTGGAACCCTTATCAATGTTTCCGTTTTCGGTAAAGCCGGAAAAAAAATTAGGGGTTCAGGATGTGATTGCCTTTCAGCGTGAAATTTTTGAAGGCACCATTTACGACATGACCAATGATAAAAACTGGTTGGTTCCGGGTAAAGATGGGAAATATGAAAAAAGCCCATTAGCGACCCCATTTCCAACTCAGGCACAGCGCGAATTATTAAATATTAATTATCGCCGAATGGTTTCAAAAGGGGGCTATGGTATGGTGGCTCAACTCCGCAGCTGGTTGCCAAATGATATCGGAGGAGTTTATTGGTATTACGTCGACAATCAATATGTGAGTACCTACATTCCAATTTATGCGGGAGCTTCAGAAATATCATCATACATTTATACTTATAATCCAAATGAGTTTGACGGAAAATCATTGCGTTGGGCTGTTGATTTTGTTGATAATTTATTAGGCTTAAGATGGCAGGATGCCGTGCAGGATTTATGGGCAGTGAGAAATCCACTTGAGCAAAGCTTTTTTGATAATCAGAAACAAATTGAGAAGGAAGCTCTGGAGTTATATCAGAAAAATCCAAAAAAAGCCAAAGAATTTTTAACAGACTACTCTCTTAAAAATGTGGATGAAACCATTGAAATGTATAAAAACTTAAAGAAGACACTAATCTCAAAATACACTAATAATAACTAAAAGTACGAATTACTTCATTAAATACTTTTTAAAATGAAAGAAGTGAAGGAAGGAAATTTAATCTATAGGTATGAGAAAATTCCGACCACAATTTTCGAAAATGCAAACCAGGCTTCGGTAAGTGTGGCTCGAGAAATTGCAGACTTAATTCTAGCTCGACAGAAAGCAGGAAAAGAAGTTGTATTAGGTTTAGCTACGGGATCAACACCAGTTGGAATTTATGATGATTTAGTTAGATTGCATAAAGAGGAAGGGCTTAGTTTTAAGAATGTGATCACCTTTAATTTGGATGAATATTTTCCAATGGATCCAAAGGCGTTGCAGAGTTATGTGCGTTTTATGCATGAATATCTTTTTGATCATATTGATATAACACCTGAAAATATTAATATTCCTGATGGATCCATAGCGGAGGATGAAGTTTTTGAGTATTGTCAAAAATATGAAGACAAAATTGATGCTTTGGGTGGAATTGATATTCAGCTATTAGGAATTGGGAGAACCGGACATATTGGATTTAATGAACCGGGTTCTTCTATCAATTCGATGACCCGAAGAATTACGCTGGATCATCTTACTTTAACTGATGCTGCCTCTGATTTTTACGGAGAACAATATGTGCCAAAAACAGCCATTACCATGGGTGTTGGCAGTATTCTGAAAGCAAAAAAAATATTATTATTAGCGTGGGGGGAAGCCAAAGCGGATATTATTTCGAAGGCCGTTGAAGGTGAAATTACAAACATGGTTCCTGCAACTTTTCTTCAGGAACATAGCAATGCTCAAATAATTTTAGATGCTGCAGCTTCTGCTGAACTTACCCGAATTAAAACACCCTGGCTGGTTGGTTTAAATGACTGGACGGATAGTCAAATTCGTAAATCGGTTGTTTGGCTCTGCAAGAAAGTAGATAAACCTATTTTGAAGCTAACCGATAGAGATTATAACGACAATGGAATGGGTGAATTGGTTACCCTCAATGGACCTGCCTACAACATCAATATTAAAGTTTTTAATGAATTACAGCATACCATCACAGGTTGGCCGGGTGGCAAACCCAATGCGGATGATTCGAATCGACCTGAAAGAGCAAAGCCATTTCCTAAACGGGTTTTGGTTTTTAGCCCGCATCCAGATGATGATGTGATTTCAATGGGAGGAACTTTGTCACGATTGGTTGAACAGGGAAACGAAGTTCATGTGGCTTATCAAACTTCAGGATCGATTGCTGTTTTTGATGATGATGCCATTCGTTACCTTGATTTTGTTCGTGATTACGATGATATTTTTAAAGTTTCGGGTAGTATCTCCGATGAGGTTTATAAAAAAACTGCAAACTTTTTGTTAAATAAAGCTCCTGGCCAGGTTGATTCGAAGGAAATTCAAGATGTAAAAGCTTCGATTAGAAGAGGGGAGGCCAGGTCAGCGTGCCGTTTTACAAAAATTCCCGATTCAAATATTCACTTTTTGGATATGCCTTTTTACGAAACGGGGAAAGTGAAGAAAAAGCCATTAGGAGAGCAAGATATAAAGCTAATAGAAGATATTATTAAAAAAATAAAGCCACATCAAATTTATGCGGCCGGTGATTTATCCGATCCTCACGGAACGCACAGGGTTTGTATGAGTGCCATTACCCAAGCTATCGATCAAATAAAAAATGAAACATGGATGGATGATTGTTTTGTGTGGTTGTATAGAGGTGCATGGCAAGAGTGGGATATTGATCAGGTTGACATGGCTGTGCCATTGAGCCCTGATGAAGTCGTGATTAAAAGACGCGCCATTTTTAAGCATCAATCACAAAAAGACCGACCACTTTATCCGGGGCATGATACCCGAGAATTTTGGAAAAGAGCTGAAGATCGAAATCACGCAACTGCGGAAATCTATGATCAGCTTGGAATGGCAGAATATCAGGCCATCGAAGTTTTTGCAAGATATATGTACAAATAGAAACTAACATTAATAAAAATTGTATGACACAAAACAAGAATTCTTACTTAATGTCGATTTCCATCATAGGGGCATTGTTCTTTATTTTTGGATTTGTAACCTGGCTTAATGCAACCTTGATTCCGTACCTGAAAATTGCCTGTGAGTTAAGCACTGATGCAGAGGCTTACCTTGTGACTTCTGCCTTCTATATTTCATATTTTGTGATGGCGCTTCCATCTTCATGGGTGTTAAAGAAAATCGGGTTTAAAAATGGCATGTCACTTGGTTTATTTGTGATGGCCATCGGATCCCTCGTGTTTATTCCGGCTGCCATGTCGCGAACATACGGGCTGTTTCTTACAGGTCTTTTTATTCAAGGAACAGGTTTATCCATTCTTCAAACGGCTGCCAATCCTTATGTGACTATTTTAGGCCCGATTGAAAGTGCTGCAAAACGTATCAGCATCATGGGAATTGCTAATAAAGTAGCCGGAATTTTAAGCCCACTCATTTTAGGAGTTATTGTTTTAAAAGGAATTGATGGTTTGGTTGAGAGTTTACAAACGATGACCGCTGTTGAACGTGCCACTGAACTAGATCTTTTGGCGGGCAGGGTAATTCTTCCATACATTATTATGGCCATTGTATTGGTTGTGCTTTCAATTCTACTAAAATTTATGGCTTTGCCCGATATTAATGAAGAGGAAGAAAGCACAGATGAAATAAAACGAAAAGGGAATATTTTTCAATACACTTATTTGTGGCTGGGTGTATTGGCTTTGTTTTTATATGTTGGAGCTGAAGTTATTGCGGTTGACACTTTAATTAGCTATGGAACATTTCTTGGTTTTGGATTTGCAACAGCAAAATTCTTTGCTTCATTCACTTTAGGAGGGATGGTGCTGGGTTATATTTTAGGAATCATGTTAATTCCTAAATACATGAAACAAGAAAATGCCTTAAAATATTCAGCCATACTCGGCGTGATATTTTCGCTGGTGGCTATTTTAACCAAGGGCTATGTTTCGGTAACTTCAATTGCATTACTCGGATTTGCAAATGCAATTATGTGGCCTGCAATTTGGCCACTCGCCATAGCCGGACTTGGTAAATACACTAAAATGGGTTCGGCGTTTTTAATTATGGCCATTGCTGGTGGTGCGATCTTAACCTTAATTTATGGCACACTATCCGATATGCCTTCAGTCGGGTCGCAAAAAGCTTATGTATTATTGATTCCGTGTTATTTATTCATTCTCTTTTTTGCAACAAAAGGCCATTTAATTGGTAAAAAATAAAAATAGAAGTACTTAAGTGAAAAAGTACTTAAAGTGAGCTAAAGTTTGGCCTGCCTGCCGCAGGCAGGAGTGCCTAAAGTAAAAATGGGCAAAAGTTGAAATAAAATAAACTTTAAATACTCAAGGCACTCTAAGTACTTTAGGCATTTGATCGAAAAAGGTAAAATAGTTAAATTACATAAACATGAAACCAACATTATTGATATTAGCAGCCGGACTAGGAAGTCGCTACGGAGGCGTAAAACAGATGGACAAAATCGGCCCATCAGGTGAAAGCATTATCGACTATTCAATTTATGATGCCATACGTGCCGGTTTTGGTAAAGTTGTGTTTGTGATAAATGAAAAAATTAAGCAGGATTTTATTGAGATTTTTGAGCCCAAACTCAAAGGAAAAATTGAAACTGAATATGTTTTGCAAGAAACTCAAAAACTGCCAAATGGTTTTGTTTGTCCTCCGGAAAGAGTAAAACCATGGGGAACAGCTCACGCTATTTTATCTGCAAAAAATGTGATAAATGAACCTTTCGCTGTTCTCAATGCAGATGATTTTTATGGGGCAAGTGCATACAAAACTGTTGTTGATTTTTTTAATGAAATAAAGCCCGAAAGTAATGATTATTGCATGGTTGGATATCGGCTTGGTAATACAATCACTGAGTATGGTACTGTTTCGAGGGGGGTTTGCATTGTTGATAACGTAAATCATTTAATCCGGGTTGATGAGCAAACCGCCATTCAGAAAATAAATAATGCCATCGGTTATTATGAGGATGAAACAGATTGGGTAAAACTGAGAGAGAACACCATTGTATCGATGAATTTCTGGGGATTTACAACCGGCTTTTTCGAATTCCTTGAAAAAGGATTTGTAAAATTTTTGAATGAGCATATTCAAGAGCCAAAATCTGAATATTTTATTCCAACAGAAATCACTCAATTACTCAAAAAAAACCTGGCAAGTGTGAAGGTTTTAGAAAGTGAAGCCAAATGGTTTGGAGTAACTTACAGAGAAGACAAGGCTTTTGTGATTGAAAGCATTAGTGAACTTGTCAATCAAAATATTTATCCAACTAATTTATGGGAGTAGTGTATGGGAAATAAAGAGATCAAAGATATTGCATCTTCGTTTTTACCAAAGTCAGCTATTAAGTCTGCAAACGCTTTTGGTGGAGGTCATATCAATGATACTTATTTGGTTGAGATAAATGAAAGTGATCAGAAATTTGTACTGCAAAAGATCAATAAAAATGTTTTCAAAACACCAATTCTTGTTATTCAGAATATAGAATTGTATTTAAATCACCTTCATCAAAAAAATGAAAAGCAATTAAAAACATTTAAGACAATTGAAGGTGATTCATACATAATTGATCATGAAGGCGATTATTGGCGAATGTTTAATTATGTCGAAAATGCAACCTCATTTGATGTAATTGAGGAACAAGATCAAGCTTATCAAGCCGCTAAATCCTTTGGGAAAATGCAAAGACTTTGTTTGGATTTAAACCCGCATGATTTTCAGGAAACAATTCCTGATTTCCACAACCTTGCTAAACGATATTTGAAGTTTGATCAGATTTTTTTGTGTGCAAAAAAAGAACGACTTTTCCATGCTGAAAAAGAAATTGCTTTTGTTCAGGAACAAAGAAAAATTTCAGATTTAATTTCAGGATTAATTAACAGAGGTGAGCTGCCAATGCGCATTACCCATAACGATACCAAATTGAATAATGTGCTGTTGGATAAAAATACCGGCAAAGGCATTTGTGTGATTGACCTGGATACCTTAATGCCGGGATTGGTTCTTTATGATTTTGGTGACATGGTTCGAACCTTTACCAGCCCGGTGCCCGAAGATGAGAAAGACAGCTCTAAAGTAATCCTTAGAAATGAAATATTTGCTGCCTTAAGTGAAGGTTACTTGTCTGAGTTGTCATCTGATTTAACGATGGTTGAAAAAGAACAATTGATGAACGGTGCAAAATATATGATTTTGATGATCGGCCTTCGCTTTCTAACTGATTATTTGGAAAATGATGTTTATTTTAAGACCGCTTATGAGGATCATAATTTGGTTCGGGCCAGAAACCAATTCGCCCTTTTACAGGATTTATCGAATAAAGAAAAAGAACTAAAAAATATTATTAGTACCTATTTTTAAAACTCACAGCCATAAAAACTAAAGACATGAAAAAATATCTGAGTACCATTTTGCTAATCCCTGCTTTCGTTTTCTGTGTTGCACAAACCCAAACTTCCGATTGGGAAAACCCGCAAGTAATTGCAAAAAACAAATTGGCTCCTCACGCTTTTTTTGTGCCCTTTAAGTCTTTAGAAAAAGCATTGAAACTCGATTATGAAAATTCTGAATATTATCATTCGCTGAATGGAAAATGGAAATTTAAATGGTCGAAAAACCCGGTAGAAAGACCCATGGATTTTTATAATCCAACATTCGATGTTTCCACTTGGGATGAAATTCCTATCCCTTCCAATTGGGAGATTCAGGGTTATGGAATCCCAATTTATGTAAATTCTGATTACGAGTTTTCGGCAAATCCTGTCCCACCACAAATTCCTCATGATAACAATCCTGTGGGATCTTATCGTATGAATTTTGCCGTTCCAAGCGATTGGAAAAATCATGAAGTGATTCTTCATTTTGGTGCGGTCAAGTCGGCCATGTATTTGTGGATTAACGGTAAAAAGGTTGGTTATAGCCAGGGTAGTAAATTGCCTGCCGAATTCAACATTACACAGTATTTGCAAAAAGGAGAGAACTCTCTGGCTGTTGAAGTTTATCGATGGTCGGATGGAGCTTATTTGGAGTGTCAGGATTTTTGGCGCATTAGTGGAATTGAGCGAGATGTGTTTTTGTATGCCATCCCCGAGGTGCATATTCGTGACTTCTTTGCGGAAGCAACCCTCGACGAAAATTATGAAAACGGGATTTTAAATTTGAGTGTTGAGGTATTTAACCAAGCTTTTTTAAATGAAGGAAAAGAATATGCCGTCGAAGCTCAAATTTATGATCAAACCAATAAACTGATAAAAAAAGAAATCCTCAAATTTGTTCAGGATGCAAACCCTAAAAGTGCTTTGAAAACCCAAATCGAAATGGGGAAAGTTAGAAAATGGAGTGCTGAAGAACCTGATTTATATTCACTGGTTTTATTACTAAAAGACCGAAAAGGCAAGCTGATTGAACAAACTGCCACGAAAATAGGATTCCGTAAATCAGAAATTAAAAATGGGCAACTTTTAGTGAATGGCAAAGCTGTTTATTTGAAAGGAGTAAACCGACATGAGCATGATGAGTTTGCAGGTCATGTAATATCAAAAGCATCGATGATAAAAGATATTGAGTTAATGAAGCAATTCAATATCAATGCAGTTCGAACCAGCCATTATCCAAACAATCCTTATTGGTATGAGCTCTGTGATAAATATGGAATTTATTTAGTGGATGAGGCGAATATCGAATCGCATGGGATGGGCTACCATCCCGATCGAACTTTGGGAAATAACCCAGATTGGGAATTGGCTCATATGGATAGAATCCAACGCATGGTTCATCGAGATAAAAATCACCCTTCAATTATTATTTGGTCAATGGGAAATGAAGCTGGTGATGGCGTAAACTTTGTAAAATGCGCCGACTGGATTCATGAATTTGATCCTTCGCGACCTGTACATTACGAGCGTGCCTTAATGAATAAACATGTGGATATTTATAGCCCCATGTACGCCTCTATTTCATCGATAGAAAATTATGCGAAAAAATATTTTGATCGTCCTTTGATTTTATGCGAGTACGCTCATTCTATGGGAAATAGTACCGGAAACTTACAAGATTACTGGGATGTGATTGAAAAATACGATCAGCTTCAAGGTGGATTTATTTGGGATTGGGTTGATCAGGGATTGGCTGAAACGGATGAGGATGGAAATAAATACTGGACTTATGGTGGCGATTACGGCCCTGAGGATGTACCCAGTGATGGCAATTTTGTAATTAATGGAATAGTTTCATCCGATCGAACACCTCACCCTGCCATTTGGGAAGTTAAAAAGGTTTATCAAAATATTTCCTTTAAAGCCAAAAATGCTTCGAAAGGTCAGTTCTTAATTCAAAATAAATTTTCATTTACAAATCTTGATGATTATAATTTTAAATGGGAAATATTTGAAAATGGCCATAAAATTCAGGAGGGAAATTTTGACATTAAAGGACTTCAACCTAATAATGAATGTGACTTTCAGGTTAAATATGAAGGCTTGAATTTCGATTCAAGAAAAGAATATTTTATTAATTTTTACGCATACACAAAAATTAAAACAGATGTTGTTCCATCAAATCATGAGATCGCAAAGGAACAGATTCGGTTGCCATTTGGAGAATATGAAAACAAGACTAAGCCCGGTAATGACAAATTAGCAGTGCGCCAATTTGATGATGGTTTACAAATTCAGGGAAATAAATTCACCATCACTTTTGATAAAACAAATGGAATGATTAGCTCCTACGTTTTTAATGAAAGAGAATTATTCAGACGTGGTCCTGAACCGAATTTCTGGAGAGCACCTAATGATAATGATTTTGGAAATCGAATGGATCAGCGAACTGCCTCATGGCGAAGGGCAGGCGAACATCGTTTCTTGTTAGATGCACAACTTCAAAATATTAATGAAACGGATCTGAAGCTGAGTTTTGAGTTTGAATTGTCGGATGTAAGATCCAAGCTGCTCATTACTTATATTGTTAAACCTTCTGGCGAAATTACAGTGGAGAATTTTTTTGAACCAGGAATCAAAGGACTTTCAGAACTACCACGTTTTGGAATGCAAATGATTTTACCTGTTACTTTCGAATATCTTGAGTACTATGGCCGTGGACCGCAGGAAAATTATTGTGATCGGAATACTGCAGCTTTTGTTGGGAATTATAAAAGTAATGTAACTGAACAATATTTTCCCTATGTCCGACCGCAGGAAAATGGATATAAAACAGCTGTGCGCACCTTAAAAATATATAATCAATTAGGCTACGGATTGGAATTTATTGGTGAACCAACTTTGGGTTTTTCTGCACTTCATTATTCGACAGAAGATTTAGATCAGTTGACTAGAGAAAACTACAAGCATCTGAACAATTTAAAGCCCCGTGAAGAGGTGTTTTTAAATATTGATTACAAACAAATGGGTGTTGGAGGCGACAATAGTTGGGGGGCTCGTCCACATGATCCTTATCAACTTTTCCCTCAACCATACACTTTTAAATTTAAAATCCGACCGATATCAAATGAAATAAAATAAAGAGCCATGCAGAGAAAATATTTCCATTTTATGTTAATTGTTGCATTTGTTGCTTTAAGTGCTTGTGCATATCAATTAGAATGGGAAAATGAAGCAGTTGTTGAGATTAACAAGCTGCCGCCTCATGCTTCGATGAATACCTATCCTGATTTTGAATCTGCTTTAAAAGATGCAGAAAATCCATCTATAAAATCATTAAATGGAAATTGGCTTTTTTACTTTTCAAAAAACCCATCAGAACGTCCTGCAACTTTTTATGAAAGTGAATTTGATGCCAGGGAATGGTGTGAAATTAAGGTTCCTGGTCATTGGGAATTGCAGGGATATGATGCTCCGATTTACACTGATGTTGAATATCCTTTTTCATCCAATCCTCCTCTTGTACCACACGATTACAATCCTGTGGGTTCCTATATTCGATATTTCGATAGTCCTAAAACATGGAATGAAAATCAAATTATTCTTCACTTTGGAGGCGTGAAATCTGCTTTTTATGTATGGGTGAATGGTGAATTTGTAGGCTATAGTCAAGGCAGTAAATTGCCGGCCGAATTTGACATCACGAATTACTTGAAAGAGAGAAACAATAAAGTTGCCGTTGAAGTTTATCGTTATAGTGATGGAAGCTATCAGGAAGGTCAAGATTATTGGAAGATGAGTGGAATTATCCGTGATGTTTTTATTCAGGCCCGTCCAAAATTTCGAATCGACGACTTTTTTGTTAAAGCTGATTTAGAAAATGTCTCTAATGGAATTTTAAGTTTAGATATTGACCTCTCAAATTTAAATTCGATTTCAAAAAACGGAGAAATAACAATGACCTTATTTAATGAAAACAGACAGGTTCAAATCTCCGATCCTTGTTCTAAACCAACTAATGTTGAAGCTTCCGGAAAAATGCAATTGAATTTCGAGACCTCAATTCCAAAGATCAAACCTTGGAATGCTGAGCAACCAAATCTTTATACTTTATTCATCAGTTTAAAAGATGAGAAAGGAAAAGAGATTGAAGTTATTAAGCAGAAAGTTGGGTTTAGGAATATTAAAATTGAAAATGGGCAATTGAAAGTTAATGGTCAGCCAATTGTAATTCGAGGGGTAAATCGTCATGAACATGACATGATTACCGGACGCATAATCACGAAAAAATTAATGCTTGAAGATATTCGTTTAATGAAACATATGAACATCAATGCGGTTCGAACCAGTCATTATCCTAACAGAGAAGAGTGGTATGACCTCTGCGATAAGTACGGAATTTATCTGGTTGATGAGGCGAATATCGAAGCACATGGTTCTGATCCTTATAATCCGGACAAAACACTCGCTGATAAACCCAGTTGGAAAGAGGCCTTTATGCAACGTACCCAAAGGATGGTTGAGCGGGATAAAAATCATCCATCCATCATAACCTGGTCGCTAGGCAATGAAACAGGTTATGGTGAAAATTTTGAAGACACTTATAAATGGATTAAAGAAAGAGATCCATCCCGTCCGGTGCAAAGTGAGGATGCCGATAAAGATGGATTGTCAGATATTTTTTGCCCCATGTACGATAAGATTGAAGAGATTGAAGCCTTTGCTAATTCAGGGGATACTCGGCCATTAATTTTATGTGAATACGCCCACGCCATGGGAAACAGTGTAGGTAATTTGCAGGATTACTGGGATGTGATTTATAAGTACGATAATTTGCAGGGTGGATTTATTTGGGATTGGGTTGATCAAACTTTTTGGCAAGTGACCGAAAAAGGAGACACGATTTGGGCTTATGGTGGAGATATGGGTTTTGTTGGTGTAGTGAATGATTCAAACTTTTGCGCCAATGGATTGGTGGCAGCCGATCGAAGTTTAAACCCCCACAGTTGGGAAGTGAAAAAAGTTTATCAAAATATCAATTTCAAGGCAGTTGATTTAGCAAATGGAAAAGTGGAAATCATCAATAATTTTGATTTCACCAACCTAAATGAATTTAATTTTGAATGGGAATTAATGAGCGATGGCGAAATTACTCAACATGGAAATTTGCCTGAAATTGAACTTCTTCCACATCAGTCAAAAGAAGTAACTATCAATATAAAACAGCTGCCTCAGAAATATAACACAGAATATTTCTTAAACATGAAAGCGATAAGTAAAAAGGCTACAACTTTTTTCGAGAAAGATGAAATTATGGCCTGGGAGCAATTTCAGTTACCTCTTTATTGCGAAAATTCTTTTTATAAAATACCTGAAGGAAATGTTGAGTATAAAACAGAAGGTGATTTATTATTGGTTAATGCGGGGGATTCAAAAATCACTTTCAACAAAAACTCAGGGCAGATTGAAGCTTGGGATTTTGAAGGGGAATCGATGATCGTAACTGGCTTTGTGCCGAATTTTTGGCGAGCCCCAACCGACAATGATTTAGGAAACGGAATGCCTGCCAGATGTGGCATTTGGAAAAATGCACATAAAAATCTCACACTCAAAGAATTTAAAATTGAAGAATCAGTTTCGAATTATTTAGCCCTGAGTGTAAAGTATGAAAATCAGGAACTCGATTTTGAATTTGGGCTGGAATACGAAATTTTGGCGAATGGGGAAATCATCATCTCATGGAATTTTATTCCAAACAAAATGGATTTGCCTGAAATCCCCAGAATAGGAATGGAATTAATAATTCCTGAATTTTTTGAGAATCTGAGTTGGTTTGGACGCGGTCCCCACGAAAGTTATTGGGATAGAAAAACTGGAGCAGCCATCGGTTTGTATTCGGGTAAAGTTAAAGATCAGTATTTCCCTTACGTAAGGCCACAAGAAACGGGGAATAAAACAGATTTAAGGTGGATGACTCTGCTTGACGACAGTGGAATTGGATTGATGATTGGTGGAATGCATACCTTTAATGGTGGTGCTTTGCAAGTAGATTACGATCAGCTTAATCACAGACAATCAGGCCAACCCAACAAGCATGGAAATGAAATAAAAAGAATGGATAACATTACCTGTTTTATCGATTTTGAACAAATGGGTGTTGGAGGAGATAATAGTTGGGGTGCCAAGACACATCCGGAATATACTTTGCCTGTTCATGCATATGAATTCAAGTTTAGAGTTAAGCCAATAAATACAAAAAATGAATCGGTTATTGAGGTAGCAAAGGCCTATTTCGTGCAGTAAAAATTTAATAAAATAAATATAATGAGCTTACAAGAAAAACCAAAAAGCAACACACTCGCATTCGTAATCCTAACGGGGCTATTTTTCATGTGGGGGTTTATGACCGTTTTAAATGACATCTTAATCCCTTACTTAAAAGGGGTTTTTGATTTAAATCATACCGAAGCCATGCTAATTCAGTTTGCCTTTTTTGGTGCATACTTTATCGGTTCACTCATTTATTTTCTAATTTCTATAAAGTATGGTGATCCCATCAGCAAAATTGGCTATAAAAACGGAATTATCGCAGGCTTACTTATTTCTTCTATAGGAAGTGCTTTGTTTTATCCGGCTGCCAATTTTTTGATGTACGGCTTCTTTTTAGCTGCACTCTTTATCATGGGTCTTGGATTTACTTTACTTCAGATTGCAGCCAATCCATACGTGGCTATTTTGGGTTCAGAGAAAACAGCCTCCAGCCGTTTAAATCTTTCACAAGGTTTTAATTCGCTGGGTACAACCATTGGCCCGCTTATCGGGGGATATCTGATCTTTAAATATTTTGGAGGTATAGAAATAGAAGGTGCCCAAGCTGTTCAAATTCCTTATTTATTTTTTACAGGAATATTTTTGCTTCTGGCAGTTTTAATCAAATTAGCAAACCTTCCGAGGCTCACAAATAGTGAGTCCATAAAAAAAGGATTGGGTGTTTTAAAACACAAACATCTGGTTCTTGGCATCATTGCAATCTTCATGTACGTGGGCGGAGAAGTAAGTATTGGAAGTATTTTAATCAGTTATTTAGGGCTTGAAAATATCGCCGGATTAGGCGAATCTGATGCCAGTAAATATGTTGCTTTTTATTGGGGAGGATTGATGATTGGCCGTTTTATGGGTGCTATTTCATTAAGTAAAGTGAGTAATTTGCGCATAAAATACATGAGTATGTTTGGCATTCCTGTTGCTGCATTTCTTGTGATTTTGTATTTCAATGGGATGCAAACGGCATCCATTTATGCCATTTTCCTGAGTTTAAATTTCCTCGCATTTTTGTTTGGTAAATCATTGCCTAACCGAACCTTATTTGTTTTTGCATCCATTGCCATTGCGCTTTTAATTACGACACTATTAACGAATGGAACTGTTGCCATGTGGGCTGTTATCGGAATTGGTTTATTTAACTCAATCATGTGGTCAAATATTTTCACATTAGCCATTGAGGGCTTGGGAGAATATACCAGCCAGGGTTCATCTTTACTGGTCATGGCAATTTTAGGAGGAGCGCTGGTTCCGGTAATTCAGGGGATAATGGCCGATAAATACGGAGTTCATTTCTCATTCATTGTGCCCATTTTTTGTTATGTTTATATTGCCTTTTATGGATTAAAAGGTTATCAGCGGAAAATTGTAAAAAATAGTTAAAATGATAAATAGACGAAATTTTATCGCTGCTTCATCGCTAGCTGCTTTGGGCACATTGATAAAGCCTGCATTTGCAAGTAATAAGCTTTCAGCAAATAAACTTCCAAAACCCAAAAAAGGAGATTTACCCATGGTAATTTCTACCTGGAATTTTGGAATTCAGGCCAATGAAGCTGCCTGGGAAGTATTAAAATCTGGAGGTAATTCCTTAGATGCAGTTGAAGCCGGAGCAAGGGTTCCTGAAGGTGACCCTGATGAAATGACAGTAGGATTTGGTGGATTTCCGGATCGCGATGGACATGTAACCCTCGATGCCTGTATCATGAATAAAGAAGGAGATGCTGGTTCTGTTTGTTTCCTGAAGCATATCAAACATCCCATTTCAGTTGCCCGAATGGTGATGGAGAAAACGCCTCATGTGATGTTGTCAGGAGACGGTGCGCTACAATTTGCTTTGGAAAATGGATTTAAGAAAGAAAATATTTTAACGGATAAGGCAAAAAAAGCCTGGGAGAAATGGAAGGTGGAATCCAAATACAAACCCCAAATCAATATCGAAAATCATGATACCATTGGAATGTTGGCACTTGATAAAAATGGAGATATCGCAGGTGCTTGTACAACAAGTGGTGCCGCTTATAAAATGTATGGTAGGGTAGGAGACTCACCAATCATCGGGGCAGGATTGTATATCGACAATGAAGTGGGTGGAGCTGTCGCCACCGGAATGGGTGAGTTGGTGATGAAAACCCTTGGAACATTTTTAGTGGTTGAAATGATGCGTTCAGGTATGAGCCCTCAGGAAGCTTGTGAGGGAGCGGTGAAACGTATTGCTTCAAAATTGAAAAATTATCAAGATTTTCAGGTAGGGTTTTTAGCCATCAATAAATCGGCAGAAACCGGCTCTTATTGTATTCATCCAGGGTTTAATTATGCGTTATATCAGGATGAGAAAAATACTCTAATTGATTCAGAAAGTTATTTAAAATCATAAAAATGAAAAAGAATATTCTGTATTTCTTGCTCTTAGCTTTAATGTTCAGCTTCTCTTCTTGCGATAAAAAGCCTGTAAGTTCTGAAGTGAATATTATTCCCCGCCCATCAAATTTTTTCATGGGTGATTCGTATTTCAAATTTAAGTCAAATACCAAAATTGTACTACAATTTGAAACCGAAGAATTAAGAATGCTCAGCGATTATTTAGCTGTGATGTTTAGGAAAATGAGTGGATTTGAAGTTCCTGTTGTTTTATACGATGATGCACGAGAAGTTAATGGGGATATTATTTTATCTGTTACTGGTAGAGAGAGTAGAAAGGATGAGGCCTATAGTTTGGATTTTAAGGGCGGAAATTTTGTAGTCGAATCAAAAACAGGTAAAGGCGTATTTTACGGTATTCAATCGCTCTTGCAATTAATCCCAATGGAGGTTCGCTATGGCGAGAATCAAGGATCTTTTGAAATTCCGGGTATCCGAATTACGGATTCACCAAGATTTGAATATCGAGGAATGCATTTGGATGTGTCACGTCATTTCTTTCCAAAGGAATTTATTTATAAGTTCATCGACATCATGGCCACCTATAAGTTTAATACTTTTCATTGGCATTTGACGGATGATAATGGTTGGCGTTTAGAAATCAAAAAATATCCATTATTAACTGACGTTGCAGCATGGCGGGTAGACCGGGAAGCATTCCCCTGGCGTGAGAGAGAAGCTCAGAAACCTGGCGAAGAAGCAACTTATGGAGGGTTTTATACCCAGGAGGAAGTCAAAGAAATTATTAAGTATGCGCAGGAAAGATACATCACCATCATTCCTGAAATTGAAATGCCGGGGCATGTAAGTGAGGTTTTTGCTGCTTATCCCGAATTGAGTTGTGCAGGTAAAAAAATTCCTGTAAATCCGGGAAGCTACTGGCCAAATTCAGATATTTTTTGTGCAGGAAAAGAAGAAACCTTTGAGTTTCTGGAGGGAGTTTTAGATGAGGTTATTGAGTTATTTCCTTCAGAATATATTCATATTGGGGGCGATGAAGCTACTAAAACAGAATGGGAAAAATGCAAATTATGTCAGGCTCGAATGAAAAAAGAAGGGCTAAAAAACGAGCATGAATTACAAAGTTATTTTATCAAACGAATTGAAAAATATGTTTTATCGAAAGGCAAAAAAATAATTGGCTGGGATGAGATTTTAGAAGGAGGATTGGCACCGGAAGCAACCGTCATGTCGTGGCGAGGAATGGAAGGCGGAATCGAGG
Source organism: Bacteroidales bacterium (assembly GCA_963674935.2). Lineage (GTDB taxonomy): Bacteria > Bacteroidota > Bacteroidia > Bacteroidales. The sequence continues at coordinate 232,221 of CAXXWZ010000006.1, forward strand.
CTGCCGAACAAGGCCATGATGTAATTATGACTCCTGTCTCTCATTGCTACTTTGATTATTATCAGGCCGATCGTGACTTTGAACCTGTCGCCATTGGTGGATTTACATCCCTCAAAAAAGTTTATTCTTTTGAACCAATTCCACCAGAGTTATCTGAAGAAGAAGCGAAACATATTTTAGGTGCACAGGGTAATATATGGACGGAATATATCGCCACTCCCGAGCATGCAGAATACATGGCAATTCCAAGAATGATTGCGCTGGCTGAAGTAGTCTGGTCAACAAAAAATAAAAGAAATTTCGACCATTTTAATAAGAGATTACAGTCTCACTTTAAACGATTCGATCTTCAAAATATTAATTACTCAAAAGGGTCTTATAAAGTTGAAATCATTCCGGAAACAGATACGGCCACGGGCCAAACAAAAGTGAAACTTGAATCTGAAATTTGGGAAGCAAAAATTCATTATACCACTGATGGTAATGAACCGGACACAAGTTCAAATTTGTACATCGATCCTGTAAAAATTGATAAATCAACAACTATAAAAGCGGGTATTTTTATTGATGGTAAATTGCAGGAAAAAGTGAGCCAACAGGAGTTGATTTTTCACAAAGCCATGGGTAAGAAAATCAATCTTAAAACTCCTTACAGCAATCGCTATACCGCAGGTGGTGATGATGGAATAGTAGATGGTATTTTAGGTGGAGTGGTTCATAATAATGGATTGTGGCAAGGCTTTCAGGGCGAGGATTTGGAAGCAGTCATTGATCTGGGAGCAAACACTGAATTTAAAAAAATAGAAATCGGATTTTACCAGCGTCAGGCAAGCTGGATCTTTTTCCCTGAGTATGTTGAATTTTATGTTTCTGATGATGGAACTGACTTTAAAAAACGCAATAAGATTATTACGGATGTTTCATTAAAAGATAAAAAAGCACAACGAAAAACTTATGCCATTATAAGTAGTGAAACACATAAAGCCCGCTATGTTAAAGTGATTGCTAAAAATATTGGTGTTTGTCCATCGTGGCATATGGGTGCGGGTGATAAAGCCTGGATTTTTGCCGATGAAATTATTGTAGATTAAAAATATAATATGATGAGCAGATTGAAATTAATGGTGGGATTCCTTGTTACGATATTGATGTTTTCATGTGCATCACAGAAAAAAGAAGGGATTGACTTCGTAAATCCTTTTATTGGAACCGATGGGCATGGACACACTTATCCGGGGGCAGCCCTCCCATTTGGGATGGTTCAATTAAGTCCCGATACCCGAAAAGACAGTTGGGATGGATGTTCGGGTTATCATTATTCAGATGCGACCATTATGGGATTTAGTCATACTCATTTGAGCGGAACCGGAGTTGGAGATTATGGAGATATTCGATTAATGCCTACGGTTGGAGAAGTTCAGTTATTTCCGGGAGAAGAAGAAAACCCTGAATCAGGTTATCGGTCGCGTTTCTCGCATGAAACTGAAAAAGCAAGTCCGGGATTTTACGCTGTTCATTTGGACGATTATGATATTGATGTTGAACTCTCCGTGACCGAACGATCAGGATATCATAAATATACTTTCCCTGAAACAGCTGAGGCCAATGTGATAATTGATTTAACTGAAGCGGTGACTTCTGATAAAATCAATGATTTGGGCATTCAGATAATTGATCAGAAAAGTTTGGTTGGATATCGAAAAACGCAAGGTTGGGCGACGGATCAGCGCATCTATTTTTATCTGGAGTTTTCAAAAGCATTTAACGATTTCAGCATCCTATCAGAAGGGGAGAAGATAACAGATTTAGGGGTTGCTGTGAGTTCAAAAGACCTGAAAGCCTTCGTTCAATTTGATGTAGAAAAAGGGGAAGCGATTTTTGCAAAAGTGGGCATAAGTTCGGTGAGCAGTGAAAATGCAAAACTGAATTTGGGCGAGGATGTTGCATTTGAAACAGTCAAAGAAAAAGCACAGAAATTATGGCAGGATCAGTTGTCACGGATTCAGGTTAAAGGTGGAACTGAAGCACAAAAAACTACTTTTTACACGGCCCTTTATCACAGCTTGCTTAATCCTAATTTATTTTCAGATGTGAATGGAGCTTACCGCGGTCATGATGGACAAAATCATCAGGCAGATCATAAGCAATACACCGTCTTTTCTTTATGGGATACTTTTCGAGCTATGCATCCATTGTTCACCATCATCGATCAAAAACGAACCAATGAGTTCATCATTTCGATGTTAGATATGTACGAAAAAGGGGGCTTATTGCCTGTGTGGGAATTGGCCGGAAATGAGACCAATTGCATGATTGGCTACCATGCCATCCCGGTCATTTACGACGCATACAAAAAAGGAATTCGTGGTTATGATGTTGAAAAGGCTTTAGAAGCTATGATCACAAGTGCAAGAGAAAATCAATTTGGATTGAAGTTTTTAAAGGAAGAAGGCTATATCCCGGCTGGAAAAGAAGGAGAATCAGTTTCTAAAACCCTCGAGTATGCTTATGATGATTGGTGCATCGCCATGATGGCAAAAGATTTGGGCAAAACGGATATTTATACAGAATTTATTGAGCGTGCACAGTATTATAAAAATATTTTCGACAAGGAAACTGGGTTTATGCGGGGCAAAATCAATGGTGCTTTCGTGAAACCATTTGATCCCACACAAGTTAATTTTATGCTGACTGAAGCCAATAGTTGGCAATATAATTTCTTCGTTCCTCACGATGTTAATGGTTTGATAAACTTATTGGGAGGAGAGGATAAATTCATTGCAAAGCTGGATGAGTTATTCAATACAGGTGCTGAACTTTCAGGGCGACATCAATCTGATATTACGGGTTTGATTGGACAGTATGCCCATGGTAACGAACCTAGCCATCACATGGCTTATTTGTATAATTATGCAGGGGTTCCAGCCAAAGGTGCAAATGTGCTTCGGAAAATTATGGACGAGCTTTATACCGATCAACCTGATGGGTTGTGTGGGAATGAAGACTGCGGTCAGATGTCGGCATGGTATGTTTTAAGTGCATTGGGATTTTATCCTGTTTGCCCTGGAGATAACCAATACATCATCGGAACACCTTTATTTGATGAGGTAAATTTGAATTTGGAAAATGGGAATGTGCTGAGCATTAAGGCCCAAAGTTTAAGTGATGAAAACATTTTTATTCAATCCATAAAATTTAATGGGGAGGATTATTCCAAATCATACTTTACGCATGAGATGTTGATGAAAGGTGGCGAATTTGTGTATGTGATGGGAGCAAAACCTTCAAGCTGGGGAACTAAAAAAGAAGATCGCCCTGTATCTGCAATTACTAAAAATCTGATTTCCTCTGTTCCGTATTTTGTTTACGACTCCAGAACTTTTACCAATCAGATGGAACTTTCACTTGTTTCTATCAATCATGAATCTGAAATTTATTATTCTTTGGATGGAAAGAGTCCAGATCAAAATTCAGAAAAATATGAAAACCCAATTACCATTTTAAAGAGCAGTACCATTAAGGCCATTGCTTATTTAGATGGTGTTGCTTCAAAAGTGGCGGTCGCCGAATTTAATAAAATTCCGGGCGGAAGAAGTATTCAAATTAAAAACGCATACAGCAGTCAGTATGCTGCGGGTGGTGATATCGCTATGTTAGATTTTATCCGAGGCGGAGAAAATTTCAGAACGGGAGCATGGCAGGGTTATTACGGTGTTGATTTTGAAGCTGTGATTGATTTGGGGGAAAGCCAAAAAATTAATAAAATTGCAGCTGGTTTTCATCAGGAGCAGAAATCTTGGATTTGGATGCCGCGCTATGTTGAAATTTCAGTGTCGGAAGATGGTCGAAATTTCAAAAAGCTTGGGCGAATTGAAAACGATATTGATGAAAAAGCGGATGCCGGACTTGTGAAGGAATTTGGAATTAATGGATTCACACGGCAAGCCAGATATGTAAAAGTATTTGCCAAAAGTATTGAAGTTTGTCCTGACTGGCACGTAGGTGCAGGAAATAAAGCTTGGGTTTTTGTGGATGAAATAACGATTAAATAAATTGAAAAGATTTAGACTTTTAGTTTTAATAATTTTGATCTCGACCCTGGGGTATGTGGCTGTAAAAAACTATTTTTTTCACCCGGATGTTTACCCTCTTAAGTCGGTGATTTTTGCTTGGGCAGGGGATACCAAAGTGATGGCGTCTTCTTCCAATACCATTAGTGAAACCGAACTGAGAAAACTACACTCAATAATCCGGCCGGGAGATATTATTTTGAACCGAAGTGATTATTATATTTCTAACATTGGTATCCCCGGTTTTTGGACTCATGCCGGATTTTATGTGGGTACACCCGAAGAGCGGAATTTTATGTTTAAAAAGGATAAAGCATGCGCTGATTGGGTAAAGGCAAACGGGGTGGAAACAGGAGATTTGGAGGAATTGCTTCAAAAAGAATTTGATTCCATCTACCTTGTCAATTGTAATGAAAAGCAGGAAATGAATATCATCGAATCGGTGAGCGAGGGAGTGATTATTTCTACTTTTGAAGCTGGAGCTAAAAAGGATGGGATTGTGGTTTTACGACCTATGATTTCGAACCGAGAAATGGTTGAAGGGATTTATAAAAGCTTTGCTTACGTTAGCAAACCTTATGATTATAATTTTGATTTCTCCACAGATTCTGTAATTGCTTGCACCGAGTTGGTTTATAAAGTGTATGAAAATAGCAGCCTCTTCCCGGTTAATTACATGTTTGGGAAACCCTTTAGCACCGCCAATGAAATTGCCGAATACTGCGATGCCAATTATAACGACCCCGAACTTAAGCTAGCCTTAATTTATATTTTTGATGGAGAAAATGGTTACACCGCCGAAAATGATACAGCCCATGTAATTTTTCGTAAATCCTGGAATGAGAGTTTGTGGTAAATCAGATTACAAATTTACCCCTAACCAAATGGGTTTTTATTTGTATCTAAAAAATTGATTTTTTTATAAAATGTTTAGTGAACTATGTCGAAATTATCATTTAAAATAATACTTCCACTTATTACCTTAATGCTATTTTGGATTTTACCCGCACCTGAAGGTCTTAATGTTGATGCCTGGCATTTTTTAGCTGTCTTTTTTGCCGTCGTCATTGGCTTAATTGTAGAGCCTGTACCGGCAGCTCTTGTTGGTCTTATTGGAGTTTCTCTTGTGGCGGTTCTTGGCTTGGTAGGAAATTCAAAAGAGAGTATTTCCTGGGCTTTGTCTGGATTTTCAAACAGTGTTATTTGGTTGATATTTACAGCCTTTATGTTTGCTCTGGGTTATAAAAAAACAGGTCTTGGAAAAAGAATCTCACTAATTCTTATTAAGTATATGGGGAAAAGCTCATTGGGGCTTGGATATGCAGTGGCATTCTCTGATTTGATTTTATCTCCTTTCATGCCCTCAAACACAGCCAGAAGTGCGGGAACCATTTACCCTGTGGTAATCAATATTCCAATGATTTTTAATTCTACTCCTCAAAACGAACCTCGAAAATTAGGTTCATACATTTCCTGGGTCGCTATTGCCACAATGTGCGTAACGAGTTCAATGTTTTTAACAGCACTTGCTCCAAACTTATTGGCAGTTGAATTAATCGGACACAGTACGGGGAATATAATTTCATGGTCGGCATGGGCCAATATGATGTTGCCACTCATGCTTCCACTTTTTTTACTCACCCCCTTGTTGGTTTATCTGATTTATCCACCAACTCAAAAAAAATCGCCTGAGGCGCCAGCTTGGGCAACTGAGGAATTGAAGAAATTAGGTAAAATTACTAAGATGGAGCTTTTAATGGCAGGTTTGGCATTGCTTGCACTTTTGTTATGGGTTTTTGGAGGGAATTTCGGAATTGACCCAACTACTGCTGCCTTGTCGGTATTGTCAATTATGGTATTAACTAATGTAATTTCCTGGAACGATGTGATTTCAAATAAAGCAGCGTTTAATGTACTGATTTGGTTTGCCTCACTGGTGGCTCTGGCTGCCGGATTAAAAAATGTAGGTGTGCTCAGCTGGATTGGAAACATTGCTGAAATATACTTGGCAAGTATGACTCCAACCATGTTATATCTCTCCATGTTAACACTATTCTTTGTATTACACTATTTCTTTGCGAGTACTACCGCACATGCCACAGCTTTGCTACCAATATTTATGGCCATTGCCATAAAACTAATGAACCAAGAACAACTCATTCCATTCTCTATTTTGCTTGCAGGGAGTTTAGGGTTGATGGGCATTATTACTCCTTATGCAACAGGCCCATCGCCAATTTGGTATGGAGCAGGTTATATTTCACAAGCTAAGTGGTGGGGCTTAGGTGCTATTTTTGGTACATTGTATTTAGTAATGATTTTATTAGGAGCATTAATTTTTATATAAATTGTATAACGGTAATGGGTTTTTGCTTCCGATAGTTGGAATGAGAGTTTGTGGTAAATCAGCATACATTATTTCAGGACAGGTCGTAATGCAGCATAAAGGTTTTGTTAGCATCGGGATTTATAATTTTTTCTTCAGATAAATCATGTCGATGAGTTGTATTCCGTCTTCAAACATTGGGTGGTCGTAATTGTCAGTAAAAAAATTCTTTAATCGATGTGATATTTCAAATCCACAATTTTCATAAAACGCCAAAATTGCAGGGGTATCGCCTGTTCCGACCAGCATTGTTTTATAGTCATTTTTGTAAAAATTAGAAATATATTTTATCAACGCTTTGCCGTATCCTTTGCCCTGATATTTCTCATATGTTGCTATGTTTTTCAATTCGCAGGTTTCTTTATCTATCACAGCAACAACACAAACAGTTTTAAGGTCATCATCGAATAGTGCAAACAAATCCCCACTTTTCAGATATCTGTCAACCATATCCTCTGATTCGTCTGCCAATAGCAATAAGTCAAGGTATTGCTTCTTGTTACTGGTAATTTTTTCTATTCTCATATTTTTAATAATACTCGTTAAAAAAACATCTGAACAAACTGCTTTTATAGTTTGCTTGCTGCTAATGGTTTGTCTATGTTTACGTGGCGTTGCCGCGTTCCCCATTTTCTGTTCATGAGGACAGAAAGGCGTGTTATGTTGAATGTTAAAATCCTGATTTCACGAGCGCCATGCACTATGAGCCGTTGTTATGCTTTGTTTTTTCTATCAATTCCAGAGTGTAAGTTAATATCGTATCAATATTCTTTTCAGTATCATCAGTTGTTTGTTCAACATGATGATCTGGTATTACACCATGAGTCATATCTGTATCTCCATTAGGTCTAATCATAAATGTAGTAGAAGAGTGACATCGTAATCTTGAGTTTTGAAGCTCAAAATATAAATTTTGTCCAAATCCAGTCGGGCAATCACCCGTTTCAGTACCAATAATAGTACCTATTTCATAATCATTAACCGCCCCAAGAAATGCAGTAGTAGCAGAATATGAGTACTGATTTGATAATGCATAAACATTACCTTTAAACCGATATGGATTATCTGTTGGCTTAGTGAGGGGCAGATGAGCTATTAAATTTTCTCCACGGGGAGTCTTGAGTAATGCTTTATATAATTTTCTATTTTCCTTACTAAACCATGAAACAGTCCTAAAATTTATTAACCAGCGAAATATCCACGGAGCATTACATTTCTGATATTTTTCATGTCTTTTGCTTCTTTTCATCATGAATGTGGATGCTAAAGCTTCAGAATAAGGTTTGTTTGTAATAAAATCAATAATTGTTCTTCCGTTTCTGTCATTACCACCACCATTGTTCCTAACATCAATAATCAAGTTTTTATATCCTTTTTCTTGAATCGTCTTGAATTGTTCTCGTACCATAATTTTAAATTCAGATTCATTACCCGAAAAAGAAGTAATTTTTAAAATACAAGTATGATTATTTATTTCTTCAAGTATAATTTTTTCTTTTGTTGGTTTTTGGTTTTGGGTAAATGAATTTCTGTTCTGCAAATATTCGTTCCATTGTTGTCCTTGAACAACAAAAGTTCCAATATTGGTTTCAAGAGTGTAAGGACCTCTAAAATCTAGTACCCACCAAATAAAATCTATAAATTTTCTCTCGAGTCTTTTAATACTTGACTTTTCTATTGGACTATGTTCGTATTTTAGAAAAGTATTAATTATGTCGACTGATTTTATTGAGTTAATGCTCAGTATTTCTGTGTTTTTAGGGAAGTTATTCTTCGAGAAATCACGTTTAATATAAATTCTTTTATCTAATGTGGTTTCAATTTCCATTGGGAAAAATAATCCTTTAGCTTCATATTGGTATTGCTTCCATATTCCACTGGGAAATTTCACTCCCGTGTGCGAATCATTTAATAAATCAACTAATGGCGTAAATACTTGATAAAACTGTTGCCTCGTTAGGGAATCATTTATTGACTTTTTAAGTTCTAAGGTTGCATTATGGAATTCCACTTTTGAAATTTTCATATAAGGATTAACATGTACCTCCTCCAAAATTTTAATGAATTCATCGATATCTTCGTTTAGTTTATTTGATGAAATCTTTTCAGTTATTTCAAAAGGCTTGATCTCGCTTGTTTTACAAGAAAGCCTTTGAGAAAAGGAATTATGGAATACGAATAAAAGGAATATAACAATGTAAATTTTCATAAGAATTGGTCTTTTTTATTTTACTTCTTATCTAGGACGAATTGATTTTCTATTTTGTTACATTCATTTTTTTGTAAATAAAGCATAACGGTTTGGCTATGGTGCGTGGCGCATTTTGCGAAAGCACGCCTGCCTGCCGGCAGGCAGGCTTTCCTGTCCCCCGAGGGACAGGAAACAACACGAAAACCGTGATGTTTATTTACCGACCTAAGCGCCATGCACTATGAGCCGTTGTTATCAGTATTTCATTTCTTATATTTTTTTCTAAAAGGTTTAATCTGATCCATTGACTTCAATAATTCTGAATTTTCTTTTTGTAGATTATCTATCTCTTTCAATAACTCATTGTCAGTAAGTTTAGACTTTGTAAGTTTTTCTTCTAATATTTTGTTCTTTGATTCTATACTTTGAAGCTTTTCACGTAATGTATTGATTTGCCTGACGTGTTGGTGATCTAAATTTTTAAGTGAATTTATTAAATTGTCTTTTTCGGAAAATGCCAATTCATGTTTTTCTATCTCAACTTTACTATTCTCAATTAGGGTATGTAATTCTTTATGGACAGAAATATTTTTATTTTCAGTCGATCGAAGGCTTTCAATTGCATTAGCAGTAATAGTTTTTAAATTAGTAAGTTTTACTCTTATTGGATGAGCAAGATCATAAAACATTTGTTGTGCAACTTTTTCTTTCCGAGAATCTGTATTCTCTAAACTTTCAATTTTGCTGTTGATAAGTGTTTCTACAATATCATTGAATTGGATCATAATGCTATCTGCTTCATTTGATAAATTCACGTATTTTTCATGGATTCTTTCCAGTTCTGATTCATAGTTTGATATCTGGGTTTGAAGATTCGTTTTTATTTGAGTTTCCCTAAATGTTCTCTGTTTCTCACTGCCCAGCAAGCGTTGAATTTTTTTGTTAAATATTTTAAGAAAGATTGTATATAATAGCAAAGTTGGAAGAATAAAAATTATAGCATGAATAAGGTATTCATAAATAATGGAATAAGTTTCAAAGGCATAAGTGTACCTTTTTGAGTAAAATATTGTCAGATATATTGCAAATAAAGCTAGGGCGATAAAAATTGTATTTTGTACTTTACTTTTCATTAATTTTTAATTTCAAATATATCTAATTTAATTCGCTTAATGAATTACTGATAACGGTTTGGCTATGGTGCGTGGCGCATTTTGCGGCACGCTTTCCTGTCCCCCGAGGGACAGGAAACAACACGAAAACCGTGATGTTTATTTACCGACTTAGCGCCATGCACTATGAGCCGTTGTTATAACCAGTTAAATTTTTAATTTTTTAATTTTGTCTTTGTATTCATTTATAGCTGATTGAATTTTCTCAAAAGTGTCAAGAGATGCTTGGTTTCTTTTTGCTTCATTAGAATATTCGTTTGTTTTATCTAATAAATATATCAGCCTTTTTTTTATTGCATCTTTTCTTTTCAACGAAGCTAATTGAGAATCCCAATAATAGTAAAAGCTCTCGAAACAGTTTAGAAGACAGCTTAAATAGTAAGCTTTTTCGTTAAATTTTTCTGGATTACTTATACAGCTTATTTGTTCCTCATTGACTCCAATCTGGTGTTCTTTATTATTTTGATTATAAAACTCTATTGCCTTTTTGATGTGTAATTCATAATGATTAGTATCCTTAATTTTTCTGAGAAAGTTTAAGTTTCTATAAAAGTTTTTTTTCGTTTTTAATAACTCACCCAAATATTCCGAGGTTAACATTCCATACATGTCAAACATTGTCTCGTACATTGTTAGGTAGAGATTTTGATTTTTTTTAATACTATTTTCATCCTTCTCTACTTGCGGTGGCAAAAAATCTTTTGGGTACTCTAAGTTATATTTGGTTCTAAAGTCTTTATAATTCCTTACAGTATCTTCAACTAAATTGGGATTCACATTACCCAAATATTCATTTTGTTGACGAATGGATTCAACGAGTTTTGCAAAGTTCCAATTTGCTAACTGAAGGTCTCCTCTTTCAATGCAATCATCGACTGTGTGCATTAGAAAAACAATTGAATCCATTCTGTCTTGCCCACTCATAAAATTGATGTTATTTTTAGTGTCATTTTTTTAATTGGTTATAACGGTTTGGCTATGGTGCGTGGCGCATTTTGCGGCAGCCTGCCTGCCTTTGGCAGGCTTTCCTGTCCCCCGAGGGACAGGAAACAACACGAAAACCCGAAAGTTTCGTTACCTGTCTGAGCGCCATGAACTATAGCTTTTGTTAGGCTTTGTTATTTTATTTTCTTCAAAATGCTTTTCATTTCATTTTCGAGTTTACTATTGATAATGAATTTCTCAAATCGATCCTTGATCATAATTTTTGTTTTATAATCATTTGTAATCCTATTAATTTTTTTCTTATTAGTTTTTTGGTAGGAATGACCAAAATCATTCAGGAATTGTATTGCTAACAAATGTGTGCATCTTAGAACGTTTAAGTTTCTATCAGATATATTATCCTCAATTGTTGTGAAGTATTCGATAACTTTTTGAAGAGATTCATAATTGTATTTTAATTTAATCTCAAATTCATCAAAATCTAAAACTTTCCCATTCTCAACTACCCATTTACAATAACCAATTAGATCATTCTTATAGAAATGATTTGTATTGCTAGACCTATCATAACCTAAGTCCCTTAATAAATCTGCTGCAGTAAATATTTCTTTAAGGGTTTTAATATACTTCAGAAATTTAATATCATTCTTGTCCGCAATTGTTGAATCAACAGATACTGTATCCTTTTCTGTTTTTAAAGTCCAATGAATGAATACAAGTATTCTGTATACAAAACTATTAATGTAGTACTGATCATTCTTGAACCAGTCATTTTTAGATATTTTGTGCCAACCCTCCCCAACATACAAGTTAAAATTCCACAACCTATGGTTTAGCTCTTCTATAGCGTTTAGAAGATGAATTTTGTTTTTAGCAATATCCTGTTTTAGCTTCTTCTTCTGTTCGAATTCAAACTCTTTTTTGAGTTTATATCTCAATGAGCCTCTTTCATATAAAGCTCTAATTATCCAGCCGAGAATTAGTACTATTAAAGAGGTCAAACTTGAGATTATTACCACTTGAAGAGTTAAATCTAAATCTGAGATCCATTTTGTCATATGTAATTTTTTTAATGAAGCCTAACGGTTTGGCTATGGTTACGTGGCGCGCTTTGCGGCACGATTTCCTGTCCCCCGAGGGCCAGGAAAAAACTCGAAAACCCTAAAGTTTCGTTACCTGTCTGAGCGCCATGAACTATAGCTGTTGTTGTATGTAGTTATACTTCTTCTATGTTTCTAATTTCAAATTCAATAATTTTGTTAAAATACCCGTTGTCCTCATTTAGGTCATAATTAAATTCAGCAATAGAAATTACATTTGCTGAATAGTTTCTTGTTGTAGTTTTTCTTTCAACCCCATACCAAGTTTCGTCATCTTTATCGTAGTACCCTGTACTTAAATCTATATATTCGAAATCTATAGAAAATGAGATGTCACTTTCTATTTCATATGAGAATCTGTTATTTAGTACAAGTTCATTAATTACCCCAATTTCAATTTCTGCTTTGATTTCGTTAGGGACTCCTAAATCAGGGTCGTCATAAAACGGATCTTGAAGTAATTTATCTTGAACTGCGTCAGACAATTCATATTGGAAATCTTTTTCTAATGAATCAATTATTTCCAGCTCAGATTCGTCATATAATTCTTCAATAAAAGCTGTGTGTTTGTCATCAATATCCCTTGATATCAAATCTAGTATTGAAGACAAATTATTTGAACAATCAATATTCTTGGAATCAAGATCATTAAAATCAGAGTCATTGGTTATCAGATAAACTTTTCTTTTATTTTTTATTGTCCATTCTTTAATTGTACTATAAATGAAAGCATCAGGGAATTCATTTTTCTTTTTCCCCTCACCGAATGGAGGCTTTGAGCTAAAATAATTATCAAATATTTCGTTAACATTAATTGTTTTAGATTCAATTATTTCTATGGAATTTTCTTCTAAAAATTTATCTAATGATGACTTTAATTTTGTAAATATTGATTGAATATTAATTTCAGGGAGGAGATAGAATTGCTGAAATTTTTTAATATTTTTTAATAGCTTGCCTTCTCGGTCAATTAAATTATGAGCTTTTTTAAATGCATTTTGAGATTTAATAATGTTCGCTTTTATTCTTTGCAATAGCTCTCTATAAACAAAGTTTGCAATTTTTAACTCTATCGTTCCATTTCTTGATAATTCACATAATTGATTTAGTTTTCTGCCCTGAAAGAAATTTTCAGATTCAAAAACACTAGTGTCAAGAAAAATAATATGTTTGTCTTTTTGTTTCATATATAATTACATACAACTAGTATATATGTGCATGTTTCTTGCACAATAACATCCAAATAGGTGTGTATTGTGCAGGTTTTCTTGTATTTTATATTTCAAAGTCATCTAACGGACTTTTAATGTTTTTTAAACTGTTTATACTTACGTAAGTGTAGATTTCGGTAGTTTTGCTGGATTTATGACCTAATAATTCCTGAATATATCTTAAATCAGTTCCAGCTTCGAGTAAATGGGTAGCGTAACTATGTCGCAAGCAATGTAAAGTAAATGTATGATTTTTATTTATTTGTTTGATCGATTGTTTAAAAATGTTTTGTAAACTACTGGCCGAATATTGCTGACCTTCCAACGGACCCTCTATTAAATAATAATTTGGCTTATACTGCGAGTAGTATCTCCTAATCAAATTCAGGAGTTTTACTGGTAGTGGTAAGGTTCTGTCTTTCTTTCCTTTGGCATTTAAAATATAAACCAACATTCGTTTCGAGTCAATATCAACAACGCGTAAGTTTAGCAATTCACCTCGCCTTAATCCCAATCCATAAATTAAACTTAAAGCGGTTTTATGCTTTATATTTTTAATTGATTCAAGCATCTTTCTAATATCTTCCTTCGGAATAATTTTAGGTAATGCAGCCGACTTTCGAGGTCGTTCAACTTTTTCGATATCATATTCCACATCCAACATTTTAAAGAAAAATAACTTAATTGCATTCACCATCTGGTTTTGAAACGAAACCGAAAATCCTTCTTTAATAATGTAGTCGTAATTGAATTTATTGATGTCATCCAAATTGATGGCTATTATTTCTTTTTCCGAATAAAAACTTAAAAAAGTCTCCATCATACTTATATAAGTGCGAATGGTGTTCTCGCTATACCTATTCTGGATTAACCATTTTTTAAAAGAGTGAATTTGCGCCATTTTATCGGCATTAAGATTTTTCTTAATACCTTTTGTCGTTGCTTTGTCTTTTTTCGCACTAAAAATGATTCGCGAAGGATGTATGAAAAACCGGCTATCATATTTTAAATGCTTTTGATCAAACTGATAAAGTAACATTTTGTAATTATTTATGGAATACGGAATATAAAAACAGCGATTGGTTTGGCTCCACTTCACATCTTTAATTGCAGAGATCATGGTTTTTAAACTCACCTCATACGGAAATGTAATGGCGATGCAAGCCACTTCGCGATGTGTTAAATTACGTAAAACAATTACAGAGTTCATATAGCAAACCTATTGATGCTACGATTAAAACAATGGGGAGAAACTCAAAGATAAACAATATTAGATTAATCATTAAATCAGCCCATTATTTGATACTGTCATTTTATAATTTAAATGCTGTATGGTTCAATTATAGTTAAGCATCTTCGATAAATATGGTATAAGTCAAAAAAGAAAATGATATATAATAAAAATTAAAACGACATATATTAGAAAACAAAAATTACCTTTACTTTTTATTTAATGATTAGCAGCTGTAAGCTGCTTTCATATTAACATGATAACATTATGAGCGTATTGTATAAAGCCGCAGCAGTAAAAAGCCATTTTGATCCTGCACAAAAAATTCGTTATGTTGCCCGTCCGTGTAACCGGGAAGTAATAGATACAGATGCGATGAGTAAATTGATAGCGGACCGAAGCACCTTAAGCAGGGCTGATATTATAGCTACCTTATATGCGTTTGAAGAATTAATACCGGAGCTTTTACTAAAAAATTATTCGGTACATTTAAAGCCCTTAGGCATCTTTTCGCTATCATTCAAAAGCAAGGTTGAAGATGAAATTGATAAAATCAATTCGACGAGTATTACAGATATCCGATTGCAATTTAAGCCGGATGTACTACTCCGAGATGGGGTTAAGCAGGCTAAAATTGAAAAGGGCTAAGAAGCTTCAATATTTTTGTCATCTTTTTCTAATCTTGTGTCAATTTCAAAAATTTTTCTGCCTGAGAGAAAAGTAGGAATGAAAAACCCACCCCTAAACATAAGGAGTGGGTCCGAATCAATATTTAATTAAATCTAGAGGTTCTCAAAAGCAGCTTTTATTTCTGCCAATTGTTTTTTTAACTTCTCGTATTGCGGATAGGTGTTTTTGGCAGGTTTTTGATCTGCACCACTTACCGATCGGGATAAATAACTTATCTGATCATTTAATTGCGGTTGCTGATAAATCCCTTCTTTCATATTTAATTGATCCTCCAATACCTTTAGTTTGGCATCTTCTTTTTGCAACTTACTTTTTACTTTTTTCTCCTGAAGTTTGGCTATTTCTTTGCGTCGTTTAAGTATTTGATCAGTCAGTTTATTTGCTTCCGAAGTTAATTCAACCAATTTTAAAGCAAAGGCTTCCTGTTCTTTTAATTCTGCAGTTCCAACACCAACTTCTTTTAAGCGTGTATCGGCATAAACCATAAATTCCTGCATCATTACTTCTCCATCAACATCCAGACTTACAAAATATTTCCCCGGAGCTACATAAGGCCCGTTTTGGAAACTTCTTCGTGAATTGGAACTCCAGGCACCTTTATGTCGCATATCCCATTTAATGCGATGCATCCCTGCTTCTTTACTCAAATTAACTGCCTGACTGGGCTGAAAATAATAACTCATGGCCATGTCTTCACTGCCTTCTGCTTGTTTTATTTTTTTGTTTTGACTAACAAAGCTTTGAATCATATTTTTATCAGCATCTAAAATTTTAAGGGTGATTTCTGCCTCTGGTGCTGATTTAATGAAATAATCGATATTAACAGCCGAAACAGGGTAGGATGGAACATCATTTCCTCTGGTTTGGCGATACCGTAAACGATAGGTGTCATTTGGTTTAAGCAATAGGTTTTGATCAGCAGTGTTCATCTCACCTTGATGATGCAACTGACTGATATTATCCATAATCCAAAATGACCTACCCATGGTTGATAAAACCAAATCTTTTCGATAAACCTTGATGTCGGTAACCGGAGTTACAGGTAAATTCTGTTGAAACGATTGCCAGTTTTTTCCATCATCAAAAGAAACAAAAAGTCCAAATTCAGTTCCTGCATACAACAAACCTTCTTTATCCGGATCTTCACGAACCACACGGGTTGGGAAATCTGCTGGTAAGCCATTGCTTCCTGTTGTAAGTAAAGTCCAGTTTTCACCGTAATCATTGGTTTTGTATATGTATGGATGCCAGTCGCCCAATTGATATCGCAATACAGCTACATAAGCTTTTGAGGCTTGATGGGGTGATGGTTCAACACAATCAACACGTCCACCCGGAGCTAAATTGGGGGGTGTTACATTCTTCCAGGTTTTACCATCATCGCGACTTACATGAATGGGGCCATCGTTTGCTCCTGTCCAAATTAATCCTTTTGCAACCTTCGATTCTCGGATTGAATAGAGTACGCTGTAATATTCTTCACCGGTAATATCTCTGGTAATGGGTGCTCCTGAATTGACTTGTTTATCAGCTTCAAAAGCTGTTAAATCGGGAGAAATAACTTCCCAACTATAGCCATCATCTTTTGTCCGGTGTAAGTATTGAGAACCCATATAAACCACATCTGCATTATGTGGGCTTACGTGAATAGGTGAAACTCTTTGAAACCTAAACTCCAAATCTTTAGGGTTATGGCCATAAATATTTGTTGGGTTGGCGGTATAAGTGCGCTCCTGACCGGTAATTTTATTGTATACCCCAAAGTGTCCTTTACAATTTGCATAAACAATATTATGATTTCCAGGTTTTGGAATGGCCGGACCTGTTTCGCAACCCCCAACAGCCATCCAATAAGCGGTTGGACCGGCAGGTGCTCCGTAAGGAGGTAAAGTTGGAACGGCAATGGTGCTGTTATCTTGTTGTCCTGAATAAAGCCAGTAAGGATTTTGATCATCAACATCAACCGTATAAAGCTCAGCTGTAGGTTGGTTGTATTGGGTCGACCACGACTTTCCATCGTTGAGGGTAACATTTACGCCACCGTCATTCGCCTGGATATAAATATTTGTATCGTTTTCGTTAATCCAAATATCATGATTGTCGCCATGAGGCGTACTTCTTCGCGACCAGCTTACTCCGGCATCTGATGAGTGATAATACCCTCCGGTATTAATAAACAAGGCATCAGCATTTAAAGGATTTGCATCAATATTACAATAGTAGAAGGGTCGGTTTAACAGATTCATATCCTTGTTGATGCGAACAAAACTTTCACCGTAATTATCTGATCGGAAAACGCCCCCTTCTCCATCAATGGCTTCTACTAAGGCATACAAACGTTTGGGGTCGGCTTTCGAAACAGCCAGGTCAATTTTACCGATGATTCCGGTTGGTAATCCTTTTTCTTTTTTAGTCCAGGTCTCGCCACCATCGGTCGATTTATAAAATCCTCCGTTTTCACCACCACTGATAATGGTCCAGGGTTTACGTTCAGTTCTCCATGCACCAGCATAAACAATGTCCGCGTTATCAGGTGCAAATTCAATATCAGCTACACCAACTGTATCGGCAATAAATAAAACCTGATTCCAGCTTTGGCCACCATCAATGGTTTTATAAACGCCTCGTTCTTTATTAGGTTGAAAAGGTTGGCCAATCGCTGCTACAAAAACTACATCCGGATTTTCAGGATGAATCTCAACAGCACCAATCAATCCTGCATCTTTAAGTCCAAGATGCTTCCAGCTTTTTCCTGCATCGGCTGATTTATAAACTCCTTTTCCAACAATCACATTTGATCGAATCCCATCTGAACCTGTTCCAACATAAACAATATCCGGATTTTTTTGGTAAACCCGAATGGCACCGATGGAAGGTGAAGCAAAAAATCCATCAGAAACATTATTCCAGTTGATTCCATAATCTTCGGTTTTCCACACACCACCACCTGTAGCACCCATATAAAAAGTTCCGGGTTGTGAATTGATTCCGGCAACGGTAGTTGCTCGTCCGCCACGAGTTGGACCTACATTTCTAAATTTTAAGTCCTTAAAAAAGTTTTGTTTTTCGCTTTTCTGCTCTGGTTGAGCGTAAGAAAAGGATACCGTGATAAGTAGCACAAATGCTACTAAAAGTGTGTGTTTGAGGAAGTGTTTCATTTTTAAAATATTGAGTTTTTAATAAAATCAAATGTGTAATAAAGCTTATACGAATATTAAAAATACCTAAAATTTAAAACCAAAACAGATAAAGTCGATATACCCTTTAAGATATTCGATCAATGCCGAGAATTGAACCGGAATCGATAACTGAAATAATGAATGCAGAAGACCGAAAGTAGAAAATATAAAGACACGAGATATTAGACGCTAGATATTAGAATTGGAAACCTAAAATCTCAAGTCATCAATCTTAAATTTCCAAATCGCCAAATTGGCTAATTGTCACAATAACACATCAACACATTAGCACATCATCATATCATTCTTCCAAAATTACCTTTCGTTCTTTTAAGTTGTATTTATCCCCTTTACGAAGAAAATAGAACTCTTTGGAATCGGCTGCTAATTTATAAATGGTGTCACGTTCTCTCGAATATCTTGTCCCATCATAAAGTGCTACAAAGCTATTTCCAATTACTTCGAACTCATTTTTCTGAACGACAATTCCTGTATTCTCGTCTAATCCAATTCCTAGTAGTTCGGGTCGGTTTGCAAGGATTTCAAACATGTCGAACTGTCGATTACGAACCAGCAAATGCTGATCAATCGCAGTATTTTTAATGAAACCTAAACCTACCTCGTGGTCGCCCATCATCACCGTGTTTCCTTGCGAATCTCCACGCGCCAGGTATGATCCCTGAATGGATGCACCTGCTGAGGAACCGGCGATCACACCACCACGATCCAATAATTTCATAAATTCTTCGTGGGCTTTAGTGCCTAAAAATCCATCCGCAATTCGCCATTGTCGACCACCACTAAACCACACGCCGGTAGCTTCTGCGATGGGTGCGTAAAATTCAGGGTCGTTTGCTATTTTAGGATCTCGGGTATGTAAAACTGTTATATTCTTCAATCCGGCTTTCTCAAATCCTGCCTTAAAATTTAAGAAAGCAGAATCTCTTTCAATTTGTCGGTCGTCCCAGGCGGTAGGAACAGCTATGATTTTAGCATCTTCACCACCAGCTAATTCTTTAAACTTTTCGATAAAAAGCGGATCGCGCGCATTACCTCCAATAATGATGAGAGTACCATTTTCAGGGCCGATAAATTCAGGTGATTCGTATTCAGTAGCATTAGCATTAGTTTCTGAAACTACCGAATCGCAAGCGTAAAAACCTATGATTCCGGCTAACATAAATAAATTAAGAATAATAATTTTTGAAGGAGAAATTAGACGTTTCATGAAATAAAATTTTAGTTAAATAATAAATGCTTTTATCCGATTGCTTCCAGAAAACTCTGTGCAATGTAATCGGGGGTTTCTCTATTAAATGATGGATTAATTTTTATCATAAAACCATCCTTAACAGGATTTGGAAGTTCAATATTTTTTTTGGAGAGTTCCAGCTTGAATCTATTCAAATCCGGATGATTAACTATGAGCTTAAATATATGGGTTCCATTCTCAAAATATTCAATTTTAAATCGGTCATCCAGACTGATTTTAGCAAAAACTTTTTCTGCATTGGCATAGGCCATTTTATACTCATCGATAAAACCATCTGCATAATGCAATGCGACTGCAGCAAATGGCCAAGCAAAGGGAAGGCCTCCACCAAACATTCTTCGTACATGAAACAGATCTTTGGTAAAGTTGTTTGTGCCAGTCAGGATAGCTCCGGAGGCAGCATTAAAACACTTCCACAATGAAGTATAAACAGTATCGAATAGTTCGCCATATTTAGCAGGACTATCGCCTGTATGGGCAGATTGTACAAATAATCTTGCCCCATCCAAGTGCATTTTAATCTCTTCACTTCTGGCGTAATCAGAAATCTTTTTTAAATTTTCATAAGTCGAAATTTGATCGTTTTTCCTTCTTACGGGGCTTTCAATCGAAATGGCTCCAATGCCGGTTTTAACTCTTCCTCCTCTTGTTTGGGCAACCACTTGCTTTACTTCATCCAAAGTAAATTCAACTTTATCTTTACCCAAAGGGATTAAATTTAAAGCACTCAAATTTTGGGCGCAATCGCCGGTGTCATTATAAAAATGGCTTTGTTCCTGAACAATAACCCTTTTTGAGTTACCCGCCAGTTGACGAGCTGCCAGTTGGTTTGCCAGGGTTCCGGTAGGCATAAATACCGCTGATTCCTTTCCCAATAGTTGTGCGAATTTATGTTCCAATTCTTCAACCACACCACCATTGGAGTAATAATCAGCTTTGATCTTACCTTCGTCGGCTAATTTCATTAATAAGGTGCTATACTCTTCAGGACTAAGCGATAACCCATCCCAGCTTAATTTTACCAAACCCTTCGGATGATTAGAAATATTCATCTTTTTTATACCTGAAAAGGCACTGATAGGAGCTGCTGTGGCTGCAAGGATAGTTCCTAGTTTTACAAAATCTCTTCTGTCCATTTGTTATACTTTTTTTGGATTAGGTGAAATTAAGGAAAATTGATCGGGTTTGAAAATTTAGAACTTATAATTCTACGCATGAGAATAAAAGCTTGATAAGCAGGCATTAATTGCGTATATTTATTAATTGTTTTTCACGCCTGCAACCGAAAGGAGGCTTTATGAGTAATCTTATCTATGAATACTTGAATCAGCGGCTCCATCATGAACGTTTCCAAAGCATTGCTGAAAATCATCGCCCTGATAAGTTAGGGTCTATCATCACAATTTCTCGTCAGGCAGGTTGTGCCGGAAAAGATATCGGCCTTCAAATTCAACGAACCATAAATCGAAATATTCATCACCCTGAGGACAGGTGGAGGTGTATAGATAAGGATATGATGAGGGATTCGGCTAAAAAACTTGATTTACCTGTTCGTAAAATTAAATACATCTTTCATGGGCAAAAGAAGAGTAACATGGATGAAATATTTGAGTCACTTTCGTCACGATACCATAAAAGTGATAAGGTGATTAGAAGAACAATCGTAGATGTGATGAAAGCATATGTTAAAAAAGGTAATATTGTTATTATCGGACGCGCCGGTGTTGCACTTGCACCTTTTGCTAATCGCTCATTCAATATTCGCTTGGTGGCCTCACTTCCATGGCGTATTAAGCAAATTAGCCTTAAGCATGAAATTACAGATGATGAAGCTAGAAAATATATTGTTGAGGTAGATAAAAAAAGAATGGCAATGATCGAAGAGTTCTCGGGTCGCAAGATGGAAGAAGCCATGTTCGACATTATTTATAACTGCGAACATTTTTCAAAGAATGAGATCGTTCAATCATGTGTCGACTTATTGAGAACAAGAGCTTTAGTTCATTAAAAAATAATTTATATCTTAGCATTTGGTGTTGCACAAGATGCGCAGTACTATCTTATCTGAACCTGGAAAAGAATTGAAATAGCACGTGGATTTTGGGAGGATTAATAGGAGAACTCATTAGGAGTTGATCTTGATGTATTTTTTATGGCAGTTCTATCATTAACCCTTTAAACCATTAAACCATGTCTGAAATTAATCTTTTCGAAAACATTGCACTCACCTTCAGCGGAGGTGGATACAGGGCTTCAACATTCTCATTAGGAATTCTATCTTACCTAAATGAAGTTGAATTTAAAAAATCTACATTGCTTAAACATGTTACGGGATTAAGTACTGTTAGTGGTGGCACCTTAACCGGTGCGAGGTATGCCAGTTCACTTGTGACAGATGAAACGTTTGAGGCGTTTTATGATGATTTTTATAGCAAATTGGAGAAGGACGAACTATTAGGTATTGCCCTTACGAAATTAAGTAATGATAAAATCTGGAAAGAAAAGGAGAATAGGCACAAAAAACGATCATTGATAAATGCTTTTTCACTGGCCTATAAAAAACTTTTAACCGATGCTACTTTTCAGTCACTTAAGGAAGCAAACTCACACTTAAAAGACATTTGTTTTAATGCAACGGATTTTTCATTCGGATTGGCATTTCGATTTCAAACCACCGGTATTTTTGGAAATTATCGGCTTCAAAATGGAAACCTGAACTTGCTTAGTGATGAAATGTTTCTAGCTGACGTCATCGCTTCCTCATCATGTTTCCCGATGGGTTTTGAACCCATGATCATGCCTGATGATTATGTAATGAATCATGATTCTGATACTTATGTTGCTATAAAAGCGCAAGCGGAATTTGAAAAAGGAGTGGGGATAATGGATGGAGGAATTGTTGACAACCAGGGAATCGGAAGCATTATGAATACAGATGCCCGTCGAAAAAAGGAAAAAAGGCCATCTTTTGATTTGATCATGGTTTGTGATGTGGGTAGTTATTTTATGGATCCCTGGGAACAAGCTACAATGAATGTAAATAAAAATGGTGGAGGACCAACACTTAAGCAAGTTTTTGATTTCGTTATAAAAAAAGCCAAAAGTATTTTGTGGCTCTCAATTCCTTTTATTGTTAGTGCATTATGCTTTGTTTTATATTATAAATATGATTGTAAAGTATGGACTTTAATAAGTGGAAGTGCATTTGGAACCGTGGCAGTTATAGCAATAGTTTTAAGATTATATATCGGCAAGTATGAGCATAGAGGGCTTAAGGTATGGGATAAGCTCATGGATTTGATTCCCGGCTGCCTAAGTGAAAAATTGCATTATTTTCAGGATCTAAAAACAAGATTGGTTCGACGCATGCTTGTGGAAAGAGGTACTTCTGCTGCGAAAATGATAGGTGAGATATTTCTAAAGCAGATCAGACGACTCAATTATAATTTGTTTTATAAAGATGATAATTTAAAAAATCGAAGGATTACAGCACTTATTTATGAGTTGACAAAAAAGCAATACCATTACGGTGAATCTGATGAAATTGATGATTCAAAAAAGTTTAAGCAAATTGCTGATCCTGGCGATCGGATTTATGCTGCCGCAAAAATTGCCAGTGAAATGGGAACTACGCTTTGGTTCTCAGAAAAAGATAAAGAAATTCATCGATTGAAAAATCTGGTTTCGTGTGGGCAATTTACGGCATGCTATAATTTATTAAAATATTGCCACGATTTAAAAGAAAGAAATGTGAATGCACCGGATCTTGATAAAATGATAACTATTTTTGAAACTCACTGGAAATCATTTATTAAAGATCCGTATTGGTTGCATGATAGACCTAAAAGTATACATGCTAAAATATCGGATATTAATTGATAATACTCAAAGCGTAATAGAAATTTAAAAATTATAAATATGAGAAAACTAATTTTTTTAAGTTGTTTAATTCTACTCGGGGCATGTGCAAAAATTCCACTACAAACGATTACACTTACAGATGCAATCATTGAAGAGGGAAAAAGAATGCATGAGCTAAATGTAAGTTTACTTAACAAAATGTTTAATGAGAAAAGGGAAAAGATCGATTCATTTATAAAAAATGAATATACTCCCGAATATCTGGCAAATTTTAAAGAAGGAGTTCCTGTTGGAACTAATTATGAAGAAGAATTTTCAGGTATGATGAAAGCAATTATTCCAGAAATCAATTCTTACAGAGATCAGATGCAATCAGCCCTTGAATCACAAAGAATAAAACTAGTAACAAAACTCAATACTGATTTTCAGGCCTTTGAAACTGCCAGCAACGAGCTAAAGCTTTTAATTGAATCAGCTGTGAAGGTTAGTGAGGAAAGACAAAAAGCATTTGAAAAAGTGAAGAGTCTTACACAAAACAAAATTGATATAAACAAGGTTGAAAATGAAATTGACAAGTTTATTGTTAAGGCGGGTGATGTTGGTTCGAATATAAATGATTTTAATTCAGTTATAAATTCTCTTTTAAATAAATAGTATCATGACAGATTGGACACAGAAAGCTAAAGAAGCATCTGCTAAAACTCAAACACATTTTAAAGAAAGCATAACAAAAATGACAAGTTTGGGTGATGCAGAAATTGAAGCAATTATTAATGATTCAGGAATTAGTTCAAAAGATTTAACTTCAGTGCTTGATGAGGTGAAAAACGCTACCAAATCAAATAATCAAAAAGCGGAAGCTATTAAAAATATCAATCAAGGAGTTGATTTATTGGTTGGTATTATTTCAAGATTAATTTAGTTGTGTTATAAAGCTATGGAGTTTTAACTGAAATGTTAAAAAACCTTATAATCCTTAACAGATGTTAAAAGTTTAAGGAAAATCCGGTAATCGCCTTAAATTTGAATAAAATATTTAATGTTTTGGAATTGCAAAAACTGTATAGGTTTTTTTTGTTGATGATATTTGCCGGATTGGTGAATAGTCAAGTTTTTGCAAGCTCTCAGGTTAAAATCAAAGGAATAGTTAAAGATCAGAAAAGTGGGATCCCAATCTCGTTTGCCCATATTTATATTCCTGAATTAAGTTTAGGAACTGCCAGTAATTTGCAAGGTGAATTCAAATTTGAGCTTGTTAAAATAGACAGCATTACAATTTCGGCCATTGGGTATATAGGACAGGTCATTTATTTACATGATTCTGTTTTTGAGGATAAGCTGACCTTGAATGTTTCACTAATCCCTAAAGCCTACGAATTAGCAGAAGTTAAAATCAGGGCATATCCAACCTATAGTGAACTTAAACGAAAAATTTTAGAATATGAGATGACACCAGAAGAAATAAATATGGAGTCACTCATGAAAGCTTTTGAACGAAATATGGCCATGTTATCTCGTAGATCAAAACCATTGGATCACATGAATGATGGTGGAGGTTTTTCTGTCGGTAGTCCGGTTACAGCAATTTATAATCTATTTAGCAGGGATGCCAAGAATGAGAAAAAGTTAAGAAAATTATTGATTGCTGATAATCTTAAAAAGAAAGTTGGAGAACGTTTAAGTTTTGAACTAGTGAGTACTTTAACCGGATTGAAGGATAAAAAAGAGGTGGCTGATTTTATCAAATATTGCAATTTCGACGATTTATTTGTTCTGGCTGCTACAGATATTCAATTATACGAAACCATCGTTGAGCGCTATAAGGTATACACCTTAAGTAAAACTAGTAGTTAGTCGCTTTTTATCAATCTTTTCTAAACCATTTTAATTCCATCCCTGGTGATAGCTTCGGCCTTTCTGTAAAACCTGACTTTTTATAGAATTCCGCTTTGTCTTTTGCCGAAAATAATTGAATATCCCGAATTTGATGTTGCTTGCATTTATCAACTAATTTTTCAAGGATAAATTTCCCCAAACCTTTACCTTGATATTCCGGTAGTATGATCAAATCCAGAATAAGTGCGTGTACAATCCCATCGCAAATAATCCGACCGAAACCAACTAAATGATTCTTATCATAAGCAGCAAAGGTGAACCAACTTTGCTTTAAGGCCATAGCTAATTCATCGGCACTTAGTTTGTAGCTGTCATTCCATCCGGTGCTTAAAAAAAGTGCCATAAACTTTTCAGTTTCTGGCACTTCTTCCGAAAATTTGAAATTTCTCATTTCTGTCTTTTTAATTTATCTTCTTGCAGGTGCGGGAAAAACCGGAACACTTTCATGTCCGTTTTCATCAACCGATTGAACTGCGAAAAAATAATTATCTTTTGAATAAGGAATGGTGATGCTTGTTCCTTCAACGTAAATTTTCCGCTCCCAGAGTGGTTGATAAGTTTCTCGCATCATGAGATAATATCCGGTAGGTTTTTTCCCTTTTTCTGGTGCTTCCCAGGTGAGGGTGCTTGAATTACTCATCCCTGATAATTTGATGCCCACATTTTCGGGTGCATAAGGTGCCCATGCTAAATTCGCCAATGTTGCCAGATTAATTCCGGCATTCTTTCTTACGTATTCGTAATCAACAAATTCGGGCATATCTCCATATTTAATGCCGTCTTTTTCTTCAACCACTTTATGGGTACGGTCGTAATTTTCATTAAACTCAGTAATTCGAACTGCAGTAAACCCTTGTTTGCAAAATGGCGTATGATCACCACCACGTCCAAATCTGTCATTTCTAAAAATTAAAGTCACGGTAAGCTGATCAACGTATCGTTCTCCCACTTCTTTAATATAGCGCGCAAGCTGACGTGCTTTGCCATCGTTTTCGGCGGATGTATAGGCTCGTGATTTGGCCATTTGTTCGGTTTCAAGTGCAGGTACGCCTTCACTAAAAACCCGAACTCTCATATTATCGTTTAGTAAAGTTTCGCTCGAACCGCTGTTCCCAATCATGTCGTTGTTGAGCATGGCAACTAGGTTCCAGTTTTCCTTTTTAGCTATATTTGCCATATGTGCTGATCCATATAATCCATGCTCTTCACCTGAAACTGCTGTGAAAATAATGGTGCCTGAAAAGGATTTTTTTGACATAATTCTTACCATTTCCATAATCGCTGCAACGCCTGAAGCGTCATCGTTTGCTCCTGGTGCAAAAACTTTGCCGTCATTATTATCAGCTGCGCGAGAATCGAGATGGGCGCTGATCAAAAAGATACGATCATCATTTGGATCATTACCTTTAAGAGTAGCGACAACATTTTGTAATTCCAATTCAGTTTTAATCCGTTGACCTTCTCCACCAACTTTGTAGCCAACCAGTTCAACGCTTAAACGACCTTCTGAATCTGGGATTGATTTTTCCATTTCAGCTTTAATCCAATTCCAGGCAGCACCAATCCCTTCGTTCGGATCGTTTTGTACACTTAAGTTGTTACGTGAATTGAAACTTACCAATTTCCTTACGGTTTTTTCAATATTATCTCTTGAAATTTCATCAACCATTTTTTTGATCTCTGGATCTCTGTTGATGGTAGTTTGTGTGAATGTAACTTGAGTTAAAAATAAACTGATAGCTAGAATAAAAAGTGTTTTTTTCATGAGGTGTATAATAGGAAATTAATATATTGATTGCATTGTGATCGTAAAATTAAAAAAGAAATCTAAAAAATATATTTTGCAGCGCATCTAATCTACAAACGCTATTGCTCTTACAGGTGAACCATCAATATTATCGCATTTAAGTGGAAGACACTGAAAAATAAATGGATCAGATTTCAGTGAATCAAGATTGCACAGGTTTTCGATAATCAAAATTTCTTTGCTTAACAAAATGATGTGTACCGGTACTGTTTGACTTTTAATGTGATCGACAGAGATGGCATCAAATCCTATACCCTTAAGGTCAAATTTAGTAAGCCATGTTGCAGATTCCTGAGATAGAACCGGAAAATGGTCGAAGTATGCCTGCGTATTCCATTTTTTTGACCAGCCCGTATTGAAAATAATAAATTCGGCATTTTTAATTGAACCTTCAAACTTCTTTAAAAAAGCTAAAGGAATTTCAGTGTTCGCAAACTCCTGACATGGAATTTGAATAGCCGAGCCATGGAACTTTTCAATAGGGAAATCAGTGAGTGATTTACCTTTCGTAATCATATGTGAAGGCGCGTCAATATGAGTGCCATTATGCGAATGCATCAATATTGAAGTCACGGCAAATCCATCTTTTTGTATATTTCTGATGCTTCTTAATTCGGGTTTTTTCATTCCTTCGAAAACCAAATCGCCTGATTTTATAGGGTGTGATAAATCATTGAGAGTCATAAATAAAAGTTTATTTTGTAAAAATTGTGAAGAAGCAAAATTATTGAATTAAGTGCTTAAAAAATAATATCAGTATATTTACTTTAGATATAAAAAATGATTAGATATGAGGGTGTTGTTTGTATGCTTAGGTAACATTTGTAGATCTCCAAGTGCTGAAGCTGTTTTTAATGCCAAATTAAATAAGTATGGATTATTATCGGAGGTTGAGGTGGATAGTGCTGGAACCTCGGGATACCATGAAGGTGACTCAGCAGATAGCAGGATGATGACTCATGCCATTAAGCGTGGTTATAACTTAACAAGTATTGCGCGGCAAATCATGCCAAAAGATTTTGATTATTTTGATATGATTATTGCCATGGATGCCAGTAATTATCAAAGTTTAATGGGTATGGCAAAAAATCCGTCGCAAAAAAATAAAATTGCAATGATGACTGATTTTAGTGAAACATACGATGGAGAGGATGTCCCGGATCCTTACTATGGTGGCAGTATGGGATTTGAAAAAGTACTGGATATTTTAGAAGATTGCGCTGAAGGATTAATCGATGAAATTAAAGACTCAGTTTAGTTTAAAGTGTAAGATAAAACCTACACTTTAAACAATGTTTTATTGCATTTTATAAACGAAGGCATTTACATTCATGCCTGCACCTACCGAAACGAAAACCACATGATCATTGGTATTTATACCATGGCCCTGCATTTCACCCCTCATTACTTTATCGTAAAGTACAGGTATTGTAGCAACTGAAGTATTACCGAGTTCTGAAATGGTCATGGGCATGATGTCTTTCGGAATGTCGTTTAGTTTAAGTCCATAAAGTTTGAATAAACGTAACAACATGGCATCATCCATTTTCGCATTTGCCTGGTGAATCAATACTTTTTTTATGGCACTTAATGGAAGTCCGGCTTTATCCAGAGTTTCTTTTACAAGTTGAGGAACATGTGTTAATGCGTAAGTATATAGTTTGCGGCCATTCATTTTGATGTAAATTCGGTCATCCTCTATGTCGCTATTGTAGGTGTGACCCATGTTAAGTAAATTGACAAATTGGATGGTGTCAGAACGTGTTCTGTGAGCCAGAATTCCGATCGGTGTTTCACTTTGTTTACCTTCTAAAATAACTGCTCCGGCACCATCAGCATAAATCATGCTGTCAATGTCATGAGGATCAGAAATTCTTGATAAGGTTTCGGCACCTATCACTAAAACTCTTTTGGCATCTCCCGATTTAATATAATAATCAGCCTGAATAACTCCCTGAATCCATCCCGGACATCCAAAAGGCAAATCATATGCTACACAGAAAGGATTTTCGATTTTTAGTTTGGCTTTAACTCTGGCAGCTAAACTTGGAACGATATCAACTTTATGAATGGTGCTTTTAACATCTCCAAAATTATGTGCAACAATAATATAGTCAAGTGTTTCTTTGTCAATTTTAGCACTTTCAATGGCTCTTTTTGAGGCTAGAAAGCCTAAATCTGAAGCGACTAAATTATCATCCGCATATCTTCTTTCTTCAATTTCGGTAATCTCTTTAAATTTTTCAATAATCTCTTCATTCGATTTTTGAATCTTTTCGCCTTCGGCGTTATAGAATTCGTTCTGAAGAAAATCGGAATTTTTAACAACGTTTTCAGGTGTATAACTTCCGTTTCCGATAATAATTGAATATGTTTTTAAACTCATGATTCTAACTTGATTTTATGATATAAAAAATATAAAATGTATGAATAAAAATATCTAATCTTAAATCCTCTTGATAAATAAATTATGAAATGGCTCGTTCAACAGCCTTTTTGGCATGAATTGTTGTGGTGTCGAAAATGGGAATTGAAACGTCCTCCTGTTTAATTAATAAAGGAATTTCGGTGCAACCTAAAATCACCCCTTCAGCTCCTTTTTGTTGTAAATGATGTATGATGTTTTGATAAGCCTTTTTCGAGTCGCCTTTAATTTGGCCCATACAAAGTTCTTTGTAAATAATTTGATGTACAATTTCTCTCTCTTCTTCTGTTGGAACAATCACATCCAGCTGGTGTAAATCAGTTAACCTCTTTTTGTAAAAGTCTTGTTCCATTGTAAATTTTGTTCCGAGTAAAGCAATTTTCTTAAGCTTTTGGAGTTTTATGGCTTCTGCAGTTGCATCCGCAATATGTACCAAAGGTAAATTTATATTCTGCGCCACTTCCTCAGCCATTTTATGCATGGTGTTGGTACAAATCACGATAAAATCAGCACCCCCTTTTTCAAGATGTTTGGCTGCGTCGATCATCATTTCAGTCAATTTATCCCAGTCATTATTATGCTGAAGTTTTTGAATGGGGTCGAAATCTACAGAATACATCAGGCTTTGTGCCGAATGCATGCCTCCAAGCTTTTCTTTAACGAATTGATTAATAAGTCGATAATACTCAAGCGACGATTCCCAACTCATTCCTCCAATTAGGCCAATCGTTTGCATTTTTAAATATTAAAATTTATAAAATAATCGGGCTAAATTAAGGATAAATTATAACATAGATGTTTCAATCGCTTATTTAGAATGAGGGAATTAGCTTTTGTCTTGGTATTCTGTAAGATACTCTTCAAATTTTGCCAATGCCAGTTTAAAATTTTTCCTTCCTAAACCAATCCTTACCTTTTGATGAGGATAATTATAAACAGATGAAGGTAGAAGCATAACTCCTTTTTTGTCAATTAAATCCTGACAAAATAATGTAATGTCTTTTTGGATTAGCAGTTCAGGAAATGTGATAGGTCCGGCAATGGGTTTATTCCATTTTATAAGGTTTGGAAAACGAAAAATAAGCTTTTCAAGGATTAATAAGTTTTTCTGAATAATTTTTAAATTTCGTTGGATTATTTTTCCCTTGTTTTTAAGTGCGATTAACGATAGTATTTCACTTGGAGCAGGTGGGCAAATGGTGGTATAATCTTTGAATTCAAGAATTTTCTTTATCCAGTATTTATTTGTGGTACTTAACCATCCAAGCCGTATGCCGGGAAGTGCAAATGATTTTGACATTCCACACAACGAGATTCCATTCTCATAAATATCACTTACCGAGCTCAAACGATCCTTTTGATCATATTCTAAAAACCGATACATTTCATCGGAAAAGATAATTATTTTATTCTCTCTGGCAAATTCAATAATTTGATTTAACTGCTCCTGATTTATGGTTTCACCTGTAGGATTATGCGGAAAATTAATGATGAGTAAACTGGTGTTTTCATTTGCCAACGCAAATAAGTCATCCGGATTAAAATGCCCGTCATCATTAGGCTCCCACTTTGAAATTTCTGCACCAAGACTGTTTCCAATTTCGTATAAAGATTGATAAGCGGGAAAGGTGGTGATTACATGATCTCCTTCATTAATTAATACATTCATAGCGATAAAAATGGCTTCTTCAGGAGCGGCAATTAAAATATCTTCAGCTTCGATTTCTGAATATAATTTAGCAATTTCATCCCGTAACAAAGGATGACCTTGCGAATGCGTATAAGCCAATATTAAATCAACCCATAACTCCTTTGATTCTTCATCAGCCATGGCCAAAAGCTCCTTTTGACTAAGTGGTTCACAGTCTGAGCAGCTCAGTAGGTATGGCGCTGAGAATTCATGTTTTGCAAAATAACGCTCTAGCTTAAATGGTTTTATTTTCATTAGGAATGTAAATTTTGTGTGAAATTACGAATTAAACCTGATTTGATTAAAAATAATAATATATCGATAAACAATAAATAAATATTGTTTATAAATAAATAAGTATTACTTTTGTTTCATTAATTTATTTTTAAACACTATGGAAGATAACCAAATACCTTTAAGCATTGATCTCATTTATTTGTTTTGCAATCTAGCACTTGTAGGACTTATAATTGGGTTTTTATTTTTTGCTGTTGTAAATGTCATTTTACATACATCTGAGGATAATCATGGCATTAGTTTTTATATGAATGTACCTGTTAGGATTGACATGAAGGAAACAGGAAATATGAACATAGATGATAAAATTGTTAAAGTAGGATTAAAAGATACGACTTCACAGATTCAATTTAGTGAAGTGCCAAATCAAGTAGCAAAACGATTTTCGTATTTCCCACTAGTTTATATTTCTTTTGCGTTCTACTGTGTTTTTGTATTCAGGAAATTTATTAAAAATGTTAGGAAGAGAGAAGTCTTTACTGTCAAAAATATAAATCTTCTTAAAAGAATTTCCTATCTTTTAGTAGTGGTTTGGTTTTTTCGAAATGTCGTTTTAGACCTTGTGGCTTATAGTTTTGTACAAAAGATGGAGTTTGAAAATGTTAGTTTGATTAAAAGTTTTGGCGCTTCTGTCGATTTTATGAATTATCGCAGTGGACTTTTTATCGCACTTTTTATTTGGGTTCTTGCGCACATTTTTATTAAAGGATTAGAATTACAAAAAGATCAAGATTTAACTGTTTAAGAGATGGCCGTAATTGTTAATTTAGATGTAATGCTTGCAAAGCGAAAGATGAGTCTGACAGAACTTTCTGAGAGGGTTGGTCTTACCATGGCAAATCTATCTATATTAAAAACAGGTAAGGCTAAAGCTATGCGATTTTCTACACTAAATTCGATTTGTGAAGTGTTGGAGTGTCAACCTGGAGACATTCTGGAATATAAAAGAGAGACAGATAAGTAGAAATACCATTTCACCTATTGGAGTCTTTTTGAATCTTAACCCTACGAGGGTTTTAAACCCTCCTTTAGATTTACACCATTGTTTTTAAGAGCCCACAAAAGTGATATTTAAAATTAGATTTGTAGGGCGATAAAGTTGACACTGACAGGGACACATTAGCAACCCTCAAGGTTTTAGACCTATCCTGCGATTTAATCCCCTGTCAGTTTTTGAACAAGCTTCAAATAGAAATTTAAGCTTAAGGCTTATTAGCAAGGTTTTGAAATTGTTCAATATGTCAACCTGTTATATTCACTAAAATTATAGAACATGCAATTACAAAAGTATTACATTGGGATAGATGTTTCAAAAGAAACATTGGACATTGCATTAACTGAAGAAGGGCAATTTGTGTCTGGGGTATCTATTGGGAATAACACAAAAGAGATTAAAAAAATCTTTTCAGACTGGGAAAAGGAGTTTGGTCTCGATCTGGGACAAACCTTGGTATGTATGGAACATACGGGAATTTATTGTTGGCCTTTGCTAGTTTTTTTGCAACAAACGCCGTGTAAAGTGTGCCTTGAAAATGCTTATCGCATCAAACACTCCAATGGTTTGCAAAGGGGCAAAAATGATCGTGTGGATGCTGAGAGGATTGCTTTATATGCCTGGAGGAACAAAGACTTTTTGCAAGAATGGAAAGCCCCTAAAAGCAATATTAAAAGGTTAAAGCAATTAATGACCATGCGCAAAGGGCTTGTCAATGCTAAAAAAAAATTGCTTGTACCAATTAAAGAAACAGGGAAGTTCATTGATAGGAATATGGCAAAGGAATTGGAAAAAAGCTGCTGTAGGTCAATTCGTGCGCTTGAGCGGGACATTATGGCGATAGAGGAAAGGATACTAGGGATAGTCCGTTCTGATAATAATCTAGGGAGAATGTTTGACATTTTGGTTTCAATTGATGGCATAGGTAAAATCACTGCTATTATGTTTTTGACAACCACTAATGCCTTTACCTCATTCAAGGAAGCTAAAAAGTATGCTTGTTACGCAGGTGTAGTCCCTTTTGAGCATTCATCAGGAAAAAGCATACGTGGGAAAACCAAATTGTCCCATTTTACGAACAAAGACATGAAGACCGTCTTGCACTTATGCGCATTGACACTTTGTAATAGCAAGGGGGAATTGGGAGTTTACTACAGAAGAAAAGTAGCTGAAGGAAAAAACAAAATGAGTGTACTGAATGCCCTGAGGAACAAAATAGTTCTTAGGGCTTTTGCTTGTATTAAGGAAGACAAACTTTATGAAAAGAATTATCAAAATAAATTTGCTTAAACCATAGAAATCGTAGGGTTAAGATTTTGCTTTTAAAACCCACAACTCAACCAGCTCCTCCTTACGCCAATTTTGATTTCTTTTTGTTTTTTTAGAAGCAGCTTTGACTCTTTTCTGCCAAAACTGTGCTTTTTGAAATCGATGACCCCTAGCCAATTCATCTTCAACTGGATGGATGCTACTCGATTTTATGATTTCAGCTAAATTTGAAAACAGTAAAACAAGACAACCTTCAGGTTCAAGATGCGTGCTTGCTTCTGCGAAAAATTTTGGAAATAAATCATCATCGTAATAAATGGCCTTGTCGAGTCCTTCAATGCGATGCATAGCCGGAATCCAGGGTGGGTTGAAAACAATGAGTTCAGCCTTTGAATTACATTCGGCAAATAAATCGCCATGAAATAAATCAACTTTTGTGTGCAAATTATTTGAGTGTAATTCTTTGCTAAGGCCGATGATTGCATTGGGATTTATATCTGTACCACACACCTGTTTAAAACCATGTTTCAACATTTGAAAAGTAAGTACACCACAACCTACACCCACATCAATGGCTGAATTTTTTTCACCATCATACTTACTTAGCCATTTATCAAAAAGTGTTAAGTGCTCATGTCGGGTTGGAA
The DNA here is from genome assembly GCA_963674935.2 of Bacteroidales bacterium. Taxonomy (GTDB): domain Bacteria; phylum Bacteroidota; class Bacteroidia; order Bacteroidales. Next base: position 266,555 of record CAXXWZ010000006.1, read on the forward strand.
AATAAGTTCCGTAAAAGGGATGAATTTTTTCTGCTATAACCGGAAGGAAAATCCCTTTTTTATACCATTGCCAGGAACTGTTTAAGCCCTGGATTTGCGGAAAGGGTAACAAAAACTCCTTATGTTCAGGATAAAGAATTTTAAACCAACCGATTTCAGGTGCCTTCTTAACTGCTAATCTGTGGTGTTCAATGGCTAATAATATTTGATACGAATATTTACGAAAGAGGGTTCGAAGGTTACGTTGGTCTCGATATGAAAAATCAGTTATATTTCCTTCCAGATATTTCTTCAATGTGTTTAGAATAATCAGTCCACTGCTAAAGAAATCTTCAATTAAAATAAAATGTCCACTCATGATGGCCTCAATGGCCTCAGCTGGATCATCATTCTTGTGAAATGGAAAAACCTCAATATCCGAAATTATAGGCGTGGGTCTTTCTGCTTGCAGTTCTTTTTTAATCACGATTCTAAAGTAAGAAATTTATGATTGCTAAGACACAGTAAAACTTAAGCGGTAATTGATAACTTTGCAGTGAATGAAAAGTTTTGATGTAATAGTAGTTGGTGGAGGTCCGGCAGGATTATTGGCTGCGGGCCGTGCAGCAGAGCTTGGTGCTAATGTGCTTATTCTTGAAAAAATGCCCAGTGCCGGGCGAAAGCTTTTGATTACCGGATCGGGAAGATGTAATGTTACCAACAATGCTCCGATAGGCGAATTTATCAAACATGTTTATCCCGATGGTCGTTTTTTCAGAACTGCTTTGTCAAAATTTTCCTCTAATGATATTCTGGGTTTATTGAAAAGATATGGCGTTGAGTGCACGCTCGCACCTCTGGGCAGGTATTTCCCAACAAGTAATAAATCCATGGATGTATTAAAGGCCTTGCTTCAATGGAATAAGGATTTGAATGTTGAAATTCGTCATGATTCTCCTGTTGAAAAGTTACTGGTTGAGAAAGGTGCCATCGTTGGAGTAAAAGCAAACAGAAGAGAAATCAAGGCCTGTAAGGTAATCCTTGCTACAGGAGGCAAATCTTATCCGATCACAGGGTCAACGGGTGAAGGATATAAACTGGCAAGCGATGCAGGGCATGGCATAGAAAATGTGAGACCAGCACTGGTACCCTTGGTAACAGAAGGTCAACTGGCGAAGAATCTTCAAGGATTAAATTTAAAAGATGTTAAGGCCATTGTTTGGATAGATGGCAGGAAAATGGGAGCGGCAGTAGGTGAAATGATTTTTACACATTTCGGTTTATCTGGTCCAATCATTTTAACCTTAAGCAGAATTGCCGTTGAAGGATTACAAAAACAACAAAAAGTTGAAATCAGCATAGATTTGGAACCTTTACTCAATGAACAGCAACTCGACGATCGATTAATCCGAGACTTAAATGCGCATGGCAAGAAGAAACTTGGCAATATTTTTCGTTATTGGCTGAAGGCTTCGATGGCAAATTCTTTTATCGAAGTTTTGGGAATTAATCCAGAAAAATTGTGCCATCAAATTTCATCAAAAGAACGAAAGCAAATCGGCCATTTAATTAAAAATTTACGGTTTAAAGTAACAAAACATCGAACTTTTAAAGAAGCTATAATTACAGCAGGAGGGGTGGCTACCAATGAAATTTCTTCTAAAACGATGGAGTCAAAATTAATCAAAGGCCTTTTCTTTGCAGGCGAACTTATTGATTTAGATGCAGAAACAGGAGGTTATAATTTGCAAATTGCTTATTCAACAGGATGGTTAGCCGGTGATTCTTGTATGAGAGAAAAGAATTAGTTCGACCTAAAATTCTATTTTATTTCCATCTCTCTTCTTTCCACTTTTTCTGTTCTTCTTTGCTTAAAAAAGTCCAGGCAAGTAAACGACTGGTTTTATTTCCCTGCCCCATTGGGATGGTTTTAACTTCTGTGGCTTCAGTTTGCTCTAAAACTTTATAGGCACTTTTTAAGGTCGATTGTTTTGAGATCAAACTGGAAAATAAAAAACAGGATTTACCGAATTTTTTACTCTGGCGAATCATGTTCCTGACAAAACGCTCCTCTCCACCATCATACCATAATTCGCTAGCCTGACCACCAAAATTTAATGCTACTTTTGAAACTTTTTCAAGTTTTAAATTGCTTTGTTTTCTGATATTTCCAGCCTTTGCTTCGGCTTGTGATGCATGAAAGGGAGGATTGCAAATGGATAAATCAATGAGTTCATCTTTTCGAATAACGCCATAAAAAAAGTCTCTTGAATCGCTTTGTAAACGGCAAGTAACATTTTTTTTTAGTAAAGAATTCTCGCTGATTATTTTCTCGGCTGATTCAATAGAAATTGGATCAATGTCTGATCCAATGAATGTCCAGCCGTATTCTTTAACTCCAATTATTGGATACACACAATTGGCGCCAACACCAATATCCAGGCAAATTAAATTTTGGCCCGAAGGAATTTTACCATAATTAAATCCTCCCAATAAATCTGAAATATGATGAATGTAATCGGCACGACCGGGGATAGGTGGACATAAATAATTCTTAGGTATATCCCAATATTCAATGTCGTAAAAATGTTTCAGGAGGGCTTTGTTAAGGATTTTAACTGCTTCCTGATTTGAAAAATCAATCGACTCATCCTGATATTTATTTAAGCTTACAAAGTTTGCCAATTCAGGGCATGATTCAATTAATGACTTAAAATCATAACGCGAACGATGCTTATTTCTCACATGCAATCTTGATTTTACTTTCGGATGTTTTTTCTTATTAGGATGCATCTGGTGTAGTTCTAATTTTCTTTTTGAAATCGGAGTAAAGTTACATCTCTTTTGCTTGGGATCATTTTATCTAAAATAGATGTAAAAGGCAAAACTATTTTTTCGAGAAAGATTGATAGTTTACTTAATTGTTCACCTTCTTTTCTGGAACTTGAATTGAAAACCTTTCTGATAAACCCACAAGCGTAGTAACTGGCTTGTATATTTAATGATTGTATTCGTATGAGTTTAAATCCATTCTTACGCATCAATTGCGCATAAAATTTAATTGGTCTTCCAAGGTTGCTTTCATGGCCTTTAATCCTGTTTTCTATTCTTTCGAAAAGATAAACCTCTTTGTTTGAAACCCTGCAAATTTCATCAACCATTTTCTGAAGTTCAGTTTCATCAGTATTGTGTTGAAGAACCGTTGAGGTAAAAACGATATCAAATTTACCATCAGTAAAAGGCAATTTAAAGGAATCAATTTTAATGGTTTCGATGTTTTTGCCTGCCAATATTTTTCTTGATAACAAAATCATCTCACCAGAAATATCTACACCCGTAATACTATTACATCCTTTTGAATAAAGATGTTCCAGATTTCCTCCCGGACCCGAACCAAATTCTAAAACCGTTTTTTGACTAAAATTTAAAGTATCTAATAATGCTAAAAACTTCTTCCTTTTGTATCGGTAATATGGTTCATCGTCGCCGGCAATCAATTTCAGATCGCTTCGCGAAGAAATGTTTTGTGCGACTTGATCCCAGTAGGTTTCTGGATGATAGCTTTGATTCATTATTTAAAAATCATAGAAATAAAATTATTTCTTTTTTTTACGGAGATTGGCAATTTTATCTCCTCTGGTTAAAGGGTTTTTGTATTTTTTTGCTTTTCTCAGATAAGATCCTCCCTGATTTACTTTTAAGTTTTTTTCTTTTTTCTCATGAAAAGCCGCTCCTGATTCCTTCACTTTTATTTTATTTAGCTGCTTTTCAATAATTACCGGACGCTCCTCAGGAATTAATTGCTTAGAAATTTCAACTTCTTCAGGAAACTCATTAGTTGGAATTTCATAATCCATAAGCATTTCAATCGCAAGTTTCCATTCTTCCTCTTTATCTGTATAGAACAAGATGGTTTTGCCTTCCTTTTCTGCCCTTCCTGTTCGACCAATCCGGTGCATGTAATTCTCAGGATAATGTGGCGTATCGAAGTTAATTACGTGAGAAATTTGTTCCAAATCCAATCCTCTTGCCATCACATCAGTTGCGACCAATATTCGGTTTTTGCCCTGATCAAACTCTTCGATAGATCGGATTCGGTAATTTTGTGATTTGTTGGAGTGAATGATGCAGCTCTCATTACCAAATTCTTCTTCCAAAGATTCGAACAATAGATCAGCTGACTTCTTATTCGATACAAATACCAATACTTTTTGGAATTTATTTTTGTTTTTCAAAAGATGTTTTAGCAGATTTACTTTGGTGTAAAAATTTTCAACTTTATACGATTGCTGAGCGATATTATCCAAAGGGGTTCCACTTATGGCAATAGAAATTTTTGTTGGTGTAATAAAAAAATCATCAATCAAAGCATCAACTTCATCCGTCATTGTTGCCGAAAACATAATGTTTTGTCGACGGTCGGGTAATAGTTCTAAAATATTGGTAAGTTGGAATATAAATCCTAAATCCAACATAACATCAACTTCATCTATCACTAATTTTTTAATGGCTTTTAATTGTAATGCCCCACTTAAAACCAGATCATAAAGTCGGCCGGGTGTAGCTGCAAGGATGTCCATTCCTTCAGCAACAGCCTGTTTCTGGGTATTAATATTAGTGCCACCATAAACCCCCATAACGCGTACGGTCATGTATTTGGTGAGTGTTTTAACTTGCTCAACAACCTGTAAAACCAATTCACGTGTTGGAACAAGAATTAAAATTCGAGGATTAATTTGGTTTGAAAATTTTAAATCCTGAAGTAAGGGAAGCATGTAAGCAAATGATTTTCCGGTACCGGTTTGTGCAATTCCAACCACATCCTTTCCTGAACGAATGACAGGATAGGCTTCTTTTTGAATAGGAGTTGGTTTATCAAATCCAAATTCATCAATCGCATTAAATAAGGGTTTGGATAGATTTAAACTTTCAAAAGAATTCATAAAAATAATTTGTGCAAAGGTAGGGCATAAATTTAAACTGTACTTCAACTTCTAAAATACGACTGAAGTTCAGATTAGGAATGTTAATCTGAGTATTTCTAATAGATTGATGGTCAGCTAATAATCTATATACGCAGAGCCTTTCCACACAAATTGGCGACAGCATTTGTTTTCGCTGTATTTCTGAAATTCTTTCTGATCAAGCATGATTCGCTCTCCTTCATAATTATAAACTGGTGGGTAAGAAGACATGAGTGCATTATAGTATTCAAAATAATATTGTTTTTCGTATTTATATCTAAGCCATGCTCCCGTATCCGAATCAAGCCAATGATCTAATGAGATAGTGATTTCGTTTCCTTCAATAATATTTATGAGCCAAACAGGTATTTCACTTCTTGGAACCAAAGTGTCAATTTCAATGTTTTCTTTTTTTTTACATGAAGCCAAGAAAAGCAAAGTAAAGCTGATTAGGATTAACGATTTTTTCATTTTTAGGTGTTTTGTAAACTAGATGAAGAATGATGATTCTTGATCTGTTTTTTAATAGATGCAGAAATAGCTTATAGGGTTGCGTTTGATGTTTTTTAGACTAATTAATTTAGAGGCAAAAAAATAAACCTTCGATGAAATATGCACTATTAAAAAGGTTTCTCCAATTGATAAAGATCTAGTCCTTTTCCCCAAAAATCTTTTTCTGTTCTTTGTAAAACAAATCCAAATTTTTCAAAAAAACGATAAGCCAATTGTGAGGTGGTAACAATTGCTTTCTGAATCTTCAGATTAGACTTGAAAATTGCCAAACAGTGCTCAATGGCCATTTTGCCAAGGCCTTTCCCTACATAATCTGGATGAAGTAGAATCCATTTGATTTGCCCTGTGGTGTCAACATCTATCAGCTGATAACCAATCCCACCTGCGATTTGGCCGTCAATTTCGATCGTAAAATAGGTTGACCAATATTCCTTCAGATAAGTATCAAAGTCATAAATTTCACTTGGTGCAAAATCTGAAGGAATATAGTGTTTGAAAATGTCAAATAAAGCCATATTATCTGAAGGCAGATAAGCTCGAATTATTTGTTTAGTCATAAAATTAAACCCATCTTAATCAGGTTGTTTTATTCTGTTAATCCAGGCTTTGCGATTTTTTAGCTTTCTTCTCTTGTTTTGCTAATTTTTTTTCTTTTTTTGATTTGGTTGGTTCTTTTTTTATCGCTTTTTTTGATACATGTTCTTTTCCCATGACTATCTATTTTTAAATGTTAATTACTAAATTAATTTAATTCCATTTGACTCAATGGCTATTTTTCGTTCTTTATACAGAGAGCCCAATGATTTTTTAAATGCCTTTTTGCTAATTCCGAAGCTTGAGTAAATTTCTTCAGGGGAACTTTTGTCTGTTATTGCCAAAAACCCATTATTTCCTTTCAGCTTCTGATAAATTAGTTCGGTGTTTACATCATTTGATTTGCCATATCCAATCGGTTGAAGCGAAATATCAAGCTTGTTGTCCTCACGGATCTGTTTAACGTAGCCTTTCATTTTATCGCCTATATTCAACTCCTTGAAAATTTCGTTCTGGTAAACCAATCCAACATGTTCGTGATTAACAATCACGTTGAACCCCAGATCGGTTTCTTTCAAAACAACCAAATCAACTTTATCACCTTCCTTAACTGTTAAATCTTCGTTTTGTAAAATCTTTTTAACCTGATTACTTGCATAAAGTCTGCCCGAATTTGGGTCAATATCCAGAAAAACGATATACCACCTGCCTTCTTCCATCCGCTGTCGTTGCTCACTGAAAGGGACAAATAAATCTTTTTCCATTCCCCAATCCATGAATGCTCCAACTACCGAAACATCTTTAACCTGAAGCAGTGAGAATTCGTGCAAGAGAATTTTGGGTGTGATATTGGTTGCAATCTGTTTCTCATTATGATCGAGATAAACAAAAACCTTGAGTTGATCACCCATTTCGTATTTCTCGGGACAGTATTTCGTTGGCAACAGCACATCTTCACCTGATTTATCGCCAAGGTAAAGCCCGAAGGGTGTTCGCCTTAAAATTTCCAATTCGTTGTATTTCCCGATTTCGATCATCTTTTTAATGCTAGTTTTTGTCAATCAGTTTCTTTAATTCTAAGCCGTAATCGTATTGCAGATCCTCGTGTAATGAAGATATTGCTTTTTTTATGGCTTCAATTTGACGCTGATAAATATTGTTGAGGGTTACGTTTTGATTAATGTATGACCTCATATTTTTTAATTCTGAACAAAAGTAAATCAATAATTCGACCTCTGTTTCTTTCTTTTTCGAATATTTGATATATTTTTTGATGTTCCGCAGAATTTTACGCACGCTTTTTTTAATATAAAAATAGGTCTTGGTATTTATCTGTTCAAATTCCTGCGTGATTTCCAGTTTAATTCTTTCGATATAAGATGCTTCATCAGCCGAATCGTATAAGAGATAGGTTAATAATTCCTTATTTTCCTTTCTGAATTTTGTTAAACGCAAACAAAGCTCAAGCAATTCACCTTGTGAGCGATGACTTAATTCCTGCTTAATTTCTTTTAAAGATGCAATCCTCATAGCTAAGCTTAAATATAAACATTAATTTGGATTGACCATCATAGTGGCATCATGTTACTATTAATGATAAATGACGTCGTAACTATAAACTATCCAATCATTCCAGCATCAAATTTTTACTTGACTGATGGAAAATGGTTTATTTAACTAAAACCCAAATGGGACTACATTCCCATCGATTTCATGGCGTCGAGCGACATTTCCTGATAACCTGCAGGAATTTCCATGCTGAATAATTCGGAAGCATTACCCGGAATTTTCTTTTCAAAAAAAGTAGCTTTCATCGACATTTTCATTCCGCCCTGATTTATTTCAAATTCCATTGGAAATCCTGGAATTTGATCGTTTAGGTAATTCTGACCTGCTTTGTTAATTTCAATTTCTTCGGTATACCAGAAAATAGCTTCGTTCCCATCTGGGCTTTTAAAAACTGCCTTCTTACATTTATAACCTTGAATATCTTTTGTTTCACTTACAAACTCAATGTCCATATCTGAATCATCAGGTTGCTGTTCGCTTAATTCGGTCATTGTTGTCTTAACCGCTTTGTTTCCCATCATTCCTCCCATGCAAATTAAAACTTCATTCGATTTCGAATTGGTGGTGGTCGCTATATTCATCATCGATCCCATGCTCATTTTAGTCAGGGTTGATTCTCCTTTAAAAAACATTTCCATGGTCGAACCATTCATCATGTTTACAGCCATTTCCATGGCAGGATTGTCTGCAGACATGGTGACTTCAAATTTTACATGTCCTTCTTTAATTTGGGCGATTGTTGCAATGCCAGTAAATACTATTAATGCGAATGCGATGAGTGCTTTTTTCATGTTTATTGTTTTAAATTGTTAACTATGTTGTTATCACTTTTTTTACAATTATTAGCTTGTAAATTTAAGAAGGTTTTACTTTAATTCTATTTTTAAATTTCCAATTAGATCATTTGTTAGTTTTGTTAAAGGTAGTGAAGAATTCTATTTTACCACATTTTGGACAAAGGTATAAGTCGAAAGATTCTCTGTTCACAAATAGTTCGAACAAACTTCCTAAGGCGCCAATTCGGGTTCCTTCATGAAATTTATACTCTCCCGAATAAACCATTGGGATTTTGCATCTGAGACAATCAATTTCTCTTTTGTTTAAACCTTCAAAAGATTCTTCTTTAAAATCGATAATCTTATTTTCCTTTAAACTGAAATTACAATTCCAACAGATCTCAAAGTTTTCTAAAATTTCTGCTTTACAGTTTGGGCAATTTTTCATCTTATTTATTATTTTTGGTACTTATTCCGACCTTATTAAATGTTTCTTTTAGCGCATTAATTTCAACCTCACTTTTCAACTCATATAAATCTCTCAGCTTGCCATTTTTTAATTTTAAACTAAAACGTTTTCGCCCAAATACAGTTTTTTCCTTTAATGATTCAATTTTATTAAAATTAATTTTATTGGCTGCTGTTTTTTTAAAAGTGTTATAAAGCAATAACAGGAAGCAAATTGCTCCCATAATTAAGTAGGTTATGGCGAACCAGTCAAAATTATTCTCATCGGTGTTTCGGAGATTAAGAATTGCATTAGTCACCACCAGAACTAGAATGCCCATCAACATATAATAATTAAATTTTGCTAAATCTTTTATTTTTATGAATCTTTCTGATTCGTTGATTTCGATTTTCATACTGTGCTTTATTTTAAATGTTTGTTACTGGCCTGAACTATGAAACGTGGGAAAGTCTGCTGAGTGGTTTCCTTTCCAAGTGAAAGAAAAGTGTGAACGAAAAGCACAAGTTTCTACCAAGTAAGAATTTCCCATGTTTTACTAGTCTTTGTTTCCGCTTGGTATTATCTCAATTTTAAATATTCATCTGCTGTCATTACAGGGAGCTTAGACAGTTTGAAGTCTTTTAAATTTCTAGTTATTATCAATTCTAATTTGTTTCCTATTGCTGTAAAATATTGAATAGCATCCTCAAAATCTCTGAAGTCTGAGTTCAATGAAAGATCAATTATTTTGTCTTCCATTGGAAGAACTTTTACAAGAAGTTTAAATTTTCTTAATACTTCTTTTGCTTTTACGGATTTGAGTTCTTTTTCTAGCAGATAGTAGGTGTTTGCAAAAGTTAAAGAAGAAATGTAAAGATTAATTTTGTGATAATCTGATAGCGTAAATAAAACACTTGCAGGTATGAAAAAATCTTTGCGTTTTGTCAGAAGATCAAGTACGATATTTGTGTCAACTAAAATATTCTTCATTATGCGTATTTATCAGATAAGTAGCCCGTGTAATCTTTCTTGTAACTATTAGATTTCGTTTTTAAAACACCAATTAAGCTTTCTACTAGCGGAGAGACTTCTACTTCATTTTCTCTCTCGTTGGTAACTGCTTGAAGATAATTCTCGATCATTTTAGAAAGACTAATATTTCTTCCTTTTGCATATTGCTTTGCTCTTTCAATAATTGATTTATTTAGTTTTAATGTCAGTTTTGTGTCCATATTTATATATTTTGCTATACGTGCAAATATATAAAACAAATACGTCTTTGTCAATATTTATTTGCTTGGCGGCAGCAGTTTGGTGCACTTTACGGCAACTTGCTTGCCGGTTGGCAGGAAAACCGTGATGCTTTTTACTCTCGCCTTTGGCGAGACCATGAACTATTAGCCGTTGTGTGTAGTTAATTTTATTCATCATCATGTTCTCTGCACTCTAGAGCCTGTTCTTTCCCTTCAGGACAACAATGTCCAAAAATCGGGTAGTTCGGCTTTCGCTTTATGTTGGGTAATGTAGTTATTTTGTAGTTAAAAACTACATTTTAGTTGGTGCGAAGTTCGGAAACTTCGCACAACGGGGGATAGAAAATGGCGCGTTTAGTTGAATGTTAAAATACCGACTTCATGAATGCCATGAACTATAGGTTTTGTTTGGCACAGTATTTATGTTTTTTATTTATATATTTCTATGTTGTTTTCTTTTGCGATATTACCAACTGTTTCTTTGATTTTTTGAATTAATGAATAATTAAATTCTGATAATTTTATTGTTAGTAATTCTTTGTTGAATGTTTCAAAAACAAAATTATTTGATGCGAGTCTAATAGATTCAATTTCATTCCAATAAACAGATTTTTCTTTATTCAGAATACTCTTTTTTATCAATACTTTTTCTTTGTTAATTAAAATGTAAGCTTTGCCAAAAAATTTTGAACTTGAAATCCCTTTGCCTTCAATAATATTTACAATTCCATTTAGAAAAAAAAAGAGAAAATAAATAAAATAGAAAGTGCTCATGGATCCATTATCTATCATTTCTATCATGAAAAATGTAATTGCAAGAATTAAGGACAAAACTCCTAAAATGATTCTAAAATTTGACTTTTCAATTCTTAATAAATCTTGATGTATTTCCATAAAAGTTATTCAAATTTAGTTTCTAATTATATTGTGCCTAACTTGTAAATATGTTCACCTTCCTTCCACAATAACATCCAATTTGGTTCGTATTCTCTAGGTTTTATTGTATTTTATACTTGATGCAAATACCACAATCAACGATTATGTTTAAACATATGGGGAGTAATCAAATATAAAGAAAAATTAAATGTGGTTTGAATGTAAATATAATTTAAACTAAAGAATACTGACCCTAATCTTTTTCTCTTTAAGTTTTTGTTATTTACAAGTGGAATGAGTGTTTTGATTTTGTTTTTTTGAATGGTGACATAGGCGCGGTATTTCTTCAGTCTTAGCTTTATGTTTTCTGTTAGCTGCATGGCTTCATTTTTGGAATTACTCCTAATAACATCATATAGGTAATTGATGTGAAGGCTTAATTTTACTATATATTTCATCGATTTATGAAAACCGAATGTTTTATAATCCTTTTAGGAAGTTGAAATACATTAATAACACCCTTATCAAAGAGTTTGCAAGAGCTTCAAGTATAAATTTAGCAATTTAATTTGAAAATTTGAAGTGGTGTTAATGAGTTAATTTGTTGAATCAAATGAATGATGGAAAAATGTCAGGACATTTTCCTTAAAACATGAAGACATTTTATCGCAAACATCAAAAGATTTTTAAGGAATGAAGATGAGGTTTGGAATAAGGAGTATGAATGTCTTCATATTGTTCGATTTTAGCCCTACGAGGATTTAAAATCCACGTAGGGTTGTGAACGAAATTATTTCACAGTAAAAGAAGTACTAACAGTACCTCCTTTTACCGAATTATAAGTAATATTTACTTTTCCGGAACCTTTTACTAAATATTGAATGGTTCGGGAAGTTTTACTGGGTTGGCCATTTCTTAACATGATCCTTTTTAAATCATGCTGATCAATTTCCTGCATGATTGGTTTTAAATATTCATTGGTTTTAGGATCAAGAATCCAGCTAGCTGAAATAATTTCAACATTACCTTCAAGTGTTAAAAGGTCGGGTCTGACCACATTGTTTTGGGCGGCTTTTTCAGTAATGGTTGGAGCCACTTTAGGATTTGAGAACTCAACCTGTACTTTGTAAATATCTTTCCCAATCTTTTCCACTTGATGTTCACCCATTTTCATCATTGGCAATTCATCGGCCTGATAAAGTGTAAATGCCATGTTTCGGTGGCACAACTCTTCATTCATAAATCGGGGGGGGAGACGACCTCTTGTTTTTTTCCAACTGCCACCGATTTCAACTTCGCCATAATCCGGATGGTCAAATTTTTTCCAATCGGTAAATTCGTCACCAAATTCCAAATAGTCGTCAAAAAAGTAATTGCCTGTTGTACTGGAAATCGGGCTGTCAGGATCCTCAGTTTGTTTCTGAAGTTCAGGACTGGTGTAATATTGTCGGCCACTCCAAAGTTCATTAGAAAATGAGATCATGCCAAGGCCATCACTGGTCCAATCTATAAAACCTCCATGAACCGTATACAATCCGCTCCAAATCACAATATATCTGTAAAATGGCAACATTCTTTCGCCATTTTTTCCAAGTTCATCATAAAATTTAACATCGGATGCAGGATATTCACCCAGCGCTTCTGCACCCGGTCCACGCAAAATCATTCCTCCCGAATTGTGGTAAGCCTGAACTCCGGCAATGTTTGGATGTGCTTTTAAGAATTTGTTTATGGCATTCGCTTCAGGCAATTGGAAGGGATATTCCATGGCACCACCCTGAACATAATTTGGTTGCCAGTCGACGGCCCAGTTTCTGTTTGGATCATAGCTGCCGGGGCCATCTTCATTAACTTCGCCGTCTCCGTCATCATCAATCCCTTCTCTCCCGAGCAGAATATAATCTCCAACTTCACCTTCACCAACCGGTTCCAAAATTCGTTTATCTCGAGAACTGATACGCATATTTCCTTTACCAGGAACATATTTACGGATTTGCTCTATCACATTATTCCCATTCAAATCGTTGGGTCCGTCTTCTTCAAAAAGACCATCGTTATCACTATCGACAGGTACATGACCAGTACGTGCTCCACCGCCATCTGCTTCCATAAAATACTGACGACCATCAGGATTTACAGTTGGAAAAATATAGAAAACTCTTTCATCCACCAATCTGGTGACTTTATCAATCTTTCCATAATTTTCCATCAAATACCAAATGGTATATAAGCAAATTTCACCTCCTTGAATTTCGTTGCCGTGAATATTGGCATCCACATACATGGCTGCTTTACTTAATTCAGGCCCTGTTTGCGGGTTGTTAATGGTCATATACATGATTTCCTGACCATTATGTGATTGACCAACTGACCCCACTTTTAGATATTCAGGAAATGCTTTTTCAAGACGTTTCATATCGGCCCATAATTCATTCACATCATGCCAGCGGTTAAAATCAATTTTAACTTTAAATTGTGGATCTGAAGCATATTTCTGTGCGTGAGAAACGGGCGATGCTATTGTCATTAATATCATCATGACAAATGCACTAGCTAAGGTTTTATATATAATTTTCACTTTTATTTCCTCCATTTTGAATTTATAATTATCTCAATTATTTCAATGTAATATTCACTTTATCAGTTCCTGCTTTTTGGGCAACAACTTTAAGCTCAATTTTATCACCTGCTTTTCCTTTGATCAGCCATTCGTATTTTTGCCGCTTTCCGGAACCATCAAGTGCTTGAAAGAAATTTGTTTTGTCATTGCCTGAAATAATTGTTTTTGGGTCAATGCCCAGCTGAACCATGGTTGGGCTTACAGATCGTGAAGCAACGCCATGACTAAGTGCGGTAGGAAGAAATCCTGTGTTTTCTACTTCAGCTTTAATTCGGAAGATACCACCTCCATGATTAATGACCTCGGTTTTAGCAATTTTTATATTGGCATATAAACCGGATAGCCAAACGGCGAATTTTCCATGAGCCTCACCTAGGTTCTCTATTTTAGAGGCAGGCGGATTATTGATTTCATAAGGCGTAAATCCACCAATTTCAACTTCACCTAATTTAGGGTGCATAAAAGTTTGCCAATCCACAAATCCTTTTAACTTATTTTTATCCAAATAAGAAAGAAATTCTTTATCAATACCATCGCTTTGGGATCCACCGTTAGCCGACATAGCTCTACCTGCTACAACTCCTCTGTTACCTCTTGCCTGACTTGCATCCTGATCAGGAGCTCTTCTTTCACTATCAGCACTTTTTGCTGCATCAATACCCCAGCCTGGAGTAGAAAATGAAAGTACCCCAAACTGGAAATAACCATACTGAAAAAATGCACCTTGTGGATTTCTTAATGGTGGTTGTGTTTTAATACCGGTTAGCTTTTTATACATGTCACCTGCTTGAGTGAAATATTCTAAATCAGCAGTATTAAATGTAGTTTCTGCCTTTCTCGAAGGTCTTTGCCTACGATTAGATTCAGCAGGTTGTTCTCTGTTACCCATTCTAAACCTGGCAAATCTATCTGGAATACTGGTGTTAATCATCCCTACTTTAGAAGCAACGGCATAACTTTCATTAGCGATATTCAATAAGTCGATTCCTTTATCTGAACTTAATTGACCTTTTGCATTTGGAGGACTTATAAGGTTATCACTTTCTCCAAAATTCAGCATGATGGCAATATTTTTATGTTTGATAATCCAAGCCATTAGTGCGATCGATTCATTTTCACTAACCATGTGCCAACCGGCATCGTCCTTGTAATAAGGATAATCGTGCATAAAATTTCGGTTAAGATCAACGCCACCGGTTGGGTCTTCATTTATAAAACCGTCATTATCATTGTCGATACCTTCCCAGTAAATTGAATAGGCGCCTGTCTCACCTTTTTTTGGATCAGCTTTTTTTAACAGTCTGGGTTCATCCTTATTGATCATATAAAGACCATTTTGATCTTTCACACGCATCATTGTAAGCAGACCGTCTTTATTCAAATCTTCAGGTCCATCTTCATCTATTCTGCCGTCATTGTCACCATCATATTGCGACTTATTTGTTTTTCTTCCGGTTTGAAAATCAGTAAACATATCCTCTGCTCCGTCAGGATTCATCCTTGGAAGGATATAATAAACATGCTCGTCAATACTCTTTTTAACCGCCTCATCAGTATTGTAATTTTTTAATAGATAGTTTATTACGGCAAGAGATAGCTGACTGCCAATCAAGTGGTCACCCTCGAAATTGGCACCAATGAACATAGCTGGTCGCTCATCAACCGTAGTTCCATTTGGATTAGCTATGGTAACTACCCAGAGGTCACGCCCCTCAGTGGTTTTGCCAATAGATTCAATTTTGGCAATGCCCTTATTTGCATTTACGAGCCGCTTCAATTCTTTTGTCATTTCCTCATAGTTCTGATATGAAGAAAAGTCCTGTGACAGTGCAGCAGGAGCATGAATCAGCATACCGATAATGGTAATTGTTACCAGCATTACCTGTTTGCTTTTTATAACAGATCTCACAATTTTATTCAATTTAGCCTCCTTTTATTTAAGTTTAATAGTTTAAAGTTTATTCAGAAAATATTATTTAATGTATTGATTCTCGAATGAATTAAAATTAGCTTCAATGATGGTTGATGAAACTGCCGTTTTTTTCATCAATCGATAAATGGGATATTTTTGAATTTTGGCATTTTTAATTTGATCTTCAATTCTTTTTAAAGCTGCTTTCCGATCAGATTTTGACATTTCCTTGTCTTGCTTTATTCTTTTCTCATACTGCTTTAATCTTTCAGATTGGTCACCAATAATTTTGATGAAATTATCCAAATAGCCCCAGGTAATTAGGTTATCATTGGTTTCAGGTTCGATCAAATAACACAATAAGTTTGATCGAGGTTGACCGGTTGGGATAATAAACGAACCAGATGGTAGTTTTATAGTTTCATTTTTTTTGTCTACAGAAACTTCTTTTAAATAATGCCCTTGAAAATATTCAGTATCCTTAATTTCATTTACATAATAGGTTTCTACATCAATCTCAGTAGGTTCTGATATTTTTTTAATCGTGATATCATGCTTTGCTAAAAGAGGAATTAGGTAAGCCATTTGAGGAGGCATCACATAAGCCCAAGGTCGAGTTGTAGTTGAGGTTGGAGTAAATTTGGTGTAAACGCCACCCATTACTTTTTCAAATTCTCCGTTTTTTCCGTCTTTTTTTGTAATCCAAAGCTCCTCATCAAAGTTTTTAACTTGCTCATACTTTAGCGGGATCTGATCTGCGTCGGAATCATTATTCCCTAAATTTATTGCGCTTAGTTTGGCATCACGAATTAAATCCTTAATCTCTATTTGATTTTCAGATGCAAATTCAATCATCGCTAATAAACCTAAATACTGTCCCCTAACTTGGTGTTGGAGTGCCTCCTCTTTAGGGATACTTACTAATTCAGTACCGTTGTTTTTAAGTCGGTAATTATTACGTGGCGATTCAAACAAAAATCCTAACATGTTGGCCAAAGTGGTGTAAACATGCTGTTTTCTTGGTTCAACTGAAGTTGGAGTCCATTTAGCTTCTTTTCCATCCCAGCTTCCTCCTGAATACCAGAATCCATCGTAATCTTCCGACCTTAGTTTTTCTCTAACTTTAGGTAATATTTTTTCATTGCCATATTTCATTAAAGAAGCATCTCCGGCCGGATTCATACAGGTTTGGTAAGTGAGAGTATAAGGATCCGAACCACCATGATGCGTGTCGATATGAATATCTGGTTGCCAGGTATTAATTACTTTTACTATCAAAGCATTGATTTCTTGAGATTCTAGTTTGAGATAATCTCGATTCATGTCGAATTGTTGTTCATTGGTTCTTCGCTTAACTTCAGCACCATCGGGATTTATAGAAGGAATGATGAGTACCACTGTGTTTTTTAAAAGTGGTTTAAGCTTTCCAAGTGTTAAGTCGCGCATTAATTCTAAACTGGCCTCTTTTCCGGCAATTTCACCTCCGTGAACATTGTTGGCAATTAATACAACTGATTTTCCTGTTTTACTAATATCTGAAGGCTTGTAAACCGGCGCATCTGATAAAATACAAAGAACAACATCTTTTCCCATCAATGTGGTTGTTAATTTTTGAACCGACATCAATTCTGTTTTCGAATCAAGTTCATTGATGTATTTCATTAAAGATTCGTAATTGGTGCCCCCTTTTTTATAATCAGTTTTTTCGGCAGGCGTTTTTAATTGGGCAAATGTAGTTGCAGAAAGTAAAAATGTACAAAATATTAGGCTAGTTAAGGTTCTCATAATATAAGTATTAGTTCAAAGTAAATTTAAGATTTCTGATAAACTATGGCAGATTTTAAGTGCTATTTAGCCCATCTTAAAATTTGTTGGTACAAACCCGACATATTTACGGATGAAGAATAACTGTAAAATTAAAAGGAGAACTTTTGCAGCTTATTTAATTAGCCGGAGAATTATACTAAAAAAAGAGGTCAAATTACTTTCGTAATATTGACCTCCTTCATTAAAGTTAAATATGCTTTTATACGATTGGATATTTTTTAAAAATTTCATCAGATTTCATCAGAATATCAACATATTGAGCTCTTTTATAAGCAAAAATATCAGTCATATTCTTTTTCGAAAGTTTACCTCTAAACTCATCTAAAGAATTATATCCTTTATGATTCATCCATCCCATTAATTCTTCTAACATTTGGGTAATTTGTTTTGGACCTTTCTTATAAACAGCGCTAACAACTTGAACGACATTGGCACCAGCAAGGATCATCTTAATAACATCGGGGCCGGTGAGGATTCCTGTATTGCTACAAATGTCTGCCTTAATATTTCCGTGCAATAAGCCGGCATATCTCAAAGCCAAACGGTTATCTTCAGGATTGCTTAAATTGTATGGGTAATGATGTTTTTCGTTTTGGATGTCGATATCCGGTTGAAATAAACGGTTAAATAAAACAAATCCGCTTACACCAATTTTATCCATTTCGTTGATGATATACAATGGGTTTGTATAGAAAGGACTAAGTTTAACACTTACCGGAATTTTTGCGTTTTTGGTTATTGCTTCTAAAATATCGATTTGCTCCTGAACAATTGCTTTTCCCACCACATCAAATTCATAAGGCGAGGAATAGAAATTTAATTCTATGGCATCAGCTCCTGTTTGTTCAATTTTTTGTGCATATTCGATCCAGCTCTCTTCATAAACCGCATTCAGGCTGGCAATTAATGGAATGTTTACTGCTTCTTTGGCCTTTTTTAATTCATGTAAAAATTGTTCAGGACCAGCATCATCCATATTTGGCATTCCTGATGCCATTTCTGCATGACGGGTTCCATAATCTTCTTCAGATTGATGCTGCTGAAGGTTTTCTAATTGAATTTGTTCTTCAAATAAAGATTTATATACAATGGCGCTGGCACCGGCATCTTCAATTCTTTTTAATATATTCAAATCTTTTACCAGATTGCTTGCACCTATTATGATTGGATTTTTTAATTCAAGTCCCAAGTATTTTGTTTTCAAGTCCATATGACAGTTTTTTTTAGTTAATTAAATTGTAGGAATAAAGGAATCTCCTACCTTTCACAAATATATTAAAAAAAGTTCAGATTTGACCCAATCTAAATTCAATATAAATTAAGCTTTGGCACGCCGAAAGTGAGGCTAAAGTAATAAGTATCAGAGGTAAAATTGTTAATTTTGTGCAGAATTTTAACAGGTGTTATGATATCTAATATAAAGACCTTAAAATAAATAGATTATGGGAAAAAAGAAAAAATTTATCACATGTGAAGGTAATTATGCTGCATCACATATTGCATATATGTTTAGTGAAGTTGCTGCCATTTACCCGATTACTCCTTCTTCGGATATGGCTGAGTATATCGATCAGTGGGCTGCCAATGGCCGAAAGAATATTTTTGGTGAAACTGTAAAGGTTTCTGAAATGCAATCAGAGGGTGGTGCATCAGGTGCGGTTCATGGTTCTCTTCAGGCCGGTGCATTAACAAGTACATTCACTGCTTCGCAGGGATTATTACTTATGATTCCTAACATGTACAAGATGTCAGGCGAATTATTACCTGCTGTATTTCATGTGAGTGCGCGGAGTTTGGCTGCACAAGCACTTTCAATTTTTGGTGATCATAGTGATGTAATGAGCTGTCGTCAGGCAGGTTTTGCAATGCTTGCTACCGGTAGTGCACAGGAAATTATGGACATTGCCGGTGTTGCTCACTTAGCAGCTATAAAAACCAGAGTCCCATTTTTACATTTCTTTGATGGTTTTAGAACTTCTCATGAACTTCAGAAAGTTGAAGCAATGGATCAAGATGAGATGGCAAAATTGGTCGATTATGAAGCACTTCAAAGGTTCAGAGATAATGCACTTAATCCTGAACATCCTGTAACAAGAGGAACGGCTCAAAATCCTGATATTTATTTCCAATCAAGAGAAGCTGCTGCTAAATTTTATGATAATATTCCTGATATCGTTGATGAGTACATGCAGGAAATGCAAAAAATCACAGGTAGAGAATACCATCCCTTCACTTATTATGGTGATGAGAATGCGGAAAACATTGTAGTTGCAATGGGATCAATCACCAACACTTTAAAAGAGGTTATTGATTATAAGAATGCTCGTGGTGAAAAAATTGGTTTGATTTCAGTCCATCTTTACCGCCCATTCTCAGAAAAATATTTCATGAATGTTTGTCCAAAATCTGTAAAGAGAATTTCTGTTCTTGACAGAACAAAAGAAATTGGTGCAAATGGTGAACCATTATATTTAGATGTAAGAGATTTATTCTACGGAAAAGAAAATGCGCCGATGATTATTGGTGGACGATATGGCTTGAGTTCAAAAGACACCACTCCTTCAATGATGATCTCTGTTTTTGATAATCTTGCATCCGAAAATCCAAAGAATCAATTTACGGTTGGAATTGTTGATGATGTTAAATTTTCTTCATTGCCATTACTTCCTGAAATAAGTGTTGCCCCAAAAGGAACTTTCCAAGCTAAGTTTTATGGACTTGGTGCTGACGGTACGGTAGGTGCGAATAAAAATTCAATCAAAATTATTGGTGGTTCAACCGATAAATATTGTCAGGCTTATTTTGCCTACGATTCAAAAAAATCAGGAGGGATCACAATCTCTCACTTACGTTTTGGTGACAATCCAATTCGTTCGCCCTATTTGGTTGGTACACCTGACTTTGTGGCTTGTCATGTTGCTGCGTATCTCGAAAAATATGATATGCTTAAAGGCCTTAAAAAAGGAGGTACATTTTTGATGAACAGTATCTGGGATGTTGAAGAAACCAAAAGCAAGTTACCAGATCATATGAAGAAGTATTTGGCTGAAAATGAGATTTCAATGTATATCATCAATGCCACTAAAATTGCTGAAGAAATTGGACTTGGAAACAGAACCAATACCATTATGCAATCAGCTTTCTTCAAGGTAGCTGAAGTGATTCCTTATGAGGATGCAGTTAATGAAATGAAAACTGCAATTATGAAATCCTATGGTAAAAAAGGAGAAGAAATTGTTAGAATGAACAATGCTGCAGTTGATCAGGGTGGTGATATTATTAAAGTTGAAATTCCAGGAGAGTGGAAAAATATAGTTCCTAAAGCAAAAGAAGAAGATAAAACCCTACCTGATTTTATTAAAAATGTGGTGAATCCAATTGGTGCACAAAAAGGAGATGATCTTCCAGTAAGTACTTTTAATGGTCGTGAAGATGGAACTTTCCCAGCTGGTACAACTGCATATGAAAAACGTGGTGTGGCTGTAAATGTTCCTGAATGGCAATCCGAAAATTGTATTCAGTGTAACCAATGTTCTTACGTTTGTCCTCACGCTGCTATTCGTCCTTTCTTATTAACTGAAGAGGAAGTAGCAAATGCACCAGAGGGTACAAAAACCATTAACGGACTTGGTGGAACCAAAGCGTATAAATTTAAAATTCAGGTGAGTACACTTGATTGTACGGGATGTGGCGTTTGTGTAGAAGTTTGTCCTGCGAAAACAAAGGCATTAGAGTTGAAACCAATAGGTTCTCAGTTTGATGAAATTGACCGTTGGAATTATATGCATGATAAAGTTGGTTATAAAGATGATGTTCTTCCAAAAGATAAGTCGGTTAAAAATAGCCAGTTTGCGCAACCATTATTCGAATTCTCCGGAGCTTGTGCCGGTTGTGGTGAAACACCATACGTTAAAATCCTTACCCAATTGTTTGGTCGAAGAATGATGATTGCAAATGCAACCGGATGTTCTTCTATCTATGGTGGTTCTGCTCCTGCAACTCCATATTGCCCAAGTCAGAAAGATGGTCACGGACCAGCCTGGGCTAATTCATTATTTGAAGATAATGCTGAATATGGATACGGAATGGCAGTTGGCGTTTCTAAAATGAGAGAACGACTTCAGGATAGAATGGAAAAAGCCATGAACGAAAATTTCTCTGCTGAAACAAAAGAGGCCATGCAAGAATGGATAGCTGCTAAAAATGATGCTTTAAATTCTGAGATTGCTTCTGAAAAAGTTGTTAAGTTGCTTGCGAATGAAAAAAATCCGTTGGCTGAAACAATTCTTAACTTAAAACAATATTTAGTCAAAAAATCACAATGGATATTCGGTGGTGATGGTTGGGCTTATGATATTGGTTTTGGTGGATTAGATCATGTACTCGCATCTGGTGAAGATGTGAATGTGCTTGTAATGGACACTGAGGTTTATTCAAATACCGGTGGACAAGCTTCAAAAGCAACTCCGGTTGGAGCTGTGGCTAAGTTTGCTGCTTCTGGAATGAAAATCAGAAAGAAAGATTTGGGTGCGATGGCCATGACTTACGGCTATGTTTATGTAGCTCAAATTTCGATGGGCGCAAGTCAATCGCAAGTATTCAAAGCCATGAAAGAAGCTGAAGCATATCCAGGACCTTCTTTAATAATAGCTTATTCTCCATGTATTGCTCATGGTATTAGAGGTGGATTATCCGGAGCACAAAATGAAGAGAAATTTGCTGTTCAGGCAGGATATTGGCATACTTATCGATTTAATCCTATGCTGGAACAAGAAGGCAAAAACCCATTTATACTTGACTCAAAAGAACCAGAATGGGATAAGTTCCAGGAGTTCTTAAATAATGAGGTTAGGTATACTTCGCTTAAAAAGACTTTCCCAGCAGAAGCTGAGAAATTATTTAAAATTGCAGAATCTGATGCAAAATGGCGTTATAATAATTACAAACGTTTAGCAGAGCAGGAATTCTAAACCTGAAAAACGATTAATTCGTATATTTATAGCCGTCTCGTTTTTAACGAGACGGCTATTTTTATAAATACCACTTAACGTTATTCTGAACCTGCCTGCAGCAGGCAAGCTTGTTTCAGAATCTTAAAATTATGTTTTACAATAATTATCCATCATGAAAACATTAAGACTTATCACTTTCTCAATTGTGATCATCCTTCTTTCATCATGTTCAAATGCAATCGAAAAAAGTACAATAGTAAATAATGACACTCACCTTTATGCAGCTGTTTACCAACAAAAATCTGCTGAGGTTAAGGCACTTTGTTACCAAGCTTATAATATTGCTGAGTTGAGATTAAATCAAATATTAGAAAACAATCCTTACGAAAAACCTTTGGCCATTGTTGTCGATGTGGACGAAACGGTTTTGGATAACAGTCCTTTTGAGGCGAAATCTATTTTAGAAAATTCAGATTATCCAAAATACTGGAAAGAGTGGATAGAATTAACGAGTGCAAAAGCGCTACCTGGAGCAGTTGATTTTTTGAATAATGCTTCAATAAAAGGGGTGGAGACGTTTTATATCACCAATCGAAAAATTGAATTTAAGGAAGCCACCATGAAAAATCTTGAAGAGAAAGGTTTCCCTCATGTGGATGATACACATGTGCTCTTGAGAACAGCAGAATCAAACAAGGAACTGCGTAGACAAACAGTTTCAAAAACCCATGAAATAGTCATTTTAATGGGAGATAACCTTAATGATTTTTCAGATTTGTTTGAAGCAAATTCTGCTGCCCAAAGGCATCAAAATTTACAGAATCTAAAAGCTGAATTTGGAAAGAAATTTATCATTTTGCCAAACGCCACCTACGGAGCATGGGTTGATGCCATTATGAATTATGAGAATCTTCCGAAGGAAGAAAAACTTAAGAAATTGAAAGAAGCACTGGAGAGTTTTTAAATGTTTAGAAAGAGGGAGTTCGAGTGATTTTTCGAAGAAGAATTGTATCGAGAACTCATTTTTTGAAATTGATAGTTTTCAATAAGTTCAGCTAGGCGGAACACTCAAACAGTTCAATTTGCTTAATTAGGAAGCACTACAAACTTAAGTTGTTTTAGTTTTTTGCCTTCTAGTCTTATTGGGAGTTGGTAATATCTATCAACCATTATTTTAATATTCAATTTTTTGTTTAGTTGATAGCTTGAGTAATAATTTTTAACGAACTGGTTAAAAATATATGAATCGGAAAATGAGATGGACACAATGTGTTGTATATTCTGAATTAAACGATCAAAGTCATATTTATACCTAATGTTGCCCGAAGAAAAATCAATAATAAATGCACTTATTTCCGTACCCTCTAATTCAAAGCTTAACTTAGCACTCAAATTGTCAATCGGAAATCGTTCGCCTAATGAAATGTAAGGGTGTGTTCTTTTCTTAGCGATGTCGATTATTCTCAAATTAGGTAAGTCCATATCTATTTATTTTCATACTGATTTACTTTTTTATAATTAGTACATCATCAAATTTTCAAATTGCCAAATTATTCTATCTTCATTTCAAATGGCACAATCGCCTGCAGTCCTTCGCTGTTTTTAAGATTTCTCAGGTGTTTGATAAAGCCATAATCATCGCCTAATTCTGTTTCAATAATAGATGCTTTAGCACCACCGGTAAGCTCCTTCATCAAAGTCAAGAGGAAATCTTCTTGAAAGGGAAGTTCTTGAATGCGGTATTCAGTCATTCCTGCCAGTTCCTGAGCAAGTTCAATCGCACGATTCAGGCCACCAAATTCATCAATCAAACCCAACTCAATAGCATCTTCTCCACTCCAGATTCGGCCTTGCCCAATACTGTCAACAAAACTTTTTCTCAAATTACGTCCGTTTGAAACATGATTAAGAAAAGTATCGTAAGTGCCTTCAATCATGGAAGTCACCACTTCTTTTTCAAATGAAGTGAATGAACGTGTTCCACTAATAAAACTTGAGTTTTCATTCGTACCTACATTGTCAATGGTAATTCCGAGCTTATCATTTAATAGTCCTTGGATATTTGGGAAAACTGCAAAAACACCAATTGAACCGGTTAAACATGATCGATTGGCAATTATTTTTGTGGCATTACAAGTGGCCCAATAACCCCCTGATGCAGATAGGTCGCCATAAGAAGCAACCACAGGTTTTTCCTTCGCAGCTAATTCAATTTCTCTACGCAAAATTTCCGAGGCTAAAACATCTCCACCTCCTGAGTTAATTCTGAAAACAATTGCCTTTACAGACTTGTCATTTCTTGCATCTCTAATAGCTCTTGAAATCCTTTGAGCTCCCACAACTTGATCATCACCTTCCATATTAAGAATGGTTCCACTTGCGTAAACTACAGCAATTTTTTCACGGCTGAATTTTTTGCCAACCCGTGGACTATTTTTATAGCTGTACAAACTTAATGATTCAATTTTTTCATTTTCAAATAAATCCAGCTTATCACGCAGTATTGCCAGCATTTCATCTTTATAAACAAGCTTGTTAACCAAACCGTATCTTAAAGCATCATCGGCATTTCTGATTTTTAAATCATCTGCAATTTCGTTGAGTTCTTCAATACTGATATTCCTGCTATCCGATATGGCTGATAACATCAAGTTCCAAAGATCATCCAAATACATTTTGGTTTGCTCACGACTCTCGTCGCTCATTTTTTTCTCTGTATAGGGTTCTATCGCACTTTTGAATTTGCCCTGTCGGATGATTTGATTCTCAACGGACAATTTATCATAAAGTCCTTTGTAAAATATAACCTGTGCATTTAAACCTTTAAAAAGCATCATCCCCTCAGGATTAAAATAAATTTCATCAGCAACTGAAGCAAGGTAGTAGGCGGTTTGAGAAAAGATCTCGCCGTAGCAAATAATGAATTTTCCTGATTCTTTAAACTCTTCCAATGATTTTCTGATCTCTTCTATGGTTGAAATTCCTGCTGGGATATAGCTAAGTTGTAAGTAAATCCCTTTAATATTATCATCATATTTGGCTTTATCAATATTCTTTAAAATATCATTTAACCCAAGTGCATTGGATGGTGCTAGTGAAAATAAGCTTGCAGAAGTAAAAGGGTTATTCGAAGTTCTTTCATAAATCGGCTGATTGAGTCGAATGGATAAAACTGAATTTGGTTTAACAGCAGTAACTTCTTGCTCGGCAAAAGTCATGATTGAGGCGATCATTGCCAAAGCCAAAATAAAAAGAATTGCAGCTGAAATAAAAAAGCCTACCATAGAGGCGAACATAAATTTGAAGAATTGTTTCATATTGTGAAGTTATTTTTTTGTAATGAATGTAAGGCTATTGGCAATTTCAAAAACGCGCCCAAATCAATTTAGGCAAATGTAAAAATACAAAAAAATGAAGTCTGTTAAGTATTAACACATGGGTGTGGAAAACAAAAATTTAAAAAAATTATTTTAATGAATTTTGAATAGATATTTGTATTAAACAGATTCGGGTTTCATGAGATATCTTCTAAAAATCATATCGAAAAAAACAGGTTTGCTTATCTTAATTCTGATGGTTCAGCAAATCAGTTTGGTATTCTCATATTCTGCCGAAAAAGTGAGTCTCGTAATCGAAAAAAACATCACTAAAAATCTACCTTTATTTGTGGCTTCAAGCAATGATGGTATAAAAAGTTATCAGTTGAACCCTTATTTTAATGATGAAATTGATCGTTGGAAGGCCTCAATATCCAAACTTCCCTCAAATATCATGACTGAAGGGATTCGATCGGATAGATTTTTGGCGCATTTTCTAACAAAATACAACTCGGGGATTGAATTACAGAAAGCTACTGAATTGGCAAAAATTTACATTGAAGAATCGAAAATTGAAGGTGTAAACCACGACATTGCATTTACTCAAATGTGCCACGAGACAGGTTTTTTAAAGTTCACGGGTTCAGTTAAGGCAGTACAAAATAATTTTTGTGGTTTGGGTGCCACAAACGAATTTGATTCTGGAGATAGTTTCGATTCAATTCGAATTGGGATCCGAGCACATATACAGCATTTAAAAGCTTATGCCGATCATCGAGCGTTCAATACTGAACTTGTTGATACCCGATATAAATTTATTACCAGAGGTTCGGCAAAAACTGTCAAAGAGCTTACTGGGAAATGGGCTCAGGATTCAAAGTATGATTCAAAAATAGATCAATTATTAGAAAATTTATATTCCTTGTAGGACTACACCTTAAATAAGACCCCAATATTTATATCTCGCAATTTTCATTAATTTTAAACCCAAATAGGCCAGTATGTCAAAAGCAATAATTTCATTGGGGAGCAATATGGGTAACCGTGTTTTGAACCTGAATCTGGCTATTCAAAAAATCCAATTTAGGATAGGAAATCTTATTTCATCATCGGCAATTTATGAATCGGCTTCTTGGGGTTTTGATGCTGAGAAATCGTTTTTAAATCAAGTAATTGAGATTGAAACAGAACTTGAACCATTCATTTTATTGGGAGCCCTGTTAGAAATTGAAAATGAATTAGGACGAAAAAGAAATCTTTCAACTTATGAATCAAGAAGTATTGATCTCGACGTCTTGTTTTATAATCAAGTAATTCTGGATTCAAAAAACCTTAAAATTCCGCATCCGAAAATTCAAGATCGCAAATTTATACTCATTCCGTTAAATGAAATTCTACCCAATTTCCTACATCCTAAATTTCAAAAAAGCGCGCTACAACTGCTGAGTGAGTGTTCCGATAAATTGTGGGTAAAAAAATTTATTAGATAATGAAGGGGATTGAATTATCTCTTATTTTTGTGATGGATGAAATACAGTTATATTGCAATCGAAGGAACAATTGGAGCAGGTAAAACCTCACTCGCATCCAGAATTTCTGAGCAGTATAATGCACGTCTTATTTTGGAGCAGTTTGAAGACAATTCTTTTTTGCCCAAATTTTATCAAGATCCGGAAAAATATGCCTTTCCTTTGGAAATGTCGTTTTTGGCTTCGCGTTTTCAGCAATTGAAGGATCAGCTTTCATCCCAAGATTTGTTCAAAACATTTACCATTTCTGATTATTTTATCAACAAATCACTTATTTTCGCTGGGAAAACGCTACTGAAAGATGAGTTGGCTTTGTATTCACGGTTTTTTAATATTATCAATGCATCTTTGCCAAAGCCTGACCTTCTGGTATATTTGTATTTGGAAGTTGAAAATTTAAAGCGAAATATTATAAAGCGTGGAAGATCGTATGAGCAAGAGATTGAGAATACTTATTTGGATAAAATCCAAACTGGATATTTTGAATACATCCGTCAACAGCAAGATATGAGAATCTTAATTATCGACACCAACCATATTGATTTTGTTGAAAATGATGAGGATTACCAAAAAATACTTGAAATTATCAATCAGGATTACGCCAAAGGAATTCATCGTTTTACACTGGCATAAAAAAATGCCCTGAGGAAACTCAGGGCATCCCATATTTCAATTTTAAAATATTATTTTACAACTGCTTTAAATTCTGCAGTGTTGCGATATTTTTGAAATTCACGATCATAGATAGCTTGTTTCTTAAGTGCTGGATTAAGTTCAAAAGCTTTTTTCAAGTTAGTATAAACTTTATTTGCATTACCAGTTCTGGCTCCGATAACCGCAACTAAATAAGCAGCCTGGCAAGGTGCCTCTTCGGTACAAGTTAAAGTAGCTTCGGCTTTTTGATAATCACCGGCTAATAATTGTGCTAATCCTGCATTGTATTCACAAGCTCCATTTAAAAGTTGAGCTGCATTATTATAATCTCCTTTAGCTAATGCAATCATACCTTTGTTATAAGAATCCAGTTCACCTGCTTTCTCAAAGTATTCTGCAGCTTTTACAAAATCTCCATTATGAAAAGCTAAGGCTCCTAAATTTGCATTTAAAGTTTCCTGATCAGGATACATTTCAATAGCAGCATTTAGCAATTTACCTGCTTCGTCAAATTTATTTTCTTTCATATAAATTACGGCAGCATTGTTTTTTGAAATCCAGCATTTTGGATATTTATCAAAAATTACTTCGTAAATTTTCATTTTCTGAACATCATCTTCTGCGTTTGCAGCAGCATATAAAAGCTCTTTTAATTCAAGTGAACCAGGATTGCTCATTGCAGCATCTGCAATTTCTTCTTTTGATTTATAAGGCTCAACATAATTTATCGCAAGTTCGGTTCTTCTAAGTGGTGCTAATAAACCACGAACACCAGCATAACTATTCATTGCTCTTCTCAAAGCTCTGTCTTGTGCAGCTTCATCGCCTGCTTCGTTAATTGATTTTGCAATGGCATCTTTTTCTTTAATATTAGATGCAGCAAGGTCTCTCATGAAACCATCCCAGTCAGATCCTCTGAAACTGAAAAGATATTCCAGGTCGTTAGCTGGATTTGAGAAACTGAAGTTTCCGCCTTCTGCTAATAATTGGTCAAGTGTTTTTATAACTTCATCATAAACGATATTTGCTCTGTTTTCAGAAAGCTTATCGTTAACAGTAATCCCCTCTGGTGAAGCCCAACCATCAATGCTGATTGATTTAATTTTCCATCCTTCTTTCGAGAAATTTGTTAGTTGGTTGAATTTAGTTTGAGTATTTGCATCTTTATTTAATTTCAAATTCCAGTTAATATCAAATTTATTAACGGCGAAATATACTACAGCATTTTTAGGATTAAGAACTTCAACTGGCTCGTAAGGGATTCCACCTTCAGCATACTTCATGTTTTTAAGTATTCTTTCTGAAGTGTATATAACTCCGTTTGCAACTAAAACTTGGCAGCATTCATAAGATCTTGGATTGTCCTTGATTTCTTCAATGGATGAGATGGTACCATTTTTACCCATATAAACTGTAGATACAACATAAAGTTCAGATCTGTTGTATTTAGCGTCGTATTTTAGGTTGTCTGTGTAAGTGTAAGATCCACCTTCTTTATGATTGATTGCTACTCCATCACCAGTAACTTCTTCTCCTTTTAAAGTTATTGGTTTCAATACCATTTTACCACCTTTGTATCGTAATTCTGGTTGAACGAACATGGCAGCACTTTTTGAAAAATATCCGCCAGGAATTGTAATTTCAAAAGAAACTTCAACCGTTCCTCCTTTAACAGTAAGGGTTGGTGCACTTGAAATTATGTCAACTTTGTTATATTGACGCCACATTTTAGCATTTTGTCCGTAAAATAAAACTGGGGTCAAGACGATAAACAAAGCAAGCAATGTTTTGAAAATTGAAAGATAAATTTTTTTCATAATGATATACGTTGATATACGTTAAATAAATTGGTTATTTCATAGATTGAACTTACAAATATAATTTATTTTATGTCAATTTTCAATTTTATTAAGCCTAAATTTATTTATTCAGTTATAAAATGCAAATAGATGAGATACAATGCATTAACTTCTCAGGTAAAAATTATGGAAAGTATTAGGTTAGTTTTTGAATGCGAGATTTGAGTTTATGAAATAAATCATGAATCACAATTCCAGAACATACTGATATGTTAAGTGAGTGTTTTGTGCCATATTGTTCTAATTCGATACACCCATCTAAGTCAGACAAAATTGAATCATTAACTCCTTTAATTTCATTTCCCATGATGACGGCTATATTGTCGGGGTTGTTAATTTTCAGCTGATTAAGAGAGATACTATTGTCAGCTTGTTCAATGGCATAAATTTTAAATCCATGTTTTTTTAAAAACTTGATAGAATCAGAAATATGATTAAAGTATTTCCAATTAACCGATTCGGTTGCACCAAGTGCTGTTTTTTGAATTTCACGATGCGGCGGTATCGCAGTAATTCCACATAAATGAATTTCCTGCACCAAAAAAGCATCTGCTGTGCGAAAAACCGAACCAATATTATTTAAGCTTCTGACATCATCTAATACAACTATTAGAGGGATTTTAGGTGTTTTTTTAAATTCTTCGATATTCAACCGATTTAGTTCACTATTTAAAAGTTTGCGCATTCAAGTATAATTATTTGATGTAAAATTACAATGAAATTGTGAACAGCTACTAAATTTTCTAAAAATCAATTTATAATTTTAACTTTGTTTTACTAAGATTTTTATGATTTGACTGCAAAAAAAGAAGTATCGGAAACACCTCTAATGAAGCAATATAATGCCATCAAGGCGAAATATCCTGATGCATTATTGTTGTTCAGGGTAGGTGATTTTTATGAAACATTTGGCGAAGATGCCATTAAAGCTTCCGCAATACTTGGTATTGTTTTAACCAGAAGAGCCAATGGTAAAGCTGCATATATCGAACTTGCAGGCTTTCCTCATCATTCAATTGATACCTATTTGCCAAAGTTGGTTAGAGCTGGGCATCGTGTGGCTATTTGTGATCAATTGGAAGATCCAAAATTAACAAAAACTATTGTGAAACGGGGAGTGACAGAATTAGTGACTCCTGGTGTTTCTTATAATGATAAAATTCTTGAAAGTAAGCAGAATAATTTTTTAGCCAGTTTGCATTTAGATCCCAAAAAATCCGGGATTTCGTTTTTGGATATTTCAACCGGAGAATTTTTTGTTGCTCAGGGATCATATGATTATATTGATAAATTACTCCAAAGTTTTAAGCCAAGTGAAATCATCATCCAAAGAAACAAAAGAGATAAGTTTAGCGAGCTTTACGGCGATAAATTTTATGTAAATACATTCGAAGATTGGGTTTTTACACTTGACTTTGCGTATGATCTTCTAAAAGCTCATTTTGGAACTAATTCGTTAAAGGGTTTTGGAATTGAAGATATGGCTAATGCTGTGATTGCAGCAGGAGCTGCCATGCACTATTTGGCCGAAACCCACCACCACAAGGTGGGGCATATCAGCAAAGTTTCACGAATTGAAGAGGATAAGTATGTTTGGTTAGATAAGTTCACCATTCGAAATTTAGAATTATTTTATTCTGTTTATGATGGAGCAGCAACCTTAATTGATGTGCTGGATCAAACCCAAACTCCCATGGGTTCGCGAATGCTTAAAAGATGGTTGGCGCTGCCACTTAAAGATAAACAACCGATTGAGGAACGCTATGAAATTGTTGCATTTTTATTGAAGAATAAAGGTTTTTCCGGAAAACTGGCAACTTATCTGAAGGCCATCAATGATCTCGAACGATTAATTTCAAAGGTAGCAGTTGCTAAAATTCATCCCAGAGAATTGCTTCAGCTTAAAAATGCATTATCCGCTGTGCGGGAAGTGAAAGCGCTTTGTGAGGGTCAAAAGTTGGAATCGTTGATAAAAATTGCAGATCAGCTTAATCCTTGTAAAACTATTCATGATCGGATTGAAAAGGAAATTAACCCTGAACCTCCTGCTTTACTAAACAAAGGAAATGTTATTGCTAAAGGTGTTTCAGAAGACTTAGATCAATTACGGAATTTGGCATTTTCGGGCAAAGATTATCTTTCTAAAATTCAGGAACGTGAACAGGAACGAACCGGAATTTCATCCTTAAAAATTGGGTTTAATAATGTTTTTGGATATTATTTAGAAGTTACAAATGCACATAAAGATAAAGTGCCAGAAGAGTGGAATAGAAAACAAACATTAACCGGGTCCGAACGATATATCACAGAAGAATTAAAAGAATACGAAGAAAAAATATTGGGTGCTGAAGGTAAAATTGCAGAATTAGAACATGATCTTTACACCAAATTGGTACTATCATTAATGGATTACATTCATCCCATCCAATTAGATGCGGCCATCATCGCAAAGCTTGACTGTTTGCTTTCATTTGCAAGTATTGCTGAAGCTAATAATTATGTACGACCTGAAATAAATGAAACTTATGTTATCGACATTAAGGAGGGCAGACATCCGGTTATTGAAAAACAACTTCCTATTGGTGAAGAATATATTGCTAATGACGTGTATTTGGATAACGAGAAACAGCAATTGATTATCATCACAGGGCCTAATATGTCTGGTAAATCAGCATTGTTGAGGCAAACTGCTTTGATTGTTTTGATGGCACAAATGGGGAGTTTTGTTCCGGCAAAAAAAGCAAAACTGGGGCTTATTGATAAGCTCTTTACTAGGGTGGGTGCATCTGATAATATTTCATCAGGCGAATCGACCTTCATGGTTGAAATGAATGAAACCGCCAGTATTCTAAATAATATTTCGAATCGGAGCTTAATTTTATTGGATGAAATTGGAAGAGGAACCAGCACCTATGATGGTGTTTCAATTGCATGGGCGATTGCCGAATTTCTGCATGAACATCCACTTTTTAAAGCCAAGGTTTTGTTTGCAACTCATTATCATGAGCTGAATGAAATGACCAATGGTTTTAAACGCATCAAAAATTTTCACATTTCAATTAAAGAAATAG
This sequence comes from Bacteroidales bacterium, assembly GCA_963674935.2. Lineage (GTDB taxonomy): Bacteria > Bacteroidota > Bacteroidia > Bacteroidales. The sequence goes on from CAXXWZ010000006.1 coordinate 299,208, forward strand.
GAAACCAAATTATTTTCCTTCGAAAGATGAAATCAGGTGGGAGTGAGCACAGTTTTGGAATTCATGTAGCTCGCATGGCAGGTATGCCTCCAAGCGTTTTGCAAAGAGCAGATCAAATGCTTGAGCAACTTGAGAAATCTCATTCGGGTGATACTTTAAGTAAGAAATCAAAAAAAACTGGATCGAAATCAAAAAGCTCAGACGACTTTCAATTGAGTTTCATTCAGTTGGACGACCCACTTTTGTATCAAATTAGGGATGATATTTTAAAAACAAATATTGATACCTTAACTCCGGTTGAGGCCTTGATGAAACTTAATGAAATAAAGAAACTATTGGGAGAATAGCATTGAAAGGAGCAGAAAATTTCTGATAAAAAAATATTGCATTTTATCAAAAATGTTTATATTTGCACTCCATTTAAAAAACGCGAAAGTAGCTCAGCTGGTAGAGCACGACCTTGCCAAGGTCGGGGTCGCGGGTCCGAATCCCGTCTTTCGCTCTGGAGTCCCGATTAGTTCGGGATTTTCTTTGAAAAGCTGCCCAGGTGGTGGAATTGGTAGACACGAAGGACTTAAAATCCTTTGGCCATTGCGGCCGTGCGGGTTCAAGTCCCGCTCTGGGTACCCAACGAGAAAAGAGGTCAAATTTGATCTCTTTTCTTTTTTTATGACATTCCAAAACCATTTTCAATCCAAAGTTTAAAAATATAAATTGTATAGATGTGCGTTGAACCATCTGAATTCCTGGAATATCTTGCAATCTTCCATGATCTTATATTTTGATGATATAGGAAATTGTTGATGCGGATTTTTTGCTTTTCACACACATATATGTAAATCAACAAGCTTTTACATATTTCCTTATAGTGGTTACTGGTAATGAACTAATGCTTATTCTTAGTTGGTGTTTAATAATCATTATTAAAGCATAAGATGCATTTATCGGTCTCTATACCTGACTTTTAGCTGTTAATGGCTCAGCAATTATTCGCTGCAAGTCTTTAAAAAAAGTATCAAAATCGTCCTTATGATAATCTGAGCTGTGTAAGACTGGGTGGTAAAAGAGTTCAACATGATCGCTTCTTACATTCTGATGTAACTCCATACACTTGTAGCTTCCACTTATGGTAATTGGCAGCAGATCAGCTTTTTCGTAAAATAATAGCTTCAGACTTCCGGGTTTGAATCGACCCATTTGGGTTCCTTTACTACGAGTACCTTCAGGAAATATAAAAATAGGGTTTTGGTCTTTTTTTTGAAAACGTTCGTTGATTTTTTTTGAAGATTCTCTCAATCTTCCCCTGTTAATAAAAATACAATCAAGTGCGTTCATCCAGATATTAATGATAGGTAGTTTCTTTAGTTCGTATTTTGCAACAAACCCAACTGAAAAGGGAAGACATGAAATGTAAATTGGAATATCGAAATTACCCTGATGATTTGAAACTACAACTAAATTAGACCGTGTTTCAGGGATGTTTTTTTGATTATGAGCTGTATAACTTACTCCATTTAAAAACAAAATAGAGCGAGCCCAAACTTTACTTACGATGTAAATAAATCGTTTTACTGAACTTTTAGTTCCTAAAAGTTTTAAAAAATAATAAGGTATAAATAAGATGATACTGAAAAATAGGATTACCCAGAATGTGAGCCAGAAAAATACTGTTTTTAACATGCAAAATGTTGTAATATTTGTAATGAAGAAGTAGAATAAAGTCCCATAAATTGCAGCACATCTGACCGCTTCGAAGATACTACTATTTAATATATTTCACAATAATATATCCCATTTACAATTTTATTTCAAAAAGTTAATGGATTGGTTCCAAGTTTATTGGAATTGCAGGTAAATCATCTTTTTAGTTTGAGAAATGGGCTTGCCACCATTTACAGGTTGTGCAATAATAGTGTATATGTAATACCCTGAGGAGAGGTTATTGGCATTCCAATCAATGGAATGAAGTCCCTCTGGTTTAAAGGAATTCAATAATTCAAACACTACTTCACCATTCAAATTAGTAATATACAAAGAAACTGAGCATCTGGTGGATAGCTCAAATTGAATAGTTGTATTAGAATTAAATGGATTGGGATAGTTTTGAGATAGAAAAGAATTTGACGTTAAGACTGGAATATCTTCAATAGAAGTTGTTAAGGGAATAAATGTTGCAATGACCTTCTTGTCCGTATTCATCGTAATAGACAATGGGTTCATACTTGCTTGATCTGAAGTTACATCTCCTATCCATTCAGAAAAGATATAGTCGGGGTCTGCAATTGCATCTAAAGTTACAGTTGTGTCCTTATTAAGTATATAAGATGCATTAAATGGTTGGGTCGTTCCTCCATCTTCGCTTGAAATGGTTAAATGTCGTTTATCAGGAGTTATCCAACGCCACCATTTTGCAAGAACCTGCTCTGCGGGTTTGTTTCTAATTGATGGCGTTTTGTCTACTGAATTCCAATAGTTGTAACCAAAGCTATATGCTCCGGCAATCCACTCTCTTTCGGTAATGGCTTGTAACATTGCTTCATGTACGTCAGCTTGTTCTTGTAAATCGACAAATGTATTTTCGTTTATCTGATCCCAATACTCATTATCCCATGTACTTTCCGAACCGTTAACTGATCCATCCAAGCTACTGGCAGCAATTTCTGACAGAATTAATTTTTTATTATAATTATCACACCAAGGTTTAAACAGCTCGTCAAGTCCATTGCGCAGGGAATTCAACATTTCAGAAACTGTTGGGTCTTTAGAATCACTTAAAGTTATGGGCCAAGTATCCCAAAGTTTAAAACTCAAGTAATCAACTTTGCTATATACCTCCAACTCTGCCCCCCACGGGTTCAGCTCCATAGATAATTTGCCTGAGTAAATCGACCTAAGCGTGTCAACCATATTACACAGGAGAGAATCCAATATCGGCTTGTGAGTCTCCCCCCCTGCATTCCATATACTAAGGTCAATCATTTCCACACCATGTTCTTCCGATAAAATTGCATAATGGGTTATTATTGGAAGCCATTGGTCAGAGTAATCAATCCACCATTCGTCTGAATGATTATTAGGAGATTCATCGGTAACAAAAAGAGTCCATTGGAATGGGCGAAGAAAAAATTTCAATCCCCTATTGTGCGCGCTTGTAATAATGTTAACAAGCGCATCATCTGGCGTTCCATTATTTCCGTACATATCAATTATTGGTGAAGGGTAAAACTGTGTAATTTCGGGTACCGGGGCATACTGCACCCATGTCGAGTTCGAATTAGGAATGATTTTATCGAGTGTACTTACCACGGTGGGACTAAATTGTGGCCACCAAAAATCAGGTAACTCAATTCCGCACTGAAAATCGGAAGAAGATATAATTTCGGGGCGTTCACTTGCGTGCAGCGAATAATCTATTTCCGGAACAATTCCATCAGTTGGCCACCACTTCCATTCATTTACAGTATCTGTAATAGTTGTTAGATCCGCTGTAATAGATAATGTTCTATTACCATTAGTACTGTTGAATTCAATCTCTTCAGCTCCAATGTGCATATAATTTCTGCAGAAATAGTAATCAAATCGGTTGCCAATAAACAAATTAAGGGTTGTTTCCCAAGCATTATCTCCGACTTTTTTCATAGGATGCATCGTACCAGAATTCCAATTGTTGTATAATACAACGGTTTCACCTTCCGGTGTATGAGTTGTTGTGTGCAATTTGAACTTGATTTCATGTGATTGAGCATAACTCATGGTTGAAGAAACAAATAGAATCAATAATAAAAATAGAAGCTTGCGGTTCATTAAAAAAGACATTTCAAATACGCTGCTATTTTCATATAGGTTTCTTATAAGAATTCTACCTTTTTCTTTATTGTGATTAATAAAATCCCAAATTAAGCAACCAAAGATTGATAACAATGCGATCGATCTTTTTACAGAGGAAAGTTTCACATTCATATTAATTAGGCTTAGGTTAATACAAAAAGTTAACGTTTAGGCTTATATCAACTCAAATATAATTAAATTCTTCACATAATATTTATTTATTCTTATAACAATTATCTGTTATTTGGGAAGATGCAATCTCAATGGAGGATATTATTAAGATTAAAACGATTTATCTGCAGCTTGTAAAAGTTTAGTTGCAACTTTAAACTATAAAGGGTATTTCATTAAGCCCTCGCACTTTTTGAGCGAGGGCTTTTTATTTGTTAATTGCTTCCTTTTCGGAATATTGTGCATCATTCTAAATGTATTCTAAATAAGGTTAATCAATAGATAATCCGCAAATTATCTGTTAAATATTTCTAGTTTTGCAGATTCAATTTGAATGCTAAATATTCGTGCAAGTGCTTGAAAAGTTAAAAATACAACGAAAAGACGCCTTCTCTCTCCTTTCTCTGATATTGATTGGCGTTTTTGCATTTCAAGTTGCCAATAAGTCTTTATACACACACTCGCACATTCTGGCATTTGGGCAAGTTGTTACCCATGCTCACCCTTTTGATAAATCTGAGGGCGAAGGTGACCCAAAATCTCATCGACATACACAGGCAGAAATGATTATTCTTAATCAAGTGAATATTCTTTTTGTTTGTATTATTGTGATCTTTCTGATCGGACTTACATATTCAAAATTAAAACTTAATTCAATACTTGTTGCCGATTACAGACCCGTTTACTTATGTCATCGGAAAGGAAGATCTCCCCCATCTTTATAAAATAAATACGATTCTTATTTTTTATTTAAGGCCATAAACCTTCTTTAGTGAAGAGGGCTAAGGTCTATTTTATCATTAATCTTGTTATCAATTGATGTTATGAAGAAACTATATATTTCAATTTTATTTTTATTTATTTTATCTACCATATACGCACAAAAAGTTAAAACAGATGCTAACATTGTTGGCCATGTGGCTTCAGAAGGTGTGCATATTCCATTTGCAAGTGTTGCCATTAAAGGTACGACCATTGGAACGGTTACTGATGAAACAGGTCATTTTCAGTTTATTCACCTTCCCGTTGGAGAACTTACGGTTGTGGTAAGTGTTGTAGGGTATAAACAGCATGAAGTACTTGTATTAACCAAGGCAAATTTTACAAACGAAATAAAGTTTGATTTGGTTAAAGATGTATTGAATTTGGAAGAGGTGGTTGTTTCGGCAGACCGAAGTGCTCAAAAAAGAACCGAAGCACCGGTTATAGTAAATACGATTCCGCCTAAATTATTTCAAACTACGCAGTCTGTTACCTTAGGTGAGAGTTTAAATTTTTCACCGGGTTTACGACTTGAAAATAATTGTCAGAATTGCGGATTTACACAGATTCGAATGAATGGACTCGAAGGACCCTATTCTCAAATATTGATTAACAGTCGACCCATTTTTAGTGGCTTAGCTGGTGTTTATGGTTTGGAGCTTATACCTACCAATATGATTGAACGCGTTGAGGTTGTGAGAGGTGGAGGTTCTGCCTTGTTTGGAAGTAATGCCATTGCCGGAACAATAAATATTATTTTAAAAGATCCAGTACTTAATTCTTATGAAATAGGAACAACTTATTCTTTAACCGGGGTTGGAATAGATGGGTCTGAATCAAGTGCACCCGATTTCTCAGTTAATTTTAATACCTCCATTGTTTCTGCCGATCACAAATCGGGCGTTACTTTATATGGATTTACAAGAGAACGCAAAATGTTTGATGCAAATGATGATGGGTTTTCGGAGTTAGCACCTATCAACAACCTTACTTTAGGCACACGAATTTATCACAGGTTTAGCTTGCGAAGTAAAGTTGCCATCGATTTTTTTACAATTAAAGAAGATAGAAATGGTGGGAATAAACAAGCGTATCCTTTGCATGAAAGAGAAGTTGCTGAGGCCTTAACTCATGATTTGAAAACAGTAGCAGTTACTTATGAGCAATTTGTTAGGGATTATGATTTGCTTTCGCTTTATGCATCGGGTCAGTTTTTGAAAAGAGATTCTTACTATGGTGCAAACTACTCTTTAAGTGATTATGGATATTCAAAAGATAAGACTTTTAACATGGGAACGCAATACAAGGCCAACCTTGGAAAATCGTCATTAATCGCTGGCTTTGATCATACCAGAAGTTTTCTTGTGGATCAGAAATTGGGTTATCCAGATTATGAGAATTCAACTATTGTTGATAATGAAATAATTAATGTCCCCCATACGTCAAATATAACAGTATCGGATCAGTCTTCAATTATTTCAGGCTTATTTGCACAATATGAATTTGAATTTGACAAAACTAAAATTGCCATTGGTGGAAGGTATGATCATTATGAAATTGAAGATAGAGCGAAAAGTGGAAGCGAAATAAAAAGAGGAAATGTGTTTAGCCCACGCATCAGTTTAATGCACGAAATTGTTAAAGAGTTGCAAGCTAGGATAAGCTATTCTCAGGGATATCGTGCACCTCAAATCTTTGACGAGGATTTGCATATTGAAACATCTGGTTCCAGACAAGTATTGCATGAAAATGATCCAGATTTAAAACAGGAAACCAGTAATAGTTATATGCTTTCATTTGATTATAATGGATTAATCGGAACCGTTTATACCGGTATTTTATTAGAAGGGTTTCATACCCGTTTGAGTGATCCTTTTGTTAACGAAATTGGAATGCCTGACGAAGCAGGAACGGTAGTGTACACGCGGAAAAATGCTTCTGATGGAGCCACTGTTCAAGGTGTAAATGTCGAATTTAAATTAAAACCACTGAAGGCATTTTCGTTAACATCCGGCTTTACCGTTCAGTCAAGCAAGTATGATGTTGTGCAGGAATTTAATGAAAAAAACTTTTTTAGAACACCTAACAAATATGGGTATTTAGCGATAGATTGGGATTTCGAAGATCATTTTTGTTTTTCCGTTTCAGCTAATTATACCGGAGCTATGTTGGTTCCTTATTTCGGAACAAATACGAATCCCGATATAGGCGAGTTACGCAAGTCCGGAGATTTTATTGAATTAGGATTTAAACTTGATTATACCATAAAACTTAATGGCGCAAGTGTGCAGTTTTTTGCAGGAGTGAAAAACATTTTCAATGCTTATCAATCTGATTTCGACATTGGCATTAATCGTGATCCTGCTTATATGTATGGGCCGGTTAATCCTCGCACCGTATATTTCGGGATTAAATTTGGCAATTTACTTACTCAGAAATAGCACAGAAGCATACTGCTTAAATTTTCAAATCAGGAATGACTTATTGAAAGTATTCCTGATTTGTTTAGTTTCTCTGTATATAAGGAAATACACGAAAGCAGTGCTTTCTAATATACTGGAGTAGACACGAAGGATTTGGTTGCAATTCTATCATTTTCCAAAAAGCGTTTTTTTTCAAAAAATTGTGACCAAGGATTGTGTTCTAGGAAAATCTAATTTGAAAATACGCTTCTAGCTTTTGTATAAAATCAGTTCACTTTTTGCTTACGATTTAAAAGCAATAGAAATGTCACTAAAATATAAAATCGAGAAAATAAATTCTATCTCAAAAAAAGAATAAAACATCATGGTATATAAAAAACGACTACAAAATTTGTAGTCGCTTCTTGTTTTATTATTCCGTTTAACTAAGGAACGTAGATATTAAGACTATTTCTATAACCACTAGTTGTATTAACCCACCATTGTGTTGGATGCGAACCAAAGTCAACACCTCCACTTTCAGCCCATTCGGCAAAATGTAAATATGCCCAATTGATGTCTGATTTTTCAGTAGGATAAGCGAATACCGAATTATCAACTGTGGGTACCATCACAGTACTAGGGATTTCTAATACCCAAGGGAAATTCTTATATGTTCTGTAATAGCTTGCACCAAATAATGATGCTGTGCTACCAGTAGAAGAATAATCATCATGCTGTCCGAAGAATGAAGGATCTGCCAAATTTGTTGGCGGATAATCTATTTTATGAACCTCTCTGCCTCTACCTTCGTTTTCGAAATCAATAATCAAGAATGGATTAAAATTATCCATATTAACTAAGAAATCGTCCAAATCAATGTATACGCCAGCTCTGGGTGTAATGTTAATTGTGTAAACAGCTGGTGCAACATGAGTTGTATGGTATCCCTGAGTATTTGACCATAAAGGCATTTCTCTAGTAACATCGTCTGTTACAATTACAACAGGATGTTCTTGACCATCTTCCCAACCATCCGTAGTACTGATGTATGAACTACCCAATAAATCACTACCACTAACAATAAATCCAGCTGTATCAAGTCCATATAATTCGAATCCAAAAGCATTCTTAGTTCCAGCTCCAGCAGCTCTAACAATGAACGTACCAATAATTTCCGTAATATAATTATTGGTGTCAGTTGCCGTTCTAAATTGATATTCCACAACTAAATCATTGAAATCATAATCACCTTTAGCTGGCCATAAATCTTCAAATGCCAGTGTGCTATAGCCTGATTCGGGATAATAATGATAATTTCCTGGATGAAAGCCTCCATCTTTTAGCGTATTGGTCGAATTCATAATCATTCGCCAGTCAAAATCGTCAGGTACAACTAAATCGTCAAAATTCTTTAATCCAATAATAGGTAGATCCGGATCATCTACAATCTTATGAACATTTTTATTACAAGCACTCAAAACTATCGCAAAAACGACTAAAAGAAAAATAAATGGTTTGAGATTTTTCATAGCAATATGATTTAATATTTGATTCTTCTTAATTTGTATCAGAATATTTTTCTGACGGGTTCATGGGTTTTTGTTTTTGTGGTGAAATTATTGCAAACCAGTCTGTTAAACAATGGGTGATTTCCGAATACATACTACGTGGTTTCCGACATATAAAGGAGTATACTATTATTGCAATTAATTGAAGAAAGGAATTAACGTTGTTTTACTTGAATGTTGAAACTTCAGTTATTTGATTATAAAAGTCACTAAACTGGTAATGACTTTCAATTGTAAGGGGGGGCATTCTTAAATCCTCTAGCTTTTTTTGGTACAGGGTCTTTATTTGTGAATTAGTGATTTGTAAATCCAATTTCTCAAACGAGTTTTTTTTGAAAAGTTGAAAGCAAGGATATCATTTTTGTAGGATCACATCACTCCTTCTATTTTTGTCTGAGGTCTACTAACATAGTTTTTTTATTTAAATATAAAATTTATGTTATGATTATTTAACCATCAAGATAGTAACGTTCAATTTAATGATTCTTATTATAGCTCTATCAAAAACGTGTTTAGGGATTTAAAGCCTTTTCTGTTTATGTAGGTATTATGCCTATGCAATAGTTTTATTTATGTATTATATTTGAGTTGTGAATTTTTGGCCTATATTTTCAATATTGTTATTTATGAAAAAAGTTGACACAGCAAAAATAATGCAAACCATTGTTTTATTCATGCTGATAATGTTTGATGTTGTTTTGATGAGCCAAAATTCAGAAACATTTACCGGTCAAACTCCAACTCAAGATCCTATCACAACCAATTATATCGATTCACTCAACAAAAAGGCCTTCGCTGAGTTCCGGACAGATCCAGCTGAAACCAGAAGGATGGCATTGAAGAACTTATCCCTTGCTAAGTCTATCGATTATAAAACTGGGGAAGGTAAAGCTTATAATTATATTGCGATGTCGTATCATATTACTGGTAATTACGATACTTCATATGTTTATTATCAAAAAGCATTATCACTTTTTGAATCAGAAAATGATACCTTAAATATTGGCAAAATATATAATAATCTTGCATTGCTATTTTCACATCGCGAATATTATAACCTGGCTCTTGAATATCATTTAAAATCATTAGAAATTGCCGAAAAATTGAACAATACTGAAAGTAAGTTCCATTCCTATAACAATATTGGAATTACTTATGAAAAGCTTGGTGAGTATGATAAAGCCATCGATTCATATAAAATGGGGCTTCAAGTCTTAAGCGCCGAACATATCATAAATGATTTGTATTACTATGCGATGAGTAATATAGGTGTTATCAATTTATTGACCAATCACAGCGACAGTGCAAGAAGTCAAATTACTAGAGGCCTAAATTACTTTTTGAGTGTTGATAATAATTATAGTATTTCTCAGTCATACAGTTATTTGGGTCAGTTGGCTATTGAATTGAATGACTATCCTGAAGCTGAAAATTTTCTGTCAAAATCAAATTTTTATGCAGCAAAAACCGATGATAATAAATTGGTTGTCACCAATCAATTTTTCGCTGCAAAGATGCTTTTTAAACGAAATCAGTTAGGTAATGCCAGAATAAAATTTATAGAGGTTCTGGCTTCAGCAAAAAAGGGAAATTATGTTGAAATGGAAATCAAATCAAACCTCCATCTTTCAAAAATTGATTCTATAAATAAAAATTTTAAAGAAGCATTAGGATTTTATCAAGCTGCAAATATATTGAAAGACAGCATTAATTCAATTAAAATTCGAAATCAGATTGCTGAGCTTAATATCCAATATCAAACTTTACAAAAAGATAAAGAAATTGAACTTCTTACAACAAACAAGGAAATGCAAGAGCTAAAGATTAAAAGACAGCTTTCGCAAAGAAAGTTCTTATTAGCTGTCTTATTTGGAGTTCTTAGTGTGATCATTATTGTTGTATTCAGTCATTTAAAAATCAAGAAGAAAAACTATTTATTGTCCCTACAAAATGAACAAATAGCAGAAACCAATAAAAAATTGCTTTATCATCAGGAGAGATTGGAAGACATAGTAGAGGAACGCACTTCAGAATTGACTAAATCCAAGTTAAAAGCTGAAGAAAGCGATCGACTTAAATCAGCATTTTTAGCAAATATGAGTCATGAAATAAGAACGCCAATGAATGGAATTCTCGGCTTTGCTGAATTATTGAGGGAACCTGATCTTAGTGGTGAACAGCAGCAAAAGTATATCAACATCATCGAAAAAAGCGGAGCACGAATGCTTAATATTATTACTAATATTATTAGCATCTCGAAAATAGAATCAGGACAGATGGAAGTGAATATGCAGGAAACGAATATAAACGAGCAAATCGAAGATGTATTCACCTCATTTAAACCCGAGATTGAAGGAAAAGGGATACAGTTTTTATTCAAGAATTCTTTGCATTCAAGTCAAGCTATTCTAAAAACCGACCGCGAAAAAGTTTATACTATTTTGAGCAATATTGTTAATAATGCAATTAAATATACGGAGAAAGGCTTAATAGAAATTGGTTATAATAAAAAGGATGGATTCTTTGATATTTATGTAAAAGACACCGGTATTGGTATCTTAAAAGATCGGAAGGAAGCCATCTTTGAAAGGTTTATTCAAGCTGATATTTCTGATAAAATGGCACGACAGGGAGCTGGCTTAGGCTTGTCGATCAGCAAAGCTTATGTAGAAATTCTTGGTGGGAAAATTTGGGTAGATTCAGTGCTGGGAAAAGGATCCACCTTTTACTTTACCATCCCATTTGAAAAAGTTTTGGTTGAAGATAGAACCATACAAGCTAAAAACTCGATGAAAGAACTTAAAACGAAACTTCACACAAAGACAATACTAATTACAGAGGATGATGAGTTTAGTTATGAATACTTAATGACCTTACTCAACAAATTTGCACCTAAGGTAATTTGGGTTAAAGAAGGCGAAGCAGCTATTAATGTTTGTAAAGAAAATCCCAGTATTGACATAGTCCTCATGGATATTAAATTGCCTGGTATGGATGGTTATGAAGCAACGAAAGTCATTAAAGCATTTAATCCCAATCTCCCTATCATTGCTCAAACAGCCTATGCTGTTTCTGGCGATCGCGAAAAAGCAATGATGTCTGGATGTAATGACTATTGCTCAAAACCCATAAAGGGGGATGAGCTTCTTGAGAAAATGGCAAGATTGTTATAAGCTGCTTTAGCTATATTCTGTTGTGATGAACTTATGTTGAATATAATGGTGTTCTTAACATCTGGCTTGATTATGAATAGATTCTTATTTTAATATTAATAGTATTTTTCAAATATGCAGAAGAAGCTAAATTTCTAAAGGTAATCTTTTATGGTTTAGATTGGTTTTACTTAATGAGGTCAATTAGTTGGTTAATAATTTTAGTTTTTTAAGGCACAAACCAAAAATTTAGGTCATTTTTAACTCCCTTCTTGTTTTTTTGTATTTTCAAGAACCTTGCTGTTTCTTATAATGCATCACATGGGTTCGATAAAAGAATTATTTATAACTTTCCCCTTCTCCAAAAAAGTGTTTGTCTAAAAAGTTGCAACCAAGGATAGTATTATTTAGAGTATGCTCAGATTTCATATCAAGCTAAGGATGAAATACTATAATTACAAAAGCTAAAAACTTTAGGATACATCTAAGTGGTGTCTATATTTGCAAATACTAGATGTGTGTTTAAATTCTTCATCTTGCCTTCATCTTTGAAAGTTAAATTAATCAAATTGGAAATCAACCTAATTAAAAATTTAAATCTCAAATCATGAAAACTAAAAAAAGTAGATTTTTTTCAATTCTTATGGTGATAGGAATGTTTATACCGGTTTTAAGTTTCAGTCAGGTACAACAAGAAATTGATATCCAAGTTTCACCCAATGTTTTGAATTTGCAGAACCAAGGAACTGTAGTTACTATTCATACTGACATTTCTTATTCGCTTGTGATAGGCTCATCTGTTTCACTAAATGGGATTGTAATAAAAAGTTGGAAATCGGATGACCGTGGAGATTTCGTTGTTAAATTTAATATGGAAGAAGTAAAGGGCTTAACCCTGAATATTGGTTTCTATAATACCCTAACTTTAACGGGTAATACATTGGAAGGAGGAATTTTTAGTGGTACAACAGAAATATTGGTTATTAATAATATCTCCAAGATTAAAAGATAACTCCAACTTTTAAATATAGGGATAACATAACTTTATGAATCTAACTTGTGTGGAAAATCTATTTATCCTTTTCCAATTTCAATTGTATCTAGCCAAGACAATAATTTCTTTACACTTTTCGTGTTAAAGGTCGTATATCCATCGCCTTCAGACGGGCTTTGAAACAGATACAGCGCTTTGGTCGATTCATATAAGCTAATGGCATACCCTTCTCTACTCCAAGATAAATTTGCTTTTTCGCATATCTGAGGTAAAGCCGTTTTTAAATCATTGCAAAAATCTTTTAGTTCTGATTGGGTTGTAATGTTTATCACTTCTGAATCAATCACGCCTACTTTTCTTTTATTCTGATACATAATTCTGACTATATAAGTTGTGTCGCTTTTAGATAGATCAATAGCTTTTTGATAAAAACAAAATACACAACCGATCTTTGATCTTGAGATATTTACCGTTTTAATCTGTGAATAAGAAGAAATAAGTAACGCAAAAATAAAAAGGATTAATAAGATGGTTTTTTTCATGGTTAACGGGCTTAATTAGTAATGCAAATTTTTAGACTTATGATATTTTAAAATCAATATTATGCTGACAAAATCATTTCATGCCAAATGATTGTCAACCTAAAATTTCGGGGAGGAAAACAAATATAGACAAAATTTTGAATCAAGAAAAGTTTAACTACGGTTTAAGGGTCTTTCAAATTACTCATACTTAAGTGTATCCACCGGATTTTTCTTTGCTGCATAAAAAACTAAAGTCCAGATGGTACTACCGGTAATTAAAAGCGTTATCCCTAATGGGATAATGAACAAACTTGCCCCTATTCCAATTCTCAGATGGAAAGATTCGAGCCATAGGCTCAAACCCCAATAACTTAATGGTACAGCAATAATAAATGAGATCAGAATTAAGTATAAAAATTCTTTACCAAATAAAAATAAAATACTTGAGAGATCTGCCCCTAAAATATTTCGCATACTTATTTCGCGGATCCGTTGTTCAATCATGAATGAAGTTAATCCTAAAATGCCCATGGCCGTGATGAAAATTGCAAGCAGGGCAAATATGGCAAAAACGGTTCCGAACATTTGATCGGATTTATACTGTTCGCCGTAATAGTCTTCTAAAAAAACATATTCGAAAGGATTTTCTGGAAAAAATTCTGCATATATTTTCTCGGTCTCAACAATCGCTTTAGACTTGTTAGTATCTTGAATTTTAATGGCAATCATTCCACGCACATCTCTTCCAGTTGGCATGAACCGGTAGATATGTTGTTCAAAATCAAGCTTAGGAGATTGTTGATGGTAATCTTTGAAAACGCCAATAATATTATAAATGTCTCCCCAATAATTTACCCGTTGACCAATTGCGCTTTGTGCATCTGCAAACCCCATCCACTGGACGGCAGTTTCATTGAATATGAGCGCCTGTTTTTCATCGGTCATAAATTCTTTTGAAAAATTCCTTCCGGCTACAAGTTCTACCTCAAATAAATCCATGAAATCATAATCAATGCCAACAATCTGATAGTTTTTGCTGTCCTGAGATCCGGCAGGCATAATCCCTCCGGCATCCCAGTAAATCTGCCGACCGGGAATTTCAGTAACAACACTTACTTTTTTAAGGCTTGGAATCTTTGTTAACTCCTCTTTAAAAGATTCCATCCGTGTCCGGATACTCGCATCATCTCTGATTCGAGGTGCACGCACAGCAATGATGTTTTCAATCGAAATGCCCAGCGATTGATTTTTCATAAAAGTAATTTGCTTAAATACTGAAATAGTAGCTGTGATTAAAATTAAGGCCATGATTAACTGAAAAATAACAAGTGCTTTTCTAAGATTAATTCCTTGTACCGAATTCCCAATTTTTCCTTTTAGCGCAGAGATGGGCTTAAATGAACTTAGCACCAAAACAGGATATAATCCCGAAGCTACGATGCCCACAAAAAATAGGGATACAAGCGTTATCCAAAACCAGGCTTGGTTAAAAAGTAATTGATTAACAGGAATGCCTGAAATTTGACTAAATAACGGACGACTTATTTCTAAGAGTCCGATGGACAGAATAAGTGCTATAGAATTAAGAATGAGCGTTTCTACAAAAAACTGAATCATAAGCTGAGTTTTGGCTGCTCCAACTACTTTTCTCAATCCAACTTCTCGTGCACGCGTAAGTGAACGAGCTGTTGATAAATTAATATAATTGACCCAGGCAATAACGATGATAAAAAGGGCAATGATGAATAAAAAGTTTACCGTTTGCTTGTCTCCATTTATTTTTAGTTCTTGCTGAAAATGTGAATTAAGATGAATATCCGTGAGCTTCTGTGGAATTAATTCACACGTGAGTTTATAATATCTGAGTGCTTCCCCCCATTCGGTTTCCACCAAATTAGCAAGTTTCACTTTGAGGGCATCCATTTGTGCGTTTTTACTCAAAATAAAAAAGGTGTAAAATCCACTATCTCCCCATGAGTTTTCAATATCACGACCATAAATATCCCATAAGTTTTGATAAGAAAGGGCAATGTCAATTCGCATATGGGAGTTTTCCGGGAAGTCTTTATAAACCCCTGTGATTTTAAACTTTAGTTTATTATCTCTACTCAGGGTTTTCCCAATAGGGTCTTCGTTTCCAAAATATTTGAAGGCTGTTGATTCTGAAATAAAACAGCTATTGGCCTCGGAAATTCCGGATTTGGGATCTCCGGAAATAAATTCATGGTCGAAAATTTCGAAATATTCCTGCTCCACAAAAAAATTATTATCCTCGATAAATTTATGTTCATCATCAGAAATGAAAGTAGCTTGCCGGGTAAAACAACGAGCTACAATTTCAACTTCGGGAAATTGTTGTCTCATGCGGGGGGCCGCCGGTGGGCAGCAAGATGCAAATCTTACGGCTTCGCCCGTTTCACTCACACGCTCATACCGAAGACGATAAATGTCATCAGCTCGTTGGTGCGATTGGTCGTAACTGCGTTCGAATTGAACATAATCAAGAATGAGCAAACAAGCCGTCATTCCTATCGTTAATCCAAAAATATTGATGAATGAGAAAAGTTTGGTTTTCCATAAATTACGGAAGGCCACCATTAAGAAATTTCTAATCATTTTAAGATAATTAGGTTAATTTAATCGGTAAAAAATTTCTTTGGTGCAATTAATGGAATAAATATACAATATTTATTAAAATTTTAAATTTTAACATTTAATATTTCGCAATGAGGGAAAAAATCATTTATTTTTTGATGTGCTTACGCATTATTTCAAAAAGTACGTCCTTGTTGATTGGTTTGGTAATATAATCATCACATCCTGCAGCCAGAGATTTTTCTTTGTCGCCTTCAATGGCATATGCTGTTTGAGCTACGATTGGAAGATTTGGTTTAAACTTTTTTATACTAGCAGTTGCTTCATATCCATTCATAATTGGCATGCTGATGTCCATCAGTACCAAATCAATGATGGAATTTTCCTTACACAATTTAATGGCACTATTGCCATCTTTAGCCCATACAGTATTAATTCTTGATTTTAGCAAAACTGCATTTAAAAAGTGAAAACTAGCTTCAATATCCTCAACAATTAAAATGGTTTTATTCAGTAAAATATCATCATCTACATCCTTTACAGTGTTTTCTTTTTTGGTTTTATGGGGAGTAGTCTCATAGCCTTCGTAAGGGACTGTAAAATAAAAACTACTACCTTCTCGTTCTTTTGATTCGAACCATATCTTCCCGTCCAGAAGTTCAGTTAATTGCTTGGATATAGAAAGTCCTATTCCGGTTCCACCTCGTGTTCTGGTATGTGTGTCCTCAACTTGTCTGAATACCTCAAAAATGCATCCTTGTTTTTCTTCAGAAATTCCAATTCCTGTGTCTTCAACATAGAACTGCAGCATAGGTTTTCCTTCTTTTTCTAAAATGCTATATCCATAATGAATATGTCCGTCATCAGTAAATTTAAAAGCATTTCTTAAGAGGTTAATTAAAATTTGTTTGAGTTTGGCAGGATCCGTATTGATAACATCATCTTTATAGTTTTTTGCCAGAATCTGTTTCAGTTCAATATTTATTTTGCCCATTTGATGTTGTTCGTGTTCGATAATATCGTGCACTTCTGAGATGAGTTCGTGAAGACTAAATATGCTTTTGCAGACTTTTGCACCCCCTTTTTCAATCAATGTAATGTCCAAAATGTCTTCAATAATATTTAGCAAATTTTGCCCGCTTGAGTTTATGATATGATTGTATTCAACAATTTCTTTAATAGGTAAGTCTTCATTAATAATGTCAGACAAGCCAATGACTGCATTTAACGGGGTGCGAAGTTCATGCGACATGGTGGCCAGAAAGGCCAGTTTTAGCCGATCAGATTCTGTGGCTTTTTGTAAGGCAATTTTTAGCTCTTTTTCACTTTGAATTAATTCCTTGGTTCTCTCTTTTACTTTTTGATCGAGCAAATCTCTTTCGAGCTTTAATTGGTCTTCGGCTTCTTTAATTCGAAGCATTACTTTTACTTGTGTTGAAAGTTCAATAAAGTCAATTGGTCTGGATAAAAAGGCATCTGCACCAATATTTAATCCTTTAATCCGGCTTTCGGTATCCGTTTCGTTTGAGGTGATCATCATGACAGGAATCCTTCTGGTTAAATCATTTGCTTTTAATAATCTGCAAACTTCATAACCGTCTAATTCGGGCATAACAATATCAAGAATGATAATATCCGGTTGATTTTTTGTGGCTATTTCTATTCCCTCTTTTCCATGTAAAGCCGTGAGAACCATGCATTTTGGGATATTGCTTTTAATAATAGCTTCGATGGTAATCAAGTTAATTCTTTGATCATCAATTACAAGAATGGTTTTCATAGTTTGTTTTATTTCCAATTCGTTTTAGAAACTGCTAGGCTATAATGACTAAAAATATGTATTCTTTTAGCCATATTTGTAGGTAAAATGCTTAGAGGTAATAATTTATCCAAAAAAATATTTGTGCGTTTACCTTTTAATCAACAAAATAAATATGGGTTTTATAACTCAGAACTGAATTTAATGTAATACTAGGTAGGATGAAAATATTTGTCTGTTGTAGGGTTTGCTATTTAAGATATTTATCGATTAAGTCATATAATAACTGTCGTTTAATGGGTTTTGAGATATAATCATCACATCCAGCTTCTAAGGATTTCTCTCTGTCACCGGAAATTGCATATGCGGTTTGTGCAATTATTGGAAGGTTTGGCCTTATTTTCTTAATTTGTTTGGTGGCGGTATAACCGTCCATGACTGGCATGTTAATATCCATTAGAACCAGATCGATTGATTTATTGGTTTTGCAAATTTGAATAGCATCGACCCCATTATCTGTCGATAAAATTTTAATATTGTATTTATTGATGATTGTTTTTAAGAATTCAAGACTTGAAGCATCATCCTCAACGATGAGAATAGTTTTGTTCATTACATGGTCAATTCGGTGTTCTTTTTTTTCTTCTGGGTGTATGATGGTTTTGTTTTCTAAAGGTATTGTAAAATAGAATATACTTCCTTTATTAATCTCTGATTCAACCCATATTTTGCCGCCGAATAATTCAGTTAATTTTTTGGAAATAGACAATCCGATTCCAGTTCCTCCATGCCTTCTGGTATACGTATCATCAGCCTGACGAAACACATCGAAAATAGAATTATGCATTTCTGGTCGAATTCCAATTCCGGTATCTTCTACAAAAAATTTAAGCAATGAGGAATCATTGGATTTTTCAATGGTATACCCATATTTGATATGGCCTTCATCGGTAAACTTAATGGCATTTTTAACCAAATTTATGATGATTTGCTTGAGCTTTGAAGCATCTGTTATGATTTTAAAATCCGTATCACTCATCGGGTTTATAAGTTGGAGTTTTAAATGTGTTTTGTGCATGCTCTTGAGTTCAATGCTAACGATTTCCTTAATATTTTTTAAAATTACACTCAAATTTTCCTCCTGTTTATTAATTTTTGTTTTTCCGGTTTCAATTAAGGTAATATCAAAAAGGTCCTCGACGATGCTCAATAAATGATTTCCACTTGTATTTATATTTTTACAAAATCGAATTATTTCTTCATGAGTTAAATCTTCGTTAATAATATCAGAAAATCCAATAATAGCATTGAGTGGTGTTCTTAATTCGTGCGACATGGTAGCTAGAAATGCCGACTTCAAACGATCAGATTCTGTAGCCTTTTCTAACGCTAGTTTTAAATCATTTATGTTTTGTAATCGTTCAATAAAGACCCCAATATTAAAGGCAATTATTTCCAGTATTTCAAGATCTTTATGGGTGTAAGCATCTTTATCATGATAATCTTGAATTACAATTACACCAATAACTTCTTTCAAAGAAGCACTAAATAATGGTGCTCCCAGCCAAACAGGTGATGGGCTTCCGATGAGTTTCAGGTTTTCATCTTTCCAAATTTCTTTTTCGCTGGTCTCAGTGATTATTTGCCCTTTTCCGGTTTTGCGCACTAAATCGGTCAAACTACCCTCAAGATTTTCAGGTTCGTTTCCTTCGTACGATTCAGTTTCATCTTTAAAATATGGAAATGTATAGGTGTTGTTAGTTTTATTGTAAAGTGAAACATAAAAATTATCCGCATTTACTATTGTACTAATTTGTAAATGAATATTTTTCAGAAATGTTTTTAAATCAATATTTTCGTTTGAATATTTTGCAATTTCCAACAACACTTTTTGAATCTGTTCAGAAAGTTTACGTTTGCTAATATCTCTTACAATACTTAAAATATGATTGACCCCTTGAAGCTCAATGATCGTTGCTGAAATTAATCCATGACAATTTTTTCCGCTTTTAGTGTAGAATTCAGTTTCAAGATTTTCTACGTTACCACTGGCCTTTAATTCACTAGTAAATTTCTCTCGGTTTTCAGTTTTTTTCCAGATCATTAAATCTGAAACTTTTTTCCTGACAGCCTCTTTCTCAGAATATCCTGTCATTTGTGTAAACCCTTTATTAACTGACACTATCATTCCATCCTCAAGACGACTAATACTAATTGAATCGGGGCTGGTGAAAAAAGCTTTCCGGAATTTCTCTTCGCTTTTCCTCAAGGCATCATCCGCCTTTTTACGTGCTGTAATATCTTCAGCAACTTTTATATAGTTAATTGCTAAGCCATTTTTATTAATGATTGGAGAAATGGTAGCTGCTTCCCAAAAAAAGTCACCTTTTTTTTTCTTATTATGAAGTTCTCCCCTCCATTCTTTACCTGTTGTGATGGTTTCCCATAAGTCTTTATATAGCTTTTTAGGTTGTTCTCCAGACTTCAGAATTCGAGCATTTTTTCCAATAACCTCATTACTATTATAGCCTGTTAATTTTGTAAACTTAGGATTTACGTATTCAATATTGCCTTTTAAGTCGGTTATGACAATAACGGAAGGGCTCTGCTGAACAGCTGTTGACAGTTTTGTGATTTCAATTTCACCCTTACGTCGTTCTTCAATTTCTTTTTGTAATTCAGTCGTTCTGTTTTTAACAAGCTGCTCAAGATTGGCATGATAGTCTTGAAGGTCTTTTTCAGATTGGAATCTTTGTAATGCGTTTTGAATCGTAACAGGTAACATTTTTAAATAATGTCCTTCTACATCTTTAATCAAATAATCATAAGCTCCCTTTTTAAGTGCTTCAACCGCAATTTCTTCAGTCCCGGTTCCCGTAATAACAATAATAGGTATGTTTTTTATATGATCAATGATTTCAAATGCAGTTCCATCTCCCAAATAAAAATCAGAAAGTATGATGCTGTATTTATTTTTTGAAAGTGCCCTTTTAGCCTCTTTTATTGATCCAGTTAAATCGTAAGTAAATGGGAAGTCGGAGACTTTTGCGATTCGTTCAAAAGCCATTTGGTCAACTTTGTCGTCTTCGATAACCAGCAAATGATTTGTTTTTGTATTCATTTTCAGTTTTTTAATTGTCGCCAGTAGGAATTTCAGAAATTGTCCAATAAAGGTGGATTGTTCTGATAACTTCTACAAATTGCAAATAGTCAACAGGCTTAATCATATAACCCGCCACCCCAAGTTTATAAGATTCAACTTTATCCTGCTCTTCTTTTGAGGTGGTTAAAACAATTACCGGAATGAGTTTAAGGTTTTCATCTTTATTGAGCTCTTGTAAAAATTCAATCCCGTTCATTTTTGGCATATTTAAATCGAGTAGGATAATGCCGGGCATATTGTCTTTGTTGCTTTGAAGGTATTGCAGCGCTTCCAACCCATTTTCTTGTACAAAAACAGGGTTGGTAATATTAAGGTCTTTAAAGGCTCTTTTTATGGTCATTACGTCTACATGATCATCTTCGACTAAGAGAATTGAAATTTTTGAGTTCATGTTATTGGTCTTTGATTTTATTTTTATGTGGCAAAGTGAAATAAAAGGTTGTACCCTTACCCTGCTTGGATTCAAGCCATATTTTACCCCCATAAATTTGAACTATTCTTTTAACTAAGCTGAGTCCAACTCCTGTTCCTTCTTGATTATCTCTGGACTCAAGGCGTTGAAATATTTGGAAAATGCGGTCGAAATATTTCTCTTCAATACCAGGGCCATTGTCGCTTACGTAAAATTCGTGTGATCCTTTGATGTTTCTGCATCCCACTTTGATTTCCCCTTTCGGTTTATCCATAAATTTAATGGCATTATCGATCAGGTTTTGGAATAGTTGCCCCAGGCGTGTTGGATCTCCTTTGTATTTAGGTAATTTGTTTTCGATGATTATCGCAATATTTGAGGGAGGGTTAAGAGATATAATAGCCTCCTCAACCAAAGTATGCAGATCCATTACCATCTCTTTTTCTCTTTGCCTTCCGGCTTTGGAATATTGTAATATGCCTTCTATTAAACCATCTAATCGTTTTACCCGTCCGATGAGCATTGCTAATTTTTCCTGTCCTTCTTCATCAATTTTATCGGCATAGTCCTGAGATATCCAATAGCTTAGCTGGCTTATTGCTCTTAAGGGCGCTTTTAAATCATGCGACACAATTTGCGCAAATTCACGAAGTTCCTGATTGGAATGTTCAAGTTGTGAAGTACGCTCAATTACTTTGTTTTCAAGACTTTCATTAAGCTTTTGGATTTTTGTTTCTGCCCTCCGTGTTTCGGTAACATCTCTTTGTATTGCAAAATGGCCTATGATTCTTTTTTCTGTATCATACATACAAACATAATCTCCTTCAATAATCATATCGCTCCCATCAATTTTTTTTTCTTTGGTATCAACATGTAATTGTCCTCTATTAAAAAAATCAGTCCAAACCTGTTTCCCATACTTTAAATCATGAGCAAATAAATCATTAGGTGTAAGGCCAATAAATTCTTTTTCCGTTGCTTTGTATTGCTCCAGAACAGCCTTGTTGGCTTTTGTGATTCGTTGGTGTTTAAACACCTCATCCATTGTTTTTTCTTTATCGGTTGTTTCATCCCAAACAATGGGTTTGTCAAACATCATAAAAAAGAATCCGTCCAATGATTGTGAAAAGAAGAGTTCAAGTCTATCATCACTATCCCTTAATTTTTTTTCAGCTTGTTTTCGTTCTGTAATATCTGATACCACATGAACGGCTCCGATAAGTTTTTTTTCTGAATCAAAAATGGGGTCAACATGAACTTCAAGCCAGCGGTCTTCTTCCTGAAAAATCATGGATTCGGGCTGCTGGCTATCTTTCATCCGAACCAATGGGCAATCTTGAAAAAACTCTTTAGTATCGTGCACAAGCTCAAAACATTTTTTTTCTTTTAGATCTTTCTCACTTATATTTAATAAAGACAGAGTAGCTTTATTACATTGGCTAATTTTCCCATTCAAATCGATAATGCTTACCGAGTCACTCATGGCATTAAAGGTGGTTTGCCATTTAGTAACCTGGTCATTAATGTTCGACTCTGCAATTTTACGCTCAGAAATATTACGTGCAGTTATAATAATTGACTTTTGATGTTTAAATTCAATTAAACCAATTCTTAATTCAACCGGAAATAAAGAGCCATCTTTTCTTTGATGTAAACTCTCAAGTGTTATTGGTATTCCGGGTTTTAGTTGATCCCAAAGTTGTTTTTGGTTACCTTGATTAGAAACAGCATGATCCAGATCACTTAATTTCAACGATAATAATTCTGATCTTGTATAGCTCAAACTTTCGCAGGCATAATTATTTACATCAATAATATGGCCTTCAAAATCAGATAAAAACATGGCATCTCCAGTATGTTCGATAATCGATTTAAAACGCATTTCACTATCTTGCAATTCATCATCGCGAATCTCCATTTCTTTAGAAACCTGCTCATATTTTTGACGATAGGTTAACAGATGGAAAACATCTTTAAATACTTTTATATTACTATTACTTTTTACAAATCTTTTATCCATATATATTAGATAAAAGGAGAATAGCAACGAATAAATGATGGCTGAAGAAAGCTTTGATAATAATCCGGACACCAAGATGCTTGAAAATTGATTAGTGCCGGCAAAAGCGCCTAGTGAAAAAAGTAATGAATCGAAACTCAACACAATCGCCATTGAAAAAAGAATTCTTATAAGTAATGGAGAAATAATACGTGAAATAGCTTCATAAATAAAAATCACCAGAAAGGAGTCGATAAACAAAACAAGCGTTCCAACTAAAAGAACCCTTGAGTTTACCAGAAATAGTTCTTTGGGCAACTGATAAATATTAATCACATGTTCGCCTTCGATGGCCCAGCTAAAAATGATTTGCAGAAGTGATAATACGAAATTAGCAGCCAATAGTGCATAAATCACTTTTCGTGCTTCTATGGCATCTTCCCGAATATAGATAAGCAAAATGGTGAAGAGGCTGCCGGTAAACATTACCATTGATCCGGGTGTAACTAATATACCCGGGATTACTTCAATATATAACGATGCAGCCAAAAATACCTGGAGGTATTGGAATACCCCTAAAGCGGTAAATATTAATCCTAACCCAAAAATAGTTCTGAGCCTGAATAGAAATAACAACAGAGACCCAACGATCAAACATTGAAAAACTAATATTAGAATTTGATTAATTGCAACGTTTTCCATGTTCGTAAAATTTGAAAGTCTCCTTGAAAGAGTTTAACCCATATTTCTTGGTGTTGGTAAACAATCAAGCAAAACACTTATGTATCGTGATTCAGCGGGTTTTTCTTGCTGAACTTATATGTTGTTCTATGGTAGTTATTGTACATTCAATTCTCCTTTTATCAATATTGAATCAAATTTGTTACGATGCATGACGATTAATTTTTGTGGGAATGTAATCGTCAGAAAAAAAATGCGACCTCATAAATTCATCGTAACTTGATTGTATTCGTATTTTATAAAGGTATGAAATTGTAAAGATCATTCAAAGTAAATAGATGTTGTTAGCACACTCCTCTCTCAGTTATTTCCCACATATTTATTTATGAGTTTTAAAAGGATTTCTTTTTTAATTGGTTTAGAAATGTAGTCATCACATCCCACAGCAATGGCTTTTTCTTTGTCGCCTGCGATTGCAAAGGCAGTTTGTGCAATAATTGGAAGATTTGGGTTAATGGTTTTTATCACCTTAGTGGCATCATAACCGTTGAGTACAGGCATATGAATATCCATTAAAATTAAATCAATATTTGTTTGTTTTCTGCAAACATCAATGGCTTCCTGGCCATCTTTTGCCCATATGATTTTAGTTTTTAATGCTTTTGTAATGGCCAATAAATATTCAAAACTTGATTCATCATCCTCAACAATTAACAATGTTTTATTCGGGATTGCCTTTTTATTATTAGGCTGCTGTATAGTTTGTTGATCTGCTTTCGATACTGTAAGTGGGATGGTGAAATAGAAGTTACTCCCCTGATTCAGTTCAGAATCAACATTTATTTTACCACCTAAAAGGCCTACTAGTTTGCGGGAAATAGACAATCCAATTCCTGTTCCTTCATAGGTTCTTGTATCTGAATCTTCAACCTGACGAAAAATTTCAAAGATGATTTTTTGTTTTTCTGCTGAAATTCCAATCCCGGTATCTTTAACATAAAATTCAATATAGGGGTTTTTGTTTTTTGAGTTGATAGAAAACCCATATTCAATATACCCGGCCTGAGTGAATTTTAAAGCATTCTTTAATAAGTTGATGAGTATTTGTTTGAGTTTCGATCCATCACTGTAAATTTCAAGAGCTTGATATTCTTTTGGAATTCCAAGTTTAATTTCAACGTCTGGCTTCAGTAAATGAGAATGTTCTGAATTAATCATTTGATCAACTTCATTCATCAGTGTTTTAACTTTAACATTCCCTTTAATTATTTTTATTTCTCCAGATTCTATTAAAGCAACATCGAATAAGTCATCAACGATTTTTAATAAATGATTGCCACTGGTGTTAATGATTTTGGCGTAGCTCTCAATTTTTTCAGCTGGAATGTCTAAGCTCATAATGTCAGAAAATCCAATAATTGAATTTAATGGGGTTCGCAATTCGTGCGACATGGTGGCCAAAAAAGTTGATTTGAGTTTGTCACTTTCTTCCGCTTTTTCCTTTGCTAAAATGAGTTTACGCTCTATTTCTTTTCTATGATTAATTTCTGCTGATAGTTTTTTGTTTCGAAGGCTTAATAAATGCGTGCGTTTTTTAACTTTTTCCTCCAGTGTTTCGTTAATTAGGGCGATTTCATTTTTTGTTTGCGAGAGTAAAACCCGTTGATAAAAATCTTTCCTTTCTAGCTTTTCTAAATGGTACAATGCAATCATGCTAATAATATTGGCGGATATAAAAAATGCATTTGTGATAATCAGGTCTTGAAAGTTGATGTTCACATATTTCTGCATCATTAAAGCACCAAGATTATATGCAACTAATAAACAAATTGCAGAAATTGTAGCAGCAAAAAAGCGTAGCTTTATAAAAAAATATCCCGCAAAAAATATTAGAAACATTCCACCGTAATAAAAAATATTATTAGGATTTCTGAGCAACATGTATATGATTCCTAAGCCACTAATCACAAAACAAATCGATAAAAAAAGCTGCCATATTTTACTAAAATATTTATGAAAAGATGCCCCAAAAAAAATGATAAAGAGAGGTGTTACAATCAGATATCTAATGGTATAGAATTCTGACATATAATCTGATGAGGTGATGGAATCCAAAAATCCGAATGAAGCATAAAGCAATATTACAGTGATAAAGGAAATCCTGAGGTTTACTAATGATTTTTTGAAATATTCAATTCGGAATGTTCTTTCAATATCCGCATCCACAAAATTTAGTGTAAATTTATTGAGGTCAATATTGGATGCAGTATCATGTTCATCCACTGTATTTTTTGATATTTCCGTCATTTGTTATCAATTTTGTTTTTGAGTCCGAGGATAAGAGGGAAATTATTTGATCACTTCATGTGTTTGTGAATGATGTTAATGAGAGCGTCTTTTTTTATAGGCTTTGAAATGTAATCATTACATCCTGCCTCGATCGACTTTTCGCGATCTCCAATAATGGCATAGGCTGTTTGCGCAATGATCGGAAGGTCTGGTCGTATTTCCTTTATTATTTTTGTTGCATCATAGCCATTGATAATGGGCATGTTAATATCCATCAACACTAAATCCACTTGTGGGTTATCTTCGCATAGTTTGATTGCATCTTCTCCGTCTTTTGCCCAAATTAATTTAGCTTGTAATTTGCTTAACATCGCTTCTATTAGCAGATAACTAGCTTCTACATCTTCAGCTATTAATATTGTTTTGGTTTTAAGTGAGTGCTTATCCATATCTCTTATCGTGTCAGTTTTGTTTAATTCAAGATTATTTTCGTTAGGAATTGTAAAATAAAAAGTACTGCCTCTACCTCTTTCTGAAATGAGCCAAATTTTCCCACCCATCAATTCAGTAAGTTTTTTTGTGATTGAAAGCCCAATTCCAGTGCCTCCATGAGCAGTTGTATATGTTTCATCAGCTTGCCTGAACAAGTCAAAAATTAGTTCTTGTTGATCTTCACGTATCCCTATTCCTGTGTCTTTCACAAAAAACTTTATAAAAGATTTACCTTCAATAATTTCTTCTTCAAAACCATAACTTACCTCCCCTTTCGCTGTGAACTTTATTGCATTTTTTAATAGATTTATAAGCACTTGCTTGAATTTTGATCTGTCAGTATAGATGATCAAATCTTCCAAGTTTGGCGGAATATGAAGTTTCAAATCCAGGTTGCTTTTACCCGTTTTTTTCTGTTCTGCTTTAATAATTTCGTTTACATTATTCAGGATTTGAATTAAAGGGATTTCTTCTTTATCAATTTTAATTTGCCCGGATTCAATGAGTGTAATATCAAATAAATCTTCAACAATATTTAAAAGATGGTTTCCACTATCATTTATAGTTTGTGCAAACTGTAAAATTTCATCCATCGATAAATTGTTATCAATAATGTCAGAAAATCCGATAATCGCGTTAAGAGGAGTGCGAAGTTCATGCGACATGGTAGCCAGAAATGTTGATTTTAAACGGTCAGATTCTGTTGCTTTTTTAAGTGCATCCTTTAAACTTTGTTCTGCGTTTTTGCGATGAATTGAGATGCTAATCTGATCAGAAACAAACTCAAGCATGTCAAGATCTTCTTTTGTGTATGCATTTTCATTGGTATAGCTTTGAATTGCAAATACACCTGTTGTTTCACCTTTGTAATTTAGTGGTACAATCATCCCACATTTTGGAATGGTTCCGACAATCTCAATCTTTTCTTCAGATTCCATTCTTCTGAGATCAGTTTCAGTAACGAATAATGATTTTGTTGTTTTAACAACATATGAACTCATGGTTTTACCGGCTGGCCAGGTATCAAAATTATCTTTTTCATCGCTCATAAATGGCGAGAAAAAAGTATCGTTTTCTTTATTATAAAATGCAATAAAGAAATTAGTAGTATCAATAATGTCACCTAATTCGATTTGTATCAGCGAAATGAATTCTTCAAGGTTCTCCGATTCAATGACAGCATTTGAGATATTATACAATGCTTTTTGGATTTGCTCAGATCGTTTACGATCGGTAATATCTCTAACTATCGCATGAATGTAGTCACCATCTGAAAGGCTCATTTTTGTTAGAGATACTTCGGCGTTAAATGGTGTGCCATCTTTTTTAAGATGAAGCCATTCGAAGATTTGCGGTTCCCCTGCAAGTGCAGCATCAATTTTTTTGACTGCAAGTTTAACAGACTCTTTCCCATCGGGTTGAATTTTAGGAGAGAATTCAATGGGAGTATGACCGATAATCTCATCTTCTTTACAGCCATACATTTCTAATGTTTTTGGATTACAGGAAATAAAAGTTAAGTCTTGCATTAAAAAAATTGCATCATTGGTTGAGGTATAGAGTACACGATATTTTTCAGCACTCTCAAAATATGCTTTTTCCGCTTCCCTGCGTTTTGTGATGTCTCGGGTAATACTTAAAATATATTTTTCCCCTTCAAGTACTACGACTGATGCAGACATGAGGCCGATTTTAAGATCTCCATTTTTTGCACGAAAGTTAGTCTCAAGATTTTTTGCAACCCCGTTCTTAAGTAATTCTTCATACAACTTTTTCCTTTCCTCCTTATTGGCCCATATTTTAAAATCTAAAGCTGTTTTACCAATAACTTCTTTTTCAGAATAACCCAGTATCTTTGTACATCCATCATTTATTGAAACAAATTTTCCATTGGCTAATTGGTTAAATGCGATTGAATCAGGACTTGTAAGAAATGCTTTTCTAAATTTTTCCTCACTCAAAATTAAATCATGCTGTGCTTTTCTACGTTCGGTAATATCTAGAATAACTCCTCTCAATCCAGAAAATTGACCATTTTTAATAATTGAATTTGCATTAAATAGGATTGGATATGTGGTGCCATCTTTCTTTTGAGCATCATATTCAATGGTGCCTAGAACTTCACCACTGAGCCGTCTGCTTAAGTACTTCTGGGCTCTTAATTGACTTTCAGGAGAGAGTATGCTTAAACCATCGATTCCTTTTTGGAAGTCAGCTTCTGTATAACCAGATATTTCTAATGCGCGTTTATTAACATAAGTTAATTTTAAGTTTTCATCAGTTTCAAAAATGGCCTCCGGTAATAACTCTATTAATTCTTTAAAGCGTTCTTCACTATCCTTTAAGGCTTGCTCAGCATTTTTACGATCAGTAATATTTATTTGTGTGCCCCAAATCCTACTAAGCTTCCCATCCTCAACTACTCCAATTGTTTGGTTAGAAAACCACTTCCAATTCCCATTCTCAACTTCTTCAAATGATTCAGCATTAAAAATCTGATAACCTGATTCGATGAATTTGAGCATATTTTCGCGGCTCGCTTTATCATTTCTACGATGACTAAAATCTACCCTGAGGATATTAAGAATATCATTTATTGATTTTGCTCCATACATTTTCGCAAATGCTTCATTGCACTCGGCATAGTAGGCATTCTGATTTATATAATCAATTTGTTCTTCGATTGGGAGAGAAATGTCCATAGGAGTTTTCATTTCCATTCGATAGATGCCTTCATTACTATGTCGGATGAAACTTTTATAACGCTCTTCGCTTTCTTTTAGAGCTTCTTCTGCCCTTTTTTGTTTGGTAATATCTCTGGTAACAGCCAGTAATTTTTTATCAACAATATTTATTACGCTTTGCATGAATATCCATTCTCCAGCTTTATTTCTAAAACGAAATTCTACTGTTTGACTAAAAGGCAACTTGCTTTTTGTTAATAAATTTTTCACTTTTAGGTTCACATACTTTAACAAAAGAGGATATAATGCCTTTTTATCATTGGGATGAATAAAATCAAAAAAAGATTTTCCCATTAAGTCTTCTTCATCATAACCAAGCACATTTTTAATTGAAGGGCTTACATAAAGATATTTTGCTTTCAGATCAAAGGTGGTGATTGCAAGATTATCTATTGTGTTTTCAGCAATTAGTTGAAATTGCTTTTCTTTTTCAATTAATTGTGCGGTTTTCTTTTTCGCCGTTTTGCCTAATTCATTTTTCTCAGCTCTCAATTGATCTTCTGCAGCTTTAATGCGCAACATTACATTAATTTGGGCCGAGAGTTCCACAGCATCAATGGGTTTAGATATAAAGGCTTCTGCACCTAAGTTTAAGCCCTTAACTCTGCTTTCAGCGTCTGTTTTTATAGCAGTTACTAAAATGATTGGAATGTGCTTTGTTTTCTCGTCTCTCTTTAATTTTTGACAAACTTCATAACCATCCATTTTAGGCATAATGATATCCAACAGAATGGTGTCAGGTTGCTCTTTCTTGGCTTTTTCAATTCCTTCTTTTCCAGATAATGCAGTTATAATTTTGCAGTTGGGCAGATGGCTTTTAATAACTGCCTTTAGCGTGGTTAAATTATCTTTTTGATCATCAATTGCAAGTATTTTTTTCATGTCATTTTTTTTCTTCAAGCTTCAATAATCTTTTTATTTCTACTCAAGTAGAAAGGTAAATATTAAGCTTTCGCGGTATGCCATTCTATTGGAATCGTAACCGTAAAAACTGAGCCAATGCCCAATTCACTTTTAACTCTTATTTTTCCACCCAAAATAGTTATCATTTTTTTTGCAATTGATAACCCAAGACCCGTTCCTTCATACTGCCTTGATGAGGTGCCATCAGCTTGTCTGAATTCATCAAAAATATGAGGTAAAACATCTTTAGCAATTCCTATCCCGGTATCTTTCACGTCGATATACACATTTGTTTTGTCGTAATTTATTGCTATTTCAACACCTCCCTTATGAGTAAATTTTACTGAATTTGCCACAATGTTAAGGAGTGCTTGGTGTAACCTTGACTCATCAGTATGCACTTTAGGGAGGTTTTTTTGCGTGTTTAATGTTAAAGTCAATCCTTTTTGTTCGGATAATGTTGAGATGTTTTCAATTAGTGTTTTTGCCAATCCATCAATAGCAGTTGATTTGGGTTTAACGTCCATTTTTCCGGCTTCAATTTTTGAAAGGTCAAGAATGTCGTTAATTAATTCCAAGAGTCTCTTTCCGTTTCGTTCAACAATTTTTAAATAATCATTTTCTTCATCATCAAGTTTGTCTTTGGCCTTTTTTATTAGCACACTAGAAAGTGCCATAATTGAATTCAGAGGAGTTCTTAATTCATGACTCATATTTGCTAAAAACTCACTTTTTAGCTTTGTAGCTAGTTCAACCTTTTTGCGTTCTTCTTCAAGCTCTATGTTTTGTGCTTGCAAGACGTCAGTAGTTTGATGTAATTCTTCTGTTTGATTTTGCAATTCTTCAGTTTGTTGTTGTAATTCTTCGGTCTGGTTTTGAAGTTCTTCTGATTGAGATTCAAGTTGTTCATTAATAAACCCAAGGTGTTCTGCCAATATCCTTGTTCTTTCTGTTGCAATTAGATTTGAGTAGGAAGTGTTAA
The DNA here is from genome assembly GCA_963674935.2 of Bacteroidales bacterium. GTDB lineage: Bacteria > Bacteroidota > Bacteroidia > Bacteroidales. The sequence goes on from CAXXWZ010000006.1 coordinate 330,631, forward strand.
TATTTGTCCATGACTGCTTAAGAATATTATAACTTTCCGGACTAAATTTCTGTATGTTTACTAAAGACATTATAGCTACAACCACATCATCTACTATAATCGGAATTGTAATGATTTCTTTCGGGATAGCTTCGCCTGCAATGGTGTTGTATGTAAAAATTGTATTATCAGGAATATCTTTTAGATAAAATATACCCTTTACCGAAAGCGTGTTTCCAAATTCTCCTTGTGCGTTTTGTGCTGTAAACGTTTTTAGCATTTTATCATTAGCACCAATTGAGGAAAAGCATTCGAACGCTTGAGTGTTATCATTCAAAATATAAAAAGTGCTCATGTCTGCACCTGTAATTTTCATTAAATGCTTTAATAATGAAGAAGAAAAGGTGTGCATGCTCGATTTCCCAATCATCGTTTTAGAAATTTCGGAAATGCCAAGTTGAAGGTTTAGCTTAGCTTCATTACTGTCTGCCAATGAATTAAACTCTGTAGCCAAAACCCCTATCTCGTCTATTAAAGTTATCTTGTTTCTGACAGACAGGTCTCCTTTACGCATTTTTAGTGCGGTGTTACTTAAACTTAAAATAGGTTTAGTAATTGTACGGCTTATAAGTATTGCTATTTGGGATACAGCAAATACCGATATAATAAAAATGATCAGAAAATTCCACATCATTTCTCTGATGGGTTTATTTAATTCTTTCAAATCTTGCTTGCAAACAAAACCCCATTTTGTTTCTGGTATGTATGTGTAGGCTGCTAAAATGTCTTCACCACGATAGTCTTTTGTGATTGTGATTCCCGTTTCTCCGTTAGAAGCACGAACAACAGGTTCAGCCGTAATATCAAGGTTTAGCGGTGCATTTTCGTACCAGCGTAATTCATTTAAGGCAACCCCATCTTTATTAACAATAAGGGTTTCTCCTGTTTCCCCCAATCCCGTGCGATCAAGCAATAACGGATAAAGTGAATTATCTAAATCAATATGTGCTACTAAAATTCCAATAACATGGTCTCCATGCGCCATGCAAAAAACAGGTGTTGATATGGACATCTCATTTTTGTTATTTTTTTGAGAGTAATAGATGTCTTGTATAAATATATCTTCTGTTTCAAGGGGTGTCCTAAAAGATGAGTTAAGAGAAATATTTGAACCAATCAGCTTAGAATTGGTTGAGATTTCAATTATTCCAGTTTTGGCATCAACATAAAATATTTCTGTATATACTTTGTAATTTCTTAAATTTCTAATATATAGTTCTTCTGCTACATTAATTTTTCCCAGATCAGAGGCTGACTTCGATACTGTATTAAAAATATTTTCAAGAGCTCTAATTTCATAGTCGCCAGACATGGAATTAACGTCTCCGATTCTTTCTTCTAGCCAGTTATTTAAACTTGAGGCTTTCAAATTTCTAATCGCTGTAAGTTTATCAAAAGTACTTGTTTGTATTACGCCAACCCTTTGGTTATATGTAACGAAAAGTGATATTGAAAGCGGTAATATAGACAAGACTAAAAACCAAAAAATTAATTGATGCCTTATTTTTCTGAATTGGAAAATTTTCATAGTACTAAATTTTAGCTATTATGATCATTTAATTGATTTAAACTTCGCCTTTTAGGGCTCTAATTTGGGATTGTAAATTTTTGATGGTAAGCTCTCTTCCAACAAATACTTTAAGCGCATTGTTAAGTTCTATGTTTTTGCTTTCTAATTCGGTGGTTCTTTCTTTTACAAGGCTTTCAAGGTTTCTTTGATGGTCTTTCAGTTTATTCTCAGCCTCTTTTAATTCTGAAATATCTATTCCCATACCGAGCAAGAAAGGTATTTCATTTATTAGGACTTCCTTTCCTGAAAAGAAATAAGGTGTTTTTTCGCCGTCTTTAGATGTCAGATTTGCCTCAGCAGTAGCATTTCCATGAGAAAAAACGTGTTCAATACTTTTAGCTATAAATCTTTTGTCCTCACCTTTAAATAAATCAAGCGGGCTTATCATTCCCATTTCTTCTTCAGAATACCCTGAGACATTTACAAAGTTATTATTCCAGTTTTCAAATTTATTTTCTGTACTTATTTGATAAAATAAACCAGGCAGAGCATTTATCACTTCTTCAGAATACTCTTTTTCTAAGACTAATTTATTTTGGTATTCCTTGAGCTCTGTAATGTCAATTAATGTTACAATTAAATCATCTCCCATAATAATTCCTGAAATGATAACATCTCGAACAGTTCCATCATAACAAGTAACTTTATAAACATCAGATTCAATATCCTCACCCGTTTCACTAGCTTTTACAACCATAGATTCCCAATTTTGGATTACCCATTGGCGATATTTTTCATCAGGATAAGCTCTTTGCCACCATTCATTAATTCCAGGAACTTCAGTTTCGGTATATCCAAAAGTTTTTATAAATCTATCATTCCTGAAAGTAAATAAACCATCTTGGTTTAAGTGAACAATTGGCAATGGAGTGCTTTGAAGCAGATTTCTGAACTTTTTCTCACTTTCTTTTAGCTTACCTTGTATTTTAACTGATTGACTAATGTCAAAAATCAAACATGAAATGCCAATTATGCTACCATCATCAATAGTAACAGGATTCCAATAAAATTGATAAGTGATATCTGTATTTGGCTGAGATTGTATCTCTTCGAAATACTCACCTTTTAAAACCTTAGTAAAATTATTTTCTACAATGACTTTTACCTCTGGGATATTTATTAGATCAAGCATGTTTATCCCTTCAGTGATGTCAACGTCGTAAATGGTCTTCATTTCTTTTTTATGCAAATCATTAAAAGCGACATATCTATACTGATCATCAAGTGAGAACATGATAACACTGTGTGAGCTTTCAAAAAGTGCTTTAAGTCTGGCATGAGAGCTTTCAATGTCTTTTACCATTTGTATCCTGTCACTAATATCTGCAAATATGCAATGTGTTTGTTTGAAATGACCAAATTCATCATATCCAATTTTCCCATCATACGAAACAGTTATCTTGGTTCCGTCTTTTTTTACCATTTCAAACTGATAATCATGAATTTCTCCGGCACTAACAAATTCGGAGAAAAGGGTTTTAATTTTCTGTGCTGACTCAGGAGTCATGAAGTCTCCAAAAAATCGACCTATAACTTCTTCACGTTTATAGCCAAGAACAGATAACCAAGCAGGATTCACGTCTATTAAATTTGCATTTTCATCAAGAGATTGATAACTGAGTGGTGCATTCTCAAACAAAAGTTTGAATCGCTTCTCGCTTTCCATTAATTCAGAATCAGAATACATACTTTCACTCTTGTTTTCAAGATCAAGTACCCTGGACTTTAATTCCTCAATTTCGTTAATTAGCTGTTCTTTGGTTTTTTTTGTGTGATCCATACTTTTCATTTATTAAAAATTTCACACCTGAACCATGTTTTTTGATTTGAACAATGAACCCAATCCGCGAAGTAAATCAATACGTTAGCTGCGTCATTTGAAAAAATAAATTGTCAAAACTTGTTTCGTTCAGTGCAATAAATAAAAATATGGATAAAAGCGCTTTATATTTATAGGCAAATCACCTATAATAGTATTGGTGAAAAACTTACATGTTTTTTTATTAAATAAATTGGTATTTAGGCCTTTATTTTTTTAATTTATTTTCAAAAGGAGGCAGGAATTTTTCCTCGATAAAACTCATAATTCCGAATAAACTTCCCCAACTGTGAAAGCGGTCTGAAGATAATCTGGGGTCATCTCCGGTTCCAGTAATGGCAGAGTAATTTTCACTAACAAAACCTTTTCGTCTCCATTCACTCATAAACATTTGAAGCGATTTATCGGCAAGTTCAGAAGCGGCTTTATGAAACCCAGCCTGACGAAAACTTAGGTAAGTCAGAAAATTTAAAGGTGGCCAAATAGCGCCCTTCCAATATCGCTGTTTTTCAAACAAAGGATCGTTGCGAGCTATGGATGGCAATATAAATTCTCCTCCTAATTTCTCTTCATCATAAAAAGAATTAAGCATTTGGTTAGCTTTCTTTTTTGACGGAACATCTGCCATTAAAGGATAAAACAAAGTAGGTGAAATTCTTTCCGAAAGGGTGTTATTTTCGGTGTTAAAATTCAAATAAAAACCATGTTTTTTATCCCAGAGATTTTCAAGAGAACTGCTTAATTTTTTAGCTCGACCTCTTAATTCCTTAATTTCATCTCGATTTAAAATATTGGCAATTTCAATTAAGGCTTTGCAATCAGCAATGTAAAGGCTATTGAGGCCAACATCCTGTAATTCCATGGTGTGTTTTTCTTTGTTAAATTTCACATCGATGTACATGGGTGAGTCGTCCATACCCGATTCGTATTTAGCAGCCTGCATGTTTTCTCTTGTTCTTTCATTGAAAGGATTTTTTGCAGGCGACGATCCAAAACTTAGTAACTCTTCATTCATTCGGTTATTCCACCACCAACGATTCCATTTAAGCAAGTCATCGAACACGGTTTCTAAAAACCACTTTTCAGGATACTTTTTGTAAATTTCTTTGACCATAATACTACCTACAGGTGGCTGAGAATGATCCCAAGTTTTCCGACCATTCCCTGCATTGTCATTGGGGATAAACCCATCTTCGGTAATTCCTTTTAAATGTTCGATAACGTTTGCAAAAGCCAAATTTTTACTTTCTAATGCCGTCATGTACGATAAGAAAAAATTATCCCAACCAAACAAACAAAATCCTCCGTATTCTTCATTCCACAATCGGCCAACAGTTGCTACAACCCGATCAAATTTGGGTTCGTAAATCAAATTCCAGGCGATGCCTGATTGAACTGCAATACTTGCTTCAGCCAACTTGCCAAACTTTGAGGTGCCCTCGTAAAATGAAATCCGTTTATTATTTATTTTTTCTTGAATGTCATCGGCTGTTAAATCCTTTTGAGTTGAAATGCCTATGATTTGATTAAGCTCAACAGCTAAATATGCTGAATTAATTGGTAAAGTGAAGTCGTCAATTTGGTTACCGGATGTAAAAATCCTGAGTTTTTTTTGAGGCAGCTTGGCAGTTAAATGCGCTCCTTCTTTAAAAGTTGAACCCTGCATGTTCCAAAGCATCCCCAACTCTAAAACTAAATTTATTGGACTTTCAAATTCCTCTACTGGCGTGATGGTGATAAACAAGTCCTCGTCAAATGTCGCAGTTTCGATAAAGGCATGTAGCGATTTCCATTTTATTTCAAGTTTTTGATAACTGCCATCGTAACTATGCGCACCAGGGGTAATGACTGGTGCACCTTCCTCTTGTCGACCAATTAAGGCTTCGTGCAAAAAAGGCTGATCGAAAGCTTGTACTTGTTTAAATCCAAGTTTTATTTCAAGTCCGTAAGGAAGCAAAACCTGAGACAGCACATTGCGTGTATTCCAGGTATTCCAGCCTTTTTTTAGTTCTTTTTTTATGGATTGGTATTCTTTTGATTCGACTTGAGTTTGTGCAAATCCAATGGTAATTATTAGCGTTATAAAAACAATAAGAAGTAGCTTTTTCATAAGAATCTTGTTAATAAATCTCGAATAGGTTTTTAATCTTTAAATATTCATCTGGATTTGGAATTTCTTCAGACGTAATGAACTTAATTTTCTTTGGCTCGTTTGGAAGTAGATCAAAATAATTTTCAGAAAAACGTCCGGAATATCCGCTAAAATCTAAAAATATGTTTTTTGCTAGATTTTTAGTTTTAATCGTAATCTCATAACCCTCAGTAATTTCAATAACTGAAGTTGTTAACTCTGGTTCAGACAGAAATAAATTTTTAGTTTTTGAAAAATAATAAAGCCTGTCGAATATCTTTCCATCATTATCTTTAAAAGATGCCTTTAGAACAACTTGCTTTGGATCGAAAGACCTGAGTTTGTCATTTACTGAAAATGAATAATATTTTTGACTTGAGTTAGCTGGCAGCGTTATATCTAAATTAATTATCCATAAAATATTTCCTGCGAAATCAGATAATTCGATTTGTAGTTCACTTTCAGAACTGTTAAACCTATCGGAAACAATCCATACAAAAATCGAGTCGTTTTGCTGATCAATCGAAATCATCAAATCATCAAAATCTTTTTTCACTTCGTAGTGCAAAGCCTTCCAGTTTCCGTAGTAATCAATGCTCGACCATGAAATAACCGGCCAGCAATCGTTTAGTTGCCAGTACAAAGTCCCCATGCAATAAGGTTTAGCCCGTCGGTGTGCTTCAATGGCTTTGCCTATGCCTTTAGATTGCAGGAGTTGGCTAACGTAGGTATAATCCTCAAACCTTTCAGGAATTTTATATTCACGTTTCATGTAGGTTTCAATAATTTCAAAACCCCGATTGTGTTTTTCATGTGTTTGCAAAGCCGGAGAAATCAAAAATTTATCCGCTGGCAATAATACGGAATCGAGTGTAGAAATGGCTGGAAAAGCTTGAAAACCGTATTCGCTCATAAACCGGCCAACCTTTTGTTTGTAAACATCAAATGGTTGATCGCCCCACCAAACACCCCAATAATGCGAATCCCCTTTTTCTAAACTTTCCTGATGACCCCATCCAATGCTGGGAGAGGAAGGCCAGTAGGAGCGTTGCGGATTGAAGGAGTTAACTAATTTTGGAAGGGTGCTATGAAAAAGCAATTGATAGGATTCCCAAATTTCTTTTTGCTCTTCTTCGGAATAGTTTAACTGCTGCTGCCAACCCCAATTATGCCAAGCTTCGTCCACTTCGTTATTTCCGCACCAGAGGGCAACGGAGGGATGATTTCTTAATCGGATAATTTGCTGAGTAGCTTCTGTTTTGCAACTTTCAATAAACTGTTCATCACCAGGATACATGCTTCCGGCAAACATAAAATCTTGCCAAATAAGAATCCCATTTTGGTCGCACAAATTATAAAACAAATCATTTTCATAAATTCCGCCGCCCCAAATGCGCAGCATGTTCATGTTTGCAAGTTTTGCATTTTCAATTAGCGTTTTGTACTTTGCGCTGTCAACTCTTGTTAAAAAATTATCTTGCGGAATATAATTTGCACCTTTCATAAAAACCGGAATCCCGTTTAGTTCAAAAAAGAAGGATTCGCCTTTTTCATCTTTCTTTTGTACCAGCTTTACAGTTCTAATTCCAATTTTATTTTTGAACGAATCTTTTGTTTTTCCATCAACAATAATTTCAGTTTTAAATTTGTAAAGATGTTGTTTGCCTAATCCATTAGTCCACCAAAGTTCAGCTTCAGGTATTTTAATGTCCAACTTTTCTAGATTTATACCAGCCTTGAGATTGATTTTTTTAGAAATAATTAATTGATTTTGGCTGTAGATTTTTAGTTCCCCCTTTTTCTCTGCTTCCGAATGAATTTCAATTTCTGCAGAAAGAAAAGCTGTGCTGCCATTAATCGAGTCAGTTTTAAAATAGCTTGTATTAATTTCAAATTCTTTTTTGGCTGAAAGAAAAACTGATTTCCAGATGCCTGAAGTAGTGAGTTTTGGACCCCAATCCCAACCGAATTGATAAGGTGCTTTTCGGGTGAAAGCTCTTTGTTCTGGTAGTGGATAATTATATTTTTGGGCAGCCTCCAAATTCTTTTTGGTGGGAGAGTGAAAGTAAATCAGGAGTTGATTTTTAGCTTTAAGTAATTTTGAAACTTCAATACTCCATTGCCGAAACATATTGTCAGCTTCAAGGATTAATGAACCATTTAAGTATACATCTGCATAAGTATCCAGGCCTTCAAAATGGAGTTCAATATTTTTATTAGTCAGAAAATCTTGAGGAAGTTCAAACTCATTTTTGTATTCCCAATCTTCATCTGCTACCCATTGTATGCTGTCTTCGTTTGATCGGTAAAAAGGGTTTTTTATAATTCCCGCATTCATTAAATCGAGATGAACCAAACCCGGTACTTTGGCATTTAAATACATAGAATCTCCGACCATTCTGAATTGCCAATTATTATTTAGTTCTAACTGATATAATTTAGAAATTGGGTTTGTGCATCCAATATTTAAGAGCAATACCAAAACCATTATGGAAGAAGAAAAATTGATTTTCGTCATAAATTATTTGTTGATCCCAGCTATAATTGACCTTAATTTGTTGATGTCACTTATTTTTTGTTTGTATTCATTGTAATTTGCCTGGCCTCCCATTTTTACTTCTTCTCGCCGAAAAACCATTTTACTGTTGCGCTCCGAACGACATGAAACATGATATTCTGTGGCCATTGAAGCATTTTTGATTTTTAAAAAATTGCTTTCATTAATCCCACTTCCAGGCATAATTATAATTCGGTTGTTAGCCACTTTTACTAATTCTGAAATGAGTTCAATTCCATCCTCTGCTTTATTTTTTTGCCCTGATGTTAAAAGTCTGTCGAATCCCAAATTAATTAAAGTTTCCAGTGCCTTAAAAGGATTCTCACAAACATCAAAGGCTCTGTGAAATGTTACACTCATCGGACGTGCAATTTTAATTAATGATTTGCATACCAGTTCATCAATCATTCCTTTTGCTGTTAATGCTCCGATAACTACTCCATTTGCACCAAGTTTTTTGGCAATGAGAATGTCTTTTTTTATGATTTCCAATTCAGTATCTGAATAGAGAAAGTCACCACCACGAGGACGGATAATCACATTTAAACCTATTGATATGCTTTTACGAGCAAATTCGATTTGAGCTGCGCTTGGTGTTGTACCACCCTCTAACAGGTTATCGCAAAGCTCTACTCGCTGGGCTCCCGCATGTTGGGCAACTATTGCAGATTCTACAGAATCAACACAAACCTCTATCTTAATCTCATTTGTCATAGCTTGTATTTAAGCATCTAATTTAGTAAAAACACTTTATTAATAAGCATGATGGGTGTTATGATTTTGTGAGTATAAGGCAAAAAAAATGGAGGTGTCTAAAAAGCCTACAAATCGTCATTCTGAATTTATTTCAGAATCTTAAATAGTTGACTTTGAGATTCCGGAACAAGTCCGGAATGACAGAAAAATGAAAAGGCTGCCCTTTTTGGACAGCGTTATTTTTTAAGAATATCTTTTTTCTCAATAATTAAAAACTTTAAGGAATCGGAAAGATGTGAGTAGCGTTTATGTAACCCGGAAGGTTTAAATACCAGTTGGTTCTTAATATGCCTCCACTTTCAGTCCATTCTGCAAAATGTAAATAGGCAGATGTTATATCACGTTTTTCAATAGAATATTGAAATTCAGCTTCAATATTCATCGCCCAAGTATGATTTCGATCTGTTTTAAAAAATCTGCCAAACCCTGGACTGCTTCGTCTTCAAAATACCCAAAAAAAGCGTAATTGAATAAATCTGTGGGAGGATGATCGGGTAAGTGAACCTCGTATCGGCAGTTTTGATTAACAATAATAAATGGATTATATGGAGGGCATCCCAAATATGTGTAAGGCAAAGAAGTACTAAAACCTTAACCAGATAAAGATTTTCAAAATCTTCGGATTATCAAATTGTTATATCGCGTCCTAGGTCATGCAATGGCAAACGGTCTTGTTTAAAGTTTGGATTAGCTAAAGAATGACAGCTTTTGATGGTATAAAGAAGAATGGTAAACTTTTTTGGATTACATTTTTTGTCCATCCAAATCTCAGTTTAAGGCTAGAAAGTCTTACATTTGCAAGCATGATTTACCCTCGTAATTTTGAGACAAAAATTGGATTTGATCAAATTAGATTGAAACTAAAACACTATTGTTTAAGTTCGATGGGAGAAGATTATGTTGATAAAATACGTTTTAATAAACAATTTAAAGTTGTTTCGAACTGGTTGATCCAAGTCGCCGATTTTAAGAATATCCTTCAGTTTTCAGAAAATTTCCCGGCACAAGATTATTTTGATTTGCGTCCTGAATTGTCACGTCTTAGGATTAAAGGCACCATTATCGAAATGGATGCATTATTCGATTTAAAAGCATCGCTAACCATTATCAGTCTTATTCTCGATTTTTTTAATAAACTTGAGCAGGATGAATTTGTGTCATTAAAAATTCTTAGTACTGATTTAGTTTTGGATAAAGTGATTCTTCAAAAAATTGATAACATTGTTGATGAAAGGGGAAAAATTAGAGATGGTGCGTCAAAGGAATTAAAAGACATCAGAAGTAAATTGAGAAGGAAGCAAGGACAAATTGATCGAAAAATTAGTCAATCTTTAAATCATGCAAAAAGTGAAGGATGGACGGCAGCTGATGTTGAGCCCACCCTTCGTAATAATCGATTAGTGATACCTGTTTTGGCTGCGCATAAAAGAAGGTTAAAAGGATTTATTCATGATGAGTCATCAACAGGGCAAACGGTTTACATTGAACCCGCTGAGATTTTCGATGCAAATAATGAAATTCGAGATCTGGAAAATTCGGAAAAGCGAGAAATTATTAAAATTTTGCTAGCATTTACTGATTATTTAAGAATCCATCTGGAGGATTTGAGCTTTGCATATAAATACCTGGGATTGATTGATTTTATAAGAGCTAAAGCCAAATTGGCTATTGAAATCCAGGCGCAAATGCCAGTTTTTTTGGATCAGCAAATTGTTAAGTGGGAGAATGCCCGTCATCCGTTATTATTTATTGCTCATTCAGAACAAAACAAAAAGATTATACCGCTAAATATTCAATTAGATAAAAGTCAGCGGATACTCATCATATCCGGTCCAAATGCCGGAGGTAAATCCGTTTGTTTAAAAACTGTTGGGCTTACACAATACATGGTGCAATGTGGGTTATTGCCAGCCCTCGACGAAAGTTCTGAAGTAGGGATTTTTGATAACCTGTTTATTGATATTGGTGATGAACAATCGCTTGAAAATGATTTAAGTACCTACAGTTCACATTTGTTAAACATCAAACATTTTATGCTGAATAGTAATGAGCGAACGCTGTTTTTGATTGATGAATTTGGAACTGGAACAGAGCCTCAACTTGGTGGAGCCATTGCCGAGGCTGCCCTTGAAAAACTTAATGAAAATAAAGCATTTGGTGTAATAACGACTCATTACTCTAATCTGAAATTACTTGCCGATACCCATGATGGAATTGTGAACGGAGCAATGCTTTTTGATACCAATCAAATGCAACCCTTGTATCAACTTAGGATTGGGCGGCCAGGCAGTTCATTTGCTTTTGAAATTGCGCGAAATATTGGTTTTCCGAAAGTAGTTTTAAAAAACGCAGCTGATAAAACTGGAAATACGCAACTCGATTTCGACCATCAACTACAGCAATTGGAGGTTGATAAACTTGCTGTTACAAAGAAGCAGCAGGAGATGAAGGTGGCAGATGTGTTTTTAGCAGAAATTATTTCTAAATATGAAAATTTGCTAGAAGAAGTTCAAAATTCAAAGAAAGAAATATTATCTAAGGCAAGAGATGAAGCTTTAAATGTTTTGGAAGGATCTAATAAATTAATTGAACGAACAATTAAAGAAATAAAGGAAACTCAGGCAGAGAAGATCAAAACAAAAGAAGTTCGCCAAAAAATAAAACAAAAGTCCGAAGAACTTAAAAGCAAAACTTACCAAATCAAAGCTAAAAAAGCGAGCATTGAAAAAACTGAATCAAAGGATGATCAACCAATTGATGTGATATTGAAAATAGGTGATTCAGTAAAAATTAAAGAACAAGATACAATAGGAGAGGTGATTGAAATAAATCAAGATGAAGCTGTAATTTCTTTTAATTCAATCAAGTTCAGAACACCAATTGATCGTTTGCAAAAGGTGAGTAAAAAGATGGCAAAACAACAAGCCAAATCTGTCAGATCATCTTATTCAAATATCGTTAATGACTTAAATGACAAAATGGCAAATTTTAATCTTTCAATCGATGTGAGAGGAAAAAGAGCAGATGAAGCATTGAGTTTGGTTACAAAATATATTGACGAAGCTATTCTCTTAAGCGCAAAAGAAGTATATGTTCTTCATGGAAAGGGAGATGGGATTTTAAGAAGTGTGATTCGAGGATACCTTGCAAGTGTTCGTGAAGTTTCTGTTTTTCGCGATCAAAATGTTGAACGAGGTGGAAATGGGATTACGATAGTTGAATTAAAATGATGGCATTAAGTTTGATTGACATATGTAAATAATTACATACAAATGAACGAGAATAAAAACAACCCCGAAGAGCAAAAAAACGCTAATAAATCTATAAAACAAAAATTCCTGATGATGTTCCCATTACTCTCCGTTATTGGTTTGGTAGTTGGAGTTCTTGGTGGTTATGTTTACTACTTAAAAGTAGGATGTGTTAACGGAACTTGTGCCATTACTTCTAATCCATGGTTAAGTATGTTGTGGGGTGGAGTTATGGGTTATTTGTTATTCGATATGTTTAACAAAAAGAAAAAAGACATTCAAAATTCGGACGAAAAGAAATCATAATTTTTTCAATTCTTCCTTTAGTTTATTAGTAAGTTTTTCAACTATTAATTGATACGAATCGTCAACCCATTCTTTGAGTAGTTTCTCGTTAATAGTTCCGTCCAAAGTTACTGAATTCCAAAGTTTTTTGTTCAAATGATAACCCGGCTTAACTGCAGGATATTGTTCCCTTAAATAGATTGCCTTTTCCGGATCGCATTTTAAACTTAGTCCATGGTCATTATCTAGGCTTAAAATTGCAAACATCTTGTTCATTACCTTAAAAACAAGTGTTACGTCATCAAATGGGAAGCCTTCCAAAACTCCTTTTTTGCTTAAGCAATATTCACGAATGTCTTCAATATTCATCGAATTAATTTTGGCATACGAAGATAGGAATTCTATAAAAAATCTATGAATATTTCAAAGCATAAAATAAAAAGATAAAATTGTTGTTTTATTAAATTAGCGTAACTTTGCTGAAGGTTTGAGGGCCGATTATTAAGGTATTTTTGAAGATCAGCATTAGTTTTCAGTATTTTATAATCGTTGCGCTCTTTTTTTTTAGAATAAGAAACTAAATCAAAAAAAATGTCTTTAACACAAAAATCTTCTGATTTAAGAAAAAGGATGAAAGATGCCCTAAAGGGTGGAGGTACAAAAGCAATTGAAAAACAAAAGGCGATAGGTAAACTAACTGCCCGCGAACGTATTATTGCCATTCTGGATCCAAATTCTTTTCATGAATATGACTTATTTGTAGAACATGCAGCCAAGGATTTTGGCATGGATAAAAAAAGCCTTCCGGGCGATGGTGTTGTTACGGGAACAGGTACCATCCGAACCAAACCGGTTTGTATTTATGCACAAGATTTTACAGTAGCTGGTGGATCGTTGGGTTTGGCTCACGCGAAAAAAATTACCAAAATTATGGATCACGCCATGAAGTTAAAGGTTCCAATTATTGGGATTAATGACTCTGGTGGAGCTCGTATTCAGGAAGGGGTTAACTCACTTGCAGGATATGGAGAAATATTCTATCGAAACACACAGGCCTCTGGTGTTGTTCCTCAAATTTCAGTTATTCTTGGGCCTTGTGCCGGAGGTGCAGTTTATTCTCCTGCATTAACCGATTATGTTTTTGTGGTTGAGAATATTTCAAAAATGTTTATCACAGGGCCCGAAGTTATTAAAACTGTTTTGGGTGAAGAGATTTCGATGGAAGAACTTGGCGGTGCCAGAGTTCACGCTGAAACAACTGGCAATGCACATTTCTTCGCAAAAAGTGAAGAAGAATGTTTTGACCAAATTAAACAGTTAATCAGTTTTATTCCATGGAATAATCAGAAAAAGGCGATGTCTTTTCCTTCAAGCAAACCTAAAACTAAGAAATTCCCGATCGACAATATTATGCCAACTGACCCTAAACAGCCATATGATGTAAGGGATGTAATAAGGTCAATTGTTGATGATAGTGAATTTTTAGAAGTACAGGAACTTTTTGCCGCAAATATTGTGGTTGGTTACGCCCGCTTACAAGGAGAGACTGTTGCTTTTGTTGCCAATCAACCCTTAGTTTTAGCAGGTGTTCTGGATGTTGATTCATCCGACAAAGCAGCACGATTTATTCGTTACTGTGATGCATTTAATATTCCCATTGTTACTTTAGTTGATTTACCCGGATATTTACCTGGAATTGATCAGGAGCATGCAGGTGTTATCAGGCATGGCGCAAAAGTATTGTATGCCTATTCTGAAGCCACAGTTCCGAAAATTACAGTAATTCTCAGAAAAGCTTATGGTGGAGGATATATTGCCATGTGTTCAAACCATTTACGAGCTGATTTCGTGTTCGCCTGGCCATCAGCTGAAATTGCTGTTATGGGTCCTGAAGGAGCCGCAAATATTATTTTCCGCAAGGAAATTATGGAAGCAGAAAATCCTGATGAGGTTAGGAAATTAAAGGTTGAAGAGTATAAAGAGAAATTTGCAAATCCATATGTGGCAGCAACATATGGCTATATCGACGCTGTAATTGAGCCATCTGAGACCCGAAATAAACTCATTCATGCGTTGGAAATTTCTATTAGTAAAAATGAAGTAACTCCAAAGAGAAAACATGGTGTTCCACCATTTTAAAATTGAATTATGGAGAATAAGGAGATAGTTCCTGACTATAAAACTTTGGTTATCGATAATGTTGAATACAAAACATTGTTGACAAAGAAATATGAGGAAAGAAAAAAATACGAGGAGGTTAACGAAAAGTTAATCTATGCTTTTATTTCCGGTAATATCACAGAGATCGAAGTGAAAGCTAGAAAAAAGATTAAAGCCGGTGATACCCTATTGTATCTAGAAGCCATGAAGATGAATAATGTCATTCGTGCAGCATGCGATGGAGTGGTCAAGAAGATTCACGTTAAAGTAGGGGATCATGTGACCAAAGGACAACTATTGGTCGAGATTGCCTAATTCGTTGGTGTTTGATATAATTTCCAGAATGGCGTCTTTGCCTTGTGAAGTTATTGAAGAACTTACAATAAATTGAGGTAATTCAGCCCATCTTTCAAGCAGTGTATTTTTATACTTTTCGATATTATTGATCAGATTGGTTTTGTTTAATTTGTCTGATTTTGTAAATACGATAATAAATGGTAATTGGTTTATTCCAAGCCATTCCATGAATTCCAAATCAATTTTTTGGGGCTCAATCCTAACATCAATAAGGATGAAAGTGCACCGTAAATTTTTCCGCTTCATCAGATATTTATGAATCAGCTCTCCCCATTTTTCTCTGGCTGATTTTGAAACCTTAGCAAATCCATAACCAGGTAAGTCAACTAAATGCCAATCTTCATTAATTAAAAAATGATTTATTAATTGCGTTTTGCCAGGTGTTGAAGAAGTTTTCGCTAGCTTTTTTCTTCCGGTTAACATATTGATCAATGATGATTTACCAACATTTGAGCGACCAATAAATGCATACTCGGGCAAATTCGTTTCAGGGCATTTTAAAACGTCCTGGTTACTAACAATAAATTCTGCGGATTTTATAATCATTTTAATATTTTAGCTTCTGTAAGTTAGTACATGGCGATCCTTTTTCACATCGTTGATATCGTCAACTGTAACCATAATACCTGTCTCTTCAACTAAGCCAAAATGGTCGTTAAGTGCAGTTCCAAAATTCCGCATGGTAGATGAAAGGTTCATGTAAGCATTAAAAAGTGGTGGTATGTTTTCTCTAACACTTCTTACCCGCTGAACCAATATTTTATAATCTTCATCATAATTTTCACTTGTGAACACTCTTTTCAACTCTTCAATATTTGTTGAATATTTTATTGGTTTGTGAGGACGAACCAACTCATCCTTATCAGGGAAATATTTCTCCATAAAAAACAAGATCAAATCACGTGCATAAACATTAAAATGAGGGTACATCGTTACTTTCCCGAATAAATATCTAACATCCGGATTGTCAACCATGATTGATCCCAAGCCATCCCATATATTATCCAGTGAATACATTCCTTTTCGGATATTATTTGCAGGTTGATAAATAGGCTGAACAAATGATCTGCCCAACTCAATGGTGCAAGGAAGAAATTCTTTAATGAACTTTTGAGAGTATCTAAATAAAGCGGCTGTAGGCGTTTCTACAATTCCATCCTCACTAATGGGTAAATTTTTACAATGAATAAACCGATATCCCCCAACAATTTCTTTATCTTCAGGATGCCAAACAATTAGCTGCTTGAATGGAATTTCTGAAGTGTCGTAGCTGTCAATGTCTATTGATTTTCCTGTTCCCCCTTTTGCATCTCTAAAGGTTATTTCACGTAATCGACCTACCTCCTGCATTAGATTTGGTGAATCGTGTGCGGTGAAGATGTAAATTTTATTATTGCCAAAATTTGTATCTCGAATAAAAATCTTATCTGTTAATTCTTGTTCAAGCAGAGCTTTACTCACTGGAGGCGCAATGGTTTCCATTTCATTTAGTTTCGGTTAAACTTATACTTAAATTCACTGTTTTTATCCTTCTCAAGATCATAAATATGTTCACGTAATCTTTGCGACCAAGCCAAAGTATTCATGCGTTTATCAAATGTCTGATATGAGATGGGTTTTCCAAAAGTTATTTTAATGGTTTTATCTCTTTGTTTGTACATCTCATTTACAAGATATAGCATCTCAATATTAAGTTTGATACCCAATCGTTCTCTTAAATTGGCAAGGTTATAAAAAAAATTGGAATTACGGCCACTGATATGTGTTGGAATAATATCTCTTTTGTATCTGATGGCCTTTTTTAGGAATGTTGATTTCCAGGGTAAATCTGAAATGTGTCCCGATTTTTTTCGGGATACAAGACCTGCAGGGAAATAAAGCATCAGCGAATCTGAAGCAAAAGTATCGTTAATAATTTTTACATTTTCAGCATTACTCCCATGCTTATTAATCGGGATGAATAAACTTCTGAGATTTGGGACATTCATTAATAAATCGTTGACCGGAACAACAAGATCCTCTCTGACTTTTGTGACTTCATGAATTAGAGCCATCCCATCTGGGCCTCCAAGTGGATGATTTGCGGCAATAATGTATTTGCCGGATTTTGGAATATTTTCAAGTCCTTCAGAAATCACTTTAGCACCGAATTCGTCGAGCAGAACACTATCAACAAATTCATAAGCAGGCAAATGAGCATGTGATTCCAAAAAACCGTTCAATTCATCTTCATGAGCGATTTTTTTTAAATAAGAGATTAAAAACCGTGGGATTAGTTTTAATAATTTAGGGTTTTTACTTCTAAAAACATTGTCGATATCAATTAGTTTTTGCTCCATCTTCTTTCCTTGCTGACGCGGTAAATTAGTTCCGTTCCACTCTAGATACAAATTTAGGATAATAGTTGTTTATTAAACCTAAAAACAGATTTTTTTATTTTTTTGAGCTGAGCAAATTCAAGTAAAATGTTAAAAAATTAAATTCCAAGCTAACGCATTCATAATCAGTAATCAATCCCACGATCACGACATCTTCAAAAAAAATACACCTATTAATGTAACTTTTTATTAACAAAGTGGTAAAAAGTGGTAAAAAGTGGTAATTTATTCATTATATTTACTCGATAAAAAACAACATTCTTGGCTGAAATAATTGGAACATATGAATGCAAGGTTGACATCAAAGGAAGATTGATGTTTCCTTCGCAATTGAGGGCACAAATCCCTTCAGCATCAGAGGCTGGATTTGTAATCAAGCGAAGCATTTTTATGAAATGCTTGGAGCTGTATCCAAAAGAAGAATGGCTATTGGAAAGTAAGCGTATAAATGCGCTGAACCGTTTCAAGAAAAAGAATGTGGATTTTATAAGAAAATTTATGGCTGGTGTAAAAACTGCAGAATTGGATAAAACAGGAAGAATCTTGATCCCGAAAGACCTGATTAAATACGGAGAAATCAAGAAAGAGATTGTTTTGGCATCGGTCGTAAATAAGATTGAAATCTGGGATCGGGCAGAATATGAAAAAGCTATTGATTACGATCCAGATGAGTTTGCTGATTTGGCAGAAGAGGTGATGGGTGACAATGAAACTGAATAAATAACTGATGTACCACAATCCAGTTTTACTACATGAATGTTTGGAAGGTTTAGTGATTCAATCGAATGGCTATTACGTTGATGTTACTTATGGTGGAGGTGGTCATTCAAAAGAAATTTTGAAATTATTGAAGGATGGTAAATTGATGGCTTTCGATCAGGATGCTGACTCAATTTCGAATAAGATTGATGATTCAAAACTCATTTTTATTGGCGATAATTTTAGATCATTAAAAAAACATTTGCAATTATTTCAAATGCTCCCGGTGGATGGGATTCTTGCTGATCTGGGTGTTTCATCACATCAAATTGATACAGCCGAAAGAGGTTTTTCTACACGTTTTGATGCTAAGATCGACATGAGAATGGATCAGTCAATTGGCACAACGGCTTTAGACATTTTGAATTCTTATTCAGAGGATGAGTTGTTTTGGGTTTTTAAAACTTACGGTGAACTAAAAAATTCAAAACAGATTTCAAGATTGATAGTTGCAGCAAGAACTGAGCAGCCATTATCAACAACTTTAGAATTTAAAAAAACAATTGAAAAATGTTTGCCCAGAGGAAAAGAGCAGAAGTTTTTAGCTCAGCTATATCAGGCATTAAGGATCGAAGTTAATGATGAATTAGGTGCATTAAAGAGCATGCTGGAACAGGCAGCAGAAGTATTAAAGCCAGGTGGCAGATTGGTGGTGATGTCTTACCATTCTTTAGAAGACAGGTTAGTTAAAAATTTTATTAAAACGGGAAATTTTGAAGGCAAGCTTGAAAAAGATTTTTATGGAAATCCGATTACTTTGTTTAAGCAAATAAGCAGGAAACCAATAACAGCATCCGCGGAAGAATTAAGTAAAAATCCAAGATCAAGAAGTGCAAAACTTAGAATTGCAGAAAAAGTATGAACGGAAGAAATGAAATAAGAAAAGTAACAAGGCCAAGAAATGCTGATTCTTCGGTTAAGACTTCTCTCTTCAAAAAAATGTTGCAAAATATTTTGGGAGGAAGTTTTTTAGCAAGAACTGGCATGGTGAATCTGTTGCCATTTTTATTTTTCATCACTTTCTTAACCATTTTGTACATCGCAAATATTTATTACGCGGAAAAAGACATTCGCGAATTCAATTCACTAAAGAGTGAATTGAAAGAATTGAGGTACGAATACATTACGAGCAAATCAAATTTAATGAATATAAGCAAGCAATCAGAGATTACGAAGCGACTTATGAAAAGTGGTGTTAAAGAATCTGTGGTGCCACCTTATAAAATTTTTACTGAGTTAAAAGGAAATAATTAAAGAAGTGACAAATACAAAGCGAGACATATTGTGGAGAGTTTATCTGGTGTACATTTTTGTGCTCTTGTCTGGCTTGGCTGTGATTGCCAAAATCGTCCATATTCAATTATATCAATCAAAACAACTTTTACAAATGGCCGATAAACAAGAACTTCAATATTCTAATCTTGATCCTAATCGGGGTAATATTTATTCAGATGATGGCAGGTTACTAGCCACTTCAGTGCCTGTTTTTGAAATAAGAATGGATGTCGCGTCTGAACATATTTCTGACCAATTGTTCAATTCTAAGGTAGATTCATTGGCTCAATCTATTTCTAAACTTTTTGGAGACAGATCAAAACAAACTTATAAAAGCAGATTAATAAGTGCGCGAAAAAAGGGAAATCGTTATCACTTCATCAAAAATAATGTGACCTATGAGCAATTAAAAGAACTAAGAACTTTTCCGATTTTAAGAAGAGGGAAATATCTGGGTGGTTTAATTGCAATATCTAAAACAACACGGAAGATGCCATTTGGAAATCTTGCTAAAAGAACCATTGGTTATCAAAACAAAACAGTTTTTGTAGGTCTTGAGGGCGCTTATTCGGAGTACATTGAAGGAACAGAAGGAAAACAATTACAAAGGAGAATCAATAATGGTGATTGGATTCCGTTGAATGATGAAAATGATATTCTTCCCATCGATGGTAAAGATATTTTCACTTCAATAAATATTGGAATACAAGATGTAGCCGAGAATGCATTATACCAGCATTTGGTCGAACATGGCGCTTATCAAGGATGTGCTGTTTTGATGGAAACTCAGACAGGATTTATTAAGGCCATCGCTAATTTACGTTACGATTCACTCACTGGGCTTTACGAAGAATCATATAATTATGCTATTGCTGAGAATGTTGAACCAGGTTCCACTTTTAAACTTGCTTCAATCATTGCTGCTTTAGAGTCTGGTAAACTTGATCTTAATGATTCGATTGAGACTGGCAGTGGCTGGGTGAAATATTACGATCGAATTATGAGGGATGATCATAAAATAGGGAATGGGAAAATCACTGGTCGTGAAGCGTTTGAACATTCGTCAAATGTCGGGATTTCAAAAATCGTTACAGAGATTTTCCAGGACAATCCACGGAAATTTGTGGAAGCAATTACTGATATGGGGATAGATCAGCCACTCAATTTAGACATTGAAGGAGAGGGTAAACCATTTATTAAACACCCAAGAAATAAAAACACATGGTATGGAACCACTTTACCTTGGATGTCGACCGGATATGAACTAACCCTTACGCCTCTCCAAACCCTCACCTATTATAATGCGGTTGCTAATAACGGAAAAATGGTTAAGCCGCAGTTTGTAAAGGCGATAAGACATGCTAATCAGGTTTTAAAAACTTTTGAACCAATTGTAATTAAAAATTCAATTTGTTCTAAAAGAACCGTTGATTCTGTTCAAAGTTTACTCGAAGGCGTCGTGTTAAGGGGTACAGGAAGTGCTGTTTTTGCAAATTCAGAATATGCAATAGCAGGGAAAACGGGTACAGCGCAAATTGCGATGGGAAGTTCAGGGTATAATAAATCAAATTATAATGCCTCGTTCGTTGGCTATTTTCCAGCCGACAACCCGCAGTATTCATGCATCATAGTTGTAAATAATCCAAGGAAAGGAAGAATTTATGGGAGTTCTGTTGCTGCGCCTGTATTTAAAGAAATTGCTGATAAGATTGTTGCAACGCAGTTAGAAAATCAATTGAATACAGCGCATAAAGTAGAAAAGGAAATTCTTCCGGAAAAAATAAAAGGGGAGATTGCTGATTTTAAAACACTTTATCAAGCACTTGATTATCCTGTTCAAACGATGACTGAAAATAATTGGTCTGTTTCTGAACCTAAAAATACCCATTTAGAATTGAATGAAATTGATGTAAGTGAAGGTGTTGTTCCAAATGTAAGCGGTATGGGCGTGAGAGATGCTGTTTTCTTATTGGAGAGTATGGGAGTGAAAACACAAATAATAGGGAGAGGTAAAGTTTCAAGTCAGTCGATCAGAGCAGGAACAAAAATCTCGACAGGGATGAAAATAATTTTAAATCTATCTAGCTAAGTATTTTGAAAAATTTAATTGACATAATAGGCCGTATTCAAGTCGAACAAACGATAGGCTCCTCTAATATCCAGATCCAGGAAATTGTTTTTGATTCGAGGAAGGTGAAGCAGAACGATCTGTTTGTGGCTCAGGTGGGAACTTTGGCAGATGGACATAAATTTATAGCGGCAGCCATTCAAAAGGGCGCAATAGCTGTGATTTGTGAGCAATTGCCCGAAAATATTAACAAATCAATTTGTTATCTGCAAGTGTTTGATTCTAATCAGGCACTTGGTTTAATTGCCGCAGAATTTTTTGACCATCCTTCAGAAAAAATGAAATTGATAGGGGTGACAGGTACCAATGGAAAAACAACTATTGTTACTTTACTTCATAAGTTATTTAGTGATTTGGGTTATAAAACAGGGCTCCTATCTACCATCGAAAATATTATTGATGGGAAAAAAATACCAGCAACTCACACAACTCCGGATACAATTCAAATCAACAAAACGATGCATCAAATGGTTGAGGCCGGTGTTGAATATTGCTTCATGGAAGTGAGTTCTCATGCTGCCCATCAAGATCGCATTTATGGACTTCATTTTTCGGGTGGAGTATTCACAAATTTATCACATGATCATTTAGACTATCACTCAAATTTTGATGAATACTTAAGTGCCAAGAAGAAGTTTTTTGATCAATTGCCCGCAACTTCATTTGCTTTAAGTAATACCGATGATAAACGCGGACAAGTGATGTTGCAAAATACAAAGGCCGATAAATTTACTTATGGCTTGAGAGGAGTTGCTGATTTCAACACCAAAATTATTTCAAATCAATTTGATGGATTAGAGCTCGACATTGAAAAACAACCTGTTTGGTTTAAACTGATCGGCAAGTTTAATGCTTACAATATTCTTGCTGTTTATGCAACTGCCATCCTTTTAGGCGAAGATAAATTAAAAGTGCTCACTTTGATGAGTA
Organism: Bacteroidales bacterium; assembly: GCA_963674935.2. Classification (GTDB taxonomy): domain Bacteria; phylum Bacteroidota; class Bacteroidia; order Bacteroidales. The sequence goes on from CAXXWZ010000006.1 coordinate 353,026, forward strand.
ATATGCAACCGGCTGAAGGTAGGTTTGAACAAATCCATTCTAAAAATAATATTACTGTAATCCTCGATTATGCCCACACTCCCGATGCATTGGAAAATGTTTTAAAAACGATCGCAAGCACCAGAACTGGTAATGAGCAACTAATTACCGTGGTAGGCACTGGTGGAAATCGGGATAAATTAAAACGTCCGATCATGGCACAAATCGCCTGTGATAATAGTGACCGTGTAATCCTAACTTCCGATAATCCACGTGATGAAGATCCTGATGAAATTATTGAAGAAATGAAAGCTGGTTTAGATGCATCGAAAATGCGAAAAGTTTTATGCATCACAAAAAGAGAAGAAGCAATAAAGACTGCTATTACAATTGCTCAAAGTGGTGACATTATTTTGCTAGCTGGCAAAGGGCATGAAAAATATCAAGTGATTAAAGGTGAAAATTTGCCTTTTGATGAAAAAGCGATTGTTAAGGAATTATTAATGAATTAATAAAACAAGAAATATGCTTTATTATTTATTTAGTTATCTCGATCAACATTTTAATTTCCCCGGAGCGGGAGTGTTTCAATACATTTCGTTCCGAGCTGCAATGGCTATTATTACTTCATTAATCATCTCTTTATTGTTCGGCAAGCGACTCATTAATCTACTTGTTAAAAAGCAGGTGGGCGAATCCATCAGAGATTTAGGTTTAGACGGCCAGATTGAAAAACAGGGCACACCTACTATGGGCGGTTTAATAATATTAGGAGCGGTGTTAATACCAACGCTTTTATTCGTCAGGCTCGACAATATCTATATTTTACTTCTGATTTTTACAACAATCTGGTTAGGTGGGATTGGATTATTGGATGATTACATAAAGGTTTTCAGGAAGGATAAAAAAGGATTAGCAGGTAAATTCAAAATATTAGGACAGGTTATTTTAGGCCTGGTGGTAGGTTTGGTCATGTATTTTAATGAATCAATTGTTATACGAGAAAAAATTGATACAGAAATAGCAATAAGTCAAGGGTTAGATTTGGGAGATGCCAGGGCAAATTTTAAGGTAGATGCAGTTAAATCAACAAAGACCAGTATTCCATTTGTAAAAAATAATGAATTTAATTATTCAATTTTGATTTCCTGGTTAGGGAAAGGTTTTGACAAATATGCCTATTTAGTATTTATCCCAATCGTAATTCTTATCATCATGGCAGTTTCAAATGGTGCCAATTTAACTGATGGAATGGATGGATTGGCAACCGGAACTTCAGCCATTATTGGTGCCACACTGGCTGTATTGACCTGGGTTTCGGGCAATATCGTTTTTGCAAATTACTTGAACATCATGTACATCCCAAATCTGGGCGAATTAACGATTTATATCAGTGCATTTGTTGGAGCTTGTATCGGATTTCTTTGGTACAATTCTTACCCTGCTCAAGTGTTTATGGGTGATACGGGGAGTCTGGCAATTGGTGGAATCATTGCAGTAATTGCAATTATTATTCGGAAAGAATTATTGATCCCAATTCTATGCGGAATTTTTGTTGTTGAAAATCTTTCGGTTGTTCTTCAGGTAACTTATTTCAAATACACCAAGCGAAAATCAGGCGTAGGAAAACGCATTTTTAAGATGTCGCCTTTGCATCATCATTTTCAGGTATTGGGTTATTCAGAACCAAAAATAGTACAACGATTTTTTATTGTCGGAATTATTCTGGCAGTATTAACAATTGTGACATTAAAACTTAGATAAAAATTGAATGAAGGAAATAAAATAGTAGTTCTAGGTGCAGGCGAAAGCGGAATTGGTTCCGCCATACTTGCCCAAAAAAAAGGATTTCATGTTTTTGTTTCGGATAAAGGGAAAATAGCAAAAAAGTATAAGAACGTTCTTTTACATAATGGGATTGAATTTGAGGAAGGAAAACATAATACAGACTTGATTGAGCAAGCCTCAGAGGTCATAAAAAGTCCGGGCATTCCGGATACAATTCCTTTGATTGTTGACTTAAAAAGAAAGGGGATAAGTGTCGTTTCTGAAATTGAATTTGCCGGAAGATATACCAAAGCGTATATGATTTGCATTACCGGCAGTAACGGAAAAACAACGACAACACTTTTGACCTATCACATTTTGAAAACAGCAGGATTAAAAGTAGGGTTGGCAGGAAATATCGGTCAAAGTTTTGCTCGACAAGTTGCTGAAGAATCAAACGATTATTACGTGCTCGAATTAAGCAGTTTCCAATTGGATGGGATGTATGAATTTAAAGCTGATATAGCCGTATTATTAAACATTACACCCGATCATTTGGATCGTTACAATTATCAATTTGAAAAATATGCCGATTCAAAACTTAGGATACTTCAGAATCAGACTTCAGCGGATGCTTTGATTTATTGCGCTGATGATGAAACGATTCAAAGAATGTTACCGAACTCAAAATTCAAACCACAACTTTATCCATTTTCAATTAAACAAGAACTGATTGGAGATGGAGCATTTTTAAGAAATAATAAAATTGAATTTAACATACACACAAATAACTATACTATGACTTTAGAAGAATTAGCATTACAAGGTAAACACAATGTTTACAATTCAATGGCTGCTGGTATTGGTTCAAAACTGATTGGTATCCGAAAGGAGACCATCAAGAAATGTCTTGCCGACTTTCAAAATGTTGAACATCGCCTCGAGTTTGTTGCCTCAATTAGTGAGGTTGAATATGTAAATGACTCAAAAGCTACCAATGTAAATTCAACCTGGTATGCCCTCGAAAGCATGCAAAGTGATGTAATTTGGATTGCCGGTGGAATTGACAAAGGTAATGATTACGAGATATTGAAAAGCTTGGTTAAGGAAAAGGTAAAAGCTATTGTATGCATGGGAACTGACAATTCAAAAATTCATGACGCATTTGCTGGAGTTGTTGAAACTATAGTTGATACAGGGTCAGCAACAGAAGCTGTTCAAATGGCGGCAAGCCTGGCTGAAGTAGGGGATTCTGTGCTCTTGTCACCAGCATGTGCCAGCTTCGATTTGTTCGAAAATTATGAAGACAGAGGGAATCAGTTTAAGCGAGCTGTAAATAGTTTATAAGAGAAGTTATGCAAATGTTTGCTGATAAAATAAAAGGTGATAAAGTTATTTGGGCAGTAGTTATACTATTGTCAATATTTTCTTTGCTTGCCGTTTATAGCTCTTCGGGTACGCTCGCCTACAAATATCAAGGTGGGAATACTGAGTACTACATGATAAAACATCTTCTCATCCTTACTTTTGGATTTGGACTCATGTATTTAGCACATTTAGTAAACTATGCCTACTATTCCAGGATTTTTCAAATTGCACTCTATATCGCTGTTCCATTGTTGGTTTTAACCTTAGTTGCCGGACTAAATTTAAATGATGCAAAGCGTGTTTTACCATTGCCTTTTAATCTGAGTTTCCAAACTTCCGATTTGGCAAAACTCACCTTAATTGTTTATATCGCTCGATTATTAACCAAAAAGCAAGATCAGATAAAGGATTTTAAATCAGCATTTGTGCCTTTAATGTTGCCCATATTAATTGTGTGTGGATTAATATTACCTTCTAACTTTTCAACAGCAGCATTATTATTTGTTACCTGTCTGGTTTTAATGTTTATCGGCAGGGTAAACATGGCGTATATTCTTTCACTTGTCTTTATTGGAGTAATTATTTTAAGTGCTTTCATTTTCGTTCTCTATTCATCTTCCGGTGATAATCAAGGTAGGATGTGGACATGGAAGAATCGGATTGAAAATTTCATGTCTTCGGATGAAAATAATGGCAATAATTATCAGGTCGATCAATCAAAAATTGCCGTCGCATCTGGTGGGATTATTGGTAAAGGACCAGGAAACAGTACGCAACGAAATTTCTTACCTCACCCATATTCTGATTTTATTTTTGCAATAATTATTGAAGAATATGGGTTAGTTGGTGCAAGTATTATCGTTATGCTTTATATGATCTTGTTTTATCGCGCTGTTAAAATCGTGACGATAATTCCTAAAAAATTTGGTGCCTTCTTGACCATAGGCGTTGCATTTAATCTGGTATTTCAGGCTTTGATTAATATGGGCGTTGCAGTCAATTTATTGCCAGTAACAGGCCAACCCTTGCCGTTGATAAGTATGGGGGGAACCTCAATTTGGTTTACCAGTCTATCAATCGGAATTATTTTAAGTGTGAGTAAAGAAATTAGTTCACCTAAAACGCTTAATCAACAAAAAGAATATGTCGCAAGCTAAACCAAAAATAATCATCAGCGGAGGAGGTACCGGCGGGCATATTTTCCCGGCCATTGCCATAGCTAAGGCTTTGATGAAAAGGCTGGGCGAGGCTGATATTTTATTCGTGGGTGCAAAAGGACGGATGGAAATGGAAAGGGTTCCACAAGCCGGATTTAAAATTGAAGGTTTGTGGATAAGTGGATTACAAAGAAAACTAACAATTAAAAATTTATTATTTCCTGTAAAATTATTTTTTAGCCTGATTAAAGCTGCTTTTATTATAAAAAGATTTAAGCCTGACTTGGCAATTGGAGTGGGTGGTTATGCGAGTGGCCCAACATTGCGAATGGCTATTCGAAAAAAGGTGCCAACGCTAATCCAGGAACAAAATTCTTTTCCTGGAATTACGAACCGTCTTTTAGCAAAAAATGTAAATTCCATATGTGTTGCTTACGAAAATATGGACAAATACTTCCCCAAGCATAAAATCATAAAAACGGGAAATCCGGTGAGAGAAGAATTGGTTGATGTGTCAATTAAAAGAAAATCCGGAAATGAATTTTTTAGATTGAACTCACGCTTGGTGGTACTTGTTGTGGGTGGCAGTCAGGGGGCAATGGCAATTAATAAAGGTATCGAGAAAATATTGACGGATATTGTAGAAAATAATTTACAGTTGATCTGGCAGACCGGTAAATTGTTTTATAATGAGGCTAAAGCAAAAGTTGGATCAATGGATCAAATTAAAGTTTATGAATTTATTGATCGGATGGATTTAGCGTATGCTGCAGCTGATATTGTAATTTCAAGAGCCGGAGCGATTGCCATTTCTGAATTATGTTTGGTGAATAAGCCGGTAATTTTTATCCCACTTCCTTCGGCAGCCGAAGATCATCAAACCAAAAATGCTTTGGCATTGGTTGAGAAGGAAGCAGCAATATTGATTGAGGAAGGAGATCTGGATGAAAAACTAAAATCGACTTTAATAAATCTTTCAAAAGACACCAACGAACAAAAAAAATTAAGTAAAAATATTGGGAAACTTGCCATTCCCAATGCAAGTGAGATCATTGTTGATGAGATTATGAATCTTTTAAGCAAGAAGAAATAGCCATGAATATAAGCGAGCTAAAACATATATATTTTATTGGTGTCGGAGGCATTGGTATGAGTGCATTAGCACGTTTCTTTAATCTTAAAGGAGTTCAGGTTAGCGGTTATGATAAAACCAAAACAAAGCTTACAGAAGCGCTTGCAAATGAGGGTGTCAATATTTCTTTTGAGGATGAAATAAATCAAATCCCCACTTCGATTGATCTGGTCGTTTATACGCCTGCTATTCCAAAGGATCATAAACAATTTAACCACCTTAAGGCAAGTAAAATACCGATGCTGAAAAGATCGGAATTGTTAGGTGAAATCTCAAAAGATAAATTCACGATTGCTATTGCAGGAACCCATGGAAAAACTACAATCTCATCCATGGTTACACATATTTTTAAAACTGCTGGTATTAGTTGTGCTGCATTTGTTGGTGGAATAACAAAAAATTATAAATCTAATTTTATTGGTGATGCAGATGCAGCGGTTTTGATTGTGGAAGCCGATGAATACGACAGGTCTTTTTTGAGTTTGAGACCCAATATTGCACTAATTAGTTCGATGGATGCCGATCATTTGGATATTTATAATTCAAAATTAAATTTGGTGAACTCATTTAAGCAATTTGCCCTACAACTTAAGTCAAATGGTAGTTTGCTCGTAAATGAAAAAATTATTGAAGAATTAGAAGGAATTAATAGTCTCTCATACGGATTAGAAAAAACAGCAGATTATTTTGCATCTGATATTGGAATTTCAAAGCAAGCGTATCATTTCATTTTTAATGCTGAAGATGATTTAATCAATGGATTAAAGTCTTTCTTGCCTGGCAAACATAACCTTGAAAATGTAATTGCTGCTATTTCTGTGGCAAAAAAATATGGGATTGATAATACCTCTATTAAAGAATCGGTTGAAACTTACCAGGGAGTTAATCGTCGATTTGATATTATTGTTAATGAAAATAACAGCATTTATATTGATGACTATGCACATCATCCGGAAGAAATAAAAGCTTGCATTAAAGCGGTTAGGGAGTTTTATCCGAATAGAAAAATTATCGGAATTTTTCAACCCCATCTTTTCACAAGAACGCGCGATTTTGCGGATGATTTTGCCAGAAGTTTGGAATTATTAGATATGCTCATTTTGCTTGAAATTTATCCGGCAAGAGAATTGCCCATCGAAGGAATTAATTCAAGCTATTTATTAAATAAAGTCAGATTAAAAGATAAACATCTTTTTACAAATGAAGAGACTCTTGATTTTGTTAAAAAATCAAAACCGGAGCTTTTGTTAACCATTGGAGCAGGAGATATTGATAAGTTAGTTGAACTCATAAAAGAAAGGATGAGCCATTAAAAAAGCACTTAAAATATTAGCAGGTTTTATTGCAGTCTTAGGATTAGCTTGGGTAATCTATTTTGTTTCTTCAAAACATGAAGAGGTGAATTGTAGTGGCTTAAGCATAAATATCGCTTATCCCGAATACGATGTATTTATTGAAAAAAATGAGGTTGAGGAAATTGTGATGGGGGTTTACCAAAATCTGTATGCAACCAAAATCAGCGAGATAAGTACTGAAAAGCTTGAAGATTTAATCTTGAAAAATCCTTATGTTAGAACTGCAAATGTTTATGCTAATATTCAGGGTGAGCTAATAATTAATATCGGACAAAGACAACCCATTTTTAGGCTTGAAATGGCAAAAGAGAGTTTTTATGTGGATAATTTTGGATCTTTCATGCCGCTGAGCCCACTTTATGTTTCACGCTTAGTGGTTGTTAACGGTCACTTGAAAAATATCGATATAAGTGAACAAGATGGAATTAATTTTGAAAGTGGATCAGAAAACTCAGAATTGATCTCCATATTTGAATTAGTGAAATACATAAAAAAGGATGCCTTTTTATCCGCATTAATCGAACAGATTTATATAAATAAAAATAAAGAAATTGAATTAACTCCAAAAATAGGTAGGCAATCTGTTTTGTTTGGTACTACTGAAAATATGGAGAGTAAATTTAGGAATCTCCAGCTATTTTATGAGCAGGGGATGAAAGTAAATGGCTGGAATGCCTATAAATTAATTAATGTAAAATACAAGAATCAGGTTGTTTGTACAAAAATATAGTGATATGGAAACTTCAGAAATTATCGTTGGATTAGATATTGGAACCACAAAAATTGCTGCAATAGTTGGACGCAAAAATGAAAAAGGAAAAATCGAATTGCTTGGGTTTGGTCGCACAGAATCAATTGGTGTGAAGCGTGGTGTAGTATCTAATATTGAGCACACAGTTCAATCAATAAAAACGGCGGTCGACCAAGCTTGTCAGAGCTCTGGTGTAGAAATTAGATATGTGAATGTTGGGATAGCAGGGCAACACATTAAAAGTTTGCAGCATCGTGGAAGCATTATTCGTGAAAATAGCGACGAGGAAATCAAGCAGGAAGATTTAGATTTTCTGAATAACAGCATGTATAATTTAAACATGAGCCCTGGTGAAGAAATTATTGACGTTATTCCTCAGGAATATATTATCGATGATGAACAAGGAATAAAGCAACCCATAGGAATGTTGGGTAATTCATTCGAGGCAAATTTCCATATCATTATTGGGCAAACTGCTGCTGCAAAAAACATTTATAAATGTGTAAAAAAAGCAGGGCTTGAAGTTGTCGATCTGATACTTGAACCCATTGCTTCTGCCGAAGCAGTATTAGGAGACGAAGAAAAAGAAGCAGGTGTGGTTTTGGTAGATATAGGAGGTGGAACAACCGACATTGCTATTTTCCAGGATGGCATCATTCGTCATACAGCAGTTATTCCATTTGGTGGTGACATCATTACCGAAGATGTGAAAGAAGGATGCACCATTATTAAAAAACACGCAGAAGAATTGAAAGTTAAATTTGGTTCAGCTTTGGCAAGCGAAAATAAGGAGGAAGAAATAGTTGCAATTCCTGGTTTAAGAGGTCGGGCACCAAAAGAAATTTCATTAAAAAACCTGGCAAGTATAATTCAAGCCAGGATGGAAGAAATAGTTGAGCATATCTATTACGAGATTAGAAATTCCGGATTTGAAAAGAAACTAATTGCTGGTATTGTTCTTACAGGTGGAGGTGCATTGTTGAGTCATATTGCTCAACTCACAGAATTTGTTACCGGCATGGATACGCGAATTGGTTATCCGAACGAACACCTGGCAAAAGATGTTGCTGATGAAATGGCAAGCCCCATGTACTCAACTGGTATAGGTCTTGTAATTGAAGGAATCAAGCGATATGAAAGGGATAAAGGTCGGGAGATGGTAAAGAAAGGTGAAACAAGAAAGTTAATCTGGTCTCCAAAAAAAACAAAAAAAGAACTTAAACCGACAAATTTTTTGAAGAATATTCAGGATTGGTTTGAGCGAGATGGGATCGAATAATAATTAACAAAATATTTGTTGAAAAAAATAAAATAAGCAACTCTTTTGGAGTTCATTAACATATAAATTAGATAATAAAAAATAGCGCAATGATAAACTTTGATCATCCAAAAAATCAATCTTCTATTATTAAGGTAATTGGAGTAGGCGGCGGCGGCAGTAATGCGGTAACTCATATGTTTAATCAAGGGATTAAAGGTGTCGACTTTATTGTTTGTAATACCGATGCACAAGCGATGGAAACAAGCTCTGTTCCTACCAAAATTCAAATTGGAAATAATGGACTTGGGGCAGGATCTGTACCATCAGTAGGAAAAGAAGCAGCTATTGAAAAGCTTGATGAGATTAGAACCCTTCTTGAAAAGAACACCAAGATGCTGTTTATTACTGCGGGTATGGGTGGTGGAACAGGAACTGGCGCTGCGCCGGTTATTGCTTCTGTTGCTAAGGAACTAGGTATTTTAACAGTTGGTATCGTTACTATTCCATTTTCATTTGAAGGAAGAAAACGAAAAATGCAGGCTGATCAGGGGATTAAAGATTTGCGGGAACAAGTGGATACTTTGCTCGTAGTTTGTAATGATAAATTACGTGAACTGCATGGAGATTTAAAATTATCACAAGCTTTTTCACAAGCGGATAATATCCTAACAAAAGCCGCAAAAGGAATTGCTGAAATCATCACCGTTACTGGTTATATTAATGTTGATTTTGAAGATGTAAGAACAGTGATGGAAAATAGTGGTAGAGCCATCATGGGTTCAGCAACTGCTGAAGGAGAGAACAGGGCTGTAGAAGCGGTTAAAATGGCGTTAGCATCACCTTTGCTTAATGATAATGATATTGCAGGAGCAAGTGATATTCTGCTTTATATTGCTTCCGGATTGGAAGAAATTTCGATGGACGAAGTAACAGAAATTACAGAGTATATCCAAACTGAAGCAGGACGAAGTGCAGAAATTATTTGGGGTAATGGAATTGATGAGGCCTTAGAAAATAAAATAAGCGTTACTATAGTAGCTACTGGTTTTGATTCAAGAACAAAAGCGGATATCGAAAGATCAAAAAAAATAATTAGACCATTACATGAAGATCTGTCAAACTCTGAGAATAAAAAAGTAGCTGAAACTAAAGAGGAAAATGATGAAATAAAGCTGGTTTCTTCTAAACCTGAGAAGGAAGAGGTAGAATCAGAAAAAACATTTAGTCTAAAGCCCGAACAGGAAAAAAGTGAACGCACGATTACATTCAGTTTAAACCCTTCTCAAAGGGATTTGACTCCTAAAGAGGAAAAGCCCATTGAGAAAATTCAGTTAACTGACCCTATGCTCACAAGTAAATCAGATCGTAATATTGATAATTCCGCTTATGAACCGAAATTAAGTTTCGAGAAAAGTACAAGTAATGAAGAAATAGACATTTCAGAAGTGGAACGTCGCACCAGTGATAGGGTTAGAAAACTTAAAGATCTAAGTATTAAGCTTAAGACACGCGAGGATTTGGAGAAATTAGAAAACGAACCAGCTTATATGAGGCGTAATGTGGAACTCAGTGAACCAAGCCCTTCGTCAGAATCTTTCGTTTCTAAATTTTCGTTATCAGAACCTGAAGAAAACGAAAACATTAGCCTAAAGCAAAATAATTCATTTTTGCATGATAATGTTGATTAAACAAAGTAAATAAATTAAACCATGAGTCTTGAAAATCTAATAAATTCCGATATCAAGAAAGCTATGTTGGCAAAAGATGCGAAAGCATTGGAAGCCTTAAGAGCCATAAAAGCAGCCCTTCTGTTGGCTAAAACCGGAAAAGATGCCAAGGGAGGTGAATTGCCTGAAACTGTTGAAACTTCAATATTGCAACGACTCGTAAAACAGCGAAAAGAATCGGCGGAAATCTATCTTTCACAAGATCGAAAGTTGTTAGCTGAGGACGAATTATTTCAAGTAGATATTATCCAGAAATATCTTCCGGCGCAAGTTAGTGAGGAAGAGTTAGTCGGAATTATTGAAAATATTATTAAAGAAACTGGCGCATCTTCGATGAAAGATATGGGCAAAGTAATGGGTTTGGCCTCCCAAAAATTGGCCGGTAAAGCAGAAAATAAACAAATTGCTGTTTTAGTGAAACAATTACTTGGCTTGGCCTAATAAATCTAACTTACTCAGTAACCGAAAATGGGGTTGATTGTCTTAGGTTATCTATCTATTTTTTGAAGTCAATAAACCTTTCTGTTTGTTCAGAGAAAACCAATTATAGATTCTCAGTAAATTTATTTACTTGATGTTCTAAGATTTTCTTTTGTCTATGACGTAACTGGCCTTCCATAAGTTTGGCAATTTCTATTAAATCTTCTTTTCTATTTACGCCAGATTTATTTTCTTCAAAGTAAGTAAATATTTTATTAAAAGTGGTTTTGAATTGTTTTCGGCTAGTTATTCTTTTTGGTTTTTCATCAGCGTTTCTAAGGAAGTAAGTGTTAACCCTGCGTATAAATCTAGGAGGTTTTGCACTATTGTAACCAAGCGCTCTTTGTTCATATTTAAATTCGATGTTGTTTTTAACTAGAAGCTGGAAATCTCCTTCGAATAATACTTCATAAAACCCCTTGGTTTTAAATCTTTTTTTATCTTTTTCAGCATAAATAAATTTTCTCCCATCAATAACAACTTCATTAATGTATTCTGGGTAATAAATTGCTAAATATGAAGAGTCACTCGTTTTAAATTCAATTTGTTCATTAAAAATATTATATCTTAAAGGAACATTGCTATATTGAATGGTGTCATACATAATGATATGGCCTAATAAAAACTGGGAATTTAAATAAGCAGAACCTTTAATTCTATCTTCTTTTATATTCCTTGAAACGGATTCTTTTTGCAAATCCATAAAATCACCATATTTTAACTGATTTACTTCAGCTAATTGTGCATTAGTAACGTAAAGTTGAGCGTAAGATGATAGGCTTGAGGTTGATGATATAATTATTAGCGCAATTGTAATTGTTTTAAAATAGTACTTCATTTTCATAAAAGATGTTAATTAAGATGTTTGGGGTCTGTTTATTCTTGAAATTCAAAGATAGGTATAAATTGAATTTGTTATTTCTAAAGGCTCAAATTCAATATTAATGATACTTACTTAATAGGAGTTTAATTAATAATGACTATTCTAAGACATAAAAAAGGGGACCTATATGATCCCCTTTCTTCTGAATTTGTTGCTAGATTACTTAGCTTCAAGCATTACGCGTTTAAAGCCGGTAACTTTTAAATCCTTATTTGTTTCAGTTAAATATTGTTTAACTGTTTTTTTAGTATCTCTAATAAAATCTTGATTTAGCAATGTATTCTCTTTAAAAAATCGATTCAATTTTCCCATTGCAATTTTCTCAAGCAAATCTTCTGCTTTTCCTTCCAATCGGGCTTGTTCTTTTCCAATTTCCTTTTCATGTTCAATAACACTTGGATCAATGTCAGATTTGTCAACTGCAAGCGGTGCCATGGCTGCAACTTGCATTGCCATTTCGTTTCCAATTTGATCCATGGTCTCAGATTGAACTTCGTTAAATCCAACAATAGTCGCTAATCGATTTCCTTGGTGGTTGTAAGCATAAACATTACCAGCTTCCATTACTTCGAATTTACCGAGTTCAATTTTTTCACCAATTACACCTGTTTGGTCAATGATGGTATCACCAACTTTACGACCATTCAAATCTAATTCTTTCAATTCATCAATATTGCTTACTTTATTTGCTATTGCAAGATCAACGATTGAGCCAACATAATTGATAAAGTCTTCATTTTTAGCAACAAAGTCAGTTTCGCAATTAACCATAATTACGGCAGCATAGGTTTTGTCAGCATTTGTTTTAGCTAAAACAACACCTTCACTTGAATCTCTATCAGCTCTTTTAGAGGCTACTTTTTGTCCTTTTTTGCGAAGAAAATCAATGGCTTTTTCCATATCGCCATCGCATTCAACTAAGGCAGCTTTGCAATCCATCATGCCAGCGCCGGTTTGTTTTCTTAATTGATTTACTTCTGCAGCAGTTATTTTTGTCATTGTAATAATATTTTCAGTTAAAAGAATAAGTTTAGTTTCCCTTTTTAGCTATGGGTTTTCTTGGACGTTTTAGTGGCTTTTTATCCCCACCTGAAATGCCATCTTCTTTTAATTTTGTGCTTTTGTCAATTGCGTGTCTCTTAGATGAACCTTTTTCGATTTCTGCATCCTCCTGATCTTCCATCTCTTCAATTGTCTTAGACTTCAATTTAGCTAAAGCTTCAAGATTTTCTCTTTCTGTTTCTTCTTCCGCTGCTTTTTTGTCTTTATCCATTTTTCTTTCAGCAAGACCTTCTGCGATCGCACTGGTAATGATGCTTGTAATCAGATTAATTGATTTTGTGGCATCGTCATTAGCAGGAATTGGGAAGTCAACCAATTTTGGATTGGAGTTGGTATCAACTATCGCGAATGTAGGAATATTAAGTTTTTTTGCTTCAGCAACTGCAATATGTTCTTTGTTGATGTCAACAACGAATAAAGCAGAAGGGAGACGATTAAGGTCTGCAATACTGCCTAAGTTCTTTTCTAGTTTTGCACGTTCTCGGTCAATTTGTAAACGCTCTCTTTTTGAAAAGTTAAGATAAGTAGGAGTACCCATCATCTTATCAATAGATGTCATTTTTCTAACCGCTTTTCTAATGGTTGCAAAATTGGTAAGCATTCCACCTGGCCAACGTTCAGTAACATAAGGCATATTTACCTTCTTAACATGTTCAGCTACTATTTCTTTTGCTTGCTTTTTTGTAGCAACAAAAAGAATTTTTTTACCTGATTTAGCTATTTGTTTTAGTGCAGCTGCAGTTTCATCAATTTTAGCTACTGTTTTGTAAAGGTCGATAATATGAATACCATTACGTTCCATAAAGATATAAGGAGCCATATTTGGATTCCACTTACGTTTCAAGTGGCCAAAATGAACACCAGCATCTAACAATTGGTCAAAATTTGTTCGTGCCATTTAATTTAATTTTAATTGTTTACATTCTGTTTTTGCAATTGATAAGTAGTTCCGTTATTTCCGAAAGTCTTATCAATTTAGATACTAAACTCGATCCAGTTGAGATTGAAATTTTAACGTTTACTGAATTGGAATTTTTTTCTTGCTTTTGGTTGCCCTGGTTTTTTACGTTCAACCATACGAGGATCTCTTCTCATTAAGCCTTTAGCTTTAAGAATAGGTCTGTATTCTTCATCAATTTTGCATAATGCGCGAGAGATTGCAAGTCTTAAAGCTTCTGCTTGACCTGAAACTCCTCCGCCATCTAAATTAACTTTAAGGTCGTATTTTCCCAAATTGTCAGTTAGTGCGAATGGTTGAGTAACAACGTATTGCAATGTTGCTGTTGGGAAGTATATTTTATAATCTTTTTTATTAACTGTGATTTCACCTTTGCCTTCGGTTAAATAAATTCGAGCAACAGCGGTTTTTCTTCGGCCTAATGCATTTACAACTTCCATGATTACTTAATTGTATTTAATTTAATTTCTTTTGCTTGCTGTGCTTCATGTGGATGCTCTGTTCCTGCATAAACATATAAGTTCCTGAAGATAGCAGCACCTAATCGGTTTTTTGGAAGCATCCCTTTAATGGCTTTCTCAACGATAGCTGTAGGTTTTTTTTCCATTAGTTCCTGAGGTGTTGTTGTCCTTTGTCCTCCAGGATATCCTGAATGCCTCACATATTCTTTATCCGTCCATTTTTTACCACTAAATGTGATTTTTTCTGCATTGATAATAATTACATTATCACCACAGTCAACATGGGGAGTGAAATTTGCTTTATATTTTCCTCTCAGAAGTTTAGCAGCTTTTGAAGCCAATCTACCTACTGCTTCATTCTCAGCATCAATCAAAACCCATTCTTTTGTAACGGTAGTTTTGTTCGCACTTACGGTTTTATAACTTAATGTGTCCATCAAAATGTCTTTTCAATAAAATAATTCCTTATTTAAAACGGGGTGCAAAAATAGAATATAATTTTATATTTAACAAATTTGCTAACACTAATTTGTTGAAAAATTACTTTCAATACTAATTACCTCTGTTTAAGGCCTGCAAAAGTATAAAATATTTTGGCTAATAAATAAAATATAATAATATTTTAGTCATTACTAAAAGGAAAATAAACAAATGCTTAATTTCGTTGAATTATGGTAATTAAAGTATCGGATTTAAATAAGTCATTTGGTGGTTTTGAGGCTTTAAAAGATATTAATTTTGAGATTGAGACCGGTGAAATTGTGGGTTTGTTAGGGCCTAATGGAGCAGGCAAATCAACCTTGATGAAAATCATGAGTGGTGTTCTTTCTGCGGATGCAGGTGAACTTAGTATTTGTGGTTATGAATTAAATTCAGATTCGCTAAAAACGAGAATGAATATCGGATACTTGCCTGAGAGCAATCCGTTATACCCAAATATGTATATTAAGGAGTACCTCGAATTTTCGGCAGGTTTTTACAACTTGGAGAAAAATAAAAATGATCGTATAAATGAGATGATTGAATTAACCGGACTAAAGCATCATTTAAGTAAAAAAATTGGTGTCTTGTCAAAGGGGTTAAAACAACGTGTTGGCCTTTCTCAGGCATTATTGCATGATCCCAAAGTATTAATTTTGGATGAACCAACTTCAGGTTTGGATCCCAATCAAATTGTCGAAATAAGAAATCTAATTTTATCATTAGGTGTAAATAAAACAATCTTATTTTCATCACACATCATGCAAGAAGTTGAAGCGGTTTGCGAAAGGTTAATTATATTAAATGATGGGCAAATTATTACCGATAATAAAATAGCAGATATAACTAAAAATAAAACTTTCAATAATATTGTAGATGTTGAATTTGAAGAGGAAGTTAATGAAGAGTTGTTACGCTCATTAAAATTTGTTAAAAAGGCGGTTAATCTAAGTACTAACAAATGGAGAATAGAATCAGTCGATGAAGATGATATTCGGAAAGATCTGATGTCGTTTGCTGTATCTAATGACTTAACTATTTTATCGCTGAATTTGCATACAGATAATTTAGAGACTGTGTTTCAAAAGTTGACAAAAAAGGTGTAAAATTTTCCATTATCAATGATAATTTATATATTTGCAAAGAGAATTGTGGACAAATTTGATTGATTGCAACCACGGATAAAAAATGCTAAAACAATTGTCATCCCCCCAATCCTCATTTTACGATTTGACATAAATTTAAATTATTTAATATGAACTATTTATTTACCTCAGAATCTGTTTCAGAAGGCCATCCCGATAAAGTGGCCGATCAAATATCTGATGCTTTACTTGATGAAATGTTGCGTTATGACCCAGAGTCGAAAGTAGCATGCGAAACTCTTGTTACAACTGGTTTAACAGTATGTGGTGGAGAAGTTAAAACGAATGGCTATGTTGATGTTCAAACCATTGCACGGAGAGTGATTAAAGATATTGGATATACTGAAGCAGCTTATCAATTTGATTATAATTCGTGCGGAGTAATATCTGCAATTCATGAACAATCATCTGATATTAATCAAGGTGTTGTTCGTAAAACGAAAGAGGAGCAAGGTGCAGGAGACCAAGGAATGATGTTTGGGTATGCTTGCACTGAAGTTGATAATTACATGCCCTTACCAATTGAATTAGCTCATATCTTTTTACAGGAGATGGCTGTCATTCGACGAGAAGGTAAAAAAATGAAATACCTCAGGCCGGATTCAAAATCACAGATAACGGTTGAATATAATCAGTCGGGAAAACCTATTCGAATCGATACCATTGTAATCTCTACACAACACGATGATTTTGATGAGGAGGAAGTAATGTTAGCTAAAATCAAATTGGATGTTGAAAAAATACTCATTCCAAGAGTTAAGAAATCTTTGCCTAATAGGATTAAAAGATTATTCAAGAATGATTTTAAGCTTTTTGTGAATCCAACAGGCAAATTTGTTATTGGAGGCCCTCATGGAGATACCGGTTTGACTGGAAGAAAAATTATTGTTGATACTTATGGAGGACGGGGAGCTCATGGAGGTGGTGCTTTTTCAGGGAAGGATTCTTCTAAAGTTGATCGGTCGGCTGCTTATGCAGCACGACATATGGCTAAAAATTTGGTTGCGGCCGGAGTTGCAAGTGAAGTACTTATTCAGGTTGCATACGCTATTGGAGTAGCACAACCTGTTGGTTTGTTTATCAATACTTATAATACATGTAAGTTGAAGGATGAAAATGGGAAGAAACTTAAAGATGGAGAAATTGCTAAGATTTTAAATAAAATATTTGATCTTAGGCCTTATGCCATCGTTGAACGGTTTGGTTTAAAAAACCCAATTTTCGAGGCAACAGCTTCTTATGGCCATTTTGGAAGAGATCCTTTTACAAAAGATGTAGAGGTTTATTTTGAAGATGAACACACCAGAAGAGAAGGAGATAAGTTTTATAAACCAGTTGAATTTTTTGCCTGGGAAAAGCTCGACTATGTTGATAAGATCAAAAAAGGATTTAATATCTAATAAAAAAAGCTCTCTTGTTATAACCAGAGAGCTTTTTTAATGCTTAACAATTAATTTCTTGGTGAGCTTGATGTCCGAATCGACTACAAGCGAATAAAAGTATATTCCTTCTATTAAATCATCAACGTTGATGGAGGCTTTTCCTCGTGTACCTTCTAGATTAACTTCTGATACGATCGAACCAAGCAAAGTTCTGATGATAATTTTTGCTTCTAAAATTTGATCTTGAAGTGTAAAATTAAAATAAACGACAGATTCAGCAGGGTTGGGATATACATCTGAGAGTGAGAATTTAGCTTCCCGTTCAATTGAACTGAAGGAATTATCTGTTATAAATTCAATAATTACAGTAGCTGATATTTGCGGATTATTGATATCGTAAAAAGTGTATTTAACTTGACTCGCTCCTTTGTTCGCGTTCGGCGAATAAAGTGCAGAAAAATCTTTGTTAATTTGGTTAGGGCCTAAAAATATAGAATAAGTTGGGCTTTCATTGTATTCAATGTATGAATCCCAATAGAACGAATTCTTATTGGCATCAGATGGTAACAAAACTTCTTTAGTAGCACTTAAAGAAAGGTTAGCCAAAGATGCATTTTTTAACCATAGCATAGCCTTAATCTGATCATCAGTAGGATTACCATAAACTTGTATGACAGAATTGTTACGAATTAAAACGTTCTGATCATTAAAAATTTGAATATCCTGACCAATTGAACTGGAGATAATTATAGCCGTAAAAAAGAATAAGAGTAACAGTTTTCTCATAGGCAGGACTATTTGTTTAAAAAACTTCAATAAATATAGTGAAAAAAAGGCCTAAAGTCATTCAAAAATTAATATTAATTAACATTTTATATGAAAAAGGCCCGCATAACAGGCCTTTTTATTTGATTATGAGTTATTGCCAGAGAATGAGTATTATTGACATTATTAGAATCATTACAAATCGATACATAAAAGTAATCCAAAATAATTTCATGGGTCGACGAGAATATAGAAAATCCGATAACTGATTACCGCCATATAAAAATAACCCAAATAAAAATGTTATTGGGAAGGCATTACTCCAGTCAGTTAAGTGCCAGGTTGCCACAACAGCTTCAAGCACAAAAGCGGTTAAAAATGTTGTTATAAAAGTAACGATCATCGCTTTTATCCATCCATTTTTAAGATCTTCCTCTTTAAATCCTTGTAGTTTCATCCATGGTTTTGCGAACAAAACGGGAGAATACCAAAGTGCACCCAGTGCATAGCCTACCACGGCAGCAACCAGTATAGCTAACCAGTTAAATCCGCCAAAATTAATAATACATTGATCCATAATAGTTGATTTAGTTTTGAAATAGATTTGATTGTAAACAATAATACAAAATTAATTTATCATTGCAATTGCTTCAATTTCAACTAATAATTCAGGCTCAATGAGCTTACTAACCTCAACCATGGTTGCAGCAGGTTTTATTTTACTGAAGAATTCTCCATGTGCACGACCGATATCTTCCCAATTAGAAATGTTGGTTACAAACATTCGAGTACTAACAACATCACTTAATTGTCCGCCAGCTTCAATAATAGTCGATTCAATTTTTTTCAGAATAAAAATTGTTTGGGCATAAGCATCATTTTCTGCAATAACTCCCTTTTCGGAGTGTGCAGTTGTGCCAGCTACAAATATCATATTGCCTTTTCTAACGGCTCTGGAATAACCTACAATGTCTTCCCATTTTCCTCCCGATGAAATATTTTTTCGTTCCATAAAATATTTTTTGAATCGATTTCAAAAATACTTTAAATCAGTAGAAGCTAGAAGTTATATTTTAATTCCAAGAAAATAAATCTGCCTGGTGACAATAAACCTTTTCGGTCGATAAAGGCATCGTCTAATAGGTTTTGGATAGTTAGAAAAGCATTGAAATTTTTCAGGAAGCTTTTACTGAACTTGAGATCAACGGTATTATATTCTTCAATAAATTCAGTGTTTTCATCATCAAACCATTGACGATCCATAAAATTGTAAATTGCGCTAACATTAACGATTTTATTTTTCCAATTGGCAGATAGTGATGTTTGGTGTTTCGGAACTTCAATCAGGTATTTACCTTCATAATCTTGAGCCGTCATTTCATTTTTAAACTGTTTAATGGTTGAGTGATTAAAAGTGTAAGCAGCCATCAATTTAAAGTTTTTTGACAGGGTATAATTCAAGCTGCTTTCAAAGCCGTAAATTTCTGCTTTACTGATGTTTTGCTTTTGCAGGATAGGTTGCTTTTTGCTACCGATTTTAATTTCTTCACCAGTATCAATAAAATATACCATGTCATCAAGCCATGAATAATAAACTGCAGGTTCAAATTCAATTTTTTCACCTAGCATGAATTTTCCACCCAATTCAAAACTGGTATTTTTCTCTGGTTTAAGATTAGGATTAGCAAGCTTGTAGCCCTTGGTGACTGTTCCTGTTCGGACCAGGTCATCCAATTTAGGAGGCATAAACCCTGTATTGTAGGAAGTGTACAAACTCCCTTTGTTAGATAGTCTCCAAAGGAAACTTATTTTTGGGCTGAATTTATTCCAGGTATTTTCATCGCTGGTAATTTCATCTTCGTCATTTATATTCATTAAACCTTTTGAAAATTTTGCCTGATCAATTCGGAATCCAACAATGGCTTTTAAATCATTTCCAATTAAATCAATTTCATCCTGCAGGAAAAACCCGGAAAATAACATTTTTCCCTCAAAATCACTTCTGTCTGAATTGATTAATGATATTTCTGAACCCTCAAGATTTCCATTTTTAATATCAATACCGGCAAGCATTCTGTGGGTGTTGAATTGTTTAGTCAGATTTAAAAACAAGCCATAATCTTTGGTATCGGAAATTTCCTGATTAATTGTTTTTTCTCCTTTTTTGTTAATCTTTTCGGTGGCGCCATCTACATCTTGCCAGTGATTAAAAACATTCGCATTTAGAATGTAGCCATTGAAATTCCCAACATAATTTGCGGATAAGAGATTGGTGTGGTAATGATCAAATGATCCACTTTCAAGAATTTCAGTATCCAACTTTGTCCCGCCACCATGTCGTCCGTTATAGTACGAATACTCAAAAGTTAAACTTTGAAATGGATTAAACTCAATACCTGATTTAAGATTTAAACTTGCTTCTTCAACAAAAACCGGAACATTTATTTCGCTGCGGGTTTCTTTCGGCTCATTAATATAACCATCACCTTTGGTATAGTTTGAGTGCAATTGCCAATACCAATTTTTCTCACCAAAATTCTTTTTTTGACTCAAGCTAAGGTTTGTTCCCCATAATCCATAAGTTCCGGTAAATCCGGAAATTGAACCCTTTACGGTTTCATTTTTTGGAGTTTTTGTGATGATGTTAATTACACCTCCCATTGCATTATTCCCATATAGGGCCGAGCCAGGGCCTTTTACAAATTCGATTCTTTCAACACTCTCAGGATTAATCATGTCCCAAACAATAGTACCACCAGCAGTTTTATTTAATGGATTTCCGTTGAGTAAAACCAAGGTGCGAGCACTGGCGTCCATTCCTCGCATGGTAACACTTGAGTTTTTTGAAAACATTCCCCAACTTCTGTTAACAACTACATTAGGGATGGCTCGAAAAAGCTCATCAATACTTGTTGCTGGGAAATCAGCTATTTGCGTTTTAGTGAGAATATCCGTTTTTGCAGGGATATCATATTCATTGAGTTTGGTACGAGTAGCCGTGATAATTGTAGGATTTAAATTTACTGTTTGAGCTAAGAGCCAAATATTTTTTTCAGTATCTGATTTAATATGAATCTTCGATTTATAGGTTTCAAATCCAACATGCCGAATCTCCAGCGTGTAAACACCGGAAGCCAGATTTTTGAATTTATAAATTCCATCACTATTGGTTGTTGTTCCAATATTTAATTCAATGAGCTTCACACTTGATCCGATCAAGATAGTGTTATCCTCTTCATTAACTACTTTTCCGTTTAAACTGAATTGTGCCTGACTAAGTAAGCTCAATAGCACGACAGAAATTAAACTTAAAATTACTTTCTTCATTTTGTATTGAATTTTAATATGGTTGGTTAATCAACGTTATGCAGAAACAAACATAACGCTGTGAATAATTATTTTCTGATAAATTTGATTTGCGAATTATTTAAAGACGATATTTTTGTAAGGGCCGCTCTAGAATTGCTCCCAATAAACCACCTATAGAGCCAAACATAAAATAGCTGATAAATGGAAGAATAAATCCATTTTTAATAAAAGTAGTACTTGGGATTCCTGTAGTAAAGGCAAAAATTAATTTGCTTATTGGAATACTTACATAAGCTAACCCTGCCATGAATGCAGCCATCATAAATTGCTTTTTGTCGATTGCAAAAGCAATAAATAAAAGATCAAGTAAAATACCCGGGAGCATGTAATTAAAACCCATTAAAGGATCATTAAAGCTAAGTATTGGGAATAGCAAAAAGATTCCCATTCCAACAGATGAAATGGTGGTTGCCCATCTGTAATTCGAACTTAATCTTAAAAGTATTAATATTGACATGAACTCAAGGCCATGATGACCGGGCATGCGTAAGGGTGATTTTAGGCGAACATGCAAATATATGGCGGCAGCTCCTAAGGCCATCCATAACATAACTTTTAATATAGATACAAAACTTAAATCAAGAGATGGACTTAATATAGTCCTTTGATGCAACTTTCCATTCATAAGGCGAATTATTTAAAGCGTTTTCAATGATTAATATTTTTTGATGATTTTGATGTATGGGTCTGATCCATTCTTCGATAAAGATTAAATCTGAATCAGCAACTATTTCTTTGTTTAGGGAAATGATTTTGTCAAGTTGGAGTTCTTGTTTCAGTTGATGAATTGAATAAATCCCACTTGGAATTTCTCTTAATTCCTGTTTCCCTTTTAGCCAGATAAATCTTCCGTCATTTCCTCCTTTTCGTAATCCAATTGCAGCAAGGGCTCCAATAATTCCGTCTTCGGTGCCACATAAACCTTCGAGATAAATTCCTGCTCCGGCTGCCATTTTTCTTCCTTCATCCTGAGTCAAAACTTCAACTTTAGCACGATTGCCCCATTCAATAATTTCATCCGTTACTAAATCAACGGAAGAAATACATAAGCCAATATCAGATCCAACAGGGGCAATTCGATTTAAATATTTGAGGCATAATTGTTTTAATTTATTCTGGTCTGCACATTCAACTTCTAGCGAAGCTGAGCTATTTGCAGAAGTATAAGGAATTCGAGGATCGAAGAATAATTGATGCCTGATGATCCCCTCAACTGTTCCAATATTTTCTTTTTCAATGAGTTTTCCTATTTCACGTGCATTAAAACCGGTCCCCCTGGTTTCTTTCGTGTCTGTATCATCTATCCCCACTAAAAAGCGCATGGTATTTTTCATTTAATCTTATCTCTAAACTCATTAAATGCATTTTCAACTTTTTCATCAAAAGTTTGTTGCAAGGCTTCATAGGCTTCAATAAGTTTAATGGCACGATCTGTCACTTCGGAAGTACCACCACTTTTACCACCTCTTTTTCTGTCTAATAATTGATAGCCTAACAATTCCTCTGCCTTTTTTAAATCGCCCCAAGCCTTTCGATAGCTTATTCCTAAATCATCAGAAGCTGCTTTTAGTGACTGACTTTTAACGATATGTTTAAGTAAGCTGTATTCAGTTTCACCAACAATACCATTTCCGGTAATTGATGATAGCCAAACTTTATAGTTTAGCAATACTTTTTGATGACTATCCTTGTTTTTTATTCTCATTTAACTACGTTATGAATGCGCTTTCATATCGTTGGCAAAATTATAAAAAAAGGATATGAATAAACATATCCTTAAGTATTTTTAGTCGATCTAAATTATTTGTATAGGCATCGATAGCTTGTATCGCCCTTAACTTTTACTTTAAATTTAACGCCTTTGGCAACAATAAAGGTTTCAAATGCTTTATAAGTGTTCCATTCAGTTTCACCGGGTTGCTGAACAGTCATTTCGCCTGAAGTAACAGTCATATGCTCTACTGTATCAGTACCGAATTCATATTCGCCTGATGCCATGGCACCAATTGTGGCTCTGCCTTCAGAAGTTTCAAAAGCGATTGATTTCACTTTTCCATCAAAATATTCGTTTGTATTAAACATGCCTATTTAATTTTAGTTGATTGATAATAATTTCACAAGGCAAAGTTAGAAATTAAAAAGAAAATGAATACACTTATTATTCATATTTCAATGCTTCTACAGGATTTATGATAGCCGCTTTAGCAGAGTGAAAGGAAACAGTTAATAAACACATTAAAATGGATAAGAATCCGGCGGCTACAAATATGCGATAGTCGATCATGTTCTGATATTCAAAATTTCGGAGCCATTTTTCCATATAATAATAAGCAATAGGCATTGCTATAACATTTGCGATAATAGTTATGCTGAAAAATTGTTGTAGCAGTCGTAAAATGATATTCATTACACTTGCACCCATGGTTTTTCTTATTACAATTTCGCGGGTTTTTTTCTGAGCAATAAAAAGGGATAATCCAAACAATCCGAGTGAAGCGATAAGAATTGCTAAAATTGCAAATGAACCAATAAGCTTTGCCAAATTCATTTCTGTTTTATACATGCTTTCAATATAAGTATCTGTAAAACCATATTCGAAAGGGGCATTAGGCATAAATTCTTTCCATTTATTTTCAATGAATGAAAGGGTCTCGGAGGTTTTGATTCCGCTAAGTTTAATGATAAGTTGAGTAATGTATCTTGGACCCGAACGATGACTCATTCGAAACATTACAGGGAGCACTTTTTCGGTTAAGGATTTAGAATGAAAATTTTTTACAATTCCGACAATGGTGAGGCTTTCATCTGTAAATTTGTACTTTTCTGTAAGAGGGTTCGAAACATTAAATTCTTTAATGAATTGTTCATTAACAATTATTGATCTTTTATCTTTTTGCGTTTTCCTAAATGATTTCCCTTCTATTATTTTCATTCCCAAGGCTTCAATATAATCATAGTCAATTAAATTGCCTTCGTAAATTAATAAGTCCTTGGTTCCTTTTGGTAAATTATCACCGCTAAAGCTAAACCAAGATTTCCTGCCATTCGGATGAATTACACTTCCCGTGGCTGTCATCGAAGTACCGAAAGCTGGAGCACTGGCAAATGCACTGCTGGATACAAACCGAATGTTAGGGTTAGTCAGAAGTTCTGCTTTAAAAGAGGGATAAATGTTTGGGAAGTTGTTGAATTTTGCAGGAATCGAAATCAGGTTTTCTTTCTCAAATCCAAGCACATCATTTTCTTTCATGAATTGTACTTGTTTAAAAATAATTCCGGAACAAATAATGAGCCCAACAAAAATGACCAATTGTAAAACGATCAGACTTTTTTGAAATAATGAGCCTCTCAATCCTAAATTAACCTGGCTCCGGAACACCTCAACGGGTTTAAAGGAAGAGAGATAAAAAGCAAGATAGCTCCCCGATATCAGTCCAACAAACAGGACGATTGCAATAAGTCCTATCATTACTATTGGGTTATTTATGATGGATAATTCAATTGATTTTCCCAGCAAATCATTAACTCTGGGTAAAAAGAAATTAGCAATAAGTATTGCAAAAGGCAGTGATAGAAAACTAAGAAAAAGTGATTCTCCCAATACCTGTTTCATGATTTTTGAACGATTAGCCCCAATAACTTTTCGTAAACCAATTTCTTTAGTGCGACTAAGAGATTTTGCAGTTGACAATATAATATAATTGATAATGGCAATCAGTAAAATCAGGATCGCAATGCCCCCAAAAAGGTAAATATGTTTCATGCTTCCTTTATTTTCTACATCGCCAATCATGAATTCAGAAAATAGATGTATTCGATGCAAGGATTGTAAATCAAATGTGCGCCTAAATTCTTTACCGGAGATTCTGTTAATAGGAATGTTTTTTTTAATAAAATCTGGGAATTTTTGGACTAGCTGTACTGTGTTAATATCCTTTTGAAGAAGGATATAAGTGAAAAAACTATTGCTACCCCAGCTCTCAAAACTAGGTGAATGCGTTTTTCTATTTATGTTTTCATACCCCCAAATGGTGGTATAAATGGGTAAAATAAAATCGGCCTGAATGTGTGAGTTTTTTGGAAAATCCTCAACTACTGCAGTTACTTTTTGATGATATTTTTTTTCTTTAAGGGTTATTTCCAATATTTTTCCAATGGGATTTTCATCTGGAAAATATTTTTCAGCGGTAGTTTCTGTAAGCACTACCGAATTATTATCATCTAAAGGATTTTGTGCGTTACCGTAAATAATTTTAAATGAGAATACTTTGAAGAAAGTTGAATCGACTTGTATGATTTTTTTTTCATCAATAAAATTCTCCCCTTTTTTTATATTAAAATGAAATTCGCGAAGTCTGCATACTTTATCTATTTGAGGGAAGTTTGATTTTAGTAATGGGCCGAGTTTATAGGGTGCCTTAGGTTCAATATTGTCTAAGTTTTCTCCAATACTGATAATGCGATAGATTTGAGCTTTTTTATCATGGAATTGATCAAAACTCATCTCATGTTGAATATATAAGAGTAATATTAAACTTGCTGCAATTCCAGTCGATAATCCAAATAAATTAATGAGCGTATAAAGCTTATTTCTAATTAGGTTTCTGAAAATGATTTTAAAATAGTGTCTTAACATATTAAGTCCTTTTTAGCTATGCATAACTTATATTGGAACTAATAATTGAGTTGGATTAATCTCAGATTTGGACTATTTTCGCTCCCGCCATTTTCTAATCCGAAAATGCTATTTTTTCTAAAATATAATCTATTTTCAGAAGCGTTAATCCGAAGCTTAATATCAGGAGAAATAAATGTAGAGATGGTTTCTAATTCCTGACTATTATTTCCAGTTGTTTTATAAATTTTAGCTGTCATTTTGGGTTCATTTTCAGTATACAGAAACACCAAAATATTGTCATCGGAATCAATGTGCATGCTGTGAAAGTAGGGCATGTACTCAGGAAATTCAATGTCGTCAATATTTTGAGTAATTTTTTCTATTTTCATATTTTTGCTGGAGGTGATCTTTTCGAGGTTCTTTTTAACATTTGTGATAAATTCACCCTTAGTATCATCTGAAATTTTTATGCGATTGATATTCAGGTCTATTGTTTTGGTTTTTCGTCCTTCCTTAGAGAATACAGTTAGGAAATTATCCTGAGTGCATCCTACAACTAATTGATCATTATTAAACTTTTGCATAATATATGAAGCTCTCGAATATGGGAAGGTCATCCCATAGGCTTGTGTAAAACTCCCTTTAGCGGTAGTAGTTTTAATTTTAGCAATCGTATATTTTTCGTAAGGCGCTATTTCTACACTCATTATTTGATGTTCTTTTTCGGAAACAATATTTTTAAGCAAAATGATATTTCTGGGTTTTGCATTTTTGTAAGGTATCCAGGTAGAAATGGCAACTAAATCATCAGATAATGGAACTACATGGTTGTTTATAGCATAGTCAAGAACAATAGTTTTGTAAAAAGTTCCGTCTAAATGATATAATCGAATTCGATCGTAAATTTCAATAACCAGATATTTGTTGTCAAGAATTCCAGAAATTTTTGGTCGTGCCCGAAGATCACTATTTAAATACGCTTTATCTCGAATGTCTGTGTTCAGCACTTTAATGAAACTGCCATTTTTATCAAAAACACTCAAGTCATTTTTTAATAAATTTAAGAGGTAAATTTTTCCATCATCGGCGATTGCAAATGACCCAAGTTTATTCAGGGCCTTTTTGCTAATTGGATTTTCAGTAGCAGTAAGTTCTGCCCATTTTGTGTTTTTCCCAAACTCCATGTTCTGAACAAGGTTAATATCTCCTTCTGGGAAAATGTTTTCCTTCTCTTGTGCATGTGTTAATAGGGTCAATAATATTAAGATAAGGCTAAGGATTTTTGTTTTCATATCTAATTATTATTTTGTTATTCTTTTTTGGAGATAAGGTAGCAATCAATAACTTTATTTTTTTCATCTGTGATGCTAATGATTAATTGTTGTTCGTGCCAGGCCGTATTTAAATCAGTAGTAATTAATTCAGTTCCAATTTGGCTATAATCTGTACGGAATTTTTGTTTGTTGTTTTTTTGAAGAAAAAGCAGACCAAATAGGATGATCATAGAGGCGGCAATCCCTATTTTAATCATGTTTGAATTATACCAATTTTTCATTTTAATCTGAGAAGATCTATGCTGGGAAAATGCTAATTCAGGAACTTCTCCATCAGGAGGGTCTAACAATGATATAGATTCTTTGATAGCAGAAATTTCCTGTTGATATTTATGGCGTTTTGTGTCACATTTATCACAGGTATAAATGTGATTCTGAAATTCATCATGTTCAGCTTGAGTAAGCTCTTGGTTAATGTAATTCAGTATCTGTTCATTTGACAAGCACTGCATAATTTTCATATTTAATTAGCATTTTTCCTAATTTATCAATTGCCCTTGATAAGGTTTTTCCTACTGAAGAAAATTTCATTCCGCATATTTCAGCCATTTCATTATAGGTACAATTATCTTGATATAATAAAATTAGGGTTCGTTCTTTTTTGTTTAGCTTACTTATTGCGGCTCGCACAATGCTGGTTTCTTCCTTTTTAACCAGATCATCTTCCGGGGTTTTTGTGAATGAATCAACCTGGTTGTTGTTTTCTAAATATTTCTCATATATTTTAGTTCGATTATATTGAGTAAAATATAAATTACTTGCTGTTTTATAAAGCCAATTTTTGGGTTGACTAATAGATTTCTTGTTTTTTAATTCAGTAAATAATTTTATAAAACATTCCTGACACAAATCTTTTGCCAATTCTTCGTTAGCAGATAATCGATAAACATAACGGTATATCGTTTTATAATTTGCTTGATAGATGTTTTCAAATATTGTACTTTCCACCATCAGTTATACTCGCTTTATAGATATGACAAATAATTATGCTATTTGTGACAAAAGTTATGCAAAAAAAAGGCTGCCTTAGGAAGGGCAGCCTTAAAATAGGTTTTTTAATTTAATTAATCCTCCTGATGAGGGCCAACCAATTCAATTAACTCGGGTAAATCCATACCCAATTTTTTTAAGTGAGAGATTTTTGGCACGCCATTTTTAGTCCAACCACGGCGTTTATAAACAGCATCCAATAATTTTTCATATTGTTCTTCACGGTATTTACGTGTGATGGCCATTTTTTCTTCAGTGGTTTTTCCAGTTGGGTCGATCCCAATATTTTCTTTCATCTGGCTGTCGTAACGCTCAACTCTTGATTCGTATTCTTCAATAGTTACAGGTCCTGCTGCTCGATAAGGTTGTGCATCGTATTTACGAATGCCAAATCCTTTTCTTAAGTTGAAGATCCGTTGGAAATTATAAACACGTTCCGACATAGTGATCATTTCTTCTTTACTGAAATCTTTACCAGTTACAGCTTTGTAGATAGCAACGTAGTTATCAACGTGCTCAGGCACTTTTGCAGGTTCATCGGTTTCTGCATTATTCACTGGCTCAACGTCATTCCAAGGAAGTTTACATAATCCGACCAATCCGAACCAAGTACGGAACATTGGGAAATAATGTAATGCTTCAGCTTTATCTTCAAATGTTGGAATTTGGTTGTTTACCATATCCATAAAAATTAACCAGGCTTCGTCGTGCTGCGGTCCTTTATTGGTCATCGCAAAACCACCTTGCTGTGCCAATGATTCTTTTGAAATGTATTCAGAATACTCAAGGCCTTTATTTTCCATTCCAATATCCTGAAGAAAATTAGCATCTCCCCATCCTTTTTCGATGAACATTTCTTTCATTTTGCGAACACCCATTCCGGCAACCACACCAAATCCTTCACCTTTTGCAAGCTGATGAATCAATGCCATTGCTGAATCAGCATTTCCAAAATTAAGTTTTAGTCCACCTGTTCTCTCTTCATTCAAAATGCCATTTTCATAACATTCCATCACGAAGGCTAAAAGCGTACCCCAAGAAATGGTACAAATACCATAAGTGTCGCAATAAAAGTTTGCTTCAATGATATAATCGGGGTTGAAAATTCCGCAATTAGATCCAAGACCACCTGCATTTTCATATTCAGGTCCATCAACAATTACTTTATCACCGGCATAAGGTCGGTTCTTAATTCATAATTATCAACGCCTTTGGCACAAGCCATGTTACATCCTATCCAGCAACCATCAGGGATGCCTTGTGTAAATCTGCTTTTCCAAACTTCTGAGTCAATATTTTTAGAATCCGGATGACTTCCAAATTTATAGTTATGAGTTGGAAGTAAATCGTAATTATCCATGATTTCAACTAAGTGAGCGGTTCCTTTTGTTTTCATCTCGCACTGAGATTCATCCAAATCACGCATTTCTTTGTTGAAGGTTTTACCTCTTTCCATGATGGCTTTTAAATCTTGCACATCATTTAAATTTCCTTTTACACCTGGAATTTTTGCAACAATCGCTCTAATTTTTTTATCGCGGAAAACGGTTCCAATACCGCCACGACCAGCTTGTTTTAATCGAACAAGTTTACGCTTAGGATCATAAAAACTAAAGTTTAACATGCCAATTAAAGAATGCTCGGCTGCGGCTCCTGTAGAAACGATACCAATATTTCGTTTGTCTTTTTCATCATCGGCAAACATTTCAGTTAATGTCTCTGTTAATACATGACTATCAACAGGTTCATTTGGTGCCTCAAATATTTCAACTTTATGGTTTACACCATCAATGTAAATGATCACATCATTTTCAGCTTTTCCTTGAAGCTCAATCGCATCGAAACCAGAGAATTTTAGGAATGGGCCAAAAAATCCACCAACGTTACTATCCATGATAGATTCAGTTTGGGGAGAAATGGTAACCACAATTGATTTTCCTGATCCAGAATATTGGGTAATTCCACCTATTGGACCTGATGAAATCACGATTTCATTCTCAGGGTCATTCCATTTGGTTTCAGGTTTAGTAGCATCCCATAAGAGTCTTAATCCGTATCCTTTACCTCCAATAAATTTTTCTTTCATTGGCGCTGGAACATCCTTTTCTGTTACTTCGCTGTTTCCGACATTTATATGTAAAACTTTGTCAGTATAACCTCTGTGAAGAGGAGTCCACTCATAATTCCATTCTTTGAGCAGCTTGTGACTATTTTTTAATTCTTCAATGTTCATGTCAAGTTCGGTTATGATTTATTGTTAATTAGTTCACAAAATTAATTAATTAAAACAAGATGGACGTAAATTGTAATAAAAATCAGATATGTAAATTTCTGCATATCGCTGAAATACTGAATAATTAGCTGACTCTGAACGGCTCAACATTGAATTTAGAATTATTATAAATATGCACTCCGAAATATTAATTTTATCTTTGCTTTTCGGCTACACTTATACCTGATCATTGAATGACATTTAAAGGAATAAAAAAAATATTAAAAAGAAAGAAAATAGGCATAGCCGGATGTGGCGGTTTAGGCTCTAATTGCGCTGTTGCATTGGCCAGAACAGGCATTGGGAAATTGGTGCTGGCTGACTTTGATGTGGTGCGAAAATCAAACCTCAACAGGCAGCATTATTTTACCGACCAGCTTGGACAAAAGAAAGTATTTACGCTAGAGGATAATATTTTTTATATTAATCCATTAGTTAAGGTTGAAGCACACGATATAAAACTAGATGCAGTAAGCATAGTAAAAATATTTAAAAGCTGTGATATTATCATCGAGGCGTTCGATGATGCTGAAATGAAACAGATGATTATTGAGACAGTGCTGGAAAAATTTCCGGATAAACCAATTATTTCAGGAATTGGAATGGCTGGCTTCGGAGATTCTAATTCAATAAAAGTTGAACAGCATGGCAATTTATATATCTGTGGAGATCAGGAAACAGAAGTTTCTGAAGAGATTCCACCTCTTGCACCGCGGGTTGGAATTGTGGCCATGATGCAAGCCAATAAAGCAGTGGAGATTTTAATTTCTACTGATAAGACAAATATTAAAGTGAAATAAGATTTTAGAGGAAAAACCTTAGATAAAAAATATGATATCTAAAGTCTAAAGTCTAAAATCTAAAGTCTAAACCGAAATGAAAATAACACTAAATAATCGCAGTGAAGAAATTGATCGCGATACCCTCACTATTCAAGAACTAATTGACTACAAAAATTTCACCTTTAAGCTGTTGGTTACAAAAATTAATAACCAATTAATAAAAAAGGATGAGCGTAAAACTGCTAGCATTAAAGATGGTGATACAGTGGTGGTTTTGCATATGGTGAGTGGGGGCTAGGTCAATTTGGAAATTTGATAATGTGTTAATTGTAAAAGATTCACGTCATCCTGAACTTGTTTCAGGATCTATTTAAAAAGGCTATATAGATTGTGAAAATAGTTCAGCATGACAAGCAGAAAACCATTAGAGTTTAAACTACCTCAGCTACCACAAAAGTGCTCCCTCCAACAAAAACTAAATCATTTCGTCCGGCATTATTAACAGCTGAATTATATGCTTCACGTACGGAACCATAAGCTTTTCCCCTTAAGCCAGCCTTGTGCGCCAATTCTTCCAGTTTGATTTCGTCCAAACTACGTGGAATGTTTGCTTTACAGAAATAATATTGGGCCTGTTGAGGTAGCAGATTAAGCAAATCATCAATGTTTTTATCATTAACAAAGCCAATTACAAAATGCAATTGATCATAATTGATTTTTTGCAATTGATTAACAATTGCAGTTAATCCATCTTTATTATGTCCGGTGTCGCAAATGGTGAGCGGGTTTTTAGAAAGCAGTTGCCACCTACCTTTCAAGCCTGTATTGACGATTACATTTTCAATCCCTTCTTTAACAATTGATTTACTCAAGCTATATTTACCAATCAATAACTCACAAGCCTGAATGGTTGTAAGAATATTTTCGGATTGGTAATCGCCAAGTAATGGGCAAAGCAAATGCTCGATATAAAGTTCAGATTCTTTCCAAATGTCAAATTCATTAAAGTCGAAATCAGAAACTGTGAGTAGTTTGGCATCAAAATGTTCATCTGCAAAGAAAATAGAAGCATTCATTTTCATTGCTTTATCTGTAAATATTTCCTTGATTTCCGATTGGCTTTTGCCAATCACAACCGGAATATCTTTCTTAATGATTTCAGCTTTTTCTTTTGCGATTTCTTGAATCGTTTCTCCTAAAAACTGAGTGTGATCCAACCCAATATTTGTAATTATACTTAATTCAGGATTTACCAGGTTTGTTGAATCTAAACGCCCGCCCATTCCAGTTTCAACGATTGCAATGTCAACTTCTTCATCAGCAAAATATTGAAAAGCTAAACCAACGGTCATTTCGAAAAAAGAAGGATTGAGTTTAGCGAACGATGATTTATGCTTCGCTACAAAATCAATTACAATTTTCTCAGAAATCATTTCTCCGTTAATTTTAATTCGTTCTCTAAAATCATTGAGATGAGGTGAGGTATAAAGTCCGGTTTTATATCCGGCAGTTTGAAAAACAGAAGCCATCATATGCGCAACTGAACCTTTTCCGTTTGTGCCGGCAATGTGAATGGATTTAAATTTTTTATGTGGATTTTTTAAGTCCTTCAGCAATTCAATCGTAGTACTCAAATTTGCTTTGTACGCTGCTTGACCTACACGCTGATACATGGGCAACTGACTGAATAAATAGTCTAATGTTTCTTTGTAATTCATCGGACAAAATTAAGTGTTTGTTCTCAATTATTTTTCCGTGAATGCATTCTTTTTTTTCTCCACTCTTCCTCAGAAAGTGGTGGAGCTGTTAAGATTTTTTTATCTTTTTGAACTAGCGAAAGTGCCTCGCTCGAACAGGTAGTAATACAAAGCCCGCATCCAAAACAAAAGTTTGAATTGATGACACTAATTCCATCTTCCATTTTTATGGCGCCAAACTGACAACGATCAACGCAAACTTCACAACCATTGCATAAGTCAATATCAACCAATGCATAAAAGTCGGAACTGGCAACCGCACTCATACTGCCGTGTTCACTCATGCCTCTCAGCACACCGCAAGAACAAGTACAGCAGTTGCAAATATAATTCACATCTTGCTGTGCATTATTGGTTGAATGCACCAAGCCGGCCTGATCTGCCTCGTCGAGAATTTGCAAGGCTTCATTTTTAGTTAAAGCGCGAATATCTTCAGTTCTATCAAAAGCACCCACCTTTGATGAAAAAACAAGGCAATTTTCAACAGGATGCTCGCAACCTTGCCCAATTAATTTTTTTTGCACCCGACATATACAATCCAATACACCCCATGCATTTGCTTCATCCAAATAAGTCGAAGCTTTTTCGTAAGGCATCACATCAATATTAACGGGGATTGTTTTTTCAACCGGAATCACACGATGAACGGAAGGATTAACCATCATGATCTCATGAAAAGCTTCATGATAATATTCTTCAAAAAGTTCCGCAAATTCTTTGTCAATCTTTCCATTTTGACGCTCATAAAATCCCACGACAAAAGGCATTAAACAAAAAACCAATCCTTTGCCTTCTTCTCGTTTTAACTCAATTAAGCCCTTTTTAACCATGGTAATTAATTGAGATTTGATCATGGGCTCACCTACCTGTGTGATTTTAGAAATTTCACTAATGCTTTGAGGTGCCAGGCTTAAGAAGGTTGCAAGCTTTGCTTCTTTTTCGGTAAAGAGTTTTGCTAATATTTTTAACTCAACTCCACTTTTTGTTTTTGGATAACCATTAGGAATTTGATCGAGTTTTTCGGCTAGTTCTTGGTAGGTAGTTTTCATTTTTGAAAAATACCATTTATTTTAAAAAGAAGAATTCTAAATTCTATGACCAGAATTTAATTTAAACGTCATTCTGTCCCGATTTGATCTGGATCAGAATCTAAAAAAAATCATAGATACTGAAACAAGTTCAGCATGACGTGCCGGAGTTAAGTCTTAGATTCTTAAATTTAGTAGGTGGAGTTTCTAATTTATTCGGATAAAATTATAAGTGATCGTTCCTTTTTGTAATTCTGCCGCGGCAGGATCTTCAGAAAATTTTGCTCTCATAGCTGCTTCCCGAGCCATTTTTCTGAGGTTAAGGTCTGAAATATTAGTACCTTTTGCACCATCGACAGCGCGGACTACAACCCCTTGTCGGTTAACCCATATGCTTACGACAACTTTCCCCTGTTCTGGCGAGTCGTATGTTGGTTTGGGCAAAATTTTTGCTCCACGACCACCCAGGCTGTAGGAAACACCTTCTCCTGCTCCGCCCAGTCCTTCATAATTTACAGACTCAGGAGTACCACGAACCTGACCCTGATCTCCTGCTCCTTCTGTTATTCCTTGATTTGTGCCTTTTGAGTTTTCGCTTTTTTTGTAGAGGGCATTTGGATTAACCACGGGTTTAGGAATCTCCTCAACGACTTTTTCTTCCTTTTGTGGTTTCTTGTAAAGCGCGTTAGGATTAACAACCGGCTCCGGTTCTTTTTCTATAATCTTTTCAACAGGCTTTTCTTTAATAATTTCTTCTTTCTTTTTTTCTACAGGTTTAGCAATTGCTGGTGCTTCTTCAACTTCCTGCTTAATAATTTCTTCTTTTATTTCCTCGGTTTTAACAACAGGTTTTTCTGGTGGTAACTCAACTGCCTTTTCCTGTTTTTCTTCAACAACTTCTTCTTGTTTTGTTGGCGTTGCAGGAACTGCTTCAGGAATCACCTGTTGAACAATTCCACTTCCCATATCACTGTTTCCAAGATTTACTTCCACCCCTTCTTCCCCGGGCAATGGAAGCGGAGTTGTTAAGCCAAAGAAAAGTAAAGCCAATAATACCAAAAGATGGTATATGATGGTTCCAATAATTCCTTTTATTTTATCTCCTTTGTTGTGCATTACCTCGGTTTTGTAGCGAGTATTACTTTATGCTTCGACTTATATTTTGTATTGATTTGATTAACTGCATCAATGACATTAACTACATACTGAACAGGTACAGATTGATCAGATCTTAAAACGATAGAAGCTTCTGATTGCCCGATGATGTTTTGGTAAATTTTATCTTCAAGCTCGTTTTTACTGGTTCTGTTTTCATTCACGAAATACTGAAATTTATCGTTAATGTAAACAGTGGTGGTTTGTCGAGCCATTGTTTTACTGTTACTTGAGGGCAAAAGTAATTTTATGGCATTTGGACTTACCAGCGTAGAAGTAAGCATAAAAAAAATCAAAAGCAAAAATACCAGATCCGACATGGAAGCTGTACTAAAATCTATCTTTCGCTTATTTCTTGATTGAATAGCCATATGATTTTAATTAGCAGGTTCGTGTAATAAATCCATGAATTCTGTAGATTTCGCTTCAAGTTTATAAATAAGTTTCTCTACTCTGGCTACTAAAATATTGTACATGATATAAGCCATAATTCCAACAATTAAACCAGCCACGGTGGTTACCATTGCTTGGTAAATTCCACCTGAAAGCATAGAAATGTCAATGTTATTTCCGGCCATCGACATGTCGTAAAATGCCTTAATCATACCGATTACCGTTCCCAGAAATCCTAACATAGGTGCAGCACCAGAAATGGTTGCTAAACCAGCAATGTTTTTCTCAAGTTTTGATACTTCTAACTTTCCAACATTTTCAATCGCTGCATTGATATCTCCTAAGGGCTTACCGATTCGTTGTAATCCTTTTTCAATCATCCGTGATATCGGGCTTGAATTATTTTTACATAATGATAAAGCCGAATCAATTCTTCCGTTATGAATAAAATCACGAATATTATTCATGAAATTACTTTCCTCGCGTGATGCCTTGATGATTACAAAATATCTTTCAATAAAAATATAGGTAGCAATAATTGAGAAAATGCCCAATACCGCAATTATCCATCCACCTTTAATGGCCAGATCGAGAACTGATAAGGTTAGTTCTGTTGGTTCTTCTGCTCCCAGATTGGGTTGAGTTGCAAGTTGTAATAAGAATAGGTTCAACATTGTAGTTTTTTTTGAAATAAATGTAATACTAATAGATCGTTTGAAGTATATGAAGTAGGCTAATTTTTAACATTAATTTGTTAATATAACTACATTCTTATTAAAATATTATATCCAATTCTTTCAATTATAAATATCTAATATGATTAAGAATATTTCTAGAATCAGAATCAATCTAAATAACAAACACATGTATAATTTTAGATATGAAAGATAATTTGATGTCGAAATCTTTATTAATTTTGCCGAATTATTAAACTAAAAAAATAACATGGAATTATTTATTTTAATGGTAGTGGTTTTTGTCCTTGGATATGCTGCTATTGCTTTAGAACACCCGCTTAAAATTGACAAAGCTGCATCTGCTCTATTATTGGGAATGGTATTATGGGTTATTTTTGTTTTTGCAAGAGTAGACATATTGAGTATGCTCAACAATGCGGGAGAATTCATCAGTCTTTCTTTCAGAGAATATTTACATGAACATGATATTCATAATCCAACTGCACAGGATATGTTGGAATACGTTACGCATTTCTCTATCATGGAGCATTTGGCTGAGATATCCACTATATTATTCTTCTTGCTCGGAGCAATGACGATTGTTGAAACGGTGGATCAGCATCAGGGATTTAAACTCATAACGGATAAAATTAAAACAACCAATAAAGTTAAATTATTGTGGATTTTAAGTATCCTAACTTTTTTCATGTCTGCTGCATTAGATAATTTAACAACCACAATTGTTTTGGTTGCTCTTCTGCGTAAATTAATTGACGATAAAAAAACACGCTGGTTCTTTGCCAGTATGGTTGTGCTTGCTGCTAATGCGGGTGGAGCTTGGTCGCCAATTGGTGATGTAACAACCATTATGTTATGGATAGGTGGTCAGGTCACCGCCGGAAATATTATTGCAATGGTGTTTTTGCCAAGTGTATTTACAATGGTAGTTCCTCTTATCATTTTGTCTTTTACTGTAAAAGGTGATGTTGTTCGGCCTAAAACCTCCAATACTGAGGATGCTGATTTTACTTCAAATTTTGAACGTAAACTAATCCTGATTATGGGTGTTAGTGGTTTATTATTCGTTCCAATTTTTAAAACAGTAACACATCTTCCTCCTTTTATGGGGATGCTTTTAAGTTTAGGTGTAATTTGGGCAACAACCGAAATTATGCACAGGAATAAAAAATTAGCAGATAAACGAAAATTAACGGTTATTGGCATTCTTCAAAAGGTAGACGTGCCCACAATTTTCTTCTTCCTTGGAATTTTAACAGCAGTTGCTGCTTTGCAATCGGCCGGGCATCTTTCATTAATGGCAGGATGGCTCGATGTTAATGTTGGTAATATATATGCAATTAACTTAATCATTGGGGTTCTCTCCTCAATTGTGGATAATGTTCCATTAGTAGCCGGTGCAATGGGCATGTATCAAATAGCTGATATTGGTGCTGTTGGATACAATGCTCACTTCATGGTAGATGGTTCTTTCTGGGAATTTTTGGCTTATTGTGCAGGTACTGGAGGAAGTATTTTAATCATTGGTTCTGCTGCAGGTGTAGCAGCCATGGGAATGGAAAAAATTGATTTCATTTGGTACCTAAAGAAAATTTCTTTGTTGGCTTTGGTTGGATATTTAGCAGGAGCACTTGTGTATTATTTGCAAATGACATTTATATTTCATCATTAAAAAATATTGAATTATTTAAAAGCGGGCTAATTATTAGTCCGTTTTTTTTATGCCTTTAAATTCTTAATAAATGTTAATAAGGCCGAAAGAAATTAAGAATATTGGTGTCAAGAAAGTATTGTTTTTAAACTTAGTTATTGCTAATTTGGCAATTGAGGTGAACGCATAAATTTAATTATGATTGAAACCGAATTAGTTGAGGGATTAAAAAGAAAGGATGGTGAGGCATTCAGGATGTTTGTTGATCGCTATCAGGATATTGTTCTGAATACTTGTAATGGGTTTGTTCATAATTCGGATGATGCCAAAGATCTTACACAAGAAGTGTTTTTGAAAATTTATGATTCCATTCATAAATTCAGAGGAGATGCTAAGCTTTCTACCTGGATATATCGCATCGCTGTAAATAAGTCACTTAATTTTTTAAGAGCAAATAAAAAAGCTCGAATGATTGGAAATTTGGATTCAATCGATTATTCAAATAATTCTGCTTTAAGTGTTAATCATGAAAGTGATCATAAAGATTCTTATTTAGAACAGTTGCAACGGTCTAGAATTTTATATGCTGCTATTAACGGGTTAAGTAAAAACCAAAAAATTGCATTCAGTTTAAATAAACTGGATGAAATATCTTATAATGAAATTGCTGAAATTATGAATATTTCATTACCTGCTGTTGAATCCTTAATCCATAGAGCTAAGCTGAGTTTACAAAAAAAGCTGATTAATTATTATAAAAATAATTTGATTTAGCGCAAGTTTTTTCGAAATGAATAGTCTAAGTAAAAACAGAACATCATGAAATGCAAAGAAATACATCATCAAATTAATCCTTACTTAAGTGGATTGCTGGATGATAAAAAGCGTATGCTTTTTGAATCTCATCTTGAGGAATGTGTTTTATGTAAGCAATTGATTAATGAAGTCAATGCAACCATTATTAGCGCTGATAATGAGCAAAGGCTTCAAGCTGATCCGTTTCTCTCGACCAGACTCCTGCAGGAAATTGAGAACAGAAAAGAAAACCGATTGCTTGCTAAAGTTCAACGCATTTTACAACCCATTGCTTTTGTTGCGTTGCTATTTATTGGAGCTTATTTAGGAATTGGCTTAGGAAATAGTTTTGTGTCGGAAAGTGACGGAATAATGATCACTGAAAGTGAGACTTTAGTTGCTGATTTTTTACTCAATGATATTGATTACGGGTCAATAGAACTAATCTTGCTGGAAGAAAAAAAATAGAGTTATGAATTATTTTTCAAAAAAAAATGCGGTCATTGTTGTAATTGCAGTTCTGTTAATTATAAATATTGCAACCATTTCCACCATTGTTTATCATTCTTATGATAATAAAAAGGTGGAGAAACCATCAACGGAACGTACGTCAACTAGGGATTTTAGACAAAATTTAAATTTCTCTTCCGAACAAATTAAAGTTCTGGATGAATTAGGAAAACAATTTCGTGAAAACACCATTGAAATGTTGATGGAAATGCAAAATACCAGGATCGAGTTATTTAATGAAATTTCTTCAATTAATCCGGATACTGTAAGAATGTTTGAAATAGCAGATGAAATTGGAATTTTGCACGCAAAAATAAAACGTCAAACCATCGATCATTTTCTGGTTATTAAAAAGAATAGCACTCCAGAACAATTTGACCGCTTTGTGAAAATATTTCAACGGGCAATTATGGAAGATGATTTTGGCAGATGGTCTAAAGGACAAGGTCAAAATAGAAGATCAATGAATAAACGATCTGAAAGAAATAAGTAGAACAATTTAAAAAATAAAAAAAATGAAAAATTCAATTAATAAATCAAGGATAATCGGATTAGTATTACTAATAGCCGTGTTTGCATCAAGCGATATTTTAGCTCAACGCATGCAACGTAATTTAAATAATGATGATTTCAGACTTCATCAAAATTATAACCAAGGTCGAATGCTCAACCAGAATTTGGGTCAAGGACGAATAAATAACCAAAACTTTGGACAAAGAGGATTCTTCGGACTTGATTTAACCGTAGAACAGCAAACAAAAGTAAAGGAGCTTCAAACACAAAACCTGAAACAAATGCAACCATTGCAAAATTTGATGCAGGAAAAAAGAGCGCACATGAGAACACTTACTACGGCTGAAAATTTTAATCAAAAAGAAGTTGATAAGG
This sequence comes from Bacteroidales bacterium, assembly GCA_963674935.2. Classification (GTDB taxonomy): domain Bacteria; phylum Bacteroidota; class Bacteroidia; order Bacteroidales. The sequence continues at coordinate 393,376 of CAXXWZ010000006.1, forward strand.
TAATTGATGAAATTACAGACTTGACTGCAAAACAATTAAAACTAAGAACTGCTCATCAACAGGCATTCCGTTCATTGCTAACGGATGACCAAAAGGTTATTTTCGACAGTTCATCTCGAAATGGCAATCGCCAATTTTCTCAGAGAAACGCAAGGTCTGGGAATAGAGGTGGTCGCTCTGGTATTGGCAATAGAAGATGGTAATTATTAAGCGGCTTTAGGGCCGCTTTTTTTATGGGTATGAGATTTTTCCACCTGAACAATCTTGAGAAGCACCCGTAACCGAACTCAAGCAATTTACCTCATTTCGCATTCTCAATACTCCAAGAAACCCAAAAATTATTGCTTCTTTAAAATCGATGATTTCATCTTCAGGAATGATTACTTTTTTGTTTGAAATAAGTTGAATTCTATTTGCAAGATAAGTATTGTGAGCACCTCCACCGGTTAACAAAATGGTTCCTTTATTTTTTGATATCAACGAATTAGAAATTTGAAACGCAATATGTTCGGTTAACGTATTTAGAAAATCATTAACCGGAATTTTAAAATTGTTGATTGAAGAAAGAAACTCAGATTCAAACCACTCTCGGGATAATGATTTTGGTGCTTTCTGTTGGTAATATGGAATGTTGTTTAGTGTTTCAAAAAGTGCTTTACAAAAGTTACCTTCAGAAGCCAACTTTCCATCTTTGTCGAATTCAAAACCCTGCTTTTTGCTGTAATAATTTAAAGCCATGTTTACCGGACAGATGTCGTACGCTATTCTTTTACCATTTTCTTCAAATGAAATATTTGCTATTCCTCCCAGATTAATGCAGGAATCAAACTTACTGAAGAGCAATTTGTCGCCAATAGGAACCAGTGGTGCACCTTGCCCCCCATAAAACACATCAAGTGACCTGAAATCGGAAATTACAGGAAGTCCTAAAATTCGAGCCATGATTTCACCATCGCCAATTTGCAGCGTGTATTTTTTTTCGGGTTGATGAAAAACAGTGTGACCATGCGATGCAATAAAATCTGGTTTCAATGAGTGGGTTTTTATAAAACTCAATGTTTCTTCAGCCAGATATTTTCCATACGAAACATCCAGTTTTTTAATTTGGTCATTCGGAAGTTTTGAGACGGTTAATAGTTTTCTCTTCCATTCATCCGTGTAAGCTAATGTTTCGACATGCTTAATTTCAAATTTCCATACGCCGTCATTTTCGAGGAATTCACAAAAAGCAAGATCTAAACCATCGAGAGAAGTGCCTGACATCAATCCAATTACCGAATATTTTTTCATTAGCTAGAGCGTGTCGATTAGTTTTTCAAGCTGCATTCCCCTTGAACCTTTTAAAAGAATATGATGATTCTTGATGTTTTTTGAGGTCAAATAATTAAGTGCTTCGTCAGTCGTTTTAAAGAGCAGCCAATGTGGTTGTAATTTGCATTTATGAAATTCCAAACCTATCAGAATAACTTCTTTAGGCTCGTATTTTGCTAAATGATTGATGATTTCTTGATGTAAGTTTTTACTCTCAATCCCAAGTTCAAGCATGTCGCCTAGAATAAATAATTTCTGATCTGCTTTTAATTCTGTGAAATTATCGATGGCTAATTTCATACTACTTGGATTTGCGTTATAGGCATCAACAATTATTTGGTTGTTTATTGTTTTCAACAATTGTGAGCGTTTATTCGCCGGACTGTATTCTTCAATAGCTTCTTTTATCAAAAAATCGGGTACTTTAAAATAATTACCAATACTAATGGCAGCCATTAAATTTGGCATATTAAAACTCCCGATAAGTTTAGATTTAATCGCTGAAATTGAATCTGCTAATTGCCACGTAACAGCTGCAAATTCTTCGGTTTGAAGTTTCTTAAATTTTACATCTGCTTCTTGCGAAAATCCATAAGTAAAACGATTGAGATCTCTCGATTCCTCAATGAGAAGAGGATCATCCTGATGAACAAATGCGATAGCCTCAGGTTGCGTTTTTAAAAAATTATAGAGTTCTGTTTTGGCTTTCTTAACTCCTTCAAAGCTTCCAAATCCTTCTAAGTGCGCAATCCCAATATTGGTAATTATTCCATAATTTGGTTTTGCAATCTGGCATAAATTAGCAATCTCGCCAATATGATTTGCACCCATTTCAATAACTGCGATTTCATCATTTTTTTTAATTGAAAGAATACTGAGTGGCACCCCTATGTGGTTATTGAAATTGCCTTGAGTTGCGTATGTTTTTAGTTTTTTTGAAAGTACTGCACTCACAAGTTCTTTAGTTGTGGTTTTGCCATTAGTTCCGGTAATCCCAATGATGGGAATATCAAGTTGATTACGATGATGCCTGGCGAGTGATTGAAGTGCAGATAGAACATTCTCGACATAAAAACATTTATCCTGATCTTTTAGCTCAATATCGTCAACAACGGCTAAACTACATCCCTGTTGAATGGATTGTAATGCAAATTTATTCCCATCAAAATGATCTCCCTTTAATGCAAAAAAGATAGCTCCTTTTATCAGAGCCCTGCTATCGGTTGTAATTTGCGGATGAGCAAGATAATGGCTATATAATTTATTAATTGAAGAATTCATTAATCAAAGATAAAAAAACCCTTCCTGAAAAGACAAGAAGGGTTTATAAGTTATTTCTTTCACTGGCTATTGACCTCCTGGAACGGTTCTTCCCACTCGAATCATGGCACATCTGAAACCAATAGAATTAGATGCTTCATCTTGATCTAGAAATCTTCTTACTCCGGGACTTAGGAAATAAGCAGGGTCTTTCCATGAGCCACCTTTATAAACTCGGGAATGGTCACTGATCAGGGTATTTACGCCATATTTATACATATAAGATGAGTTTAAGTCATCACCGGGTTTTGAGAGCCAATCTGTGTTAATCATCGATTGCCTGTCACCATCTCGATAATTAATATTATCGGCTTTTCTGAAGTTTTTTCTGTTCTGAATATTTTCTTCAGAAATATTTACATAAGGAATTCTTCCCAGACTGTCTTTTTGTATAACCATACCCAGGGAATCTGTCTTTTTCTCTGTAAATATATTCCCTCTAAATGGGCTGTAATCAGAAACATCTTCAAAACTAAGTGGTCTGTAAACATCAATTACCCATTCACTCACATTACCTGCCATATTATACAACCCGTAATCATTTGGCCAATATGTACCAACAGGAGCAGTAATATCTGCTCCATCATTTAAACTTCCGGCAACACCCATATAATCACCTCGTCCACGTTTAAAATTGGCCATAAAACTGCCTTGGTATTTTTTATCTCCGGTTCTCAGATAATGACCATTCCACGGATAGGCTTTTCGTTGAACGATTCTTTCATTTACTGTGTTTCCAAGTAATCCCAATGCAGCGTATTCCCATTCTGCTTCAGTTGGTAATCGATATCCCGGTAAAAGGATCCCATCTTCTAGCGCAACTCTTTGTGGGCCTTCACCTCCGGCACTGTCAGTAACACCATATTGACCGGCTAAATATGCATCTGTATTAAAGTTGTCCGCATTTTTTTGATCGTTATTCCAATCG
>CAXXWZ010000007.1:0-1236598 GCA_963674935.2 Bacteroidales bacterium
AGCGTTATCCTGAGGTGAAAAAAGCAATTAATGAAAAAATTGAAAAAGGAGCACTCATCGTGAATTATATTGGACATGGTGGAGAAACTGGATGGGCGCACGAACGGGTTTTGGAAATTCAAGATATTAAGGCTTGGCAAAACTACGATCGTCTTCCGGTTTTTGTGACGGCCACTTGTGAGTTTACTCGATTTGATGACCCTGAATTAGAATCAGCAGGCGAATTGGTTTTGTTAAATGAAAGTGGAGGAGGAATTGCACTGCTCACAACAACCAGAGCAACCAGCGCCGGTGCTAATTTTCAGCTAAACAAACAAGTTTTTAATTCGTTATTCGAAAAAGAAAATGGTGAATATTTGCGATTAGGAGACATCATAAAAAAATCAAAGAACGCAGTTGGCAATGGGGTCAACTCACAAAAATTTGTTTTGATAGGAGATCCCGCTTTACAGATTGCCTTACCGCGAGACAGTATTGCTACACTTGAAGTAAATGATGTGATTATTCAAGCAACACCAAATACCATTAATGCAATGGAAGAGGTTAAGATTAACGGGTCAGTTTATAATAAGAGTGGGTCAAAAAATGTAAACTTTAACGGATTATTATATCCGATAGTTTATGATAAACCGATTACCATAAAAACGCTCGGACAAGATAACGACAGCTATGAGCAGGAATTTGAAATCCAGTCTAGTATATTGTACAAAGGAAAAGTAAGTATTACGAATGGTGATTTTTCTTTTTCGTTTGTAGTACCAAAAGACATAGCTTATAACTATGGTTATGGAAAAATAAGCTATTATGCAGAAAGTGAGAACACAGATGCCTGGGGTTGTTTTGAAGATTTAATAATTGGTGGTTATAACGATGAATTTCTCACTGATACAGATGGTCCCAATATTAAGCTTTTCATGAACGATGAATATTTTGAAAACGGTGGGATCACAAATAATAGTCCGAGTATTTATGCTCAAATAAGTGATGAGAGTGGTGTAAATACAATAGGCAACGGAATTGGTCACGATATAGTAGCCGTAATTGATGGAGATGCTGGACAGACTTATGTGTTGAACGATTTTTATGAGACAGATTTGGACAGCTATAAAAGCGGAGTTTTAAACTATGCCTTATCTAATTTGAGCGATGGGCGGCATTCTTTGAGCTTAAAGGTTTGGGATATTTTGAATAATTCTTCGATTGCAAGCATTGAGTTTGAGGTTAAAAACCAGGAAATTACGGTTATTCAGGATTTGAAAAATTTTCCCAATCCTTTTGCTAATTATACTTATTTCAGTTTCAAACATAATCAAGCTAAATCGAATATCAATTTTGAAATACAAATTTTTTCTTTGGATGGGAAAAAAGTAAAAACCATCAGAAAATCAATAACTCCGGCAGGGTTCAACTCAGATTTAATTGAATGGGACGCCAATTCTGATTCGGGAGCAAAATTAGATGCAGGTATTTATATTTACAGAATTCTTATAGATGATAAAGAAGTTAAAAGCGCAAAGAGTCAGAAACTTATGATTATAAAATAAGATTGGTTGTCGTGTTTTTTTTAACAGTTTATAGATAAACAGGAATACAATATATTAAATAAAATATCGTTAAATTTGCACACTTACGAATGAGTACTTACATTTACCTTAAAAGCTCAAATCTTCGTTTAAAATAAATTGTAACACATGAAGTTTAAACTTGCCTTAATGATTTTACTATCAGTTTTGATGGTAAATGGATTTTCACAAAATACCGATGAATGGCTCGGGCAACAATCCATTTTGAATACAATTACAACGGCTGTTCCTTTTTTAATGATTGCTCCCGATGCCCGATCTGGTGCACTTGGAGATGCCGGTGTTTCATCAAGCCCTGATGTATATTCGATGCATTGGAATCCTGCAAAATATGCTTTTGTTGAATCAGATATGGGTTTTGGAATTTCATACAGCCCCTGGTTAAAGGCATTGGTGCCGGATATTAACCTGGCCTATGTGAATTTCTTTAAACGATTAGATGATGAGCAAACCATAGCAGCATCATTACTCTTCTTTTCTTTAGGAGATATTACATTTACAGACGAAGTTGGTGGTTCACTTGGAACCTATAATCCAAACGAATTTAGTTTAGATTTTGCATATTCTCGTAAGCTGTCCGAAAACTTTTCAGCTTCTGTTGCAGCTCGCTTTATCTATTCAGACTTAACACAAGGGCAATATGTTCAAGGCAGAGAAACTCATGCCGGTACTTCAATTGCAGCTGATGTTTCATTTTATTGGAAAAAAGAAATTAGCTTTACAAATACCAATGGATTGTTATCTTTTGGTGCTAACGTATCAAATATTGGAAGAAAGATTTCTTATTCTTCTGACGTTAAAGATTTTATTCCAACCAACCTGAGGTTTGGGCCTTCATTAAAAATTGACATGGATGATTATAATTCTATTTCTTTTATGATTGATGTCAATAAATTATTGGTGCCAACTCCTCCGGTTTATGAGCAAATTAATGGAATAGATGTAATTATAGCTGGAAAGGATGATGATGTGTCCGTAATTCGTGGGATTCTTCAATCCTTTGGGGATGCACCTGGCGGTTTTAGCGAAGAGCTTAGAGAATTTAGTTACGGTGCAGGTGTTGAATATTGGTACGAAAAACAATTTGCATTACGTGGTGGATATTTCCATGAACATAAATCAAAAGGTAATCGTAAGTTTTTTACACTTGGAGCAGGTATAAAATACAACGTTTTTGGGCTTGATGTTGCATATTTGATTCCACTCGAGCAAAAACATCCTTTAGAAAATACACTTAGATTTTCACTTACTTTCGATTTCGCCGCATTTAGCCAATAACCAAATCAATTATGAACATTAGAATTGGATTTGGGTATGACGTTCATCGCCTTGAAAAAGGATACGAACTGATAATTGGTGGAGTAAAGGTTCATTCAGAAAAAGGAGCTGTTGGGCATTCTGATGCTGATGTACTCATACACGCCATTTGTGATGCATTGCTTGGAGCTGCTAACTTAGGCGATCTGGGAAAGCATTTTCCTGATACAGATCCACAATATTTGAAAGTTGATTCAAGTATTTTATTGCAAAAGGTTGTTATGTTGCTCAAAAAAAATGGGTTTAGTATTGGCAATATTGATTCAACCGTTTGTTTACAGGAACCCAAGATTGCTCCACTTGTTATGAATATGAAAATTAAATTATCGAAACTAATGCAGATTTCGAAAACAGCTGTTTCAGTTAAGGCAACAACTACCGAAAAGTTAAGCTTTGTTGGTGAAGGCAAGGGGATTTCTGCATATGCAGTTGCATTGATTCAAAAAACTAACTCATAAATTCTTCTTTAAAATTCACCAAATATAATTGATTGCTTGCTCTTGTAACTGCAGTATACAACCATCGTAAAAATTCCTTATCCAACATTTTATCATTAAAATATCCCTGATCAATAAAAACATTTTCCCACTGACCACCTTGTGTTTTATGACAAGTTAAGGCGTAGGCAAACTTAATTTGCAAGGCATTAAAATAAGGATCAATCTTCATCTTGTCAAGCTTTTTTCTGCGTTGAGGAATGTCCTCATAATCCTTTAAAACTTCCTCGAACAATCTATTATTTTCAGCTTTTGGCAGGGCAGGGCTTTCAGCCGCAATGGTATCAAGCAACAGTTTAACATCCAGTGTTGCCTCTTCCGGGTAATCGATCATTCTTATGCTTACATCCGCAAAGCGAAAACCATAGAGTTCCTCAACTTTTTGAATACTGATAATTTCAATGATGTCGCCATTAGCCAAAAATCCAGCTTTTGAATTATCGGGTAACCAGAAATAATTATTTTTCACCACCATCATAAAATCACCCGCAGAAATTTCTTCCTCCTGAAACAAAATCCGATGTCGAATTTGTTGGTTGTAAATGTTGGCTCTTTTGTTCGACCTTGTAATTACCACCGTATGTTCATGCCCGGCTCCTGAATAACTTGAATTTAAAGTATCCTCAAGTTCAGTTCCATCTATCGCATGAATGTCTTTAAAAGTACCAAGATCAAAAAATGGCATGTCTAAAGAATTCTTCTCAATCTTATTTCTAATTTTAGTTGCATTCGCCAATATGCCCGAACTTAAAGATTGTCGAACAACTTCTTTCAAAACGAATGTTTGGATATCTAGGCCGAAGGATGCTTTTAAGTATTCAATATTGAGTGCGGGACTAATATCAAGCCCTACAGGGGGGAGTTGAGCTTCATCTCCGATCAGGATAATTTTACAATTTGATTGAGGAGAATAAACAAAAGTTATGAGGTCTTCAAGCAAACTTCTTTGCGCTTGCGAAAAATCTACATTGCTTAAACCATCAGGAATCATTGAGGCTTCATCAACGATAAAAATGGTACTTTTTTGTTTATTAGGACGTAATACTAATTTAAATCTCCCATCAGTATTGGTAGTAGCCCAATAAATAAAACGATGGATGGTATGAGCGCTTTTGCCTGAATAATTGCTTAAAACCTTAGCTGCTCGACCGGTTGGTGCAAGCAAATTAAATCTTTTTTTTAATGCAGGAAGGATGTTAACCAATGAACTTACAATTGTGGTTTTTCCGGTTCCTGCGTATCCCTTAAGGACAAAAAGAGCCAAAGGATTTGGGTCAAGAATGAAAGATGATAAATCGCGAATTAAATCTTCCTGCCCTGTTGTTGGATTGTAGGGGAATTGATTCTGGAAAAGCTTGATAAGTTTGTTTAATTCCATAATGGATTTTTGCTTCAGTATGACTATTAAAACGGATATCCAATTCCAAAATTAATAGCAAGATTGTTGAATCCTGTTTTTAAGGACACCCATCTTTCTGAAGCAATTTTCGAAGGATCTCTTAGTCTAATTGCTGTATCAATTCTGAAGATAAAAAAGTTGAAATCGAAGCGAAATCCAAATCCTGCATCCATGGCAATTTCACTGATAAAGTTTTTTAACTTAAAGTCTCCCCCCGGAAAGAAATCATTTTCTTTTAAGAGCCAGATATTTCCTGCATCTATATAAAGTGCCCCTTTCAAAAAGCTATAAACCGGAAACCGGTATTCAATATTGGCCTCAAATTGCATGTCGCCAATTCGGTCAATCAGAGTGGTTGATTCAGTTGTAGTTGAAGAACCCGGACCTAAAGAACGAACTCGCCATCCTCTCATGCCATTTGCGCCTCCAGCATAAAATCCCTTCTCGAAAGGGATGTCCTCTGAATTTCCGTATGGTACTCCAATCCCCAACATCGCTCGCCAAACTACCCTGTTTTCTTTTGATAATACAGAATAGTATCTAAAATCAAAATCGGCACGAACGTATTGAGCGTAACGAATATTGAAAAGGGTGTTATATCCATCGTCATTTTCTGAAATTCCGAATAACATATTTACCCCTTTTAGCATAAATCCTGAAGTTTCAAAATTGCCTCTGAAATAGATAAAATCTTTGAGCTTATTCAATTCCTGATCATTATAAATAAAGCTATACTTTAAAGCTGAAATAAGGTGATCGGTATATTGATTTTTTAAACGAATATTCGCTATTTCTTCAAGCGATGCTTTGAACTCATCAGTTGGATAAACCTTAACAGAGTTCACTTCGGCAGGATAGAAAATGTGTTGAATTTTATCGTTTTGCGACCAATTATATCCAAAAGATAAATTGGTTATGTAACGACGATATTTGGGGCGTTGCTGGTAATTTATACCAGTGCTTATGGTTGTTTTAGGCTTGAAGTTTTTTGGAAAACTTTCGAGTCGGATTGGAATTAAAAATTTAGGAATACTGAAGCTAACTTCTGCTCCTGTTTCAATAGTGTTGAAAAATAGGAATTTATCGTTTGTAATTGCTTCTGAGTTATTCTGTTTTTGGACCTCAAGAGCCCCTTTTAATCGAACCTGAAATAGTTCTGCACCTCTAAAAAAGTTTTTGTTGGCATAAACCAGGTTCCCACCAATTCCTAAATCGCCACCTGAGTTTGTTCCTTCAGCTTCAACGGAGTAAGACTGAACTTTGCTCCGGGCCAGATTAATACGGCAGTCAATTAATTTTTTTTCCGGATTTAAAGAGTCCTGAACGGGAATAAATTGAATGTTTGAGTATTTGTAAATTTGCAAATCAGCAAGTCGACGATACGTTTTTTTTACTGCATCAAGATTGAATAAATCTCCTGATTTTAATAAAATGGATTGTGTAATTATTTTGGGTTTAATCCTGAGTGGCCCATCGTGCAGAAAATGATAAATATTTGGTTTAAGATTAGTCGTGTCTGTTTGAATATTGAGTTGGAGTGTGTCGGGTGAGATCTTATTGGCATTCAATAAATCAAAATTAGAATTGATGTAAATTTTATTCAAAAAAAACTGCTTATGTGCCACTTCAATGATCGAGTCTTGATTCTGTATGCTTCGAGCACGCTCATCTTTTATCACCAATGTGATGTTTAGCTCATGAGAATTAAATGCACTGTCAACCTCAAAAAATATATACTCCTTATTAAAATTGTAATAACCAACATTTTTTAGCGAATCAGTAATTCGTTCGCGTTCGTTTTCAATTATAAAAGCACTATAAATTGAACCTTCACGAATCAATCCAGTTTTAGATATTTTATCAATGTTTTTTTTGAGCAGGCTGTCGGCAATTCTTTGATTGTAATGTCTAATACGGTATGGGGTTGTTGGCTCGATATGATAAGTAATATCTAACTTGTTCTTTTTCAACTTTTGGGTATAGCTGACTCTTGAGTTAAAATGTCCGGTTTTGTCTAAATAAATTTTCATTTGACGTAAACTATTCTCAGTAGTTAAAGCATCAAAGTAAACCGGTTCTTCGCCAAATTTATCATGCATCCAGTTTTTTACTCCTCTTTCTTTGCCTCTGATAGGCAGTTGATTGGCCCAGAGTTTAAATTTCCAAAGCCCTAAAAGTTTTTTATTCGGTTGCTGATTGATCAGTCCATATAAATCATCTTTGTTAATGTTTGATTTATCTCCCCGAATCATGATCTTGTTTTTATTAACCAGAGGTTGGTTAATATTCTTCATTGTTCCACAACTCCAAAGTAAGAGGCTGGAACTCAAAATCAGAACAAGATGTTTATAGTTTAATAGCTTCAAAATCAACCTAACTTAAGTGTGTCACAAAAATACAATTTCTACCGAATAAAGATAAAACTAAAGTCGAGGATAAAGATTGCTGAAATCAAATAATATTTTTAATAATTATTGTTCAATTCAAAAAAAATAATTTATATTTGCACTCCCGTTTATAAAGCGGTTTGTTTATTAAAGATTAGGGCGATTAGCTCAGTTGGTTCAGAGCACCTCGTTTACACCGAGGGGGTCGGGAGTTCGAATCTCTCATCGCCCACGAAAGCTTCTCAGAAATGAGGAGCTTTTTTTGTTTTATCACGAAAGCAAAAGGGGTCGGTCTCGCCAGAGGCGAGATCATCGCCCACGAAAGCTTCTCAGAAATGAGGAGCTTTTTTTGTTTTATCACGAAAGCAAAAGGGGTCGGTCTCGCCAGAGGCGAGATCATCGCCCACGAAAGCTTCTCAGAAATGAGGAGCTTTTTTTGTTTTAGCACGAAAGTAAAAGGGGTCGGTCTCGCCAGAGGCGAGATCATCGCCCACGAAAGCTTCTCAGAAATGAGGAGCTTTTTTTGTTTTAGCACGAAAGTAAAAGGGGTCGGTCTCGCTAGAGGCGAGATCATCGCCCACAGAAAGCATCTCAGTAATGGGATGCTTTTTTTGTTTTAGCACGAAAGTAAAAGGGGTCGGTCTCGCCAGAGGCGAGATCATCGCCCACGAAAGCTTCTCAGAAATGAGGAGCTTTTTTTGTTTTATCTGTCCCATCCTGAAATAAGTTGACACTAAATGGACTTATTATGGAAAGAACGACATTATGCCATCAAAAGCGAAGCCAGCGAGATTATAATCTAGGCTTTAAATTAGCAGTTGTTTCTCAAGTAGAAAAAGGCGAACTGACCTATAAACAAGCTCAGGCGGTCTATGGGATTCAAGGCCGGAGCACAGTTTTGGTTTGGTTAAGAAAACATGGTAACTTAGACTGGAGCAAACCAGGACTGTTATTTATGTCAAAATCAAAAGAATCCCCTGCCCAGAATATCAAACGCTTAGAGCAAGAACTTTCTGATGAACGTTTGAAAAACGAGATACTCAATAAGATGATCGATATCTCAGATCAACAGTATGGAACTGCAATCAGAAAAAAGTTTTCACCCAAACAATCATACAGATCAAACAAAACAAGCAAGTGAGTTTATCACGATGTTGTAGATTGTTTGGGATAAGCAGACAAGCGATTTATCAAGCACGAAATAGAATTGATAATCGAACAAAAGAGTTATCCAAAATCAAGCCGTTTGTACAAGCACTAAGAATGCAAATGCCAAGAATTGGAACACGTAAACTGTACTATTTACTAAAAGATGATTTTGTGAGCTTAAACATAAAAATAGGAAGGGATGCTTTTTTTGATTATTTACGTTCGCAACACCTATTAATTAAACCTAAAAAGAACTACACTAAAACAACCAACTCAAAACACTGGTTACACAAATATCCAAATCTATTGAAAAAAGGGAAGGTTAAAAGATCCGAACAAGTTTTTGTGAGTGATATTACCTACATTAAAACCAGAGAAAGGACACATTACCTTTCTTTAGTTACAGATGCTTATAGCAGAAAAATAATGGGTTATAAACTTAGCGATGATATGAGTGCTGAAAATGTAGTACAGGCTTTAAGAATGGCTGTTAAAAAACGAAAAACAGAAAAACCCCTGATCCACCATTCTGATAGAGGTTTGCAGTATTGTTCATCTATTTATCAGAATGAATTAAATTACAACGCAATAACTCCGTCGATGACAGATGGATATGACTGTTATCAGAATGCATTAGCAGAAAGAATTAATGGAATATTAAAACAAGAATTTTTAATACACACCTGTAATACAGGCAGTGAATTAGAAACTCTAATCAAACAATCTATTGATACCTACAATGACAAAAGACCTCATTTGAGTTTAAACATGAAAACACCTAACTTTATTCACGAAAAAACCGAAGCGGATATCCGCTTCGGTTTAAATTAAACTTTTGTAAAACTGTCAACCTATTTTAGGACGACTCAATCACGAAAGCAAAAGGGGTCGGTCTCGCCAGAGGCGAGATCATCGCCCACGAAAGCTTCTCAGAAATGAGGAGCTTTTTTTGTTTTATCACGAAAGCAAAAGGGGTCGGTCTCGCCAGAGGCGAGATCATCGCCCACGAAAGCTTCTCAGAAAAGAGGAGCTTTCGTGTTTAAGAATCAGTTTGTTTACCTCATTTATTTCCAAATCAGAACTAATTTAGCTACCATAAAAATTAATAAAACTGTTCTTTTTGTTTTTGTAGTTGTACCGAAATGAAACAGTTATAAGTTTCTATTTATCTCATTTATTTATTTTAAGAATAGAAAGTCAGAGGGTTACGTTGGGTGGCATATAATTTGCAAAATATTAGGAAATTGCTATTTTGTAACCTTGTAATAATAGTTGGATGTTTAAAAATTATTTAACCTTCGCTTTTCGGAATTTAGTCAGAAATAAATTCTTTTCAATTATTAACATTGTCGGACTGACTATCGGAATAACCACTTGTATTATAATTTTTTTGTTTGTGTTTGATGAGCTTCAATACGGACAAGATCATCCGCAAAAAGAAAATATCTACCGAATCTTGAGGGGAAGAGATGATTGGTCTGTAATAACACCAATGAAGTTATTGCCTGTACTTAATGAAAATGTTCCGGCTATTGAATCAGCGATTCGAATAAAGAAAATGAATTCTGTAATCACTTCCGAGGATGTTTATTTTAATGAAAATGAAGTTTTGTATGCAGATACTAGCTTTCTGGATTTTTTTGATTGCGACTTATTGATTGGTGATAAAACAACTGCATTGAACAGACCGGATGCGATTATTCTGACGCAAAAAATGGTTTGGAAGTATTTTGGTGATCAAGATCCTCTCGGAAAAGTGATAAAAATTGATAACGAAGCTCCCGTTGTAGTATGTGGAGTTTTTAAAGAAAGTCCAAGGTTCAAACCATTTGACTTAGACTTTTTGGTTAATATTGAGGTGCTTAGATATAATAATTCCAATGCTTTTACGAATTGGGATAATAATTCTTTCCAGACCTATATTCAAATAAACAAAAATGCAAACCCTGATTTAATTGCAGAATCAATTCCCAAATTTGTAGCAAGCGCTCGCGGATGGGATAAGATAGGCTATGCGAGGTATCGACTGCAACCTTATGTAAATATTCATTTGTATTCGAAAAATTTGGGATGGGATAATTTTAACAGAGGCGATGCTTCAGTCGTATTTAGTTTTTTAGGAGTTGCTATATTGGTTTTAGTATTGGCATGTTTTAACTATACGAATTTATCAACAGCTCAGGCTTCAAAAAGAGCAAAAGAAATTGGTTTAAGAAAAACCATCGGCGCGAGTAGGTGGCAATTGATTTTTCAAATTTTATTAGAAGTGGTTATTTTATCATTGGTTTCAGTCATTCTCTCACTAATTTTAGTCGAAACATTGATGCCTTGGTTCAATCAGCTTACAAATAAATCCTTATCACTTTATTCATTAAATCCTTTTGTCATTGTGTTCTCTATTATCTTATTCATTATTCTTATATCTCTAATGGCAGGTTTTTACTCCGCATTTGTATTGTCAGGTTTTCAGCCGATAAAGGTTTTAAAAGGGAGTGGATCTGTTGGCTTGGAAGTTGTGAAAAAAGGGGGGGTTGCATTACGTTTTCGCCAAATTATGATCGTCTTTCAGCTTGCAAGTTCTGTCGCACTCATCATCATTGCCGTATTAATAAGAAATCAAATTGAGTTTGCCGGGAATAAAAATTTGGGCATGCAACCCGATCAGCTGGTCGTTTTAAATAATGTAAAGGCAGATGGGATGCAACAGCGCTATGAAAATGTAAAAGCGGATTTGCAACAATATCCTGAAATTCTTCAACTGAGTGGTGCATTTAATGTGCCCGGAGAGGATATTAATAATTGGTGCAGCATGCGGCTACTTTCAGCGTCTAATGAGGATAATATTGGCTGTGGCTATATTTTTATCGATGAGGGCTATTTTGAGTTGATAGGTGCAAAAATCTTGAAAGGAAGAACATTCTTGAATAATAGTGCTTATGAAGATGCCAATTCATGTATTATCAATGAATCTGCTGCAAGGTTGATGAATATTTATGATGACCCGATTGGGCAACAAGTATATGGTTTTTTTGAGGATACCGTAAGAACCGTTGTAGGAATGGTAAATGACATTCATTATAAGTCATTACATGAGGAAGTACCACCTGTGGTTTACCGAACCGGGGATGGTTTCCCATCTTATTATTACCGACTGGTTATGAGAATTGATAGCAAAAATGTTTCAAAAACGCTTGGTATTATTGAGGATGTTTGGAGGAATCATGAACCTAACTGGCCGGCTCAAATCAGATTTGTAGATAAGGAATTTGAAAACATGTATTTGGCAGAAAAGAAAGTTTCGAAACTAATTAGCATCTTCACTTTACTCGCCATTTCAATATCTCTGCTTGGCTTATTTGGATTAATTGCTTTTGTTGCGGTATCCCGAAGAAAGGAAATAAGTATTCGTAAAACATTGGGAGCTTCCGTCTTAAATATTGTGAAGACTTTAGGTGCTGAATTTGTTGTGCTTACGGTAATTGCCAACATTGTAGCTTGGCCAATTATCTATTTTATTTCATTAAAATGGCTTGAGAACTTCACTGAAAGTGTATCCATTAACTTTTTATGGTATCCTTTATCCGGATTAATCGTATTAATAATCGTAATGATCATTGTAGGATATCACGCAGTTCATACTGCAAATCAAAACCCCGTACTTGCGCTGAAATATGAGTAAGATCATTTTTTGTTCATTACAGATTTCATTTAAATTTATTTTATTAAAACTTTCAATTGATATTTTTTAATGCCAATAATTTCAATTATATAAATTCCAGGGCTTAGATTAGATTTATTAATTCTAACTTTTGAACTTGTAATATTATTTGTTTTCCTTACAATGTTTCCTTGAATATCTAATATAATTATATCATGAGGTTCTGAATCATCATTTGGGAATTCCAATATAGCTTGATCAACAATTGGGTTTGGATATAGCTTGAGATTAATATCTGTGTCCATATCAACTCCAGCATGTAAGACCTGTACATCAGATAGAACCAAAGTGTCATATGCATTAGTTACATAGACTTCATAAATCCCAGAACTTAAATTATAAAAAGCACCCTCATTTTTATAAAAACTTATGTTATCAACAGAGTATTGATAGGGTTGGGTTATTCCTTCTGAAGCCATTTGAATAGAAAGTAATCCTTCTTGAGGAGACGGGGGGATAGTAAAGTCATATACTATTTCTGCTTGCACATCTGGAATTATTTTTGAAATCCCATTATTAGTCCCAATCCAGAAAGTTCCATTTTCTTCAATGTAAATACATAAACCAACATTACTAGCTAATCCGTAATCTGTGCCATATGTTGACCACCAATCTCCATCAAATTTAATTAGACCTTCAGCTGGTGGACCTACAACCCAAAGTGTCGAGTTTTTATCCAGAATAGCATCGTTACATATAAATCTTACCTGCTCATTCATTTCCCAGGTTCCATCCTTAAATGTTGCGAACCCATAACCTATTGCCATTATATTCCCGGTGGCATCAGAAAGAATCTCAGTCACTGATGTTAATTCTGAAGGTAAATCCTCTCCGGTTATGTAATGGGTAAATTCTTGTCCATCCCATTTGCTTACTGCACCTCTACTTCCAATCCAGACATTCCCATTCGTATCTTCATATAGTGCTTCCACATAATTAGATGGAAATCCATTTTCTTCACCATAATGTATCCAATTATTGCCGTTAAATTTTAGTAGATATTTCCAAGTTCCAATCCAAATATTATTATCCTTATCTTGTATAATATCAAACGCGGAACCACTGAACATTTCATCCGTATCTCTGTTTAAAATATTCCATGTTGTTCCATCAAAGCTAATAATTCCATCTCGTGAGCAGAACCATAATACCCCTTCATTATCTTCTAACCCTTTCCTAACATTTGTAATAGGAATCCCATTTGATGTTTTGTCAAAAGAATCCCATTTTTCTCCGTTATATTTGCCTATACCTCCATCCGTACAAAACCAAAAGTTACCATTACTGTCTTTAAAGATATCTTGTACACTATTATTTATTAATCCGGTTTGTCCTATTATATATCTATCCCAATAACTTCCATTTTGAATTGCCATACCATTTACAAAACCAAGTAGTAAATTACCAGTAGAGGTTTTTATAACAGCTCTTACACCATCTTCCGGAAGGCCATTGGATTCATTTATGTAATTCCAGCTAGTATTGTTGTAAACCGCTAAGCCTTTACTTGTAGCAACGTATATGTTATTTTCTTCATCACCATGTATATCCTTAATAAATCCAAAATTTGTTAAGGTGCTGCGGTTCCATGAATTATCAAAAAGATAAAACCCAATTCCGCTATAAACCCATATTCTGTTTAAATTATCAACATATAATTCATTGATAAATGTGTTTGAAAAAATATCATGAGCTTGTGTAAAATTTAGTCCATCAAATACCCAAAGACCTTTCACCGTGCCTACTAAAATGTTACCAACAGTATCTTGTGCTAGGGATAATATGTCTCCTTCGGGTAATCCATCTGTATTTGTATAACTTAGCCATTCTTTACCATCAAATACGCTTAAGCCACCATTTGTTGCAAACCATATCTTACCATCTTTATCTTTTATTATGGAATTGATTTTATCGTTAATGAGGCCATTGTTTTCGTTGAAATGTTCCCAATTTTGTCCGTTAAATTTGCTGGCTCCTGCAACATAATATCCATAACTAATCCATATATTATGTTGGTCGTCTTCAACAATATCACCAATTCTATTATTTCTTATCCCATCGCTTGTTGTGATAGATTCCCAATTTGTACCATCCCAAATACTAATACCATTGAGTGTTGAAATCCAGATTTTCCCAGTATGATCTTCGCAGAAATCGGAAATCCAGCCACCAATTAATTTATTATCACTTGTATTGGTATTTTGATTGTTTATTGTAATCCATTGATCTTGTGCTTTAGAGCCCAGGCTGTGTAATACAATAATGGTAATAAGAAATAAAACATGATTATACCGATTGGGTTTCATAATAAGTTTATTAGATTAGAATGAACAATACGAAAATTATAGAGGCAATATTCACTCTTAGATGTATATCATATAAAAATATGGATGTTTACAATCATTAATACCTGTTATTGTAATTTGTCGCCCTAGTGAGTGTAATTTATATTAGGTTTAAATAATTAAGCCATCAAAATTAAATTTTGATGGCTTAAAACGTATAAAAACATTTAGATTATTTTTTATTCATTACATATTTCATCAACCACTCATCTGACTCCCACAACACATGAAGAATGGATTCACGTGCAGAATAACCATGACTTTCGGCTGGTAACATTACCAATCTAACTGTTGCACCATGTCCCTTTAAAGCATTATAATAACGTTCACTTTGCAATGGGAAAGTACCTGAATTATTATCAGCAACACCATGTGTCATTAGCAGTGGAGTTTTCATTTTATTGGCATGCATGAATGGAGCCATTTGGAAATAAACTTCCGGGGCTTCCCAAAAAGTACGTTCTTCCGATTGGAAACCAAATGGAGTTAATGTACGATTATAAGCACCACTGCGAGCCAATCCTGCTGCAAATAAGTCAGAATGCGATAACAGGTTGGCAGTCATGAAAGCACCATAACTATGTCCGCCCACTGCAACGCGCTCTCGGTCAACAATGCCCATTTCATCTAATGCATCAATAGCTGCTTTTGCATTGGCTACCAATTGTGGAATGAATAAATCATTAGGCTCGGTATCACCTTCGCCAATAATTGGAAATTCTGCGTTTTCAAGAATGGCAAATCCTCTCTTAACCCAAAAAATGGGTGAGCCATAACTGATACGCGTAAAACGATGAGGTGAAGTTCTCACTTGTCCGGCAGTTCTTGGGTCTTTATATTCACGAGGGTAAGCCCACATCAACATTGGGATTCTTCCATCTTTAGCTTTGTCGTATCCGGCAGGTAAATAAAGCGTTGCAGTTAAATCTACTCCATCTGCTCTTTTGTATTTGATGAATTCTTTAGCAACTCCATCTAATCCTGCGTATGGATTTTGAAAGAATGTGATTTGTTTGGGTGCACCTTTTTTCTTGAAATTACGGATGTAAAAATTAGCATTCTCCGATGCTGATTGAATACTGGTAATCATAATTCCTTTTTTAATATCAACATATCCGGTGAGAGATTCATAAGTACTTATCCCATCGGCCCTCCATAATTCTTTGGTCGTTTTTTTATTTAAGTCGAACTGTCTTAAGAAAGGTCGATTTCCTTCAGGTGAATATCCCTCACCTTCTAAATACAAATATTTATCTTTTTCAATTTTCAGAACATCCCAGCCAAACCCATTTTCTTCGGTTAAAAACCTTCCCGGATCTTTATAAAGGTCTTCGGAATTGAGTGTAAATAAAATTTCAGGGTTTTCATTCGATTGGCTTGGATTAATTTTGTAGACTAAAGATTGACGATTGCTTCTCCATCTGTCGTATGCCAATGCAAGATTATCATTGCCCCAGGTTATTCTGCTAAACCTGTTTTTTACGGAAACAATATGTTTTTTGTCGTTTAAATCGAATGGATAATCGGCAGTATAGATGGCATCCCGATATTCAACTTCTGTTTGAGGGTCTCCGCCATCTAATGCTTCGATCCAGTATATAGAAGCAGGTTTGTCTGCCCTCCAACTCACTCTTCTTGGGCCTTTTTCAACGGCATCAAACCCTTTAGGCATTTCTTCAATTAAAGGGATATCCTGAATCTCTCTAATAAATTTACCATTTTTATCAAGTAAGTTTAAAACAGTTGGAAATCTGTAATAAGGAACAAGATAAGAGTATGGTTTTCGAATAGTCTGGGTAATGATATATTCTCCGTTAGGAGATTGAGAAAAACCTGCAAAAACATCAGCTTTGGTTAAATTGGTAGTGTTACCATTCAAGTCAACTCTTACTAAAATTGAACTTGCAAAATAATCGAAATTTGCCTCATCAATTTTATTTTTTAATAAATCCTGATAGGTTCGAGAAGGAGCTCTTTTTCCTAAATTTTCTTGTATGATGGGTCCCGTTGGAGTTTCTGTATTATCCATCAGCTCTCCACGGTTTGGATTCACAAATTTGCAAATTAAAGATTGTCCGTCTGCTGCCCAGCTATGTGTTCCATAAGAAACCCCATTTAAAACAGCATCAGTTAATTTTTTTGCTTCTTTGGTTTGAATGTCGAAATACCATAATTCAATTCCATTTTTGATGGTATTTGTAAAAGCAACTTTCTGATAATCCGGTGACCAGGAAATTCCGCCAATTTTAGGATTAGAAGGCAATCCTTTTATTGAGAATTCCTCACCACTGGCAATATTTTTTAAGGTAATATTTGTGTTATAACGATCTCTGCTTCCTCCATTGGTTTTGGGGTTAATTCGTAGACCCGCTAATCGATATTCTTTGGCCGATACTTCCTCAATAGATTTGAAAGGAACATTTTCTAATAACATCATCCATATTCCATCTTTATCGAAACGCACAGATGGTGTTAATGGACTGTCGATTAATTCCAAAATTTCTTTGGGTGGAGTTTGGTACTTAAGGTCGATTTGGGCAATACTTTGAATGCCACAAAATAAAAACAGACCTATTAAAATTGATAAAAGATTGATTTTTTTCATTCGAATAAGTATTAATTTGAACTAAGTTTTATTGCAATAAAGTTTTTTAATTTTTTCAACATCTTGATTATCATCCTTTTTTGGCATGTGGGCTTTTGGAGGAGTTAGGCTAAACATTTCCGGATGCTTTGCAGTTTTGTTTCGGTAAAAATCTTGTATGATTTTTAAGTCTTTTTCATAATTCCCACTAGGGTATATTACAGGTCCAACACCAGCTTCTTTAATTCCGTAGTCGGCGTAGCCAAGTGCTATGGGTACATTTGCCTGTTGAGCAATGTGGTAGAAACCTTTTTTCCATTTTTTCGAAAGCTTCCTAGTTCCTTCTGGAGTAATTAAGACATAAATAGAGTCGGAATTATTGAATAGATCTACCACTTGAGTTATCATATTATTCTTTTTACCCCTATCAACTGCAATGCCACCCCATGCTCTTAAAATTGAACCAAAAGGAAATATAAAAACCTCTTTTTTAATTAAGAATCGTAATTTAACTCCTATAGCAAAATATGCGAGGCGCCCGATAAAAAAATCAATATTACTGGTGTGTGGTGCTGCAATTACAACACATTTGTTAACACCAGGAGGGATGATGCCATTTAGTTTCCAGCCCCACAATTTTAATACGACTTTAGCTAGTAATTTCAAGTAATTTTAGTTTTGAATCTTGTAAATATACTGATTAATTTTGGGCTGGTTTTTTATTCAAGGGAGCAAATTAATAAATCATTTATAAAATATATAAAATGAATTATTAAATAGAGCAATGGCTTTATTTAACAAATAAAAAGTAATCAATTTGAAATGTAGAAGTTTGGATTGTATCAAAACTCAATTTCTAAGTCCAACTGATCCTTTAAGTCTTGTAAGGCAGGATTTGCCTTTTTCATTTCATCAAATTTCTCTTCATCAGTATAGGCGGTATTGTTTTCTTCTACTTCTGCAATGACAGCTCTTAAGCTCAATTGTTGGTTCTGTAAATGTTCTTTCAAGAAAGCCTGAACTTTGTGAATATTGTTTCTGTCGTTGGCAATAATTCGGTTATCCGTTTTAAATTCAACCAAATATTCAGCTCTTAATTCAGGTTTGTATTTTTTCAAAGCATTCACAAAACTTGGTAATTCTCCTGCAGCTGAACTTAAGAAACTGTTCCACTGTGTTTCCAGATCTTCTTGTGTGAAATCAATATCCGGCAATGCTTGAACTGGATGGTTTTTTTCCTCTGCTTCTTCTTCAGCTTTTGCTTGAGTTCCCTTTATTGAAATTGAACCAGGGATTTTAGGGATTGTTTTTTTTGTTGCTTTTGGCTTTGGTTCCATGTTTATTTCCATAGATTCCGATGCAGTTTTCTGAGAGACAGCATCCGGCTTTTCCATTGGAGCTGGCTCGGGCTCTTTTGCGATATTGGTTTCAGCTGGTTTTTTAGCAATAGGTTTAGGTTGTTCTTTATCCTCTTTTTGTTTTGGAGGGAGGATCGCAGGTTTTGTTTTTGGCGGTGGAGCCACAGAACTTAAAGAACACATTTGCATCAGGCCTAATTCTAAACGTAATCGCTTATTGTTGCTTGCTCTGTATTCTATATCGCAAGTGTTTATAATTTCTATACTTTTTATCAGAAACATAATTCCTGATTGATCTGCCTGCTCGGCATATCGGTTTTTAATATTTTCACCTACTTCCAACAGAGTTAAGGTTACCTTGTCTTTGCATACCAATAGGTTTCGAAGATGTTCACTTAATCCGATAATAAAATGTTGACCATCAAAACCATTTTCAATAATTTCATTTAAGATGAGTAATGAGTTGGTAATGTCATTTTTAAGCGCAGCGTCAACAATTTTAAAATAGTAATCATAATCAAGGATGTTTAAATTCTCGATCACATTTTTGTAAGTAATATTGGCATTTGAGAAGCTAACAATTTGATCGAAAATTGAAAGTGCATCCCTAAGTGCGCCATCAGCTTTTTGAGCAATAATGTGCAAGGCGTCAGATTCGGCTGTAACTTTTTCACTTTCGGCAACAAATTTTAGATGTCCGGCAATATCTTCAACACCTATTCTTTTAAAATCAAAAATCTGACATCTTGATAAAATAGTTGGGATAATTTTATGTTTTTCAGTGGTTGCTAAGATAAATTTTGCATAAGCAGGGGGCTCTTCCAAAGTTTTCAAAAAGGCATTAAATGCATTTGATGATAACATGTGAACCTCATCAATAATATACACTTTGTATTTTCCAACCTGTGGAGGAATACGAACTTGCTCAACCAAATTTCGTATGTCTTCAACCGAATTATTTGAAGCAGCATCTAATTCATGGATATTAAAAGAAGCGGCATTATTAAAAGAAGTGCATGATTCGCATTTGTCACAAGCCTCAATATTTTCTGATAAATTTTCGCAATTAATTGTTTTTGCCATGATCCGGGCACAGGTTGTTTTGCCTATCCCTCGTGGCCCACAGAATAAAAAAGCCTGAGCTAGAATATTATTCTTGATGGCATTTTTAAGGGTGGAAGTAATCGAATTTTGTCCAACAACGGTATCAAAAGTGGCTGGTCGGTACTTACGGGCAGAAACAATAAAATTTTCCATAATTGGGCTTTGAGATCTGAAAATGCAGCTC
The DNA here is from genome assembly GCA_963674935.2 of Bacteroidales bacterium. GTDB lineage: Bacteria > Bacteroidota > Bacteroidia > Bacteroidales. The sequence goes on from CAXXWZ010000007.1 coordinate 19,626, forward strand.
AAAAATAAGAAAATTTCAGCTCTGATGAATCATTTCTACGAATTAAGAATGCATCTTTTTATATGTGTTTTTGAACCCATTTATGCTGAGGGAGTTTGGCGGAAGTAAATTTGTTTTGTTCTGGTTTAGTCAATTTAACAGTATATTTGTTTGAAAATAAAGTACTTTAATGGAAGAGCAAGAAATACTTATTTATTCAAAAAAAACTTCCTCCAGACTTAAATATACTTTGGGTTTAATCTTTCTAAATATCCTAAAAACCCAATTTAAATGGTGTGCTGATTTTGATGAATTTAAAGCAAGTACTTCAGTAAAGATAAATTATTCAGATCTTCATCATAGTGATTCGATCTCAATTCAGCCTATTGAATTGCTTTTCGAAAAAGGAATTTCTAAGAAAAAAATTTCTGTAAATCGTTGGGAAACATTGCCTGTGTTTTTCAAAACTGATCGAAATGAAGATATTCCTTGTGATATTTTTGCAATGATTTTTTACCTCGTTACGAGATATGAGGAGTATGCTGATCAAAACAATATTGATAAACATGGGAGGTTTAAAGCTGAGGCTTCACTGGCTTATAAAAATGATTTTCTGCGGCAGCCTTTGGTCAATCAAATTGCACTTAAATTAAAGGATAAAATAATTGAGCGATTTCCTGAATTTGAATTTCCTGAATCAGCTTATAAGTACATTCCAACCTTTGATGTTGACATGGCTTTTTCTTATATTGGGAAAGGTTTTTGGAGAAATGCCGGAGGGTTCTTTCGTTCTGCTTTAAAGCTTGAGTTTAAGAAAGTATCTGAAAGATTAAACGTGTTAACAGGAAAAGTTTCTGACCCATTAAACAATTATGATTTTATCATTGAGTCACTTGAGTCAAATAATTTTGAACCACTCATTTTTATGAATTTGGGAAATTATGGTAAATATGATAAAAATGTTCCTTTCAAAAATTTGAAATTTTTTCGTCTTTTGCAATCATTAAATGAAAAGGCACAGCTTTGTATTCACCCATCTTATGCTTCAAATTTTAATACTGAATTACTGAAAGCTGAAATTGCAAAACTTGAGCATATCATTGGTGGAGAAGTGATCCGATCGCGTCAGCATTTTTTGATTTTGAATTGGCCCCAAACCTATCGAAATTTAATTGAACAGGGCATAATTGAAGATTATTCATTAGGATACGCCTCCCAGGCTGGGTTTAGGGCGAGTATTTGCACATCTTTTAAATTTTATGATTTGATACAAGAAGAAGAAACAAATTTGATAATTCGCCCTTTTGCGTTTATGGATGGTACTTTAACTGACTATATGAAGCTGAGCACAGATGAATCAGCCAAACTTTTGAAACAGCTCTCGGATTCAGTGAAAGAAGTGGATGGAGATTTAATTGGAATTTGGCATAATTCCACATTGGCTTCTGATGAAGGAATGAAGAACTTTTATTTAAAAACATTATCAATCCTAAAATAAATGGACATCAAATATCTTCAAAATCACCAAATTGATAAACTAAAATGGGATCATTGCATCGCAGCTTCTGTTAATGGAATTGTGTATGCTTATTCTTGGTATTTAGATATTGTGAGTGAAGATTGGGATGCATTGATTGATGGTGATTACGATCGCGTATTTCCGATGCCTTTCAAACAAAAACTTGGAGTTCAACTTATTTATCAACCGTTTTTTACTCAGCAGTTAGGAATTATTTCGAAGAGCATCCTCACCGAAGACATCGTAACTAAGTTTTTAAATGCAATTCCTTCAAAGTTTAAACATGTCGAGATAAATTTAAATAGTTACAACAAAATTGATCAATCAAAATTTAAAGTTAAAACTCAGTTGAATCATGAGCTTGATCTTATAAATAGTTATAAAAATATCTCAAAAAAATATTCTGAAAATTTAAAAAGGAAGTTAAAACAAACCAAAAAGTCGGGTCTTTTTATCAACCCAAGTACTAACCCCGATGAGATCATAAAGCTCTTCAACAAAAACAAAGGGAAAGCTTTGAAGCATTTGCGTGAAAATGATTATATCAAACTCAGAAGACTCATTTATTTTGCGATTCATCGTGGGTCAGCGCAAGTTTATGGGGTGTATAATGAAAATAATGTACTTTGTGCCGGTGGTTTTTTTGTGCTTGCGAATCAAAAAATGACTTTTCTTTTCTCAGGTATAAGTGTTGAAGGAAGAGATTTGAACGCTTCAGCTTTTCTACTTGATTACGTGATTCAACGAAATAGTGGCAAGCATTTAACTTTTGATTTTGAAGGTTCCAATAATACTGGTTTGGCTAGGTTTTACAAAAGTTTCGGTTCTGAAAAAACCACCTATTTCAAAATAGTTATGAATAACTTAAACTTAATTTATAGAATTGGGATGAAATTATCTCGTAAATACTGGATTAATCTAAGGTCGTAAATAAATCTTAAAGTGATAATCTTCTTTTTTGTACATTTGTGAATCTCTCAATAATTGATGTATATGGTTTATATTCTAGGGAAGCATAACAGTTTGTTAAATCAATTTTTATCTGAACTCCGCGATGAGGAGATTCAATTAGATCGATTACGTTTTAGGAGAAATTTGGAACGCTTGGGTGAGATTTTTGCTTACGAGATAAGTAAAAAAATGGAGTATGTCGAAACAGATATCACAACAACGCTTGGCGTAGCTAAAATGAACTTGTTAAAGGAATATCCTGTTCTTTCCACAATTTTTAGAGCCGGATTGCCACTACACCAAGGGATGTTGAGTTTTTTCGATCAATCGGATAATGCCTTTGTTTCTGCTTATCGAAAGTATCATAAAAATAAAAAATTTGATATTCGAATCGAGTATGCTTCCAGTCCTGATTTAACGGATAGAACGTTAATTATTTCGGATGTTATGCTTGCCACTGGAGCCTCAGTAGTTCTTGCTTATAAAGAATTGCTAAATATGGGCAAACCAAAACATACCCATATTGTTGCAGTATTAGCAAGTGCAGAAGGCGTTGAGTATATCAAAAAACATTTACCTGCAACTAAGGTTACCTTGTGGGTTGGTGCGGTTGATGATGAGTTAACTGCTCAAGCTTACATCGTTCCCGGACTTGGTGATGCCGGAGATTTGGCTTATGGTAAGAAAAATAATTCCTGATAATTTTACCTTTATGAAGAACCAATTAATTTTTGAAAATATAAGAATTTCGCTTGAGTCAATACGGGCTAATCTGTTGCGAAGTATTTTAACCGTGCTCATTATTGCTTTTGGTATCATGGCGCTTGTTGGAATTTTAACAGCAATTGATTCAATTAAATATTCTTTAACTGAAAATTTTGCGATGATGGGTGCAAATTCGTTTACCATCCGGAATCGTGAAATCAGAATCATTATTGGTGGCGGCGGCGGAGGTAGTGGCAAAAGATATGAACCCATTTCCTTGGATGAAGCTAATGCTTTTAAAGAACAATATACTTTCCCCTCTGCAGTTTCAATTTCCACAGTGGGATCAGGAATCGCAACCATAAAATATGGATCAGAAAAAACAGACCCTAATGTCAGGGTAACAGGCTCGGATGAAAATTATTTAAGTTCATCGGGATTGGAGATTGATAAAGGAAGAAATTTTAATGTGAATGAAGTTAATTTTGGAAACAGTGTTGCCATAATTGGTAGTGAAATTGCAAAACGTTTATTCAAAACAGGTGTCGATCCCATCGATAAAATTATTTCTGTTGGTCCTGGAAAATATCGTGTTATTGGAGTCACTAAAGAAAAAGGTTCCAGTATTGGAAGCAGCGATTTAATTGTTGTATTGCCTCTAAATAATGTCAGGCAGTATTTTTCAAGATCCAACATGAATTACTCCATTGTTGTAATGACTCAGAAACAAGAAGATATTGAGCCTGCTATTGGAGAGGCTACTGGGTTATTTAGAATTATCCGAAAAGTTAAATTGGGTGAAGATGACACCTTTGGAATGGCAAAAAGCGACATGATAGCAAACACTTTAATTGAATTAATGAGTTTTGTTACTCTGGCTGCCACATTTATCGGGCTAATTACCTTGCTTGGTGCAGCCATTGGGTTAATGAATATTATGTTGGTATCTGTAACTGAGCGTACTCGCGAAATTGGAATTCGAAAAGCGATGGGTGCCACCAAAAGAACCATCAGAAATCAATTTTTTGTAGAAGCAATTGTCATTGGTCAGTTGGGTGGTTTTCTTGGAATTTTCTTAGGGATTATGATAGGTAATGTACTTTCATTAGCAATTGGAAGTGCATTTATTGTCCCTTGGCTATGGATATTGCTCGGTGTATTTTTGTGCTTTTTAGTAGCCATAGTTTCGGGTATAATACCTGCTAATAAGGCCGCACGGCTTGACCCTATTGAAGCCCTGCGTTACGAGTAGATTGATATAAAGGATATAAAAAAGATCGGTCATTGTTTATTAACATGCCCGATCTTTTTCTTAGAATGATGTTTTAATTAGGTATAATATATATATTGCTAGCGTTTCTGTATCCGTTGTTATCTTTATACCAGTCGTTGAACAAAGTTCCGTTGCTTTCTGCCCATTCTGCAAATTTTAAATGAGTGCTTATTATCTCTGCTTTCTCTTTTGGATAATCAAAATGCTCGATGGTTTTGATAGCCCATGGTAAATTGTTTTCAGTTTTATAATAACGTCCAATAGCGGCATTTGAATTATCACGATAGGTGTTAAATAAACTTTGAGTCGCTAGATCTGTAGGTGGATGATCAGGTAAATGAATTTCATGACCTCTGTTTTGATCAATTATTATAAATGGATTATACGGTGGTATTCCTATGCTTTCTAAGTCTACAGGTTGTGAAAAAGTAATATGGATATTTGTCGTATCAGGTGTTACATAACCAAATGAAGGATCCGTATTCACTCCTATTCCTCCACTTCTGTTCATTAAATTATAAGTGTCATCAAAAACCAGAAAGACAGCATTTGATTGATTGTTTTCCAGCCCTTTGTTGTTAATATTGGGCCAGCTTTCTTGTAATTTATAACCGCTCACTTGTGAAATCAAATTCGGATTAATTCCTAAATCAATCCCAAAACCGTTATGGAAGCTTGCTCCGAATGCTTTTAAGATAAACTTGCCATAAATTTCAACAACTTGATTGTCAGCATTAGTAATTTGGTTGAAATTATAATCAATGACCATATCATTGAAATCATAATCTCCAGTGCCTGGCCACATGTCTTCAAAAGCAAGTGTTCCGTATGATCCTTCTGTAAAGAAATAATTATTAAATGCCTTGTCCCCATCTTCAGGATAATCATCAAATTCATCTTTTACTCCATCCGAATCCGAATCAGTCCCGGTATAATCAATGGAAGGGAGGTTTGATAAATCCACAGCTTGAACAGGATCGGCAGTCACATAAAAAACCGCATCATTAAAGTCATGGTCGCAGCCTCCACCTTCTCTTTTCAAGTCTTCAATACCAAGTAAAATAAGATTTCTGCCAAGGTCATTCAACAGCACTGTATGTTGTTTGAGTGCTGTTGTAGTTTCAGGGTTAAAATCAGGATTAGAGAAAAATTTATAATAACTGTTTGTTACTTGTCCTCCCTGCCATGCATTTGGGAATAATACCCAGCCGATGGATTTATTTGCAGTGAATTGACCAATTTTAACTTTATTTCCGGAAATCAATCCACCTCCATAATTTAAATATGAAATATTGGGAAAAATAATTGTAATATCCTCAATATCATCAACTGAAGTTGGTGGATTATCGGTGTCGTAAACATAGAATCCCAGTGTGTTCTTGTAACCAGCACCCTCATGAACAAAGGTTACGAAAACATTACATCGCTCAATTAATGATAAATCATACCGGTTGTTTTCACTAAAATATTGTGGATGACCTATTGGTAATTGAATTTGTTCAGGAAGTGTATTGTTCACATCTTCAAGAAATTCATCATCAATAACATCATTAACCGTTTCGAGATAATCGGGAACCCCATTTGAATCATATCCCCCGAGGTAGCTAAAACTATAATTAACTTCTGTTGTAGATTTCAACGATTTGTAGGTGCTTTTTAAGGCGGGTTCAGAACCACCTACTGTAAGTTCCAATCGATTGTTTTGAATATTAACTACAGATAAGTGAGGTAACCCTATATAGCGGGTGCTTATATAAGCTTCTGTATAAAAGGCAGGAAATTCATATTCTCTTGTAAAAACCCCGTCATTATTTGTCACGCCACTCAGAATAAGCTGTCCATCTTCTTCGGGGTCCTTAGTGTAGATGTCAAATCTCACATTTGCCAGAGGATTGTCATTATTGTCTTTTGCAATCAGCTGAATTGTAATCTCCTGAGCCGTTTCATAATCAAAATTATCAGCAATTATCAGATCTTCTATTGTTTGTTCTTCCTCGGTATTGATATTTTCAAATTTATTACATGAGAATAAACTTGCAATAATAATAATCACGATAATACGATACCTGTTTAACATATTAGGTTGGTGTTTAAATTGTTTAAGAATAAGTGTTAAAGATAATACTCGATGATAAAAATATTTTTTTATGATTTATTAAGTTAATTTTTATAGTTCTGTTTTATAAATATACAAATTACATAGATATAATGATTATTTGGTTAGATCAAAATTTATGCTAAAATGCTAATGTATTGATGGTCATGTATTTGTAATATTTGGAGGACATATTTTTTCTTAATATTGGTATTTTGTTTCATTTTGGGAATTCTTAGTTGCACATTTAACAAATAACACTTGTATTTTTTAATGATACTTAACCCCATGTGATTTAATAACCCTATAGAATGTAATTGTCTTTATCAGCGACATGAGCAAGAAATTAATTAATCGGACCAGAAAATTTATCAGCCCCTATCATTTGATCATAAAGCGTACCTGGCGCTCTGTAATATACAAAAATCGAATATTCATTATTGGTTTCATAATGGCTGCCTTCAGTCAAACTGGTATCGTAAGAAGGTAACCCGGGTTCTTTTACCCTGTATTGATAATCATAATAACCTTGTTTTAAGAACAGTAAACCTTCATAGGTGTTGGTTTCGGCATTATAATTCATTTTTGAATCTTCAAAACTTAAACCCTCGACCAGCTTTCCAATAAGATAAATACTTTTACCTAATAGGTGAGGTTTTGCCTGAAGCTTAAAATGTACCCAGGTATAGTTGGCTTCTGTTGAACTATCCTGATCATCCTCTGTTTTAATCAGTTTCTGTCCGTTAATATCATGTTCTAAAATATAGTTGCTTCTGTCTTTGAGCTGATCCTGGCGAAGGGTTACATGATAACCATCACTAAAATATTCGATAGCATTAATTCTTTCCGATTTGTATTTTAAACTTTTAATATTGAGCGGCCTAAATTCATTTCCTCCATAAAAAACACTTTTATTATTAAAGTTATAATCTAAAACAGTTCCTTGATTTCTGACTGGTTTTAGATCAGTGATATGATATCCGGTTCCATGATTTTGGGTAATTACAATTTTTAAAGAAGCGTCAGGATTTGGCACATAAAGATTATCGAGGAGTATTTTGAAACCGATCTCTTGTTTATTCATTTTATCTCGGATTGAAAGTGGAGGTTTTACAGTCGCTTCTATTTTAACTTTTGGTTGAAGTACATGGAATTTCCTGACAAATACAGGATCATTTTCATGTTGATCCGCAAAAACGCTAATGATATAATTCCCGGATTTGGTCAGGCGCAAATATTCGGTTGGAAATACCAATTCATAATGTATATAAGGGGTGGTGGTATTTAATGAAAACTGATAGTCATTAATTTGGTCAGTCAAAAAACCATCAACATATTCATTGGGCATCAAATCTGAAGCTTCCCAATTTGAGTTGCAATGCTGGATTTTAAATGAGTAACTTTTAACTTCATCTTCTAAGTCATCAAACGAAAGCAATAATTTTTCATCAGTGTTGAGCTCAATGATGGGGTCTGAAAGCTCAAAGCCTAAACAATGAAGGAGTATTGATTTAATATTTTTGTTGTCATTTACATTAGCAATTTCATCATTTATAATACTTTTGCTAAATATCGGGCAAGCAGAAGTTATAACTGGCATGGATAGAAAAACAGTAAAAAACATGATATATGTCATCTGAAAAGCTGGTGTATGCTTTTTTATATTTGAGTGTCCCATCGCTTAATATTATAATTTTGCCATAAAATTAGATTTTTTTAAAGCTTATTTATACAAAAATAAAAATAAGGTGTTATCTTACACTTTACTAATTGCAAAACAAGATAAATTAAGGTTTATTTTGTAAAATTGCATTTTTTAGATTGACATTAACTAAATGCCGACAATGATAAAAATTAAGAAGGGGTTGGACATCAAACTGGTAGGAAGCGCTGAGAAGACAGTTGCTGAGCTGGATGTCAAAAACTACGCCGTAAAACCTACTGACTTTATTGGTGTGTTCCCTAAAATGTTAGTTAAAGAAGGTGATTCTGTAAAAGCGGGTTCACCTTTATTTTTTGATAAATATAGAGATAACATCAAATTCACAGCTCCGGTAAGTGGTAAAATCACTGAGTTAAAGCGCGGACCTAAACGAATTTTGCTTGAAGTAAAAATTGAGGTCAACGGTCAGGATGATTTTATTGATTTTGGTAAAGCAAATCCAAAGGATTTAAGCCGTGAAGAGGTAAGTGCTAAATTGTTAGAAAGCGGTGTTTGGCCATTTATCCGACAACGCCCGTATGCAGTTATTGCGAATCCGGAAGATGAACCAAAAGCGATTTTTATCCCTGCTTTTGATTCGCATCCACTAGCTCCTGATTTTGACTTGGCTGTTCATGGCCAGGGCGAAGCATTTCAGGCTGGTATCGATGCTCTTGCCAAGTTAACGAATGGTAAAATTCATCTGAATGTTAATGAATCAGCACCTTCTAAGGTTTTTACTAACTGTAAAAATGTTCAACTCAATGCATTTTCCGGTCCACATCCTGCAGGTAATGTTGGTACGCAAATAGCACATATTGACCCAATTAACAAGGGTGATATTGTTTGGTATTTGTATCCACAAGATGTATTGACGATTGGAAAATTATTTCTCGACGGGAAATATGATACCACTCGCTTAGTGGCGTTTACGGGCTCGGAAGTGCTAAAACCAGCTTATTTTAAAACCAAACTGGGTGCCTGTGTTGAAGCCATGGCAGAAAATAACGTGACGAAAGTAAAAAAACGTTATATCAGTGGGAATGTGTTAACCGGAACTAAAATTGACAGAACAGGTTATGTTGGTTCTTATCACACGCATGTTACAGTAATTCCGGAGGGTGATCAACATGAATTTATGGGTTGGTTATTGCCGAGTTTGAAAAAGCATAGTTTTTATAGAACTGCCCTTTCCTGGTTGATGCCAAAGAAAGAGTATAGCCTAAATACTAACTTAAACGGTGGTATCCGTGCCTTCGTGATGACAGGTGAATTCGAAAAGGTTTTTCCAATGGATATTTTTCCAATGCAATTAATAAAGGCCATTATGGTTGAAGATATTGATGCGATGGAAAACCTTGGAATTTATGAAGTCGACGATGAAGATTTTGCTTTATGTGAATATATCAGCACTTCAAAAATTGAAATTCAATCCATTGTTCGACAGGGATTGGACATGATTAGAAAAGAAATGAGTTAAAAGTTTGTTTAATCATTATATATATTAATGAAAGCACTTAGAAAAATACTAGATAATATTAAACCGCATGTTGCAAAGGGTGGGAAATTTGAAATGTTCCGATCGACTTTTGACGCCATGGAAACTTTGTTTTTTGTTCCCGATCACGTAACACTAAAGGGTAGTCATATTCGCGATGGGGTTGATATGAAAAGAACGATGATTACGGTTTTCATCGCATTAATTCCGGCCATGCTTTTCGGCATGTGGAATGTGGGTTATCAGCACTTTTTGTCATTGGGCGAAACGGTTGCAATTTGGCCGGCATTTTGGTACGGATTTTTAAAAGTTCTTCCAATTTTAATTGTGACTTACGTGGTTGGTTTGGGTATCGAAATTATTTTTGCCCAAAAGCGGGGTCATGAAGTTAACGAAGGATTCTTTGTTTCGGGAATGCTTATTCCTTTGGTTCTTCCACCGGACATTCCGTTGTGGATGGTGGCTGTAGCTACTGCCTTCGCTGTAATAATTGGGAAAGAAGTTTTTGGTGGAACTGGAATGAACATCTTAAATCCGGCTTTAACTGCTCGTGCATTTCTATTTTTTGCTTATCCGTCATTTATGTCGGGTGATCAAGTCTGGATTTCTGATAAGGTTGATGCATTCTCAGGAGCAACTCCTCTTGGTGAGGCACTCTCTCATACAGCCGATAGTAGTATTAATTTAATTGACAAATTACCAAGCCCAATAGAAATGATGATAGGAATAATCCCTGGTTCAGTTGGAGAAACTTCCATTATTGCAATTGGAATCGGAGCCTTAATTTTATTGTTCACGGGAGTTGGGAGTTGGAGAATTCTTTTCTCAACTATTGCTGGTGCTGTTGTAATGGGATTGCTATTCAATTTATGGGGATACAATGATTACATGAATCTCCCTGTGTATTATCATCTAATTATGGGTGGATTTGCCTTCGGTGCCGTGTTCATGGCCACCGATCCGGTTACTGCTTCGCAAACCAATAAGGGTAAATATATTTACGGATTCTTAATTGGTCTTATTGCCGTTTTGATCAGGGTATTCAATCCAGCCTACCCCGAAGGAATGATGCTGGCAATTTTACTGATGAACGTATTTGCACCGCTTATTGATCATTATGTGGTTGAATCAAATATCAAGAAAAGACTAAAACGAGCTAAGGCTTAATTAATAAAGAAAAATAAAACATAAACTTATGTATAGTAATTTTTATATTTTTCGATATGCAAGTGTGATGGTGATCATTGTTGCTGCCATTTTATCTTCGGCAGCCATGTTCCTAAAACCGCTTCAGGAAAAAAATGAAGCGATCGATAAAATGAAAGGCATTCTTGCATCAGCAAATATTGAAGCAACTTCAGAAAATGCCATCGATCTTTACAAAAAAAATATTATTGAAGAGATTGTAATTAATAGTTCTGGTGATATTGTTGAAGTAAACAAAACTGGTGATGTTGAGCCGGGTACGAGTCTTGCTTTCAATTTAGACCTCAAAAAAGAATTATACAAAAAAAGTAAAGGTCAGGCATACAATATTTCGTTGCTTGTTGTAGAGGTAAACGGAGTTAAAACATTTATTATCCCACTTCGCGGCACCGGGCTTTGGGGACCGATCTGGGGTAATATTGCTGTAAAAGATAATTTTAGTACTGTGGTAGGTGCAACCTTTGGTCATAAAGGTGAAACGCCTGGATTAGGTGCTGAAATTGATACTAAAAACTTCCAACTACAGTTTGTTGGTAAAGAGGTATTTAAAGACGGAGAATTTCAATCAGTGAAAGTTGTTAAAGGTGGTGTTGCAACACTCCCAAGTGAAATGCATATTCATGGTGTGGATGCCATTTCAGGAGGCACCATTACCAGCGATGCAGTAAGTGCAATGCTTACCAATTGTTTAGAAAATTATGTTCCATATATCAAAAAACGAAACTAAGCGATGAGTGAAGTGAAAAAAGAAAAGGAACCTTTGTTTTCGGCTAAAAACCGTAAACTCTTAATTAATCCCCTCCATAAAGATAACCCGATTACAACTCAGGTTTTGGGGATCTGCTCAGCTTTAGCGGTGACCGCAAAAGTTAAACCGGCATTTGTTATGACTTTATCAGTGATGGCAGTTTTAGCCCTGGGTAACGTTATTATTTCGTTGTTGCGAAATGGAATTCCGCCACGAATCAGAATCATCGTTCAGTTGGTAGTTATTGCTGCCCTTGTAATTTTGGTCGATCAGGTGTTAAAAGCATTTGTTTTTGACGTAAGTAAACAGCTTTCTGTTTTCGTTGGATTGATCATCACCAACTGTATCATCATGGGTCGTTTTGAAGCATTTGCGATGGGCAACAAACCCTGGGAGTCATTTTTAGATGGCCTTGGAAATGCATTTGGTTATGGCTGGATATTAATTGTTGTAGCTTTCTTTAGGGAGTTATTAGGGTCAGGAACCATATGGGATTATCCTGTGATGGAAAAATTAGGTGTATATAATTTTGGTTACGAGAATAATGGATTTATGATTTTACCTCCAATGGCATTAATTATCGTAGGTGTAATTATATGGGTTCAACGATCAAAGGATAAAACATTAATAGAAGGAAAATAAATGCTGGATACCAGATACTAGATACTGGATACTAGATACTGGATTATAGAAACAGGATATGAGTTACAAGAAATTGGAAATATGGCAGTTGTCAAAAGAGATCGTGAATAATATTCACGAGATGACATTGCAGTTACCCCAATTTGAAATGTATGAGGAGGGAAGACAAATTCGAAAATCTAGTAAGTCAATTAAATCAAATATTGTTGAAGGGTATGGTAGAAGAAGATATAAGCAGGATTTCATTAGATTTTTAATTTATGCTTTATCCTCGTGTGATGAAACTATTGATCACTTGGAAACCTTATTTGAAACAGCGTCTTTGAAGTCTGTAAGTGAATATGAATTGCTCGTGGAAAGAATCAATTTATTAGGAAAGAAGCTTAATAGATTTATTCAATCTGTTGAAAACCATCATAATGAATTTAATGAGGATATTGCAATTTATCAAACATCCGATTTCAAGAATCAAGAATCTAGTATCAGTTATTGAAAAAAGAATTAGTTTAAAATAAATAATAGAAATAATTTTATAATTACATTATGCAGGAATTATTTAACATATTCGTAAGGTCCATCTTTATTGATAATATGGTATTTGCCTATTTCCTGGGCATGTGTTCATATTTGGCTGTTTCAAAAACAGTTAAAACTTCAATGGGGCTTGGTTTGGCAGTTATTTTCGTACTCGCAATTACTGTACCGGTTGATTATTTAATGAATGAGTATTTGCTTTCAGCAGGGGCTTTAAGCTGGTTAGGGCCAGAATTTGCTGATGTGGATTTAAGTTTTTTAAGCTTTATCATGTTTATTGCTGTGATCGCATCCATGGTGCAGCTGGTTGAAATGATTGTTGAGAAATTTACGCCGGCTTTGTATAATTCATTAGGAATTTTTCTCCCACTGATAGCTGTAAACTGTGCTATTTTAGGAGGATCTTTATTCATGCAAGAACGAGAGTATGAAAGTATTTGGCAGGCCACTTCCTTTGGTTTAGGATCTGGTGTGGGTTGGTTATTAGCCATTGTTGGTATTGCGGCTATTCGTGAAAAAATCAGATATTCAAACGTTCCTGCACCCTTAAGAGGTCTTGGTATTACTTTTATTATTACCGGATTGATGGGAATTGCATTTATGAGCTTTTTAGGAATAAAATTATAATCTTAATAACTAGATAATAAATTAGATATGATTTTAAATATTAGTATAGGATTGGTTGTATTAATCAGCATTGTAGTTTTCTTGTCGATAATTATGTTGTTGGTTTCGGTATTGTTATATGCTCGAAAAAAACTCATGCCATCAGGTGAAATAAAACTCACCATTAATGATGAGAAAGAGTTTGTTGTAAACCCTGGCTCAACGGTTTTGAGCACCCTGGCCGATCATAAAATATTTTTACCATCGGCATGCGGGGGTGGTGGAACTTGTGCCATGTGTAAATGTCAGGTGTTTGAAGGTGGTGGATCAATTTTGCCGACTGAGGTAGGTTATTTTACACGCAAGGAACAACAAAATAACTGGAGACTTGGTTGTCAGGTGAAAGTTAAAGAGGACATGAAAATTGGCATTCCAAAGGAAATATTCGGTATCAAGAAATGGGAATGCGAAGTTGTTTCGAATCGCAATGTGGCAACCTTTATAAAAGAATTTGTGGTGAAACTTCCTGAAGGTGAAACCCTAGATTTTCGCTCTGGTGGTTATATTCAAATTGATGTTCCTAAATGTGAGGTTGATTATAAAGACATTGAAATCGAAGAAGATTATCGTGGAGATTGGGATAATTTCAACATGTGGGATTTGAAAATGAAAAATCCTGAACCCATTTTCCGTGCTTATTCTATGGCTAATCATCCTGCCGAAGGGAATATCGTGATGTTAAACATCCGTGTTGCTACTCCACCTTGGGATCGAGCTAAAAATCAATTCATGAATGTGAATCCTGGTATTTGTTCTTCTTATATTTTCTCTCGTAAACCTGGGGATAAGGTGACTGTTTCAGGCCCTTACGGTGAATTCTTTATCAAGCCCACCGAGCGTGAAATGATGTTTATTGGTGGAGGTGCCGGAATGGCTCCAATGCGATCTCATATCTTTGATCTTTTTAATACAAAAAAAACCAATCGTAAAGCTACCTTCTGGTACGGTGGACGATCATCACGTGAGTTATTTTACGTTGATCAGTTTAAGGAAATAGAGAAAAATTTTCCCAATTTCAAATTTAACATCGGGCTTTCTGAGCCATTACCCGAAGATAACTGGGATGGCTATACCGGATTTATTCATCAAATAATTATGGATAATTATTTGAAAAACCATCCTGAGCCGGAAGAGATTGAATTCTACTTATGTGGTCCTCCGATGATGAACGATGCTGTTTTGAAAATGTTGGATGATTACGGCGTACCTGAAGAAATGATCGCATTTGATGATTTCGGAGGATAAAAAATACCTTTAATTGTAAAAGCCTCGAACTCGAATTATTGAGTTTGAGGCTTTTTATTTTTGCCTATTTTTGATTACTAATATCTTTTAATAATGAAAATAAATAAATTTCTTTTTTTAGTCTTGATGATCGTTTCTTCCTGTAACCTTAAACAGGAGAAGCTGGTGAAAATAAGCTTTCAGGGTCAGGCGCAGGGCACCTATTATATGGTAACTTATTTTGATGCGCAGAATAGAAATTTGCAAGCTGAGATTGATTCAATTTTAAAGGATTTTGATCAATCCTTGTCATCCTGGGTGCCAAATTCAATCCTTTCGCGGGTTAATCGAAATGAAGAAAATGTAGTGTTGGATCAGCACTTTATTGATAATTTTAATTTGTCGAAAAGAATTTCTGAAGAGACGGCGGGGGCTTTCGACTGCACAGTTGGGCCACTCATTGAAGCCTGGGGTTTTGGTTTCAGGGAAGGAGTGGAGTTAGATCAAGCAATGATTGATAGTATTCAGGAATTCGTTGGCTTTAAAAAGGCCAACATAGAGAATGGTATTTTAGTTAAAAATGACCCCAGAATGGAATTGAGTTTTAATGCAGTAGCGCAAGGTTACTCAGTAGATTTACTTGGGCGTTTTTTAAAAGATAATGAGATTAATAATTTCATCATTGATGTTGGAGGTGAGGTTTTGGCAAGTGGAAATAAACCCAATTCCGAATCGTGGAATGTAGGAATTCAGAAACCGACCGAAGATGAATATGGGGAGGTTGAAGCTGATATTGTCATCAGTTTAAATGATAAAGCTCTCGTTACTTCAGGTAGTTATCGAAAATATTATGAAAAGGATGGAGTCAGATATTCACATATGATTGACCCTTCAACTGGATATCCAGTTACTCACTCATTACTTAGCGTAAGTGTGCTAGCTAATAATTGTGCCGAAGCTGATGCTTATGCTACTGCTTTTATGGTAATGGGTTTAGAAAAAGCCATAGCCTTTCTAAGTAAAAGAAATGATTTGGAAGCCTATTTTATTTCTTCGGGTTCTGGTAGTGTACTGGAGACTTTTTGCACAGAAGGGCTAAAGAATTTAATTCAAAAAGAAAACTGAAAGTCTATTTCTAAACAATGTTGGAAATAATAAAGAGGCTTCTTGTCTAGCGTCTAAAATCTTGTATCTGAGAATCTAATCGTTATGGCAGGTTGATTCTTGTGATCCACAGGTACAGCCCATGCGTTGGCCAGTTTCTGGGTCAACAGTACTACATTGTTTAGTGAATTTACCATCTTTTTTTACAAACATTTTAATTCCGATAAATGCAAAAGCGATGGCAATAAGAACAACCGTTATTAAGATTAATTTAAGTAGCATAATTAATTTTTTTACAAAAGTAGCAACAATCTTTTAATTAGCAATGCCGATTTTCTTATTTGATTAATTGTTTAAATAATAGTTCATTTTCTGAATTCACTCATCAAAACGGCTGCTGCTATTGAAGCATTTAAAGATTCTGCTTTGCTTACTGCGTGAGCCGGAATAAAAATGGGGTGAGTCACAAATTTGGAGATCTCCTTAGAAATTCCTTTTGATTCATTACCAATAATTAGGATTCCTTTTGTTGTAAGTTCTTGCTCGTACACGTTTTTACCTTCTAACAAAGCACCATAAATATTGAGATTTTCAGGAACTTCAGTTTTAAAGAAGTTTTCAAGATTGGTATAATGAGTATTAAGTCTTAAAAAAGAACCCATTGTAGCTTGAATAACTTTCGGATTGTAAAGGTCAACACAATCATCAGAGCAGATGATGTTTTTAATTCCAAACCATTCTGCCGTTCTGATGATTGTTCCCAAATTTCCTGGGTCTTGAATATTATCTAAAATCAAAACCAAATCTTCGAAATTTATTTTCTGTATTGATTGGTCAGGAATTTCAGAAGTTGCCAAAACTTGATTAGGGTTTTTGAATGAACTAATCCGTGCAAGTTCTTTAGGCGATACTTTTTCTGCATTAATATTCTTAGCGGAAAGGAGCTCATGATTGGCTTCCAGCCATGCTGCTAGTGCATACAAGGCCTTAATTTGGTAATTACTCATGATGAGCTCACGAACCATTTTTTCTCCTTCAACAACGAATTCAGTAGCAGCTTTCCTGAACTTTAAAAGCTTAAGTGAATTAACATGTTTTATTTGGGCTTTTGAAATCATCTTATGCTATAAAAAAATAAATCCCGATCGAAACCGGGATTTAAAATTAATGATTTTTTGTTAGTATTTTTCAATTTCAATCTAAATGAATTTGAAGGATACTTGTAGTGAGCTTGTCGAACTATTCTGCAATAACGTCCAAGTTAATTTCAGCTGAAATTTCTTTATGGATTTTTACAGTTGCTTTATAAGTTCCAATCTCTTTGATTGCATCTCCATCAACAGAAATTTGTTTTTTGTCGATTTCAAATTTAAATTGTTCTTTAAGTGCATCTGAAACTTGCATCGCATTTACAGATCCGAAAATTTTACCTGAAGTACCAGCTTTAGCACCTATTTTTACAGTAATATCTTGAAGTGCAGCTAATAAAGTTTCAGCTTCATTTCTTATTTTTTCTTCTTTGTAAGATTTTTGTTTTAGATCTTCTGCTCTAACTTTTTTACTAGGTTCAGTAGCTAAAATTGCCATCCCTTTTGGGATAAGGAAATTTCTGCCATAACCATTCTTAACAGTAACAAGGTCGTTGGTATAACCGAGGCCCTGAATATCTTGTTTTAAAATTACTTCCATGACTTAACCTCCTTATTTTAATAAATCTGCTACATATGGCATTAACGACAAATGACGTGCGCGTTTAATAGCCTGAGAAACTTTCTTTTGATATTTTGTTGAAGTTCCGGTAAGACGGCGAGGTAGAATTTTACCTTGCTCATTTACAAACTTCAAAAGGAAATTAGCATCTTTATAATCGATGTATTTAATTCCGCTTTTTTTGAATCGGCAATACTTCTTTTTTTTAGTATCAACCGCAATAGGCGTTAGATATTTTATATCTGAATTTGCTTGTGCCATTTTTTAATGATTTTAAGGGTTAAAACTAATTGCTTTCAGCTTTTTCAGCTGCTTTCTTTTCTTTCGCATTTCTACGTTTTTTCTCGTTGTATGCAACGGCATGTTTGTCGAGTTTGACGGTTAAAAAGCGTAAGATTCTCTCGTCACGTTTGTAAGCAACTTCTAAGTCACGAATAACCTGTCCTGAGTCTTTATACTCAATAAGGTGATAAAAACCTGTTGATTTTTTTTGAATTGGATAAGCTAATTTTTTTAAGCCCCAATGTTCTTCGTGTACAATTTCAGCCCCTTTCTCTTTCAAGAAATCCTGATACTTTTTTACCGCTTCCTTCATCTGTTCATCAGACAAAACGGGAGTCATAATGAAAACGGTTTCGTATTGGTTCATCATTTTTAATTATTTTGTTTGTTATTGTTTTGATTTTAATACAATTACAACCATTTTTCAATGGTGCCCATAAAATGGTGTGCAAAAATAGAAAAATTATTTGGTTTTACCAATACCAATACACTGAAAAATTGATATTTAGGAGATAAAGTACTAATCTTAATTCGATTTTAAAACAATTGTGTTTCAGTAGAATACTTGTATGCTCCATAAGGTAATTATGATTTCAAGATTATAGACAAAAGTTTTTAGATAAAATTCATTTTTCCTAAAGTATAACATCTAATATCTAAGGTCTTGTTTTTTATTGTCACATATAAGCGAAATCTGTTACAGATCTAAATCAAAATAAACTAAAATAAAACTGGGTTAGTTAGATTAAATTCTCATCTGCAAAGCTGAAATAGCTATTTTCTCCAATGATGGTATGATCCAAGACATTGATATCTAACAGCTTTCCACCTTCGCTGATTTTTTTGGTCAATTTTAAATCTTGCTCACTGGGTTTGATATTTCCGGATGGATGGTTATGACAAAGAATGATTCCGCTTGCGCCATTTTCGATACTCAAACGGAAAATTTTTTTTGGATCGGCGACCGTTCCTGAAACCCCTCCTTCACTGATTTGAACATGTTTAATTATTTTGTTGGCTCGATTTAACAAAAGCACCCAAAATCCTTCATATTGGTAATCTTCGGTAATCGCAATAAAATAATTGAAAACATCCTTTGATCCGTTAATAACTGATTTTTCAACAACTTCAGCACTTCTTCGCCTCCGGCCAAGCTCTAAAGCAGCGATAATAGATAATGCCTTAGCCTCACCAATTCCTTTAAATTTAAGAAAATCATTTGTTGAGAATTTAGATAATTCAATGAGATTGTTTTTAGCCTTCTCAAGAATTTGCTTTGATAAATCGACAGCTGTTGCCTCTTGATTACCTGAGCGTAATAAAATGGCTATCAGTTCCGCATCACTTAAAGCATTTTTTCCTTTTAAGAGTAATTTTTCTCGTGGGCGATCATCTTCAGCCCATTGTTTTATGGTGGTATATTTCTTATCCATCGTAAGAAAATTTGATTGCTCAAACAAAGATAAGATATAAAAACAAAAAAGCCTCTGAAACAGAGGCTTCTAAATATTTTTTGTACTAAAAATGCTTATAAAGAATTTGTAAGTTTCGTTAATTTTGAAACCAGGTTACCTGCTTTATTCTTATGAATAATGGATTTCTTAACCAATTTATCAATCATAGATGAAAGTTTTGGGAGTTGCTCCACTGCTTCATTCTTATCAGTAATAGCTCTGAATTTACGTATTGCATTTCTCATGGTTTTTGCATGATAACGATTACGTATTCTTTTTGCGTCGTTAGTTTTAATTCTTTTGATTGCTGATTTATGATTAGCCATACTATTTTTCTGTTATTAAATGGTTATCTCTCCGTGAATTTTGGGCTGCAAAGATACATAAATTTATTATTCAACAAAATTTTTATGAAATATTAATTCCATCAATAATTTTATACTTTGATTAGCTTCAAGCTTATAGTTTGATTAAATAAAAAATCGGATGAAAAAAGCAATCAAACAAAAATACTGGGATTAATTATGAGTGCTAAATTCTGATTTGTTAATTAATAATAAATAATAACATCCCAACTTCCTTCTTTCATAATTTCGAAATTTAATGTAGCAGACGTAAATTCGGGTTTTGTTTCATTAGGAGCATTAAAACTTAACTTTGCTTTAAATGGGAATGCTACATTCTCAAATCCGTACTTTTCTTCCAGGTCAATCAAGTTGCCACTTGAGCCTTCAATTGATGGGTCTGAAACTATAGATTTAGATTCATTATTACCTTTTTTAAACACAATCATAATTTCGTTGGTGCTTGCATCAATTCCTTTATAATTATAAAAAACATGCTTAATACCTGCTTTTAGATCTGTTGAATAGTTTTGGACTTTTTTTTCTTTACCGATGTAAACATCGTTTTCCCAAAAGCCCTCAGTTAAAACATATTTACCATCAATGATCATATAATGTTTGCCGTATCCGTTTCGCTTACCTTTTTTGAATGTGCCTTCATAATAATCATCACCTGCCCATATATATTTCCCTTCCCCGTGAGGATATCCTTTATTAAATTCACCTTCATAAATATGTATCCCTCGAGCAGAACCTTGCCCATCAGCTAAGCCTTTTTTGCATTCACCAAAGTATTTGCCATCCAAGTTTGGAACTATGACTTTGCAGGATTGGGTTTCCTGACCAAGCGTACAAAGCGGGATGATGATGATTAAAATCAAAAAATAAAAATACCTCATTGATGAAAGTTTTATTGTGTTACAAAGGTATTATTATTTCTCTTTCTGTTTGGATGATATTATGAGTGGAGGTTAAAAATAACCCTGACCAGGATTAACCAGACAGGGTAAAAAATGAGACTGCGTTTTTTTATGGCGCATTTGATCGGCATTTTAAAACGCAGTACTAATTTCAAAAACCTAAAATTTTATTCATTGAATGACTTCATTCTTAAGGGTTCGATAATAGCAGCATCTACCCAATAAATATCTTCGGTTCCTTTTTTATTGCTTGTAAAGAAAAAATATTTTTCATCGGGAGAAACATTTGGGCAATACTCGGTTGCCTCAGTATTTATTTCAGCTCCCATATTGATGGACGGGGTCCAACTATCATCATCCATTCTGAAACTGATGTAGAGGTCACCTCCTCCGAAATGGTCTTCAAATCCATGAGATGTAAAGATGATATAATCACCATTAGGTGAAATCATCGCGTTGTATCCTCCACCTTTTCCGTTAATTTCAGGACCAAGCTTTTTGATATCTTCTACTTTCCCATTTTTTAATGTTGCTAGCATTAAATCGTTTTTCCCAGTTGTATAAAGAAGCTCACCACTTTTTGTCAGGCTTGGATAAAAACAGCCTTTCAAGTTTGTAGTGTCGAATAATCTGAAATTGTCCCAATCACCGTTAATTCTGTCAGCAATCCAGATTTCCCATGGAGATGGTGCTTCGGAACCATCTGGTGGGCGTTGTGAAATAAAATACAGGTTCTTATTGTCGCTTGTAATGAAGCATTCTGCAGCATTAAATTTGCCAGAGAATTCAGCAGGTTCAGGCTTGGACCACTCCCCATTTTTTTGTTTCATTATTTGAACCGTCATTGGTATCTGTTTGATGTTTGAATATTTAGTAAAATAAAATTCTTTAAAATCGGGCGAAAACATCACATCTCGTTCTTCAAAATCAGAAGTAGAAATCAAACCGGGTGCTAATAATTTTGGCAATAAACCTGGCTTTTTAAAACCCGGATAGTTTCCTTTAAGTACAAATTTTTCTGAATTAATTGCACCTTTCGATAGTAGATAATCTGCAAATTCTTTCGTTTCTAGAGTTTCAGCAAAACTCAAAGCATTTTCACCAATATAATTTTTGATATTAATATCAGCCCCCATTTCAATTAATTTTTTCATGGCATCAAAATGTTTATTGATGATAGAAATATGCAGTGCACATTCACCAAAATCATTGATTTGATCAGGAGCTATGCCTTTATTAATAAGAGTTGAAATCAAGTCTGAATTACCTGCCAAGGCGGCAGCCATTAATAAGGTGGTGCCATCTTTTGAAACTTCATTGAAATTAAAATCTGATTCTAGAAATTTCGAAATCATACCTTGATGACCCATAGTTATAGAGAAATATAAAAGTTCAAAGGCTCCCTCACCGGAAGTTTGAATATCCACATTTTGAGAGAGTAAATAATTTACATTTTCTTTATGCCCTCTTGTTGCTGCTAAATAAATAGGTGTTTTCCCAGTTTCATCTTTTGCATTTGAATCTGCACCCAAGCCTATTAACCACATAAGAATTTCATTACTTCCACCGGCTGCAGCCCAATGAATAGGCTGACGGCCAAACGTGCCTGTTTCAAATGGATTAGCCCCATTTTCAACCAGCAGTTTTGCAATTTCAAATTGCTTAAAGTTCGCCGCAAAATGAATGGGCGCAAATCCACGTGCGTTTTTTGTGTTAACACTTAAGGAGTCTGCCTCAATTAATTCTTTGGTTTTATCCAAATTGCCCTGCAAAATTGCTGTAAAAATTTCCTGAGAAAGTCCCGAAATTGAAATTAAAACTGAAAAAACTAAAATGGATATTTTAATAATTTTTGTTTGCATAAGGATGTTATTTATTTAGATATTTGAATGAATTAAATCTTCCATGGTGGATAATAAGTGTAAAATCAGGCTTTTATTCTGTTCTTGAACAAAATCTAAATGCTAATATTAATACTTTATAAACCTTATAGATGACCGAACAACCCAAATACCCTATTATAATTCTTGTTGAAAGTGAGATTAGGTTAATGAAAATTCCTTACTTGTATCGAATGGTATAGAAATAGCGAAAAACGTTCTTGTAATTTATTGATAAAAACACTGCCCTTTTTTGTTTTTAAATAATCAAGATTTTACCAATCGGCTAGGCAGTGATGATATGTGTTAGGTTTTAATATTTCTTTTCTAATTTCTAACATCCCTTTGAATTTAGGTAAAGTTGCACATCAACTTGTACTTATGATGTTTTTGCATTAAACCGAGATTAACAGGATGTCATTTCTGTATCAAAGCCTTTAGCTCATTGATTTGTTGTTGCATTGATTCAAGTTGTGATTTTTGCACTTCAAGCTGCTTTTGCTGCGACTCAATGGTAGCCTGTTGCTCCTGGATGGCTTTGGTAAGTACCGGAACCATATTCCCGTATGAAAGTCCCAGCGTTTCGCCTTTGCTCAGGTCGCCTTCGATGCCGCTCACTACTTCCGGAATAATTTTTTGTACATCCTGAGCAAGGAAACCAACCTGAGCTTCACCGCCTTTAACCATATTGTAATTCACTGGGTGTAATTGCATTACTGTTTGCAAGCCATAGCTCGTGTTTACAACATTGGTTTTCAGACGTGCATCAGAAGCATTTGTCCAAGCTCCGCCTGCAGTTACATATGCGCCGTTAGCCATGTGAAGTGGATATTGAGGATTTTGTACCCCGATACCTACATAACCATTTGCTTTAAGCTGTAGCACATAACCCTCAAAACCGTTACTGTAAAAACCCAGAGCATTGGGAGTGGCACCATCGTTTGCCGGAAACGAATTAATATCCCATGCAGACCCTCCACCAGTAATACCCATGCGAAGAGTTTTATAGCTATTGTCACCTCCTTCAATATTAACAAAGGGCCGTTCTGTGCTGCGGAAATAAACCATTCCGTTGTTTGGTATTCCTGTTACATCTAATTTGCCGGCTGGAGAAGCTGTTCCGATGCCTACATTACCGTTATAGTCAATACGCATTCGTTCATACTGAACAGCATCCACACTTTTTGTCCAAAAACTGAGGTCGCTACTAAGATTAAAATAATCATTATGATGAAACTTAATGGCAACATTCCCATGAGCAGCAACATTTGCCCCTGAACCTTCCAAAATGGTTGTGGTTTTTTCCCTGACGGAACCCGCGCTGCTTTGAGCAGACCGAACATTAATTCCCAGGAAAGATGCGTCTTCTGCAACAGTAAGACGAGTGTCTGGCGAAGTTGTCCCGATACCGACATTACCGGCGTTGTTGATTCTCATTGCCTCTGAGTATGTTGTTCCATTCCATTCTGCAAAGGTTAAGTAATTATGATATGCAATATTTCCTTCGGTTTGGCCTCCACTTCTGTTTGATCCAATATAAACCCCATAATTATTATCAGCAGATGGGTTACCTCCGTAACTAGGGTCTGTATTAGAGAAGAATTGAGCCCAACCTGCACCTCCAACTGCGAATTTGTTTTTTGGCGTAGTTGTACCGATGCCGACGTTGCCATCCGCATCAATCCGTACTCTTTCAGATAGCGTTTCTAAGCCCGAACTACCTGTATAAAAATTCAGACCGCCACTATTTATACTTTCAATAATTCCAAAATTTTCTTCATCTGAACCAAATGCGATACCGGCAGCTCCATTTTGTTTTTGTAATGACAAGGTGTTGGTTCCGGATGCAGTTGTGTTGTAAACTTGTAATTTGCCATATGTTGGATTTATTGTCCCTATACCAACGTTGCCTACTGAGCTAATACGCATCCGCTCACTGCCTCCTGTATAAAGAAGGATTGCGTTTGGATTGGTTGGGTCATCACTGCCGTACATATTCATACCGGCCCCATTTGCGTTTGAAGTACCTGCCCTCAACTCCAAAATTTTTCTGCCTTCTGCAGTTGAGTTCCCAAGATAACTGGTTGAATTACCCAGCAACGACAAAGTTCCGTTTACTGAAAGTGGAGTTGCAGGAGTAGTTGTTCCAATACCGACATTGCCTCCTGAATAATAAATTTTGCCGCTGCCTCCGGTATTCCAATAAGTATCGGTTGAAGTAGCCACCGCTACACCGTTAACCAGTACGGAAGTCCCGTTAATAGCACCATTTACGTCAAGTTTATATGCCGGGCTCGTTGTCCCGATGCCGACGTTGCCGGCACCTGTTAAATTCAACAGATTATCGTGGGTATGCAGTCCGAATGTAAGGAAGTTAGAGCTGGATCCACTTCCCTGATAATTAAAACCGATGTACCCTGAATTATATTCGCTTTCAGCCTGACCAATAATATGAATTAGGTTATTGCCCGCTGAAAGATTGGGTGCAATGGAAGAAGATGCCCAGGTAAAAGTAGCATCCCCGGTAACATCAATTCCTACAACGCCTGTGTTTGATATCCCGGCATCCCCCACTGTTAATTTATGATCGGGTGATGTTGTCCCGATACCTACATTGCCGTCATCAGTAATGCGCATCCGCTCACTTGTTGAAGATCCGTTATTTGTACCAAAACTAATAGGACCACTTGAAATCTGATTCCAAATGTTCAAGGAATTATTACCTCCAAAAGCAGAATAACCGGAGCCTCCAAGTCCTAAATATGCTACACCAGAGCCATTTGATTGTAAAGCTATTGTGGACAGTTGGTCATCGGCAGAATTATCCACTACCAGATAGGATGATTCAGTGCCTTGGGATTTAAGACTAAGGCGATTCCCATAAATATCAAGTTTGTTGGCCGGTGTAGCTGTGCCGATACCTACGTTACCGGAGTTGAAATAAATATCGCTTCCGGTAGTAGTCCATTGGTTGGCAACAGATGTTGCCCATTCGGGGGCAGTTGCGCCGGCATTCATGGTGAGTACCTCTCCTGCAGTTCCTTTTGTTAAAACAGTACCCGTTCCGCTGGTTCCGCCATAAATAATATCACCGACAGCAGTCATCGGGCTTAAAGAATCAAATGCAGCAGCTTTTGTGGTTGCACCTGTACCGCCGTTTTCAAGAGCTGCGATGCCAATTATATTAATTGCATTCCCATTTAGTGTTGCAGTAATGGTATCAGCAGCAAAGTTACCTGATGCATCTCTTTTTACTATTGTATTTATCGTGTTGGTATTGGTTGCAGCATTGGTCAAAAGTTCTGCAGTGTGAATGTT
Source organism: Bacteroidales bacterium (assembly GCA_963674935.2). GTDB lineage: Bacteria > Bacteroidota > Bacteroidia > Bacteroidales. The sequence continues at coordinate 45,380 of CAXXWZ010000007.1, forward strand.
TGCAGCAGATGAACCACCAACCGTTGCAACAGTTGGCAAAGCAGCCGTGCCCGATAAATCACCTGCCAGTTGCAAAATTCCTTTGGTTTCTGTCGAGGCGTCGGTTGCAGATAAAGAAGTAAGGGCTGCATCAACAAATGCCGTAGTGGCAATAGCTGTGGTACTGTCGTTGGTGGTTTGTGTAACAGCGATTGTTCCGGTTGGAAGTGTGGGTGTTCCGCTAAAATTTGGGGAAGCCAGGTTAGCTTTTAAGTTCAGTGCAGTTTGTGTGGCAGAACTAACCGGTTTGGTTGAATCGGGGGTATTGTCCACAAGGTTGAGCCCTAGGGTAAGTTTTTGTGCAGTTGAATCAACATCGTCGAGCAAAGCACGTCCGGCAGCAGTTAAAGTAATTTCTTCAATAATGCCCGCGCCCGAACTGGCCCTTCCCAGGAGTTTATCGGTAGCAGATACATTTTGGATTTTAGCATAAGTAACTGCGCTGTTGTTGATTTTGCTGCTTGTAACTTTATTGTCGCCAATCAAGGGAGCAGTTGCCGTACCTGTCAAATCGCCGGCAAGCTGGAGAACGCCTTTGGTAGAGGTTGTGGCATCGGTTACAGATAAAGAATTAAGGGCGGCATCAACAAATGCGGTGGTGGCAATGGCCGTAGTACTGTCACTGGAGGTCTGGGTAACCGCAATTGTCCCGGATGGAAGGGTAGGGGTCCCGCTAAAAGTGGGGGAAGCCAGATTAGCTTTTAAGTTCAGGGCAGTTTGGGTTGCTGTGCTTATCGGTTTATTGGCATCAGAGGTATTGTTTATATTTTCCAATCCTAAAGTAATTTTTTGTGCAGTTGAATCGACATCGTCGAGCAAAGCACGTCCGGCAGCAGTTAAAGTGATTTCTTCAACTGTACCTGCACCTTCACTGGCCCTTCCCAAAAGTTTATTTGTGGCCGAAACGTTTTGGATTTTGCTATAAGTAACAGTATGGTCGGGAATGGTTAAGCTTCCGTTACTTGCATTGTTCCATCTGCTTGTGTCTGCTGCTGTAATACCACCTGCTGGCGAAGCTATCTTTAAAAACCCATAAGCATTTGAAGTCGTCATTAAAAAATTTGCTTTCCAGCTTGTGATGTCTTCATCTGTAATTTTAAATGAAGGATGAGCCAAAAAAATAGGATCGCTTTCTGAATAGGAGGACAAATAATTTGAATCGGCATAATTCCCCCAGCTATAGGCACTATCCCATTTGGCAATATCACTTGTACTAATATTAAAAGAAGGAAGGGATAATAATAAAGAATCGGAGCTTTTATTTGAATCTACATATGCTTTTACGGCTTTCTGAGTTGGGTAAAGAATATCCGAATTATCTGCTAAAGTAACATCATTTGATTTGTTGATAACATCTTCCTTTAAGGTGATTGAATTGGTGTGCGATGAAATTATTTCTTTATTATTAAAGATATCGGTTGTGTTTTTTGTAATTGAAGCATTAGCTAAAGTAATAGCAGATGAATCAATTACCTGTTGGTTCCATCTCAGGATATCATCTTCAGAAATTCCATTTGCAACGGATGCTTTAAAAAGAGGATCATTTTCAGTTAATAAGCCAGTGATATTTTCAGCTGTTTTCGCATGAAAGGCATAGGGTACGGCCAAAAATTGACTGGTGCCGATAATTGAATAAGCTTCACCATTTCCGGTTGGATCAATCTCGGTTTTAATGTAATAGGTGTCGTTTGACCAATCAATTGTATGAATATTTCCACTGATGACCATTCCATCTCCAATCACAACACTCAATAAGCCGTTGGCGTTCGTAGTTATATTTTGAGTCTCAATAAATACAGGAGTACCACTTGCCGAACCTTTTAGGATGCTAATCTTCATCCCTATTTGTTGATTACTTAAGAGCTGGCCGGTATTATCGCGAAGAACTGCCTGATAACTCATCTTATCAGGACTTTGTGCCAATAATAAGACCGTGAATAATAGGACCGAACCAAGAATAAATGTTTTTTTCATGGCAATTTAGTTTTTAATAATCTTAAAAGTTTTAATTTCTTTATTGTCGTCAATAATTTTTAGAAAAAATACTCCCGGAACTAGCGTATTCATGGGAATTATCGTCTCATTGCCTGTGATCTTTTTTTTCAATAAAAGTTTACCGTTCATGTCAATCATAAAAAATTGCAGGTTTTGGATTTGGTAGTTTCCAACTTTGAGATTGATGAAATCTTTTGTGGGATTAGGATAGACGGCTAATTCAAGGATAATCCCTTTAGCTTCCTCTATACCCGTTACTACAGATATCTCAAAAGGTTGTTGAATGCCTTGTATTGTAGAGTATGCAGTTCCTTTAAATGAAGAATAAAAAACCTGCCCAATTGAATAATTGACAATTCCTCCACTTCCGGAAGCAATGCCTCCTGTGGTCAGAAATATTTCTTGAGCACTTAAAGTGGATGAACTTATTATCATTATGAATGTAAAAAGTGAGATGATTTTTTCGGTTTTCATGCTATTTCTCGAAAAGAAGATTAATATGTAATAATCACACTACGTTGCATTGCGTAGATGCCAATTTAGTTTAAATCGTATCTAATTAGCTAGGTGATTTACCTATGCGGATATAGGTTTGTTGCCTAATTTGCAAAAAAAAAGAGCTAAAAAAGTGACAGTCACAAATAGCAGAAAGCTGCAATCGAAAAAGTGCTTGTCAATTTAATTTGATTAGGGTTAACCATGAGTTTAATTAACCATTTAGTCTAAAATTTATTTCTTTGTATTTATTAAGATTTCCCTGCACGATCCATGTAAAAATATCTTGGGAAAATGTGATTTGCGAGCTAAGAAGAGCGGAGATGAAAATAAAAAATACTAAGTAAAACTTTTTTTTAAGGATCAGTTTGATTTCCATTTCTATTAAATAATTAGGATTTGATATCTTTTTAACTTTAATAGTTTGTGATTATGATAAACTGAGGATTTAAACACCTTGTTTTTATTATAAATAAGTTTGATTGTTGTCCGTAAAGCATTCATATAAACAATTGTATGATTCATATAGTTTGTGAGAGGGGAGAATAATAAATATGGATATTGCTAGATATGATTGGGTATTTTTGATAAATTAGGACTTTTATTGAGAAGTCATTTTAGCATTGAAAGATAGCGTAAAATACAAATTAAAAATTGTCTATTATTAGCATATACCCTAAATTAATTGCACCAAATGAAAAAAATCACATCAATTTTAATGGCCATATTATTCGCCGGAATTATTCAGGCACAAGTTGGCTTGGAGTATTATTTGCCTCAAAATGTAAAATACAATTCATCAATTCCATCACCTAAATCCATTACCGGATTTGAAGTAGGAGAGTGGATGATTAGCCATGATAAACTAGTTGAATACATGAAAGAAATTGCTAAGGTTTCTGATCGTGTTATTCTAAAAGAATATGCAAGAAGTCATGAGAACAGACCTTTGATTCAGTTGATTATTACTTCTTCAAAAAACCAACAAAAGCTTGAACAAATTAAGGCCGAACATAAAAAATTGTCTGATCCTAAAATTTCAAAGGATATAATTGTTGATGGTATGCCTGTGGTCATTTTATTAGGTAACTCGGTGCATGGAAACGAGCCTAGCGGTGCAAATTCAGCCATGTTAACCGCTTATTATTTGGCTGCTGCTGAAGGTCCTGAAATAGATAAACTTTTAGAAAATGCTGTAATTATTCTCGACCCAGCCTTAAATCCTGATGGTGTAAACCGCCATGCGAATTGGGTAAATATGAATAAAAGTAAAGCTGATTTAACCGATGCCAACAGTAGGATTTATAATGAAGTTTGGCCGGGTGGTCGAACCAATCACTATTGGTTTGATTTGAATAGAGATTACTTATTGATGGCTCATCCTGAAACTAGAGGAAGGGTAGAAAGACTCCATGAGTGGTTGCCCAATGTTGTAACAGACCATCACGAAATGGGTTCTAACTCAACCTTCTTTTTTCAGCCTGGTGTCCCAAGTAGAAATAATCCGTTAACGCCTTCAAAAAATTATGAACTCACAAGGAAGATTGGTTCTTATCATGCCAAATATCTGGATCGAATGAAATCCTTATATTTTTCGGAAGAAGTATTCGACGATTTTTATTTTGGGAAAGGATCATCTTATCCTGATATTAATGGAGGTATTGGGATTTTATTCGAACAAAGCAGCTTAAGAGGTTTTAAAAGAGCAGGAACTATTGGCGTAATTGATTTTCCATACACCATAAAAAATCAATTTGCTGTTGTTCAATCTACTATTGAAGCTGCTTTAATTAACAAAAATGAGCTTCTCAAGCACCAGAAAGAATTTTATAATATTGCCCTTAAGGAAGCTGATAAAGATGAAGTTAAAGCTTATGTTTTTGGCGAATCAAGGGATAAACGAAAAACTGCCGAATTTTTGGATTTGCTGAATAGGCATCAAATTGAAGTGCATCAGTTGAAGGAGAGCTACGCAGATGGTGTTAATCATTTTGACAAAGCCAATTCTTATATGGTTGTTTGTAAGCAAAAAAACTATTTATTGCTTAAATCATTATTTGAAAAAGCGAGATATTTTAAAGACGTAACTTTTTATGATGTTTCCACCTGGAATTTTCCAATGTCTTTTAATATTCCATTTGCTGAAATTAAAAATGTCAAAATCGTACAGCAATTAGCGGGAGCTAATATGGATGAAGTTGTGTTTTACGAAGGGAAGATTATTGGATCAGATGATCCGGTCGCATGGGTTTTTGCCTGGGATGAATACTATGCCCCGCGTGCTATTTCTGAGTTATTGGATAAAGGGATCGTTGTGAAAGTTGCAAAACGTCCGTTTAAATATCGTGATGAATCTGTAAACGTTGACTTCGACTTCGGGAGTATTCAAATACCTGTAGAGCATCAGAAAATGGATTTCGAAAAGATAAAAAGTATAATCTCAAAAATTGCGAAACGCGATGGCTTAGATATTTATGGGTTGAATACTTCCTGGACTGATTCCGGAATTGATATAGGAAGTAGTGATTTTGTTGTGGTTCAAAAACCAGAGATTTTAATGTTGATCGAAGGAGGAACAAATAGTGCAGATGCGGGTGAAATTTGGCATTTGTTTGACACAAGATATTCAACACCTATCACTTTATTGCCAAGCTCAAGACTAGGAAGTATAGATTTAAATGCCTACAATACACTTATCTTGCCAGGTGGAAGTTATAATGAAATTCATGAGTGGCAGGTGGATAAAATAAGAACCTGGACTACAAATGGGGGAAATCTAATTGCTTACAAAGAAGCAAGCCAGTGGGTAAATAAAGCAATGAAGCTTGAGCAAGAATTTAAGGAAAATGTTGCGCTAACCGATGACTGGCCAAAATATGCTAATAAAAGCGCAGACGAGAATTCTCAGGCCATCAATGGAGCCATTTTTGAAGTTGAAATGGATCTTTCTCATCCGCTTGCTTTTGGTTACAAACGCGAAATTCTTCCTGTGTTTAAAACCGGAACAATGGTTGCTGAGTTAACAACAGATCCTTATAATTCTCCTTTCCGATATACGAAAGATCCTTTGAAAAGTGGTTTCTGTTCGGATGAAAACAATGAGAGAATAAAAGGTGCAGCTTTTATTTCAACTCATAAAATTGGAAGTGGAATCGTGATATCTATCATGGATAACACCAATTTCAGGGGAATTTGGTACGGAACAAATAAGGTGTTTGCAAATGCAGTATTCTTCGGAAAAGTAATTTAATTTGAAATAAAAACTTGCTTAAAAAGAAAATTATTTAATTTTGCCGCATGAAAAATAGATACAGAAATTTTAATCATTGTTGTTGGATGACTTCTTTAAAAGGATGGGTGATGATATGATGTGATTTTTGTAGTTAAACATAATATTTATTAGAGGCCCTGAAATTCAGGGCCTTTTTTTTTGAATATAATTGAGATGGATAATAAAGAGTTTTTTAATCAGATTGGTCAATTTCGTAAGAATGTTAAAGGGAAATTACCACCCGTGTCAAAGAGTGTCGTTTTTGCCGATAATTTATCGAAGTTTTTATTTCCCGTGCTTTCAGAAAATAAATGCGAGAAAGCGGAAGTTAAGTTTAATAGATTAAATGGAGAATTAATGGAATTATTAATTCCTATGGGTTATGATGTTAATACAGCTGAGGTTGTGAGTAAGCGTTTTATGAATCGCCTTTCACGTGTATACAGCTTATTGTTAACGGATGCTCAGGCGATATATGATGGCGATCCTGCCGCCAAATCCATTGAGGAAGTCGTGCTGTCTTATCCTGGCTTTTGGGCCATTTGTATTTATCGTTTGGCTCACGAACTGGCCGTGTTGGAAATCCCTTTAATCCCACGAATAATTTCAGAATATGCACATGGTAAAACAGGGATTGATATTCATCCTTCTGCTACAATCGGGCATTCCTTTTCAATAGATCATGGTACCGGTGTTGTTATTGGAGAAACGGCTCAAATTGGAAATCATGTTAAGATTTATCAAGGGGTTACAATCGGCGCATTAAGCGTGAGTAGTAAAAAGAAGACAGGCGTTCGTCACCCGCATATTCAGGATTATGTAACCATTTATGCCGGTGCTTCTATTTTAGGTGGAAATACCATTGTAGGTGCAAATTCTGTTATTGGGGGTAATGTTTGGGTAGTTGAAAGTGTTGCTCCAAACTCACTGGTAACACACAGTCATAAAGTACAAATCCGACAAAAAAACGGAACTAAATTAAATCCACAGAAAAATATTTATTATATCTGAAACTTACATATTCTTATAGATTTTAAATCATCAAAAAACGCATGTACGGAAGACATCCAAATAAATTTTCAAAATAATTAAACATGAAAGCAGAAAATATACTAGAAGTGATAGGGCAAACTGCAATAGTCAGAATGAATAAATTGTTCGGGCAAGGGATGGATGTTTGGATAAAACTGGAGCATCTAAATCCGGGCGGAAGCATTAAAGATCGAATTGCACTAGCCATGATTGAAGATGCTGAGAAAAAAGGAATATTAAAAAAAGGAGTGAGAATTATTGAGCCAACTTCAGGAAATACAGGAATTGGACTTGCGATGGTTGCTGCCGTTAAAGGTTATGATTTGGTATTGGTGATGCCAGATTCAATGTCGATTGAAAGAAGGAAGATTTTAAATGCTTATGGTGCGGATTTGGTTTTAACTCCACGAGCTGAAGGGATGAACGGAGCCATTAAAAAGGCTGAGGAATTATTATTAGAAAGACCTTCCTGGATGCCCATGCAATTTAAAAATAAAGCAAACACACAAATCCATATTGAAACAACTGCTGTTGAAATTATAAATGATTTCGAGCAAGGAATTGATTATTTTATCACAGGAGTTGGAACAGGTGGGCATATTTCAGGGATTTCTAAAACTTTAAAAAAGAAATTTCCACAACTTATTACTATTGCTGTTGAGCCCTTAACTTCTAATGTGATTGGTGGTGGTAATGCCGGCCCTCATGCGATTCAAGGTATCGGGGCAGGCTTTATCCCTGATAATCTGGATTTAGCTGTAATTGATGACACAATTGCAATTACCAACGAAGAAGCTTATGGGTATTGTAAAAAAGTTGCAAAACTGGAAGGTTTATTTGTTGGAATTTCAACAGGAGCATCCCTTGCTGCTATCTCAAAAATGGCGGATGATTTAGCAGGGAAAAAAGTATTAACTGTTTCTTATGATAGGGGTGACAGATATTTTTCTGTTGAAGGGCTCTTTGATTATTTTACGTGAGTTATTTTTTGCGCATGATTTCCATTTTTTTTAGAACGACTTTGTATAAATTGTGAAGTAAGAATATATATAAAACTGAAAATATAGCTCTATATGTTAATTGCAATACCAGATAATAAAAGTCAGATTATTAGCAAATAACTTAATGTAGTTTCAACACGTCAATTAGAAGTCAATGTATAGCTTTTCTTTATGGGATTGAGATTCAATTGCTTTGTGCTTTTGTATTTTACAATAGGGTGTTTATAAAAGTAATTATCCTAACTAATAATTGTAACAAAAAATATGAATATAATTAGTCGGATGTTTTATTCTTTTTTTTGCTAAATATATAATAAATGATTGATCACATAAAATTACTTTCAGTTCTTATAATTTTATTTTCAGGCAGTTGGTTGATAATTTATTTAAGGCAAATTAATAGATTATATCCATATACTTTTATTAAGGCAATAACAAACTATGTGTTAACTGTGATTGTGACCATTTGTTTGCAATTTCTATCCATGTACATCAGGAAAAATATCAACTCAGAAGAATTCTTACTTTGGTCTAACTGTTTGCGGTTTGCAGCTTATATAGGAATCTTTTTAACATTCTACCAGATGGTAAATGTTTTAGTTAGTTTTAGAGATAAACCATTCTCGAAATCGATTAATAAAAGGATCCTGCTTCTAGTAAGTTTGCTAATTATAGGCTGTATTTGCAATACGTTTATCCCTGAGCTTCAAAATTTGTTGAATTGGGTTGACCAGATTTGTAGCAATGCATTATTGCTTGCTGACTGGTTAATTTATCTTGAATTATTAATATTGATTGGGTTCTATTTTATTTGGATAAATCCTCAAGTGAATTGCGATAGAAAAAGAATTAGTAGGTCATTCACTATTTTATATATACTGGTTGATTGTTTGACCATAATCGCGTTAGGGCTAATTGATCACTTTCAGATTCAAGGTAATTATATATGGTTAATTGTTGTAATGAATAATTTAGTAATTATTTTCATTCCCTTTCTTTGGATTAAAAATGTTTTTTTGGATTATGCACAAAGAATGTTAAATCTAATTAATGATGACGATAAGTTTAAAACTCTTTATGATAAATATAAAATATCAAAAAGAGAGAAAGAGATTATTGAACTCTTAATTGATGGCAAATGTACCAATGAAATTAAGGAAATTTTATTCTTATCATATCATACCGTTAAAAATCATATTTCACATATTTATGGGAAGCTGAATGTGAAAACCCGACATGAGCTCATCCTGTTTTTTATAAAGGAGAAATAGTGTGCTCTCGTTTTTTGCAATCTCTAATAATCTTGTTATAGTATTTTTTTCTTAATGTTTTATTTTTTTATGAGAAGGTCTTCTCATTTTGCAAAAATGAGTATGGTTTCCCATTGACTCATGCACGATTGTGGAATTATCTTAGCACGCTTAACTAGAAGTAAATGTCGAGTGGTTGCAAAAATAATTTGCCCGTAATCCGACTGTTTTGAGAATGATTTATATTGATGGTTTTCTTTATAATATAATCGATGATAACAATACTTATCGGTTATTTTATGTCCTGCCTAAGAAAACCATCCCTGTTTAAAATTTATTGTTTTTTGAACGATTTTTTGTAAGGCAAGTCGGTTCTCATGAACGTCTTCGCAACACAAAAATTAGTTATAACTAAATTATTATTAACCAAATTTTTAAATTATGAGAAATTTTACAATTTGGCTAATATGCTTGTTTTTTCTTACAAGTATAGGATTAGCTAAAGCACAGACCAAGGGTATCACTGGCACTGTTACTAGTGCAGTAGATGGCTCTACAATTCCTGGCGTACAGGTAATTGTGAAAGGGACAATTATTGGAACTACTACGAATCTGGATGGTATTTACGAACTGTCTGTACCTGCGTCGGCAAACATTCTTCAATTTACCTTTATTGGAATGAAAACAATGGATGTTGAAATTGGAAGTTCAACTTCAATTGATGTTAAAATGGAAGAGGACTTATTGTTGCTTGATGAGGTAATTGTTGTTGCATATGGTACTTCAACCAAAAAATCTTTTACAGGATCTGCAACTCAAGTTTCAGGTGAAAAGCTACAAAAAAAGAATACCACTGAATTCACAAAGGCTTTAGCGGGTGAAATGGCTGGTGTGCAAATTATTAATACAACCGGCCAGCCCGGATCTGTCGCAACTGTTCGAATTAGAGGTTATGGATCTGTAAATGCAAGTCGGGCTCCACTTTACATAGTTGATGGAACGCCTTTTAATGGTGATATAAGTGGGATTGATCCTTCAAATATTGAATCATTTACCGTATTAAAAGATGCGACAGCGACTGCAATTTACGGATCGCGAGGTGCCAATGGGGTATTGTTAGTTACTACAAAAAAAGGAAGGGGCGAAGGGAAAGTTGAAATTGATGTAAAGCGAGGGATAAACCTTAAACTAATTCCTGAATATGATGTAATAGAGACTCCTGAAAAATACATTGAGTTAACATGGGAGGGGCTTAGAAACAAATATGCAATACAAGGAGAGGCCAATCCCGGGCAGTTAGCATCTGAGAACTTATTTTCATCTGCTGATCATTCAACTGAGGGGATTTCAGATTTTTATAATATTTGGAATGCCGCTAATGAATCTGTAGTTGATCCTGTAACGGGCTTAGTTAAACCAGGTATAAATCGGAAATATGAACTGGATAATTGGAGAGATGAAATTTTTAACAGCGGAATACGAACGGAAGCAACCTTGAAAATGAGTGGAGGTGATCAGAAATCATCTTACTATACTTCAATTGGATACTTAGGTGATGAAGGATATTACATTAATTCCAATTTTGAAAGATTTAATGCCAGGGTAAATGTTGACCACAGTATAAAAAAATGGTTAAAAGGGGGCTTAAATATCGCTTATTCTTATTCTGAAAGAAATGATCCTGGTCAAGGAGGAAATATGAATAACGGTTTTGCTTATGTCAACGGAATGCCACCTATTTTCCCTGTATATGTTAGAGATGCCAATGGTGAAAAAATATTTGACCCAATTATAGATGGCTATATGTATGATTATGGCTTTGACAGAGGCACGGGTTCAAGACCTTTCGGGCCAAATATTAATCCTGCTGGTGCTGTGAGATTGGATCAGCGGTTAAGAATTCGACATCAAGCAACCGTTAACGCAAATATTGAAGCCAGAATTTCAAATAACTTTAAGTTTACATCAACGTTTGGTATGCAGAGTTTAAGTAGTAAGCAATCAGCATTAACAAATTCTTTTTATGGGGATGCAGCAGGACTTGGTCGTATTCGTAAAGATATGGATACTTATATCTCATATACTTGGAATCAGATTTTGTCCTTCACAAAATCAATCAAAAAGCACAATTTTGATGTTTTCATAGCCCACGAATCTTCTTTAGAAAGAAATGAATTTGTGAATGGAAGTAAAAACCTAATTGCAAATCCATATAGCATCGAATGGGATAATGCCGTAAACATGTCTTTTATGAGTTCATGGATTGATGATTATTCGTTAGAGAGTTATTTTGGCCAAGTTAGATATGATTATGACGAAAAATATTTTTTGCATGGAACGGTTCGACGAGATGGAACCTCCAGATTTCCAAATAATAAGTGGGGAACATTCGGATCACTTGGGGCTGCGTGGATGATTAGTAAGGAAGATTTCTTTTCTGATATAAGTTTTATTTCAGACATGAAACTGAAGGCTAGTTATGGTATTCTTGGTAATCAGGCTTTGGGTTTTTATCCGACTTATGATAATTATGCAGTTGTTAATCTGGATAATCAATTATCATTCACTTTCAATTATAAAGGAAATCCAAACCTAACCTGGGAGCAAAGTAAAACCTTTAATATCGGTACTGAAATTGTACTTGGCAATACTTTTGATTTTGAAATAGAATACTACATAAAAAATACGGACAAATTATTATTTAATAAGCAAGTAGCCCCTTCTCTTGGATATGCGGATTATCCTGTTAATGATGGCGCATTAAAAAACTCGGGTCTGGAATTAACCGGTGTGGCTCACATAATAGATTCAAAAGATATAAAATTAGATTTCTCATTTAATGCTTCACATTATGCGAGTGAGGTTACTCATATGCCGATGGATGACGTATTAGGTGAAGAAAAAAAATTAGAGATTCATGGTAATTTTGGATGGTCAAAAGGGCATTCAATATTTGATTATTATTTAAGAGAGTATGCTGGTGTTGATCCACAAACAGGTCAATCTTTATGGTATAAGTACTTTGCAGAGCAAAATGGCAGTAAAGAGTATTTCACTGATATGGAAGCATTTTTATTTGCAAATAATAATGGCGAGGGTTTAGTGATTGATAAAGAAACCACGACTGAATATGATGAAGCCACTAAAAAATATATTGGAAAGTCTGTAATCCCTGATGTAATGGGAGGATTTGGCTTTGATTTTCAATATAAGGCCTTGACAATAAGTGGCCAATTTGTATACGCCCTGGGGGGGTATGGATATGACAATGTATATGCAGCACAAATGGATGATATAAATCCTGGATCTAATAATTGGAACAAAGATATCTTAAGGAGATGGCAAAAGCCTGGAGATGATACAGATGTTCCTTTGTTGACTTCAGGTCATTATACCACTACAGTAAATGCTAGCTCTCGTTTTGTTACAAAAGCATCCTATCTAAACCTCAGCAACTTAAGAGTGGCCATTAAACTACCCCAAAGTTTTGTTAATAAAATGAAACTGAAGGATGCCTCAGTTTGGATGGCCGGTGATAATCTATTTGTTTTATCAGAACGTAGAGGATACATCCCTTTAACCAATGAAGACAATAATACAAACACAAACAGATATTCACCTTTAAGTACAATTACTGCAGGAATAAAAGTTGAATTATAATTATTAATCTATTCAAAAATTTTAAATATGAAAAAATATAAAATATTCTTCTTCACCTTTTTAATCGTGTTTTTGTTAAATGGGTGTAAAAAAGAATTTCTAGAAAGAGAACCTTCTCAGTTTATCTCAAGCGAGCAGTTGAAGAAAGCTTCTGAAAAGAATCCTGCAATTGCAAAAGCAATGGTTTCAGGAATTTATTCTTTGTTAATCGATACTTATTCTGGTCTCGGCCCATCAGGTATTTTTAACCACACTGATTTTGGTCAGAAGTCAAATGATATTAGGATGGATATGCTTTGTGGAGACATGGCATTAACCAATAATTATTATAATAAATTTAATAGAATAGCTGATTTAACAGGCCTTTCGACCACAAAATTTGAAACTCAAATGGTTTGGAATTACTATTATAGGGTAATTAAGGCATCCAACGAGGTGATTGACGGATTAGGTGGAAATGAAAGTATTCCAGCTGATGCTGAGAATGCTGCAAATTATGGTCAAGCTAGGGCATTAAGAGCGCATTCTTACTTTAACTTGGCCAACTTGTTTCAGCATAATTATCAAGATCACACGAACTTACCTTGTGTACCTATTTATGATTCACAGCTAGAAGGTTTACCAAAACCACTGGCAACCCTTGGTGAAGTTTATGATTTTGTAATTGAAGATTTAGAGGTTGCAGTTCAGGCTCTTGAGGGTTATAATAGAACATCTACCAGTCAAATCGATCAATATATAGCCCAAGGGTTGCTTGCTTATACTTACCTTATGGTAGGCCAATATGATCAAGCTGCTACACTAGCAGAAACAGTTATAAATTTTAGCGGAGCAACAGTTATGAGTGCTGACGAAATTCTAAATTCCGGTTTCCGGTCAGTTAATATACCTGGATGGCTGTGGTCTTTCGATTTGACTCCCGACAATACAGGATCATTATTAACATTCTGGGGAATGGTTGATGTATTTACCTATAGCTACGCGATGGCTGGTGATGTAAAAGGGATGGATGAAAATCTATACAATTTGATTCCTTTAACTGATGTGCGAAGAAATCAATTTGGCCCCGCATATGCAAATGATGATTATGCGCCAATTAATAAATTCTATGATTCTGGTAGGACTTTTGGTGGGGATAGAACATGGACCAATGATGAAGTATTTATGCGTGTTGCAGAAATGTATTTGATTCAGGCAGAAGCTTTGGCACGAATAGGGATGGATGCTCAAGCTAAATCAGTTTTACTGGATCTTATTTCTGATAGAGATACAGCGGCAGAAGTTAGAGTAAGCGTATTAAACAATTCAGAATTACTTGAGGAGATATATCTGCAATGGAGAATTGAAATGTGGGGAGAGGGTAAGAGCTATTTCGCGATGAAACGTTTTAAGGCTACATTTACTCGCGGTGGAAATCACCTTAATCATGTTGGAGTGACATTTTCTCATGACGATCCTCGATTTATTTTTGAAATACCAGAGGATGAATTGAACAATAACCCAATGTTAAATCAATCTGTCACTCCATTCGTTTCAGCTACTAATAAAAGGATACTCGACTTTAATTAGCAATAAGAGAAAAGAACTTTAATACAGAGCTCTTTTTATGCAATGAGAAGGTCGTCTCATTTTGCAAATTAAGAAGCATTGCTCATTGTATTTTATATGTACTGAGTTTATTTTAACCATAAATTTTATTTTATAAATAGAAATATTTATTAATAAAAGGTTTTCGTAAGGGCAATTATTGAGATATCAGTAATTGCCTTTTTTATTTAAGCGATCCGGAAGGGACTCGAACTCGTCTCGCCATAGGCGAGATGACAGGTTGCTAACTAAATTTTTCTGCAATGTTTTGTGGTTGTATAATTAGTTTTTCGATGTAATTGTGGTTATATTTTTTGATTTGTTTTTCGCGAATTAAGGCTGATTTTTTATCAGAACACTTTTCTAAATAAACCAGAACCCATGGTCCTTTTCCTTTTGTAAATCTACTTAATCCAGAATTATGTTCTTTAATTCTGTAATTAGGATTAGTGGTAAATCCTTTATAATAAATATTGTTTTGGGATGAATGAATGATGTAAACGAAATAGCCCATAATAAAAAAGAGGAGAAAAGTATTTAACTTTCCTCCTCTTGTCTCGCCTTCGGCGAGAGGACTCGAACCCGTCTCGCCATAGGCGAGATGACAGGTTGCTAACTAAATTTTTCTGCAATGTTTTGTGGTTGTATAATTAGTTTTTCGATGTAATTGTGGTTATATTTTTTGATTTGTTTTTCGCGAATTAAGGCTGATTTTTTATCAGAACACTTTTCTAAATAAACCAGAACCCATGGTCCTTTTCCTTTTGTAAATCTACTTAATCCAGAATTATGTTCTTTAATTCTGTAATTAGGATTAGTGGTAAATCCTTTATAATAAATATTGTTTTGGGATGAATGAATGATGTAAACGAAATAGCCCATAATAAAAAAGAGGAGAAAAGTATTTAACTTTCCTCCTCTTGCGGTCTGGACGGGACTCGAACCCGCGACCCCGTGCGTGACAGGCACGTATTCTAACCAGACTGAACTACCAGACCAATTTAATGTAAAGAACATCTTAACATCGCTGCTTAGAGCGGGCAAAGATAATTCAATTTTTTGTTTCACAAAACAAAAAATCAAAAAAATATAAAAATAATTTCGTCTTCTTTTTCTACTTTTGAATCAAAAATCAGAATATGTTTAAATATGCATTAGTACGTAAGCCCAGTGAGTCGTTAGTAGAAGGAATAACCAGTGCTAAATTGGGTAAGCCGGATTATGAAAAAGCGCTAATTCAACATCAGGCATATTGTGAGGCACTTACCAAATGCGGATTAGAATTAATTGAAATTGAAGCAGAGCAGCAATTTCCTGATGGCGTATTTGTTGAAGATACTGCAATAGTAACGGGAAAATGTGCAATTATTACAAAACCCGGCCATGAAAGAAGAAGAGGCGAGGAGTTAAGCGTTGCATCAAAGCTTTCTGAATTCCGACAACTCGAGTACATAAAATCTCCCGGATTATTGGATGGTGGTGATATTATGCGTGTTGAAAATCATTTTTATATTGGTTTATCAGATCGAACCAATAAAGAAGGAGCCAATCAGTTAACAAATTTTTTAAAGAAATACGGTTATACCGCTTCAGTAGTTGAGATTGGTGAAATGCTTCATCTCAAAACCGGAATTAATTATATTGGAAATCAGCGCTTGGTGATGATTGAAACGTTATTGTCGATGCCAGATTTTGCGCAATTTAATAAAATTACTATTCCTGAAAATGAAGCTTACGCAGCGAATTGTGTTTTGATAAATGATTACCTGCTTATTGCTAAAGGATTTGAAATGGCGAAGAAAAGTTATGTTGAGGCCGGTTTCAAAATTATTGAACTTGAAATGAGTGAATATCAAAAATTGGATGGTGGTTTGAGTTGTCTCTCTTTAAGATTTTAGTCACAGTTTAATTATACAAGCTCCTTTATTGTTTACCGCATAAATTGGAATTTCATTTTTGATAGCTTCCATAATTATATCCTTTTCATAATAAAATGAATTTGAGGAATCTAAAATAATGAGCTTGGGCTTAAAGTGATTGAAAATATCTTTTAAAGAAATCTTTACATTTTCCGAAATGATTAAATAATCAAGAGCGGTTTGGTAGTTTTTAATCCGATTATAATTCTCCCGATCAATGCGTAAAAATATTTTATTTTCAAATAAATAAATACCGCTTTTTTTTATTAACTCAATTTCATTTCTTTGATAATGTTTTTCATGAATTGAAATCCATTGTGGCCTTCTAACTCCTGAATTAATCCAGTTTGGAGATAAATGATAATTGATTTTCTGTTGATCACCCATCAATATTGAATCCATGAATACTGAAGCGTTTCTCCCTTTTTGAAATTCAAAAATTGTATGCCCTTTTATATTATAAATGATCACTTTTTTTTGATTAAGCTGAGAAAAATTCCGAAAAGTAAATCCAAATCCAAGCAAAAGAATAGATGTAAAACTTAGCACAAACCACGATTTCGATTTCCTTAAAAGCGATTGAGTTATGCCGATAATTACTAAGTAGAAAACTATTACTTCAGCAGGATGTAAGACCATCGATTTGAAGGTCGAACCAGGAAGAGATTCAACGAAAGCTACGCTTGTATTCATACTGTAAATAAGAGATTTTAAAACGTACTGAAACCCTGACGAAATAATGGGGACAGATGATAAGAGCAAAAACAAAAATCCTAAATTAATAATAAGTGTGGCAAGTAGAATAACAACCAGATTGGTTAAAAGAAAATAAACAGGGAATTGATGAAAATAAAAAATAGCCAATGGAAAGGTTCCAATTTGTGCCGCGAATGAAACGATAAGGATTGAAAGTGTTTTATCAATAATTTGGTTTGAATGACTTAGGTGTTTTTTTAATAAGGGATATATTGAAATGATCCCGATAACAGCAGCATATGAAAGTTGAAAACCAACTTCTTTTATCATAAGTGGGTTTATGAGTAGAAGCAAAAAAGCCGATGCTGCAACGGAATTGTAAATATTCCCTTTTTTATTTAATGTTCCACCCAAAATGATAAAGCTTAACATTACAGTGGCACGAAGTACCGATGGAGAAAATCCCGTAATTAGTGCATAAGCCCATATAAGTAAGAACAGGAAAATATTACTAAGCAGCTGCTGAAACCTACGTGTTTTTAAAAAACTTAACAGAAAGTTGAAGACTAAATAAATAACACCGACGTGTAAGCCCGACACACATAAAACATGCATGGCGCCTGCACCGGCATAATCCTGCCTCGTTTCATCATCTAAGATTTCATCCTGACCTAAAAGAATAGCAATCGAAACTGCATACTCTGATTTCGATAAATTTGAATTTAGCAGAACTGTCATTGAGTATTGTCTGGCATCCAATGCGAGTTGCTTAATTTGATTTGCTTGTTTCCGATCTAAAAATTTCCAAGAATCTGACGGAATATAGCTTTGATAGTATATTTTACGATTCTTTAAATACTTTTTATAATCAAATTCATGAGGGTTTTGAGGAGGTTCGATCTGATTTAATCGAATATTTATTTTTAGTAAATCTCCATATTTTAAACTTAGTGCCAAACTATCCTTGGCAAAATAAAAAATGCTCTTACCAAGCTCGGTATTTTCAGGAAGATCTGCATAAATCTTCCCAAGTACTTTTATTGATTTGGATTTTTCTATGGGTTGTTCTGTAATTAAAAACAGATAGTCTTGCATTGGGTTCGAACCCAGCGGTTGTTCCGTAGAATGATTTTGATTGCTGATCGTAAAACCTAATAAGATTAAAAGTGCACCTATGCAATACCCCGGGATAAAGCGGAACCTGTAACTTCGCAATTTAATCCTGCTGATGATGAGGATGGTTATTAGGAATATAAGCGTGTAAACGAAAAACTGTTTTGGGATTTTAATATCCAAAAACTCACTTGTAAAAATACCAAGTAGGTAAAATAGGAGGATCCGAACAAAAGGAAATTGCGACCAGAAAATCATCAAAGAAAAAATTACTTTTCCTTTTATTCCGATTTTGTGATTTTGTCCATATAAGAACTAAAGATTAGAGACAATTAGATGAGCTGCTTTTTTAGAAGCGCCTTCGTCACCTAAGATATTTTTTAATTCATGGAAGCTGGTAATCATTGCTTTTCTATATTCTGAATTATTCAGCAATTCCTGAAGCTCTGCTCGTAACTTTTCTGTGCTAAAATCACTTTGAATAAGTTCTTTTACTACCAATTTATCCATGATTAAATTAACAAGTGAAATGTATTTTATTTTGATCAATTGTCGAGCAATGAAAACAGAAATGGCATCTCCTTTATAACACACTACTTCCGGAACATTAAAAAGCGCAGTTTCGAGGGTTGCCGTTCCGGATGATACAATCGCTGCTTTGGCATGATCCAGTAAATTATAGGTTTGGGCGTGAATGACTTTAACATCACTTTTCCCAAGTATCGAATAATAATATTCTTCTGTAATTCCCGGTGCTCCGGCTACAACAAACTGATAATCTTTAAATAGCGGAACAACGGATAACATGATTTTGAGCATTCGCGAAATCTCCTGTTTGCGGCTTCCGGGTAAAACCGCAATTATTCTGCGCTGGTCGAGGGCATTTTTTTTAATTAAATCTTGTTCGTTGCTAACTGCTCTTGCTTTAATCACGTCAAGTAAAGGATGCCCAACAAAATTAACTTCATAATCCAAGTCTTTATAAAAAGCTTTTTCGAAAGGTAAAATGACCAACATTTGATCAACATCACGTTTGATTTTTTTTATTCGCGATTTTTTCCAAGCCCAAACTTGTGGCGAGATATAGTAAACCGTTCTAATTTTATTCAACTTAGCAAATTCTGCAATTCGCAAATTGAAACCAGGATAATCGACAAAAATAATTACATCCGGATTGTAATTCAGAATATCCTCCTTACAGAAATCTAAATTCTTACGAATGGTATTCAAATTTGCAATTA
This sequence comes from Bacteroidales bacterium, assembly GCA_963674935.2. Lineage (GTDB taxonomy): Bacteria > Bacteroidota > Bacteroidia > Bacteroidales. Next base: position 64,679 of record CAXXWZ010000007.1, read on the forward strand.
CGTCTTTAAAGCCCATAAATGCCAAATCGCGATAATGCTTTACTAAAGTGGCTCCTTCTTTTTCCATTAAATCGCCACCCCAGGCTCTGAATGCTGCTTCTTTATCAAGGACTTTAATTTCCCGAATAAGATTTGATGCATGCAAATCTCCAGATGCTTCTCCGGCAATAATGTAATACTTCATAAATTTATTGTTGAAGCCAAAAGTAAATAACTACATAAATAAAGGTGACTAGCAAGATTCCTCTGCCTGTCAGCTCATATTTTTTCTTTACAAAATAATACCTAATTGGCCAAAGGTTAAATGCGATTCCAATTAATTTGAATTCGTTAAGATTGTTATTGAGATGGGTTCCGCCAATTAAATCAATGATTGTTGTGATAGCGAAAGCCAGCGCAAAGCCAATTATTGGTAAAATCAAGCCAATTACAGTGCCAATAAAATGACTGTCTTTATTTAGTAGCTTGTCCATTTAGTTGCCATTTTTTAATGGTATTAATTTCTTTGTGAGCGGTAAAATCGTAATGCATCGGAACAACCGATACATAATTGTTATCTAAGGCCCATTGGTCAGTATCTGACTCTACATCCAATTTATCAAAATATCCGGTTAGCCAAAAGTAGTCTTGTTCTCTGGGGTCTTTTCTTGAATCAAATTCTTCTACCCATCTTGCTTTTGATTGACGACAAACTTTAATTCCTTTAATTTTTTTATCGGAAATTGCTGGAATATTGACATTCAAACATGTGTTTTCAGGAAGGCCTTCTTTCAGCACTTTCTCTGCTATTTTTCTTACAAATTTACCACAATCGCTAAAGTCGGCATTATGATCATAATCAAGTAATGAAAACCCGATACTATCAATCCCTGAGATGCAACCTTCAATTACAGCAGCCATTGTGCCTGAATAAACAACATTAACCGAGGCATTCGAGCCGTGGTTAATGCCTGAAACTAACAAGTCGGGTTTTTTCTTCAACACAACTTGTTCACCCAGTTTCATGCAATCAACCGGAGTTCCACTGCACTGATATTCCTGATAACCTTCTTCCTCCGTAATTTTCTTTAGTCTCAAAGGCGATCGAACTGTTATCGCGTGCCCTGTAGCCGACATCGGGAATTCAGATGCTACTACTGTTACATTTCCAAGTTTCCTCATTTCTGAAATTAAATATTTCAGTCCTTTGGCATGAATGCCATCATCATTGGTTATTAAAATAGTTGGCTTACCCATAAAAGTCAAAAGTTTAGTTGAATTATTAGAAGAACAAAAATAGAATATTTTACCGAACCTTTGTGGTTTAGTAATTAAGGAATAAATAAGATTAGAATTTTTGCAGTTCCTCGTAAAGTTTTTGGACGGGTAGCCCCATCACATTGTAAAAGGAGCCTGAAATTTCTTTAATGCCTATAAATCCAATCCATTCCTGGATACCGTAAGCTCCAGCTTTGTCGTAAGGTTTGTAGCTTTCTATGTAATAGTTTATTTCAGTAGAAGTCAGCTTTTTAAATCTGACCTGAGTTGTGGCAGAAAAAATTTTCTCTTTTGTTTTTGACTTTAAACAAACCCCTGTAATCACCTCATGCCATTTCCCGGAAAGTAAGTTTAGCATTTCTTGAGCATGCTTAAAGTCTGAGGGTTTTGCCAGCAATTGATCGCCCACACAAACTATGGTATCGGCTGTAATAAGGATATAGTCATGAGGAATTTCATCAGCGGTAAATGCAGAAGCTTTTAATCCGGCCAGATATTCAGCAATTTCTTTTCCTTTAAGTTCAGGAGGATAAACTTCATTGACTTCTCTTTGATCGATTTTGAATTCCAATCCCATATCTTTAAGAAGTGCCTGACGCCTGGGAGATCCTGAAGCCAAAATAATTTTTGTTTGAATAGGGTTTGGTGTACTCATAAAAAAAGCATTGATCAATTACCAATGAAATCCTTCATCAGTCATCCATTTTCCTTGAACTTTCATTACCTGCTCGAGCACATCCCTAACACATCCTTCACCACCATTTAAATGAGAAATATAGTGCGATATTGATTTAATTTCTTCAGCAGCATCAGCAGGGCAAGTTGCTACTCCGGCTTCTTGCATGACTTTATAATCAGGAATATCATCTCCCATATAGAGTACGTTTTTTGCTTCTAACCCATTGTCGGTTAAATATTTTTTGTAAACCTCAATCTTGTTATCCACACTTAAAAAAACATCAGAAACATTTAAAGTGTCAAATCTATTCGAAATTGAATCGGATTTTCCACCAGAAATCACAACGATTCGATAACCTTTTTTAATGGCAAGTTGTAAGGCATATCCATCCTTAACATTGGCAGTTCTTAAAGGATCTCCACTATTCTGTAAAATTACTGTTCCATTAGTGAATACACCATCATAATCGAAAACGAAGGTGGTAATATGGACAAGTGCTTCTTTGTAATTTATCATTGGTTTGAAAATTTTTCCTTGATGTGAGTTGAGATTAGTTTGTATAATTCTTGATATTCAGGATGCGAATTTAAGAAATCTAAATGCGCTGAAATAATTAAATTGTCGCCTCTTTTGGCCGGACCTGTTTGAACGTCTTTTGGTTTATTGTCAATAATTTTTGAGGCCACTTCAGTAATCAAAGGTTTAATTAAATCGAATGAAAGTTTTTTTTCTGCTAAAATTTCATTTGCAATCAGGTAAAAATAATTGGTAAAATTTGATGCGAAAACGGCGGCAATATGCAAAGTTTTTCTTTGATCTGAATTAATGAGTTGAACGTTTCCGGAAATTCTCTTAGCAAGAGTTACCAGTTTTGATCTGTTAATTCCAGTATTGGCCTCAATGCAGATCGGAATATTAATGAAGTCAATTTCTTTTTCTTTTGAAAAAGTTTGTAGGGGATAAAAAACGCCATAATTATTAAAAAATGAATCAAAAATTCTAATGGAGGTTGTTCCGGAGGTGTGAACAATTAATGCCTCTTTTATTGAAATATTATTTATTACTTCTGATAAGGCGTCATCGCTTACACATAAAATATAAAGATCAGCCGATTCATTTAAAGATTTTAAATTGTCAGTAAAATTACATCCTAATTTCTCAGCAAGTGTCTTCGCATGCTTTATTTCTCTGCTGTAAACCTGTATGATTTCAAGTCCGGCGCGTTTTAATACACTTGATAATTGTGTAGCCACATTACCCGAACCAAGAATTACGACCTGATGTATTTCTTTCAAACTCATTTTATTAAATCAGTAGCGAAAATACGAAATTATAACCAATATGGTATTTAGATTTAAGTTCAGATTTATGAATTAAAATCAAAATATGTAAACATCTTCTATATTTTTGGAATCTATTAATACCATTATTATTTCAGCGATAATTACTAACTTTGTAGTCACTTAATTAACCAGATTTGAACTAATACCTAAAATTATGAGTAAAGATTTTTTATCAGATAGGGTGAATAATTTATCTGAGTCGGAAACTTTAAAAATGACTCAGAAAAGCCGGGAACTGAAAGCCTTGGGACATGACGTTATTGCATTAACTATTGGTGAACCTGATTTTAATACGCCAAAAAATGTTAAAGATGCAGCAATTAAAGCTGTTGAAGATAATATGACGCGTTATACTCCGGTTCCTGGTTATCAGGAATTGCGTGAAGCCATTGCTAAAAAGTTTAAAAGAGATAACGGACTCGACTATGATGCTGCGCAAATTGTAGTTTCAAATGGAGCAAAACAATCGATTACCAATGTAATTCTTTGTTTAGTTAACGAGGGTGATGAAGTAATTGTTCCATCACCATATTGGGTTTCATACCCTGAAATGGTAAAACTTGCAGGGGGTACTGTGGTTGACATCAACGCAAATGTTGATACAGATTTTAAATTTACTGCAGCCCAACTGGAATCAGTAATTACTGAAAAGAGTAAAGTTTTATTATTCTCCTCTCCATGTAATCCAACTGGATCAGTTTATTCAAAACAAGAATTGCAAGCCATTGCGAAGGTTGTTGCAAAACATCCAAATTTGTTTGTGATTGCCGATGAAATTTACGAATTCATTAATTTTAAAGAGAAACATGAGAGTATTGCTCAATTCGAAGAGATAAAGGATAGGGTAATTACCGTTAATGGTGTATCAAAAGGTTTTGCTATGACCGGTTGGCGAATTGGTTATATGGCTGCCCCTTTATTCATTTCAAAAGCATGTATTAAATTACAAGGGCAATATACTTCAGGTGCATCTTCAATTGCACAAATGGCTGCTCTTGAGGCAACGCTGGAGGATCCTTCAACTTCGGATTCAATCCAAAGCATGGTTAAAGCTTTCAGAGAAAGAAGGGATATGGTTATCGATTTATTAAAAGAAATCCCGGGAATTAAAACAAATATTCCTGATGGTGCATTTTATGTTTTCCCTGAAGTTGATTCTTATTTCGGAAAATCATTTGAAAATTATAAGATCAATAATGCAGATGACTTATGTATGTATATCCTGGAAACCGAATATGTTGGTTTAGTTTCGGGAGGCGCCTTCGGAAATACTAAATGTATGCGAATTTCGTATGCAACTTCAAAAGAGATACTTATAGAAGCGATTACACGAATTAAGCGAGCATTAAGCAAGCTAAACTAATTGCAATATTTTAAATCCTCTCGCTAAAGGCGAGAGGATTTTTTATTTAATATCCCAACGTTTTAACTATTTTTGTTAAAATATCAATAAACAATTTCCATGTTTTCAAAAGAGAATCTAAATCAATTATTTGATTCGTTTAATAATTTAAAAGTCCTTGTGGTAGGTGATATCATGTTGGATGCTTATGTTTGGGGAAAGGTTGATCGAATCTCTCCTGAGGCACCTGTCCCAATTGTTGCCATTCAAAAACGAGTTAATAAACTTGGTGGTGCTGCTAATGTGGCTTTAAATTTGAAATCCTTAGGTGCTGAGCCTATCATTTGTTCTGTTATCGGAGATGACTCAAAAGGAAGAGAATTAATCGAGGTTTTGAATATCGAATCACTATCGGCTAGTGGGATTATTAAAAGTGCAGACAGAATTACAACTACAAAGTTCAGGGTTATTGGTAACAATGCCCAAATGTTAAGGGTTGACGAAGAAAATACACATGATTTAAATGTGAATGAAGAAACACAATTGATCGCAAAAATTAAAAGCCTTTTTAGCTCAGAAAAAATCGACGCTATTATTTTTCAAGACTACAACAAAGGTAATTTGAGCAAAAATATAATTGCTGAAATTATTAAGTTGGCTAATGAAAAAGGAATTGTCACTACTGTTGATCCAAAAAGCAAGAATTTTTTCGAATTTAAGCATGTGAGCCTGTTCAAGCCTAATTTAAAAGAACTTCAAGAAGGCTTAGGCCTTTTTGTTGAAGAGGTTAATACTGAAAGCATTTCGAAGCTCACTAAGAAGTTGAATGAGATTCTGGAAGCAAAAATAATAATGACTACTTTATCAGAGCATGGTGTATTTATAAGTGAAGAATCAAAAACTAAAAAAATCAATTCACATATTATTCCAGCTCATAAACGATCTATTTCTGACGTATCCGGTGCGGGAGATACTGTAATTAGTGTAGCTACACTTTGCCTTGCTTTAAATCAGTCGGCGCAACAAATTGCTTCCTTATCAAATTTAGCCGGTGGTATCGTTTGCGAAGAAGTTGGTGTTGCCCCAATTGGGAAACAACGACTTTTTGATGAAGCTGTAAAATTACTCATAAAATAAAGAATCATGGCGATGCAGGATAAAGCAGGAAAAAAGGAAAAAGTGCAAAGCATGTTCAATAAAATAGCAGGGAGTTATGATTTCTTGAATCACTTCTTGTCTCTTGGCATCGATATTTTATGGCGAAAAAAATTAGTTAAATTGCTAAGAAAGCAAAATCCAAAACATATTCTTGATGTGGCAACTGGTACCGGTGATCTGGCTATTGCAACTACTTCTGTTAAAAACACAAAAATTGTTGGAGTTGATATTGCTGAAGATATGCTTGCCGTTGGTCGAAAAAAAATTCAACGTAAAGGATTGAGCGAACAAATTGAACTTAAATTTGGCGATAGCGAAAATCTTCCTTTTGAAAATGAATTTTTTGATGCAGCAATGGTCGCTTTTGGGGTTCGTAATTTTGAAAATCTCGATTTGGGTTTATCAGAAATGAACCGCGTTTTAAAATCAAAATCAAAAATATATATTTTGGAATTCTCAATGCCCGAAAAATTTCCAATCAAACAATTGTATCATTTTTATTTCAAAAATATTTTGCCCTTAATTGGACGAATTATTTCGAAAGATAGAGGAGCTTATGTTTATCTTCACGACTCGGTGCAGGAGTTTCCATCGGGGGAAGTTTTTTTAAAGCGATTGCATAAGGCAGGATTTAAAAATTCAACTCAAAAGAAATTATCATTCGGGATTGCGAGCATTTACATAGGAGAAAAGGGATAATTTATGAATTGAGAAATAATTTTTTTTATTGATCGTTATCCATAAAATCAAAAACATACTCGACTTGAAATTAGATTTAAAATTAGGAATAGGCTTGGTTCTCGGTTTAGCACTATTTTCAACAAGCATTCTTGCCCAAGGTAATCGTACTGAGAATCTCGTACAACGAGATTATGACCCATACCATTTCGGTTTTATTCTTTCTGTCAATCAAATGAATTTTTCCTTAAAGGTTAATGAGGATGCAATTGGGAAGTTAATGCCCAACGCTGATCCATTCGAGTTCGCAAATGTAGATACAGTCAGGCTATTAGGCGTTAATAGTGATGCGGCTGTTGGTTTTACCGTTGGAATTGTTACTAATTTAAGGCTAGCTGAACAGCTTGATTTAAGGCTAATACCATCGCTTTCATTTGGTGAGCGAAATCTAAATTATTCCTTTACTCTGATTAAGTCAGATACTGTATTTAATCAGGCAGCTAGTAAAAATATTCGCTCTACACATATTGATCTACCACTTTATATTAAGTACAAATCGAAGAGGGCAAATAATATCAGAGCCTACGTATTAGGTGGCTTAAAATACACCTTTGATTTGGCAGCTAATTCAAAGAAAAACCTTGAAGCCAATAATGAACAGATAATCTTATCAAAGCATGATTTGTTGGTTGAAGCAGGTGGTGGTTTCGATTTCTACTTTCCATATTTTAAATTCGGTATTGAGCTAAAGATGTCCTATGGGTTTAATGATTTACTTGTTTCCGAGAATAATATGTACACTAACGGAATTGAGCGTTTAAATTCAAAACTATTTCAAATTTCTTTTACCTTTGAGTAAAGATAAAATTTGGAATTATGGATGAAGCCAACAAAAAAGAGTTATTAAATAACCTGATTAAAAAAGCCAGCCTCAAACAAGATGTTTACCAGAATACATTTAACACATTTGAGCTCTTTAAGACTAGTATCAAAAATGTAATTGATGATTTTCGCGAAAAAGCAATGCTTCAAAATCTAAAACATGAAATTCCATTTGAATTCCGTAAACGGGGTGATTTTGAAATTGAAATGAAGTTTGCGGGTGATGTTTTAATCTTTATGATGCACACCAATGTTTTTGAATTTCCTCGCGATCATTTTGTTATGAAAAGTTCATATGTGAAAGAAGATCCTGATCGTGCATTTTGCGGAATTATAAATATTTATAATTTCCTGGCCGATTCATTTAAATACGGTCGTTTCAACGATAGTGGTTATTTAATTGGGAGGATTTTTGTGAATAAAGACATGCATTATTTTATAGAAGGTAAACGTGAAATAGGGCAGCTTTATAATAATTTTGTAACCGCTGAAATGAATGAAGATGTGGCTTGCGACATTGTTGAGTCAGCCATAAAATTCACCATTAACTTCGATTTATTAACGCCACCATACGAGAAAGTAAATGAGGTAAATGTGCATGAATTTTTGTCGAATTTAGATTCGATGAGTTTGAAAACAGGTAAAAGATTGGGCTTCCAATTCCAGAATGAGAAGGACAAAATCAATAAGCTCAAAAAAAATGATCTTTTTTAAAGATTTTTCTTTGGTGGAATAAAAAAAGTATTATTTTTGCACCCACAAAACGAATGGTCCGTTCGTCTAGTCAGGTCAGGACGCCAGGTTTTCATCCTGGTAACACGGGTTCGAATCCCGTACGGACTACCAAAAAAGCTCTTAACGAAAGTTAAGAGCTTTTTTTATGTCAATAAAAATAATAAAGGGTTCAATTTTCACGCCCTCCTGGAGCATAGTTTATTTATTCATGTATTTATACTCAATATCAGTGGGTGGTAAAAGTGTTTCTTTTACTGTTCTAGGACTCGTCCAGCGAAGCAAATTCAGATAACTTCCAGCTTTATCATTAGTCCCTGATGCACGCGCACCACCAAAAGGCTGTAATCCAACAACGGCGCCGCTTGGTTTATCATTATAATAGAAATTACCGGCTGCATACCGCAGAATTTTGCATGCCTTAATAGTCGCATATTTATCGTTTGAGAAGATTGCACCAGTTAAAGCGTAAGGTGAAGTATTGTCGCAAATTTTTAATGTTTCTTCAAACTGATCATCTTCATAAACATAAATCGTCATAACCGGCCCAAATATTTCTTCCTGCATGGTTTTAAAATAGGGATTGGAAGTTTCAATGATGGTTGGCTCGATAAAATAACCCACAGATTTGTCTCCTTTTCCTCCATATAAAATTTCAGCATCCGTTGCTTTTTTTGCGAAATTGATATAACTCATGATGTTCTCGTAAGATTTTTCATCAATAACCGCATTCATAAAGTTGTTTAAATCTGAAACATCTCCCATTTTAATTTTTGAAACTTTATCTAAAATGAATTTTTTAGTTTCAGCCCATATTGATTTGGGAATATATGACCTGGAAGCTGCAGAGCATTTCTGGCCTTGATATTCAAATGCTCCACTAACAATTGCGGTGGCTAGTTGTTCTGGATTTGATGAATTATGGGCAAAAATGAAATCTTTACCTCCGGTTTCACCTACCAATCTGGGATATGATTTATAAAGTTCAAGATTTTGACCAACCGTTTTCCAAAGGCCATTGAAAGTTCCTGTCGATCCGGTAAAGTGTATTCCTGCCAAATCACGATGTTTTAAAACAATATCTCCAATCATAGCTCCTGAGCCTGGCACAAAATTAATCACTCCATCTGGCATTCCAGCCTCTTTGTAAATTTTCATCAGGTAATAACTCGAAAGTAAAGATGTAGTGGCAGGTTTCCAAACTGTGGTATTGCCCATTAATGCAACAGAGGTATTTAAGTTGGCAGCTATAGCTGTAAAATTGAAAGGAGAAATAGTAAAAACAAATCCTTCCAATGGGCGGTATTCTAGCCTGTTGATATTATCAAGTCCAAGCGTTGGCTGATTTTCGAAAATTTGTGATACAAAATGTACATTAAATTTTAAAAAATCGATGGTTTCGCAGGCCGAGTCAATTTCTGCCTGATAGGCATTTTTACCTTGCCCTAGCATAGTTGCAGCATTTAAAACATAACGGTACTTCTTGGAAATTAATTCCGCTGCTTTTAACATAATAGATGCACGTTCCATCCAGGATAGTTCCATCCATTCTTCTTTTGCTTTCAGTGCGGCATCAATTGCTTTTTGAACATCTTCAGTGCCGGCTTTATGATATTTAGCAATTACCTGCTGATGGTTTTGGGGAGATACAACATTTTCTGTATTTCCTGTGAATATTTCTTTTCCTCCAATTACTAAAGGAATTTCAATTACTTGAGAACGCTGTTTCTCTAGCTCTTTTAAAAGAAGTTCACGTTCAATGCTTCCTTGTGAATATGAGTAAATTGGTTCATTTTTGGGTTCTTTGAAATCGTAAATGGCATTGTTCATTGCGATGGTTTTAATATTATTTATATCTGTTTGATTCGATATGCATAAAAATACATAACGACAACAAAATTATTATTTTTTATGTTTAATAACATGGCTTATTGAAAATAATATTTATATTTTTTTTGAAGATGAACGGGGATATTATTTCATTCCCAGTTTTTTATTTTGTTTGAGTAACGAAGTAGCTTCTTCTAAACGTTTATTTATGGTTTCAGGTCTTTTAGCATTGCTTATCCAGGCAATATAATTTCGTTGGTGGGAAGGAGAAAGCTTTTTAAAGTTGGAAAGTGCTGGTTCGTGATTTGAAAAATAACTGCTAATGAATTCGGGGACTTTTAATTCAATTGCTTTTCTTTGGTGTTTAGGAACTACTTTCCAATCAACTTTGCCAGTTTTAATATAAAGGTCAATTTTTTTTAAACCAACCTTTGTCATTTTTCCATTCTTGATGAGATCGAGTACCCTAAGTTTATTAGAATCTGACCAGTTTTTAGTATTTGTACGGGGAGTGAATTTATAAACGTATTTTTCATCGTCAATCCTTTTTTTGGTGCTGTCGATCCATCCAAAACAAAGGGCTTCTTCCACGGCTTCATTGTATGTGATGTTTTCTTTTTTAGTATGTTTTTTAAAAAAGATCATCCAAATTCCGTCCACTTGATTAAAATTATTTTCAAGCCAAACCCTGAACGCTTTGCCGGTTTTAAAGTGAATGTTTTGATAGGATTTCATTTTTTTAAATCTTCCTGATGATTGTTGCGCATATAAAATTTAATCTCTCCTCCAGCATTGATATACTCATGTTTAAGAATGTTACCATCTAGTAATAGCCCATTTATTTCAATTTTCTCTACATACACATTCTCTTTTGTTTGATTATTAGTATTAATTGTTAAAATTTTCCCATTGTCAAGTTTTATCGTGGCTTTGTTTACCATCGGGCTTCCAAGTACATATTCATCTGAGCCCGGAGTTACAGGATAAAACCCAAGTGCACTAAAAATATACCAGGCACTCATTTGTCCGGCATCATCATTACCGCATAACCCATCTTCTTTGTTGCTATACATGGTTTCCATAATCATCCTAACCCTTTCTTGTGTTTTCCAGGAGTCGTTGGTCCAGTTGTATAAATATGGCATGTGATGACCTGGTTCATTTCCGTGTACATAATTTCCGATGATCCCGTCACGGGTAATATCCTCGTTTTTTTCAATGAATTTATCTTCAATTGGGGTATTAAAAATCATGTCAAGATGTTTTGAAAACTTATTTTTTCCTCCCATCATCCCAATCATTTTATCAATATCATGCGGCACATATAATCCATAATTCCAGGCATTACCTTCAATAAATCCCTGCCCGTGTGTATCGATCGGGTTAAAATCCTCTCGCCATGCTCCGTTGGCTAATTTGGGTCGCATATAACCAATTTCAGGATCATACACGTTGAGGTAGTTCTTTGATCTTTCCTGATAGGTTTCGAATAAATCAGCTTCGCCTGCTTTTTGAGCAATTTGAGAAATGCACCAATCATCGTAAGCAAACTCTAATGTTTTTGAAACGGAGGAATTACTCTTATCTTCGGGTACAAAGCCTTGATTCATATAAAAATCTATCCCGTCAAAATAGGGGACCGTTGAGGTATTTATGCATGCTTCCAACGCTCTTGTCAGATTGATGTCTGTTGTTCCTTTTGCCACAGCATCAGCAATCACCGAAACAGAATGATACCCAATCATACACCAGTTTTCGTTGGCATAATGACTCCAAATAGGCAACATTTTATGTACACTCTGATCGTGATGAGCCAGCATGGACTTTATCATATCATTATTTCGCTGCGGTTGTATGATGTTAAATAGTGGATGTAAGGCACGGTAAGTATCCCAAAGGGAAAAAATGGTATAGTTTGTAAATCCATCGGATTGATAAATGTTTTGATCCAATCCCCGATAACTCCCATCCACATCTTCATAAATGATTGGGCTAAGCATGCTGTGATACATTGCAGAATAGAAGGTTTCTTTTTGCTCAAGTGTTTCCGTTTCTACGATGATTTTTGAAAGTTCATGATTCCATTTTTGTTGTGTTTCAAGTTTTGTTTTTTCAAAATCCCAATGTGGAATTTCAGCATGTAGATTTTTTAAAGCCCCATTTGTGCTTACCGATGAGAGCGCAAATTTGATTTTGATTTTTTCATTCTCCTCAGTTTTAAAGTTGAAATAAGCCCGAATGTTTTTACCTGCCATTTCCGGAAAATTGTAGGCTTCATCAAATCGACGATAAAATCCATTATAAAGTACCTCATCATATTTTTGATGCCCATATTCATGAAATGGCTTTGAAAATTGCATGGCAAAAAATACTTTTCGGGTTCTGGCCCAGCCATGTGTTTGACGATATCCAGTCACAAGTGAATCGTTTTCTACACGAATAAATGTCCAAACATTTTTATCTTCATGATTGTAAATTCCTGAAATTAAATCCAAGATTAAGTGAGCACTATCTGTTTGTGGAAATGTGTACTGATGAAATCCAACTCTGTCTGAAGCTGTTAGCTCAGCAAGAACATTATAGTCGTCTAACTTAACTTTGTAATATCCTGGTTCAGCGAATTCATTATCATGCGAAAATTGTGAATGAAATCCGCTTCTGGGCTTCAGGACGTCACCAGGCTCTAAATTCAAATTGCCCGTGCTTGGCATCACTAAAAAATCTCCCAAATCAGAATGCCCCGTGCCACTAAAGTGGGTATGACTAAATCCAAAAATTGTATTGTCGTCGTACTGGTAACCTGAACAATATCGATAGGCTTCTGGATTATATTGACCCTTAATGTACATCACTTGCTGGTTGGTTTCCGGGCTTAATTGCACCATGCCGAAAGGAGCTGTTGCCCCGGGAAAAGTATGCCCCATATTTTTAGTGCCAATCATCGGGTTCACGAATTGAATCAGATTTAATTGTGATTTGGTTGTTTTGTTTCTGTCATTTACAGTTTGACATCCAAGTAAAATAATTGATAGCAATAAAATGGAGATCGAAATTTTCATCTTCAAAAGTATTTAGTTTAATGGTTTTTGGCAAGTTGGGCAAGCATGATGATGAACACAATAAGTGTCTCCACAATCAGGGCATTTCCATCTTTCTTGTTCATTTTTGATAAAGGTAGCTAATCCAAGCGTTTTGATGTTTTCAAGATTTTCCAGCATACTCATGTGATATTTTGTCCGATATCTTTTGTCGAGTTGTTTTAATCGGTTACAGGGAAATTTTTCACAGTCAAAACAAAATTTAGAATCGGTTTTAGCAAGATACTCACAATTAGTTATACTACATCTTCTGCATGAGTTTGGTTTAAGTTCGAGTGCGCCCCAGCAACCTTCACATTTGTTTTTATCTCGTTGATAAGCATAGCATAAGGCACAGTTCATTCCACAAGGAGCAATTATCATTGAACTCATATAGGCTAATGTTTAATGACAAGTGAATCAAATTTTGCAAGATTTCTCCTCATCAATCTAATAAGATAATTAATTCGAATAAGTAAAATTGGTGAAAAAAAGAATACGAGATATGGGAAATAATTCCAATAGGGGTTAAGGTCAAAAACCTTAAGGGCACCACCAAGCACAATAAAAATTGAAGGAAGCCCAAATACATTTACACGCATTTTTTTACTGTTTAATCTGAAGATAATTTCTTTCAAATCTTGGTTCAAAGATTCGGGAAAGCTAAGCTCTAAATCTTTTATTTTTTTGACGTGTTTTAGCAACATAAGCTCAATAAAAGAGTAAGGCGATTTTATGGCAATTGCGAATGTCATTAAAACAATCAGTCCTGAGTTTTGCCATTTTTCATTGATAGGTTCTATTTGAAAAATGGCCGTAAACGAAATAAATATCAAAAAAAGCAATAAAAAGCTCGCGCCCCAGTAATCAAATCCGGCACTCATCCGAAACCAAAAATTATTTTTATCTAGACTTTTTTTCTGAGTGCTATAAATTGATTTGAAGCGTTTAATAATCTTAATTCGTTCTTCTATTTGATTATTCATATTTTCTTAATTCGATTTTTTAACCGTTTTGATCTGTTATGTTTTTTCGCTTGGGGGTGTTGATTTGCCATTAATAAACCTAATCCCATGACGCTACTGCATTTTTATAGTCATCCGTAAAACCATAATGAGCTGTAAAAATATAAGTTGCATCAGGAATTTTTGTTATCAGGCTCATTGATTTGGTCGCAGTTTCTGTGTCCATATTAAAAAAAGTATTCATCAAATCAATTTTCCCATTCTTTAAACTTAAAGCATCTCCAACAAATAAATATTTGTCATTTGCCAAATAACACATGGATCCGGGTGTATGTCCGGGGGTTAAAATTCCTTTGATTTTTGTATTTCCAATTTTGAATTCTTGTTGGTTTTTAATCAAAGTGTATTCTTTCGTATCAATTTTGTTTCCGAAAAATAGAAACCTTGATTTCTCCCCATTCAGCAGTTGCTCTTCTTGCTCTGAGAGATAAACGTTAGCATTTTTGAACAAGCTAATGGCTGCCACATGGTCGCCATCCGAATGTGTTAGCAAAACAGCGGAAACCTGATCAGGGTTAATCTGTAACTTTTTAAACTCAACAGAAACAGCTTCTAAGTTGTTTCCTGCATCGATAGCAATGAATGATTCGCCATCCTTAATTAAAAATAGATTTGAGAATGAATCCTGAATTGCAAAAACATTTTCAGTGATTTCTTTCGTTTCAATTGGGCTGAATGTTTTGATCGCAGATTTAGCTTTTAACATGTATCCGACAAAAAACACTACCACTAAAAAAATAATAATGCCTATTGCAAGGAGTATTCTTTTGACTGGTTTCTTCATGGGTTGATTTAAGGTTTGTTAGGTTAATCAAATATATTGTATAATCTGTTTCAAGCAAAATTGTTTTGGTTTCATTTTTTGGGATTTTTTGTAAACCAGTTTTTGGGGTTGAGCCTGGTTTTATATTTTTGAAATAATTCCTTGCCTACCAATAGGCCTCCCGACCAAAAAATAATTTCAGCAGAAATGAAAACGATTGAGGTTAAGGTAATTTTTTGATTGCCTTCTAGGTCAAGAAAGGGGATGAGAGGAAGTGAAAGAAACAGGGGTATTGAAACAATAATAAAAATTAATCCCAGTTTGAGTTTCCAATTCTTTTTTTGCATTATATTTTTGTATTAAAAAGGGTTATTTGCAGCCAAAAGCTATGTTTATTTTGTGGTTTTGGCTAGTTATAAATCAATAAAAAGATGATCCATCGTTAGTTCGTTTTGTACATATTGTTTGCAATATTCATTTTGAATAAGGCCATAAGTCGTTATGAAAGTTACGAATACACTTTTTTTTGTTTTGGTACTTGCAGAAAAAGCATTCATTTTTTTTGCTATTTCGTTAGCGTATTTTTTGTCGATGGCATATTCAGTATTATAAAATTTCATCTCGCAAAGATTGATCACATTGTCATCTCTATCAATCAGTAAATCAATTTGAGCACTGTTTGGTGTGTTTTTTTCGATCCAACTTCCTTGAATTGCATTGATCCCTGAAATTTTTAAGCCTTCTTTTATTTGTGCAAGATGTTTGATGCAGATGGTTTCAAAACTAAAACCCGACCAGATTTTGTAGGATGCTTGCTGATGCATTTTCATCCAGATATCATTATTCGAAACTTTTGTGTTTTCAATATATTTGATATAAAACATAGCGTATTCATCAGATAACCTATAAAGAGCATCTTTATTTCCCCTATAAGGGGTGTATTTTTCAATGAAGCCAGATTCTTCCAGTTCAATTAAGGTCTTGCTTAATGTACCACCAGATCTCATCTTTCCGGGATGGACAATTTCGGTTCTGGTTAAACCTTTCCTTACGGATGCTAATATCCTGATGATGAATGAATGGTTTTCGTAATGGTTAAAAAGGGAAGCAAAGATATTTTCGAATTCAGATCTTAAAAAAGCATTCTTCCTAAAGCATAAACGATCTATGGCCTGCGCCACACTTTCTCCTGGTGAAATTCGTTCCAGATAATGTGGAATTCCTCCCATAGCCATATAAATTTGCAATATATCGTATCTGGAAAGTTTTACTTTGTTTTGTGTTAAAAGTTGTTCGGTTTCAAATAAATTGAATGGTGCTAATTGGATTTTTTCAGTCAATCGATTATGGAGCCCACCTTTGCTTTTAATTATGTTTTGAATCATGTAAGAGGCTGCTGAACCGCAAATAACTACTACTAAATCATCTCTTTTTGAGGCGTAGCTATTCCAGAAATTATCGAATGCAGGAAGAAATCCTGATTTTCGGGTATCAAGCCATGGGAATTCATCAATAAAAATCACTTTTTTCTTTTCAGACCTTTGCCTGCTTATGTATTTCGACAATTGATGAAAGGCCTCAATCCAGCTCGAAGGTTTTTTGAAATTAGTGTTTTTGACCGAAAGTGTAAGATAGAAATTGTAAAGTTGTTGCTTTAAAGGAACTTTATAAATACCTGAAATTTCAAAGAGAATACGATTCCTATATACATTTCGAATGAGAAATGTTTTCCCAACTCTGCGGCGTCCATAGACCGCAATGAGTTCTGATTTGTTACTGTTTAGAGCCTTTGATAAGGTATTGATCTCATTTTTTCGTCCAATCAATTTCTGCATGGCACATAATTATACTCAGCCAAATGTACAAAATAAATATAAGTTTTGGCTACTTATAAGCAATTCAATGATGAACCTTGGATGCTTAAAGATTAAATAAAAAAACAGACTGCTAAAAAACATTGCAGTCTGTTTGCGGGAAATAGATCAAATTCCTCACATAGTGAGGTAAATCTTATAGAGCACCTTCGTCGTATGCGACCTCTCCATGTAACGATTGATCAATCCCTAATTCCTCTTGTTCTGCCGTTGCTTTAACAGGAGAGATCAGGTTGATGACTATCAACATTAAGTAGGTAAAACCAAAGGCATAAACCGCAGCGATCGTAACTGAGATAAGCTCTTTCATGAAGAAACTTACATCACCTTCCAAAAGTCCTGCCTGGCCGTTGATGTGAGAATAGGCAAATACACCTAACAAAATAGTACCAAGAGTACCTCCAATTCCGTGAACGCCCCACACATCTAATGCATCGTCCCATCCCCATTTGTTTTTCATTTGTACCGCGAGGAAACAAACTGCTCCGGCAGCAATTCCTATAAGCATTGCAGCCCAAATTGGAACATAACCAGCGGCAGGTGTAATGGTTGCCAAACCTGCTACAGCACCTGTTAGCAGGCCAACAAATTTGGGCTGACCTTCTTTAATCCATTCGATGATTAGCCATGTAATGGCAGCAAAAGATGCGGCAACATCGGTATTGAGGAACGCTAGTGTTGAAATTGCATCAACATCCAGCTCGCTACCCGCATTAAATCCATACCAACCAAACCATAATAATCCTGTACCAATTGCGACTAAAGGAATACTGTTTGGTGGTGAGTTTACATCGCGACGTTTACCAACATAGAATACCGAAGCAAGTGCTGCAAAACCTGCAGTTGCGTGCACAACGATACCTCCTGCAAAGTCCAAAACACCCCAGTCGGCGAGAATTCCACCACCCCAAACCATATGAACGAATGGATAATAAACAAATAGCTGCCATAAAACCAGAAAGATAAGGTATGCTTTAAAGGATACCCTGTTGACGAATGCACCTGTGATAAGTGCTGGCGTAATTATCGCGAACATCATTTGATAGGCGACAAAGATGTAAACCGGATATTTACCATTATCATAGGCTTGATCGAAAGCGATTCCTTTTAGAAAAGCCAAATCAAGATTACCTATGATTCCTCCGTCTCCGCCACTAAAGCATAAGGAGTAACCAATGGTTATCCACATAATTGTAGTAATTCCTAGAGACACAAAGGTTTGTACCATAATTCCAAGAATATTTCTTTTACTTGCTAACCCGCCGTAAAAGAATGCCAAGCCGGGTGTCATTAACATTACCAGACTTGTGCATAAGATCATAAAAGTTGTTGAGCCAGTATCAAACATAATTTTTGAGTTTAATTAAGTGTATGATTTATTTAAAATGATATTCCGAACACCATGAAAATATTTCCAGCTTCCGGATTGGTAATTAATGAAGCAGAAGCAGGTAAAGCGTAATCATCGGTTATTTTAATTTCTTTTGAAAGTGTTAAACCCAGGTTTATTAATCCTGCAGATTCTTGTCCGTAAAAACCTGTGGGCTCGCCTTTATCAATGTCAGGGTTATCCAAGGAAAGACCTGCAAAAATATCTATCGAAAGATTTTGGTATGCAGCAGCATATCCGAATTCTAAATATTTCGACATCACAATTTTGTCGTCAGGAATCATTGAGCCGGATTGTTCAATGTATTTTCTAGAATCTGCTCCCCAAATATTCATGGCAAACATGATGCTGATTGGGAATTCATCGACTCCATTAAATGCGATTGATGCTTCAACCAAATGACCGGTTTGATCTTTCTCTCCACTGTTGATCTTGGACCAATCCATGTTTCGGTTAAAATAATTATTACGACCAGCGGTTTCATCAGGGAAGAAATAATCTGTAACTGTAAAAGAGAACTGTTGATTTAAGGTATAGGAAAAATAAAGATCTGCCTCTTGTAAAGTTTGAGTTCCACTTGTTGCGTAAGCACCCCATGCGCCAATTGCAAATGCATGGTTTTCTGATCCAAATCCCAATTCAATATAAGGTTGAATGCTGGGAGAAGATCCTCCAAGATTCACGCCTCTCCAAATATATCGGCTCATGAGATCAGCACCTGCGCTAAAAGGCGAATTTGTTGTATTTTCTTGCCCGAATAGATTGCCTGAACCTATAAGAAAAGAGAGTAGGATACTAAATAGTAATGTTTTTTTAATCATCATATTTGTCTTTTTTAGGTTAATCGAAAGCATTGAAGGATTGTTGAGTGCAATGCCGTAGCCGGAAATAAAATTGCATTACTCTTCTTCAATGGATAATTGCACATGATACAAAATTATCAATGCGGAAGCATACGTACAATCGGTAAAAAAACTGAAAATTGAATACGAAAAACTTGCAGGGAATCTACGCAATTTACCGAGAAAATGAGGCTGGATGGCTAAGCGAAATACGTAAAATTAATCGAGGTTAACTAAGTTGTTTTTGATGGCGTATTTTACAAGCTCGATTGATGATTTTAATTTTAATTTGTGTAAAACGTTGTTTTTGTGAGTATCTACAGTTCTTACACTAATATATAGTTTGTCTGCAATTTCCTTGTTTGTGAGTCCATCAACAACATGGCCAACAATTTCTATCTCACGAGAAGTAAGTGTTTCATTTTTAGTGGATGAAGATTTATTAACCAACGATTTTAAAATGGTATTTGAGATGTCTTTGTTGAAATAATTCTCCCCTTTATAAATAGATTGAATGGCCTCCAATAGCTCATTCATGCTGGTGTCTTTTGGCAGATAACCATTCGCTCCTGCGTTTAACGCTTTCGTAATAAACTCTTCGTTAGAGTGCATTGAAAGTATCAGGATGTTAATATCAGGAAAATTTTTCCGAACGTATTTAGTAATTTCAATTCCAGAAATATCAGGCATTGAGATATCTGTAATTATGATGTCCGGAGTTTGTGATGTTAGGAGGTCGTATAAATCTTTTCCGTTTCCAAATTCCCCAATAATTTCAATGTTTGCTTCATCCATCAATACGGCTTTCACACCATCTCTAAACATTTGATGATCGTCGACCAATACGATTTTAATTTTCTTTTTCATGGGCTAAATGCTTAACGGGGCTTTAATCCTAATTTTTGTTCCATTTTTTTTGTTGGAAGAGATTTCAATTTCACCTTTTAACAAAAATACCCTTTCTTTCATATTAGAGATTCCATTACCGCATAATTTTCTGTCTTCTTTGTAACAAAATCCAATTCCGGAATCAGAGATGCTTAAGTATATATTCTCGGCATCAGATGCTAATTCTATTTCTGCAGTTTTTGCATTTGCATGCTTAATAATATTGCTTAAAGCTTCCTGAGAAATACGATATAAATAGGTGCTTGTTTTGGCAGGGATTTCACCAGGAAATTCTTTGTGGTGGAAATTTACTTTAACACCTGAGTTTTCAGATATTTCTCTGCATAAATTGGACAAGGCATCTACCAATCCAAATTCGTTTAAAACTGCCGGCATTAAGTCATTCGATATGCTGCGCACTTCATTTATGGTATTGGTGAAAAGATCTTGAACTTCTGACATAATAATCTTTGCTTTTTCGGGCGAGACTTTATTAACGCGCTCCAGTCGCATTTTAATGGCTAAAATGGATTGCCCCAATCCATCATGCAGTTCTCGTGATAGTCTTTGTCTTTCCAATTCCTGGCCATCAATCATCGAACTTAAACGCATAGATCTCTCCAAGTTTATCTTTTCTGTCTGTTCCTTTATTTTTGCCGACATCTCATTAAAAGCAACAACTAAACTTCCAATCTCATCATTACTAACAATGTCTTCCACAAAAACATTATAATTTCCTTCAGCAATTTTTTGAGCCGCATGTTTTAGTTG
This sequence comes from Bacteroidales bacterium, assembly GCA_963674935.2. Taxonomy (GTDB): domain Bacteria; phylum Bacteroidota; class Bacteroidia; order Bacteroidales. The sequence continues at coordinate 85,210 of CAXXWZ010000007.1, forward strand.
AATAATGGGTAAGCTAATTCTTCTCGCAATAATATAAACAAAAGCGAATAATAACAATGACATGAGTATGCTCAGATAAAGGATATTGTTTCTGATTGAGTCAATTGGAATCATGGCCTCTTTTTCATCAATTTCAGCCAAAATTGCCCAATCCAAGACAGGAATATCCACTTTGCTATACGAACTAAGAACAGAGATATTCCGATAATCTTTTATAATCTCTGCACCCGTTTTACCTTCCAGAGCTTTTTTCAAACCAATCGTATTCACAACCGTTTTAAAAATTGATTGATCCTGAAATCGAGAGGTGCTTCGCATCAGAAAGTCGTTCCCAACTAAATACGATTCTCCCGATTCGCCCAAGCCGTTATGGGGATTATTTTCATACATGATTGAATTGATGGCATCAATATCGATCTCAATAATTGCACTTCCAATTTCATATCCAGAATTATCCATGACTTGTGTGCCCATAAAAATGGTCGGTTCTTTCAAACTACTATCTAATTTATAATCTTCAATTGCAATACCAGAATTATTTTGGATAACCTTGTGCAGATTATTGATAGGTAAGTATTCGACAAGCGTGTAATTTGGGAGAATAGTATCGTTTTTTGCATTGAAATACACAACCTGTCCTTTTTTGTTAATGATATAAAACTGCTTGTAATAATTAGTCGATGTGAGATGTTTATTTAGGTAGTTATTGTATTCCTGCTCAATTAGGAAGCTTGAGTTATTTTCCTTTAATGAAGAATTCAATAGTTGAATAATATTTGCAACATCTTCAGATTTTGAAATCAGGTTTAAATCTAAAATCCGATCCTCAAAAAAACGTTCAATTCTGTATTTTTTTTCAATTCTTAAGGATGTTAGCTGATCAAAAGTTCTTTCAACCAAGGCATCTTTTGCACGGTAATATGAATAAGAACCGACCACCACCAAAGTAAAGATATTTAGGAGCAAAAAGTAAATAATCAATTTTTTAACGATGGTAGTTTTTTGCTTCATAAAATTATATTAAATGGTAACTTATTATTGCAGATTCACAAATATAAAAAGTATAACTGAACTATCATGATCCTATAAAGAAGTTTAATTTTGTGATAATAATTGAAAGTTGGTCATTTCAAAATGTAGTATATTTATAAAATGGATTTTTTGAATAAACTAAAACTGAATTGGGAATTTGGATTGATTGTACTAATCTTTATTGGTGCTATCATATTAACGCGATTTGTTAGGTGGTTAATTACAAAGTCGTTTATTAATTCATCTGAAAAATTAAAGATCGACCCTACCCGTTATAAATTCTTTAGAAATGCCGCTTCGCTTATTATATGGGTGATTGCGGTCGCTGCGATCATCTCTCTTATTCCGAAATTAAAGGCGTTGGCCATCACCTTATTTGCTGGGGCAGGAATCTTAATTGCAATTATTGGTTTTGCTGCGCAGCAAGCCTTTGCGAATATAATTAGCGGAATTTTTATAGTGATGTTTAAACCCTTCAGAGTTGGTGATATGATAAAGGTGGGCTCATTAGAATATGGGGTTGTTGAAGACATTACCCTCCGACATACCATCATCACTAATTTTGAAAATAAGCGCATCATTATTCCAAACTCGGTGGTGGGTTCCGAAACCATTATTAATGATAATATTGAAGATGCTAAAATTTGTCGCTGGATTGAAATTGGAATTAGTTATGATAGTGATGTTGAATTGGCCACAAAAATAATGCAGGAAGAAGCAGTCAAACATCCAAATTGCATTGATGCCAGATCAAGAAAGCAAAAGAATAAAAAAGAGCCACAGGTAAATGTTCGACTGATTGCATTCGGAGATTTTAGTGTTAATTTGAGAGCGTATGTGTGGACGAATGATCCTTTTAATGCGATGCAAATGCATAGTGATATTAATAAGGCAATTAAAAAACGATTTGACTTGGAAGGTGTTGAAATTCCATTCCCTTATCACACACTAGTTTATAAAAAAGATTTGCCGGCTAATAAAAAACTCATAACAAATGAATGAAAATCCAAAATCCATATCTAAAAAAGCCGGTCTCCCGCCAGGTGCATTGGTTCATATTGGGAAACGCAAGTCAAATAAAATTAAGATCTCTGTAATTGATTATGATGAAGATCATTTTTCAGAAGAGATTTGTAAAACCCCGGAAGCTTGCTTTGAATACAGAGATAAGAAAAGTGTAAGCTGGATAAATGTTGATGGCCTCCATGAAATTGAAGATATAGCTACGATAGGAAAACAATACGGACTCCATCCGCTTTTGCTTGAGGATGTTTTGAATACCCGTCACAGACCCAAAATTGAAGAATTTGACAACTGTATATTCCTTGCCTTAAAAATGTTTGGGGTAAGTAAAGACGGACAGCATATTATTTCAGAACAAGTTAGTTTAATTTTAGGACAATCCTGGGTGCTATCATTTCAGGAGCAGGAAGGAGATATTTTTGATACGTTAAGAGCGCGCATCAAAGAAAAAAAAGGGAATGTCAGAAGCAGAAAATCAGATTATTTATTTTATCGATTGATTGATACCATTGTTGATAATTACTTTTTTGTTACCGAGCATCTCACTGATGTTATTGATGGGTTAGAGGTAAGGGTGCTTAGTAAACAAGATCAGGAATCATTGCATGAAATACAACGATTGAAAAAACAACTAACTACTTTGCGAAAGTCGATTATGCCTTTACGCGAAGCAGTTTCTTATCTAGAAAAGGATGACAATGGTTTAATCGACGAAAGCACCACCCGTTACTTAAGAGATGTTTACGAACACATTATTCAGGTTAACGATACCATCGACTCACAACGCGATGCAGTAGCCAGCATTATGGATCTCTATTTATCCGGAGTGAGCAATAGGATGAATCAGGTGATGCAGGTATTAAACATCATTGCAACCATATTTATCCCGCTCACCTTTATAGCCGGTATTTATGGAATGAATTTCGATAATATGCCCGAACTTCACTGGAAGTATGGTTATTTTGCCATCTGGATTCTTATGGCAATTATTATAGTGTTTATGATCCGATATTTTAAACGAAAACGCTGGTTGTAAAACTTTAAGATAGTTTTTTGTTTAAACACTTAGGTTTAATTCCAAATTCACATTTTTAAATATTCTATTACCTTTGTTTGCTTAATGAACTAGGTATTTTATGTTAAGTTATTTTCTTTTTGTAATCGGGTTTGTTTTATTGATTAAAGGTGCCCAATTTTTAATTAAAGGCTCCTCATCTCTTGCTAAAAAATATCACATTTCCGATATAGTAATTGGCTTAACCATAGTTTCTTTGGGGACCTCTTTGCCCGAATTGTTTATTAATTTGTTTGCCAGTTTTAACAACAATTCATCCATCGCCATTGGAAATATTTTTGGAAGTAATGTTGCCAATATATTTTTAATACTTGGGTTATCGGCAGTATTTAGTCCGTTACCCATTCGGAAAAGCACACTCTATTCCGAAATACCTTTTGCAATGATTGCAACATTATTAGCCGGATTTTTGGCAAACGCATCGTTTTCAGTAACTGAAACAGGTTTGTTTTTCAGTCGTGCCGATGGCTTCATATTAATGTTCTTCTTCATTTTATTTATGATGTATATTTTTAGAATGGCAAAGGATGAACAAAAAAATGTTACTCAAATCTCTGAGCCGGAATACACACAATCTAAGTCTTTTGTTTTTTATCGGGATTGGGATTATAATGTTGTTTCTGGGTGGTGAATGGGTGGTGAAGGGTGCAACTAAAATTGCAACAGATATAGGCTTGAGCAAAGAATTTATTGGTTTAACTATTGTGGCAATAGGTACTTCTTTACCCGAGTTAGTTACTTCAGTAGTAGCAGCCCGTCGTAAAAATATTGACATTGCCGTTGGAAATATTATCGGGTCAAATATTTTTAACCTTTTATGGGTGCTTGGGATAAGTGCTACGATAAAACCCTTGCCGTTTGATCTGATCAATAATGTTGATATTTTGGTGATGCTTGGCGCAATTGTGATGATCCTGCCTGCAATTGTTCTAAGCAAAAAGCATCAAATTGGCCGTGCCTGGGGTGTGATATTCGTTCTGTTGTATATTTTTTATCTCTATTATTTGGTTCAACGGGGTTGATTCTTATTAAAGATTGCTTAGCCTAATTCACCTCCTCTTTAACAATAAACTGTGAGCGCCTGATAAAATCTGCAGATTGAAGAATTTTACCTTTTAAGTTTTCAGGATAATCAGGATTCGATAGTAAAAACTGATTTACAATTACATTGGCCTCTTTTGATTGATACCCAGACAATACTGCATCTAGCCATTGTTTTGGGAAAAAGATATCACCGGTTAATTGAATTTCCTGCAAGAGTTCTAAGCTTTCGTTTAAATATTTAATTGAATAGGCAGAACGAAGTGGATGGTTCAAATAATTTAAACCTGTTATAACCCATCGTTCATGTTCTCGATTTACAGGATTTTTTAAACTTTGGAAAAACAAATCTCGCTCATTATCAATATTTGATAAAGCCGGAGTCACAAATTTTATTTGTTCCTTTCGGTCAGGATTACTAATTCTGCTTAGCTGTTCCTCTATTATATTTTTACTTTTCTCAGGCATTTTTAAAGCCAAATTATAAGCTAAACTGGTTTGATCGTTATCCGATAAATGTAGTTTCTCAATTTTCAGTTTACCTTCCCAAATATGGTAGAGTTTGTTTATTGCATCCTGACTTAATGCTAGTTCTTCATAGGTATTAAAGTAATTTTTTTTTGAGCCCGGTATCCTTGGTTTCATTGATCAAATTCCAAAGTAATATTTCGGTTTTAATTCCGAATTTCTCTCGTTCATTCGAATTAAAAAACTGCCAAAAAATAGTGGAAGTTTGAGATAATATTTTTCCAACTAAAAGCGGATCAGTTTCTTTTGATAATGAACTTAATTGAAGTTCAAATAGTTCTCTTTTATCTAAATTATCATTTAACATATTTTCCCAAAGTGTCAGCCAAGCAATTCCTCTTTTTAGCGGATCTTTAAACACATTAATATGCTTTAATAAATAAACTTTACTGCCTTCGTCCAATTCGAAATAGCCATAAGCTAATCCTTTACCATTGGGCATAATCATTCGTGGCTGTTGCAACACAGGTAATTCAATTTCTGCTTTGTCAAAGTTTAAATTAAACAGGCTGCTCTTATCGTCATCTTCGAAAAACAATTCAACGCCTAAATATTGAGGCCAAATTCGATTCAATTCAAAAGGATCATGTTGGCTAATCTTAATGGTTTTCTCTTCTTTTAAATCATTGTTAAAAAACGTTTTGATGGCAGGCATTCCGGCTTCTTTAATCCAAATATTACTCCAGGCTTCCAAATCCATTTCGGTATACTTATTTAAAATTTGTATAAGTTGATCCCAGGTTGCATCGCTGTAAGCAAAAGTTTTTAAGTATTCCTGGAGTCCAAATTGTAATTTTTCTTCACCCATTAATTCTTCTAAATGCCGCATTACAATAGGCGCTTTGTTGTAAATAATTCCGCCATAAAGCGTACCGGCATCTTTCATGTTGTTAAGTTGCTGACCAATAGGGTTGGCTCCCAAACTCCGGTCAACTTCATATGAGGCAGGATAATGCCCCAGTAAAAATTTCAAATCGTGATTGATCTCAGGAAAACTGGGTCCAACAATTTTATCTGACATAAAGCCTGCGAAAACTTCTTTCAGCCAAACATCGTCGAACCATTTCATAGTTACATAATCGCCAAACCACATATGTGAAGTTTCGTGTGAGATTAGTCCGGCACGGCCCAGCTTTTGATTTTGTGTGGCATTTTCTTCTAAGAATAAAGAATTAGCGCGATACTGAATGGCTCCAGCATGTTCCATCCCCCCGTATTGAAAAAACGGGATGGCAACAAAATCAAACTTCTGGAAAGGATATTTAATTTGGGTGTATTCCTCCAGCCAATTCAGTGCTTTCGCATGTAGTTCAAATATTTGATCAACATTGCGGGCAACTAAATTTGAGTCCGGTTCGCGATGTAGCATCGTCATTTCTCTGCCCTCAATGTTTCGAGTAATTTTATCGAATTTACCAACCACAAAAGAAAAAAGATAAGTACTCAGTTTTTCAGTTTGTGCAAACTGCATGGTAGTTCGTCCATCTTTATTTTTGGTTTCTTTTTCAGCAGCATTAGAAATGGCAGTCCAGCTATCAGGCATTTCAATTTCTAAAGTGTACGTGGCTTTCATGTTGGGTTGATCGAAACAAGGAAAAGCGGTTGAGGCTCGATCGGGGACAAACAGCGTATATAAAAATTCTTTATTTCTGTTTAAAGAAGTTTCACCGGCTCTAAAACTCAAATGAATTTGGTTTTTACCTTTTTTCAAAGATGAGCGTGGAATGACCACATGACCGTTTATAATTTCAAATATTTTTTTCTCATTGGTAACTACATTTTTCATATAATCGGGTGGTGCACTGAAATCCAGAATTAAGGGTTGTTTAAGAGTTTTTAATTCAAACTGAATATCCATTTCAGCATTTATTTCCCGATGAATTGAATCAGGAATTATAAATTTTAAATCATATTCAATATTTGAAATGCTCTGAGTTCGGTATTCAGCAATGGCCTTTGAAACTCCTTGAACAATCTCAATTTCTTGGGTTTGATTACAACCTGAAAATATGAGACTACAAATCAGGAGTATTGATAGGATTTTGGATGCATTTTTCATGTTAAAGCGACTTAATTTTAATGCTTTAAATGTAACCATTTTAGTGATTAGATTCTAAATTTGGTTAATTTAGAAACAATTTATTTTTTATTTATCTCAAACCAAATATTATGTTTTCGCGAGTAAGAATGATCAGCCTTTTTTCAATCGTGTTTTTCACGATCTGTATTCAAGTTAGCGCTCAGGTAGTTGATAAAAGTAAAATTGATGCCTGGGTTCAACCTCATCTTAAACAATCCTATGCCGAGCTATATGATTTTTTGAGTATCCAGAATGATTCACATTATTTGAACCAGATTATGGAAAATATCGATTGGCTTGATCAGGCTTTTCAAAAAAGAGATTTCACAACTAAAGTTTTAAAATCGTCGGGAAACCCATCTTTGTTTGCTGAAAAAATAATTAATCCCAAATTAAAAACCGTATTGTTTTACTTTCATCTCGATGGGCAAGCAGTTGATTCTTCAAAATGGAATCAGCCGAATCCTTATGCTCCTGTTTTGAAAGAAAAGAATGAAGCGGGAAAATGGGAAATTATAGATTGGGATCGAATTAACTCAACTTCGAATGACGAATTGAGAATTTTTTGCAGGTCATCCTCCGACGATAAATCCCCTATTATAATGTTGCTTTCAGCCATGGATGTTTTAAATGCGAACAATCGTAAAGCCAGTTTTAATGTAAAAGTAATCATGGATGGGGAAGAAGAAATAGGATCACCTAATTTGCCAGAGATTGTGGATCATTATCGTGACCTGCTTGCTTCAGATATGATGCTGATTTTTGACGGACCAAGGCATATTAGTAATCGGCCAAGTATCTTTTTTGGATGCCGTGGTTTAGCTGAAATTGAAATAACTGTTTTTGGGCCGAAATTCGCACAGCACAGCGGGCACTATGGAAATTATGCTCCCAACCCGGCACTGAATTTAGCGCAGCTGCTTTCTTCTATGAAGGATAAAGAGGGGAGGGTGGTCATTCCGGGCTTTTATGATGGAATAGAAATAGATGAACAAACATTGAAAATTTTAAAGGAAGTGCCTGATGATGCTACAGAAATTAATACTAAACTGGGGATTGGCATTCCAGATCAAGTTGGAGCAGATTACCAGCAATCGCTACAGTACCCTTCTTTAAATATTATGGGGATGGCATCCGGCTGGATTGGGAATGAAGCCAGAACCATTGTTCCAAGCACCGCAACGGCTAGCATTGATATCCGTTTGGTGGTTGAAAGCGATGCAGAGCGCTTAATTAATTTGGTTAAAAATCATATCGTGGCACAGGGTTTTTATCTCGTTGATCATCTTCCTAGTGACAAAGAAAGAAAAGAACATCAACGAATTGCAATGTTTTCATTTGCATTTGGAAACATGGCCTTTCGCACAGATTTTGATTCTGAGATTGGAGAATGGGTGAATCGATCAATGATCAAGGCCTTTGAGGAAAAACCTGTAAGAGTTCGTACCACAGGCGGTACGGTTCCAATTTCACAATTTATCAGTAAACTGGGAATAGAAGCAGTGATATTGCCAACAGTAAATCTGGACAATAATCAGCATAGTCCAAATGAAAATTTACGAATGGGTAATTATAATGAAGGGGTTAGAACCATGGTGGCATTGCTTACTGAAGCTATTTAGATGATGTTGTTTTCGAGGGTTAGTCAAAAATAAATCTGATAGAAATGATCAAGAAGATTTTTATTTTATTTGTTGCAATCACTTTGGTTAGCAACAAATCAATTGCTCAGCAAATCGAAAACAATCAGACTAAGTTTCCTGAAGTCATGAAAATCAATCCACTCACTTTTGACATGACTGAAATATCTCAAATTGATCTGGATGAATTAAAGAACAGAGCTTATGAGGCTATGTTGCAGCAAGACTTTACGCTGGCCGCCAGATTTTATTTGTACATTATTTCGCATGATTTAAGTGATGCCAATTCACATTATAATTTGGCAAGATGCTATGCGTATCTTGGTCAGTCAAGGTATGCGTCAAATTTTTTAATAATGGCGATTAACGAAGGGTTTAACAATTTTACTTTTATTAAGGAGGATGCTGCTTTTAAAACACTAATGCAAGATTCATATTTTTATACGCAATTTCAAGCTGTACAAGATTTCGGGGAAAAAATAGGAGAAAATATTTACGTTAAAGGTGAAAAACTGATGAAATGCAGAGTCCTGTTACCCGATAATTATCAATCTGATAAGGCTTATCCGTTGGTAATTGGAATGCACGGATTTGGTGGCACTGCCGAAGAATTTACAAGATTATGGTCAGGTCTTACCAATCGGTCATTTATATTTGTAATACCGGAAGGTCCTTATGAAGCGAATCCTGATGCATATAGAAGAAATACTAGTTTCTCGTGGGATATTGGTGTTCGTAGCTTGGAATTATACAAAAGATCGGATAATTTAAGTTCTGAATTTATTGTGAATATCAAAAAATATATGGCGCAGAATTATTCAATTGATAAGAATTACATTCTTGGGTTTTCGCAGGGTGGTGGCTATGCCTATGTAACCGGAATCAAAAATCCTGATCATTTTGAGGGGATTATTTGTTTTGGAGCCAGATTGCCTGATTATGAAAAATATCCTTGGTTTCTTTCAGAGAAGAATATTGAAAAGGGTAATAAATTAAAAGTTTTTATTGCCCATGGCAAAGAGGATGGAAATGTGAATAAAAGTGCTGTGGCTGCGAAAAAAATCTTAAAAAAGTTCGACTATGATGTTAAACTCCAGCTTTTTGAAGGAGGGCATTTTGTGAGCCTGCCAGCACTTGAATCAGCCCTTGAGTGGATGGATATTCAATAGGTTTTATATAAAATAATTAAGCTCTTTTCTGAGATAGAATACTTAATTTAATTCAATCATCCTTCAATTTTATGGTGAAAATATCGTAATTTTCAGAAAAAAACGATAAGCCATGAAATTTAAAATTGCACCTTTTATTTTATTACTTGCTGCTTTTGGAAGCTGCACACAACAAGAGTCTGATATTCAACAGACTGAAAATAGTATCAATGCCAATGATCTTGCAAAGCATGCCATAAAACTTGGATCGGACGAATTTTTAGGTCGTCAACCCTTTACCGAAGGAGAAGAGATAACAGTAAATTACTTGAAATCAGTTTTTGAAGAACTTGGATTGGAAGGTGCTAATGCTGGTAGTTATTTTCAGGATGTTCCTATGGCTGAGATAAGTTTTGGATCTCCTGAGAAAATTGAGTTAATGGCCCCTAAAGGAAAGTTAGAACTAGAGCTTATTAAAGATTATATCTTTTCGACCAGTCATATTGTGGAGCAAATTAATATTGAAAATTCGGATTTGGTATTTGCCGGCTACGGCATTGTTGCACCTGAATTTAATTGGAATGATTATGAAAATTTAGATTGTAAAGACAAGGTTGTATTGGTTTTGGTTAATGATCCCGGATTTGCAACCCAAGATCCAGATTTGTTTAACGGGAATGCAATGACTTATTACGGGAGATGGTCTTATAAGTTTGAAGAAGCCGCACGACAAGGAGCAAAAGGCGTACTCGTTATTCACAGCACGGATGGAGCAGGCTATCCCTGGCAGGTCTTAACCAACACCGCCGATAATAAGCTATTTATACAGTCGGAAGATGGTAATTTGTCGAACTGCCCGTTAAATGGATGGATTACTGATAAAGCAGCTCATAGGTTATTCGAAAAATGCGGATTGGATTTTGAAGATTTATCAAAACAAGCGCTTAGTGGTAATTTTAAATCGGTTGATCTGAATACAAAACTTAGCGTGGTCATGAATAATACTTTGCGATATGCCACTTCAAAAAATGTATTAGCAATGGTGAAAGGGACTGACTTGGCAGATGAGTGTATTGTTTATACGGCTCATTGGGATCATTTTGGGATAGGTCCTGTGATGGATGGAGATTCAATCTATAATGGATTTGCTGATAATGGGGTTCCGGTAGCCAGTATGTTAGAAACGGCTAAAGCATTTAGTAAATTGAAACAAAAACCACGACGTACTGTTATTTTCTTGGCTATTACAGCAGAAGAATCAGGTTTGTTAGGGTCAAAATATTATGCCCAAAATCCGGTAATTCCTGCGCAAAAAACTGCTGCCAATTTAAATTATGAATTATTTATTCCGATGGGAAGAATGAAAGATGTAACGATTACAGGCTATGGACAGTCGGAGCTTGATCAATATGTTGAAGAAGCAGCAGCTATGCAAGATAGATATATCATGGAAGAGCCATTTCCTGAAAAAGGAATGTATTATCGTTCCGATCATTTCAGCTTTGCACAGCAAGGAATTCCTTCCTTGTTTGTGAAAGGATGGTCTGATCATATTGAAAAAGGGAAAGAATACGCGGCTTCAGTCGTAAATTATTATTGGAGTAACACTTATCACAAACCTTCTGATGAGTATAATGCAGAAACTGCTGATTTTTCGGGTAATGTTGAAGATGCAAAATTGTTTTTTAAAATTGGAATGAAATTAGCGAATGAACAAACTTTTCCTAAATGGTCCGAAAATTCAGAATTTAGAGCCATACGTGAAAATTCAATGAAGTGAGCAAACCATCCGAATATCAACTCTATCAAGCAGCGGTTGTAAAACTTGATGAAATTGCTGATGGTGTGTTTGTTTTATCTTTTCAAAAGCAATTTAGTTTTGTTGCAGGTCAGGTATTAGCGATTACCGTTGATATGGAAGATGCCCCGAGACTTTATAGCATTGCCAGTGGAGTACAAGAGAAGGAAGTTCGGGTTTTGTTTAATGTTGTGCCGTTTGGCAAGTTAACTACCCAAATGGCAAATTTAAAACATGGCGATCAAATCTTTGTCTCAAAACCTTTTGGAAAATTTGTTGGATCTGCCGAAGCTGCATATTGGATAGCTGCCGGAACCGGAGTTGCACCTTTTGCATCCATGTTTTATTCGGGCTTAAGCTATAATAAAATGCTTATTCATGGGGGGAGAACCTTAAATTCATTTTATTTTAATGATGATTTTCGTAAGAGTTTAGGCGAAAAGTATGTGCGTTGTTGTTCTCAGGAAAATGGCAAAGGAGTTTATGAAGGTCGTTTAATAGCATATTTAAAATCAATTCAAAAACTACCATCTACACACAAATACTATCTTTGTGGTAGTGCCGAAATGGTAGTTGAAACACGAGATATTTTGATTCAAAAAGGAATTCCGTTTGATCAAATTGTTGCAGAAATTTATTTTTAATGAAGAACAAATTATTCGGAAAAACATTGATGGAGCTTCAGGAGATTGTGGCTCAGGAGGAGATGCCTGCATATACAGCTAAGCAAATTGCAGATTGGTTGTACAAAAAACATATCAATGAAATTTCAGAGATGAATAATTTATCTAAAGAAAACAGAACTAAACTCGAAAAGAATTTTGAGATTGGTTTGTCTGCGCCACTCAAAGTACAAACCTCGGTGGATGGCACCAAAAAATATTTATATCCGGCCACCGGTAAAAAATTCATAGAATCGGCCTATATTCCTGACAAAGAAAGAGCGACACTTTGTATATCTTCGCAGATCGGTTGTAAAATGGGATGTTTGTTTTGTATGACCGGAAAGCAAGGGTTTCAGGGACATTTAACGGCCGGAGAAATTGTGAATCAAATTCATAGTTTACCGGAGTTTGAAAAGCTTACCAATATTGTTTATATGGGAATGGGAGAACCATTCGATAATTTGAACGAAGTACTCAAATCTCTTGAGATTATGACCAGTGATTGGGGTTATTTTTGGTCGCCAAAAAGAATAACCGTTTCTACAATTGGCATTATTCCTGCAATGAAACAGTTTTTGAATGTATCAAAAGCGCATCTGGCAATAAGCTTGCATTCACCATTTGAAGAGGACAGAAAGAAAATTATGCCAATTGAGAACGTCTATCCATTGCCTAAATTATTAAATGCAATTCGTGATTTTGAATGGGGAAAACAGCGACGAATTTCTTTTGAGTATATTTTATTCAAAGGATTTAATGATTCGCAAAAACATGTGAATGAGTTAGCCCGAATTTTAAATGGTATCAAATGCCGGATAAATTTGCTCCGTTTTCATCCGATCCCTGATTCACCGCTCGAAAGCCCTGGTGAAACTGAAATAGTTGCATTTAGGAATAAGCTTAATGCAAAAGGAATTACCACCACCATTCGAGCTTCGCGTGGTGAAGATATTTTTGCAGCATGTGGCTTGCTTTCGACCAAAGAAATGCAAAAAAATACAGAAGATCCAGATTTTTAATGCTTTATTAAAAGCATTAGCATAAATCCGGGTCTTTAATGTTATGATCAACTTCCGATTTAAAATATTTCTTCTGAAATCGCAGAGCCACATTAACCAAAGCGATGAGTACCGGAACTTCAACCAATGGGCCAATCACGGCAGCAAAAGCTTCGCCACTATTAATTCCAAATACCGCAATTGCTACAGCAATGGCTAGTTCAAAATTATTGCTTGCCGCAGTAAATGAAATCGAGACGGTTTTTGAATAGTCGGCTCCAACTTTCTTTCCCATAAAAAAAGAAATCAAAAACATTACAACAAAGTAAATCACAAGTGGAACTGCAATTCTCAATACATCAAATGGGATCTTAATAATTACTTCTCCTTTTAAAGAAAACATTACAATGATTGTAAACAATAATGCAATCAATGTTAAGGGGCTAATTTTAGGAATGAATTTAGTGTGATACCATTCCTTGCTTTTTAATCGAATTAATATGAAGCGTGTAAAAAATCCTGCAATAAAAGGGATGCCGAGATAGATAAAAACACTTTTAGCAATTTGCCCAATGGTAATGTCAACTTTAAATGATTGTAATCCCAGCCAATCTGGTAAAACAGTTAAGAATACAAAGGCATAAACAGAGAAAAACAAAACTTGAAAAATAGAATTAAAGGCAACTAGACCTGCGGCATATTCGGTATCTCCTTTGGCTAATTCATTCCAAACGATGACCATGGCAATGCATCGCGCAAGTCCGATTAAAATTAATCCTGCCATATAATGTGGATAATCTTGCAAGAAAAGAATAGCTAACCCAAACATCAATATAGGACCAATAATCCAGTTTTGAACCAGAGATAATCCAAGGATTTTAAAATTCTTAAAAACATCTCCAAGTTCCTCGTACCTTACTTTTGCAAGTGGCGGGTACATCATGATAATTAATCCAATGGCGATGGGAATATTGGTGGTTCCGGAACTCATTGAATCCCAGAATGTGGCTACATCGGGGAATAAATAACCGGAAAGGACTCCAATGAGCATGGCAAGGAAAATCCAAAGTGTTAAATATCTGTCAAGAAACGACAATCTCTTTTTTGATGATTTCATTTTAGTTTTGGTTTAATTTCTTCTAAATAAAAATTTTGGAACGCTTCTTTAATTTCATCCCTTACTCTGTAAAATTCTGACATGATAAATTCCTCACTTCCTGTTGCATCGCTTGGATCGTCAAAACCAATGTGTTTTCTGTGTTTTACATTGCCTGTAAAAGTAGGGCAACTTTCTTGAGCCCCACCACAAACTGTAATTACGTAATCGCACGCGACGTTCAAAAAATCATCCACATGTTGAGGTTGATGATTTGAAATGTCAATCCCCAATTCTTTCATTACTTGTATGGCCTTTGGATTAACCTTATTTCCGGGATTTGTCCCAGCTGATTCGATATTTAATTCTGAGTCGAAACTTCTAAGAAACCCGTGAGCCATCTGGCTTCGACAACTGTTTCCTGTACACAATATTAAAATGTTCATTAGTGAAAATTATTTAGCATTGTTGGTTTTTACATGATTCTAAATTCCCAATATAAGTATCAAGAATTGATTTTATTTCTTTGATTTTTTTGGTATTTAAGCAGTAGTTTACTTTCGTTCCTGCAATATCACCTTTGATCAATTGTTGGTTTTTCAAGACCTCAAGATGTTGATTTACTGTAGATCGGCTTAGAGGCAATTCACTTGAAATGTCTCCTGAAATACAAACTTCTGTTTCTGCTAAGTACTCCATTATAGCCAGTCGCGCCGGATGCCCCATTGCTTTGAATAATAATGCAGTCTCTTGTAGTTTTGAGTTGAATAGTTCGACTTTTGCCATAATTGTTTCTTGAGCTGCAAATATAAATAATTATTTATAATAACGTAAAAATACGTTATTAAGTTTTTGTTAAGATAAATTAACAATTTATAGGTAATAACTTATTCAAACTCAGTTTTGCTATTAAATGATAATGGGTTATATTTGGGTTAATCAATAAAATAAAATGCTGCCAAAGATATTAGTTGTTGATGACTGGGGACCTAATTTACTATTGGTTGAGAGTTATTTAAAAGGTATTGATGCAGATATAACTAGCTGTTTAATATCAACAGATGCTAAGAAACTAGTTGATAAGGATGAGTATGCGCTTTTTATTTTAGATGTCCAGATGCCAAATTTGGATGGATTTGAATTGGCAGAAATTATTCGCCAAACTGAGTTAAACGCTCATACTCCAATCATTTTCTTAACCGGTGTTTATTCTGATTCTGCCAGTATATTTAAAGGATATATGGCGGGAGCTGTTGATTATCTGACCAAACCAATTAAGAGAGAAGTATTGTTGGGGAAGGTTAGGATCTTTATTCAGCTATACCAACAACGTTATGAGTTGCAGCAAAAACAACTCTTGTTAGAAGAATATATTGAGAAAATTGAAAAAGCTGAGAAATCCAGAATTAAATTAATTTTGGAAGGAGAGGATCGCGAAAAAATTAGGATTGCCAGCGAATTACATGATGGAATAGGTCAGTATTTATCGGCCGCCACCATGAATTTTAATTCAATAAAAGACGAGATTGATAATTTAAGTGCCGATTTAAGCAAAGGCTTTAATAATGGTTTAACTTTCCTCAACCAGGCCATTGTTGAAAGTAGAGTTCTCACTAGTAATCTTATTCCCAGAATTGTTAAAGATTTCGGTTTAAGTCACAGTCTGGAGATGTTGATTCAGAAATTAAACGGAAATTCGAGAACGGAATTTAAGTTTATTCATAAAAATTTTAATAAGCGCTTAGAAGAAAATGTTGAACTCCATCTTTATCGTATTGGGCAGGAATGTTTGAATAATATCATTAAGCATGCTGAAGCAAATACAGCAATACTCAAAATTGTATTTTCGGATAATATCATACATTTGACCTGTGAAGATGATGGCAAAGGATTTAAAATAAATTCTAAATTAAAAGACGCTTCAAGTTATGGTATTCAAAGCCTCTATCATCGAACAAAACTTCTGGATGGCAACATTTCTTTATCTAGTGAAATTAATAAAGGAACAATTGTAAGTATTGAAATTCCATCAACAAAATAAGTAAGTTATGAGAAAAATTAAAATTTTAGTTGTTGACGATCATAAAATAATAAGAGATGGAATTATCTCGCTATTGCGAGATCAGGCTAAATATGCTGTTGTTGCGGAAGCCTCAAATGGACGAGAAGCTTTAGAGGTTCTTAGTGAAACAAATGTTGATATTGCGATTCTTGACATCAATATGCCTGAAATGAATGGGATTGATTGCACTCATGAAATTTCTGAAAAATATGATGAAATAAGAGTAATTGCTTTAACCATGCATAATGAAGAAGTTTATCTTACAAAAATGATTGAAGCTGGTGCAGTTGGTTATATTTTAAAAAACCTGGGTAAAAAAGAATTGATTAGTGCATTAGACGCAGTTGTTGACGGAAAACATTACTACAGTCCTGAAATAACTTTGGCTGTTATAAAGGAGCTTACCAATCCAAACAAATCAAAAAAAGAAGAAAATAAAATCGAATTAACTTCACGTGAACTTGAAGTTCTTGAACTCATTGTTCTAGAACATTCAAATCAAGAAATTGCCGAAAAACTATCCATAAGTGTCCGCACGGTTGATGCTCATAGAAGAAATTTGCTCGATAAAACAGGTGCACGAAATACAGCCGGATTGGTCAAGTATTCTATGAATAACAAATTATTTAAGATGGACAATGATGAAAATTAGGCATTTTACCTACTCCTAATCTGGGTAAAGTACCGATGTAATCCCCATAAAATTGTATTAAAATTGTATTTCTTCAATTAAATATTGATTGAAGTGGATATAGTTTGTTTTAACCAATAAATTAAGTAGTCAGGTTTAATAAGATGCAATCAAAAGCCGAATTAATTTCTAAGATTGAGCAATTGTCGTCTGTGATAGAGAAACAGAAAGTTCAGCTCGAAAAAAATGAACTTACTAAGTGTAAAGATGAATATAAATTATTGGCAGAAAAATCGCTGCGTGCAAGCGAAGAAAGATACAGGTTGGCATTAACAGCAGCACAAGAAGGAATTTGGGACTGGAATCTGGAGGATGATAAGGTCTTTTATTCAAATCAATGGAAAGCTCAACTTGGATTTGAGCCTAACGAGCTAAAAGATGTTTTTGCAACCTGGCAAAACCGATTACATCCAATGGACTATGGTCGTTCACATCATGAGCTTAAAAAATTTATTAGAGACCCACAAGATCAGTTCATTACATCATTTAGGTTAAAACATAAAGATGGATCTTATCGATGGATTCAGAGCCGCTCAGCAGCAATTAAAAATGACAATGGAAAAGTGATTAGGATGTTCGGTTCGCATACTGATATTACTAAACAAGTTAAAGCCGAACAAGCACTAAAAGGAAGTGAACAAAAACTTAAAAATGTTATTTCTGAAGCCCAAATTATTTTATTCGCTTTGGATAAAAAGGGGGTTTTTACTTTCTCTGATGGTAAAGGATTGGAAGCTTTAGATCTGGCTCCAGGACAAGTTGTTGGGAGCTCAGTGTTTGATGTTTATAAAGGTTACCCTAAAATAACCAAGAATATTAAAAGAGCATTATTAGGTGAAACAATCAATGTTACAGTTGAAGTTAATGGATTATTTTTTGACTCAACGTTTTCTCCGATATTTGGTATATCTGATAAAGTTGAATCAGTAATTGGTGTTTCATCAAATATTACACAGTATGTGCTGATGGAGAGTAAACTAAAATCTCTTAATCTGGAATTGGAGGAAGCGAAAGTTAAAGCTGAAGAATCTGATCGGCTCAAATCTGCTTTTTTAGCGAATATGTCGCATGAAATAAGAACGCCAATGAACTCAATACTTGGGTTTTCTGATCTTTTGAGAGAATGTGAAAGTGAATCAGAACGCCAAGAGTTTATCAATATTATCAACAATAATGGAGAGGTGCTTTTAACCTTATTGAATGATATAATTGATTTAAGTAAAATAGAAGGTGGACAATTAGCTATAAAACCTGAAACTGTTGATGTTGTTGATTTAATGAAGGAAATTGAACAGCTGTATATTGCCAAAATTAGCAAATTAAAAAAAACTAATCTGAAACTAAATTTAGCACTCCCTGCCAATTATAAAAATTTGCAAATCAAAACAGATCGGTCGAGATTATTTCAGATATTCGTTAATTTGATTGACAATGCCATAAAATTCACGGATGAGGGTTCTGTAATTATCGGATTTCACATTAAAGATTCTTATCTCAAATTCTATGTAAAAGACACTGGTATTGGGATTAAGAAAAGTGATTTAAAAATTATATTTGAACGGTTTACCCAGGTACGTTCAATGTATGACGGTAAATATGGAGGCACAGGGTTGGGTTTATCAATTTCTGACAAACTTGTTAAAATGCTTGGTGGAAAACTAAGTGTTGAATCAAAAATTAAAGAAGGTTCTGTATTTTCATTTTCCTTGCCACTGCTTACTGCAGGTATTAAGAAGAGTAATTATAAAAAGAAAGTAATTGTTCGGAACACCAAGAAGAAAAAAGATAGAACTATTTTAATAGTGGAAGATGAGGACTCAAGCAAGCGGCTCATAGAGACGCTTTTAGCACCACTAAAATTTAAAATATTATCTGTGAGTAGCGGAGAGGAAGCTGTTGAGATTTGTCAGAATAACGAAAATGTAAATTTGGTTCTTATGGATTTGAAGCTGCCTCATATGAGTGGATTTGAAGCTACTACCCGAATAAAAAATCTTCATAAAAATATTTTTGTTGTTGCTCAAACAGCCTTAAAATATGAAAATGAAAAGGAGCAGTTTCTTAAATGTGGTTGCGACGATTTTATTACCAAGCCCATCAAAACTAAACGCTTGATAAATGCAATTAATAAATTTATGCACTAGTAAGTTTACTCCATAAACTTGGAAGATATTAGGTTTTTGCCACAGCTGTTGAAAATCGACTTACTACTTCTTGTCAAAATCCAAGGCTGCTGAATTGATGCAGTATCTTAAGCCAGTTGGCATTGGGCCGTCTTCAAAAACATGCCCAAGGTGACCATCGCATTTTTTACATCTTATTTCAGTTCTAACCATTCCTAAGGTGGTGTCCTTTAAAAGGGTTATATTATCTTTGTCAGCCAAATCGTAAAAACTTGGCCATCCACAGCCCGAATCATATTTGGTATCAGAACTAAATAATTTACTGTTGCAAGCGGCACAATAATACATTCCTTTATCGTCATTCTTATAGAAAGCGCCTGTAAATGGAGCTTCAGTAGCATTCTCCCGTAATACTTTAAATGCCATTGGAGATAATTGCTCCTTCCATTCAGCATTGGTTTTTTTAATGATTTTGTTCTCCATTTTTTTATTCGATTTTGCTTCAGTTTGGGTTTTCATTTTCTTATCTTGTTTACTGTCGGCCTGAACAGAGAAAACATTAAGTATATATATAAGTATAATTGTTATTAACATAAGTTGTTTAATTTAAAAACATTCTAAATAACAAAAATAACCTAAAATAAATTTAAGTCACTATTTTTAACAATTATTAAGAATACATAATGAAACGTATAAAGTGATGATGGAGAAAATAAACGAAACAGTTAAGTTTTTAAAAGACAATGGTTTCATAAAGCCTGATGTTGGAATAGTGTTAGGAACAGGGTTAGGTGGATTTGTAAATGAAGTTGAAATAATTAAGGAGTTGGACTATGAAGGAATTCCAAACTTCCCGATTTCAACTGTAGAATCACATAAAGGAAAATTAATTTTTGGAAGATTAGGAGATAAAAAATTGATTTTAATGCAAGGACGTTTTCATTTTTATGAAGGTTATTCATTTCAGGAGTTGACTTTTCCTATAAGGGTTTTAAAGCTATTAGGCATCAAATATCTTCTTTTATCAAATGCATGTGGGGCCATGAATCCTAAAATGAAAAAGGCTTCTTTAATGGTATTGGACGATCACATCAATTTGTTACCCGGAAATCCGCTGGTAGGAAAAAATTATGATGAGATGGGGCCAAGATTTCCTGATATGAGCCAACCTTATTCACCGGAAATTAATCAATTATTTCATCAAATAGCCAAAGCAGAACAAATTGAGCTTTTTGAAGGTGTTTACGTAGCGGTTGCCGGCCCGAATTTGGAAACCAGAGCTGAATACAGATTTTTAAGAGGCATTGGTGCAGACGTTGTCGGTATGTCAACCGTTCCGGAGGTTATCGTTGCCAATCAAATTGGATTACCTTGTGCTGCAATTTCTGTGATTACAGATGAATGTGATCCTAATCATCTGGAAATAGCAAACATAAAAGATATTCTTGCTCATGCAGCGAAGGCTGAGGTAAAACTAATCAAACTGTTTCAAAAATTAATTGAGCAATATGAATCTTAAATATTGTTTTATAATATTTCAGTGTTTAATTTCTTTAAAATCTGATTAGCCGTACTCTTAAAGCCAGGTGATCCTTCTTCATAATTAATTTCAACTAAGGCTTTAAGTTCACTTTTAATGTCGGGAATGTAATTAGATATTTTATATAACACTTGCATCGATAGTGCACGCTGAGCGATTTCGGCAGCAGAAGATTCAAGCAATTTAAAACAGAGCGCCATCAATTTCCCGAGTCGGATTTCATCAAGTTGTTCACTTTCATCAATAAATAAATGAAGTAAATTTCTGATACTTGAGTTGTTGTGAGTAACACAAAGCTGATCGAGAATATAAGGAACAGATGGCTTGATGAGCTTTGGATTTTTATAATGAATGAGTAATACCACACGAGACGCCCTCATGGCCATGATCCTTTTTTCCGAAAAGGAGAGTTGGATGATTTCTTTTAAATAATTTGGATGTGCAAGAATAAAAGAAGCTGCGTCATCTGCAGTTTTTCGATACGTATTGGGAAGAAGACTTTCAATATTCATGTGAGGTGCTGAATTCTTTATTCGTTCAGTTTATCATCCCCTAACGTAAATGCAAAAGATGGATAGAATGTAACATATCAATGCATCGGAAACATAGATCCAAACAGGAAGAAAATTAAGATATCCGGCAACTAACATTACTGTTCCGGCAATGAGTAAACCAAAAGCGTAGGGGCCAAAAAGCGAACGAAACCTAACCAATTCTTTACTAATGCTATAAAAAATTATTCCATGAAATAAAATGAAACCACCGGTGGCTTTAAATAAATACAACATCGTAATATCACCAAACCACAGATCTTTATTTCTGAAGAGTTCAAAAGTTGCTTCATTTGCAAAAATCCGAAGTAAACCAAGTGCAATTAAAGCCAGTGCAACGACTTGTAAAACGAATTTTTTGGCTTTCATAGATTTTAATTTAGGTTATGAATTTTATGATATCTTTATAGAAGAGGTACCCCATGATACCAATCCGAAGATTGATTAAAGTTAGAAAAATTATCGAAAATCAGGATTAAAATTTACTTCGGATTTAACATAACATCACTAATACGGTTGTTATACTCTCCATAAATATGACATTTTAAAGAAGAATCCACGATTAAATTCCATAAATCGATCACTTTCATTATACCGCTGATTCAACTCATCCCATTCCTGCTTGTCGTAAATAGAGCCATACCCAAGATGGATAACGGTTCCAGGAATGTAGGTAAATGAAGCTAAAAAATCAGTTAATAATTCCTTTCGGTAACCATTGTATTCTGTTATCCCTCTAAACAACAAATATTTGTTCAGTTGAAAAGTTAATTTAAATCGATGTATCGAATAATCATAAAGTAGTTCATCATCCAAATCACTTCTAAAATTGGCATAGCTTAGGGAGTAATCGGCAGTTATTTTTTCAGATGGTTGGTAAGTAATTCCACCTGTTAGCCGGTAAGTTTTTCCTTGCTGAGGGTCACCATAAAATATACCGTTATTCCATCTGGAAACAAATCCTGCTAAAAACTTTTTTGTAATTTGACTGTTAAGTAAAGTGTGGAATCCATTGGTGTTAAATCGTTCTCCGGCAAAAATTTCGGAGGATAAATAATACTTTGCAATGAACTCTGTTTGGCCCCCGAATGAAATGTTTACCGAAGCATAATTCAAACTTTCCCACATTTCATAAAATTTATCTTTCACCTGACTTACAAAAAGTTCAGGCTTTATTTTTCTGATAAGTTCGGTTTTGGGATAGAACTGAGGAGCAACATAGGCCGTATAATATTGTAGCCCGGTTCTGCGTATATGCCCCATATCTGCAATAAAATTTTTACTAATATCCTTGAAGGTGAAAACGAATACCCAATCGCGATTCTGGCGAGCAAGCCTCATTCCAATGGCATGACCATCCTCAGGTTTTTCCAGCTCATTCTGCTTTGTAGCTGAGTACAAAGCATGATAAACCAAAGTTGTCGACTGGTCAATTCTTGCATTTCCATCTATTCCGCTTAATCGATTGTATCCGCCATCATATTCTCTTGCCGCATACAATCCTCCCAAATAACTATCGTTATTGAATGATCGTTTATACCTAAATACCGGAATGTGCATATAATTCCCACGTTCTTGAAACTCGGGTAATTTATCCTTTGCATACATTACAGAAATATCATTTTTCATTCCAAGCTTTCCACCTAGCTTTACTCCAAAATCGGGATTTACAATAGTTCGTGTGTGCACAACTGCATAGATCGGATCAACAGAAGAAGATCGCATTGCTCCAATATTATAAGTCTCGCTGCCTTCTAAAAAGAAAGGTCTTTTTTCAGCAAAGTAAAGATTGCTCCGAAGATTCACATCAATCTGACCGGCATCAGCTTCAATTTGACTAAAATCAGGATTATATGTTGCATCCAGAATGAGATTTGAAGTAATTCCGTATTTTAAGGTTAAACTTGCTGCCCCTTCGTTCAAATCATTTTTAAACATTCCATCATGCAAACTACTTTGATTATTATAGGTAACGGCTGGAAGAATTTCAAGGAATGATTGTTTGCCAACATTCTTATAAATTATAGGATTAAGTTGTGTTAAAATTGACATACCCTGATCCGGGCTTAATGCAGGGTAAGAACCTTGTTCAGATCTGCGATTAATTTTACGCTCAAAGAATAATGCCATTTCAACTTCTTTCCCGCTATTATATCTTATACTTTTGAATGGGATTTGAACCTCAATGGTATAGCCATCTTCATCTATTTGTCCACCACTGTACCAAACAAAATCGCTGCTCCCATCTTCAACGTTATTCGAAAAGCGACTATCTCCTTGTATTCCTAATGGGTTGACATAGAAGGCAGTTAGTGCTTGATGATCATTGTAAGTATCCAGATTAATACAAATCCAATCATCATTAAAAATATTATCACGATTAGTTATGGTTGCCTTAATTTTGTCAGGCTCACGATCAAAACATTTGTAGGCGAAATAAAGATTATCCTTGTCATAAGCCATGTATACGATGGTTTTTTCAGATAAATCTTTACCATAGTCAGGGATAAAAGTCGTGAAACCACTAACCTTTGGAGCAGTTAACCAAATTTCATCGTTTAACACTCCATCAATAAGAGGAGCTTGCGCTGTAAAAGCAGGCCTTAGCGGCTCATGTGTAGTTTGCGCTTTCAAGTTAAATTGAGAAATAAACAAAAATGAGATAAGAAGGGTAATAAATTTTTTCATAGTCAGGTTATGCATTAGGTTAATTATTTATGCAATTTCCTGAAAGTATGATATGGGTGCACATAAAATATTTACAGACGGCAAATATATTTTAATTTTCTAAATCGACCAAATCCAACTCCTTTCGAACAATAATAAAATTATTTTAGGATGGCATAGATCAACTCATTCATGACCACGCCATTCTTGATTATACCATTCTCATGAACAGCTTCAAGTTTAAATCCAGCCTTAGTTAGGATATGGGCTGAAGTTTTATTGTTCTCAAAAATTCCGGCATAAATGCGAATAATTTTCGAATCGCTAAAACAATATTCTACAATCTTTTTTATTGCTTCAGTCATAATTCCTTGATTCCAATATGGCTGTGCTAACCAGTAACCAATTTCAGCGGTTTTTCTGTAGATATCCGTTTTGTAAATTAATCCAATACCACCTACTGCTTCAGAATTTACCTCTATGGCTAGCAATAAATCTTTATTGTTAACTGCAAATTCCAACCAGGTTCGTGCGTCATGAATTGTGTAAGGGTAGGGAAAACCATTGCGTAAATTATCTGAGATATTCTTATTGTTCGCATATTTGGCAAGCGATTCAGCATCATCAAATTGCCAAGGTCTCAATATAGCGTGTTCTAATTTTATTTCCATTTTTAGGCTTCTAAGGTATACCAATTCTTAATTTATCCCCCATATTTTAACTAAAAATAGGCAAAATATTAATCTGGAATTCAGAAGGGAGTTTTAATAAAGGCTAATCACCTAATTAGCTTGAGAAAAGAGAGGGAGATTAGAATATTATGTTTAAACTTGAACCGAATTTAATGATTAATTTGGAGTTTTTATTTCAATCGAATTTGCTGACCGATTTGAACAGTATCTCCAAAGTCGAGTTTGTTTTTACTTAACAGTACTTTGAGTTGAACACCGTAAAGTTGAGCTATGGAATATAGCGACTCGTGAGCTTTAATAACATGGTATTTCTGATTGGCTTTTCTCTTTTTCTTTTGAATGTAAAGCATTTGCCCCTCTTCAATTTTAGCTTCCTTATCCAGCTCATTATATTTATACACTTGCCAGCTATAAATGTTTAAGTCTCTGGCAATTGTTGAAAAGTTATCTCCGGCTTCAGCAAAAATAAATTTCACCCCATTATTTGTGTACAAAGGTCGATCGTTGTCACGAATATCAATAGGCTCAAAATCACTTTCTGCATTTGCAAAAAAAGCTTTATTATTAGAAGAAGGTTCTTTTGATAAGTTTGAAGTTAAGAGATTTTTATCGTCAAATTCATACAATTTGTTTTCTTCTATGATCCGAATAAGTAAGGAAGAATATTTTTTATTGGTTGCATACCCAGCCTTTTGAAGACCGCTTGCCCAACCTTTATAATCATCAACTGACAAGCTGAATAAAGGAGTGTAATGGCCACGGGTAGATAAAAATTCTGAATGATCGCGATACGATTCAGCTACTGTTTTATATTTTCTAAAGCATTCTCTTTGATCGTCGTCATTCCATTTAATTGTTTTCCCATTCCATCCTGTATGGCATTTTATTCCAAAATGATTTTTGCCATTTTTTGCCAAACGGCTATTCCCATTGCCTGACTCTAAAATTCCCTGAGCTAATATAATACTTGCAGGAATGCTATATTTTTGCATTTCTATCATGGCAAGATCCTTATACTTTTTAATGTATTCAGATGTGTTTGCTTTTTGGGCAGAAACAGTTAAACTGAGTAAAAGTAGTAAAATGCATGTGAGGTATTTTAAATATTTAATCATCAAAAAACACCTATTTAGTTCGTTAATACAAAATTAAGGCATGCAATATCCATATATCTATACATATATTACTTTTATCCACAACGAAATGTTACTAAAAATGTTACACCTTTCTTGATAAAAATTATTCTTGAAAAATGATTACTCACGTGAAAATATTTAGATATTTGCTATACTTTATTCCAAAAAAAGCCAAAAGGTAACCTTTGGATTGGAAAAAATTTTACTAAATCAAGGAGAAGAAATTATGGATTTGTTGTTAAAGTATTTTAGTAATCTAAATAATCAACAATTAAACCAGTTAAAAAAGCTATACCCACTTTATTTGGAATGGAATGATAAAATAAATATTATTTCAAGAAACGATATTCATCATTTATACGAACGTCATGTTTTACACTCATTATCAATCGCAAAAATAATGAGTTTTAACTCAGGTGCTAAAATTCTGGATGTTGGAACTGGTGGTGGATTTCCGGGAATTCCACTCGCAATTTTATTTCCAGATGTTAAGTTTCATTTAATCGACTCTATTGGTAAAAAGATTAAAGTGGTAAATGCAATAATTGAAGAACTAGAATTAAAAAACGCCTCAGCAGATCACATGCGCGTTCAAGATGTAAAGCAGAAATTTGATTTTATTGTTAGTCGGGCTGTTACAAATCTGCCTAACTTTGTAAATATTACCCGAAAGGCATTAATTACAACAAAAGCTGATACAAGTTCCGGGATTTTATATTTAAAAGGTGGAGATTTTATGAATGAACTAGATGAAATCAAGTTAGATTATAAAATCTATGCGCTGTCTGAAGTATTTGAAGAGCTTTTCTTTGAAACCAAAAAACTTGTGCACATATATAATAAAAGCTAAATAGTTGAAAATTATCAAACTAAAAAATAAACATATGCTAGTTTAAATTAAATAACCTTAAAGATTGGTGTTAAAAAATAAACAGATCGGATATTATTTTCTATCTTAGCCAGCCTTAATATTGCAATCAATTAAAAAATTAAATAATAAATTTTATGGACACTTTAAAAAAAACGCTTAAAGATTCACCAGCTATAAGATGGTTTGTCTTGATCTTAATCAGTGGATTAATTTTTAGCACCTATTGGTTTCAGGATTTTTACGGAGGGTTAAAAGGTTTAATGGAAAGTGAACTTGGATACTCAAGTGAAGAATTTGGTCGGATTATAGGCTTGACAACTATCGCTAATATGTTCGGTATGATCATCGTTGGGGGTATAATTCTTGATAAGTGGGGGATTAGGGTTGCTGGTCTTCTGTTTGGCGGGATTGCTGTTCTGGGAGGAGTAATTTCTGCACTTGCTACTACCGGTTTTTTTGGTAACGAGAGTTCAACGATGCTTAATTATATGATTGTTGGCCGAATCCTATTTGGTTCAGGATTAGAGGTTGTTTGTGTTGTTGCCACAAGAACAGTTGTAAAATGGTTTAAAGGTTACGAATTGGCTTTAGCTATGGCTATTAATATGGGCTTTGGTCGACTAGGAAGTGCGATGGGTATTGCGTTGTCCATTGATATTGGTGGAGGACATGTTTCTCCTGCTGTTACCTTTGCAGCTACTTTAATTGCAATCACATTATTGATGTTCATATTATATTTGGTTTTTGATATTAAACTTGATAAACAAATTAAAGGAGAATCAACTGAAAAAGCTGCTGATGAAGAATTTAAGTTTTCAGACTTAATAACCTTAATCACAAATAAATCGTTTCTTTATATTGCACTTTTATGTGTGTCTTTTTATGCTGCGGTTTTTCCATTCATTCAATACGCTCCCGATCTGCTCATCAATAAATTTAATTTTACCAGAGAAATGGTAGCCGAAGGGAATATTATTTTATTTGGAAGCAGTACACTTGGTAATGCCAGTGTTTATTTAATCTTTTTCCTTTTTGCTATTGCGTTTTCTGTAATTCCAGGTAGAATTGCAAAAAGCTCAAATCGACAAATATTTCAGGTGATTACCTTTGTCGTTTTTATTGCCTATTTATATAATATTCACGAACAGTTGCAATTATGGTTCCAAAACGGAGCAAAAACAGCTAGTTTAATCCCCGTAGGTACCATCTTATTTACGCCAATTTTTGGAAATTTTGTGGATAAGAAAGGTAAAGCTGCAACCCTGATGATTTTCGGATCATTATTATTGATATTCGCACATATTTCACTTTCCTTATTTAATAATGTGTATTTGGCGTATATGGGGTTACTATCTTTAGGAGTAGCTTTCTCATTAGTGCCTGCTGCCATGTGGCCTTCAGTAGCCAAAATTGTACCCGAATCAAGATTGGGAACAGCGTATGCTTCGATGTTTACCCTTCAGAATTGGGGACTGGGTGCGTTTTTCTGGGGAATTGGCGCCTTACTTGATTATGTAAATAAATCCAATATCGAAGATATTCGAGCCGGTATAGCCATGTACGATTACACTTATCCTATTCTAATTTTAGTTGGATGTGGTGTAATTTCAATCTTTTTAGCTTACAAACTTAAAGCAGCTGATAAACGTCAAGGATATGGATTGGAGTTGCCTTCAAGTGCTGTCGCTCCTAGAGACGAATAACAAACTAAATAAAGGTGCTCACAAGGCACCTTTTTTATTTCATGTGGAAATCAAAATAATAGTCTAATTATTTGTAATTTTGCATACTAAAATAATTTATATCAAAATATAATTTCGGAGGAAAAATAAATGAGTTACGTTTACGAAGGATTAAAACCAGCAAATTTGTGGAAAAATTTCGCTTCAATGAATCAAATACCAAGACCATCAAAACATGAAGACAAAATTCAAGCTTTCGCCAAGAAATATGGTGAAGACTTAGGTTTAGAAACTATTATCGATGAGGTTGGGAATATAATTGTTAGAAAACCTGCTACTCCTGGTATGGAGAATCGTATGGGGCTGATTTTGCAAGGACACCTTGATATGGTTCCTCAAAAAAATAGTGATACTGATCACGATTTTCTAAAAGATCCAATTCAAACTTATGTTGAAGATGGTTGGGTAAAAGCAAAAGGAACAACCTTAGGAGCTGATAACGCGATTGGAGTGGCTGCTGGTATGGCTGTTTTAGAAGCCACAGATTTGGTACACGGACCGATAGAAGTATTAATGACTTCAGATGAAGAAACTGGGATGACTGGTGCTAATGGATTAAAAGCAGGCATTTTGAAAGGCGATATTTTAATGAATCTTGATTCAGAAGATGAAGGTGAATTATATATCGGTTGTGCTGGTGGAGTGAATACAAACATTGTTTTCGATTATAAAGAAGAAGAAATGCCTGCAGGAATGGTTGCTTATAAAATTAGCATAACAGGACTAAAAGGTGGGCACTCTGGCTTAGATATTAATTTAGGAAGAGGAAATGCCAACTTGCTTATTAACCGATTGATGTTAAATGCATCTGAACGTTATGGTTTAAGACTTGCAAGTATTGACGGTGGAAGTTTGCGCAATGCTATTCCAAGAGAAGCATTTGCTATCGTTGTTGTTCCGGAAGCAGAAACCAAAGAATTTGCAGCATTTGTTGATGAGTATTATGCATTTGCAAAAAATGAATTAAAGGATAGCGATGCCGGAATAAAAATCGCAATTGAAAAAGTTGGTTTACCAGGCACTTTAATTGATGCAGAAACTCAGGCAAATCTTTTTGAGGCTGTGAATAATTGCCCTAATGGTGTTTATGCCATGAGTAAAGACATGCCTGATGTAGTTGAAACTTCATCAAACTTAGCCGTGATCAAATCTGCCAATGGTAAAATTGAAGTAGCTTCACTTCAAAGAAGTGCTGTTGATTCAGAAAAAAATAAAGTGGCTCAGGAAATGTTTGATGCTTTTAAAAATGCCGGAGGAAATCCCGCTTTTTCTGGTGATTATCCAGGATGGAAACCAAATGTAAATTCTCCGATTTTAAAAGCAATGAAGGAAGGTTATAATAATAAATTTGGTCGAATTCCTGAGGTTAAAGTTATTCATGCAGGTTTAGAATGTGGAATATTAGGTGCAAAATATCCAAATTGG
This sequence comes from Bacteroidales bacterium, assembly GCA_963674935.2. Taxonomy (GTDB): domain Bacteria; phylum Bacteroidota; class Bacteroidia; order Bacteroidales. The sequence continues at coordinate 114,834 of CAXXWZ010000007.1, forward strand.
GATATGATTTCATTTGGCCCAACCATTCGTAACCCTCACTCACCAGATGAAATGGTTAATATTAAAACCGTGGAATTGTTCTGGGAATTCTTAGTTGAAACACTAAAAAATGCACCAATTAAATAAATTCTAAATTGTGGGGAGCTCAATATTTAGTCTCCTCACAATATTTTATTAAATTATTTGTGCAAAATAAAAATTTAAGTATCTTTGCACACGCAAAAAACGAATAAAGATGAGTAAAAGAACATTTCAACCTTCGAACAGAAAGAGAAAAAATAAGCATGGATTTCGTGAACGCATGTCTACTGCTAATGGTCGTAAGGTTATTAAAGCCAGAAGAGCTAAAGGTCGAAAAAAACTAACTGTTTCTGACGAGTAAAAATTTACTCCTATCAAAGAGATATTTCAGGGAAAGTAACATCAAGTTGCTTTCCTTTTTTTGTTTATAGTTCATCAATCTAAAATGATAGATTTAAGGGGAATTCTTATTAACCACTCAAAAAAAATAAATATCTTCGTATCCTGTTAATTTGTTAATGTTTCATAAATGGGTTTTCTAAAATTTTTATTTTTCGTCATTCTTATTTACTACACTTTAAAGCTAATAGCTCGCTATGTCATGCCCTATTTACTTTCTTTATTTATTAAGAAAGCTCAGGATAGAATGATGGGAAATGCAAATGATAATCAGGGCTCCAGAAAGCAAAAGAAAGAAGGAGAAGTAAGTGTGGATGCAACCAAACAGAGTCCTCCAAAAGCAAGCAAGGATAAGCTTGGTGATTATGTCGACTTTGAGGAAGTAGAAGATTGAAGAATAATAGGCAAGTCAATCTTGAAAAAACAGCCAAATGAAGACTGTATATGCCTGACAATTAGAATTCAATAATAAAAATGTAATAATTCCATCAATTAAAAGTGAAGGAAGAAAAATCTAAACCTAGAAAATTATTAATGTATGAGTAAAAATGCACTAATCACTGGAATAACTGGACAAGATGGCGCATACCTTGCGGAGTTGCTCATTAATAAAGGTTACACCGTCCATGGGATAAAAAGAAGGAGTTCATTATTTAATACTCAAAGAATAGATCATCTGTATCAAGATCCCCATGTTAAAAAGCAAAATTTCAAGCTCCATTATGGAGATATGACTGACGCTTCAAATTTGATTAGAATTATTCAGGAGGTTCAGCCTGATGAGATCTATAATTTGGCAGCTCAATCGCATGTACAGGTTAGCTTTGAAACACCTGAATATACTGCTAATACAGATGCATTAGGTGCTTTACGCTTACTCGAGGCAATTAAATTGCTGGGTTTTAAAGATAAAACCAGATATTATCAGGCATCAACTTCTGAGTTATATGGCTTGGTACAAGAAGTTCCTCAAAAAGAAACAACTCCGTTTTATCCCAGGTCGCCTTACGCAGCGGCAAAGCTCTATGCTTATTGGATTACTGTAAATTATCGAGAAGCTTACGGTATGCATGCCAGTAATGGTATCCTATTTAATCATGAATCTCCTATACGCGGAGAAACTTTTGTAACCCGAAAAATTACAAGGGCGGCAGCGCGAATAGCTTTGGGAATGCAAGATAAATTGTATTTAGGTAATTTGTCTGCTAAACGTGATTGGGGTCATGCTAAAGACTTTGTTGAAGCCATGTATTTGATGCTTCAGCAGGATCGACCAGATGATTATGTTATAGCTACTGGTGTGACAACCGCTGTTAGAGAATTTGTGTTGTTGGCATTTGCAGAACTTGGAATAGAAATTGAATTTGATGGAAAAGATCAAAAAGAGTTTGGCGTGATCAAAAAAGTTCTAAATGATGAGATTAAATTGAAAGCAGGATCAAAAATTATTGAAGTAGATCCTAAATATTTTAGGCCAACCGAAGTTGAATTGCTCCTTGGAGATCCAACAAAAGCAAAAGAAAAACTGGGATGGAAACCTAAACATAGTTTATCAGATTTAGTTAAAGATATGGCACAGTCGGATCTTCTAGAAATGAAAAGAGAAAAACATATTGCAGATGGTGGATTTAAAACTTTAAATCTGTTTGAATAATGGAAAAAGATGCTAAGATATATGTTGCCGGTCATAATGGATTGGTTGGATCTGCGATTCTTAAAAATCTAAAATGCAAAGGATATTCTAATATAATCGTCAGAGCTTATTCAGAATTAGATTTGATGAATCAAAAAGCGACTGAAGCATTTTTTAAAAAAGAAAAACCTGAATATGTTTTTTTGGCTGCTGCTAAGGTTGGTGGTATTGAAGCCAATAATACTTACCGTGCAGATTTTATTTATGAAAATTTGACGATTCAGAATAATGTGATTCATAATTCATATAAGTATGGCGTTAAAAAGTTGCTATTCCTGGGAAGTACTTGTATCTATCCAAAAGAGGCAAAACAACCTATGCTTGAAGCTGAACTGTTAACAGGACCGTTAGAATATACAAATGAACCTTATGCCATAGCAAAAATTGCTGGGATAAAAATGTGTGAGAGTTACAACTTGCAATATGGCACAAATTTTATTTCGGTCATGCCAACTAACCTTTATGGCCCTAATGATAATTTTGACTTGGAGAAATCTCATGTATTGCCTGCACTTGTTAGGAAAGCATTGCTGGGTAAGTATCTTGAGAATAATGATTGGGAAAGTATACGCAAGGATTTAACTGCAAACCCTATTGAAGGAGTTAATGAGAAGGCTGAGCAAATTGAAATTCTGAGTGTTTTAAAGAAATACGGAATTGAATTGGATGAAAATAATCAAAGTGTCATCGTCGAGATTTGGGGAACAGGTAAACCAAAGCGGGAATTTATGTGGAGTGAAGAAATGGCAGATGCTTGTGTTCACATCATGGAGAAAGTTAATTTTAACGATTTATATTCAATCGATCATCATTCTAATAAAGAGATTAGAAATACCCATATTAATATCGGAACAGGTGAAGAAATTTCTATTAAGGAATTGGCTTATTTAATTAAAAAGGAAATTGGGTTTAAAGGCAAATTTGTTTTTAATGCAGACAAACCCGATGGAACTATGAGAAAGGTAATTGATGTTTCAAAATTGCATAAATTGGGGTGGAAACATAAAATTCATCTGGAAAAAGGGATTGAATTATTGATGAAACTTCAAATTGAAAAAAGTTAGCAGATATGATTCCTAAAGTTAGTATAATAACGGTAACCTATAACTGTGGTGGTTTACTGAAAACTACCTTGAGAAGTATCTTAAATCAATCAGTTAAAAATTTTGAAATTATAATTATTGATGGTGGATCAACTGATTCAACATTAAATATTATCAAGGAATATGAGGATTCAATAAATTATTGGATTAGTGAACCAGATAAAGGAATTTATGATGCAATGAACAAAGGGATTCGTGCTGCAAAAGGTGAATATCTTTTATTCTTAAATGCAGGGGATTCGTTTTATGAAGATCAGACCCTTGCCAAGATTCCATATGATCAACACCCTTCAGCCGATATATTTTATGGAGAAACCATGATATTGAAAAATGATGGAGAACCATTAGGTTTGCGTCGTAAAAAACTGCCTCATAACTTAAATTGGAAACATTTTAAGAAAGGCATGGTAGTCTGCCATCAATCGATACTCGTTAAAAAAGAAATCGCTCCTTTTTATGATTTGGATTATGTTTATGCTGCCGATATTGATTGGGTTATTAAATCGTTAAAACGCTCGGGACAAATTATTTTCACAAATTCCATCATCTCTAATTTTATTGAAGGTGGATTTTCCAATGAAAATTTAAAAAAGAGTTGGTTAGATAGATATCGCATTCTAAATAAGTTTTTTGGTACATTCCAAAGTTTAATTTCACATGTTATTTTTGTTTTTGAAAACATATTTTTAAAAATTAAGCTATTACCACCATACAGAGCAAATAATTTATAATTATGATAAAATTGATTAAAATATTTAAATCATCGTTACCTCATATTGTTGCAATTTTAGGGTTTTTGATTATTTCATACATTTATTTTTTACCGGCCAGTCAGGGAAAGATACTGCATGGAACAGATAATATCAGTGCAAAAAGTCAACAAGGAGAAATTGTGCCTTATGTATCACTTACCGGAGAATATGTAGCATGGACCAATGCTGCTTTTGCCGGAATGCCCGCTTATACTATATGGATTTTGGATGAGGTTCCATTATATGTAATTACTAAAATAATTAACTTCTTCACTTCCGGAGGAGTAATTAGTTACCTTTTTATCGCGATGCTTTCCTTTTATATATTTCTCCTTTCCTATGGTGTGAATCCTTGGATAAGTATACTTGGAAGCATTGCCTATGCTTTTTCTTCTCATTTTATCGTAATCATTGGTGCAGGTCACGTAACCAAAGTCTTAGCTTTAGCTTATATGCCAGGAGTAATCGCTGGAATCTATTTAGTTTTTAAGCAAAAAAAATATTTTCTGGGAGCTATTGTATTGTCAATTTTTCTTGCGATGGAGATAGGTACGAGACACTATCAGATCGTTTACTATACCATATTCATTGTGCTTGCTATGGGGCTCCATTACCTAATTGCAGCAATCCAAGCAAAAACATTACCGCATTTTTTGAAAGGAATGGGAATTTTAATGATTGGGGCAATCATAGCAGGATTAACAAGTACAAGTGCTATCTGGACAACGCAGGAATATGCTAAATATTCGGCACGTGGAAATTCAATTTTAACGAGTCCCGATAACAATAGCCAAATTGAAACCAATGCAGGTGGTCTGGATTTTGAGTATGCCACCCAATGGAGTTATGGAATAGGAGAGACTTTTAATCTATTAATCCCTAACTTCAGAGGAGGTAGCTCGATCGGTCAACTTTCGGAGAAATCAGAAATTTATAAATTATACAGTCAAAGTAACAGAGCTCAGGCAAAACAAATTATTAAACAAGTACCATTGTATTGGGGAACACAGCCACATACCGAAGGCCCAGTTTATATGGGCGCTCTGGTAATATTCTTATTTGTATTTGCAATGTTTTTTATAAAAGATAAAGAAAAATGGTGGATTTTTGGCATTTCAGTTTTAGCGATTATGTTATCCTGGGGCTATCATTTTGAAGTATTTAATAGATTTATATTTAATTATCTTCCGCTTTATGACAAATTTAGAGCAGTTACAACCACCTTATTCATCTTGCAATTCACAATCCCTCTATTGGGTATTTTAGCAATTAGCAAAATGATCAAAGGCTTTGATAAATCAGAAGCCATTAAGGCGTTAAAATGGTCGCTTGCTATCGTAGGAGGAATATCCGTGGTTTTTGTTCTGTTTCCAAGTTTAGCCGGAAGTTATACAGGTCCTAATGATGCGGGATATTTAGAGAATCAAACTTTTATGCAAGCCTTAATAGCTGATCGTCAGTCAATTTTAAAGGCTGATGCTATACGATCCTTATTATATGTATTGTCCGGAGCCTTCGTGTTAATACTTTTTATTTATAAAAAAATTAATAAAACTATATTGGGCGTTGTCCTTGGGATTCTTATTTTATTAGATCTTGCTGTTCTTGATAGACGCTTTATTTCATACGACGATTTTAATTCTGTGCGTGCTACACAGAATACGTTCAATCCGACCACAGCAGATTTGTCAATTTATAATCAAGAAATGCTTATTCCTGAAGTTTCTAACGGTGTGAGAAATTTTCTGGATAAATATAAAACAAGCGCTGTAATCAATACTCATGAACATTCTGGATTGCTGGCCTTAAATCTAACTACAGATTACAAGGTTTTGAATGTAGCAGGCGGAATTGATTTTTCTGACGCAAAAACTTCATATTTTCATAAGTCCTTAAGTGGGTATAGCCCTGCAAAATTGCGTCGTTATCAGGATATTATTGACCGTAGGGTATTAGAGACCCAAATTCGGAATTATGCTTCAAATTTGCAGTCTGGCTTAAATGTTAATTCTTACAGTCTTCTTAATATGCTTAATACTAAATATGTTATCTTTAACTATGACCAACCTGCCTTTCATAATAAAAATGCTTTAGGAAATGCCTGGTTCGTGAAGAGTATTAAATGGGTGGATAATTCTGATGAAGAATTTAAATATATGACAGAAGTAGATCCCCTAAATGAAGCTGCTGTAAATATTGAATTCAGAGATAATGGACTCGATAATCTTGGGTTTGATCAATCCGGAATCATTAAACTTGTAAATTATAAGCCTCATCATTTAACTTATGAAACAAGCACTAAAGAGAAAATGTTAGCTGTATTTTCTGAAATATATTATCCCAAAGGATGGTGTGTATATATTGATGGGGAATTGGTTGATTATATAAGAGCAAATTATTTATTCAGAGCGCTTGCAATCCCGGCCGGAACGCATAAAATTGAGTTTAAGTTTGAGCCTCAATCTTACCTTTTAGGAAATTTGATTAATGGGATATCTTCATATTTGCTCTTAATTTCATTGATTCTTTATTTTGGAGTTAAATTATTCAAATCTTTTATGAAATCGAGAAACTCAATAAAAGAAAAGCAAATTGAAAATATTTAGATCATAAAATAAACCATGGTATTAAGGGTATTCATCTTAAGACTGTAAAAAAAGAGGAAATGGAGTTAGCGCCAATTGTACTTTTCGTTTATAACCGTCCCTGGCATTCAAGACAAACTGTTATGGCTCTGCAAAAGAATGAGCTTGCTTCAGAAAGTGAACTCTTTATTTATTCAGATGCTGCAGCCAATGAACAAAACATTTCAAAAGTTCACAAGGTCAGAACCTATATTAAAACTGTTGGTGGATTTAAGAAAGTGACCATCATCGAAAGAGAAAAGAATTGGGGTTTGGCAGCTTCAATTATTGATGGAGTTTCAAATATTGTGAGGAAATATGGGAAAATAATTGTACTTGAAGACGATCTTGTTACCAGTCCTTCGTTTTTAAAATTCATGAATAACGCCCTAGATATTTATAAAGATGAAACTAAAGTTGCTTCAATTCATGGCTATATTTATCCCATTAAAAATTTACCTGAAACCTTTTTTATTAAAGGTGCTGATTGTTGGGGTTGGGCTACTTGGGATCGTGCCTGGAAACATTTTGAACCAAATGGCAAGACACTTCTCAATGAATTAGAACAAACGAATTCACGAAGGGAAGCTGATTTTAATGATGGTTATGGATATGCAAAAATGCTAGAAGATCAAATAAATGGCAAAGTTGATTCTTGGGCTATAAGATGGTATATGACTAATTTTTTATTGAATAAACTAACATTATATCCAGGAAAATCTCTGATTCAAAATATCGGCAATGATAATAGTGGTACTCATAGCGAAAGTTCCGGAAGATATGATATTAATCTTCAGGATGAAGTATTATTGCATAAAATTGAAGTCATCCAGAATGAAGATGCCAGAAATAAATTTGAAGAATTCTTTAAGTCTTCAAAGAAAAGTTTCATACAACGATTGATTAAGAAAATAAAATTGGGCTTATGAAACAGTTTATAAAAGAAATCATGCCCCCTTTTATTCTCAATTATTTGAGTCGCTTGCTCAAATCTAAATATGGGTGGCACGGAGAATACGATTCATGGAAGAATGCTTTAGACGATTCGGCGGGATATGATTCAGAGAATATTCTTGCAAAAGTGCGAGCCTCTGCCTTAAAAGTAAAAAATGGAGAAGCAGCCTATGAGCGTGATAGCGTGCTTTTTTTTAAGCCTGATTATTCAGTACCTGTATTGGCTACCTTGATGCTTTCTTTGGCAAAATCAAACAGAATAAGCGTGCTAGACTTTGGAGGCAGCTTGGGAAATGCCTATTTTCAAACTAAAACATTTTTGGATGAATTGAAAGATGTAACATGGAGTGTTGTTGAACAAGCGCATTTTGTTGATATAGGAAATAGTGAATTTAAGAATGATAGACTAAAATTTTATCATTCTATTTCTGAATGTGCATCAAAAGAAAAACCAAATGTCTTATTGTTATCAAGTGTTCTGCAATATCTTGAAAAGCCTTACGAAATGCTTGATGAAATGCTGGAATTAAATTTTGATTTTATTTTGATTGACAGAACGCCAATAAGTTTGGTGAATAGAAATGTTATAAAACTTCAAAAGGTGCCACCAAGTATTTATAAGGCAAGTTATCCGTGTTGGTTCTTAAATGAATTAGATTTAATTGATAAATTTGCTGAGAGAAGGTACAAGCTTGTAGAGGAATTTGAAACATCAGAAGGCCAAACTGGAAAATGTGTTTTTAAAGGAATGATACTAAAGAAGAATGATTAATCGATTAAAAAGTATATACAAGCAGGAGCAATTTGAACCTAAGTTTATTGGGATTTTTACCAACCCATTTTATTTTGCACGAAAAGGGTTAAATAAAAGTGTTACCAAACTGGCACACCATTTAAATGGAAAACTGTTGGATATTGGATGCGGAAGTAAGCCTTATGAGCACATCTGTAAAGTGGATGAATATATTGGTGTTGAAATTGATACTGCTCAAAACAGAGAAAATCTGAAAGTAGATTTTTTTTATGACGGGAAAACCATGCCGTTTGAAAATGGTTATTTTGATAGCATTATCACAAACCAGGTGTTTGAACATGTATTTAATCCAAATGTTTTTTTAAGAGAAATAAACAGGGTTACAAAAATCGGTGGAATGATGTTGTTGACGGTTCCTTTTGTTTGGGATGAGCATGAACAACCTGTCGATTATGCAAGATACTCCTCTTTCGGATTGAAACATATTTTAAGTAAGGAAGGATTTGAGATCATAGCCCATCTGAAGAGCAATAATGGGATTACGGTTATTTTTCAATTACTTAATGCCTATATTTATAAAATTACATTAACAAAGTATGTTTTTTTTAACCTGTTATTTGCACTTGTTTTGATGGCTCCCATAAATATTATCGGGCTTATTTTTTCTGCAATTTTGCCAAAAAATAACGACCTGTATTTAGATAATATCGTATTGGCTAAAAAAGTTAAAAATGTATAATTATTGTACCTTATTCGATCGTAATTATCTGACCCGTGGGCTGGCCATGTATGAATCGTTGAAAAAACATTGCAACAGCTTTCATCTTTATATTTTTGCTTTTGATAATCAAACATACAACCTTCTAAGAAGGCTTAATTTGGATTCAATCACAGTAGTTTCATTAAAAGAATTTGAAGACGAGGAATTACTAAAGGTTAAAAATGACCGGACTGCAGCCGAATATTGTTGGACATCAACCTCCTCCATTATAAAATACGCCATCGAACAATATCAATTAGTGAGTTGTACTTATTTAGATGCTGATTTGTATTTTTTCTCCGATCCTTCGGTATTAATTGATGAAATGGGATCTAAATCTGTTTTAATTACCGAGCATCGATATACAAAAAAATACGACCAAAGTGCCAAAAGTGGAATTTACTGTGTTCAGTTTATGACTTTTAAAAATGATAAGGAAGGGATGAAAGTGCTAAATTGGTGGAGGAATGCTTGCCTTGATTGGTGTTATGCCAGACATGAAGATGGAAAGTTTGGCGATCAAAAGTATTTAGATGATTGGACCGAAAGATTTGCCGGAATAGTTCATGTGCTTCAACATCAGGGTGGAGGTGTAGCACCCTGGAATATCCAACAGTATAATATTTTTGATCAGAAATTTAATTTGGTTTTTTACCATTTTCATTATTTTATTCTTCAACAAAATCATAAAGTTGAGCTTGGAATTTATAAACTGCGAGACCAAGAAATTCAATTCTTGTACATTCCTTATATTAAGCATCTTCAATTAATTACAAATAGGTTAATTAAGATGAACGAAACCGAATTTAGTGGCATTGCAAGCAAAAAATCTTTCACCTGGAAAACACCTCTGAAATTTATTAAAAGAAAATTATTAGGCACTTATAATGTTTATGATATAAATGAACTCTTAGAAAAATAATATGGCACATTTAATGAATTTAAAAACCCATCACGATGCCCGTGGTAATTTAACGGTCATTAATGATATCGAAAAAGAATTGCCTTTTAAGGTCAAAAGAGTATTTTATATTTATGATGTGGACGATTCATTGCGTGGCGGGCATAGGCACAAAATAACTTTTCAGGCGGCAATTTGCCTTAATGGGAGTTGTGTAATTTCAAATAATGATGGGCAAAAAGTAGAAGAATATTTGCTTGACGACGCAGGTAAGTGCCTCATTCTGGAACCCAAGGATTGGCATGTAATGAGTAATTTTAGCGAAAATGCAGTACTATTGGTATTCGCATCAGAATCGTTTGATGCAAATGATTACATATATGATAAATACCTATGATAGAATATGAAAATCTGGGAAAAGTAAATGAAAAACTTTTCAATAAATATCAGGATAAATTTGACAAGATATTAAAAAGTGGTTGGTATATTTTAGGCCAAAATGTTTCTGATTTTGAAAAAGAGTTTGCGGCATTTTGCGACGTAAATTATGCCATAGGTTTAGCTTCTGGACTGGATGCACTTATCCTTGCCATTGATGCATTTGATTTTCCGAAAAATAGTGAAATCATTGTCCCGTCTAACACTTATATTGCTACCATTTTGGCCATTCTGCGCAATGGATTTAAACCGGTATTAGTTGAACCCGACATCAGGACATACAATATTGATCCTGAAAAAATAGAAGCAAAAATAACGCCTCATACCAAAGCGATACTCCCTGTTCATTTATACGGAAAAAGCTGTGATATGGATCCGATTATGGCAATCGCTAAAAAGTATAATTTGGAGGTCATCGAAGATTGTGCACAAGCGCATGGAGCGACTTATAAAGGGAAAAAAATTGGTTCATTCGGAATAGGTTGTTTTAGCTTTTATCCTACCAAAAACTTAGGAGCTTTGGGTGATGCAGGAGCTATTACTACAAATGATAAAAGCTATGCTGATAAAATTTTATCGCTCAGGAATTATGGGAGTAGCAGGAAATATTACAACGACAGGATTGGGTATAACTCACGTTTGGATGAAATTCAAGCCGGCTTATTATCAATAAAACTAGCAGTGCTGGATGAGATAACCAATCATAAACGAAAACTGGCAGCGCTATATCATGAAAATCTGGATGATCGATTTATTAAACCTGTTGTTCATGATGATTTTTTTGATGTTTACCACATTTATAATATCCGGCATCAAAAAAGAGATGAATTGAGAGCTTATCTATTGGAGCATAACATTAAAACAGAAATTCACTATCCTTTAGCGCCACATAAGCAAATAGCCATGGTTGGGATATTGGATGGAGATTATCCGATAAGTGAGGAAATTCATGACACCACCCTGAGTTTGCCGATCTCATATTTTCACCAGGAAAAGGATGTAGTAAAAGTTATTGAGGTTTTAAATAATTATAAAAATTAGAGTTCAAGACCTTCTCTTAACGTATTCAGAAAGGTTAGCCTATCTGAAAATTGTTTGTGACATAAAAAACTGTATTTACTGATTTGGCATAAATCGAGTATCCATAAGTCTCCAGATACAATGATATTTCATTTTTTATAATATCATTCAGATTGCTTTCTAATGTTTCAATTAATATTACAGTTGGTTTATGTTCCTTAAGGTTAACAGATTTTAATACCTTGTAGTCAAGTCCTTCTACATCAATTGTTAAAAAATCAATTTGCTGATTCTTTTTCATTTGCTTATTGAGGATACTTGAAAGTGGCTGGGTTATTAATTTTTGTTCTTTAATTATTTTGAAATTATATAATCCATCCTTCTTTTTGGCTTCAGATTCAGAAAATGTGTTAAGTGCAGGTTCATTAAAAATATAGAAAACTAATTCTTCTTCGATATCAGATATTGGACATTCAATATTGGTATCTCTGGGTCTGACACGATTAAATGCCTTCATGCTTCCAGGCATGGCATCAATATTTATCCCTGCCCAACCTCGTTTGTAGAAACCATAAGTATTTGAAAATCTTTTTGGATGATGAGCACCTACATCAATAAAAAATCCAGATTTTTTATTACTAAACATCCTTTTCAAAATCAGGTCTTCACCTTCTTGCGAATAAGACTTAACTGCGTAACCATCAAAAAGATTATTCTTAATGGTTTGAACTTTTTTGATCATTGTTTTAGGTAATAAAGCGCTTAAGAAAGATGACATAACTAATCATTATTAATGTGTTATAATATTTCTAACCTTATGATGCTAGGATTTAAAGTTCCGAGCAAATGCAAATGTAAGGGCAATATAATAATTAGAAAAATAATTTTGAATATTCATGAATAAACATGTTGAGATTTATTCAAATTCAATTAGAGATTGCTTGAAATAAATTTATTTTTTTGCGTAATTTTAAACTTTCAATTCTATTATTTTTTCAAAGAGTAGTTTATGATAGAAAATGATAATTTAATGCTATAGTGATTCTAATACAGAAAAATGCTTTTTAACTCTATTGATTTTGCAGTATTTTTACCTCTAGTATTTCTGCTGTATTGGTTTATAAACAACAAAAGTCTTAAGCTTCAGAACGTATTGATCGTGCTCGCGAGCTATCTATTTTATGGCTGGTGGGATTGGAAGTTCTTGTCCTTAATTTTAATCAGTACAGTTGTAGACTATCTAGTCGGACTGAGACTTAATTCTGAGGAGCATGAGCCTAAAAGAAAAGCCTTACTCTGGACCAGCATACTTGTAAATTTAGGGTTTCTGGGGTTTTTTAAGTATTATAATTTTTTTATCGAGAATTTTCAAGATGCGTTTTCAATTTTTGGTCTTTCGTTTCAAGTAAATTCTTTAAATATTATTTTACCTGTTGGGATTAGCTTTTATACATTTCAAACATTAAGTTATACTATTGATATTTACAATAAAAGACTGAAACCTACCAATGATTTTATTGCTTTTGCAGCATTTGTTAGTTTTTTTCCGCAATTGGTTGCTGGTCCAATTGAACGAGCATCCAATTTATTACCCCAATTTTATGCTAAGCGACAGTTTGATTCTCAGAAGGCTATAGATGGACTTCGGCAAATATTATGGGGATTGTTTAAGAAAATGGTAATTGCAGATAACTGTGCAGAATATGCGAATATTATATTTAATAATTCAAGTGAATATGGTGGAAGTGCACTTGTGTTAGGAGCCTTGTTCTTTACCTTTCAGATTTATGGTGACTTTTCCGGCTACTCAGATATTGCAATAGGTACTTCTCGTTTATTCGGATTTAACCTGAAGCGTAATTTTTCTTTTCCATATTTTTCAAGAGATATTGCCGAATTTTGGAGAAGATGGCATATTTCTCTTTCCTCTTGGTTCAGAGACTATTTATATATTCCTCTTGGTGGGAGCAAAGGTAAGCTCTCAAGTAAGATTAGGAATACTTTCGTTGTATTTGTCGTAAGTGGATTCTGGCATGGTGCTAACTGGACTTTTATCGTTTGGGGGCTGCTAAATGCAATTTATTTTTTACCACTATTATTGTCGAAACAGAATCGGAAAAACCTCGATATTGTTGCTCAGGGGAAGTTATTTCCTACACTCAAAGAAATATTTCAAATGCTCTTTACTTTTTCACTTATTGTTATTGCTTGGGTGTTTTTTAGGGCAGAGAGTATAAATCATGCGGTATCATATATTGCAGGAATTTTCTCTGAAAATCTGTTTATGTTTCCTTATTTTAAGGGTGATATGATGGGTGCATTTATTACAATTCTCTTGATTGGTATATTTATAATTATTGAATGGATTGGTAGAGAAAGTGAATTCGCGATTGCCAAAATTGGCCTTAATTGGAGGAGGTCATTAAGATGGGCGATGTATTATTTGATTATTATTGCAATTTTTTATTTTGGAGGGAGAGAACAACAATTTATTTATTTTCAGTTTTAGATGAAAAAGTTTAGAATCAAAATATTAATCTTTATCGCACCATTAATTGTGATGCTTATTCCTCCGGTATATCTGTTATTAAGAACAGGAGAGAGCTTTAAGAAGATAGATGATATTATCGTTAATGATGAGCCATTTCTTATTGGATATGCTTTTAATGAACCTAATTACAAGTATCTGAAATGGAAGACAATTTTGAGCAGCCCTAAATTTGATGTAATGGCTCTGGGATCATCACGAGTGCTTTCATTTAACTCCAAAATGTTTGATGTTTCTTTTTATAATGCAGGGTATACAATCTCAAGTATTAACGACTTTCTCCCTTTCCTAAAGAGTATTCCGGAAGAGAAATATCCAAATTATTTAATTATCGGATTAGATCAATGGATGTTTAATGAAGCTTGGGATAATCTAGAAAATACACCTCCTACGGATACTTGGTCAGGCTCTTTTAATTTAAAACCTAGTACAAATACATTAATAAATGTTTGGAAGGATCTACTATCGAATAAGTATAATTTCAGCCATCTAAAGACCAACAAGAGAGTAGAACGAATTGGGATAAATTCAGTATTTAATAATTCAGGGTTTAGAAATGATGGTAGCTTCTTTTACGGAGGACAAATCGAAAAGTTACTTCGGAATGATGAAACTGCAAATGATTACAATTACGCAAATACACTGGATCGGATAAGCAAAGGAGATCGTTTATTTCAGTACGGCGAACAGGTTAATAAAATGGCCCTACTTGAGCTAGAAAGCATATTGGAGTTTTGTAAATCAAAACACATAAAAGTAGTGGCTTTTTTACCTCCTTTTGCGGATAAGGTAAATAGTGAACTTAGTCGTATGGGGCGTTATCAATATATGGATTCGATTTTTATAAACTCCCAAAGCTTATTTAGTGATAATACCGCTGAGTTATATGACTATAGTAAGCTTATAAGTGTTGGTTCCGACGATAGTGAAACGATAGATGGATTTCATGGTGGTGAAGCAACCTATCAAAAGATGCTTATTAGAATGTTAGAAGCAGGTTCAGATTTAAATAGTGTTTCAAATGTTGATCAGTTGAAATATAATTTAGTAAATCGGATAACCCGGTTCGAAGTGTATTAAAATATTACCTCACTAATTTAAGGTTGCAAGAATTATTAGTTCCCTGATAGTCGCTGATATAATTTATTATTTGACCAATCAAATTTTTGTTGAAAAATATGATCTCTTAAGCGTAGGTGCTCTTTTTTTAGAAAAGCAGTTTCTGTATCTATGTCAGATTGCTCCGTAACTCTTGCCGAATTTGCCTCCAGTACAGAATTATAATTATTTATAAAAACATTATTGAATTCTTCAATAGATTGCATTTTGTGATTAGCAAATTTTAGATCTTTTCTTTGAAAATGAGTTGGGTCTATTATTCGAATAATTTTGTTTATTATTTTATTGTGGATATGATGTTCTATGTTTTTTGGACCCGTATATACATCTGCTATAGGAATAGGTACTCTTTCAAGCCAATATGCAGAATTTCGGTAGGCATTTCGAGATCGCTCAAAACTCCAACCATCTTTAATAGCTTGGTGAATTGCTTCAATATAGGATTCTTCAGTCAGCCCCATATAAAATAGATTTGAAGGGGAATCTTCAACTTGCTCAGAATAGAGCACAGCGGGTAACCCAAGAATACTCATATCCATTCCTACGCTTGACCATGCATTTAATAATACATCTATTTCTTTAGCAATATCAAACATCGGAAGCTTGTCAGAAGGCCAATTCACTGCAACGTTTGATGGTAAATCGTTCAAAATACTCTGAAGGCCTAATGCTTGTTCTGAAAGGAACCCCTCTCTTTTGTTTGGGAAATGTCTGGGATGAACCCTAATAATCAGGAATAAATCGGGCTGGGTAGGCATAAATTTAATCAACCATTTCAGCCATTCATATTGGCTTTTAAATAAACCTTCTTTGTCTGGGAGTAATCCGCCCATCATTTTCTCGGGTTCAATTTGTTCCGATTTGCTATTAGAAATTCTGAATGCAAAAGTTTCGTCGGTACTGCTGGTTACAGCAACCATTATTTTTTGATTCTCTTTAATCTTAAACCGTTCTCTCAAGGTAGGAGCTTTTGTTTTGGATAGCCCTTCAGAATAGACAAATACACTATTTCCGGTTATGAGTTCAATATTATGATTAGTTACTTTTTCTATCATTTTAACAGGGGTGGGAAGTACTTTGATATTATCCCAGTACTTTCTTTTCTGGAATTTTAGATCAACCCCTGTCCCTTTAGCAAGTTGCAATGTATCTAATCTGTGTGCAAAATTTGGACCGGCATGAATATAATAATGTGCGATGTTTTCGCTTTTTCCGGCCATCGAAAAAGTTCGATTAACACTATACTCATTATTGTAAGCAATAATAATATCAGGTTTGTAATTTTTAATGAGTTTTTTAGCTGCAAACCAGGTTAATAAACAATTCTCTAACAGCGGCAAGTATTCTTTAAAGAGGGCTTCATTTAAATCAAGATTTGTAATTTTATGCTTAAGTAAAAATTCATGTAAGGCATAACGACCAATAAAATGGCCTTCAATTTTGAAACTCAGAATATCCTCTTTTCTGAAGTTTTGTATGATGTCTTTAACCTGCTGTTTGATGCTTAAATCTACAAGGTTTTGTAAGGATTCTCCATCAAGATTATATGAAGATTTAATTAATTTAGTATTTCTTTCACAACGAGAACAGATTTTATTTTTGATACTCTTAGGTGCATCATATTCAATATTTCTGCCTTGCATTGGAATACAGCTCTTTTCTAGCAGTCGCCCACAATGGATATAATAAATATCATGTCCAATATCTTTGAGTTGTTTAGCAAGAATTGCTTCAGGAAAGGCATGTACCCAAATTTCGGCATGTGGTGAAAAAAACAATATTTTCATAAAACTATTTTAAAAAGTGAATTAGTTCATCTAGGACAGAAGTGTGAGGTTCCTTTTTTGTTAGCAAAAGAATCAAATAGAATAATCCATCGTTATCACAATAAAATTAACAATATTATACTACTCTAAAATTAGTAAATCATGTACATTCATTAAAAATGGTAAAGAAAAGAAACGACTTACTTTATTGTCAATATCAAAAAGATAAAATCCAGCATTACACATAATATTACTCTTTACCCCAAATAGCCTACTCATATACATGTCTTCACTTTGTCCAATATAATAGAATCGTCCATCATATGTTAGTCCCCTAGCAAAGCCTGGGAAATTCCCCTCAATTCTTTTATTTCCAACCCAAAAATCTCCCCTCATTGAATCTAGGTAACACACATTACCATCAATGTATTGTACGCTGTGAGGCATCCATAAATCCCTAGCCAATACATCAAATGGCCTACTATAATCATTCAAATCAAATGATAACATACCACCATCCATTATTCCTTTTTTCCAATTCCCCGATATTGAAAAGCATGAAACGAGTAAAGAGTCGCCTGCAATACTAATATCATTAATATGATGCTGTCCATCGCCATATTTCATGAATTTATCTGAAATATGAATGGTGTCGATACACTTAAAATTTTCTCTTTCGTAAATATTAATAGTGTCAGAACCTGCGTTTGCAACAAATATCAGATCCATTTTTTCATGATATGCTATCCCACAAGCATTAGGCTTTTCAGATTTATCAGGAGTCTGATCAATATCTAATACCTCCACTTTTTTAAAATTACCATCTAAAACATATACTTTCTTCTCAACAAATTCAGTAACATAATAATGCTTACGAACTTTAACAATTTGCCTAAAATGACCACCAATTTTCTTTTCTAATGAGTTGTCGCGTGTATTCACTATATAAATGCCACCACCCATTTTACTATATCTCTTTTTACCCTTTTCACTGTAATCAGAACAAGAAACCACAATATCTTTATTATACTCTCTTATTTCTTGTAATAGTCCCCAGTCCTTAATTTCGGGAGTCACGCAATAGTGTTTTCCAGGGATATAATTTAATTCATTAAGCGAATCAGAAATGCTTTCATAAACTCCACCAGTGATAACAATAAATATATCGTCTTTCTTTTCATCATCAAGCTTTTCTGGCAGATAAACATTCAATCCGTTAAATGTAGTTCCGATATATGCAGGGTTTCTATCAATAATATATTCACATTTGACTTTTGGGGTAGTTTTAGGAACCCAATCCTCGGATCTTCCCCACAAAATGATTTTTTTAGTTTCTGCTATCTTTTTAAGTTCTATCCAGGACTTCCAAATTTCTTGCATAATTAATCTTATTTTATTTATTGAACTTGATATTTTAATTTCCAAACACCATCTTTCTTCTCCCACAAATGATCGGCTCTCCATCTATCACAAATTTCGTGAAACTCACCGTCACTAATATTACAATAATCTAAGAATTCTTGATAATATTTTTTTGGAAATTCTCCATCAAACTTGTGAACGAGTCTAACAGCATCTTCTCTGGTTAAATAACCTTCTCTGATTTCATGCGCAGCATCTGATGTTGCCCTGCAAATGCCAAATTTCATATACATCAGATAAAAATGAAACCCATCAATTCTATCATCCAAGCTGGCATATTTTGAGTATGTTCCTTCTGAACGGCCATCGGGATTTGCTTCAAATCCGGTGTTCTCAGAGGCATAATAATAATTTTCTTGAGGTGCCCAGTTGTGATAATAGCTAAAAAATTGTCTGTTAATTTTAGCTTCTAAAACTTTCTCTAAAGCTGGAGGAAAATAGTAGATTAATTCTTTCTTGGTATATCCTCTGTCAAGCCAAAAGTCGATTGGGAAATTTGAAAACCAATACTTTATTTCATCTTCCAAATTAAAACTGGTTGCGTTTGAAGTATTATCTCCTCCATACTCAACTTCACCATTTTCTCCATCCATCACTAATGGAATATCATAACCTAAGGCAATTTGTAACGGGAATGATACCTGTCCGTAGATAAACGGTTGAAAGGGTTCTCCCATCTCAATCAAACAATCTTTAGTTAGTCTTCGGTGTACTATCCCATCGGGAGTTCCTAAAACGTTAGGCAATCCGGCATGTATTTGTGCTTGAAAATTCTTCCACCCAATATCTGTATAAATATGCGGAGCCCATGTTACAGTTAGTGGGTTCATTCCATATTTATATTTTAATTGATGGGCTACAAATACACTATCTTTTCCACCACTTGAAGGAACAATTACATCAAAACGTCCATCGTCTCTACGATACTTATTAAGTAATTCTATTAATTCCTTTTCTCTTTCTTCCCAATTGATTTGTTTTTTCTTGTCTGCAGCGTAATTGCATGCATTACATACTCCATGTTCGTCAAAGACAATCCTTGGGCGTTGATTAGAAATTACACATTTTTTACAAAATTTTACTTCTTCCGGTAAATTATACTTGCTCTTAACGTCTACCTTTTCCATATTTAAGTCTGTTATTTTTTAGTATTATCGTTCTTTTAACCAACTAGTTCAGTAATTATTAATCATCAACTCCTGTAGCATTTACATTATGCCTCAATTTCCAAACACC
Organism: Bacteroidales bacterium; assembly: GCA_963674935.2. Taxonomy (GTDB): domain Bacteria; phylum Bacteroidota; class Bacteroidia; order Bacteroidales. Next base: position 134,344 of record CAXXWZ010000007.1, read on the forward strand.
ATTTTTCTTTGCCCAAATATGAGGTGACCTAAATTTATCAGAAAGCTCATTTCTAAAATAGTCTCCATCCATGCCAATATAGTCCATGATTTCATTAAAATACAAATCTGGGAATTCGCCATCAAATTTATTGACTAGAGCTTGACCTTCTTCTCTTGTAATATGTTTGTTCCTGATTTCTTGAGAAGCATCGTAAGAGGCTCTGCCAATACCAAATTTTACATGCGTGGTATAATAATGCAAATCATCTATTTTGTCATCAATACTATTATATTTACTATAAGTTCCCTGAGTTCTGAATGGGCGAGCTTTAAATCCTGTGTTTTCAACGGCATAGTAATACACTTCTTGAGGGGTCCATTTTAAATAGTAACCAAGATAATGGACTTCTATTTTTTTATTCTTAAACTCTTCTGCAGTTGGAGGTAAGAATGAAATTAAATCTTCATGCCGAACATTATACTTCTCCTTAATTTCTTTAATTGAAACTCCCCCTAAATAAATTTCATCTAAATTATCATAACTGTGATAACTCTTACTTCTCAATGAAGTCATATTATCTGCAATTGGATTCCCATATTCAGCTTCATTCTCTCCATAAAAAACTAAGGGAATATCAAATTTGGCAGCAAGCCTTGGTCCAAGATTTTTTTGACCTAGAATAAAAGTTTGAAAGGGGTGAAAAAGATTCTCAATGGACAGTTTAGTTAGGAGTTTCATAATTCTTCCATTCCTTCTAAACGATACATTATCGAACCCACCAATATCAATCCATTCTTTCCAGTTGTCATAACCATAGTCAGTGTACAGTATGGGTGGCCAAGTCACCGTTAAAGGGTTCATCCCATATTTGTACTTTAAGATATGCGCTTGAAATGCACTATCTTTACCTCCGCTTCCTGGCACTAAACAATCATAATAACCATCATTCCTTCGGTATTTGTCTAGTAATTGAACTAGTTTATCTTCTCTATCTTTCCAGTCTATTTCCTCCTTAATAATAGCATTGTTACATGCATCGCAAACGTCATTTTCGTCAAAATTGAGGGTTTGCTTTTTACTTTCAATTGTATGTTTAAACTCGACAGTAGATGCAGGTCTTTGATTTGACATAACACACTTTGAACAGAATTTTACATCTTGGGGTAATCCGTATTTTGTTTCTAGTTGTTTTTTCATTTCAATTGTTATGGTTAATTTGATCTGCAAATTTATTATATATTCCCAAACCGGACTTTGCACTTTTTTCCGGATGAAATTGAGCAGCAAATATGTTATCTTTCATAATACTTGAACAAAATTCAAAATCTTTATATTCCGTTTTTGTCAGCGTAAAATTATCATTTTCTGGTTTAACATAAAAAGAATGTACAAAATACATGTACTCACCAGGCGCAATGCCCTCAAGTAAGGAATTGTTCCATGGTTTTTCGTTTTGTATTGGGAAAATTTGATTCCATCCAATGTGTGGAATCCTAATTAATTCACCATTTGAATTATTTTGAGGAAATTTTATAACAGTTCCTTTCAAAATATCTAAACCTTTGGTTGTACCAAACTCTTCACTTTCGGTATAAAGAAGTTGAAAGCCTAAACAAATTCCCATGAAAGGTTTACCTGTTTTTACAAACGCTTTAATTGCTTTTGTAAGCCCAAGATCATCTAAGTTTTTCATAGCTTCTGCAAACGATCCAACTCCCGGTAAAATAATAGCGCGACTATTCTTTACAACTTCAATATCAGATGTTATTAAAGAGTTTAATCCAACATTTTCGCATGCTCTTTGCACGCTAAATAGGTTTCCCATTTTATAATCAATAATAGCTACGTCAATCATAATATTATTTATATCTTTCTACAGTTAATACCCTTTGATAGAAGTTTTGTTCTAATTTCACTCAAGTCTGTAGGATTTATTTTTTTAAATCCGGTTCCTTTTTTAAGAAACTCAAAGTTGCCTTCATCTCTTTTTTCAAGTTCTTCAATATTATTTGATAAGTATCCATAATGCAAGATAGAAGCAATCGCCACAGACTCAACATTAGAAGTTTTAATAACCTTTTCAATATCATCTATGGAACCGGCCCCACCGTGCGCAATAACTGGTATAGAACAACTGTCTGTTACTAATTTTGTTAATTCTAAATCAAACCCTAAACCGGTGCCTTCTTTATCAACAGAAGTAATACAAATTTCTCCAGCACCCAATTCCTCAACTTTCTTAACCCAGTCTTCCACGTTCAATCCTGTATGCTCTCTCCCATTATCAATATATGCATAGTATTTTCCATCACGCTGTTTAATAGCTTCGATGGCAACTACAATTGTGGAGGACCCAAATACCTTTACCGCTTCACCAATAAACTTAGGGTTTTTTATGGCAGCCGTATTAATTGAAACCTTATCAGCACCTGCCCTCAATACATTTGCTATATCATCTACAGTTCTTAATCCACCACCTACAGTTAATGGGATGAAAGCCATTTTTGCAGTTTTTGTAATAATATCATTCAAACTATTTCTGTCGTACAGACTTGCAACTACATCCTGATAAAACAGCTCATCAGCTCCCATTTCGTAGTAATACTTTGCAAAGTCTTCGGGAGTTCCAAGTGCCCTGAGGCCTTCAAGATGTATGCCTTTTACCAAATTTGGCCCCTTTATATCAAGGCGAGGGATTAATCTAATTGCTTTCATTTAATAATATTTTACATAGTTCAAAGTCTATTCTTGTATCAATATCTATTGATTTTTCGGCGGGCATAATAAAGGCTTTTGTTTTACTGCCAATAAAACTTTTATTCTTGTATAGATCATTTGTTTTTGAAATATAAATTGCTCCGTTTAATCGATAGAAAGTAGCTGGTGTATTAGTATTTTCTTCTTCAGCGTTTTTGTTAATATAACTTTCATTTGAAAGCGTATACATCCATGAAGGGGGATGTTCAGATTTACATACAGAAACCACAGCACTGGTTTTATCCGATATTAATTCAAAAGCTTTGCCTATATCATCTGAAGATCTAAGTGGTGAGGTTGGTTGTAATAAAATCACATAATCAAAATAAGTGCCCTGTGCTTTAAAATAATCTAGAGAATGAATTATCACATTTATTGACGTTGCTGAATCAGTAGAAAGTTCATCAGGCCTTATAAAAGGTACTTCCGCATTATACTTTTTACTAACTCGTGCGATTTCTTTATCATCAGTTGAAACAATCACTTTATCAATAATCTTAGATTGTAATGCAGCTTCAATAGTGTGCGCAATTAAAGGCTTTCCAGCAATTTCAAGAATATTTTTATTAGGTAATCTTTTACTTCCTCCCCTGGCAGGAATTATACATAAAATATTTTCTTTACTCATGATAATTTGTATGTTTAGCAATTTCTAGAGCCTTATTTAAGTCTTCCTTCTTCCCAATGTCAATCCAATAACCGACAAGAGGATTGTGTATTATTTTTTTGTTACTGTCTAAAATTGCCTGCATCAAATCAGTCATATTAAAAAACTTACTCTTTGGTATACCATTAATTAATTCCTTTTTTAATATATAAATACCAGCATTAGCATAATATGTATTTATTGGTTTTTCCTTAAAACTACTAACAATATTCTCATGTTCTTCAAAAATAGCATACGGAATATTTACAGTATATGGAACTGAAGCAATTGCTATTTCTGCTTCTCGAGCCAGGAAACTTAAGTACAAATCTTCGTAATCAATATTTGTAAATAAATCGGAATTTGTAACGAGTACATCTTTTTTTAAATCCGAAATTAATGACAGTGACCCTGCTGTACCTAGGGGTTTTTTCTCTTCTAAGTATTTTATTTTAATGCCTTTTGCTGCTCCATCTCCAAAATAATCTATAATTTGTTCTTTCAAGTAATTAACAGATATATAGATAGTTTCAATTCCGTATGAAATTAGTCTGTCAATTGTGTGTTCAAGAATTGGTTTATTTCCAATTCTCAACATAGGTTTTGGAACATTGTCTGTTAGCGGTCTTAACCTTTCTCCTTTTCCTCCAGCCATGATAATGGCATCAACTGGTAAAATAGAATTTAACCTCTTTAAATTATAAACTTTTGTTATTTCTCCTTTGTTATTCAGAACAGGCAACAATCCAATGTCTTTATTTTTAAGCTCATGTATTTTTTTTACATCAATACCATTGTTAAGATAATAGAATTTATTTGTAATAAATTTTTCAACAGTATCGTTCAAATCGTTACCAGAAATAAAACCTCTTCTTATATCCCCATCTGTTAGTGCGCCAACCAATTGTGATTTGTCATTTATTACAAACAAGGTTAAACTATGTTTTAAGTTGTTTATCTGGATAAGAGCTTCCTTGATTGGACTATTTTGATTTATTAGGTATTTACTAAATTCTTCCATAGTATGATAATCTAAACTTTTGCTTTATACTGGGTTCTAAGGATTTTAATAATAGATTCAGCAGCTGTACCGCTACCATATATATTGCAATCACCTAATTTGAATTCCTCATTTTCAATTTCTAAAACTGCTTTTAAAATTTTGCTTTTTGAAATTGTAATGGTTTTAATATTTGGAGTTATTATACGCCCATTTTGGCGATTTCCAATATTTATTACTCTTTTTGGGAAAAAGGAAGCTTCAACAAATGCACTTGAGGTATTACCAAGTAATAAACTACAATGTTTCATACATGATAAATACCCCCTCATTCCAAAACTCTCAATCACAAAAACGTTTTTGTATTTTAACCCAAATTCTGCTATTTTTTTTCTTATCATTAACCCTTCTGTATCTGAATTGGGCATGGTTATAATAATTTGGTACTTCGCTGATAATTCTTCTAAAGCTGATAGAAGTTCTTTTATATAAACTTCATTTTTTTTAAACCCAACCGTTTCAGGATGAAAAGTAGTAAGTATCGTTTGGATGCTTAAATCTATATTAAACATTTCTTTAAACTCGGAAATGGGATATAGTTTTTCATTCATAAGATTATCAATGCTTAAAGCACCAACATTAAATACATCATCCGGCCTCTGAACTATTTCGGTTGCTCGTTTACGATACTCTTCGGTTGTAACGAACAAATATTTTGACATTAAAGAAATACTGTGTCTGTAAGCATTATCAATTGCTCCAAGGGTAGTTTCACCAGCATGAATATGTGCAAATATTATATTAAATGGGCTTCCTGCCAGAACAGCTCCCATCATTTCATACCTATCCCCGAGGGCGAAAACAAGGTCAAAAGTATTATTGTTCCAAAATTCAGAGAATACCTCGGTAGTTTTGCTAATCGAAAGTGAGATTGATAGCGCTGAATCATCTTCAGAGATTGTATCTAATTTGTGTTTTATACTAAATTCTTCAGTCTCAATTTCTCTAATTGTCATTCCAAACTTTGGCGACAAATGAGTTCCGAATGCGATAATTTCTGGTTGAAAGAATTTATCTTCAAACAATAATCTCACTAATGGCAAATAAATGCCAAAATCAGCTCTGCTACTTGTTAATATTCCAACCTTCACTATAATTCAATTAAATCATCAGTACTAAAATCTTTTAGAGCAGTCTTACCTAATACGTCCTTCCATCTCATTGGTGAAATACCGGTACCTGGTCGTTTTGTTGTAATATTTTTTTCTGTAAATATTTCCCCTTTTGAGATGTTACAATTTGCGACAATACTTTTTCTGGCAATAAATATATTCTTTCTTTCTGAGTTTGAGACATTCTTGGCACCATTACCCATAGCTTGCTCAATATTTCTTATGGCTTTTACCATTACCTTCAACTCATTAGGTTCCAATGAAGCTTTATGATCAGGCCCTTCCATCGTTTTGTCGAGCGTAAAGTGTTTCTCAATTACCTCGGCACCCAGCGAAACTGCAGCAATAGGAACTTCAATGCCTATTGTATGATCCGAATAACCAACTTTAGTTTTAAATGTTTCTTTTATTGTGAGCATTGCTTTTAAGTTGACATCATGATATGGAGTTGGGTATTCTGTGTTAGCATGAAGTATGGTCATTTGATTTCTTTTAAGCCCATTATTTAATAAGACGTTTAATGCTGCTTCGATTTCAGCCAGGTTAGACATACCTGTTGATAATATTACGGGCAGACCTTTATTAGCAATTGTTTTTAGATATGGGTAATTAGTAATTTCACCAGACCCAATTTTAAATAGCTCAACTCCAAGACTATATAGTAAATCGATACTTTCATTATCAAAGGGGCTTGAAATAAACTTTATTCCCTTATGATTACAATAATCAAACAAAACCTTATGACTTTCTGGGTCTAGTTCCAGTTTTTTTAGCATCTCATATTGACTCTCATTCTTCGTTGTAGATGACTTTTGATAATCAGCCTTTTCCGCATTAATTGACGCTAATTTTTCTGATTTAAAAGTTTGAAACTTAATATAATCAACTCCTGCATCTGCAGCAACATCTATCATTTTTTTGGCCAGTTCAATACTACCATTATGATTTACACCTGCCTCAGCTATAATAATAGTTTTCATTTGTACTTTTTTAAAGGATTACCTGAATACAAACCACAATTATTAACATTTTTTCTAGCCACAGATCCTGAGCTAATAATAACATTGGAGGTAATTCTAATTCCATTATTAACAACTGATCCACTGCCAATAAAACAATTTTCACCAATCTCACAAACACCATTTATTCTGGCGCCGGTTGAAATGTGAGAATTGTTTCCAATAGTAGTATCATGTTCTATTAATGTAAGATTATTAATAATACAATTATTCCCTATTTTTGAATCAGCATTAATTATTGCACCATGCATAACTATTGTTCCTTCTCCTATAGTTGAATGTTTAGAAACATAGGCTTTTGGAGATATTATAGTTGGAAAATGTCCTCCGAAAGCCTTAATTTCATTGAATAGTTTAATCCTGAGTTCAGCATTTTTAATGAACCCAATTGTTATCAGAAAGTTCTTGTATTTATTTGCAATCTTATTAAGATTATTATCAGAATCAATAATAGGATATCCCATAATTGTTTGACCGACCTTCTCAGGGATGTCAATTATTCCTTTGATAACAAAATTACCTTCTTGTTCAATTACATCAATGCAGGCTTTACAATGACCTCCACCACCAACTAATATTAATTCTTCTGTTAAACTCATATAATTGCGCTACTAGGTATATTTACAACACACTCCTCGAACCAATTGGAGTTTACTAGGTTGTCCGTTTGACAATCTTTAAACATGGTTAAGCGATTCATTAATTGCCAGATGGGTCTTGTCATGACTCCATTGGCATTCGTAAATTCAAGAAACAAATCTCTTTCTTTTTTATTCGGAAGTATTATTGCATTCAACCAATAATTAGAGTTGCAATTTTCCGGTTCTTTAAAATATTCAATATTTAAATTGTTGAAATAATCTTCATAGATTTTTGATAATATTCGCTTACTTTTTATGATCTTTTCAATTTGCTCTAATTGTGCACATCCAAGTGCAGCATTGATATTAGGCATGCGAAAATTATATCCTATTTCATCGTGAGCAAATTCCCAAGGATGAGGTATTTTTGCCTGAGTTGTCAAGTGTTTCGCATGTCTTGCAAGTCCTTCATCATTAAATAAAAGCATTCCGCCACCACCTGTTGTAATAGTTTTGTTTCCATTAAAACTGAGGATTCCGATTTTTGAAAAGGTTCCGGTATGCTTTTCTTTATAAAAACTCCCCAAACTTTCAGCGGCATCTTCAACCAATTCAATATTATATTGCTTGCATACAACAATTAATTTCTCGATTCTAACAGGGTGTCCAAATGTATGCATTGGCACACATGCTTTAATCCTACGACCTGTTGTTTTATTATAACAAGCCCCATCTTTTAATTTTGCATTGTTCTCAAGCCACTTTTCAACTGCTATGGGTGAAAGACCCATGGTTTCTTTATCTACGTCTAAAAATACAGGATGTGCTCCACAGTATGATATAGCATTCGCAGTAGCAATAAAAGTTAAGGATTGAGTTAATACCTCATCATCCCTCTTAACACCAACTAATTGCAAGCCTAATTGTAATGCATTTGTTCCGTTTACACAAACTACTGCTTTTTTTGCACCAGTGTATTTAGCCATCATTTCCTCAAAGCGGTCAACATATTTCCCAACACTTGAAACAAAAGTGGAATCAATACAATTATTCAAATACTTCTTTTCATTCCCCATAAAAATTGGAGCATGAAGAGGAATAAATGATTTTGGTTCATTGTAAATTTCTCTTATTTTATTTACTATTTGTTGGTATTTGTGCATTTTTAGCTTAATCTATAGTTATATTTATTGTATCGTCATATCATTAATGTGATATAAACGATTACATTTTAGAATCAAGATATTTACCTGTTTCCAAATGACCAAAATCTGGTATCATTTCGTTAAATAAGTTAATCAATTCTTCTTTACACCAATTTCTTTTGCGTTTCAATCTATTGATGTTTTTTGTAAAATAATCTGTTTTATCTTGATTGGAATCCAATTTATTTTTAATAATACCCAGATTATTAAAGCGATCCATGTCAAGAACTTCATTGTCAGTGTAAAACTCCTCAAAATCCTTTTCTCCTGATGTGTCACTTTTTGAAAAAAGGCATGGCCATTTTCCAGTATCAGGCAAGGTGTGAGCTAATTCTCTTGCCTGGTTTTCAGAATCACATAAATATGGTTTATAGTTCAATTCGTTCAAATATTTTACTGCAATATCAGCAAAAGAAATTAAATGGAGTTTTTCACTTAATTTGGGAAAGAAAATATCCATATTATCACCAAAAATACATGACATCAAGCAAAGTTCACCAGATTCTTTTGGAGTTACAAAGTACCTTTTAATGTCATTGGGTGCAACAATCGGTTGTTTTTTCTGAATTCGTTGGTTAAATCCATGAAGTAGAGATCCATCAGAAAAGGCAACATTTGCAAATCTGGCTGTTGAAATATTGATTTTATCACTCCATTTCATCAAATACATTTCCATTATTTTTTTTGAAGCGCCCATCATGTTTACCGGATTAGCTGCTTTGTCGGTAGAAACACAGAAATATTTTTTAACACCTTTTGTGATTGACTGCTGAATAGTTTTGTCAGTGTTAAAGATATTTACATTTATCATTCTCATTAATGTATATGGATCTTTTTCACTTCTAACATGTTTTAATGCTGAAAGATTTAGCACATAATCATATTTTCCGTCTGTTTCAATAAATACATCATATTCAATTGATCCTATGTCTAAAGCAAAAGTTTGAAAGTCGCCATCAATATAACCATAAGAGCTACGAATATCTCTGACTAGTTCAACCAAGTTATTTTCGCTTATATCAACAACATGAAGTTTTAAAGGATTTCTGTTAAAAATCTCTTTTGTGACTGCCTGCCCAATTGAGCCAGCTCCTCCGATTACTAAAAAACGGGATTTATTTACAATACTATTCAACTCTTCATTATAATTGTTTAAATCATCAACAAAGAGTTCTTTTTCTCGGCCTATCAAATTCAATATATCCATTTTTATATCATATGGTCTATTATTAGCTCAACTTTTGCATTTTCGTCAACTACTAATGCATCAGTTGGTTTATCATAGTCCTCATCAACACCTGCAAGATAACTTAGTTTATCTTCATCAGCCAGTTTGTATAATCCATACAAATCATTCTTTCTGCAATAGTCAATATCAGCGTCCATATATACAAGCTTAAACTTTTCGGCTCCTATAATTTGTTTAACTTGCTGTCTGATGCTATCCTTTGGTGAAATAAACGAAGCAATGACAATTATCCCTTGGTCATTTAGTAATCTGCAGATATGAGCAACTCGTCTTAAATGCTCTGCTCTATCAGAAGGAGAATAGTCCAATTCACGACTTAATCCTGAACGTACAGATTTACCATCAAGCACAACCACAGTTTTTCCCATATTGAAAAGCTCCTTCTCAAGAGAATATGCAAGTTCATTTTTGCCACTTCCATGGAGGCCGGTTATCCAAATGGTTTGTGCTTTCTGATCGTATCGTTTTTCTCTCTGTTTAGCCGTAATCAAGCTGCCAGATTCAACAATATGAACCCTTTCCTCATCAGTAATTCTGCTCCTCAGATTTTTTACATGTAATTTGTCAAGAATCATCCCAACAGCAACCGTATTATTAGTTATAGGATCTATTAATATAAACGAACCGGTTTGACGGTTATTTTTATAAGGATCGAATAATAAAGGTTTTGTAGTGGTAATTACTACCCTGCCAATCTCATTTAGTTCAAAATGATCAACCTCGCTTTTTTCGAGGGTATTTACATCAACCTTGTATTTAATCTCATCAATTTTTGCTTTGGTAGAGTGAGAATTATGCTTAATATAAAACTGTGTATAGCTATCCATTGGCGTTTCCTCCATCCATACCAACATGGCTTCAAAATGTCTTTCGATATGAGGTCTGCTATTTGGATGAACAACCATCTCACCGCGACTAATATCTATTTCGTCAGCCAAAGTAAAAGATGCAGATTGAGGAGGAAAAGCATAGTCAACTTCACCTTCTGATGTTATTATGCTTGTTACTTTTGATGTTTTCTGGGATGGAAGAGCCATTACCTCATCGCCTATTCTAATTACACCACTGGCCACTTTACCAGCAAACCCTCTGTAGTCAAGTGTTGGACGAATCACATACTGTACAGGAAACCTAAGGTCTTCAAAATTTCGGTCACTGCTCACATGCACAGTTTCTAAAAATTCCAACATGCTTTTTCCATGATACCATGGCATTCTATCTGATTTATCAACAACATTATCACCTTTTAAGGCTGAGACTGGAATAAAAGTAATATCCGGAATATCCAAAGTTGTTGTAAAATTTTTGTAGTCTTCACAGATTTGGTCATAAACTTCTTGTTTAAAATCTACCAGATCCATCTTATTCACAGCAAGAACAACATGTTTGATACCAAGTAAAGATACAAGAAACGTATGTCGTTTTGTTTGGGTTATCACGCCTTTTCTTGCATCTGCAAGAAGGATAGCTAGATTAGCAGTTGACCCACCTGTTATCATATTGCGGGTATACTGCTCATGTCCGGGAGTATCAGCGATAATAAATTTACGTTTGGATGTAGAAAAGTATCTATAAGCTACATCAATAGTAATCCCTTGTTCTCTTTCTGCTTTAAGTCCGTCCAGCAATAAGGCATAATCTATATCCTCACCTGCATGACCTTCACGTTTTGAATCACGTTTTAAAGCATCTAACTGATCTTCATAGAGTTTTTTGCTGTCAAATAATAATCTTCCTATCAGTGTTGATTTACCATCGTCAACACTACCAGCTGTTAGTAATCGTAATAGGTCTTTTTTTTGGTCCTGATCAAGAAATTCTTTTATGTCCATGTTGTTTTGTTCAATGGTTCAGAGGTTCAGAGGTTCAAAAGTGAATTAACTTACCTATGTGAACTATTTTTGTCTTTTAATGTCTTTTAAATACTTAATAAAGTTGAGTAATTTTGATTTAACAGTTCTTGTTTGATTCAAAATTTGTTCAGTTTCAGCAAACTCTAGTCTCTTAGCAATTATTAACTGGGTCTCAATTTCTGCAATAGAACCAAGAGAAATATAAAGGAACTGTATATACTCTTTATCTGATTTCCTTGCTGCTCCTTCTGCAATATTTGAAGGTGCTGAAACTGCTGCTCTTCTTAATTGACTAATTAGTCCAAATTTTTCTTCAGAAGGAAAATCAAAAGTCAATTTATAGATACCTTCAACCAAATCCATTGACAGTCTCCAAACATCTAAATCTTCATGAGTCGCCATATAATTATCAGTTTTGTGTTAACTTCTGAACTTAAAAATATCCTTCACGTTTCTTCTGTTCCATACTAGCCTCCTGATCAAAATCAATGACTCTTGTAGTTCTCTCTGACAATGTAGTAGTCATCATTTCTTCAACAATTTCTTCAATAGTATTGGCATTAGAATTAATGGCTCCGGTTAGCGGATAACAACCTAAGGTTCTGAATCTTACCATTTCTTTTTTTGCTGTATCTGCAAGTTCTTTTGGCATTCTGTCATCATCAACAAGAATCTTTGCTCCATTAAATTCAACGATAGGTCTTTCTTTAGCATAATATAAAGGTACAATTGGGATGTTCTCCAGTCTGATATATTGCCAAATGTCCAGTTCTGTCCAGTTACTTATTGGAAAAACACGAATGCTTTCTCCCTTCTGTACCTTAGCGTTATATATATCCCAAAGTTCAGGGCGTTGATTTTTTGGATCCCATTGATGATACTTATCCCTAAAAGAATAAATTCGTTCTTTTGCACGACTCTTTTCTTCATCTCTTCGAGCACCTCCAAAGGCTGCATCGAAACCATACTTTGAAAGCCCTTCCAACAAAGCCTGAGTTTTCATTATATCTGTATGCACTTTTGATCCATGAGAAAAAGGGCCTACTCCTTCTTCAAATGCTTTTTTGTTAAAGTGTACAATTAAATTCCAACCCTTTTCTTTTGCATATTTGTCGCGGAATTCTGTCATTTCTTTAAATTTCCATTTGCTATCAATGTGCATTAATGGAAAAGGAACCTTACCAGGAGCAAAAGCCTTCTCTGCTAAACGAACCATAACTGATGAATCCTTACCAATACTATAGAGCATTACCGGGTTTTCAAATTCAGCAGCTACTTCCCTGATTATGTGAATGGATTCAGCTTCTAGTTCGCGGAGGTTATTTAAGTTGTATGATGGGTTCATATTATTTATGGTTAAAAGTTCAAAAGTTTAGAGGTTTAGAAGTTAATTCATCAAGATCAACTACTAAATTTAAATATTGTTTCCATATATCAAGGTTTTCACATATTTCCATGATAAAAACAATTGACTATAGATTTTGAACTATTTAAGCTCTGAACTTTTGAGCCAAAATTAAAGAACTTTTGTTGGATCGAAGCATATTTCTGGTAAAATTTTCTTTAGCATTCGTTTAATGGTTTCATCAATATTCGGATTCGTATTGTCAATTTTGAGAAATGGTGCTTCGGGTGCCTCGAATGGTGAAGAAATACCAGTAAAATTTTTAATTTCTCCAGCTCTTGCTTTTTTATAGAGTCCTTTAGGATCACGTTTTTCACAAACAGCTAAAGGGGTATCAATAAAAATTTCAAGGAAATCATCTTTGCCAACAATCTCCTTTGCCATACTCCTTATTTCATTTGTTGGTGAAATAAAAGCACAGATTAGGATTATCCCACAGTTCATAAATAATTTTGAAACTTCAGCGATACGTCTGATATTCTCATTCCTATCTTCATCAGTAAACCGCAGGTTTTTATTTATACCAGAGCGAACATTGTCACCATCTAGTATTTGGCAGAAATAGTTTAATTCGAACAATCTTTTTTCAAGTAAACTTGCCAAAGTTGTTTTTCCTGAACCAGAAAGCCCTGTAAACCATATAACTTTTGCTTTTTGTTTTAGATAGATTTCTTTTTCACGACGGTCTTTTATCTTGTCGAATTGGGTAAAAATGTTGTTTTCGTTCATAAATTTTTTATTCAGATTTTGGCTGTTTAAATGATCAGATTTCTAATTGCTTGAAATCAAGAAGAGCAAAAATAACAAAACCAAAATTAAAGCTCAATTAATTTTATCTTTTAACTATAAACCATGGGTTTAAAATGTCTTTCTTATTATAAACGATTTCTTCTTCAGGATTCATAGCTTGTACAATTCTGCCCCCCGAGGCAAGAACAATAGCATGACCTGCTGCGGTATCCCATTCGTTGGTTGGAGCAAAACGAGGATAGATATCAGCAGTGCCTTCTGCAACCATTACAATTTTTAATGAACTTCCTTTTGATATAATTTTTATGTTATCCTGACATTTTCTAATCTTATTGATATACACTGTTGTTTCCGGTGACAGATGAGAACGACTGGCAACAATACCAAAATATGATTTTGCAATATTAAGCGGAAGAGGTGAAGCCAAGTCTTGAAAAATATCCAATTCACTAATTTTTTCAGAAGCTTTTAATAGCTTATATGCACCCATACTTTCTCCTCCCCAATAAAGCTCATCTAAAACCGGTGCGTAAACTACGCCAAGTATTGGTTTTCCTTTCTTTATCAGAGCTATATTTACCGTAAATTCACCATTTTTTTTAACGAACTCTTTCGTCCCATCCAATGGATCAACAACCCAAAGTTCATCCCAATCTTTTCTCTCTTCATAAGGAATACTTCTTCCTTCTTCACTCAAAATAGGAATTCCTGTATCTTTTAAAATGGAAATTATCGTATTATGGGCATTTTTATCTGCTAATGTTAAAGGTGATTCATCTTTTTTATATGCTACATCGAAGTTAGTATTATAGATTTTTAGGATTTCGCTGCCTGCTTTAATTGAGGCAATAATTATGGTTTTAATCAGGTTTTCCAAAATGTAAATTTTTTATATTGTTGCTTATGCAATAATCTCATCTTAAAATGCACACAATATCTGCACCCTAAAACACTCTTTAGTGCAGTTTGTGCTTTTGTCTAAATGATACCTCTTTCTGCTAACAATTTACAAAAGTATTTATTAATATTTCAAACGTATTCTATTAATTAAGAGATTTCACTATTATCATAAGTAAAAATGAAATGCTCTGGGGGAATTTAATACTGTTTTAATAAATACTGCGATTATACATTTTTTGCAATGATTGCTTTTTTAAAGATATAATGTTGTGAAAAGCATAACAGAAGTTAATTAAGTTTCATCATATAATTAAGTCACTATTTTTTTAGAAAGAAGTATGAAGTATTTATATGTATTTTTGCAAATCGTCAGCATGAAGTGGGTTGACTAAAAGAGAAAGTGAATTGTAAATTAAAGACCTGGACTAAATACTTATGAATTCTTCAAAATTAAGGTCAATTGCGAAATCTATTACATGGAGAATCATAGGATCAGTAGATACGTTTTTGTTGTCAGTTTTAATTTCATCTAATATAAGTTACGGATTTAGTATTAGTTTTATTGAGATTGTTACAAAAACGGTTCTTTATTATTTTCATGAAAGAGTTTGGTTTAATTCACGTAT
Organism: Bacteroidales bacterium; assembly: GCA_963674935.2. Classification (GTDB taxonomy): domain Bacteria; phylum Bacteroidota; class Bacteroidia; order Bacteroidales. Next base: position 149,489 of record CAXXWZ010000007.1, read on the forward strand.
CAAGAATTCTAAAATTAGACACTTAATCAAACCTTTTTCATGGAGAGTGATTGCAACAACTGACACTTTTATAATTTCAGCATTGATTTTTGATGATTATACAATGGGAATACAATTAATCTCATTTGAATTAGTCACAAAAATTATACTTTTCTATATACATGATAAACTGTGGTACTTATCGAAATTTGGGTTAAAAAAATAATGAGTTAAATTGCTAATTTAGAATTCTAATTATGGAATATTTAGGATCATTAATTGTTGTAATAATTAACCCATAAGAAATTGATTATTAAGTTTTTTTGGTTCATGTTTTTCTTACCAATGACATTCCAAATGTCAATATTTCGTTAAACATTTTTCGATTAAAAAAGTAGTTTAGCAGAATATAAATACTTGCCCCTGTTAGAATTTGCAGAACAAGAATAATCAAACTTATTCCAAATTTAAACTGCAAGAAATAAACAATTAACCCCATAATGACTGAAAAAGCACTTGCGGGTAAGATATCCATAAACATCTCTCGGAATTTGTATCCTATCAGTGGACGTGAATAGTAAAAGTATACAACTAAAACAATGAATTCATGAATAACCGTGGATGCAACTAATAATTTAAGACTTAAGTGAAATACAACAGCAGCACCTAAGAAAGCTAAAAAAACAAATGTTGAAAAAACAGTCATTCTAACGAAGAAATTGATTTTACCAATTGGGAAAACGTAGCTTGTTGCTGCAGTTCTAAGAACCAAAAATATGGCAGCTAATGAAATCATTTGTAAGTAAAATAAACTTGGCATCCATTTATCAGTAAGAAAAATTTTAATAAAAGGTTCTCCAATAACCATAAACCCTATTATCGCTGGAAATGAAAATAAAGCGGTAATCTTTACATTGGTACGAACTGCATTTTTGAGACGTGTAAAGTCGTCTTTAATGATGGATTGAACAGAAAGTGTTACTCCTTGAATCGGTGTTGAGATAAATTCTGTAATTTTTCCTTGAAATCGTTGCGCCTGAGCAAAAAATCCTACATCAGCAGTTGTGAATATCTTTCCGATAACCATAGGAATAAAATTTTGATTGACTAATGTTAAGATTCCAATGAAAAGAAGTTTGGACCCTACAGCATAAAGATCTTTAAATGATTTAATACTAAATCTAAAATTGGGTCTCCATTTATTTATAATCCATAATAAAATGGTTCTTATTAGGTTTTCTGATAGAGGTAATGATACCAAAGCCCACACACCATAATTATATTCTACCATACCAATTCCAATGATGATGGATATTAAGATAGAAATAAAATTAATTTTGGTTATAGTTCTGAAGTTAATACGCTTTTCAAATATTACCAAATGGATCATGCCTAGGGCAGATAAGATTAAATTTAGCCCAAGAACCCTTGCGATGAGGGTAAGGCGTGGTTCATCATAGAAATGGGCTATGTAAGGAGCACTCCAGAAAATTAGCAAATAGAATACCATGCCAACACCAATGTTGAAATAAAAAACAGTATTATAGTCATCTTGAGTTACATTTTGCCCCTTTTGAATAAGAGCAGCTCTAAATCCGCTATCGATAAAGGCCATTGAAATTCCAATAAAAATTGTCATTAGGCCTATTAGTCCATAATCTTCAGGTAGCAATATACGGGCAATATAGATTAGAGAAATAAACTGTAATAGTTGTTTACCACCTTGATCAAGAAACTTCCATATTATACCCGTTGCAGCCTTTTGTTTTAGATTGTCTGACATTTTATTAGTGGGATTAGCTTATCTGTTATTTAATATAGAATTCACAAATGATGTAACCTTCAAATCCTTATAAAAAACTTTATAAAGTTCGGAAATGATATGAAAATCTGCCAATGAATGTTTTTTTGAAATCTCTTCACAAAAGACATTCACAGCAATTCTTCCTTCAAGTAATACCTGATCAGAAATGTCTTTGGTTAAAAACCCTTTCCCAATCAATAATCCCATTGTTCTATTTCTTGATAAGTCGTTTAACGCAGTAAGCCCAAAATCACCAAACCCACAATAATTAAAAAGGGTTTCTTCTTTTCCTCCGTATTGCTTTAAAACATGTCGCATTTCCTGGAATGCATTCGTGAGTATCATAAATCTCAAATTTGGAGAATTGTAGTGAGCATCAACAATTCCCATCACAATAGCATATATGTTTTTTAAAATACTGATGAGTTCAACACCTAAAATATCTTGAGAATAATCGAGGTGTATGTTGGTTCCTTTAAATATCTCCTTCATTTTAGGTGTAATGTCTAAATCGTTAATTCCAAGCGTTAAACCAGTGTGGAAGTTATTGATGATATCACGCGCAAAACTAGGTCCTTTTAATGTTGCAAGTGGATTTTTGCAAATGTTTTCCAGAGATTGAATAATTGTTCGTCTGTCATCACCAAATCCTTTAGCGAGATTGATTAAAATCGCAGTCTTGTTAAAAAAATCTTTGTTTATTCTATAATAATTTAAAACTTCAGATGAAGGTAATGCAAGGAAAATAATGTCACTATCTTTAAGAATAGCAATGTTAGAAGTAGCAACAATATTATGATTTAATTGAATAAATGGGAAATATTTATTGTTATTATGATTTGTATTTATAGATTCAATCACGTCCTCTTCAATAGAAAGTAAATAAATGGAGTCCGTTGTATTAGCAGCAATCACATTTGCTAATGCCGTAGCAATTGATCCGGAACCAATAAAGGTGATTTTATTCGAATGCATGTTAGTCGTTTTAAAAGTATTGTTCAATAAGTGCAATAAATATTTCTTTAAAAAATATTTTGCGAAAGTAAGCAAAATCTTAGTTTAATTAATTTTCTTCAGTTTGGAAATGCTTGCATTTAAGTCAAAACCAATCAGAATAACCATTGCCACAAAATAAATCCACAACATTATAATGATTAGTGTGCCAATTGATCCGTAAAGGGTATTGTATTGTGAGAAATTCTCAATATAATAATTAAAGCCAATTGCTAAAAGTATAATTAACAATGTGGAAAGTGTTGCCCCAGCTGATATAAAACGAAATTTTTGCTTTTTGGATGGGCCTAGATAATATAAAAATGAGATCGCAAAGAAGAAAATAATAATGGTTACTATCCACTTTAATATTTGAATCGTTAGCAGTTTAAAGCCACTTTTTATCCATTCTACTTCAACAAGGTAATTGATCAGCGAGTCGCCACTAATTAATAATGCGATACCTATTATTACCAAACAAGAAAGAATTAATACTAAGAACACTGAAATAAGCTGCTGCTTAAAAAACGAACGGGTAACGATGGTGTGATAAGTTTGGTTGAATGCGTCAATTAAACTGTTGATTCCTGTTGTTGAGAAAAATAAAGCTAAAAAAAATCCAAATGATAATAATCCTCCTCTGGGTCTGGTAATAATATCATTTGCTGTACCAAGCACAATCTCGTGAGTTGAAGTTGGAAGGATGTCTTCAAGTAGGGCGAACAAAGTAGTGCCAAAGTCAGGAATGGGCAAATAGGGAATGATCGTAAAAAAGAAAAGTAAAGATGGAAATAAAGCTATGAAAAAATTAAATGCAACTGCAGATGCACGCAGATTTATGCTTCCCTGTAACAGACCCTTAAAATAGAATCCTAAGACTTTACTGAAAGGAATCCCATCAAATCCGGGGATCACAAATTCAATCAGGTATTGATGTAAGCTTGAAATTTGTTTTTTTAGTTTCATTCTTTCATCGCTTTTAAACTCAAATCTAAGCTTTTAATGTGATGCGTTAATGCGCCAACAGAGATATAATTTACACCTGTTTCGGCATATGATCTGATGTTTTCAATGGTAATTCCTCCAGAAGCTTCGGTTTCGAACTTTCCATCAATTTGATGAAGAGCCATCTTCATGTCTTCTGGAGTAAAATTATCTAACATAATTCTATTCACTCCTCCAAAATTAAGCACCTGGTCAAGCTCATTAAAATTTCTCACCTCAATTTCAATCTTCAAATCTTTCAGGTTTTCTTTTAAGTATTTATGACAAGCCTGAATTGCTTGTGTAATCCCTCCGGCAAAATCAATATGATTATCTTTTATCATGATCATATCGTAAAGTCCCATTCTGTGATTTTCTCCTCCACCCAAACGTACTGCTTCTTTTTCCAAAATTCGCAGATTGGGGGTTGTTTTTCGGGTATCAAGAATTCGGGTATTTGTTCCTTCAATAAGCCGGACTATCTTGTTCGTTGCTGTTGCAATTCCACTCATCCGTTGCATAAAATTCAATGCCAGTCGCTCTGCTTTAAGAATCGAGATAGATTTCCCACTTACTGTAAAAATTTGATCCCCTGGATTAATTTTATCACCATCGGTCATAAATGGCTGGAATTCTATTTCCGAATCACAAATTTCAAAAACTTTCCGCGCAATTGAGATTCCTGCTATAATTCCTTCTTCTTTGGCAATTAAAACTGCTTTTCCTTTTGCGTCGCCTGGGATTGTCGCTAATGAAGTGTGATCTCCATCCTGAATGTCCTCAATAAATGCATTTTTAATAATTGTATCAATGTTCATTTAATGTTTTGATTTCTTGAATTTGTATGGTTTGGATTAAGAAGCGTGAGTTAGCTTTTTTGAATTGAATAAAAATATTGTAGCTGTTATTTTGAGTTTGGTACTTAATAATCGAAAAAGGATTGTTCTCTAATTCTGATTGTGTTTTGATTGCCTTCACTTGCACCGCAGGTTTGGTTCTAAAAAACTGATCGAGAATTTGACGTGCCTGAGTTTTACTGTATTTGCCATTTGCAGTTGGTGTGCTAAGACTAATAGCGTTTTCACAAGATTCATAAATTGTTTTGGTATCCATATTTTTTATTGCAATGGTAATATCGTTGATGTTAGTGACTTGACAAAATAGACTTACTTGAAAGGTCAGTAGACTGAAAATAATGAGCTTTAATGCTTTATTTTTTTTCATGATTAAAATTTGACTTTGATATGAGGTTTGATCATTAATTATTACACCCATACGAATTCAAAAACGATACCGTTAATTGTTAAAATTAAAACTTAGTACAAAATTAACATTTTACTAAAAATAATTGCTATTTTGGTTGCTGTGCTTTTGTACTTTTGTAAAATACAAAATAAAACCCATCATGAAAAATAATCGTCTTTCAATAATTTGCTTTTTAATGGCTGGTTTAATGCTTGTTGCGTGCGACACTGCTCCTACGCAAGAAAATGACAAAGAAGATCCTCCTAAAAAAGAGGATTTAAAAGAACAGTCGGATAGCTTTGATAAAACAATGGAGAATGTAAATGATGCCATGGATTTAGCAAAGGTTTTAAATGAGAAAATTCAGTTGGTTGAAAGGCAGTTTGAGGCTGGGCAAATAAATCGTGAAAAAGCAGATAAATTCATAAACGACTTAAATACAAGATATGCCAAAGCAGTTTCCGGAACAGATGAAATTGGATTTGGTGCATTTCCTGGTTGGTTAACTGAATTAAATATTTCAGAGCCACAAGGTCTTGTGCTAAATTCAACGGATTCATATCAAACAATTGAAAGTGATTTGCAGGATGGATATAATTCAGTATTAATTATTTATAATGGAACTTATAAACAAGCGATGACAGAGGCGCAAAGAATTGCTAAAGAGGCTCATATTCCATTGAGTGAGCCTTATCAAAAAGCCAAAGATTTGGCCGAAAAGCTTGGACAAAAAATTGAAGGTGTTGAAGGAGTAACTTACCTTAATTATAAATTTGGTGATCAAGAATTTGATGGAAAATATAAAATATCATTAAGTGTGGATAAAGCTGGAGAATTCACCATTCATGTTGTTGATGAAAGAATGAAGAATTCACGTAAGAATGCAGCTAGCAGACTGCCTAAATATTAGAAGAGATGAATGCAATTATTACGGGTGCAAGTAAGGGTATTGGATTTGAAACTGTTCTGAAGCTTAATGCTGATCCGAAAAACAAAGTTGTTGCTATTGCCAGAAATAAGTCTCTTTTGGAAGATTTGAAGCATACAGCTAAGCATCCTGAAAACATTCAAATTCTACCTTTTGATCTTAAAAATTTCACACTCTTTAAATCGGATTTAATCTCGCAAATTTTAAAATTTACAGATAAAATTGATGTTTTGGTTAACAATGCTGGAATTTTAGTAAATAAAACTTTTTCTGAGCAAAGCGAAGAGGATATTAATCTTCAACTCGACATCAATTTTAAGGTGCCATTTATTCTTATACAAGCACTTCTTCCATCGTTTAGTCAAGGCGCACATATTTTAAATATTAGCAGCATGGGTGGCGTTCAGGGAAGCTCAAAGTTTTCCGGACTATCAGTATATAGCGCAAGTAAAGCGGCACTAGCTGTATTAACTGAATCTCTGGCAGAAGAACTGAAAAATCAAAATATAAAGGTGAACTGCCTTGCACTTGGAGCTACTCAAACAGAAATGTTAGCTGAGGCATTCCCGGGTTATGAGGCACCTGTAGATGCAGCAGAAATGGGCAAATATGTTGCAGATTTTGCGATGAATGGCCATAAATTTTATAATGGGAAAATACTTCCGGTTGCTTTAACAAACCCTTAATCTAAAATCATGAGTGACATAAAAGATAATTTACAACATCCGGGGAGGATAGATAAAATCGAGGAAGATAAAATTACCGTTACCATTTTATCGATGTCAGCTTGTTCAACCTGTCATTCAAAATCAATGTGCAGTGTTTCTGAAATGGAAGAGAAGACCATTGAGATTAAAAATGCTGACGAAAATCAATACAAAGTTGGGCAACAAATCACCGTTTATATGAAAAAATCATTAGGCACCTGGGCAGTTTTGTTTGGCTATTTTTTCCCGTTCTTGCTGGTAATAATTTCACTTATCACTCTTATTGCAATTACAAAAAATGAAGGCCTCTCCGGTTTAATTTCTTTGGGATTGTTAATTCCTTACTATGTTGTGATTCATCTTTTAAAGGACAAATTTCAAAGCACATTTGAATTTAGTTTAAAGCCATAATTCTGCAAATAAGTATTTCGTTTCTTAAATGCTTTCTAAATAGCTGATTTTATGATAATTTAGAAGATTTCTAAACAAATTCGGAAGATAGTCAATATCAGCGGTTTTCATAAGCTAAATTCAAATTTGTAATTTTTGAATGTTCGTAATATCCACAAAAACAACAACATACCTATCATTCCAAATTAAGCCCAAACATTAAGATGTTTCGTATTTGTTTCTAATTTTGCACTGCGTTAAGATTCAACCTGATTGATCAGGATCATATTAATATAAAAAGGAGTAAACGTGAACGATATAATCATTTATGCAGTCATATTCCTAAGTGTAGTTGGTGCTGCTGCTGCCATCATTTTGTATTTCATTGCACAAAAGTTTAAGGTGATTGAAGATCCCAAAATTGATGTGGTTGAGGAGGCACTCCCTGCAGCTAATTGCGGTGGTTGTGGATATCCGGGATGCCGTGGGTTTTCTGAAGCCTTGGTTAAGTCGGCTAATGAAAAGCAAAGTATTGAAGGTTTAAATTGTCCTGTTGGCGGTAATGATGTGATGTCAAAAGTAGCTGAAATTCTAGGGCTTGTAGCAGAAGAAAAGGAACCGCAAATTGCTGTTATCAGATGCTCAGGTTCTAAAGAAAATGCGCCCAAAAAGATTCATTATGATGGCCCTGCAACCTGTGCTTTTGCCCATAATCTTTCATCAGGAGAAAGTGGTTGTCCATACGGATGTTTAGGTTGTGGTGATTGTGTTGCAGCCTGTGATTTTGATGCCATTTACATGGATGAAAAAACTGGTCTACCAGTTGTAAAAGATAATTGCGTTGCATGTGGTGCCTGTGTTATTGCTTGCCCACGTGATATTATCGAACTAAGAAATAAAGGTAAAAAGGACAGGAGAATATTTGTTTCCTGTATCAATGAAGAAAAAGGTGGTGTTGCGAAAAAGAACTGTAGTGTAGCTTGTATCGGATGTGGTAAATGTTTCAAGGTTTGTCCATTCGATGCCATTACCATGAATAATAACCTGGCTTATATCGATTATGAAAAATGTAAGCTTTGCAGAAAGTGTGTTGTGGAATGCCCAACAGGTGCAATTCATGAACTTAACTTTCCACCACGAAAAGAAAAAGTGCCAGTTGAGCAGAAGACTGAGCCCAAAGTAGAAGTAGCTAAAGATAAATTACCAGATACAAAGGAGTAATTCTCAATTTGAAAAATACTGGAGGATATATAATTTGAAAACATTTAGAATAGGAGGCGTTCATCCGCCCGAGAATAAACTATCAACTGATCGGCCAATCGTAAGATTAGCATTGCCTGCACAGGTAATTATTCCATTATCGCAAAGTCTTGGCGCCCCTTCAACTGCAATTGTTGAAAAAGGGGATATTGTAAAAGTCGGTCAATTAATTGCCAAAGGTGAAGCTTTCATTTCATCAAACATACACTCTTCTGTTTCCGGAAAAGTATTGAAAATTGACAGTGCGCTGGATCAGAGTGGATACAGACGTCCGGCGATTTTTATTAATGTCGATGGTGATGAGTGGATGGAAAATATTGATCAATCACCTGAATTGAAGAAAGAAATCACGGCCTCCAAAGATGAAATTATTAAAAAGGTGCAGGAGTTCGGAATTGTTGGTTTGGGAGGAGCAACTTTCCCATCTCATATTAAACTGATGGTTCCTCAAGGAAAAAAAGCGGAGGTTTTAGTGATCAACGGTGTTGAGTGCGAGCCTTACCTTACCGCTGATCATCGTTTGATGCTTGAAAAAGGGGAGGAGATGATGGTTGGAATTCAAATTCTGATGAAAGGTTTGGATGTAAAGCGTGCCATCATCGGAATTGAAAATAATAAATTGGATGCCATTGAGTATCTTAAAAATATTGCAAAAGATTTTGAGGGGATTGAGGTTGAAGCTTTAAAAGTTCAATATCCTCAAGGCGGCGAAAAGCAGCTGATTGATGCCGTGCTCGGACGACAAGTTCCATCCGGTAAATTGCCTATTGAAGTTGGAGCCGTTGTTAATAATGTTGGAACTGCCTTTGCCGTTTACGAAGCAGTACAAAAAAATAAGCCTTTGATTGAAAGGGTTGTTACCATTACGGGTAAAGGGCTGAAACATCCGGGCAATTACATGGTGAGAATTGGTTCTTCATTAAATGATCTCATTGAAATTGCCGGGGGGCTTCCGGAAAATACAGGCAAAGTTGTGAGTGGCGGCCCAATGATGGGTAAGGCACTTAACTCTTTGGATGTTCCGGTTGTTAAAGGAACTTCAGGCGTCTTATTGTTTAATGAAGATGAAGCCAGACGTGTTGAGCCTACCAATTGTATTCGTTGCGGACAATGTATTACTGTTTGCCCAATGGGATTAGAGCCTGTGTTAATTGCACAATATTCTGAGATGGAAATGTGGGAAGAGGTGGAAGCAGAGCGTGCCATGGATTGTATCGAATGTGGATCCTGTCAGTACACCTGCCCGGCTGGTCGGCCACTGCTCGATTATATCAGGTTAGGAAAATTTAGAGTTGGTCAAATTATTAGAAACAGAAGTAAAAAATAAGATATGGGTTTACTGACGTTATCAGGATCTCCGCACGTTCATGGAGATAATTCAACCAAAAAAATCATGTATGGCGTTGTTTACGCCTTGATTCCTGCATTGCTGGTTTCAGTTTATTTCTTTGGACTGGACGCCATTCGGGTTACATTAATTTCGGTGATGGCTTGTTTGTTATTCGAATGGGCAATTCAAAAGTATTTAATTAAGGGGCCTGTTACCATTACGGATGGTTCGGCTGCTGTTACCGGTATTTTGTTGGCCTTTAATGTGCCAAGTAATCTGCCTATAGGAATTATTTTAATTGGCGCATTTGTATCTATCGGTATTGCAAAAATGTCATTTGGTGGCTTAGGAAAGAATCCTTTTAATCCTGCGTTGGTAGGACGAGTTTTCTTACTCATCTCTTTTCCCGTTCAAATGACTACCTGGCCAAAACCATCGGTTATTTTTAATGGAATCGCTGATGCCATTACCGGACCTACACCACTTGGTCATTTGAAGGAAGAACTTAAAACCGGAAGAACAGTTCAGGATATTATAGATAATGGATCACAGTGGGTGATGGACGGAGTGGAGTATTCTTACAATATTCCAAGTTATGTTGATCAGTTAATGGGAAACATGGGTGGATCACTTGGTGAGATCTCAGCTCTTGCTTTAATTCTGGGTGGTATTTATATGTTATTCAGAAAAATAATCACCTGGCATATTCCTGTAACTTATCTTGGATCTGTTATTGTTTTCACCGGAATTTTATGGATGATAAATCCTGATTTGTATGTTGACCCAGGATTTCATTTGGTAACTGGAGGATTAATGCTTGGGGTATTTTTTATGGCAACCGATATGGTTTCTTCGCCGATGTCAGGTAAAGGACAATTAATCTTTGGATTAGGCTGTGGGGTTTTGACCGTAATTATTAGAATATGGGGAGCCTATCCGGAAGGAGTGTCCTTCGCCATTCTAATTATGAATGCATTTGTTCCATTAATTAATAGTGGAGTTAAACCTAAACGATTTGGGGAGGTTATTAAAGATGGGAAATAAGAAAGAATCTTCATTCAAAAACATGGTGATTACACTATTTGTGGTTACCGTAATTGCAGGCTTTGCACTGGGCGGAGTTTATAATGCAACCAAAGAACCAATTGCTTTAGCCAAGAAAGCAAAGGCAGAAGCTGCTGTTAAAGCAGTAATTCCAGAGTTCGACGATTTGAAAACCTTCAAGGTTTTAGCAGCTGACGGTTCAGATTCTTTAATTTTTAATAAAGGATATAAAGATGGTGAATTGGTTGGAACTGCTATTGAGTCTTTTTCAAATAATGGTTACGATCCAACTCAAATTAGAGTTGTTGTTGGATTCTCGGCTGATGGAAAAATATTAAATACCTCGGTTCTTCAGCATAAAGAAACACCCGGGTTGGGTACTAAAATGAAGGATGAGAAATTCAAAACTCAATTTCAAAATCAAGATCCTTCAAACTTTTTATTGATGGTAAAAAAAGACGGTGGAAGTGTCGATGCCATTACAGCAGCTACGATTAGTTCACGTGCTTTTTGCGATGCACTTGAACGTGCAAATGCTACACTTAAAAAAGAAGGAGGAAACAACTAATGAGTCAATGGAAAAATTTCACCAAAGGATTTATTAAAGAGAATCCTGTATTTGTACTCTTATTGGGATTATGTCCAACATTAGGGGTAACATCTTCTGCAGCTAACGGCCTGGGAATGGGTTTGGCAACCACCTTTGTATTGGTTTGTTCAAACCTTGTAGTAGCACTCGTAAGTAAGCAAATTCCCGATAAAGTTCGAATTCCTTCGTTCATCGTTATTATTGCTTCATTCGTAACTATTGTTGAGTTAACCATGCAAGCATACGTGCCTTCACTATTCGAAGCTTTGGGTTTGTTTATCCCGTTGATCGTTGTAAACTGTATTGTGTTAGGACGTGCCGAAGGATTTGCGTCAAAAAAAGGGGTGCTTTCTTCAGTTATAGATGGATTAGGAATGGGGCTGGGATTTTCTTTTGCACTTACCCTTTTAGGTGGAGTGCGTGAGATGTTAGGAAATGGATCTCTCTTTGGATTTAAATTTATTGAAGGTGACGCCATATTGATATTTATCCTTTCACCAGGTGCCTTTATCGTGCTTGGTTACCTGATTGCTTTAATTAATAAAATGAGTAAAAAAACAGCATAATTAATTCGTTATGGAATATTTTATTATCGTCATAAGTGCAATTTTTGTAAGTAATATTGTTCTTTACCAGTTTCTTGGAATCTGCCCATTTATGGGGGTGTCCGGAAAAGTGAGTACTTCTGTAGGGATGAGTGGAGCCGTTTTGTTTGTCATGACCATTGCTACTATCGTGACCTGGTTAATTCAAACCTATATTTTAATTCCATTTAATATTACCTTTTTACAAACGATATTTTTTATTCTCGTCATCGCCTCATTGGTGCAAATGGTTGAGTTAATTTTAAAGAAAGTAAGTCCGCCTTTATATCAGGCCCTGGGTATTTTTCTTCCGTTAATTACCACAAATTGTGCAGTATTAGGAGTTGCTATCCAAACCCATTCAAAAGGATTTAACCTGATGGAAGGCGTAGTGTTTGCCATTGCCAATGCCATCGGTTTTGGGTTAGCCATGGTTATATTTGCGGGGATGCGTGAGCATTTAGATTTAATGAAAGTCCCTGCCGGAATGAAAGGTGTGCCAATCGCTTTGGTGACAGCAGGAATTCTGGCAATGGCCTTTATGGGCTTCTCTGGTCTGGTTTAAATCAAAATAAAAAGATGTTTTTAAAAGCTCCGTTTTGCGGGGCTTTTTTTGTGAATGATTTTCGAAAGTTAAATTCTAAAATTTATTTTTTAGTTTAAAAAAGTTTCCATTTTGAGTTAATTTATAAATCTAAATTGATACTTAATTAGATGCTGAAATAAATTCAGCATGACGATTAATATACTTTACGGAATATCCTTATCTTTATTAATCCTTATTCAGTAGTCAATAATCATTTACCAAAATGGAACAAGAGCCAATAATTGAAGTTGAAAATATTCCTGTTTACCAGAAAAGTATTCTGATTTTAAGTAATGTGAGTTTTCAAATTATACCCGGTGAAATGGTTTATTTGATTGGTAAAACAGGGAGCGGGAAAAGTAGTTTGTTGAGAACGCTTTACGCAGATTTGCCGGTATTGGACGGTAAAACGGTTGTGGCTGGTTTCGATTTGAGAAAAATGAAGACAAAAGAAATTCCTTTTTTGAGAAGGAAATTAGGAATTATTTTTCAGGATTTTCAATTATTGATGGATAGAACGGTTAATGAAAATCTTACATTTTTAATGAAAGCCAGCGGATGGAAAGATAAGAAACTGATGCAAGAGCAATTACAAGATGTGTTGGTTAAAGTTGGCTTGTCAACCAAGGGATTTAAAATGCCCAACCAGCTTTCCGGTGGTGAACAGCAGAGGGTGGCCATAGCCAGAGCTTTAATTAATAATCCGGAAGTTATTTTGGCGGATGAACCTACCGGTAATCTTGATCCTGAAACTTCATTCGGAATAGTTCGTTTGTTAAAAGAGATTAGTGAATCGGGCAAATCTGTTTTAATTGCAACCCATAATTATTCTTTGATTAAAAAATATCCTTCTCGGATTCTGAAATGTGAGGATGGTAAAGTTTATTCCTCAGTTTAAAAACTGCGTAATTATTTCCGCGTTTTTTATGTTTGAGTAAATGACCGGAAGATGCTTCATCCTGCCATCAATCATTTCTTTCGAAAATTCCAAATCTTTGTACTCATCAATTAAAGCTAAAATTTCATCAGGTTTTTCGGCTGTTAAACAATGTTCGTTTAGCCTACTTCCATCAAGCATTTTTTTATTCGCAATACAAAACCTGCCATAATTTAAGGCATAAAGTAATTTCAATTTAAGCCCTGTATTTTGAAATGTAAACATTAAATTTAATTGTGCTTCCTGAATAAGGCTTATTAATTCCTTGTCGCTTGGGGTTTGGATAATGCTAATATGAGGAAATTTTGAGATTAATTTAATTAAGCGCTGATCCGGATTAAAACCTGCAATTTTAAGTGGATAATCAGTCCGACTAAAAACTTTCTTGATCAGGAATCGTGCAGCTTTTGAATTTTCAGCAACCCCCAAATTTCCATGATAAAGGGCATAGTTGCCTTTGCCTGATATAATTCCTGATTCATCTCCGGGATAGAAGCCGGGCAATAGAATCACCTTGTGTTTAGGGAATATGTCTTGTAAATAATATTTGTCCTTATCCGTTATGGCAAGCATTAGATTCGCATGCATTAACTTGGTCTGATATAATTTTAGTTTGATACTCTCAGTTAAAAAAAATGGTTTTTCAATAAACTTTCTGGAAGCCCAAAACAGGTTTAAATAGTAATGATGTTCAATATTACAGGGGCGATAAATTTTTAAGCGTGTTTGCAATTTGGCATTTTGCAGTAAGGCCGTTGTGTGCAAACCTTCAAATAAAATGGGGTAATTATTTTGAAGTAAATTCTTCAGCAATACATCTGATTCTCGACTCTTTATGATATATGGTTTTCGGCTTAAGAAAGTTTTTAATCCTGTTTTACGTTGATAATAATTAACGGATTCGCAGAGTTGCTCAAGTTCGTAATTTGTTGTTTTTTTATCCTTATAAAAGCAATGAAGGTGAATTTTTACGCCTAGATGATGAAGCGCTTTAAGCTTGTAATACACATCAATAATTCCCCCGTAATTCGCCGGAAAAGGGATATCAAAAGCGATGATATTGAGGTGTCTTTCAGACATGTTTTTGTAAGATGTTAATCAAATTCAGTTTCTCGTTATTCCAGTTTAATTCTTTCGAAGCCAATTCGGTATTTCCTTTATATTGCTTCAGTTTTGCCTTATTCTTAAGCATGGTGTTGATTCGTTCTGCAATGTCCACGGGGTTGTGGTTATCAATGCACTCACCAATTTTATATTTTTCCACAATATTTTTTACCTCCACCAGTGGAGAACATAGAACTGGAATTCCTGCATGAATATAATCAAAAATTTTATTTGGTAAACTATAACGATAATTCAAATTGGTGTCTTTATCAATGCTTAATCCCAAATCGGCATGTTTAGTGTATTGTTGCAGATATTCAGGTGTTTGTTTGGGGATAAATTTTATTTTGTCATTAAGTTGCAAGTTCTTAGCCTTTTGTTTTATAAGTGGAATTACATCCCCGTCTCCTACAATGATGAGCATTGCCTGTTGAACAAAAGTCATGGCTTCACAAAGTTCCTCAAGACCTCGGTCTATGTTCAAGCCCGAACCCTGGATAAGGATTAGCTTCCGATTTTCAGGTAAGCCTAAATCATTTTTTGTGAGATTTATAGTTATCTCATTTCTCATCGGAATATTTCTAACAATGCTCACCTTAATTCCGTATTCCTTCTCAAATAATTGAGCGATTGAAGTATTGACTGTAATCATCTCAGGTAACTTTGGGAGGATATAACGCTCAATACTTTTCCATACTTTTTTTATTACAGGACGATTTGTAAGTTCGGGTGTTCCGGTGAAATATTCGTGGCTATCATAAATGATTGGAATTCGTTTTACTTTGTGGATGATGAAATTTGGAAGTAGGGTGTCTAAATCATTAGAAAATAAAAGGTCGGCTGAATGAAATAGCAGGTAAACATAGATCCGGAAATTGAATTCTGCATAAAATAAGGGTCCCTTTTCAAAAAGTAAATTCATTCTTCGGGTTTTATATACTCTTGAAATGAGAGTCAGACTATCTCTCTTTTTGCGTCCAATGAGTAAAACGTCAAAGCCCATTTCATGCAAAGTAGTGCACGTCCGATGCACTCGCTGATCGGTAACCAAATCATTAATTACGGAAACAATAACTCTTTTCATTCTTTGGGTTTGATAGGCTAATTTAAGATTTCTTATTGAATTCCTATTTTGATTATTATCTAAAAAAAGAGTTTGGAATACATCCCATACTCTTGTTATTTTTGCTCCAACCCTAGGAGGGTTTAAAACCTCGTAGGGTTACTGCTTTTAGAAGTTTAAATTTGCGGGGATTTCAATCCAAAAGATTTATCTTTGACCTAACAAAGATAGCCATGGATATCAAATCAAATTTCTCTGTCAAACATTTAAATACTTTTAAAGTAGAATGTAAGGCTGACTTTTATGTTGAAGTAGTTTCCTTAGAAGAGATGCAAGAGATAATTTCAACAGACGTCTTCAATAATAATGATGTTTTTGTTTTGGGAGGAGGAAGCAATGTTTTGTTTACAAAAGATTTTAATGGCTTAATAATTCATCCCAAATTCAAAGGGATTAAGATAGAAGAAGAAAATGATGATTGGATTCTCTTAAAAGTTGGAGCAGGAGAAGTTTGGGAAGAGTTAGTTGATTATACAGTTAAAAAAGGATGGTCTGGGATTGAGAATTTAGCTGCCATACCAGGTTCTGTCGGGGCAGCTCCGGTTCAAAATATTGGTGCTTACGGTGTTGAACTGAAAGATGTTTTTGAATCTTTAACCGCAGTTGATTTAAAGGACGGTACCGTAAAAATATTTCAAAAGAAGGAGTGTAATTTTGGTTATAGAAATAGTGTTTTTAAGTCTGAATTTAAGAATAGATTTCTGATCACGAGTGTTAATTTAAGATTAAGTAAAATTGCAAAGCCTGATATCAGTTACGAAGCACTAAGTTCATTTCTTAAAGAGCGAAGCATTGAGGCAAATTTAAAAAACATTTACGATGCCATTGTTGACATCCGTTCATCAAAATTACCTGATCCAAAAGAGTTAGGTAATGTTGGGAGTTTCTTTAAAAATCCTGTTGTTGATGATGATAAATTTGCGGAACTAAAATCTGAATTTCCTAAAATTAGGTATTTCCCACAATCAAAAGGTTCTGTGAAATTAGCGGCAGCATGGTTGATAGAATCATGTGGTTGGAAAGGGAAAAAACTTGGGGAGGTTGGTGTTCATGAAAAACAGGCACTTGTGCTTGTTAATTATGGAAGCAATGATGGAAAGCAAGTCTTGTCCTTGGCCTGGAAAATTATTGAAAGTGTAAAACTAAAATTCGGAATTACTTTAGAGCCTGAAGTGAATATACTTTAACTATATCAGAGCTTTTTGATATCTGTTGAGATTAGCTTATATTTGTTACACACAGTAACAATTGGATTTAGAAATGCGAAAATTTTATTTATTCCTTCGTAATAATTTTGAGGTAAGTTTTTGGATTGCCGCATTAATTTTGCTAGCGTTTTCTAATCCCCATGAAGAACATTATAGCTTATGTTTATTTCATCATGCCGGACTTCCATTTTGCCCCGGTTGTGGAATTGGGCATTCGATTTCTTTCTTCTTTCATGGTCGAATAATTGATTCATTTCATGCCCATCCACTTGGAATTATTGCCATTGGTATCATCTTTTATCGAATTGTTCAACTTACATTTTTTAAAAAAACTAACCCTTATAAAATTTAAATTATGG
Source organism: Bacteroidales bacterium (assembly GCA_963674935.2). Taxonomy (GTDB): domain Bacteria; phylum Bacteroidota; class Bacteroidia; order Bacteroidales. The sequence goes on from CAXXWZ010000007.1 coordinate 166,643, forward strand.
CTAACATTCTTCAATTTATGCCCGAACTTTCTGGATTTGAGCTTCAATATGTTCAATCAATTACATCAGATTATGATGAAGCGAAACTATTAAATTTTGCCAATATCTATCGCGCAAGACGTAAAGACCCACAATTAATTTTACTTACAACACTTTTAGGGTTTGTTGTTATAGCGGGTGTTCAGCGATTTATAGTAGGGCAAATTGGAATGGGAATTCTTTATTTGTTCACAGGCGGACTATGTTTAATAGGTACCATTGTTGATCTAGTAAACTATCAGGATTTGGCATTTCAATACAATCAAAGAATGGCCAATGAGGTTAAAATGTATATGAATTAAGCTTCGTTTTTCATTGCACCAATCAAATCCTTCATAGCAGTAACTTTATATTTGTTGCAATAAGCTTCAATTCCTTCAAGAATTTTAATTGATACTTGCGGGTCGATAAAATTTGCAGTCCCAATTTGTATTGCAGATGAACCAGCAAGCATAAATTCAATGGCATCATCGGCATTCATAATTCCGCCCATGCCAATGATTGGGATTTTAACGGCATTAAATACCTGCCAAACCATACGAATGGCAATTGGTTTAATGGCTGGTCCCGATAAACCTCCGGTAATCGTTGATAGGATTGGCTTACGTGTATGTGGATCAATAGCCATTCCTAACAAAGTGTTTATAAGTGAAACTGCATCAGCTCCTGCACCTTCAACACCTTTTGCTATTTCAGTGATATCGGTAACATTTGGAGATAGTTTAACAATTAAAGTTTTTTTGTAAGCATCGCGAATGGCTTTTGTAACAGCAATAGCTGATGGGCAGCTAATTCCAAAAGCCATACCTCCTTCTTTTACGTTGGGGCAAGAAATATTTAATTCGATGGCTTTTATTCCATCAATTTCATTTAATTTTTCAGCAACTTCAATATAATCCTCAACCGTTGATCCATTTATATTCGGAATAATCTGTGTGTTGTATTTTTTAATTCTGGGGTAAATGGTGTTGATGAAGTAATCGATCCCCTTATTTTGGAGTCCTACTGCATTGAGCATTCCGGATGGTGTTTCTGCCATTCTTGGGTAAGGATTCCCTTCCCGATTATGAAGCGTCAATCCTTTAACAAAGATTCCACCAATTCTATTAAGATCAATGAAATCTTCAAATTCTTCACCAAAACCGAAAGTCCCGGATGCAGTAGTTATCGGATTTTTTAATTCTAAATCGTGTATTTTAACAGCTAAATTTACCATCTCAAATCATTTACGTTGAAAACCGGCCCTTCAGTACAAACACATTTATTTCCTTCATGTGTTTCAGTAACGCAACACAAACAGGCTCCAAATCCACATGCCATCGTGTTTTCGAGTGAAACCTCACATGGGATTTTATGTTCCTGGGCCACTTTACCAATGGCCTTCATCATAGGATCTGGGCCGCAAGTATAAATTTTTAAAAAATCAAAAACATTATTGAAAAGGCTATGATCTGTAACTCTTCCTTTTTCTCCAAGGCTGCCGTCTTCCGTTGTGAAGTTAACCGTTCCGTATTGCTTAAAATCTTCGATCAAGTGAATGTCTCCTGCTGTTCTTCCACCCAAAAGGTAAGTGATTTCAGCGTTCGATTTCTTAAGTTCTTTGCCTAATAATAGTAAGGGTGCAATTCCTGACCCTCCTCCAATAACTAAAACCTTACCTGATTGATTAGTCCCATAACTATTTCCAAGTGGGTAAATAATATTGACAATTTCATCCTGTTCTAGCGTTTGCAATAATGCAGTTCCTTTTCCGATAACCTTAATGAAAAAACTGATTGTTTGCTCTTTATAATCAACATTGTAAATTGATAAAGGTCTCCTCAAAAACACATTGGCTGTATTATCAACTCTAATTTCTGCAAAATTACCTGCCAAAATATTTTCTGGAATTTCAGGACATTTTAATTCAAGAATGTAAGTGTCTTTGTTCAAATTTTTAATCTTGTGAACAGTACAATCTTGTATCCTTTTCATGCTATATGATTTAAAAAAATCCGTCATCAACGGATTTTAGAATTATTTTTTATCGCTTTCTTTTTCTGCCTTTTGAGCTTTTGTTTCCTCTGAAGCAATTTCTGCTTTATCCTCCTCAGCTTCTTCTTCAAAATTGAGCACCTCTTTTTCTGCAAGTAAATTATACCACTGTATTACTTTTTTGATATCAGAAACATAAACCCGCTCGCTGTCGTAATCAGGAACCACTTCTTCAAAAATTGCTTTGAGCTCTTTTCCGTCTGATTTATGACTGATTGCAGCCTTACCTTCAAATTTCTCGAATAGGCTTTTAAAAACTTCTTTCAGCGGAATGTCTTCTGTTTCAGAGAAAATACTAATCTCTTCTAATGAACTGATTCGTTCGTTAGAAAATGCGGTGAAACGCTTACCGTCATTCAAAGATTCAACTATTATTCCATTCTTTGCCTGAGTTACAACTTTGTATAATCCCGGCTTCCCTGTAATCGATAAAATCTCACTTAAATCCATATATTAAATTTTGAGCAAAAATAACAATAATTATCCAATAAGAACTGACTAAATTTAGCTCGAAATAATTATTGATTTTTTAACACTAAAGCTTAAACATTGAACTTTGTCTATATAAAACAGACGAATCACAAAATAAAATAGACCAACACATTATAAAAAGAAAAGGAGATTAATGCAATTGTTGTATTTTAGTCCTAAGATGATTTTATATTTTTAGCAATTTAATTTTTAAGAATATGACTAAGAAAAATTTGTTAATATCGATGTTTGTATTTATCGCAAGTTTGATGCTTGCTTGTGCGGTAAATGGGCAATCTATAACTAAACCAGAGGATTTTCTGGGATTTAAACCGGGTGCGGATTTCCATCTCGCCAATTACGAGCAAGCCATTGCGTATTTTGAAAAAATTGCCGCTCAATCGGATAGAATGCAAATTTTTGATATGGGTGAAACTTCTGAGGGAAGGCGCCAAAAATATGCCATTATTTCCTCCGAAGCTAATATGGCTAATCTTGAAAAATACAGATTGATTAATGAGAAATTAACCATGAGTCGTGGCGTGAGTGAAGAGGAAGCAAAATCTTTGGCAGATGAAGGCAAGGCCATTGTTTGGATTGATTGTGGATTACATGCTACTGAGGCATCTCCTGCTCAGCATGCTCTACAACTGGCTTATGATATGATTTCTGGTGAAGATAGGAAAACCAAATCAATACGAGAAAATGTCATTTTTTTATTGGTTTTTGCTAACCCTGATGGTCTGACTATGGTTTCTGATTGGTACATGAAAAATGTAGGCACTAAGTATGAAAAGGCTCGATTGCCTGAGTTGTACATGAAATATGCCGGACATGACAACAACAGGGATTCTTATATTGCTAATTTAAAAGAAATTCAAAACATGAACAGGGTTACGTGTCAGGTTTGGTTTCCTGAAATTTTATATAATCTACACGAAACTGCTCCATTCCCTGCACGAATTTGGCTACCTCCAGAATCTGAACCAATGAATCCTAATGTACATACCATTATTGTCAGATGGAAAAATTTGATTGGCAGTGCGATGGGTAAAGCATTTGCTGAAGCAGAACAACCCGGTGCTATTTCACGCGTTACTTTTGACAGTTGGTATCCAGGTTATGTAACTCAGTTTGTGGATGGACATAATATTCCATCTATACTAACCGAGACTGCAAACTTTGGCTTAGCAACTCCAAATTTTTATACTTTGAATGAATTTCCTGAAGCTTACAGAGATTTAACAAAAGGTGTATTTTATCCAGATCCTTGGGAAGGTGGCTGGTGGAGATTGGGTGACGCTGTTGCCTATAATTTAACCGCCTCAAAAGCTGTACTGGAAACAGCTTCAAAATATAAGCACGAGTTTTTATTCAATAAGTGGAAAATGGCTTCAGATGTTATTGAAAAATTTTCAACTGAACCTCCTTATGGTTGGATTGTTCCTGCTGAACAGAGAGATGAAAACTCAACCATTTTAATGTTAAACAGATTCATTTTAAATGGAGTTGAAATTTATATAGCCGAGGAAAATTTTGAGCATGCTGGGATACAATATGCAAAAGGATCATACATTATTCCAACTTCGCAGCCTTTCGGATATTTTGTAAAAAACATCATGGAGCGTCAGGAGTACCCTGACTTGAAAAAATACACACATTTATGGCAAGGTGTTGTAGGTAGGGTAAAGACGACCAAAGATCCAATCCGTGCTTATGATGCTGCCGGTTGGACCGTTCCATTGCAAATGGGAGTGAAGTATAAAGCCATCAGTAAGCCATTTACCGTTAAAACCAAGCGGATAACAGAAGCTTTTGCAACAAATGGAAGTATCAAGCAAAGTGGTGGTCAGTATGTTTTGTCACACGCTGATAACGGTAGTTTTATTGCCGTTAATAGAATTATTGAAGCCGGTGGAAAAGTTGGTTATGCACAGAAAGAGTTTACACTTGCCGGCAAAAAATTTGAAGCCGGAACTTTTGTGATTGAGTCTTCTTCAATTAACTCGCAAAAGCTTAGAGATATTGTTAAATCAACCAGTGTAAAATTAACGGGAGGAAAAGTTTCTGTGGCTGTTACTCCTTATAATAAAGCAAAAGTTGGTTTGTACAAGAGTTGGCGTGCAAGTATGGATGCAGGATGGATTTCCCTGGTTTTAGATCGTTTTGAATTTCCATACAAACAATTAGAAAATGCTGAAATAATAGCAGGAGAATTAAATAGCAGATATGATGTTATTATTTTGCCCGATATGAGAGGAGATGCCATTGTTACCGGTATGCCAAAGATGTCAACACTTCCTGATTTTGTGGGTGGTATTACACCGGAAGGATTGGATAACCTAAAGGATTTTGTTAAAAAAGGCGGCGTTTTAGTTTGTAATGAAGGGTCTGTTGATTTCGCCATCGAAGAATTTAAGATTCCAATTGTAAGTGTATTAAAAGGATTGAAACCGACTGATTTTAATTGCCCGGGTTCAATACTTAAAATGAACTATAACACAACCCAGAAGGGTGCGTTCGGAATGCCTGAAAACGGCAATGCCTATGTTTCTGGTGCCGCTGCCTATAAAATGCTGCCTGATACGGTTAGAATAGATGCTGGCAAACCGGCTTCAACAGGTAAAAATGGGAAAGATGATTATAAACTTGTTGAAAAGGATATGAAATATAATGTGATAGCTTCTTATCCGAATGAGTCTTTGCTTTTAAGCGGAATGATTTATGGAGAAGACATTGTTAAAAAACATGCAACCGTTCTTGAAGTTCCGGTAGAAAAGGGTAACCTGATTCTTTTTGGGTTTAATTTCCATAATCGAGCCCAATCTTATTCAACTTTCAAATTGTTATTCAATAATTTGTATAAGTAAAATTTTAGTTTTTTAATTGAAACTTCTCTTTTGCATTAGGCAGAAGAGGAGTTTTTTTTTGCTGTTTTTTAATTATAGAATAAAATTTAGGATTTTCCAGAAGTAGAAAAAATAAGAAGGGATATTTAAAAAGTATGCAGACGATAAATTACTTTGTTTTCAAAAGGGTATAATTTCTAAATCTAAATATTGATTTATGTAATATGTGATTTTCGATAAATGTCAACACTCTATATTTTAGCTTCTCGTGTTTAAACTTTTGGCGATTCTCGTTCGTTTTTTTTAATTCATCTGCCCAATTAAAACTTTTTACTTTGTTATTCATGACCAAAGGATGCGTTCCTTTAAATTTTCTTACTTTACTCAAATCACCATAATCAAATAGTGTTTTTTCCATCTTTTCTGCACCCTTTTCTCCGTGATGGTTTTTTTCAAATGTCACCATTTTTCTTTTCATAATGGAAGGAGGTCGTACCCATCCATAGTGATAAATATGGGCATTTACCTTAGCAACGTTAAGTTTGAATGTGTCATTTTGAACCCTGTAATTTAAGCCGTCAAAATTGGGGATTTTCCTAAACGATTGCGCAGATTCCCAACTATGTATTTCCGGTTTATTTCTAACAATTCGGATTTCGTTTTCATACCAGCAATGAGAATGATGATAATGCTGATAATCGCCCCAAAAATGCATATAATCGAAAAGGAGACCTTCTACTTCTTCATCATTCAATAATTCTTCACATCGTTGTTTTATAATTGGGATATCTTTATCATGGATTAGCTCATCGGCCTGAAGATAAAGAAGCCAGTCGCCTGTGCAGTTTTCTTTTGCAATATCTGTTTGGTGTGCATGTTCCATTCCTCTAGGGTACTTTTCAAGATCCCAAACAGTATCTATGATTTTTATTTTATCCGATTTAATTTCTTCAATTAGTTTTCTTGAGCAATCATCAGCGTCACTATCACCTAAAACAACTATAAATTCGTCAACCAAGGGAAGGGCAGATTGGATGGATTCCTTTACCGGATATCCAAGCTTTTCTGCATTCTTTGACATTGTAAACCCACTGATTCTCATAAATAATAAAGTTAGATTTTAAAGATTCCTCGATAATTTTGAGGAGTGATGGCTCGAAGTTCTTTTTTGATTTTTTCAGAAACTTTAAGATGATCAATAAAAGAATGCATGGTTTCTTTATTAATCCTTTTATTAGTGCGGGTTAAATCTTTTAAGGCTTCATAAGGATTTGGATAGTCTTCTCTGCGAAGAATTGTTTGAATGGCTTCGGCAACAACAGCCCAATTGTTTTCTAAATCAGCATTGATTTTAGTTTCGTTTAAAATCAATTTATTTAATCCTCTCAGGGTCGATTTGATCGCAATTAAAAGGTAGGCAATTGGTAATCCAACATTCCGGGTTACGGTTGAATCAGTTAAATCACGCTGTAAACGAGATATGGGAAGTTTTGCTGCCAGATGCTCGCAAAGTGCATTGGCAATCCCCAGATTACCTTCAGCATTTTCAAAATCGATTGGGTTAACCTTGTGTGGCATGGCCGAAGATCCGATTTCTCCTTCCTTGATTTTTTGCTTGAAATAGTCGAAAGAAATATAAGCCCAAATATCACGATTGAAGTCAATTAAAATATTTCCGATGCGTTTTAAATTATCAAAATAGGCTGCCAGGTTATCGTAGTGCTCAATTTGAGTTGTTGTTTGTAATCGAGTTAAACCCAGTTTTTCTTTCAAAAAATCGTTACTGAATTTAATCCAATCAATCTCAGGATAAGCTACAAAATGGGCATTGAAATTGCCGGTTGCTCCGCCAAATTTTCCATTTACAGGGATATTTTCAAAATGCTTTCTTTGATTTTGGATTCGTTCGTAAAAAACATAAATTTCTTTACCAAGACTGGTAGGAGAGGCCGGCTGACCATGTGTTCTGGCAAGTATGGTTATGTCTTCCCAATCGGTTGCCATTTCTAACAATTTAGCTTCAAGTTCATCAAATGCGTCGATTAGAATATCATGATGCGCATCTTTCATTGAGCAGGGAATGGCCGTATTGTTAATGTCCTGTGAGGTCAATCCAAAATGAATAAACTCCTTAAATTTAGCTAAATCCAATTTGTCAAATTCTTCTTTGAGGTAATACTCAACTGCCTTTACATCGTGGTTGGTAATTTTTTCAATGTCTTTAATTCTTTGCGCTTCAGCTTCGTTAAAGTTTTCTAAGATGTTTCGAAGGTCTTTAAAATATTTTGAATCGAAATTTTTGAGCTGTGGTACAGGAAGTTCACAGAGTGAAATAAAATATTCAATTTCGACAAAAACACGATATTTTATGAGTGCAGCTTCCGAAAAATAGTTTTCTAATCCAAGAGTTGCTTTTCTGTAACGTCCGTCAACCGGAGAAATAGCTGTTAATGATGATAAATCCATGGTCTAAAATTTTGTGATTCAAAAATACGAAAGAAAGCGTTAATAACATATTTTTTTTAACTTCACTTAATGAATGCTGAGAATCGAGAATTGTTGAACAGTCTGTATTTTCCATCTCTATTTATAATATTAATTTGGACTGTTTGGTTGGCTGAAATTGTATTTCAGGTTGATCTTTCTTTTCTTGGAATTTATCCATTAAAATTAAAAGGAATACCAGGAATTATCACTTCACCGCTGATTCATTCGGGTTATGAACATTTGATTGCCAATAGCATTCCGATGTTTATTCTGGGAGCCAGTCTGTTTTATTTTTATCGCCAAATTGCTTATAAAATTTTCTTTTTGGTTTATTTAATTACAAATATCTGGGTTTGGTTTTTAGCAAGAGATGCTTATCATATAGGAGCAAGTGGCGTTGTTTATGGTTTGGCAGCTTATCTTTTTACAAGTGGACTTGTGAGAAAAAATCCTCGATTAATGGCTATAACATTAATCATAACATTTTTGTATGGCAGCATGATTTGGGGCGTGTTTCCGGAATTTTTTCCGGAGAAAAATATTTCTTGGGAATCGCATTTAATGGGAATGTTAGCTGGCGTTATTTTGGCAATATTTACCCGAAATGAAGGCCCCAAACCCAAAACCTATATTTGGAACGATGATGATTTAGATGATGAGAATCCCTATTGGGAAATAAAAGAACCTGATACTTCTGATAAGCAAAATTCGACAATTAATTAATCGTCAATTTATGTAATTTCGGGGTGTCACCCCATTTTTTATAAAATGCTGGGATGGCATCCTCGTCCGAGGAAGTCATCCCGAAAAATGACAGTATCTAGGATGGCGCCCCTCACGTAGGGAAGCCATCCTTTCTCTTTCACGGAATTAATTCTTCAACATAAACCTATTGTACAAAAATAATAGGAGTGAAGTCCCAATACCAATCCCAGCAAAAACTAACCAAATATTTCCGGGATGATATTTTGTGTAAAGCAAATTATTGAGTTGACTTTGATTCATCTCAAGATATGCCGTAGCTTCTTTGAATAATAGCGCACCATCCATATTTTGCATATTTTCGATAGAGGCAAAACCACGTTCTGCAAGTTCAGTCTTTAATAAAACATATTTATCAGACATGCTGCCATATAAATTTCCTGATAAAAGCCCACCGAAAAAATTACCCCCAGCAACAGGTAAAAAACTCACACCCATATAAAGTGCAACTTTATCTCTTGGCGCAATTCTCCCAATGTACTCTTGTATTCTTGGAGAACTCACCATTTCTCCAAAAGCAAAAATGACAACTCCAAGGATGATTAAAATTCCAAGGCTTTGAAAGCTGAACTGTCCCATTGCGAGTGATATCACAATTGTTCCAAAAATCATGGTAACAATGGGTTTAATTTTCATGATTATTTTAGCGGTTATTAGTTGGAAAAAGATGATGGTAAAGGCGGCAATATTTACGATTTGCTCAGGTTGAATAATTCCAACGCCATCTTGTACAGTTCCGATTGCACTTGCCAGAAATGAAGAAGAATTATAAACATCGGAAGTATCAACCCATTGTGTAATAAATACAGGCAGGGTGAAGAATAATTGCATGTAAACAATCCAAAACCCAACCATGATGATGAGAAAACTAAGAAATTTGAAATCGCTTAGGGCAACTTTCATGTTTGTTAAAATCTGCAGGATGGACTGTGACAATGTTTCTTCTTTCTTGTCTTTGGTTCTGTCGGGTTCTTTATAAAAGTAGAGCAGGATTAAGTTAAATAGGATTACAGCTGCACTCATGCTGAATACAAAAACCCAATCTAATGCACGCAATTTTGAAGCAACAAAAGGGCCTAAGAACCCACCAATATTTACGATCATATAAAAAATTGCAAACCCAATGGTGTCATTTTTTTTGGAAGTGGTTTTTGAAACAGTTGCAACGATGATGGGTTTGAAAAGTGCAGCACCAATGGCTACAATTAAAAAGGAAGCAAACACCAATGCGTATGAGCTAAATTGACCCATGCAAAAATAACCGGAAGCAAGCGTGGCAAAAGCTGCTAAAAGAACTTTTCTAAACCCAAATTTATCGGCTAAGGCTCCGCCTAAAATTGGAAATAGGTATAAAATTCCCGTGGCTACGGCTTGCATTATTCCACGCTGGTCACTAGTGAAACCCAGCCCACCTTTCGAAATGGGGTCGGTTAAATAAATTGACAATACAACAAAGACTCCGTAATAAGCCCATCGCTCAAATAATTCCATGGTGTTCGCCAACCAAAAGGTTTTAGGAAACTGTTTAATTAATCCGAATGGTTTAGTCATACATTATTTTATTCTTAGGTAAGGGAGGAGCTTTTTGAAAGTGGAGTCGCTGATAAATTGAATATTAAAAGCATCTTCGGCTTTAATAAAAACTTCTTTTTTACGCAGGTTTACAATATATTTAGTAAAATCGTAGCTAATATAAGGATGTTTTAATAATTCTTTAAAGTCGGCTTGGTTAATGTTTATTTTTTGGATTAGTTTTAAATTGCAAGGAGAGAAGTTTTCTTTTATGGATTCAAATTTTAAAGAATCAATTCCATAAATTTCCCGGAGTTGTGTGATTGAATGGTATCCTCCAAGCAGATTTCTATACTTTAAAATTCGTGAGGCAAAAACTGGACCTATACCTCTAATCTGGACTAAAGTTGCAGAATCAGCTGTGTTTAATTCAATTTCAAGGATTATCTTTTTTGGATAGGTTTGCCTTTTAGAAATAGAAATGTATGGTTCCAGTTTTAAATAAAGGTCATCACTAATCGAATAGATTTTTCTAAGGTCTTCTTTCGTTTTAAAAGATCCTCCTTTGTTGCGAAAATTAAGTACGACTTGAGCTTGCTTTTCATTGAGTCCTAATTTTTTCCATCCTTCAAGTTGTAATTTATTCGGATCAAATTTAAATAATCTAACGCTATCTGGTTTGGTTTCTGAACTTAATAAACTATCATATTCGGAAACTAATGAATTATACATTTCAAAATTAAAAGCAGATTTTGGAATGAGTATGGGGATCACAAAATTTGATGAAGCGATAAGGAGTATCAAAAAGAATAGAAAATAGATGCCTCTGCGTTCTCGTTTGTTGAAATAAAAAAAATCGGATAAGAAATTGCGCATAAAAAATGGATTAACCTGATTATACAGGTTAATCCATTTTGCTATAAAAAGTCAAGGGTGTTGATTATTTATACCTTTTTATTTCACCACTTTTTACTCTTCTGATATAGTCTTTTAAATCTCTTCTAACTTCCGGTGCCATGATGAATAGCCCGAGGATATTTGGAATCCCCATTGTAAGAATCATCATGTCAGAGAAATCAGTAACTGCTCCAAGGGTAGAAGAAGCACCTACCACAATAAATCCTAAGAAAATAATCCTGAATGCAGTTGCTGCAATTTTACGGTTTCCAAAAACCTTTTCAAAAATATTACCAAATAAATAATCAAATCCTTTTAAGCCATAATACGACCATGAAATCATGGTTGAAAAAGCAAAAAGGAAAATCGCCACAACCAATAAATAAGGGAACCATGAAAAAACGGTTCCAAATGCCTGAGAGGTTAATTGAGCGCCTTCTAAACCTTGTGGGTTATTATATTGACCAGTAAAAATAATGACCAAAGCTGTCATGGTGCAAATTACAACAGTATCAACAAATGGCTCGAGTAGCGCAACATATCCTTCAGAAATGGGTTCGTCAGTTTTTACGGCTGAGTGGGCAATGGCGGCTGATCCAACACCTGCTTCATTGGAGAAGGCGGCTCTTTGGAATCCTACAATTAATACACCAATTATTCCTCCTTTTAAAGCGGTAGGAGAGAAAGCTCCATCTATAATTAATCCAAACGCACTTCCGGTTTTATCAATATTCATAAATATGATTACCAAGGCTGTACCCACATATAGCAGTGCCATAAATGGTACAATTTTATCGGTAACACGAGCGATGCTTTTTATCCCGCCAATAATAACGATTCCGACAAGAACGGCTAAGATAATTCCAAAATATGCGCCGTATCCTGAAATACTTGGTGCCAGTAATGATAATTGTGAAAATGCCTGATTGGCCTGGAACATATTTCCACCTCCAAATGCTCCACCGATTACCAAGACTGCAAAAATGAAAGATAAAACAAGGCCAAGTCCTTTCATGTTTCTTTTCTTTAACCCTTGGCTGAGATAATACATAGGACCACCCGAAACTACTCCATTTTCATCAATTTTGCGATATTTAACACCGAGCGTACATTCAACAAATTTTGAAGACATTCCAAGTAATCCAGCAATAATCATCCAAAGTGTAGCGCCTGGCCCACCAACAGTTATGGCAATTGCAACTCCTGCTATATTTCCTAAACCTACCGTTGCTGATAGTGCAGTTGTTAGCGCCTGAAAATGGGTAACTTCACCCGGATTGTCCGGATTATCAAACCTTCCACGTAAAATATCGATAGAGTGTTTTACGCCTCTAACATTTATGAAACGCATGAAAATAGTAAAGAATATGGCTCCAATAATTAGCCACAACACTATGAATGGGATAGGTGAACTTCTTTCTACACCATTTTCGTCAAGTAATGGAATCCCTTGATCATCACGAATAACGGGATCATGAATACCTATTGCAGATAATGGAGCCCAGTTTAATACCGTTCCCATTGCATTTACAATTGGAACAAAGGCATCATTAATTCTTTCACTCAATGTGTTTTCTTTTTCTTGATCGATTGCATTCGCAACGTCACTTGCCAACTCTTGCTGGATTGTATCAAGGGTGGCTGTACTTGTTTGTGCTAAAATGTTGGTTGTGATGAAAAAGCTTATTCCTATTAAAATGATCAGTCTGGAATTCTTCATTTAGGCTATTATTTGGTTAATGATAAAATTCTGGATTAAGTGTAATGTGTATCATTATTTAATTCCCGAATATTTTTTCATAGAGAGGCAAATTTGGTAAAAATATCTTTAAACAGCAAAGTATTGTAAAAGATAATGTTGTGATTTTATAATTTATAATCACATAAAATAAGGGAGCTTGACATGGAAATTTATTTGTATTTTTATAGAGAAGCATACTTTTTTAAAACCAGTAGCAAATTTTTAGATACGATAAGATATTTACTAAAACATGACTAGATTATTGACCATTTCTTTTGATTTTGATTTTTATCCCTTGTTCATTGTTGCGCTAATTGCTTGGGCTATTCCGATGTTGATGCAGATATTTCGAATTACAAAAGTACCAACGGTTATCATTGAAATTTTAGCAGGCTTTTTTATTGGCAAATGGTTGCTCGGAATATTTCCTTCAGACTCACTATTTCTTCTTGATTATCTGGCATTAACAGGTTTTGTTTTTCTAATGTTTTTAGGAGGATTAGAAATTGATATGGATCAAATAATCGCATCCTTTCCACGTCGGAAAATAACCTATGCAAAGTATATTAAGAACCCTTTACTGGTGGGTTTGGTCTTCTTTTCAATTACGCTGCTCGTTTCATTTGTTGCGGCAAAATTATTGTCAAATTTGGTGGATATTAATAATGTATGGTACTTCTCATTAATCATGGTTACGACATCGGTTGGAATAATTTTACCTGTGTTAAAAAGTCGAGCCGAAATTAACACCCCTTTTGGTCAAATGATTATTCTGGCGGCAGCTGTAGCTGATATCTTTAGCATCATTTTATTTACAATTACTGCTTTCGTTATTAAAAATGGATTTCAACCAGAATTGGCATACCTCTTATTGCTGGTCGTTTTATTTTACTTGCTTTATGCCACCGGTAAAAGCCTTACTAAAATAACAACTTTTAAAAAAATGTCCTATCAATTATCTCATGCAGCTTCACAAATAAAAATAAGAGGAACCATTTTGGTCATTCTGGTTTTTGTTGTTCTGGCGCAATATATTGGTAAAGAAGTTATTTTATTGGGTGCCTTTTTGGGTGGTTTATTGCTTTCGATGTTTATGCATAAAGACCGATCGATGTTATTAGTAAAACTGGATGGTTTCGGTTATGGTTTTTTTATCCCGGTATTTTTTATCATGGTGGGAGTGCATTTCGATCCAACGGCATTAGGAGGTTTGGATAATTCATTATTTGTATTTCTTGCTATATTGCTAATCACGCTGTTCGCCATTAAAATTATCCCTTCCTTTTTATGGATGCGTATATTTGGAATTAAAAAAGCGATTTCCGGAGGATTCCTCATGTCGTCAAGACTAAGTTTAATAATCGCTGCCGCAGCTATTGGTGTTGAATTAGGTGCAATATCTCCGGCAATAAATTCAAGTTTTTTGTTGATGGCAGTGATTACATGCATTATTTCACCCATTGTCTACAATATGCTTAATCCGAAAAGCATACATCAAAGTGAGAAAACAATTATTGTTGGTGGAACCAGCACCGGTGTTTTACTCTCAAGAAGATTGCATCTGCATGATAAAACATCAGTGATCATCGAAAATAATGAATCCAGATATAAGGAAATAAAAGATAAAGGGTTGACCGTTGTTAATGGTAATGGTATGGATCCTAAAATTTATAATAAAATCGGATTAAAATCGTCAAATAGCATCGTGGTTTTAACAGGAGATGATCAGGAAAATATTAGAATTTGTACCATGTTAAGAAGGGAATTTATGCACGAAAAAATTATTTCGAAAGCAGGCACAAGGATGATTGACCATGCATTGAAAAGTTTGGATGTTGATACTTTTGATGCAACTCGAATATTGGCAAATACGATTGAAAACCTAATCATTCGCCCAACAACTTATCAGGCATTAATTGAATCGTACGAGGATTTTCATATTGAAGAAATTATCATCCATAACCTGGATATAGATGGGATGCAGATTAAAGAAATTCCTTTTCATGGTGACGGAACCATCATGATGATTAAACGAGATAGTAATATGTATGTGCCTCATGGAGATACTTATATCAGACTTGGTGACATTGTGAATGTTTTTGGGACCAACCCGGCCATTGATGACTTTAAGCAGAAACTCTCCTAGTGTACTATTTCTTTTTTCTCATTTCATGAAAAATACCCTGCATTTGCGCTATTTGAGCCACAGTGCCAAGAACGAAAAGTTTTGAGTTAGGTGTTATTTTTGTTTTAGGATCAGGATTTAAAATGAATTCACCTTCAGGGGTTTTAAACCCAATAATATTGGCACCTGTTTTTTGTCGTACTCCAATTTCAAAAATGGTTTTATTAATGGCATTTTCTGGTAATTCGTTGCAGCTGATTTCTTCTAAATTAGTAGGGTCTGTGCCATGGATGGAAAGGTGTTCTAAGAATTCCATTACATCAGGTCGGGCAACCAAAATAGCCATATGAGCTCCCCCAATGCGCTCAGGCATTACAATATTGTCAGCACCAGCCATTTTTAATTTCTTTTCGGAACTTTTATTAGAAGCCCGACTAATTATTTTTATCGTTGGGTTTAATGAACGAGCAGTTAAACTCACAAAAAGATTATCTGCATCATTTGGTAAAGTAGTGATAATTGCACGTGCTGTTTTAATCCCAGCCAGAATTAAGACTTCATCATTGGTGGCATCACCTTCAAGCATCTTAAAATGGGGATCGGCATTTTCCAGTAACAGATCGTGACTTGAATCGATTACAATAAAATCATTTTTATGAGCGATAAGTTCCTTTACGGCTTGTTGCCCATTTCTTCCGTAACCACAAATAATGACATGATTTTCCATTTTCCTGAGTCTTGATTTATTTTTATAACCTTTGATCAAATAACTAATATGTCCTTCGAAAAAATGATTGGTGATGATAGAAACCACATAGGTTAAAACACCTAAGCTAAATAAAATTAAAGTGGCGGTAAAAATTTTTCCTCCCGCCGATAATTCATGCACCTCACCATATCCAACGGTAGAGATAGTAATAATGGTCATGTAAAACGATTCGAGCAAAGTGAAATGCTCAATAATCGTAAATCCCCCTATCCCGTACGACACAAGCAGCATTAATAGTGATACTGCATAAATTAGCTTGGTTCTATTACTTCTGACTTCCATTCTGAGAAACGCTTTTAACAAAGATAGGAAGTTTAAGTAATATTTGAGAAGTGGTATTTATATTCTTCTTGCTTCAAAAAACAATGAGTTATTACATGAATTTAGTTAATGCTTGTGAATTATTATGTTGTTTTTTAAAGGATTAGATTAATTCTGCAAACTTGCAACTCGATCATTTAAATTTGATTTAGTATTAACAATTGATTTATAGAGTTGCCTTTTAAGTGAACTCAGTGAAGATAAATCATCAATTTTGCTTAAAGAATCCAGAGCAGAATTAAAGAAGTTTTCGATATTAGAAATCATCTGCTTTATCTCTGTATCAGTTTTAAATAAATGCAATGAGTCGTGCTTGAAATTTATGTGCTCGTTAAGTAAATTCACACCTTCATTGTATTCTGAAAGTGCTGAATAGTAATGTGTTTCGTTTTTTATTTTATAATGATGCACTATTTTAGATTGTAGATGTATCAAATGATCATGATCCAGATAGTTTGTAATTCCATTGGCTGAAATCCGATCCCTTGTCGATTCAAGTCGTTGAATCCTTGATTGTGACTCATATTCTTGTATAGAATCACCGAAATTGAAGTATGTTGTATTCTTCGATTTCATATTCTTTTTGTTCTGAAACTGTTGTTTCGAAATCGGGAAATTTGAAAGTTGCCACATGGGATCAAATGGAATATGAGATTTGATAAAAAGTTCGGGGTCAACATTAAAATAATCGGGATTGAAATTTTTAATAAAACTACCATTATCCAGATATCCGGCTCCCCAGGTTGGGTCAGTCAAATACCATTTTGAGTTTATATAAGCCGCAATCCATGCATGTGGATTACCGCTTACACGCCCCCTCTTTTTTGTGTAACCTGTAACAATCATCGTTTTTATTCCAACTTTATCTGCTATGTTTTTGAATAAAATTACATAATCATGACAGACGCCTTTGCGTGTTTCAAGAATGCCTGCGGGTATATGATTCGGATCTTGTATGATGTTGAAGGCAAAAATGTTTTCAGCGTCGTATTTAATATTATTAGCAATCCAATAAAAAATGGCTCTCGATTTTTCTTCCTCAGTACTAAATGCCATATTGATAAAGTCTGCAATTTGATCTTCAGAATGGGTTATCGAATCAGGGATATTATGCATCAGATAGTCAACAAAAGTTAAAGATGGATTGTTTTTTGAACTTAGATTATAATTGAAAGCCAAGAGAATTAAGATTAAGCCGATTGCTCTGTATTTTAAGGAAGTATTTGTTTTCATCGCAGTAGATTTTAGTAAGATTTATTAAAATCAAAACTGAACTTTATTTGGCAGGATGCAGAATAATAATTCTGGAGTTCAGTTATTGATTCCTTTTCTAATAAGAGGATTTGTGAGGGGTTTTCCCTACAGGTAAAATGAATATAAACTCAATTCTTATTCAATAATTCACACCCAAACTCACAATCCAAACATTTTTTAAGATCGCAATATTGAGTTTTTAATTCGAGAAGTGCTTGTGTTTGCATCGCATTATTTGTTGGCAGATTTGATTGTGACCATTTTCGGATAATATGATTGTTTTCTCCCTTTAGCGATTCCATAAAATAAAAGGCTTTTTCACTCAATCCTGATTTGGCTGTTCTTTGTCCGTAGATAAATAATATGGGAATGAGGCAGTTAATGATAAGGGATTCCACTGCTTTTGTTCCTAATTTCTTAATCTTTTTCTTTGTGGTTTTATCAAAATGAAAGTGGGTGTCCCAATAGCTGGAGGCAGAAATATTAAATAATTCTAGTACTTCGTTAATGCCATTTGAATCAAAAGTTTGAGAAAAAAGAGAAGTATTTTGATGCAGCAACTTTGCTAATTGAGCAATTCTGAGGGTGGGGAAATTCGATGGTCTCAAACGCAAATATTGCCATAGATGCACAGAAATTGGAGTGAGTGAATACTTATGACTTATAAAATCATATGCTGATTTCAATTTATTAGGATGCTCATCCTTAAATGTTTTATTCAGCATTCCGGCTTGTCCAAAAAGTAAAGCTTCCAATTCTGTCAAATCATCTTTGTGTTTAAAAATCACATTTAGCGGAATAGATTTAATCAGTAATTCAAAGGGAGTAGCATTGGTTTTAAATCCGAAGCTTTTAAAAAGTTGAACATAAAAAAGTTGTTCAATGTTTGAGCGGTTTTTAATTAATTCATCTTTCAGTGCATAATTTCTTCTTTCAAGTCTCTCAATGGCCAACCTTTGAAGAAAATGTAGTTTTGTTAATTTACTCACTTGGTCGATGGATTTTTCACAAGCGATCCAACCTTCATTCTGAATAAACCCGAGGTATTTTGAGTAACGCTTGAAATCAAATCTGTTTCTTAGTTCTAAAACAGCGATGGGCTTAAAGTTTTCATAATGATCGCCCAAATCATCCTCGAGAACAACATGTAGGATTACATTCTCATATTTTTGATCAAGATGATGATTATGTTTTAGCCAATCTGATGACCTGAAGTGTATTTCGACTTGACCCGCCCAAATAGTTTCTTCAATTTTGATGAGTGCATTAGAAAAGTCCGGTCCACCATCCAGGTTCCGAATTCCTGGTTTTTTTACAGTAATTGAACTGTTATCAGTACTGATTAATGGTAATTTAACCAACTGAAATTTCCATAAATACGATAAAAATGCTTCTGATATTCTGTTATTTTTCACTTGTTTTTATTCTAGAGTTCTAATTAATCCCATTTATGCTTTATACCATAGTTTATTATTTGTCATAAAAAAATGTATGTTAATACGAAATCACATTCACTAAACCTTAGGTGATCGTTCGTAAGTTTCATAAAAACAATCTCATAGGTCTGCTTTAGTGTATTTGGATTAAATAAGGAGAATTCGTACTTTTGTGCATAATAAATCATGATTAAAAGTTTTAATGGGCGATTTAAATACTTTATTGCTGGGAGTTGAGTATAAGCTAAAAAAATTGCTAGAAGAGTACGAGAGAAGCGTAAAAGAAAATCAGCTATTAAAAAATGAACTTGAAGAAATTAAAAGAATAAATTTAGATAAGAATCAAACAATAGATAAACTTAAAGACGAATTACAAATAGTAAAATTAGCCAAGTCAATTGACTCAGAAGAAGGATCAAGCGATGCTAAATTGAAAATAAATGAACTGGTGCGGGAAATAGATAAATGCATTGGACTTTTAAATCAATAAAATTAGGTTGAATAAACCTGCAAAATGGATGAACTAACAATTTCAGTCACAATTGCTGACAGACCATATAGATTAAACATCAGAAAAGAAGAGGAAGAGGGAATACGGAAAGCAGCGAAAACGATTAACGAAAAAATAAAGCAGTATTCAGAAAACTATGCCTTTAATGATAGGCAAGACCTTTTGGCCATGGTTTCTCTGGAATTTGCAAACAGTTCACTAACATCGGAGGTGAAATTAAAAAACACCGAAGCTCATTTTGTGGAAAGATTAAGTCAGATAGACGAAATCTTATCCGATACTATAGACTAGAAGCCAAAACCGTTCTTTGAAAAAAATTAGAATATACCCGCATTAATTCTTCAATGTTTGTAAACTCAACATTATAATCATTAGAGTTTAAGCTCATAAGTTTCTAGAACAGGCCTCAATCCCGATTCGTCGGAATTCTCAAACCGAGACAGTGGACGTTCGAAAAATTTGGCGACTCTATACGTTTCGTATAGGGGTTTACTAAACTCAGAAGTTTAATGCGGGTTTTTTTATTTTCAATTATTCTGAGCCATTGCTATAACTTAATTAATATCGCATTATGGACCAAATAGTATATTACATTATTGTCGCTGCGGTTGCTTTTGTTGTTGGTGGAATGTTAACCAATATTTATATTAACAAATCTGCTAACAGAAAAAGTGCCCAAATATTACGAGAGGCCAAAGAAAAGGCTGAAGTAATGAAGAAAGATAAAATATTGCAGGCCAAAGAAAAGTTTCTGCAGTTGAGAACCGAACACGAATCCTATATTAATAAACGAAATGCTGCTAATCAGCAAACAGAGCATCGTTTAAAACAAAAGGAAACCAGCCTCAATCAAAAGCAAGAAGAGGCGCAACGAAAGCAAAACGAAATTAACACCATTAAAACCAACCTGACCAATCAACTCGATTTGGTGAGTAAAAAGCAGATTGAGTTAGACAAAGCACATTCAATACATGTAGAGAAATTGGAAAAAATATCTGGTTTAACAGCTGATGAAGCTAAAGCACAACTCATTGAGTCGTTGACCGGCGAAGCAAAAGCAGATGCTGCTGTACAAGTTAAAGATATTATTGATGAGGCCAGGTTGACTGCTAATACTGAAGCTAAAAAAGTAGTTATTGAAACCATTCAACGTACAGCTGCAGAAAATGCAATTGAGAATACGGTATCAGTTTTTAATATTGATAGTGATGAGGTAAAAGGAAGGATTATTGGTCGTGAGGGTCGTAACATCCGCGCGCTTGAGGCTCTAACAGGAATTGAGATTATCATCGATGATTCTCCTGATGCCATCATTCTCTCAGGTTTTGATCCGGTACGAAGAGAAATTGCAAGACTTTCTCTACATAAACTAGTAACAGATGGTCGAATTCACCCTGCCAGAATAGAAGAGGTTGTGGCTAAAACAAAGAATCAGATCGAGCAAGAAATTATAGATATCGGTAAACGTACAACCATCGATTTAGGAATTCATAATTTACATCCTGAACTGGTTCGTATGGTTGGGAGAATGAAATATCGTTCATCTTACGGGCAGAATTTATTACAGCACTCGCGTGAAGTGGCAAACTTAAGTGCAACCATGGCTGCTGAATTGGGACTGAATCCAAAATTAGCGAAACGTGCGGGTTTATTGCATGATATAGGCAAGGTGCCAGATAATGAACCAGAACTTCCACATGCAGTTTTGGGTATGAAATTGGCTGAAAAGTACAAAGAAAAACCAGAAATTTGTAATGCCATTGGTGCTCACCATGATGAGGTTGAGATGGATTCACTAATTGCGCCAATCGTTCAGGTTTGTGATGCGATTTCAGGTGCCAGGCCAGGTGCAAGACGCGAGGTTGTTGAAGCCTATATTCAACGTTTGAATAAATTGGAAGAACTGGCGTTAACATACCCTGGTGTTGTAAAAACTTATGCCATTCAGGCTGGTCGTGAATTAAGGGTGATTGTGGGTGCCGAGAAAGTTTCTGATGTTGAAGCCGATCAGATTTCTGTTGATTTATCCAGGAAAATTCAGGATGAAATGACCTATCCTGGGCAAATTAAAATCACGGTAATTCGCGAAACGAGAGCAGTTAACTATGCTAAATAATGAAAACTGAATTGAAATAAAAATGGGGCTTAAAGCCCCATTTTTATTTCCTTTTCTTTCGTTTGACTGGTGCAAAAATCATTTTGTATTTAACGTTCACATTACCTTTAATGATATCATTCAATTTGTTTTTGAGTAGCATTTTCTTTAAACTATTCACTCGTTCTAC
Source organism: Bacteroidales bacterium (assembly GCA_963674935.2). GTDB lineage: Bacteria > Bacteroidota > Bacteroidia > Bacteroidales. The sequence goes on from CAXXWZ010000007.1 coordinate 188,136, forward strand.
AAATAAAACGCCTTCCAGATGATCGTACTCATGTTGAATAATACGAGCCAGCATACCTTCATAAACTTCTTCGTGCTCAACAAAGTTCTCATCCAAATATTTAATGGTTACTTTAGGTTTGCGCATCACGAATTCGGCAATGCCAGGCACACTTAAACAGGCCTCATTAAATTCCCATTCTTCACCTTCTTCTTTAATAAGATGAGGGTTAATAAACACTTTTTTAAAACCAGCAGCTTCAGGGTAATCGGGCTCATAAGGATCAGCATCAATAACCAATAAACGGATTGATTTATTAATTTGTGGAGCAGCCAAACCAACACCTATTGATTCGTACATGGTTTCAAACATGTCGGCAATTAAGGTCTTCAATTCTGGGTAATCTTGATCAATTTCTTTAGCCACTTTTTTTAAAACAGGGTGGCCGTATGCTACTATTGGATAAATCATATTTTTAATTTTTTTTAAATCGAATTCATATAAGATTGCAGGATAATGGTAGCGCTAATGGTATCAACTAATCCTTTGTTTTGTCTATCCTTCTTTTTTAATCCGGCATCAATCATCGTTTGTTGTGCCATTTTCGAAGTAAAGCGCTCATCATGCCTTTCAATCTTAGTCTTTGGGAATTCAAGCTTTAGTTTTCTTACAAATGGCTCGATATACTTTGCAGATTCAGAAGCTTCGTAATTCATTTGTTTAGGTTCACCTACAACGATGCAATCCACTTTCTCAGTAAGGGTATAATCTTTTAAAAAAGTAAAGATATCTTTGGCAGCTACTGTTGTTAATGCACTAGCAATAATCTGAAATTCATCAGTTACCGCTATACCAACCCTTTTGCGACCATAATCTATAGCTAAAATTCTTCCCAATTTTGTTTTGTTGTTAATAAATAGATTCGTATTGAGGGTACAAAATTACAAAGAACTATTTATACTGTTCAATTTTTATATAATTTTGATCTTCAAATTCTAAAATATGTACGAACAATTAAGGAAATTAGTTGAACTAGCTTGGGAAGACAAATCATTATTAAAAGATAAACAAACGATTGAAGCGATAAGGGAAGTTGTTAGTTTGATGGATTTGGGTAAACTGCGAATAGCAGAGCCGATTCTTTCTGAAGATGGAGCGAATATTGAAAGTTGGACAGTAAATGAGTGGGTTAAAAAAGCCATTATTTCATATTTCCCAATACAGGGAATGAAAAAAATTGAGTTGGCACCTTTTGAATTTCATGATAAAATTGCTTTAAAAAAAGATTACGATAAATTAGGCGTACGTGTTGTGCCGCACGCAATCGCGCGTTATGGGGCTTATTTGGCACCAGGTGTAATCATGATGCCTTCTTACGTAAATATTGGTTCGTACGTCGATTCGGGAACCATGGTTGATACTTGGGCTACGGTTGGTTCCTGTGCGCAAATAGGGAAGGATGTTCACCTGAGTGGTGGAGTTGGAGTTGGCGGGGTATTGGAACCTGTGCAGGCAGCTCCGGTAATTATCGAGGATGGATGTTTTATTGGTTCAAGATCAATTGTTGTTGAAGGGGTACTGATAAAAAAGCAAGCTGTTTTGGGCGCCAATGTTGTAGTTACTAACTCTACAAAAATTATTGATGTAACCGGCTCAAAGCCAGTTGAAATGAAGGGTGTTATTCCAGAGCGCTCGGTTGTAATTCCTGGGTCTTATACCAAAAAATTTCCTGCAGGTGATTATCAAGTGTCTTGTGCTTTAATAATTGGCAAAAGAAAAGCATCAACTGATTTAAAAACGTCATTAAATGAGGCACTTAGAGAGCACAGCATAGCTGTTTAATTTTATAATATAATGAATGAGTCTGAGATAAAAATGGAAAAAATAATCAATGAAACCGTTAAACAGCTAAAAGCGGGGAAAATAATTCTTTATCCTACCGACACTATTTGGGGGATTGGATGTGATGCAACGAATTCAAAAGTTGTGAGCAGAATATTCAAACTCAAACAAAGAGTTGAAAGTAAAACTATGATTGTATTGTTGGATTCAACTGATCGATTGAAGGATTATATGGATGAGGTTCCAGACATAGCTGCAGATTTAATCAACAGTGTAGAAACCCCCTTAACTATTGTTTTTCCAAATGCGAAAAATCTGGCAAAGAACCTAATTGCTGATGATAAAACCGTCGCCATTCGTGTAGTACGAAGTGAGTTTTGTAAGCAGTTGATTCTAAGACTTGGTCATCCAATTGTTTCTTCATCAGCAAATATTTCAGGGCAAACAGCACCTGTTCACTTTGGTAAAATTAGTGATGATATTAAGAATGGTGTAGATTATATTGTTGAATTGGAGCAAGATTCAGTTAAAGAAGTCAAGCCTTCAACAATTATTAAACTTGAGAAAGATGGAGAATTTAAAATAATTAGAAATTAGTTTTAATGAATAAAGTTGGATATATTCAATTTCAGCCGGCATTGGGCGATCGCGAAGCGAACATAAAAAAAATAGAAAATCTACTCCCAAAGGCATCAAGTGCAGACCTAATCGTACTGCCTGAATTAGCAAATACAGGATATAATTTCTTGACTCGAGAAGATGCTGTTAAATGTTCTGAGGAAATCTCAAAAAGTAAATTTGTTGAGTTTCTGGCTTCATTTGCAAAAAAGCAAAATCAATATATTGTAGCCGGGATGAATGAAAAAAAAGGAGACGACTTATTTAATGCAAGCGTGCTTATTGGCCCAAAAGGTTATGTAGGGAAGTACCAGAAGATCCATTTATTTTTAAATGAAAAAGATATATTCAAGGCTGGCGAGGCAGGCTTGCCGGTTTATGATATTGACTTTTGCAAAACTTCCATGTTGATTTGTTTCGATTATATTTTCCCTGAAATATGGAGAATAGTGGCGATGAAAGGTGCTGACATTGTTTGTCATCCATCAAATTTAATAACCACTAATGCCGAAAAATGTATTCCTGCGCAGGCATTTATGAATAAAATGTATATCATCACATCAAATCGATATGGTACGGAGGGTGATATCACTTTTAGCGGGAAATCTTTTATTACCAACCCCGATGCAAAAATTATCGATAGGGCAATTGCAGATGAAGATGCTGTAAGTATCATGGACATTGACATAGCTGAAGCAAGGAATAAATTTGTTACTCCACGCAATCATGTATTTAAGGACAGAATTCCGGTAAATTATAAAGACTTAGTCTAGGGTATTTTATTATTTGGAATTGATATAAATAAAATATTTTTTGTACCTTTGTCGCGTTAAATCTTAACTGCAATTGATTTATTACCTTTACAATTAGTATGATACAAAGAAACAAGTATAAGTTGTCCAAAGAGGACAAAAAACTTACCATAAAAAATACCGATAAAAAGACCCTGAAGAAGTGGTATACCTTAATGATTTTGGGTCGTAAACTTGATGAAAAAGCACCTAACTATTTAAAACAAGCACTTGGTTGGTCTTATCACGCGCCTTTTGCGGGGCATGATGGAATTCAATTGGCAATTGGGCAGGTTTTCGATCGGAAAACGGATCATCTTTTTCCGTATTACCGAGATATGTTAACTGCAATTTCTGCGGGCTTAACTGCCGAAGAAATTATCCTGAATGGTATTTCCAAGGATGCTGATGTTGCAGGAGGCGGTCGACACATGTCTAATCACTTTGCAAAACCCGAATGGAATGTTCACAATGTTTCTTCCGCAACAGGTAACCATACTTTACATGCAGTTGGTGTTGCAAGGGCAATAAAATATTATAATGCAAAAGGGGTTGCTATTAGTTCGCAAGGTGAATCATCTACTTCCGAAGGCTATGTGTACGAAGCCATCAATGGCGCTAGTAATGAAAAATTGCCCGTAATTTTTGTTTTTCAGGATAATGGATTTGGAATTTCAGTTCCAAAGGCTGAGCAAACAGCTAATCCACGAGCTGCTGATAATTTTCAGGGTTTTAAAAATTTAGAGATTATTTACTGTAATGGAAAAGATCCTTTCAATTCTATGAATGCAATGGCTAAGGCCAAAAGAATTGTAAAAGAGAAAGGAGTTCCGGTGATTGTTCATGCCAATTGTGTGCGTATTGGTTCACATTCTAATTCCGATCGGCATGATTTATATCGTGACCAGAATGAATTATTGGAAGTAAAAGGTCAGGATCCATTAAAAAGATTTAGAAATAGATTAACCTACTCAAAAATATTTACGGAGGATGAGTTAGATATAATTGATGCTGACGTAAAAAAAATTGTTTCTGCTGCTCATAAGGCTGGCATGAAAGCTCCGCATCCAACACCTGAATCAATTCATGACTTTGTGATGCCCGAACCTTATATTTCAACTAAATATCCTGATGGCTTAACTAATGGCAAAGGAGAAAAAAAGAGACTTATTGAAGGGCTGAATGAAACACTTAAAGCTGAATTCAGACGTAATCCGGATACTTTTATTTGGGGTCAGGATATGGCCAATAAAGAAAAAGGTGGAATTTTCAATGTTAGTAAAGGCTTACAAAAAGAATTTGGTCCGAAACGTGTTTTTAATGCGCCTATTGCCGAAGATTTTATTGTTGGAACTGCAAATGGAATGAGTCGTTTTGATAAAAAAATTAGAATTGTAGTTGAAGGTGCAGAATTTGCGGATTATTTTTGGCCTGCCATGGAACAATTCGTGGAATTGAGTCATGAATATTGGCGAACCAAAGGGCAGTTTTCTCCAAATGTAACTGTACGACTGGCTTCCGGTGGTTATATCGGTGGTGGTTTGTATCACTCACAAAATATTGAGGGTGCATTGAGTACTTTACCCGGGGTGCGAATTGTTTATCCTTCATATGCAGACGATGCTGCCGGATTACTCCGAACAAGCCTTCGCTCGGAAGGGCCAACTTTGTTTCTTGAACCCAAAGCTTTATACAATGATCCGGCTGCTGAAGCTTTGGTACCTGACGACTTTGAAGTACCTTTTGGGAAAGCAAGAGTTCGAACTGAAGGTGCAGATTTAACAATCATTACTTACGGTAATACTACACATATGTGTGTTCAAGTTGCGGAAAAGGTTGCCAAGGAGATGAATAAATCTGTAGAAGTAATCGATATCCGATCACTTATCCCATTGGATAAAGAAACCATTAAAAATTCAGTTAAAAAAACAAATCGAGCTTTGGTTGTGCACGAGGATAAAGTTTTCTCCGGTTTCGGAGCAGAATTATCGGCGATCATAGCTGCTGAATGTTTCGAGTCGTTAGATGCTCCGGTTAAAAGAGTTGGTTCAGAATTCACTCCTGTGGGTTTCAATCGAATTTTGGAAAAAGCAGTTCTCCCAAACACCGATAAAATTTATGCAGCTGCTAAAGAGCTTTTAGAATATTAGGGTATTGACTGATGTAATCAATCCTTTATCTTAACATTATTTAACACAAATCTAGGTTCTTAAAGAAATGGAGATGCCATTTATTCTTAAATTTGGAACTTGGAAAAAAAACGTGAAGTGGATAATCTGATATCTTTAAAGATTATTTTAATCTACATCAGAAATAAATAGCCTTATGAATTTAAAAAATTACAAACAAATATTAAAGGTCGGATTCTTGCCGGCCTTTTTGCTCTTTTCAACTACCTTTCTAAATGCGCAAACCGCTGATGATAATTTGCGGAAGTTGGCGACTGCCATGCAGATTATTCGCTATGCTTATGTTGATACGATTAATGAACCTAAACTGGTTGAGAATGCAATAATCGAAACTCTCAAAGAACTTGATCCTCATTCGTATTATATCTCGAAGGAAGATTTGGATGCAGCAAATGAGCCATTGGTTGGAAGCTTTGAAGGTATCGGAATTTCATTCCAAATATTTAAGGATACAGTATTAGTAATTGCTCCTATTGTTGGTGGGCCTTCAGAAAAAGTTGGAATATTAGCCGGAGATAAAATTATTAAGATGGGTGGAGACAAATCCTATGGAGATAAAATCGATAATCAGTTTGTGTTTGATCATCTTAGAGGACCTAAAGGATCTAAAGTTGAGGTAACTGTGTTTCGAAAAGGACGAAAGGATTTGTTGGATTTTACAATCATACGTGATAAAATTCCGATGAATAGCATTGATGCTACTTTTATGGTGGATGATGAAATTGGCTATATCAAACTAAGTCGTTTTTCAGGTACCAGTTATGGTGAGTTTAAGGAGTCTCTGGCTTCTTTAAAAACTCAGGGAATGAAAAAACTGATTTTTGACCTGAGAGGAAATTCAGGTGGATTAATGCAAACCGCCATTGAAATAAGTGATGAGTTTTTGCCAGCAGGTCGTAAAATTGTTTTTACTGAAGGCATCAATAGCCCGGTTGAAAATTATAATGCAACCAGTAGAGGTGGATTTGAGGTTCAGGATTTAATCATTATGATTGATGAAGGTTCTGCTTCCTCAAGTGAAATTGTTGCTGGTGCAGTTCAGGATTGGGATCGAGGTTTAATCCTTGGCAGAAGGTCATATGGAAAAGGATTGGTTCAGCGACCGTTCAGACTTCCTGATGGCTCGGCAATTAGATTAACAACGGCTAGATATTATACTCCAACTGGTCGATCCATTCAACGCTCCTATGAAAATGGATTAGAAGATTACTATTCTGATATTTATAAAAGATTAGAAAATGGTGAATTCCTGCATGCAGATAGCATTCATTTTCCTGATTCACTTAAATATTACACACCGGGTAAACGTGTTGTTTACGGTGGTGGCGGAATTATGCCTGATATTTTTATTCCCTGGGATTCTACCAGGTATTCAGATTATTATACAGATTTGATAAGAAAAGGGGCTTTTAATGAGTTTGCATTAAAATATGTTGACGATAATCGCGTTCAAATTTCTTCAAGATTTGGAGATATGGATGATTTCGTAAAAGGATTTAATATGGATGAAAATATATTTTCTGAGTTTACAGCATTTGCTGAAACAAAGGATGTTAAGATGAACGAAGAAGGCCTGGCTAAATCAAAGCAACAGATTGCCCACGTTTTAAAAGGGTTGATCGGTCGTAATTTATGGACGATGGATGCTTATTTTAAAGTTATGAATGAAATTGATGATGGATTCTTAAAGGCCGTTGAAGTGTTCAAAAAGAAGAATATATTTGCCCTAAATGGCATACATCAATAAGATTTCAAATGTTTAAACTAAAGCGTGATACCAATGGTATTGCGCTTTTTTAATTTATTTTATCTCATTTTATTTCAGAACCAGAAGCGCAGAATTATTTTTCCTTACTTAGAATGGTTAAAATTTGAATTCGAACGAATTTTAATTGATTAAAAATTTTAATTTTGCTTTAAACATGATTTACTCATTTAGTGATGGGAAATCAATAATTTTAATTAAAGTAAACGGAGGCAAAATGGCAAATTTGAAAACCACTTATATGGGGTTTGAACTCAGAAGTCCAATCATTGTGGGTAGTTCTGGTTTAACAAATTCAGTTGAAAATGTTGTAGAAGCAGAAAAAAATGGAGCTGGCGCAGTAGTTTTAAAATCGTTGTTTGAAGAGCAAATTTTACAACAAACCAGTAAAGCTATTTCTGAAGATATTTATGCCAATTCATATCCCGAAGCTGTTGATTACATCAGTAATTACTCAAAAGATATCACAGTCGATAATTACTTAACGCTAATAAGTGGTTGTAAAAAAGCAGTTAAAATTCCGGTCATAGCAAGTATTAATTGCATTGGTTCTTCCGAGTGGATCAATTTTGCTTCCAAAATTGAAGAAGCAGGGGCGGATGGTTTGGAATTAAATATTTTTATCCTTCCTTCAGATCCACGTCAGAGTGGTGAAAAGAATGAACAGATATACTTAGACATTATTCAAAAAGTACAGAAAGTGATCAGTATTCCAATTGCTGTAAAGATTAGTTATTACTTTTCGAGCCTGGCAAAAACCGCACTTAATATTTCATGGACAGGTATTTCGGCCATGGTTTTATTCAATCGCTTTTTCTCTCCTGATATCGATATTAATACTTTTGAAATTAAACCATCTCATGTTTTTAGTACGCCTGAAGAAATCTCCGTATCACTACGCTGGGTAGCAATGCTATCAAGTCGTTTGCAATGTGATGTGGCTGCATCAACCGGAGTTCATAGTGGTGAAGCTGTAATTAAACAATTATTGGCTGGCGCTAAAGCTGTTCAAATAAGTTCAGTGCTTTACAAAAATGGATTTGGCGAAATTAAAACAATGTTAGCCGAATTAGAGAAATGGATGGATAAACATGAATTTAAGTCCATTGCAGACTTTAATGGTAAGATGAGCATCAAAGAAACAGATAACCCGGCAGCTTATGAACGGGTTCAGTTTATGAAATATTTTTCCGGAATAGAATAAAAGAAGCCTCGAAAGAGGCTTTTTTTATGCCCTAAATTTCATCCTTTGATTTCTATGCTTTAATGTCTAAATTTGTAATTTATAATTAATCTAAATTGAATTACAAATGCCTCATTATCATAAACTCGGTGAGTTCCCACATAAGCGCCACACGGTATTTAGAAAACAAGATCAATCACTTTATGCAGAGGAATTGGTTTCAACAGAAGGCTTTTCTGATGTTTATAGTTTGGTTTATCACTGTCATCCACCAACCAAAGTATTGAAGATTGATGAGCCCTATTCAGTAGCTCCAACCATTGCTGTTGGGCATAATATGCAGCATCGAAGTTTTCGGGGGTTTAAAATTGCACCTAAAGATAATTATTTGGAAAGTCGGGTCATCATACTAACAAACAACGATTTGCACATCAGTTTAGCTGCACCAAAAAAATCAATGACGGATTATTTTTTCAAGAATTCTCAAGCTGATGAAGTAATTTTTATTCATGAAGGTAGCGGTGTTTTGAAAACCATGTATGGAAAGCTCGACTTTGAATATGGAGATCATGTGATTATTCCAAGAGGGACTATTTATCAATTAGAATTTAATACTGAAAATAATCGATTATTCATCGTTGAATCGTTTACACCCATTCAGTTTCCGAAAAGATATGTGAATAAAAGTGGACAACTTTTGGAAAATGCGCCATTTTATGAGCGAGATATTAAGCAAGTTAAAGACTTAGAAACGCATGATGAAAAAGGTGATTTTAAAGTTTTAATTAAAAGGGATGACATGATTTTTCCTTATCATCTTCAATATCATCCTTTCGATTTAATTGGTTGGGACGGTTGTCATTATCCTTATGCGATTTCTATTCACGATTTTGAACCCATTACGGGGAGAGTTCATCAACCGCCCCCTGTACATCAAACTTTTGAAGCTCACAATTTTGTAATGTGTGCGTTTGTGCCTCGCATATACGATTATCACCCTCAAGCTGTTCCTGCACCATACAACCATTCAAATGTTGATTCCGATGAGGTTTTGTATTATGTGGCTGGAGATTTTATGAGCCGGAGCCATGTTGAGAAAGGACAAATTAGCCTTCACCCAATTGGGATACCTCATGGCCCACATCCCGGAACGGTTGAGAAAAGTATAGGCGCAAAATCAACAAATGAACTTGCTGTTATGGTTGATACATTTAAGCCTTTAAAATTAACCAGAGAGGCTTTAAATATTGAAGATGAAGAATATTATCGTTCATGGTTAGACTAATCAAATTCAAATCAAATTTCTAAAAGCATACTAAAATAACTCAAGATGGAAAAAGATTTTTTACCACTTAATGGAACTGATTTCGTGGAATATTATGTTGGGAACGCAAAACAAGCTGCCTTCTTTTATCAAACCGCTTTCGGTTTTCAGCCATTGGCTTATGCCGGGCTTGAAACAGGAAATAAAGAAAAAACATCCTACGTTTTACGTCAAGGTAAAATTACCTTAGTATTTTCTACTTCACTTCAGCCAAAATCAGCTATTGGAAAACATGTAGATTTACATGGAGATGGTGTTAAATTTATTGGGCTTGTAGTTGATGATGCCAAAAAGTCTTTTGATGAAACTGTCAAAAGAGGAGCTAAGCCATATTTAAACCCAAAAGAATGGAGTGATGAAAATGGAATCGTAACCATTTCAGGTATTCATACTTACGGCGAAACCATTCACCTTTTTGTCGATCGAAATAATTACAAAGGTGTATTTCTTCCGGGATTTAAAGAATGGAATCCAGATTACAAACCAACTGAAGTAGGATTAAAATATGTTGATCACATGGTTGGTAATGTGGGTTGGGGCGAAATGAATACCTGGATTGATTTTTATACAAATGTGATGGGCTTCAGGCAACTGATTTCTTTTGACGATAAGGATATCTCAACCGAATATACGGCATTAATGAGCAAGGTTGTTGCAAATGGAAATGACAGAATAAAATTCCCCATTAACGAACCTGCAAAAGGCAAGAAAGTATCCCAGATAGAAGAATATATTAATTTTTATCATGGTGCAGGCGTGCAGCATTTGGCTATGGCAACTGATAATATTGTAAAAACAGTTACTGAACTTAAGAAAAGAGGAGTGGAGTTTTTATATGTTCCGGAAACGTATTACGATGATGTTTTAGCCCGAGTTGGTGAGATTGAAGAGGATTTAGAGCCCTTAAAGAAACTTGGAATCTTGATTGACCGTGATGATGAAGGATATCTTCTTCAGCTTTTTACAAAACCAGTTCAGGATCGCCCCACAGTTTTTTATGAAATTATTCAAAGAAAAGGTGCTAAGTCTTTTGGGAAAGGTAATTTTAAAGCATTATTTGAGGCCATTGAAAGAGAACAAGAAAACAGAGGAACCTTATAACCCGATAAAAAATGATTAATTCAGAAAAAATGAGAAGAACATCTTGGTTGGAGATTGAAAGTGAAAGTGAAAGTGGATTTGGATTAGAAAATATTCCATTCGGCATTTTTAAAACCAAGGATAAAACTGCCAGAGCCGCAACACGCATTGGAGAAAATGTTGTGGATTTATCCGAGCTTGGCAATTCAGGATATTTCAATAAAATTGATGGTTTTGACAGCAACACATTATGTCAAGCAACCCTGAATGAATTCATGGCTTTAGGTAAAGCTTGCACCACAAAGGTGAGAACAAGAATTATTGAGCTCTTTTCATCACAAAACGAAGAATTAAAAAATAATAAGCAAGTTTTAAATAGTTGTTTGCATTTGATCGACAACGTTGAGATGTTAATGCCAATCAACGTTGGCGATTATACCGATTTTTATTCGAGCATCGAACATGCAACCAATGTTGGAACCATGTTTCGAGATCCGGATAATGCTTTATTCCCAAATTGGAGAAATCTACCTATTGGCTATCATGGTCGTTCTTCATCAATTGTTGTTTCGGGTACACCAATTCATCGGCCTCATGGGCAATTGATGCCCGAGAATGCCGAAAGCCCAATTTATGGCCCATCACGTTCAATGGATTTTGAATTAGAAATGGCTTTTGTAACAGGTAAGCAAACAAAGCTTGGAGATCAAATTCCAATAGCTAAAGCGAATGATTATATTTTTGGATTGTTGATATTTAATGACTTATCTGCACGTGATATTCAAAAATGGGAGTATGTGCCATTGGGACCATTCTTGGGTAAAAATTTCGGTTCAGTAGTTTCCCCATGGATTGTTACACTTGAGGCCTTAGAGCCATTTAAAGTGGCCGGACCTAAGCAGGAACCTGAGGTTCTCCCTTACTTAAAAAATGAGGGAGAAAATAATTTAAATATTGAGCTTGAAGTTTTCTTAAAACCTGAAAAAGGATCGGAATTTAAGTTGGCTCATTCAAACATGAAACACCTTTACTGGAATATGGCACAACAATTAGCGCATCATTCGGTCAACGGTTGTAATATCAACGTGGGAGATTTATATGCATCAGGAACCATTAGCGGGCCAACACCTGATTCTTATGGCTCAATGCTGGAACTGGCATGGAAAGGTACTAAACCCATTAAATTGCCAGATGGAACTGAACGTAAATTTATTGCCGACAATGATTCCATCATTATGAAAGCTTTTGCCAAAAATGAGCATTTTAGTGTTAGTTTTGGAGAGGTAACCACAAAAATTTTACCTGCTAAATCCTAACTGCCATGAAAAAAATTATTCCGAAAGAGACTAACCTACAACAGCTACATCAATTGTTACTTGGTTCTGTAGCCCCTAGACCCATTGCGTTAGCAAGTACCATTGATAAGGAGGGAAATCCTAATTTGTCACCTTTTAGTTTTTTTAATGTTTTTGGGGTAAACCCACCTACCTTAATTTTTTCACCCTCTCGTCGTGGTAGGGACAATACAACAAAAGATACATTTGAGAATGTAAAGCAACATGCTGAGGTAGTTATTAATGTGGTGAATTTTGATATGGTTGAGCAAAATAATTTGAGCAGCCATGAGTATGCAAAAGGGATAAATGAATTTAAAAAATCAGGCTTTACACCTATTTCTTCCGAAATTGTAAAGCCTTTTCGTGTAAAAGAATCTCCGGTTCAGTTTGAATGTATCGTTAAGGAAGTTGTTGAAACAAGTCAATTGCCTGCTGCAGGTAATTTAGTAATCTGCGAAATTGTGATGATTCATGTTAATGAAAATGTTTTAAATTCTACCGGAAGTATCGATCAGGATAAAATTGATTTGGTTGGCAGATTAGGAGGGGATTTATATTGTCGAACCTCCGGTGATGCGAAATTTATGGTAAAAAAACCTGGAGTAATTCCAGGAATTGGAATTGATTTGTTGCCAATGAATGTTAGGAATAGTGATATTTTGAGTGGGAGTGATTTAGCAAAATTGGGTAGCTTACCAACATTGCCAAGTGAAGATGAAATTAGTAAAGTGCTCGCATCAAAAGAAATAGTTAAGCATTTATCAAAGGTTAAAGGAGATTTAACAATGCTTCATCATTTTGCAAAAAAACTAATTAAGGATGATAAATTGCAAGAAGCCTTATGTGTATTAATGACCAAGTTGTAGCTTTTAATATAAGTCATTACCTAATTTTACACCGTCATCAATCAGCTTCGCAAATTCAGGATGTTTTTCTCTAATAGAAACCAAATGAGTCTCAACTTGTTTGGCTAATTCTATTTCTGCATCGGATTTCCTAACAAGTTCAAGTAGCTCCAGCGCGAGCAACCAATCTTCTGAAAAATCCTTTTTAAGTTTTGTAAGTTGTATTTTTAGGGAAGCCAAATCTTGCTTTCCATCCTGAATTCTAAAATTTCTTATTTCCTGATATAGTTTATGGTGTTCTAGGGCTTTCGCTGTGTGAACAATTTTATGCGTTTTTTCTTTTGGTACTTCAAAAGTGTAGCCATATGCATCCGGATCGGCTGGGCCATTATAAACGGAAGTGATTTTGTTTCCAAAGACTAAGTCGAAAATTCCCCATTCAGGTTGAAAAAGTATTTTATCCTGATATCTCACAAAACATGCTTCAAAACTCATCAAAATAATTTTACCCTCTTTTCTTAAAATGTTAATTAATTTTCCTTTAAGTTTAATTCCTGAATTCCATTCCAGATTACAAATCTGATTTAGTTTTATTCCTTCCGATTCTAATTGATATTCATTTAAAGTGGGAAAATTAGTTCCCAAATTTTTCAATATTCCCAAAGGAGTACCATAACCGTCATTGTGATATACTTTTGAATGAGAATCAAGTTGTTTGTCATGGAAGGAAAGGCTGGATGGTCCTTTTGTCTTAACGTAGATAATTTCATTGTTTTCTTCAATGCAACTTTCTACCTGACCAGAAATTTGAATCCCGGAATCTAAACAAACACAAGCGATACTATTTGAGTCGATTGCTTTTTCTATTCCATCCATACCTCCGGTTCTGTATGCCATGGTATCAACAAACTCCTCCAATACTTTTACTAAATGATCGAAACTTGGAGTTACAAATAGTTGAGGTTGCATAGTCGTAATATCAAAATTGTAGTTCATGGCCTCAATCGAATAAGGTATTTTTAATACCGTATCCTGAATGGCCTCGTAACTTTCTCCTATTGATGAAAGGAGACCAGCACCGTATATTTTTGGGAAATACATATTGCCGATTAATCCGTATTCAACCGTCCACCAATGAAGATTTCTGATTTTTGCTAATTCGGAACGTGCACTTAAAGTCGATTGAATTTCAAGGATATTTCTTTCTGCTTCTGCAATGTCATCTTGTGTTGAATAGGGATCTGCTTTTAAGATGGATAAATGCCTGACTGCGTGATAAGTATTTTCATCTTTGGTGGTAGAAAAAGCTTTGGCGCCATAAAAGCCAAATTTTTTCAGATATTCAGCATATTCAGGATTGGCAATGATAGGCGCATGTCCGGCAGCTTCATGAATAATATCTGGAGCAGGTGTATATTGAATTTGATTTAGAGGTCTAATATCTGCAGCTATAACCAATACATTATAAGCCTGGAATTCCATAAATGCTGAAGGTGGAATGAAACCGTCAACAGCAACAGCAGCCCAACCGATTTCTTTTAAAATTCGATTCATGCCATACATTTGAGGAATTTCATCAATGCTGACACCAGTCTTATTTAAACCAGTTAAGTATGATTCGTGAGCCACGTCTTTAAGGAAGTGAATATTCTGTCGCATCACATATCTCCAAACCGCGTGGTCTTGAGCAGTGTAATCGTTATAAGGTTGATCAATGATTAAATCCAATAGGTGCTTCGGAAGTTTTTCTATTATTGGATTTGTTTCAAACATAGCTTATTGTAAATTAGACTTAATATAAATAAGCTCAAATATACAAATTATTTGAATAAGCCTAGCTCCTGATTGAGAATACTTAATGAAATTATTTTGCTAATCAGAAAGATGTTTAAACTAATAATTTAGATCGGTAATTGAAGCGTGCTAAGAAAAGTAGGCCGGCGATTGCCAGACTAACCACAAAACCTACCCAAATTCCTTCCGGACCCCAATTCACAGTGAATGCCAGAAAGTAACTGAGAGGTAAGCTTATCAGGATATATGATACAAAGGCAACCATCATTGCAAATTTCACATCAGTTAACCCGCGGAGTGCGCCAAGAATAACTACTTGCAAACCATCAAATACCTGAAAAATGGCTGCCAATATTAAAAGTCGTGAGGCTACTATAATCACTTCTTTGTCGGAGGTATACAATAAGGGTATTTGATTTCTCAGGAAGAAAAAAGTTAGGGCAGTAATGCTCATGAATCCTAATACCAGATGGACAGAGGCAAAAGTGGCTTTTTTCATTGAGTGGTAATCACCCAGATTATATTGATGTGAAACCCGAATGGTAGTTCCTGCTGCAATTCCAGTCACGATCATGAATGTTAAGCTGGCCATGCCAATAGCAATTTGGTGTGCTGCAAGAGGCGCAGGGCCAAGCCAACCCATCATTAGTGCACCAAGAGCAAAAGCGAGTACTTCCAGCACAATCTGACTTGAAATGGGCCAACCAACTTCAAATAGTCTTTTAAGGATTTTCCTGTCGAGTTGTGAACGAAAGATATTGAATAAATATGGTCGAAACACATCCTTTTTTAGAAATACAAAAATAAAAATTACAGGCATTGCTGTTCTGGCAATCAATGTGCCTATTCCTGCTCCGGTAAGTCCCATCTCAGGAAAACCAAGCTTACCGAAAATAAACAAATAATTAAAAATGATATTCACAGCATTTGCCGACAAGGTGATGAGCATAGCATTCATGGTATTACCAATTCCTTCAGCAAATTGTTTAATTGTGAAGAATAACATGAATGGAAGCATAGAAACCACTAAAATTCGGTAATAGGGAATGGCAAGTTTAGCAACTGCCTCATCCTGACCCATTCGATTCATGAAGAAGGAAACGGAATACATTAAAACCATCAAGATAAATGTAATGATTAAGTTAAGTACAATTGAATTATGTAGCCATTTCCCTGCTAATTTGTTGTCGCCAGATGCCCATGCCGGTCCAACCAATGGCGTTAGACCAAATGTAAATCCCATTCCAATTACCATCCCAATTATAAATATATTACCTGCAAAGGAAGCTGCAGCCAATTCAATGGTTCCGACAGAGCCAACCATCATATTATCTACTTGCTGAACAAGTACCTGCCCTGCTTGAGATAACATAACCGGAAAGGCAAGTAAAAGTATTCTTTTATAATATGGGATGAATTCTTTCATGAATTTAGTTAGGCTGTGCAAAAATAATCAAAACATCCTGTGCCGCAACTTAAATGATCAATAAGCTGAATTGAATAAAATCCTTTCTTAACTTTGTTTTTGCAAATGAAAATTAACTACCAAGATTCAAAAATTTATGTGGCACTCCCTGCATTGGCTGAGATGTCTTACTTGCCTCACTTTTTTAATTGCATAAAGGAACAGACTTTTACAAATTTCGAGCTTGTTGTGTGTGTAAATCAGCCTGAAATCTGGTGGAATGATAAGGATCATTTAGCTGAATGCGAGAATAATCAAGAAAGCCTTACTTGGTTAAAGAAACAAAAAGATATTAATTTAATCATCATCGATAAATCTTCGAAGGGAAAAGCCTGGGTTGAAAAAAAGTTGGGTGTAGGATGGGCACGCAAGGTGCTTATGGATTATATTGGTGAGATTGCAAACGATCATGATCTCATTTTGAGTTTGGATGCAGATACAACATTTAAACCCAACTATTTTCAATCAATCATTGAAAATTTTAGAGATCATCCCAATAATGTAGCAATCTCTATTCCTTACTATCATTTATTAACTAATGATGAAGAAACCAATCGGCAAATTTTAAGGTATGAAATTTATATGCGTTACTATGCTGTTAATCTTTGGAGAATCAATAACCCATATAATTTTTCAGCATTGGGATCAGCTATTGCGGTTCCTGTTTGGGTTTACAAGAGAGTAGGAGGGATAAGCCCTCACAAAAGTGGCGAGGATTTTTATTTTCTCTTAAAATTGAGAAAATTTGGAAAGCTAGGTTTATGGAATCCAGAGAAAGTTTATCCGGCTGCTCGGTATTCAAATCGTGTGCTTTTTGGAACCGGACCTGCGATGATTAAGGGTGCTAAAGGAGATTGGGAAAGTTATCCCATATACGATTATAAGTATTTCGATGATATTCATAAAACCTATGATTTGTTTGGTAGTTTGTTTCAAAATGACGTGCAATTCCCAATGAAAAAATTTCTTGCCAATTTATTTAAAGACGAAAACTGGCATTACCCTTTAAGAAAAAACAGTAAAACCAAGGATCAATTTATTAAAGCCTGTCAACATAAAGTAGATGCCTTAAGGATTCTTCAGTATTTAAAATTTATGAATAATGAAGATGAACAAAAAGATGAAATGCGTTTGGGGAAGTTTGTTGAAGCGTTTTATCCACAGCAAAATAAATCGGCAATAAACTTTGATTTAAATTTACCATGGTCTTATAATGAATGTTCAATATCTGATTTAAAAACGCTGAGAGATTTTTTTGTTGAGATAGAAATGCAATATCAAATGAATGCAAATGCAAAATAACTTAATTACGATACTCGGTCCAACAGCAACGGGCAAAACCAGATTAGCAGCTGAATTAGCGGTATTAATCGATGCGGAAATTATAAGTGCAGATTCCAGACAAGTTTATCGCGGAATGGATTTAGGAACAGGTAAAGATCTTGAGGATTACGAAGTGAATGGGAAAAATGTGCCGCATCACTTAATTGACATTGTTGACCCTGGCTATGAATTTAATATTTATGAATTTCAAAAGAAATTTCTGGAAGCCTATAAAGATATTTCAAAAAGAGGCAAGAAAGTAATCCTTTGTGGAGGGTCAGGAATGTATTTGGATTCAATATTAAGAGGTTACCATTTGAGACAAGTTCCGGAAAATTTAAAACTGAGGAGTGAGCTCCGTCTAATAAATGAAGAAGGATTAATAGCAAAGCTTAAAAGTTATAAAACACCCCATAATGTATCTGATTTAAATGAAAAAGAACGTTTAATTAGAGCAATTGAGATTGCGGAATTTGAAAGAAGTAATCCGTTAACAGAAAAATTTCCAATATTTAAAAGTTTGATTATTGGAATCAATTTCGATAGATCAGAGATTCGGAAAAGAATTACCACGAGACTAAAAGACCGACTTGATAACGGAATGCTTGATGAAGTGAAAGGATTGTTGAACAAGGGTTATACAGCAGAACAATTAATGTTTTATGGCTTGGAATATAAATATGTGACCCAATTTGTGATGGGACAATTACGCTATAATGACCTCTCCCAGAAATTAAATTCAGCCATCCATCAATTTGCAAAAAGACAAATGACCTGGTTTAGAAGGATGGAGAAAAACGGAGTTGAGATAAACTGGATTGATGGAAATTTAAGTTCGAATGAAAAAATAGAAATTATTTTTAATTACATAAAAAATCCGACCATAAATAATGGCCGGATTGAGATAGATTGATTAAGAAGAATAATGACATTCTTCTTCTCTTTTCCCCTTTAACTAAGGGATATTCGGATGGTAAAGGTTCCCATCATTACGATATCCGAAAAAGTCTT
This sequence comes from Bacteroidales bacterium, assembly GCA_963674935.2. GTDB lineage: Bacteria > Bacteroidota > Bacteroidia > Bacteroidales. Next base: position 206,682 of record CAXXWZ010000007.1, read on the forward strand.
TATACCAATCTGGATAGGATGATCCTGAGCTTACAGCCCATTCAATGAAATGAAAGTAAGCCCATCCAATTTCAATTTTTTCACGAGGCCATTCAAATGGTTCTGCAATATGAATAGCCCATGGTAAATTATTAGATGTTTTGTAATATTTTCCAAATCCTGGTTGTGTATCATCATCCCACGATCCAAAATAACTTGAGTTAACCAAGTTAGTCGGCAGGTAATCAGGTAGGTGAACCTCTACTTCTCTGTTTCCGTCTACTATGATAAACGGATTCCAGGTTTCTAATGAAAAGTCATTTAAGGTGTAATTTAATACATCTGGGGTCATTGTTATTGTGAGGGTGTAATATGGGATAAAGGGAGTCCATTCTTCCGTATTTACACCTATCCCAACGCCAGGATGAGGTAATAAATTGAAGACATCGTCAAATACGATAATTGTAGGATGAGTTTGTCCGTTTTCCAAGCCATTTGAATTCAGACTAATATATCCTTCTTGTAAATTATAACCTGTTACATGAAGATGAGCCTTCAAACCTGGATTAGCATCTGGGAGGTTAAATCCAAAACCATTTCTGAGGTATGCCCCACTTGCTTTAACAACAAAGGTTACGGTTACTTCTAAAACTTTGTTTTGGGCATTTGTAATAGATGAAAACTGGTAATCAACAACAATGTCATTGAAATCAAAATCACCTTTACCAGGCCATAAATCTTCAAACCCTAAACTTCCGGCAGTCGAAGGTGGATTGTTATTTTCGAAAGATTGTGTAGGAATATTTGGAAAGTCATCCAAGTTGTCAGCTACTCCATCTCCATCTGTATCAATGGTAGTTTTCAAGCTGCTTGTTTTTAAGATTCCAAGATCACAATTAATATTATTTGAATTTATACTTATAGTTTGTTCGTTAATAAGTACAGTGTTAACAGTGTAAGGAATATTTAGCATTATTTTATAATCTTCCAAGCCATTGTGCATTCCTCTATGATACCTAATTTCTTGATCGATAGAACTGATGGTAATGACTTGTGCAGTAGTTGCACTCACATTAAATGTTATATTTCTTGTTGTATTCCATTGGAAATTATCACTAATTGTGATTTCGTCAATTTTACTTTGGCTTTCAGTTATTTGAGGGTCTTTGTTGTTTTTTTTATTACAAGAACCAACTAGAATCAAGGCCAATAAAATTAAAATTGTTGGAATGAATTTTATTTTAATATTTTTCATAGCAATGATATTTATAGTTTCACTCGTATTAATAATGTTTAATTAATACGCGCAAATAGTAATAAACAAAATCTAGTCCAAACAAAAAATAAAATTAAAGTAGCTGATAATCAATACGTAATATTGTTGGATAGTTCGTGCGTATTCCCATATAGGGAAAAAAGTATTATTTGTGGACAAGAGCTAATCGTTAGCTTTATTGCCAAGAAGAGGCACAAAGCGAAATAAGCCATGTTCTTCTTCTTCAAACTTATGGTCAGTCATTTTTGTAATCCGTTTCATGATTTGAGTTTCTCCTTTACCCAGTGGGATAATCATGCAGCCGCCAATTCTTAATTGTTCAAGAAGTTTATCTGGCACAATAGGAGCTCCGGCAGTGATTATTATTTTATCGAAAGGAGCAAAGGTGGGTAACCCTAAATTCCCATCGCCATAAAATAGTTTTGGATTATAACCAATTTCAGGAAGAAATTCCTTGGTGCGTTGAAATAGTTTTTTTTGCCTTTCAATGGAATAAACTTTAGCACCCATTTCGATTAAAACACAAGCTTGATAACCTGATCCAGTTCCGATCTCCAGAATTTTATCTCCACTTTTAACATCAAGTAATTCTGTTTGAAAAGCCACAGTATAAGGTTGTGAAATGGTTTGCCCCGATCCGATAGGGAATGGTTTGTCTTCGTAAGCAAATTCTACAAAAGAGGAATCTATAAATAAATGTCTTGGTATTTTATCAATTGCTTCTAAAATTGACTCATCTTTAATTCCCTTTAAACGAATCTCTTCAACAAGTTTTTTTCTTAATCCTTTATGTCTGTATGTGTCAACCATTAAAATAAGCTAAATCGAGAAATATTACCATAAAAATTTATTCAAGTAAAAGTGTTTAAAACTCATGCGAAAATACTAATTCGGCAAGGACAAAAAAAATTACATTTGCAAAAAGATATTAACCTATGACAAAAATTGGAGTTCTTGGCGTTGGCCATCTTGGTAAGATTCATGTGAACTGTATTAAACAGATAAAAGAGTTTGAATTAGTTGGATTTTATGATCCAAATGATGAGAATGCACAAAAGGTAAGTGAAGAGTACAAGATTAAGCGCTACGATGATATTGAAAGCTTAATAAATGCAGTTGATGTGGTTGACATTGTTACTCCAACATTATCGCATTTCGATTGTGCTTCAAAAGCCTTAAAATTATTTAAACATGTGTTTATTGAGAAACCAATTGTTACTACACCTGATCAGGCGCGTAAATTAATTGAACTTGCTGACGAAGCAAATGTTAAGGTTCAGGTTGGGCATGTTGAGCGTTTTAATCCTGCTTTTATTGCTGCTAAACCATTTATCAATAAACCTATGTTTATTGAGTCGCATCGCCTAGCCATGTTTAATCCACGTGGAACTGATGTGCCTGTGATACTGGATTTAATGATTCATGATATTGATATTATTTTAAGCGTTGTTAAGTCACCGATTAAAAAAGTGAATGCGAGTGGAATAAAAGTGGTAAGTGATACCCCTGATATTGCAAATGCCAGAATCGAATTTGATAATGGAAGTATTGCTAATTTAACGGCCAGTCGCATCTCTTTAAAAAACATGCGAAAGTCAAGATTTTTCCAAAAAGATGCTTATATTTCGGTTGATTTTTTAAAGAAGGTTACTGAAGTGGTTACCATGAAGGATATTGACCCTGAAAAAGCTGGACCATTCGACATGATTTTAGATTTGGGTGAAAATAAAGGATCAAAACAGATTCTTATAACGAAACCGGATGTAGCTGAAATAAATGCGATTAAATCAGAGCTTGAAAGTTTCTATTATTCAATTAAGGAAAACACAACTCCCCCTGTAACCATAAATGATGGATATTATGCACTGGATGTGGCTTATCAAATAATCGATAAAGTTAAGCATGCAGCCGGTAATTTATAATTTTTGAATAGATTTGATATGCTGATTTTCAGTAATAAGGTCAGTTTAGTAAATCTACTTTATTTGCAAATCATTAAATAAAATTTGATGATGATTTAAGCAAAACATATTCATGAATAAAAAATTACAAACATCATTTTATGTAATTTCAGATATTTTATCTGTGGCATTCGGCTGGCATTTTTTCTATCTGTATTTCATGGGATTTACTGCCGATTCGGGATTAAGGGAATTGATATTATTATTTCAACAACCATATTATATTACGGGTATGGTTTTGCTGCCTGCTTTGTGGGTAGTTTTATATATTATCATCGGAAACTATAGACGAATCTATCGAAAATCGAGATTAAGTGAACTTGGCCAAAGTTTCATAATATCTTTTATTGGAATTGCTATTTTGTTTTTCTACATAGAAAATAGTGCCATTATAACTTATTATCAAATATCCACTAACTTGTTTATTTTTTTCTGGTTATTATTCTTTATCGTAAATGTTATTCCCAGAGTCCTTATCACTTCAATTACTGCGAATAAAATTCATAGCCGAAAAATTGGATTTAATACCATCATTGTTGGCAGTAACGGAAATGCTTTACAGATTTATCAGGCGCTTGAAAATCAGGAAAAATCAACAGGTAATAAAATTGTAGGTTTTGTTGATGCGGTGGAAAGTGAAGATTATAAAATAGGAGAATACTTACCTCATTTGGGCAATTATAAAAAGTTAAATGAAATCATACTTGAGTATGGTGTAGAGGAAGTGATTATTGCAATTGAACGCAGCGAGCAGAAAACTGTTGATAAAATTATTTCTATCATAGAAGATGCTGAAATGATCATAAAGATTATTCCTATCATGCAAGATTTTCTGATGGGTACTGTGAGGATATCATCTATGTTTAATGCCCCACTCATTCAAGTTTCACCCATTTTTATGCCAGCCTGGCAACAGTCTTTCAAACGGCTTTTTGATATCGTAGTTTCAATAATTGCCATGGTGGTTTTATTACCCGTTTACTTATTTACAGCCATAGGAGTAAAATTGTCATCTAAAGGATCGGCAATTTACTCACAAGAGAGAATTGGATACAAAGGTCGCCCTTTTAAAATGCACAAGTTTAGATCAATGTATCAAAATGCGGAGATAGATGGCCCACAACTATCCAGTAAAATGGATCATCGAATTACTCCATTTGGTCGATTTATTCGAAAAATTCGGTTGGATGAAATACCTCAGTTTTATTCTGTGTTAAAAGGAGATATGTCGATTGTTGGCCCACGTCCGGAACGTCAATATTATATCGATAAAATTATTGAACGATCTCCTCATTACAAATTGCTAATGAAAGTGAGGCCTGGAATTACTTCGTGGGGACAGGTTGAATATGGCTACGCATCAAGCGTTGATGAGATGATTGAACGATTGAAATATGATATTTTATATATCGAAAATATGTCGCTTGCTGTTGATTTTAAAATCTTAATTTACACGGTACTTATAGTTTTTCAGGGTAGGGGAAAGTAAATCTTTAAATTGAACCGTTCTCAATCATCATTACGATGAGTTCAATTATGGCATCTTCTCCGTTAGGGTCATATTTGGTTTTTAAGTTATAACCGAATAGCCGCGCAAAGGTTTGATAAAAAAATGCTGAAAAGCCACCTCTGAGTTCTTTAACCAAATCGTAGGAACTATCTCCTGTTTCTCGGTCAATTAGTTTAATTAAGATTTTGCCTTGTGAAAAAGTAAGCTTGCGAAGGTCTTCACCGAATTCATCTTTTAACTCTTGCTCTGCTCTTTTTAGAATTTTCTTTTGTTCTTTTTCGTCCGGTGTTTTAAGTAAAAGTTCATTATACTCCTTTAGTTTTATCCCGGCAATTTTAGCGTAAGGATAAACCTTTTTAACGTATCTGATCAATCGTGTGGTTCTGCGGAACTCACCTTTTTTTACAATGTGATAGGCAGAGATATTAACTTCATCTAAATCCATAACAGGTATGGTATCTCCATCCACAACCTTAGCAATCGAAACTACATTGGTTTCTTGGGAGAACGTTAAGCAATTCGTAAGAATAAAAATTAATATGATAAGAATTTGATTTCTCATTTCTAGGTCAAATCAAATACTATGCCAATGGCAAATACAACTACGATAAAACGAATATTAGAAAAAATATTGCGTGAAATTAAAAATGAATCGAAGCCTAAGCAACTTTTAGTTTAGAAAGATTGGCTTTGTCAAATTTTTGCTTAGCGTAGGCCAGACTAACTTTCAAGCTTTTTACTGATTTTTTTGAAGGTAGTTCGAACATCGCATCAGTTAAAATAGCTTCCACTATCGATCGTAATCCTCTTGCTCCTAATTTAAATTCAATGGATTTGTCTACAATAAAATCAAGTACATTGTCGTCGAAACTCAATTTGATGTCATCCATTTCAAACAATTTAACAAATTGCTTTACCAAAGAATTTTTTGGTTCGGTTAAAATTAATTTGAGTGTGTCTTTTTCAAGTGGATTTAAATGAGATAATACAGGTAATCGACCAACAATTTCAGGAATAAGACCATATTGTTTGATGTCTGAAGGAGAAATGTATTGAAGAATACGATCTTTATCTATCTTTTCTTTTTCCTTATCAGAACTATAACCAATCATATTGGTTTGCATTCTGGAGCCAATAATTTTATCTATTCCATGAAATGCCCCACCGGCTATAAATAAAATATTTGTGGTGTCGATTTTAATCATCTTTTGTTCAGGGTGCTTCCGACCACCTTGAGGAGGGACATTAACTTCAGAGCCTTCCAGCAGTTTTAAAAGAGCCTGTTGAACACCTTCTCCTGAAACGTCGCGAGTGATGGATGGGTTATCGCTTTTACGGGCAATTTTATCAATTTCATCAATAAAAACAATTCCTTTTTCAGCAGCAGAAACATTGTAATCGGCTACTTGCAACAAACGTGTAAGTACATTTTCAACATCTTCACCAACATAACCGGCTTCGGTTAAAACGGTAGCATCTGCAATACAAAATGGCACATCTAAAAATCTGGCAATAGTCCTAGCTAATAAAGTTTTGCCGGTTCCGGTTTCTCCAACAATAATGATGTTTGATTTTTCAATTTCAACTTCATTAACTCTATCAAGAGGTTGTGTTATCCTTTTATAATGATTATAAACTGCAACAGACAAAACTCGTTTTGCTTCATCTTGCCCAATAACATATTGATCCAGATGCGCTTTTATTTCGCTGGGTTTACTTAAGTTAATATCAATATTAGTAAACTGTTCATTTTCTCTGGCGGAGAATTCTTCCTTAAGAATTAACTGGGCTTGTTCAATACAATGATTGCAAATATGCGCATCAATTCCGGCAATCAGAATACCACTTTCTTCTTTTGGTCTTCCGCAAAAGGAACATTTATCTACCGTTTGTTTAGCCATAGCTATGTTTAGTTTTTGTTCTTCAGCAATACTTCATCAATCATTCCGTATTCCTTGGCTTCTGTCGCTGTCATCCAATAATCACGGTCAGAATCTTTCCAGACTTTAGCGTATTTTTGTCCGCTATGTTGAGAAATGATATCGTATAATTCCTTTTTAAGTTTCTGGATTTCTCTAGCCGTGATTTCAATATCAGAAGCTTGACCTTGCGCACCTCCCATTGGTTGGTGAATCAAAATACGAGAATGCTTGAGTGCAGTTCGTTTCCCTTTTTCGCCTGCACATAAAAGTACCGCACCCATGGATGCAGCCATTCCTGTACAAATAGTAGCTACGTTTGAAGAAATATATTGCATGGTATCATAAATACCCAAACCGGCATAAACCGATCCGCCTGGCGTATTCAAATAAATTTGGATGTCTTTTTTGGCATCAACAGATTCTAAAAATAAAAGCTGAGCCTGGATGATGTTTGCAACATAATCGTTGATAGGAACTCCCAAGAAAATAATTCTATCCATCATGAGTCTTGAAAAAACATCCATCGTAGCGATGTTCATCTGACGTTCTTCAATAATGGTTGGAGAAATATAATTATCAAGAACAGATGTATATCTTTCCAAAGTTAGGCTGCTAATGCCTCGTTCTTTAAGCGCGTATTTTTTAAATTCGTCTGGATTCATAATCAATAGCTATTTAATTTGTGTTGCTAATTTAACAAATTCCTCGTAATTGACTTCCTTCTTGGTTTGCTTAATATTTGCTTTGAAGTAATCTAAAAGTTTTTTGTCGTATAGCTGATCGTAAATCTTTTTAACTTCTTCTTTATTTTGCATTACCGAATTAACAATCTCATTCATGCGATCGTCATTCTCGTTCAAGTCTGCACCCGGCATGGTCATATTCATGAAATAACCTTTGATGTGATCTCTAACTTCTTCTTCCTTAACATCAATATTATTTCCTTTTACAAGCTTTGCTTCAATCAATTGCCATTTAAGTGATTTGATATAGCTATCATATTGTGCTTCTAATTGTTCCGGGGTAACACGATCCTGATTATTTTCAAGTAACCATCTTTTCAAAAATTCGTCGGGAACAGAAATGTCAGCTTTTTCAATTAACATTTCAACTGCATTATTCATGAATTGACGATCGCTTTCCGAAGCAAAAGAAACTTCAGCATCTTTTTTGATTCTTTCTTTTAATTGGTCTTCATTCTCAATTTTATCTTGAGGATAAACCATTTTATAAAACGCTTCGTTTAACTCAGCAGGTTCAGTTCTGCTAACTTCTGTAACTGTGAATTCGATTTCATTTTTGAAATTACCAGCTTCTTCTGCAGAAATTCCAAGTAAGGCAGCTAATTCGATATCACTTTTAAGTGCTTTGGCAGGATCAAATGTAATTTGGTCGCCGGCTTTGGCTCCAATAAATTTATTTAGTGCTGTTTTTAACTTAATGCTTTCGAGCTTTAATTGAGCAGAACCTTTCAATCCTTCTTCATTATTTACTTCGGTAAAATCACCAAATATAACATCTGATGCTTCAGCAGTTTCGGGCTTGGAGGTTTTGCCATTTCTGTTTCTCAGGTCAGAAAGGTATTTGTTAACCACATCTTCGTCGGCCTTAATATTATAATATTTAACTTTGAATTTATCGTCAAGGCTAATTTCAAATTCAGGACTCAATCCGATATCAAAAAAGAAATCAAATTTTTCCTGAGTGTCAAAATCTACTTCAGTAGTTTTCTCAAGGTTCGGTAATGGGTATCCCAAGATGTCAATTTTTTCATCAACAATATATTGGTTAAGCGAATCAGAAATGAGTTTATTTATTTCCTCAGCCAAAACAGCTTTGCCATACATTTTATCAACCATGCCAAAAGGAACTTTGCCCGGACGGAATCCAGGAATGTTTGCTTTTTTCTGGTAATCTTTCAATACCGTTTTTACTTTTTCCTGATAATCTTCCTTAACTAATTCAATTTTGATAATTGCTGTAAGATCGCTTGACTTTTCCTGTGTAATATTCATTAATGATGAGTTTTAAAATTGGAGGTGCAAAGATAAATATAATATTTATAATGACTGTATTTCAGTTATTTAAAAAACCTTAGCCCTTTTTCGGAACTAAGGTTTTTATTTTTTGTGCGGATGAAGGGACTCGAACCCCCACGCCTCTCGGCACTAGATCCTAAGTCTAGCGCGGCTACCAATTACGCCACATCCGCATGCATGGTCGTTTTTAGGTTTGCAAAGATAATATTTTTTTATTGAAAAATTCCTAATTTTTTCTTATTAAATCGAAACTTATAGAATTACTTAATTGGCAGGGTATTCAGCGCATATAAGTCTGTTTAATTTTTGGTTCTTACATCCAAGGCTTCTCTTAAACTATTGCCAAGAAGCATAAAGGCTAAAACCATCAACATGATTGCGATTCCCGGCAAAATTGCCAAATAAGCAGAATCTAAAATGATGTAAGCATAATTTTCTTTAATCATGGTTCCCCAGGAAGGCATGGGAGGCTGAACCCCAATTCCCAAAAAACTTAATCCGGCTTCAATTAAAATGGCAGCTGCAAAATTAGCTGCAGAAATTACGATAATCGGACTCATAATATTAGGTAGGATATGATTAAAAATAATTCTGGAGTTCTTAAATCCAAGTGCTTTCCCGGCTTCTACAAACTCTTTTTCTCTGATGGTGAGGATTTGTCCACGCACGATTCGAGCTATCTCAACCCACATGGTTAATCCAACCGCGATAAACACTTGCCAAAATCCACGTCCAAGTGCAAAAGTTATGGCGATAACCAACAGTAAAGTAGGAATGGACCATACCACATTAATGAGCCAAACAATTAAATGATCGACCCATGAACGGAAGAACCCGGCCAGGGAACCTAATAAAATGCCGATCAGGAGCGCTATGGAAACGGAGATGAACCCAACTGAAAGACTAACCCTTGCTCCAATCATTAAACGGCTGAGGTAATCTCTGCCGTAGCGATCGGAACCAAGTAAAAAGAGTTTGGTTTTTAAATGGTTTTTCTCAACTAATTTTTGAAGTTCATCTGGTTGGTAATTATTTCGAATTGAATCAACTGAAAGAAACCGGATTGATTTATTCAATGAATCATAGGAGTAGGTTTCAGTTAGGATTGATTCAAAAACATTCGCGAGTAGAAATGTAAATTGTTGTAGGTCGCTTATTGAATCCTGAGTATATTCAGTTAGAATAATTTTGTCAGCCTCAAATTTATAAGCGGAATAGGGGATGGCGTCATGATTTGTGGCCTGACCAAAAAGCATTTTTTGAATTAAATTGGTTTTATGTTGAGTGCTGTTTTTAGTGATATTTAAAATTTTGATTCGATTCCCGGGCTTTAATGAAGCAAGTTCGAGGGATTGTGCATTTGCATAAGGTGTAGCATCGGGAGTAATGAGGTATCCAAGAATGGTTATAATAATTATGAATGCGATGAATATTAATGAGCCAATTCCAATCTTATTATTTAATAATTTTTTCCACGCTAGTTTTGAAAGTGAAGTTCCGGTGGTATATTCTTTTCTTCTAAATAGCATGGGTATATTTAATCAGTAATTACAAATGTAAGTAAAAGGCTAATTTATGGTGCACTCTAGGTAATTTTTTTGAATTAAATATTTTATTAAATAAAAATTATTGTTGTATATTTGCACTCCTTAAAAATGGTGATTGTAGCTCAGTTGGTTAGAGCACTGGATTGTGGTTCCGGGGGTCGTGGGTTCGAGTCCCATCATTCACCCAAATATTTTACCTCCCCAAGAAATTGTGGGAGGTTTTTTTATGTTTTTCGATCACCATAATTCTCAGTTCAAAAAGAAAATTAAAATTTATTTTGAGAAGGAGGGTTACCTTTTGGCATTTTTCGGAATAAACTAGGCAACTTAAAACTAGAATATCATGGCTTTCAATTATTATTTAGACAACGTAGGATTCATCTCAAGAAATAGTATCAAGGAAATAATTACAAATCCTGAATATGGTTTTACTGGTTTTATGCGGTATGGTAGTGGAGGGGTTGGAGCATTCTGCTTTATTTCTTATCAGCGCAAAACATTAAAACTTGATGTTTTAACACAATAATCATTTTTATTGAGTCGTCCTAAAATAGGTTGACAGTTTTACAAAAGTTTAATTTAAACCGAAGCGGATATCCGCTTCGGTTTTTTCGTGAATAAAGTTAGGTGTTTTCATGTTTAAACTCAAATGAGGTCTTTTGTCATTGTAGGTATCAATAGATTGTTTGATTAGAGTTTCTAATTCACTGCCTGTATTACAGGTGTGTATTAAAAATTCTTGTTTTAATATTCCATTAATTCTTTCTGCTAATGCATTCTGATAACAGTCATATCCATCTGTCATCGACGGAGTTATTGCGTTGTAATTTAATTCATTCTGATAAATAGATGAACAATACTGCAAACCTCTATCAGAATGGTGGATCAGGGGTTTTTCTGTTTTTCGTTTTTTAACAGCCATTCTTAAAGCCTGTACTACATTTTCAGCACTCATATCATCGCTAAGTTTATAACCCATTATTTTTCTGCTATAAGCATCTGTAACTAAAGAAAGGTAATGTGTCCTTTCTCTGGTTTTAATGTAGGTAATATCACTCACAAAAACTTGTTCGGATCTTTTAACCTTCCCTTTTTTCAATAGATTTGGATATTTGTGTAACCAGTGTTTTGAGTTGGTTGTTTTAGTGTAGTTCTTTTTAGGTTTAATTAATAGGTGTTGCGAACGTAAATAATCAAAAAAAGCATCCCTTCCTATTTTTATGTTTAAGCTCACAAAATCATCTTTTAGTAAATAGTACAGTTTACGTGTTCCAATTCTTGGCATTTGCATTCTTAGTGCTTGTACAAACGGCTTGATTTTGGATAACTCTTTTGTTCGATTATCAATTCTATTTCGTGCTTGATAAATCGCTTGTCTGCTTATCCCAAACAATCTACAACATCGTGATAAACTCACTTGCTTGTTTTGTTTGATCTGTATGATTGTTTGGGTGAAAACTTTTTTCTGATTGCAGTTCCATACTGTTGATCTGAGATATCGATCATCTTATTGAGTATCTCGTTTTTCAAACGTTCATCAGAAAGTTCTTGCTCTAAGCGTTTGATATTCTGGGCAGGGGATTCTTTTGATTTTGACATAAATAACAGTCCTGGTTTGCTCCAGTCTAAGTTACCATGTTTTCTTAACCAAACCAAAACTGTGCTCCGGCCTTGAATCCCATAGACCGCCTGAGCTTGTTTATAGGTCAGTTCGCCTTTTTCTACTTGAGAAACAACTGCTAATTTAAAGCCTAGATTATAATCTCGCTGGCTTCGCTTTTGATGGCATAATGTCGTTCTTTCCATAATAAGTCCATTTAGTGTCAACTTATTTCAGGATGGGACAAAACAAAAAAAGCCTCCCGAATTTTCGGGAGGCTTTTTTTTGCCATATTACTTTATCACACTCTCAAAATTTGCATTATAAGCTTCCCATTTCTCGGTTAAGAATTTATCTTCCGCAAAAAAGTGAAGAATTGGATCAAATGCTTTTGCTTCCATATAACCAGGTACAATGGTTATTAATTCTGATTTCTCATTCATGAATACATATGATGGATAAGACATTTTTCCGTTTAATAATGCTTGGGCAAGTTGATGAGTTGGTCTTCGTCCTTTGTTTTCGTTAATGAATTCAGTGCCTTTAAATGTTACAGGCTTCGTACCTTCGGCATTAAACTTAACAGCATAATAATTTTCATTCATATATTTAACAATATCCGGTTGTGAAAAAGTTCCGGCATCCATTTTTTTACACCAGCCGCACCAATCTGTATAAACGTCAATAAAAACTTTCTTTGGTTCTTTCTCCAGAAGTTCAATTGCTTCTTCAAATGAATACCATTTTATTTTTGAATCATCAACATCTTGTGCCAGTATATTTAGAGTAAGAAAAAGTGATGTAGTTAGAATTAGTAATTTTTTCATTTTTGTTAATTTAGTTATGATTCGCGCGATCTTTCTATCTCCCGTTTCGAATCCTTTTGTTTTAAACTTTCTCGTTTGTCGTAAGTGTGCTTTCCTTTAGCCAGAGCAATTTCAAGCTTGGCCAATCCGCGGTCATTAATAAATAATGAAACAGGGATGATGGTAAACCCCTTTTCTTTCACCTTGGTCGAAAGCTTTTTGAGTTCCCGTTTATTCAATAATAATTTCCGATCTCGTTTGGGCTCATGATTATTATAGGTACCCATCGTGTATTCTGCAATATGCATATTTCGAACATAAAGTTCTAAGCCATTAAAGGAACAATAGGCGTCTGAAAGATTTGCTTTACCTTCTCTAATTGATTTGATTTCGGTACCGGTTAATTGGATTCCGGCAACTAATCGTTCAACAAGAAAGTATTCAAAGCTAGCGCGACGATTTTTTATTTTGATGGTTTGATTCATGTTCAATGACTTGTGGCAAAGATAGTATTAATCGTTTTTGAAAAATGCTAAAAATGTGTTAAAAAAAGAACCCGATATCATTTTCAGATATCGGGTAATAAAGTTCAAAAAACTTTGAAGTTATTTTATATCTCCTAATATTAGAGGCATTCCATCTGCACTATTACCTATTACAACAATTTTTGAATTTGTTGATTCAGCAAGTTTTAATGTAGCTTCTATGCCTTTGTCACGAAGAATTTTATCAGTTAAACTTGCACTTAAAATTCTATTGGCAACTGCTTTTCCGTCAGCTTCAATTCTTTGACGTTCAGCTTCTTTTTGTGCTTTCTGAAGTTTAAATTCATATTCAAGAGATTCTTGTTCTTGTTTTAATTTACCCTCAATTGCATTTTTAATGGTTGGAGGTAAAATGATAGAACGAATCAAAATTTGGTTTAACTGAACATGTTTTTCGTCAAGTAATTTTTTAGTTTCCACATAAATCTCATCCTGAATGGCGTCTCTTTTTGTTGAGTAAATTTGTTCAGGTGTATAGCGTCCAATAACACTTCTGGCTGAAGATCGTAATGACGGAATTACAACTCTGTGTAAATAATCAGTTCCGATCGTACCATGCAAATATCCCAATTCACTTGCAAGTGGCAAATACCAGGCAGAAACATCCACCCTGATTTCTAATCCGTTTGAAGAAAGCACATTTAATTCTTCAGCAATTTCTTGTTGACGGGTTTCGTAAATAACCATTTTGTTCCATGGTGCGATGAAATGAAATCCTTCGCCGTAACTATTTTCTGTATCAATTCCGCCTCCAAAAGTTCGGAATAAAACACCTCCATGCCCTGCATCAATGGTAACGGTCATTCGACTCCAAAAAATAATGAGGAGGATTACTGCCAGGACGATAATCCCAATTGGTAATACTTTTTTTAAGTTAATTTCTTCTGGTTGTGACATAATATTTTATTTATTGGTTAATAGCAAATTTAAATTGGTGAGAATAAGCAAATTTACTAAAATTAAAGAAGCTTTTTACAATTTTTTCTTTGCCATTATTTAGAACCTCACCGATAACCCAGCCATAAAATTAATCCCGGCTTGTGGGAAATACCCATCAAAAGCACTTTCTATCCCATCACTAAAATATCTATAAACCCAGGCATTGGTTTCATATTTTTCATCGAATAAATTATTAACCATCAAACGAGCTGTAATTCCTTTCACAAAATTTGCTTTGAATTGGTACTCGAAATGCAGGTTGTTAACTAAGTAGGGATCAAGGCTTCTTGATTTATTTGCAGTATTATCGATGTATTGCCTGCTAACATATTTTGATATGAATATAACTTGAAAATCATCGCTTGGGTTTAAATTTATGGTCGAACCTGCAATAAGCGATGGTGAAAAAGATAAAGTGGTATTTCCTAAATTTTCAGGAATTTGTGAATAGGGAGGACTCCAATTATCTACATAAGCCGTAAAATCTTTTATTTTGTTTTCGCTTAAGGTGGCATTAAATTCCCAGTCAAGAATTGAAGTAAGTTTTATGCCACCATGAATCTCGATTCCTGCGCGGTAGCTCTTTTCAACATTGGTTAATAGGGCAGCACCAACATCATTTATTTCGCCTGTTAAAACCAGTTGATCTTTGTAATTCATAAAATATAAACTGGCATTCAAATTCAATTCGGATGTTTTGTAAGCATAGCCTAATTCCCAGTCGAGTAATTGTTCACTTTGTGGTTGGTGATTGGCATCTGAGTCTCGATAATCACTTCGACTTGGCTCTCGATTTGAAATCGCTATTGAAGTGTAAAAATTATTTTTTTCATTTATCTGATAGAATATTCCTGCCTTAGGGTTTATGAAATTGAAGCTATTGGATTGTGAGATATCTCTTAAATCATCATGAAACCCGTCTATGTCATAATTAATATTCCGATACTGTAAATCTCCATAAATGCTTAATTGGTCATTTGCCTGATAAGTTGCTTTCCCGAAAATATTAAAGTCCGTTTTATCACCTGTATTCGAATACCAGCGATGCCTGTAATCTGCATTGCTTGCAAATTGAGCCCAGATCACTTCTCCAAAATGATCACCAGAAAATTTATTCCATGCACCACCTAGTATGGCATTCAAATTATTCTTATCATATTTTAATGAATAAGTAAACCCCAAAAAATCATTATCTAACCATTTTTGTTGAATCAAATCTGTTTCCTCAATCGTTGAAGTACCAATTACAATAGGATCCAAAAGATAATCTGCAAAATCACGACCTTCTTTAAATTGTTCGTAATATCCTTCCCCATGTGTGTAATGAAGTGCAGCATTTAATAAAAGATCAGGATTAATTTTTTGAGAAAAAAGCATTTGATAATGATCCTGTTGATAGTTGTCAGTCTCATTTTCGTAGGTGTAAGAATTATAGGTACGATCAGTTACAAGCTTGTCTTTTGGTACACCATTCCAGGCTTGATATGTTCTTTCTTTACCAGAAAACATGTTAAGCTTGATGATGGTGGATTTGCCATAATAAGCACCAGAAATAAAGTATGATTTTAAATCAGAAAAAGCACGATCGATAAAACCATCTGAGGTAATTTTTGATACACGTCCATCAAAAGTGAATTTGCCATCGATTAGCCCTGATCCGAAATTAAGATTATTTTTAAATGTGTTGAAAGAACCTGCGCTACTATTTATTTCGGCATAAGCTTCATCTTTCATATTTAAGGTTTCAATATTGATGCTGGCACCAAAAGCTGCTGAGCCATTGGTAGAAGTTCCTACGCCACGTTGCACCTGAACACTTTCAATTGAGCTAGAAAAATCAGGCATGTTCACCCAAAAAACGCCATGAGATTCAGGGTCGTTTAAAGGAATTCCATTAAGTGTTACGTTAATTCTGGTAATGTCTGTTCCTCTGATTCGAATACCTGTGTAGCCAACTCCTACTCCGGCATCTGAGCTAACCACTACTGATGGTATTGATTGCAAAAGATAAGGAATGTCCCGACCAAGATTCTTTTTGGCAATTTCTTCTTTTACCAAATTTGAGAAAGTAGTTGGGCTCTTATCATTGACTTTGGTTGCTGAAATTATTACTTCATCCTGGAGTACTAAACTGGGTTCAAGCGAGAAATTTAGAATCGTATTCTCGTAAATTTGTATGGACTCGATTAGTGTTTTAAAACCTAAATAGGAAATTGAAATTTGATATGTTCCCGCCGATAGATTTTTAAAAGCATAATTCCCGTTTGATTTTGAAATTGTACTTGCATTTTTATCTAGGATGATGTGACCACCGGGTAGACTTTCATCGTTCTCGATATTAAAAATTTTTCCCGACAAGGTAAATTGCGAGAATGCCAATGCTGGTAAAATGACCAGAAGAATTAATAGTTTGATTTGTGCTTTCATTTTATTGATTTTTTATTGTTATAAAAAACCAACAGAGGAAAATATAATTCGTTCAATTTTTCCCTACGCCGGCATTATCCGGATCAGGTTATACGAGTATGTTCTCAGCCCTTCATTTTTGGGCACCCCTATTGGAATAGTTTATGCAAAGGTAAAAATTTATTTTTTAATGAAGTTAATCAGAACACAGAAGATGTTATTTCGGATTTTATTTTCTCAGAAATTTAAGCATTGAAAATTATTCCATACTTTTGTTTTTATGAAAATATTAATCATAAACGGACCCAATCTTAATCTTCTTGGTAAACGGGAAACTTCAATCTATGGCCAACAAAATTTCGAAGAATATTTCTCTCAATTAAAGTCAGAATTCTCACAAATTGAATTGGAATATTTTCAATCGAATGTAGAAGGTGAAATTGTAAATAAATTGCAAGAAGTTGGATTCTCAATTGATGGTATTATTTTAAACGCAGCTGCTTATACGCACACATCGGTAGCAATTGCTGATGCGATTAAAGCCATCACAACTGATGTAGTTGAAGTGCATATCTCCAATGTATTTGCACGCGAGGAATTTAGACATGTTTCATTAATTGGACCGGCCGTTAAGGGTTCAATAAGCGGGTTTGGCTTGGATTCGTATCGCCTGGCGATAGAAAGTTTTGTAAAATCTTAATTTGGCTTAGTATCGTTGAAGTACGTTAAATGAAACATCTTAGAGCTTGTGTGATATTTGTTTTTATATATCTATTAGATACTAGAAATTGGATCCCAGATTTTTTTCTCTAAGATCTAATGTCTAATATCTTAGTTTGAAAAAGCATAAATGAAATCAGGTATTTGTTTTCCAGTATTTTTTTAATCGAGCAAGTGTTATTTGATTGCATTTCCACTAAAAACTCTCAAACCAACAATTCCTGTCACAATTAGCAAAATGAAAATAATCTTAAGTAAATCTTTTGATTCGTCGAACAAAATTATTCCTAAAATTACGGTACCTATTGCGCCAATTCCTGTCCAAATTGAGTATGCAACGCCAATAGGTAAGGTTTTAAGTGCAAGAGCTAAAAAATAAATACTGATGGCCATTCCGACAGCGGTTACAGCTGAAGGCCAAAATTTTGAAAACCCGTTAGAATATTTCAAGGCAATAGCCCAAACAATTTCAAATATTCCTGCAATGAAAAGGTAGAACCAAGCCATTATTTTGAAAATTTGTTAGGGTTAAGTTCAGTAAAAGTTTTCTTGCCATGTAAAAAGTGATCGAATGCAATATTAGATAAGTACATGTTGCTAACTGCCTTTTGATGAATGGCTCTTCTTTTCTGTTTCAATTTCTTCAAGTTTCGATAAAAACTCAGATGTGCTCTAACCACTGCCCATAAATCTTTAATTCCGCCTTGCAGCAAAAATTTCATAGCTGCAGCGGCATCCAAAACTAAACGTGCTAAAATGGTCTTAAGTATTCTTTCTTGAGGTAAATTTTTATACATCAAAAAGAAATTATTTCGGAAATTTAAATAGGTTTTACGGGAAGAGCTTTTGGGTAAGGTGCCACCGCCAACATGAAAAACAGTGGAATCGGGGCAGAACATGATTTTATAACCTTCATTTTTAAGTCGCCAACATAAATCAATTTCTTCCATGTGCGCAAAAAAATCATCATCCAACCCGCTCATTTTGTGATATAATTCTGCTCGAACAAATAATGCAGCCCCGGTTGCCCAAAATATTTCACAAGCTTCGTCGTACTGTCCTTTATCTTCTTCAAGGAATTGAAATACGCGACCACGACAAAACGGGTATCCATATTTGTCGATGAAACCTCCAGCTGCACCGGCATATTCAAATTTTTCTTTTTCGTGGTAAGATCGGATTTTGGGTTGGCAAGCAGCGATCATCTTATCACTTTCCATCATGTCAATTATTGGTTTTATCCAATTCTCAGTAACTTCAATATCTGAATTTAATAAAACGTAGTATTTCGCTTCAACCAACTTAAGAGTTTGATTATAACCGGTTGCAAAACCTCCATTAGCCTTGTTCTCAATGATTCTAACAGTAGGAAATTCGGATTTAAGAAGTTCAATTGAATTGTCGGTTGAGGCATTATCTGCAACAATAATTTCAGCATCATCTTGACTGAAATTAATAACGTTTGGCAAAAATTTTTTTAAAAATTCTCGACCATTCCAATTTAATATAACTACAGCTGTTTTCTTCAAGTTGTTTGATGAGTTAGGTTATTTATTAATCTTTTTCATATTTCCATCGTCGGTGCGACCAAAGCCAATTATCCGGGTTATTAACAATTGAGCTCTGTAACTTCTCGATATAGGAGTCAATGATTTCGTGTTCTTCACAAATCTTTGGTGTATCTGTAATGAGATGCAGTTCGGCTTCATAATATCCCCTTTTTTTTCTTTGAACATCAAAATAAACAACAGCAATATCCAAAGATTTTGCAATCTTTTCTATCCCTAAATAAAATGGAGTTTCTTTGTTTAAGAATGTTGCCCAGTAATTTTGATCACTTTTTAAAGGGCTCTGATCTGCTGCCATTAGTGAGGCAGTACATTCATCTTTATGATGCACCAGTGTTCGAAGTGTATGCGTATATTTTATTGGTGAAAATCCAAAACGTGAACGATTTGAATTCATGAAATCATTGAAAAACGGATCGTTGAGAGGCTTAGCAGGACCAAAAACTTTAAACTGATTTCTTGTTGCAAGCAAGGGCCCTAACCATTCCCAGTTCCCAATATGCCCAATTGTTACCAGCAAACTTTTATTTTGGGTATAAAGTTGGTCCAGGATTTCAGGGTTCTTAATGATGAATCGCTTATTGAGTTTTTCGGAGGAAATATTTTTAAGTTTAAGTACTTCGAAGAAAAGATCTGTTAAGTTTCGGTAAAACTTTTTTGCAATCTTTTTTATTTCAACCTCACTTTTATCAGGGAAAGCCTGATGAAGGTTATCAAAAACCACTTTTCTGCGGTAACGGATAATGTAATAAATGATAAAATAAAAAAAATCAGATTTTAGATAAAGGAATCTAAAGGGTAGCCATGAAATGATCCACGAAAAAAAAATAAAAAGTTTATGGACAATGATCATAGGAATTGTTGCTAATTGAGTTTCAATGCAAAAATACATTCAATTTTTGAAACAAGCTTTATTCATTCTGAAAAATAGATTAAGTATCGAAAAAGGTTTATTCTGAGTGATTTGGATTGTCGGATTTTCGATATTCCAGCTTGAAGAGATGATTTTTTTTAAAAAATATTTTGTGAATAAAAAAATATTGTACTTTTGCAGCGGAGAAATGGCAGAGTGGTCGAATGCGGCGGTCTTGAAAACCGTTGAAGGTCAAACTTCCGGGGGTTCGAATCCCTCTTTCTCCGCAAAAAAGCCCTTCTTTGAAAAGCGAAGGGCTTTTTTATTTTTTTCCATCTTCCCACATATTCTATTTTTCGGCTAAATAATTATCTGCTAATTGAGATATAAGGCTTGTGGTAACCCACTATTAATTTGCAAAAAACGCAGGTTTATATTTTAAAACAACATAATTATATATAATAATGAAAAGAACAGGTCACTTTTACTCAAAACAAGGAATTAATAAGTATAAAGTAATTCTCGTATAACTAGAATTTGTGAATTTGTTAAATTGTTTATCTTTTTAAATTATGAAATCCCTCCTCGTCATTGATGACAAAGAACATAATCTTTTGACCATAGAAGCATTGTTAAATGAACACCTACCAGATTATACAGTTCACAAAGCCTTGTCAGGTAAAGAAGGAATTGAAATGGCTCAAATATATAAGCCGGATACCATTTTATTGGACATCATCATGCCTGAAATGAATGGCTTCGAGACTTGTGATAAACTTAAAAAAAACAAATTAACTAAACATATCCCTGTGGTACTAATTACCGCTGTAAAAGTTGATACAAAAAGTAGAACCAGGGGTCTAAATATAGGAGCTGATGCTTTTTTGTCAAAACCTATTGATCCAGATGAGTTTATAGCTCAGGTTAAAGTAATGCTTCGAATCAAAAAAGCTGAAGATCACCTTAAAGCAGAGAAGGATGTTTTAGAACAGATTGTGGTGAAACGAACTAAGGAAATTTCAAACAAGAATAAAATATTACAATCAAAAATTGCTGAACATCGAAAAACTCAAGAGGAGTTAAAAAGGCTTTCCTTGCGAAATCGACTCATACTTGAAACCACCATGGATGGTTATATATTAACAAATCCGGATGGTAATATAATTGATGTTAATCCAGCCTATTGTAAGTTGATTGGATATACCCGAACGGAGCTCTTAATGATGAATATCCATGAGGTTGATGCTGATCAGGGGGTTGATGAGAAGAATGAGCGCATCAAGCAAATTATGAAACAAGGGAGTGTTCGTACAGATACTAAACATAGACATAAAAATGGACAGTTACTTAATCTGGATATGAGCATCTCAATAATGCAGGTTGAAAATAACCCTATGATAATTGCCTTTATTCGTGATATCACTCAACGTAAACATACAGAGCAAATTCAAAAGGTTCTCTTCAATATCTCAAATGCAGCTAATACAACGGATAATTTAATAAAATTAATTGATGAAATTAAGGTTGAATTAGGGACAATAATTGATACAACGAATTTTTATATCGCTCTTTATAATTCCGAAAATGATACAATTTCATTACCCTTTATCGCTGATGAAAAAGATAAAATAACATCTATTCCAGCTGGTAAAACATTAACCAATTATGTTATAAAAACCCAAAAACCATTACTTGCAAATAAAAAGAAACTGGAAATATTGGAAAGGGCAGGCGAAGTGGGTAAGTTTGGATCAGATTCCGAAGTTTGGCTTGGGGTTCCCCTTAAAATAAAGGGTAATGTGATAGGAGTTTTAGCGGTTCAAAGTTATACAAATGAATTTGCTTATGATAAATCCGATATGGAAATACTTGAGTTTATTTCTAGGCAAATCAGTATCTCTATCGATCGCAAAAATACCGAACAAAACCTAAGAGATGCGCTGGCCAAGGCTACAGAATCTGATCAATTGAAATCTGTATTTCTGGCAACCATGTCACATGAATTAAGAACCCCTCTTAACGCCGTCATTGGCTTTTCAGAAATAATTAGAAATGAAAATTTGCCGTTATCAGATATTTTGCAATTTAATAAATCCATTAATATTAGTGGAAATAACTTGTTGAGTATTGTCGAGGATATTTTTGAGATTGCTTTAATTGAAACAGGAAAAGTAAAACTGGTCAAAGAAAAAGTAAACCTTATAAATTTATTGAATGATATTAATGAATCAATTATTATTGAACAACAGAATACCGACAAAATCCATATTGAATTAAAATTGACTATCCCGAAGGAAAGTAGAAAGATAAGCCTTCTCACCGATCCATTAAAATTTAAACAAATCTTGATTAACCTACTAAAAAACGCACTTAAATTTACAATAAAAGGAAGCGTTGAATATGGTTTTAGTGTAAAAAAAGATCATGACAAATCATTTTTAGAATTCTTTGTGAAAGATACAGGGATAGGAATCCCTAAGAAAAAGAAAGAAGTTGTTTTTGAAATGTTCAGGCAAATTGAAGAAACCCATTCAAGAACATATGGTGGCATTGGGCTTGGATTAACAATTGCAAAAAGGTTGACGGAGATATTAGGGGGTAAGATTTGGTTTGATACTGATGAGCAAAAAGGATCGATATTCTATTTTACGATGCCTCTTGATCCTATTTTTAATGATGGAGATGAAAATAATTTGAAAACACCAACGCTTTGTGATGGTAAAAAGGAAAAAGTATTGATTGTTGAAGACGATGCCTTGAGCTCAAGTTTTTTAAAGATACTACTTGAGAAATTAAATATTAAAACAATTTGTGTGAAAAGTGGTGAAGATGCAATTCTAGCATGTAAAAATGACCCTGAAATCAAATTGGTTTTAATGGATATCAATATGCCAAGCATGGATGGTTATGAAGCAACAATAAAAATAAAAGAAATATGTCCGACTATGCCAATCATTGCCCAAACGGCCTATGCTATTCCTGGAGACCGCGAAAAATTATTGAGGGCAGGATGTGATGACTATATTTCAAAACCTATTAATAAGAAAATCCTTTTAGATAAAATCAGAAAATTCATTTCAAATTAATATCAGTACTAATGTTTATCTAAAAAGAATTCATAATAAAACTATGCGAAGCAGAAATAAATAGTAAAGTTGTAGCTTATCCCAAACATTGTTGTTTAGATTGATTGGCATCCTATTTGTCAAATAGTTTATCCAAAAAGCACGACATTTATTTAGTTTCTGTATAAAGAATAAACGTATCTAATCTTTTATATGATTATTGCGAATATCGAAGAGATTATTATTTTAAGAGAGAATTTCTTTGAAGTGGTTCAGAAATAAATGAATGTAGCCACTCACTAACTCATCTCACCTCAAATAACTAGTTTAACATTTTTAATGCATTGCTCAACTGCAAATATTGATTGGATTTTATAGAGTCTTTAATTTATCATATGAAGGCCAATCTCAAAGATAAATGACAAGCCTAGCTTTTTTATCTGTACTTAAAACCTGTATTTCTATTCAAAATCCAATTAATCTTTAAAAGATTATCTGGTATTTAATAATCCGGATTCAATATAAATACAAAATCATAGCTCATTTAAAATTGACAAATTACACTAAAAAAAACTTAAAATGAAAAAGAATCTGATACTTCTATTGATGATAATTAGTGTGCAAATTATGGCACAAGATTATCCCATTACAGACATTAAGGTTAATATTCCTAAAAATCCTGAAGGCAATATTGCCAACTGGATAAATTTAACAAACGTATTTTCAATTGAGGCCTCTGCAAAAATCGGGGGCAAGGCAATTGATAAAATGGTTCAGTTAAGCAAAATATTAGTAACCATCAATCAGGGAAACAAAATTATTTGCGGAACCTACACAAACCTTACTGCTCCCAAAATTGAGTTTAATACCGAGACTAAAGTTTGGACAGGCAAAAAGGCAGTTTCTTTCATAGGAGGGAAGTGTGTTTTGAATCCTGGCAAATATTATGTTAGCGTTCAGTTTTTTGGATCTAGCAAGAAACCGCTTAGTGAAGAATTCAAAAAGCCATTTGCGATTAGGGAAAAGATGCAGCAAACCTACCAATCACCTGAGCTCATAGCACCTAAAAATGGTTTTGTATTCAGTGTTGCTGATACGGAAAAGCCGATTTCATTTCAATGGAATGGTGTTAGCCCGAAGCCAGAGGAAAACCTGATTTATAAAATTAGAATATTCAAAATCATGAAAGGGCAAACTGGAATTGAAGCCATGAAAGAAAATGGTTTTATATGGGAAAAGGATGTTATGAATGAAACCCAAGTGACAGGAATCTCAGCTAGCGAATTTCTAAAATTAAACCATCAAAAGTTTGGTTGGTATGTTCAGGCAACAAATCAATCAGGAAAAACAATTGGAACAAACAATGGGATGAGTAAAATTTATGATTTCATTTTTGAAACCAAGCAATTGAATAGCAATCTTGAAGTAATTGAGCTAATTCTTCCTGAAGAAAAAACCTATAATCCTAGGCCAACCTTTAGATGGAAACCAATCAAATCATATAAAGACCTTACCTACACAATAAAAATTATTCCTATCCTCGAAAATCAGAACGAAGAAGATGCCATAAAAAAGAATAAAGCATTCTGGGAAGTTGCGAACATAAAGGAAACTTTTTTGCAGTATCCTCCTGAAGCTGCACCCATGGATTCAACTCAAAATTATATTTGTTCGATCCAAGCAATTAGACAAAATGGTAACGTCATTGCATCTGTGTCTTTATTATGGTTTTGGGGATGCCATTGCAATAACCTATCTCCAGGGCCTCAGCCGATCACTATATGTAACTCTGACCCAGTTTTTAGTATTCCACCTCCGGGGTGGATTAGTGGAGTATTTTGCTTCCAAAAGGAGTATGCTTGGTTTATTAATGGAAGCCTAATTAGTCTATGGGGATCAACAAACTCACCCTTATCCTTAGACCCAAGTTCATCATCATTGTTATTATACCCAAATACAAATATAATTACATGGAAGGCCAGAGGGACTAATATATTCGGTGGAAATGCATTGGAGTGTAATGTGGAGATTACTGTGACTGTTTACCCCCAACTAAGTTTAGAAATTCATGAATTATACCCAGGTGTTAATGGAAATTTAATATCTGAAATATGTGAAACTGGCGCACAGGTAACATTGTATGTAGACCTACCACCTGATTATTCTGATTATGAAGTGTCGTGGTCATGGATTGATAATCCGCCGAGTGGTATGTCTGGAACATTAGTTCCCAGCTCCAATCCGATTAATGATGTTCCAATCCCGAATTATACAAGTAGTTGTCAACCCGGTCAATCGTTTTTTATCCGTGAATATACTGCCACTATAACTCCTAAAAATACTGGGACGCCACCATGGCCAACAGGCTGTGATGTGCTGGTGGATTCACTAAGGGTTTGGTGTCCAAGTGATGCAGGAACAATTAATGTGGATCCGGGAGATAGTATCTGTCGGATTAACAATAACCCAATTAGTCTAGATTTATATTTAACGGGGAATAATAGTAATAATATTACATGGACTAGAAGTCCGGCGACAACTAATCCATTGCCATCAAATGTAAGCTCAATATCAGACGTAATTACTCAACCTGGTAATTATGTATATACTGCTACAGTTCAAAATGGGCCACCACCGCCACTCGGCTGTCCACCTTCTTCAACGCAAATAACAGTTCATGTTGAAGATCTTTTAGTTGCCAATATTTCAAGTATTGATCCGATTGTTAGTACAAGTCCAATAAAGGTATGCCCTAATGATGCAGTTAAACTTCAATTAAACTCACAACCTACCGGAACTCAAATCCAATGGGAATATTCAATAGATTGTAATGGGATTTGGCATCCTGCCGGTACATCTCAAATACAAAACACAAACAAGATAGGAGATCAGGGTTTTTATAGTCCTACTCCAACGAGTAGTTTGTGTTGGAGAGCCATTGTTTCTTCAGCAATGGGCATCTGTCCTTCTGATACCAGTGCCGTTTTTCAAATTAATCTTTTCCCTTCACCTAGTCAACCCTTCATTTCTGCACCCCCAGGTGCTTTGCCTAAATGCCTTGATCACCCTGTGGTTCTTACTGCTTCTGTACAAGCCGGCACACCACAACCAGTAGCATATCAATGGTATTTGAATGGGATCTTATTGCCGGGTGAAACCAATCAACAATTAATCGCCATCACTCCTGGCTTTTATATGGTTGAAATTTGGGTAGAAGGGCTTTGTTCCTCTGCTCTTTCAATGCCATTTGAAGTCACAATTTGTGAGATAAATCCATTTATTAAAGGAACATGCAGTTCAAATGGATCAACAACAATTCCTCTGCTTGCTGTACCTAATCCCTCACCTAATAATGCTTCATCATGCAATACTTCATACACCTATCTCTGGTCAACTGGTGAAACTACCCAGGGTATTTCTGTAACCCCTGCAGTTACAACTACCTATTGTGTGGTCATAACAGATGGAATTGGATGCACTAAAGAAGTATGTATTACGATAATTGTGTGTCAGTAATTGAAGTAGTCAAGTGAAATGACTTATTAAAAATATCTTAAAGGATCTTAATCATGGAAAATAAAATCAGAAAACCATTTAAATTGTCACATATAATAATTGTGCTTTTGTTCATCAATTGGGCTGCTTGCTGCCCAAGAAATATATGCGATAATGCAGAATACAATATTTCAATAGTTCAGGGAACTAACTCAAGCAATGATTGTTATTACGATATCACATTTGATCCAAAATGGAATCATGTAACTGGGATGGATTGTGATATAAATCAGCTACCTCATGGCTTATTTGTTGGATTCACTAATGCAATTATCAATAATACTTCGATTCTAGGAGGAACTACAGCCTCTGACTTATGGGTTAATAATGCAACTCAAACTTTGGGTTCAAATTATGTTTATTGGAATTCAGAACCTTTAGGCTCTTGTGCTAATCCAATAAATGCAATTCCTAGCGAACCATTTATAACAGTTCGCGTATCGGTAACACCCACTTCTAATAATGTTTCGGTGGAGGTTAAAAATTTAATTGGATTATCATGGCCGAACAGTTGGCAATCGCCAGTTCCAACTGGTTTTTCGGATTGCGGGATTACTAAACATTTTAGTCCCCCATCTCCTGCACCAACCTATGATATTGGAAATGATATAAGCGTTTGTGTTGGTACGCTGATGCAATTAGTAATTAGCCCACCGCCTCCTGCCGGCTCTGAAATTGATTGGTATTTTTCCACAGATAATCCCTGTCCTGGAATTGATCCGACAATGTCGGGTTGGACACTTCCTTCATATCAGGGCCCTAGCTTTAATGCCGGATATTTAACAGATAGTAATTATTGCTTTGTGGCAAAGATAAAAACAGGATGTTATACTTATTATTCAAATATCAGGCAGATTGAGGTGTGCGATGGAATTCACAGCGGAACAATAAGCGCTGATCCTACCTCAAATTATCAGGTATTAGAAGATGTCAATGCTAATAATGAATGGCATGCATGTATGGCATGGGAAGGAGATTTATTATTAACTCTTAACCCAAATGTTTGTGCGCCATCCATTTCTTGGGAGATGAGAGAAAAGCATAATGATCAAACATGGAGCTCATGGAATAGTATTCCGGGCACAAATCAAATTTCTACTGGTCTATTGGTTAGCGATAGTTGTAACAGAAGTTTTCAATACAGAGCAAAAATGCAGAATGCTTGCGGCACTGCTTATGCGAACTATACAATTGTTATTGATGGCATGCCATACGGTGGTGTAATAACTGCCCAAACAAATGACCCCGTTGATATTGGCATCGGCACTTTGGTTCAACCAATTGTTTGTGACGAGACCCGCTTAGTATTTCATTCAAGTTGCGGCACGCCAATGCATTGGGAGTTTAGAGAAGAAATAACACCATGTTCGGGAAATTACCCAGTTGATTGGGATACGATTCAAGGTTCGCAGGGAACCAATCAATGGTGGACTAATCCATCTCTTTTAACCAAAAATACCCAATACAGGGTGTGGGTTGAAAATGGAGCCTGTAATAATTATCCACCAACAACTATTCCTCCTTCAAATGGTGTTTATACGGCACCAATAACGGTAATGGTTATTCCAGATCCAACGGTAAGTATTACAACCAATACCAATCTGATATGCGGAGGTACAAGCCCAACGCTACAAGCCCTCTCAACCCTTAACTGTATTCCAGTAAATATTCCGACATCCTATCAATGGTATAGAGATGGATTTTTAATACCGGGTGCAACTTCTACAACCTATAATCCAAGCGTACCTGGGAATTATTATGTGATAAAAACCAGTGATCATTGTCATGAGAGTGCAGTGTCAAATGTAATTCCAATTTGTGAGCCAAAGCTTGATATAATTGGGCCTTGTTGTATTTGTCCTGGCGATACAGTATTACTTGAAGCTGTCATTTCAAATATGGATGCTTGTATTGGATTGTGTATTCCAACTTATGTATGGTCTACTGGTCATACAACCCAGCAAATTTTAATTGACAGTCCTGGGACATATACCGTCACTGTAAACTGTGGTTCATGTATATTAACACACAATATTACAATTACTGAATGCCCTTAATAAAAATGGCAGAAGTCCAAATCATTAGTTAAAGTAATTGCTTAATGATTTGAATAATCAAGATTATAATAATAGATACTGATCAAAGATTAGTGTCTATTATTATTTTATTTATTTTTTAAATTTAAATTGTAATTCACAAGATTTTTTTTATATCTTTGTTCGGTAATTAACGAACGGCAATGAATAAAGAAACAAATATTGGCGATAATCAGGTAAAGATGGCCAGGTATGCAAAAGCATTAGGTCATCCCACCCGTGTGTTTATCATGAATTTGCTTTCTAAGCAGAGTTGTTGTTATAGTGGAGATTTAAGCGAAGAATTAACCATTGCCAAATCAACTTTATCGCAACATTTGAAAGAATTAAAAGATGCAGGTTTAATTCAGGGTGAAACTGAAGCTCCGCGAATTAAGTACTGTGTGAATAAGCAGAATTGGGATGAAGCAAGATTATTGATAAAGGACTTTTTTAGCATTTAAAATTTTTTATAATAAATGTTCGTTGTTTTGCGAACAACTAAATAAATAATCTAATGGAAATTAAAGTATTAGGCACAGGATGTGCAAAGTGTAAATCTTTAGAAAAAGCAACAATTGAAGCTGTTGCAAAAGCAGGGATTCAAGCAAATATAACTAAAGTTGAGGATATTGTCGAAATTATGCAATTTGGTGTAATGACGACACCCGCTTTAGTGGTTGATGGAAGAGTTATTGTAAAAGGACGAATTCCATCCGTTGATGAATTAACCCAAATGTTAACAACCTAATTAAAAAATTAAAATCATGAAAAAAACGATCAGTATTTTATGTTTCACGCTAATGATGGGCATTTTAAATTCATTTGCAGCCACTGGCTATTCAATCGAAGCAAAACCTATCCAAGATGAAGTTCAGGTGAAAGCTTACTATTTTCATGCAACCCGGCGTTGTGAGACTTGTCAGGCAGTTGAAAATGTTGCCAAAGAAGTAATTGACGAAACTTATGCAGATAAGGTTTCAATGTTGGTTTTCAATCGAGAAATAGATGA
Source organism: Bacteroidales bacterium (assembly GCA_963674935.2). Lineage (GTDB taxonomy): Bacteria > Bacteroidota > Bacteroidia > Bacteroidales. The sequence goes on from CAXXWZ010000007.1 coordinate 236,060, forward strand.
AAACAAAGCCCTGGTTGAGAAGTATAAAATCAGTGGACAAACCCTATTGCTGGTTAAAGGAGATGAGGTTGTAAACTTAACCACCAAAGCTTTTATGAGTGCTCGCAATAACCCTGAAAAGTTTAAGAAAGAATTAAAAGCCGCCATTGACGCGATGTTATAAAAATGGATGTACTACAAAACTTTTTGGAAAACTCGCAGTTTCCAATTTTATCGGCTTTTATACTGGGGCTTATGACTTCCATTAGCCCTTGCCCTCTGGCAACAAATATAACGGCCATTGGATTTTTGAGTAAGGATCTGAAGAACCAGCGTAAAGTTTTTTTTAATGGATTAATTTATACACTGGGTCGGGCAGTTTCTTACTCAATCATTGGTTTAATATTCTTCTTTGGAGCAAGTCAGTTTAAGTTTGCCGGTTTTATTCAGGAGTGGGGCGAAAAGATATTGGGGCCTTTACTTATCATTATCGGTTTATTTATGCTTGGTTTAATTAAATTAAGGATTCCCGGATTAGGTTCGGTAACAGAATCAATGGAAAAAAAATCAAACAGTGGTTTCTGGGGTGTACTCTTATTAGGGATAGTTTTTGCATTGGCTTTTTGCCCTTACAGTGGTGTTCTATATTTCGGAATGTTAATCCCTATGACTGTTAGCAGTGCAAATGGATTGTACCTGCCGCTTTTTTTTGCCATCGGTACGGGTATCCCTGTTATTATTTTTGCATGGCTGATTGCGTTTAGCATAGGCTCTATTGGCAATGTGTACAATAAAATTAAACTTTTTGAATTGTGGTTCCGTAGGATCATTGCCGTACTGTTTGTTGCGGTAGGGATTTATTATGTAATTGCAATTTACTTTTAAGAACTTGTCTAATTATGTTAAATATTATTATTTGCATATAAAAGGATATAAAACATAAATAAATTTTTAAAAAACTATGTTCGTAAATCAACGAACATTAAATTCAGAATTAATTTTAATCAAGATGGAAAATAAAAAAGAACTAAGGATACTATTATGGATTGCCATAGTTTTTGGAATTGTATTCTTCTTACCCATTGATAACGTAAGATTTAATACTGCCATTGCAGCAACCCTTGACCTTGTAAAATGGTACGCAAGAGAACATGTGGTATTGTGTCTATTACCAGCATTCTTTATTGCTGGTGTAATATCTGTTTTTGTGAGCCAGGGTTCAGTTTTGAAATACTTTGGAGCAAATGCAAAAAAATGGTTAGCTTATTCTGTGGCAGCCATTTCAGGAACAATTTTGGCTGTTTGTAGTTGTACTATTTTGCCTTTGTTCTCAAGTATTCATAAGCGTGGTGCTGGCTTAGGCCCAGCTGTAGCTTTCCTATATTCAGGACCCGCTATTAATATATTAGCTATTATACTCACTGCTCGAATTCTGGGTTTTGAAATGGGTGTAGCCAGAGTCATAGGTGCTGTTACATTTAGTGTGATTATAGGTATAGTCATGTCGTTGATATACAGAAAAGAAGAAAAGATAAAGCGTGAAGAGCAAATGAATATTCAATTACCTCCGGAAAAGCGTCCGATGTGGCAAACTTCATTTCACTTTTTTACTTTAGTATTAATTCTAGTATTTGCAAATTGGGGCAGTCCTGAAAGTAGTGATACTTCTAGTACGTGGTATTATATTTGGGCTTATAAATGGTATATTACGGGCTTCTTCAGTTTAATGCTCTGTTTCTCATTGATTTATATACTCAAAATAAAATGGCAATGGGTATTGTTTGCAGCAATAGGTACAACCAGTTCAGCTTTCTTAGCTACAACTTTTATCGAAAATGCAAAACTTGCACCATTGGTGCCGATGATTATTGGTATTGCTTCATTAAGTATTATAACTTTATTTGATAAAAAAGATGCAGACAATAAAGAGTGGACCATAGCGACTTGGGGTTTTGCTAAACAAATTCTTCCCTTATTAGCAATAGGGGTAGTAACAGCAGGTTTTTTGCTTGGTTCAACACATGATGGACAAACCATTGCAGGTGTTATCCCTAACGAATGGATTCAATGGCTTGTAGGCGGAAATTCTATATTTTCAAATTTCTTTGCTTCAATAGTTGGAGCGTTTATGTATTTTGCTACTTTAACTGAAGTCCCAATCCTTCAAGGCCTTATTGCTTCTGGGATGGGAAAAGGACCTGCATTGGCTTTATTATTAGCCGGGCCATCTTTATCATTACCCAATATGTTAGTTATACGTGGGGTTATGGGAAATAAAAAAACTTTAGTTTATATAAGTCTCGTTGTTATAATGGCAACCTTTTCAGGTATGATTTATGGAGCTATTCTTTAAATTATCTATAATGAAAAAAGTAGTAATTTCACTGGTACTTATAATGAATGGTTTCTTTGTGTTTGCACAAAGCAACCATCCATATGAACATATAACACCCATTGTACAGGTCTTTGGGACATCATCTTACAATTTCGATCAAAATAAATATGATTATTATTTTAGTCGGGCTCATTTAGGGATTAAGTATGATTTTAATGATAGTTGGAGTGCTAAAATAATTATTGATAGGGGGGCGGCAACTACTGTTGGAGAAATTGTAGTTAGTGATTTAGAAGGAAATATACTTGAAGTTAAAAACTCATCCAAAGAAGGTTCTAACTATACAATGTTTTTGAAATTTGCGAGCCTACAATGGAAAATAGATGATAAATTAACACTTGAAGGAGGTGCCATCTTGCAAAATCATTACATCACGCAAGAACGTTTCTGGGGATTGCGTTTTGTGGCTCAAACCTTTCAGGATTTGTATTGGAAAATACCCAGTAGCGATTTAGGATTCATTGCGAATTATAAAATCAATAAAGTCATTTCGTTAGATGTTGCACTTACTAATGGCGAAGGGCCGCGTATAAAACAAGATGAGCTTGGGAAAGTTAAAATTGCAGGTGGGGTTGATATTAATCCAAATAATAAAATTCAATCACGAATATATTACCATAACCGACAATCCACTAAAAACAATAATGTAACCGAGGAGCTAATTTCTGTTTTTATCGGATACAATCTAGCATCAGAATTTCGCATAGGTGGTGAATTCAATTATATACATAATTTAGAAAATTGTTTAGATTTAAATAGTTGGGGATATTCTTTTTTTAGCATTTTTGACTTTAACAAGAAAACTAATATTTTTGTACGCTTCGATCGGTTACTTTTCGAAGAAGTTCCATTAGAAAACCTCACTATTATTGGCAATGGAAATTCAATCATGGGAGGAGTGTCCCATTCGCCCATAAATAAGGTTCAATTCTCCTTAAACTATCAAGGATGGTTTGAGGAGGACAGAACTAATCCTCAAAACAGGCTAATGTTAAGTATGGAGTATAAATTTTAAAAACAAAAAAATGAAAGCAACAACCATAGGCTTTATTGGTGGTGGAAGAATCACCCGGATCATTTTACAAGCATTGCAAAACAAACAATTTGGGCTCAAATCTGTTGTCGTGGCTGACAACAACAAGGAGGTGCTTGATAATTTAACAAAGCAGATTCACGGAATAAAGATCACTGAAGATAACAAAGTGGCTGCCAGGCAGGATTTAGTAATTATTTCCTTACATCCACCTGCCATTATGAATGTATTGGAAGAAATCAAGAGTGAAGTTTCAGAGAAAACGACTCTCTTATCTTTAGCTCCAAAATTTTCAATCGAAAAATTTAAGATAGTGCTGGGTTTAAAAAAGGTGGCTCGTATCATTCCAAATGCAACTTCTGTAATTAATGAGGGTTATAATCCCATAAGTTTCTCTTCTGCTTTGAAAAAGAGTGAAAAAAATAGTTTGCTGAATTGGCTGAAACTACTCGGATCAACTTTTGAAGTAGATGAAAAGAAACTAGAAGCGTATGCACTTGTTTCGGCCATGGCCCCAACTTATTTCTGGTTTCAATGGCAAAAACTGGTTGAGATGGGTAAAGAATTTGGGTTGGAATCAAGCGAATCGGAGCAAGCAGTTTATCGGAGTTTGATGGCGGCACTGAATGTTCAATTTAACGACACCCTATCATATGATGAGATTTGTGACTTGATTCCAATAAAACCTATTGGAGAACATGAAGCGCAAATTAATGAGATTTATGAACAAAAGTTAAAGGGCTTGTTTGCTAAAATTTCCTCACAAGATTAAGTAGGTTTTGGTTAAGTTTGGCCGTTATTATTTGTTACTTTTGCCAAGAGTTATGGCCAATCATTTAATGTTTCGGCCAAATTTAAATCGAAACCATGGAGCGAATTCCGAAAAAAATTAACATTTCTGAATATTATTCGGATTACTCAACATTACCGATTATTGATGTACGCTCTCCTGGTGAATTTAAAAAAGGGCATATGCCCGGTGCCAAAAGTATTTCACTGTTTTCTGACGAAGAAAGAGCAAAAGTTGGAACGGCTTATACGCGTCAATCCAAAGAAATAGCGATGAATATTGGGCTTAAATTCGTTCAGCCAAAACTCCAAAATTTTATTCATGAATCGCGAAAAAGAGCTCCCGATGGAAGGGTAATTGTTCATTGTTGGAGAGGCGGAATGAGAAGTGCTTCTTTTGCACAGCATCTTATTGATAATGGGTTTGAAGAAGTCTTTGTGCTTGAAGGTGGGTATAAAGCTTTCCGAACCCATGTGATACAATTTTTTGATCAGTCATTTAAGCTTAATGTTATTGGCGGATATACAGGAAGTGGAAAAACAAAAATTCTGGAGTTTATAAAAGCAAAATCAAATCAGGTTCTTGACTTGGAAGCACTGGCTCATCATCGAGGTTCAGCTTTTGGTGGAATAAATATGGGCGCCCAACCTTCGGTTGAGCAATTCGAAATTAATTTGTTTGAACAATTTAGGCGCTTAGATTTAACAAAAGTGATATGGGTAGAGGATGAAAGTCATCACATCGGATCGGTATTTATTCCGATACCTTTATTCAAGCAAATGGAAAAGAGCTGGGTTTATTTTTTAAATATTCCGATTGAAGAACGTGCAAAATATTTAATTGAAGAATATGGTTCGTTAGATAAGAATGAATTGGCAAATTCGATTGAGCGAATTAAAAAAAGATTGGGTTTTGATAAAGTTAAAAGTGCATTGGAATATTTAAACAGGAACGATTTTTATAATGTAGCTTTGATTACCCTTAAATATTATGATAAGTATTACCTGAGGGGACTTTCACGCCGTGATCCTGAGAAAGTTAAAGAATTAAAATTTGAAACCATAAATCACGAAGAAATTGCAAATTTTCTTCTCACCAATATAAATTATAAATACAATGATTAAATTAACGCAGTATAGCCATGGAGCGGGATGTGGATGTAAAATATCTCCAAAAGTATTAGACACTATTTTAACAACAGATATTCATCAGGAAATTGATAAGAATTTGCTGGTTGGGAATGGAAGTCGCGATGATGCGGCAGTTTATGATATGGGTGATGGTACTGCCATAATTAGTACAACTGATTTTTTTCTTCCGATTGTTGACGATCCATTCACGTTTGGTAAAATAGCTGCAGTTAATGCCATTAGTGATGTTTATGCCATGGGAGGAAAACCTTTGCTTGCTATTGCTATTCTGGGTTGGCCTATCAACAAAATTCCTGCAGAAGTTGCGGCAAAAGTTATGGAAGGAGGTAGAGCAGTTTGTAAAGAGGCAGGGATTATTCTTGCAGGAGGCCATAGCATTGATAACCCCGAGCCTATTTTTGGATTGGCAGTTACCGGTAAAGTTGATATTTCAGAATTAAAACAAAATAGCAGTGCCAAAGCCGGATCAAAACTTTATTTAACTAAACCTTTGGGAGTTGGGATATTGGCAACAGCACAAAAGTCAGGGATTCTTAAAGATGAGGATGCTCATATTGCACCAAATTCGATGATGTTATTAAACAAGGTTGGTGTTGAACTTGCAAAAATTTCCGGTGTAAGTGCCATGACTGATGTAACAGGTTTTGGGCTTATGGGTCATCTAATTGAGATGTGCGAAGGAAGTCAGGTTTCGGCCGTAATTGATTATGCAAAAATTCCTATCTTTCCTGAGGCTATGCATTATTTAAAAGCAGGTGCAATCCCGGGAGGAACACATAGAAACTGGGGTAGTTATGGACATAAACTGAATTTACCAGAAGCCGAGCAGCGCAATATCTTATGTGATGCACAAACAAGTGGAGGCCTTTTAATTGCAGTATCTGATGATTGTGTTAAGCAAGTTGAAGAGATATTAAAACAGCAAAATTTAATTGCACATTCTTTTGGTTATTTAACAGAACCTAAACCCGAATTGATAAAAGTTTTAAATTAGTTCAAGAATTAAAAAAGTGTAATGAAAAAAATTCTTCCCTGGTTAATTGCATCTCTTTTTATCCTGCTCATTGCAATTGGGGTTGTAATGAAAGGGAGAATGAATAATTATATTTCGGAGATGATGAAAAGCCAAGCTGGATCTGAACTTATGGAAATGGGTTCAGCCTATGTCGATTCGGTCTTCAACTACGAAGAAAATAAATGCGAATACCAATTGACATTTCTTGAATTTGGAGCTAAGGGTTGTTCTGCTTGTAATCGTATGGAGTCTGTGCTGGATAAAGTAAGAAAAGAATATACCAAAGTGAATGTTGTTTTTGTAAATGTACTTTTGCCACAAAACCAAACATTAATGAAATATTACGGAATTGCGGCCATTCCTACCCAGGTATTGCTTAATAAAAATGGAATTGAATATTTCAGGCATACAGGATATTATTCGTATAAAAATTTAGTTAAAGAATTTGAAAATAACATGAGTGAAAATTATTACTAATGATAATCTACAACCTAAAATTAAATCGATTATGAAAAAATATTTTTTGTTAGTTTTTGTGGTGCAATTAACCATTTCTTCTTTTTCTGCTCCAAAATCGTTCAGTAATTATTTTAGCAATAAAACCATGCGTCTTGATTATTTCCACAGTGGAACTTCTTCCGAAGAGCATTTTGCGATTGATCGGATACTTTCGGACGGACCTTGGGCCGGGAGTGTCGACCATCTTATCGATCCCTTAAATTTTGGATTATATCAATTTAATATTGTTGATTTAGAAAGTGGAGAAAGTATTTATAGCAGAGGATTTGCAAGTGTTTTTGGGGAATGGCAAACCATTCCCGAGGCATCAGAGAAATGGGGAACTTTTCATGAGTCAGTGCGATTTCCTTGGCCACATAAAGCTGTTAAGCTTGAAATGAAGAAAAGAGATGCCAAGAATAATTTTGTTATCATTTGGGAAACCACGATTGATCCATCATCGCGCGCTATAGTGCCAGCTGATTTAGTTTCTCATTATAAAACCAACGACATTTTAATTAATGGACCTGCTCAGGAAAAAGTTGATCTTGTTATTCTAGCTGATGGATACACGGTAGATGAAATGGATAAATTTCGTAAAGATGTTGAACGATTAACAACCAGCCTTTTTGCTGTCGAACCCTTCAAGTCAAGGAAAAATGATTTTAATGTTCGCACCGTAGAAACCCCTTCTGCAACTTCGGGTGTAAATAAACCTCACCCTGGGGTGTTTTCTCGCACTCCGTTAAGTGTGCACTACAGTAGTTTCGATAGTGAGCGATATGCCCTAAGTTACGACAATCGAACCATCAGAGATGTCGCCTCATCTGTTCCTTATGATTTTATGTATTTATTAATCAATGAAAAAACCTATGGGGGAGGTGGAATTTACCAATTGTATGCTTCTGTTGCGGTAGATAATTTATTTTCCGATTATATTTTTGTGCATGAATTCGGTCATCATTTTGCGGCTTTAGCCGATGAATATTATTCTTCATCAGTTTCTTATCAGATGCCTGAAATTACGGTTGAACCTTGGGAAGCAAACATAACTGCACTAATTGATGGGAAATTAAAATGGGCAGAAATGGTTAAAGACGGAACCCCAATTCCAACACCTTGGGATAAAGAGAAGTTTGATCATCATGCCATCGAAATTCAGAATGAAAGAAATCGCTTAAGAGCAGCAAAAGCACCTGAGTCTGTTTTGGAAGAGCTTTTTTTAAAACAACGAAAGGAAGAAACAAAAATGATAAATGAAATGGAAAACACCGGTAAAGTCGGAGCTTTTGAAGGAGCTTCCTATTACCAGTATGGAATGTATCGCTCATCAACTGATTGTATCATGTACACGCGTAACAGTAATAATTTCTGCACGGTTTGTCAAAAGGCAATATCTGATGTGATTGATCAGTATGTGAAGTAATGCTTCTCTACTTTTCCAATTATTGAAAAAATAGAATAAATTTGTTTATTAATCGAAATCAAAAAAAATAATTATATGAAACTACTTGAAGGAAAGACGGCATTAATTACTGGTGCATCCAGAGGAATAGGAAGAGAAATTGCACTTAAATTCGCCGATCAGGGAGCTAATGTGGCTTTTTCAGATCTGGCTTACGATGATAATGCAAAATCACTTGAAGCAGAAATTGAAGCCAAAGGTGTAAAAGCAAAAGGCTATGCATCTGATGCTAGTTCATTTGATGGAGGGGAAGCATTAATTAATGCCATCATGGAAGAATTTGGACGTGTCGATATTTTGGTGAATAATGCCGGAATAACCCGCGATAATTTATTAATGAGAATGACCGAAGCTGATTGGGATCTTGTGATCAAAGTCAATCTCAAATCAGTATTCAACCTAACAAAAGCTGTTCAAAAAGTAATGCTTAAACAACGCTCAGGTAGCATCATTAATATGAGCTCTGTTGTTGGTGTGGGTGGAAATGCAGGCCAATCAAATTACTCAGCATCGAAGGCAGGTTTAATTGGATTCACAAAATCTATAGCTCAGGAATTAGGTTCCAGAAGTATTAGGTGTAATGCAATTGCTCCAGGATTTATCGAAACAGATATGACTTCAAAGCTTGATGAAACTGTTAAAAAAGAGTGGATAAAAACAATTCCATTGCGTCGCTCCGGGCAAGCAGAAGATGTTGCCAATATTGCTATTTTCCTTGGTTCTGATCTTTCAAGTTATGTTACCGGTCAGGTGATTAGTGTTTGCGGTGGAATGAGCATGTAAATAGAATTCTTTTAATTTTGGCCCGGGTCTTCTCCTGGGCTTTATTTTTTCTATACTAAATGATTAACAATATGTTCTCTGCCAATACTTTGTTTCTTGTCATTATTTCTGTAATTATTTTTGACTTTTTACTTGAACAATTTCTGGATTATCTAAATAGTAGATATTGGTCAGATGAAATTCCACAGGAGTTGGAAGGGATTTATGAAGCTAAGAAATATCGTAAATCGCAAAATTACATTAAAGCAAAACAAAAAATATCAACGCTTTCAAACGCACTTTCTTTTGTTTTAATTCTTGGACTCTTGTATTGGAAAGGATTTGTTTATCTTGATGATTTTCTTCGTAGTTATACTGAAAATTCGATATTACTTGGATTATTGTTTTTTGGCATCATTGGTTTTATTGCTGATATCTTATCCTTGCCATTTAGTTTATACAATACTTTTGTGATCGAGGAGCGCTTCGGATTCAATAAAACGACCCTCAGTACTTATGTTTTGGATAAATTGAAAGCTTGGCTGATAGCTATTGTGCTGGGTGGTGGAGTTTTGGCATTGGTTATTTGGATTTATACGGTGACAACTTCGATGTTTTGGTTATATACCTGGGGTATGATAAGTGTGTTTACCATTTTTATGAGCATGTTTTATTCTGTTCTGATCGTTCCTCTTTTTAATAAACAAGTTCCGCTTCCGGATGGCGAGTTAAGAAATGCCATTGAAAAGTTTGCAGCAGGTGCGGGGTTCAAATTAGATAATATTTATGTGATTGATAATTCAAAGCGGTCAACCAAAGCGAATGCCTATTTTAGCGGCTTTGGCCCTAAAAAAAGAATTGTTTTATTCGATACACTTATCAAAGATCATTCGATTGAAGAGTTGGTTGCAGTTCTGGCGCATGAAATTGGTCATTATAAAAAGAAGCATACGGTATTTGGGTTGATTGTTTCTATTCTTCAAACGGGGTTGATGTTGTTTATTCTCTCGTTCTTTATTGGAAACCCTCTTTTAGCAGAAGCACTCGGAAGTTCAAACATGAGCTTTCATTTAGGCGTTTTGGTTTTTGGAATTCTTTATAGCCCGGTTTCATTGGTTCTTGGCTTAATCACTAATTATTTTTCACGGAAACATGAGTTTGAAGCAGATAAATATGCAGCAGAAAAATATGATTCTGAATCCCTAAATAATGCATTAAAAAAACTATCGGTAAATAACTTGAGCAATTTAAACCCTCATCCAATTTATACATTCTTTTACTATTCGCATCCACCATTAATACAGCGGCTTAATGCTATAAAAGTTGTTGGTAAAAAAAATTAGGTTTTGCTTAGCTTCTTGGATTTCTGAAAATAGCAGGGATGGTTCTCAGAATAAGTTTGATATCGCCCCAAAAAGAGGAATTTAAAACATATTGATTGTCGAGACTTTTTCTTGCCTCAGAGGATAATTTTTCAGTATCACTCTGCCGTACCTGCCATAGACCGGTTATTCCGGCAGGTGCAAGAAATCTTAATGCCCATTGATCATCTGTTAGTTTTTCGGCTTCGTAAAGGGGGAGTGGTCTATTGCCCACAATGGACATGTCACCTTTAATAACATTTACGAATTGTGGAATTTCATCAATATTGAAATTTCTAATTACTTTACCAACCCTTGTAAGGCGAGGATCATTTTTAACTTTAAAGAAAGTAATTGAATTGGTTTGTTCACGTTTTCGTTTTAAATATTGATTTTCACAAATTTCTACACCATCAATATGTAAAATAGGTGAGCAAGGTTTTCCAAGTTTTTCGCATTCAAGACATTTGTCAGCAAACGAAAAATTCTTCCCATTTTTATACTGATCAATTAAGTATTGGTTGAGCTCAGAAAGTTCGGCTCGTTTTTCATCAGAACCAATATACATGGATCTTAATTTGTAGAAATTAAAGATATCGTATCCGGTTCCAACCCGTCTGGAGATATAAAATACTGGTCCTTTAGATCCAATCTTGACAAATATTATTGCCATGATCCAGACGGGACTTAATACCAACAGGGCAAAAATGGAAAATGAGATATCAAAAATTCTTTTGGAAAGGCTAATCTTGAAGTCTTCAAAAGTCTCTTGATTTTTTACTTTAAACTTATCACGCATTGTTAATTCTTTGCTAGTCAAATATAGTTCATTTTTTTAAAACAATGTCAGAAATTTAGATGTTAAAAAACTATATAGCCAGATCAAGCTGATAAATTAGCTTCAAGAATTTTTTGCTAAAATTTATTAGCAATTTAATTGGGATTTTTGTGAAGTATTTTTCTTAAAGGTCTCTCTTTTTTAAAATGAGGTGCATTAAAAAGATAAATAATGCCGAGTATAAACAAACAATAACAACATCCTGAAGAGAAACAAAAGCTCTGAAGTTTATGCTAAACATCTTCATGACATCCGTATTCGGAATATCAATCAATCTCCCAATCGATTGCACGGGTAGGAAATCGCCCAAGTCATTTGGCAGCTTATAGTTAATGTATCGCTCAATCACATAAAAATAAAGAAATAGCAAACCAATGGTAATGCCCGAACGTTTAGCAAGGATTCCTAACATTAAAGCAAAAGTCATGAAAGCAAAAAGCTCAAGGAAATAAGTAAATACAAAAACCATATTTTCGAACATCATTGAAAATTTTACCTCAGGCGTATTTGTAAAACCAAGAATTAATCCAATAATAAAGAGAAATAAAGTTGCAGCTAAACTAATAACAAAAATCATTAAAAGTTTAGATAAAAGGAAGTCCCATCTTGAGAGGCCTGTAATTATATTTTGACGAATGGTACGATATGAATATTCATTGGTAATAAATATAATTATAACTATCGCAAGTATCATCTTCAGATAACCGGCTAAATAAGTTAGGTTTTGCCATATGCCCGGAAAATCGTAGAGTGTTATTTTAGTTACCGGAATGGGGGCTTTTTTTCCAGCATCCAGCATAAATTCATTAATAACCGTTTGTACACCAAAAAGTATAGTGCCCAAAATGAGTGCATAAAGCCCAATAAGTACCCAAAAAGCTTTATTGTTAGCTACTTTTTTAAATTCAATTTTAAGAAGTCTTATCATGAGATTCAGCTAGTAATTCTAAAAAATAATTTTCTAAACTTTTCTTTCTAAGCGAAATATGTGAAACTTGTATTCCTTGTTCAAATAGTGATTTGTTAAGGACTGAACTGTCGGAACCGCTTTTGAGTTCTACCAAAAACAACTGCTCTTCTTTGTCAAATTTATTGACAAAATCAGAGTTGCTTAACATGGCTTCAATTTTATTCATGTCAGGTCCTGCAATTTCAACAAGAACCGATTCACCTAATACTTCATCCACCTTTCCAGCAAATAATTTTTTGCCCTTTTCCAGCACAACAACATGGGTGCAAACTTTTTGAACTTCATCTAGCAGGTGACTTGCTAACACAATGGTCAACCCCTGTTTGGCAATTTTTTTTATCAGGTTCCTCATTTCTGCAATCCCTTGTGGATCCAATCCATTAGTAGGTTCATCAAGGATGAGTACTTCCGGATTGCCAATCAAAGCAGCTGCAAGTGCAAGTCTTTGCTTCATCCCTAAAGAATAGGTTTTAAATTTACTATTCTTGCGCTTGAAGAGATCAACAGTTTTTAATATTTCAGGAATTTGGTCATAGGTAACACCTTTAATATCAGCGATTATTTCCAAATTCTTTATCCCACTCAAATAGGGGTAGAAAACAGGTGTTTCTAAAATAGCACCAATCTTTTTCCGATCCGCTTTATTGGGTTCGTTCCCAAACCATTTAAAGCTACCTGATGTTGGATTTATGGCATCAAGAACAATTCCTAAAGTAGTCGTTTTTCCACTTCCGTTGGGCCCCAGAATTCCATAAATATGGCCTTTTTCGATAGAAATGGATAGTTTATCCAGGGCTTTCAACTTACCATAAACTTTGGTCAAGTTTTCAATGGTTAATACCTCTTCACTCAAAATAATAATGTTTAATTGATATTAATATAAGTAAAAGACGAATTTAATTAAAAATCATTACAAACTAGTCGATAATTTTTTTGAATAATAATTGATTGTACCTTTGCCACACGCAATTAGCGAATTTATTTTATTAAAAAAATGTAATACTAAGATTTATCAGATGAAAATTTCACAAAACAAGGTGGTATCCTTGACTTATGAACTAAAGTTAAATGACGAAAATGGGGAGTTGGTACAAAAGGTTGAAAAAGAAAAACCATTTGTTTATCTCTTCGGAATAGGTGGGCTATTGCCCGTTTTTGAAAAAAGCCTTGAAGGCTTGGTAGTTGGAGATCATTTTTCTTTTGGGTTAACTGCAGATGACGGATATGGTCAGCGTAACGAAGAAGCAATCGTTGCTTTGGATAAAAAAATATTTGAGGTTGAAGGAAAAATTGATGAGGAAATGATTCAGATGGGTAGGATTATTCCTATGCAAAATGAACAAGGTCAGCCACTGAACGGTTTGGTTATTGGTATTACTGATGATAAAATAACCATGGATTTCAACCATCCACTTGCCGGTCAAAATTTACATTTTACAGGTGAAATTATGGACGTTAGAGAAGCAACAGAAGAGGAGCTTAGCCACGGCCATGCCCATGGCCCTGATGATGGCCATCATCATTAAGATTTTTTAAATTGAAATAAGAAACACCGTCGGCTTTTTTTGAAAGTTTGGCGGTGATTTTTTCCATGCATCCATATTTTTACTTTCGATAGATTCTGAATCGAGGGTAATGTCGGAGGCGAGGCACATCATTGTGTCTGGATGGCAATTTGCAATAATTGCATTAAATAATTGTTGGTTGCGATAAGGTGTTTCAATAAATATTTTGGTTTGCCCTGATTTTCTGGCATCTGCCTCTATTTCTTTAATTTCCTTGTCTCGTTCATTAGGTTTAACAGGCAGATATCCCAAGAATGAAAAATTTTGTCCATTAAATCCTGAAGCTATTAAAGCCAAAAGGATGGAAGATGGACCAATTAATGGAACAACTTTATAGCCTAATTCATGGGCTCGTTTTACGATTATATTTCCCGGGTCTGCAACACACGGAACTCCTGCTTCCGACATAAGTCCAATGTTTTTTGAGTGTTCAATCGGGTTTAAGTAAGAGTAAGTGTCTTCTTCTTTGGTGTGTTTATTCAAGTCCTGAAAAACTACGTCATCAAAATTCCCGGGATAATTTATACTTTTTAAAAATCTTCGAGCTGAACGAATATCTTCAATAATAAAGTGTTTTAGGTTGAGGATGATATTGCGATTATATTCAGGGAAGACCCTTTCATAAGAAGCTGAACCCAATTTGGTTGGGATTAAATAGAGTATTCCTTTATGTTGTTTTGTGATCATTTATAACCAAGGTAATTTTGAGAGATCAACATTTCCTCCAGAAATGATAATTCCTATTTTTTTATTTTGATAATCGAATTTGTTTTCCAATATTGTTGCTAAAGGCACTGCAGACGAAGGTTCAATGATGGTTTTTAACCGTCCCCAAATTAATTCCATGGCTTCAATAATGGCTGATTCGCTTGCAGTAACAATTTGATCAACATTTTCTAAAATGATAGGGTAAGTGATACTTCCTAACGAAGTCAGCAGTCCATCGGCAATGGTATTTGGTTTTAAAGATGGAACAAATTCCTTACTGTAGAATGATTGAAATGCATCATTGGCGTTATCAGGTTCTCCTGCAATTACTTTTGTGTTTGGAGAAAAATATTTTGTGGCAAGAGAAGTTCCACTTAATAAACCTCCTCCACCAACGGGTGCCATGATGATGTCTAAATCAGAATGTTCCTCAATAAGTTCCTTGGCTGCAGTAGCTTGACCAGCGATAATGTCTAAATCGTTATAAGGATGAATCTCAGTTGCTGATGTTTGACCAATGATTTTTTTGATGGCTGCTTCTCTCGCAGCTAGTGTTGGCTCACAAAAAGTAATTTCACCACCGTATTGTTTAACTGCTTCAATTTTTACTTTTGAAGCGGTTGAGGGCATCACAATATAGGCCTTGATATTTCTAATTTTTGCGGCACGTGCTATAGCTTGCGCATGATTCCCGGAAGATTGTGTGCAGACTCCATAAATCATTTGGTCTTCAGACAACGACATTACGGCATTTGTTGCACCTCTTGCTTTAAATGCGCCAACTTTTTGGAAATTTTCACATTTAAAGAAAATATTTGCTTGAAAAACCTTGTTAATGCTTTCAGATGAGAGAACAGGGGTTCGATGTATATATTGTTTTATTCTGTTATGAGCTTGTATGATTGTCGAAGCATCAGGAGTAATGAAGTCGGTTTTCAATTTAAATGCAATTTATTTAATTATTTTATTGGCGATGATCTCACATGCTTCATCCAGAATTTCAAACAATTTCATCAAGCCTTTTTCACCTTCCAAAAAAAGTTTAGGCACAGCTTTATTTGTCCCATCAACAACACCAAGCAAATACTCAACTTTTTTCATTTCATCTTCATTTCTAGCAAAAAATTGAACATCGCGATAACTTGCTGAATCAGCAACATAAATTTTATCAAATTTATCAAAATCTTCACTCACAAATAATCGGCATTTGTTTTTTGAAATATCAATCCCTTTTTTTTGAGCAAATTTTACAACTTCTTCGTTAGGCGCTTCATTAATGTTGTAAGATTCAAAACCGGCAGATTCAATGGTTGCACTAATTTTCTTTTCATTGAGTTTGTATTTGAGAATCCCTTCTGCTAATGGTGAAGTACAAATATTTCCCAAGCTTACAAATAATATTTTCATTTTTAGGTTTATTAATAAGGTTAGTAGAGGCACGTATTAAACGTGTATATATAATGAATTATTAAAGTTAACTAATAAATGTGAAGAATCCAAGCAATATCAAGGCTTAGAGCTTAATTTTCTTGTCTAATTCTTCAACGTAGGTGCGGAATTGCTTATCCGTTTCAACAAGATTATTTACCGTTCGGCAGGCATGTAATACTGTTGCATGATCTTTGTTTCCGCAATGCATCCCAATGGTTGCCAACGAAGATTTAGTGTGCTTTTTAGAAAAATACATTGCTAATTGCCGAGCCTGTACAATTTCTCTTTTACGTGTTTTTGAATTAATTACATCCAGAGGTAAGTTAAAATAATCACAAACAACTTTCTGAATATAATCAATGGAGATCTCTCTGGATGTATTCTTAACAAATTTATCGATCATCTGGCGTGCCAGATCCAAATTGATGGCTTTTTTATTTAAGGATGATTGTGCCATGATTGAGATCAGTGCACCTTCAAGTTCACGAATGTTTGTGGTAATACTATAAGCCAAATACTCAATAACCTCGTAAGGCATTTCAATACCATCATTATATAATCTTTTCTGAAGAATAGCAATCCGTGTTTCCAGATCTGGTACTTGTAAATCAGCTGCCAAGCCCCATTTAAAACGTGAAAGCAATCGAGGTTCCATCCCTTTCATTTCCACGGGTGGTTTATCCGACGTAATAATTATTTGTTTGCTCTTTTGGTGCAAGAAATTAAACACGTGAAAAAACACATCTTGTGTTTTTTCTTTGCCTGATAAAAATTGGATATCATCAACGATTAGTACATCAATCATTTGATAAAAATGAACAAAATCGTTTTGATTGTTATTTCTTACCGAATCAATGTATTGCGCGATAAACTGCTCGGCCGAAACATAAAGTACGGTTTGGTTTGGGAAATTATTTTTCACTTGCAAACCGATGGCATGAGCAAGATGGGTTTTCCCCAGCCCAACATTACTGTAAAGGTAAAGCGGGTTAAAAGCTGTGCGTCCCGGGTTTTCAGCAACGGCATAGCCAGCAGATCTGGCCAGGCGATTACAATCACCTTCAACAAAGTTTTCAAATGAATATGAGTCCACCAACTGAGATTGGACTTTTAGTTTTTTTAATCCAGGTATAATAAATGGATTTGGAATATCTCTCGATTTACCTTTGTTAAGATCTATCGGCATGGAAACGGCAGGGTTTTTAGTGTCTTTTTTATTTGAAGTAGGAATTTTTATAGCGTAGGGAGATTTGCTGTTTACTGAATTATCCATAATGATGCTGTATTCTAATCTTCCTTCGGCACCAAGTTCTTTACTAATTGTTTTTTTAAGTAAGCTAATATAATGTTCTTCTAACCATTCATAAAAAAATTGACTTGGGACTTGAATCGTTAGTACGCTGTTATCCAGTTTAAGAGGTGTAATAGGTTCAAACCATGTTTTGAAGCTTTGATAGTGGATATTGTCTTTGATTACACGGAGACAATTGTCCCAGACTTCAACGTGATTTTTTCTCATCAGCGAAAAGAATTATTAAATGATTTGTTAAACTTTAATTTTTAGTATTCTTGAAATTCAAACATCAAAATTTGAGTTAATCTTGATATTCACTTATTTAGGAAACTGCAAAAACAATTAACAAATATGTGATTAAAAAAGTTAGGAAAAAAATAAAATTACACTTGATTTTGATCTTTTTTATTCGTATATGTAAAGAAAGCTAATCTTTTAAAATATTTTCGTAAAAATAAATTCGACAATTAAACTAAATAGATTTTAAAAATCTGATATTTAGGTTTTTAATTTTAGATAAGTTGTCATATACTTGATCCGATTCACTTTTTCTTACCTCAAAATTGAGTTGGCATTTCATCTCAAATTTTTGATCACTTTGTTCAAGGTTAAAGGCCTTCATAATCTTCATTACATCATTCATTTCTGTGTATTGAAAATCAATCTGGTAGATGTAAGTAATAATTTTTGTTACAATTTTGTTATTCAAAATCGCATCTTTGCTTGCCGTTTTATAAGCATTTATTAGTCCACTCACACCCAGTTTTGTTCCCCCAAAATAACGGATGACAACAATCAAGATATTTGTAAGATCGTGTGAATTTATTTGTCCGAAAATTGGTTTTCCGGCTGTACCCGATGGTTCTCCGTCGTCATTTATACGATAGGCAGATTTGTCAAAACCCAATTGATAGGCGTAACAATGATGACGGGCATCATAATATTCCTTTCGCAGGGAATTTAAGTTCTCTTTCACATCATCTTCACTAAGAACTGGAAATGCCTTGGCAATAAATTTACTTCCACGATCTTTAAACAGACCGTCAGATGGTTTAATAATGGTTTGGTAAGTATCTTCAAAAAGCATTGGCAGAAAGAATCTTTAACTTTCCACAAAGATAGAAATAAAAAGAGGCTGTCCAAAAAGGGCAGCCTTTTCATTTTTCTGTCATTCCGGACTTGTTCCGGAATCTCAAAGTCAACTATTTAAGATTCTGAAATACCTGTCTGCCGACAGGCAGGAATTCAGAATGACGATTTGTAGGCTTTTTAGACACCTCCTTCATCTTAATTTCTAATCGAAGCGATATCTTTTACCGCTTCTATCGCAGCTTCGATATGTTCCTCTGTATTGAATGGGCCAACACTCAGTCGGCATGTCCCGTGAATATTTGCTGTTCCTATTCGTTCATGTACTTTAGGAGCGCATTGTAAACCCGTTCTACTGGCAATATTGTAATCAACATCCAGCATCATTCCAACATCACCAGCATCGAAACCTTTAATATTAAAACTTAAAACCGCATTCTGGTTTTCAGTACTTTCAGCACAATAGGTTGTGACACCTTCAATTGCTTGTAAACCTTTTCTTAATTTATCCCATAGTTTTATTTCCTGATTGTGAAGCTTATCAATACCTTGCTCCATTACCCATTTTACGCCTGCGTTTAAACCTGCAACTCCAACCAGGTTCAGGGTGCCACATTCCATTCTATAAGGAAATTCTTCAAGATGGGTTTCCTGAGCTGATCTTACGCCTGTTCCACCAAAACGAGTCCCCTTAATTGGCACATTTTCCATCACATAAGAACCTCCAATGCCTGTGGGCCCCATCAAACATTTATGACCTGTAAAAGCTAAAACATCAATATTCATTGCCTTCATATCAATTGGGATGATTCCTGCACTTTGACTGGCATCTAAAACAAAAAGTACGCCCGCATCACGACAAATTTTACCAATTGATTTGGCATCTTGTACGGTTCCAATAATATTAGAGCTGTGATTTACGATCACCATTTTTGTATTTGGTTTTATCGCATTCTTGATATCAGTAGGATTAATATAACCATGTTCATCGAATGTGATATGATCAACTTCTATGATGCCATCTAACATTAAATGATGTAATGGCCGTAATACAGAGTTGTGCTCTAACATTGTGGTTATAACATGATCTCCTTTTTCTGCCAAACCATTGATGATCATATTCAATGAATCACTTGCATTATAACTAAAAGTTAAATGATCTGGATTGTCTCCATTGAATAGTTGGGTAAGCATTTTTCGGGTATTCATCACTACTTCTTCTGCTTCGATGGCTGCATCAAAACCTGATCTTCCAGGGCTAACGCCATTGTTACGATAAAAATGATCCATAAATTTATACACTTCATCTGGCTTTGGAAATGTAGTTGCTGAATTGTCTAAATAAATTTGTTTACTCATGATAATTATATAAAGTTCTTAAAAATGTTATTTTATTGTTCTAAAATCAGTGCATCGGCAACCAATTCAGCCAAGGTCATAATTTTTACATTAAGCTTATACTCGACATTGGTTTGCATTAGTTGATCGACACAATTATGACACGGAGTTACAACGATACTGGCACCAGTTTTTCTGATTTGATCAGCCTTAAGGCCAGCTATTTTCATTCGGCGTTCATTGTATTCGCTCATAGCCAATTGTCCACCACCGCCTCCACAGCAATAATTTTCGGTTCCATGGGGCGTCATTTCAACAAAATTTTTAGCGATTTTGTTGATGACATAACGTTGCTCCTGAACCGTTCCACCTTCTCTAACCAGATTACATGGATCATGAAGGGTAACAACCTCTTTAAGTCGGTCGGGGTCAACCTTAATTCTTCCATCTCGAATATAATTGGCGAGTAATTCAACAGAAGTTAGCACCTCATAAGGTAATTTCTTCTTAATGTAATTTGGACCTTCCCACTTAAAAGCTCTTGACCCATGGCCGCATTCAGCTAAAATACATTCCTTCGATCCTAAGTTTTGCATTTCATCATCCATGCGCTGCGCAATTACATTTGCTTCTTCCATATTTCCGGAGAAAAATGCATAGTTTGTAACATCATACATTTTAGTCGACAAAGTCCAACTTTCGTTGGCAGCAAAAAAAACTTTTGCCATTGCCGAAATTGAGAGGGGAAAAAATTTAGGTTCACGTGGATTTAAAGTGTACATCATTTTCTTCCCTTTTAGATCGAGAGGAATAATAGCATTTTCATCATCCACATCAAATTTTAATTCATCTTCAAGCCAGGTAATGGTGTCAACAAATTCTTGTTTAGGAATCCCCATATTGTTTCCTGTCTCCATAGCTGCTTGTACCGTTGCGTTTAATGAATCTGGTACATAGCCCATAACGGCCAACATTTCGCGGCCCTTTCGAACCACATAAGTTATGTCGACTCCAATGGAGCAATGTGAAGTACATCGACCACACATGGTACATGAACCATAAAGGAGATCAACCATTTCTTCAATTGCTGTATCATCCAGATTTCTGGCATTGGTAAGCCAAGGGGCTTTTCGCCCTAAGAATGTATTATATCTTCTGTAAATTGAAGCTACAATGTCAACTTTTTTGGCAGGAACATAATGCGCTAATGGATCAGTTTTGTAGTAGAGACAACTATCAGCACATAAGCCACAGTGTACACAACTATTTAGATGTGTTATTAGTTTGCTATCTTCATGAGCACTTAAGACTTCCAGTCCTAATTTCTTTTTTTCGTCAGTTAATTTTCTCATGATTCTAGTTTTTTGGGTTTGCGATTGGCCAAATGTTTCTCCATCCAAAAAAGAAACCTAAATGGTATCTTGCTGCGAAGAAATAAATGGTGTGTTTTAATTTACCCATTGGTAGATAGAGTAGCAGAGCTGTTGTAATTATAAAGTATGTCATAAATCCCGACTCCATCCATAACACAAAAGCTGTTGCAAATTGAAATGAAGTAACTAGAATATTTGAGATAAAATCATCTAAATTTGAGAGAGATAGTAATTCTTTTTTTATAATTCTTTTAATTAAAATCCCCAAGCCAGAAATGCCTGAAAGTGCTAAAAATCCAGATAAAACATAGTTTGTAGGTAAACCAAAATTTAAATTAAGAATAATTATAAAAAATAAGAAAATAGATAAAAATGTGCCTAAGTGATAAAGGATACCTGCAGTATATGTAGGCATGTGTAAATAGGCAGATTCTTTTTTTGTAGGGCTCATCGCCTTTGTAAAGGCATAGGCAACGGCCGTTGGGATATTTCCTGATTGTTTCGAATAATCTGTTGGGTTTCCTAAATGTATTAGCCTGAAAAAATGATACAGACAAGAAACCATACAAATTATAAACGCACTAAGCGTCATCCAATGATACCAATTCATCGATAAATTGTTTAAACGCAGCCGTCAGGCTTTGGTAATCCTGCAACACGACAGGCTCCTCGTGCTGGTCCTAATGGGAATAATTCATAAATCTCACGTAAACGTACGCCAGTTTCCTGGCAAATAACCCTAATCATTGGAGCCATGCCTTTTTCTTCCCAGTTTTTACGAATCACTCTTACAATTGCCCAATGTTTGTCATTCATTTCTTCAATGCCGTCACTTTTTGCAATTAAGTTTGCAACTTCATCGTTCCAAACTTCTGGTTGTGATAGAAACCCATCTCCATCAACCTCAAATACTTTGCCTTCAATTTCAATTGTAGCCATACCTAATTTAATTTGTTTTAGTAAAATGTTTCATTATCAAATTTTTCGATTATTTCCTCTGGAGTAAGAGGAGTATCAGGTAGAACAAAGTCGGGACAGAAATGTAGAGCTGATTTAGTGATGTATCTCTTGCATGCACTCCAGTGCTTTTTGCCATTTAAACAGTAGTTAGAAGTATAATGTTTTTTATCCACAATATCTGGAACAATCAACTCACCGTTTATAAGCTGACAATCTGAATAACTTGGACAATTATAATCTTCCATGACAAATAAAAACTCGAAATTATTAAAAATTTGGATTCAACTATCTAATATATATCAATATATACTGAGTATAAATAAACGTAACAATTTAGATGTATTGATATGAAGAACTTTAAGCGTTAATTGCCTAAGAAAAGTTATGCAAAAGCGATTAATAAAATTGCCATAATTGATAAAAATATTCCGATCCAATTAATCAGGCTTAATTTTTCTTTAAAAAGGAATAATCCAAATAAGGCTGATAACATAACAATGCCAACATTTTGAATCGGGAACAAAACATTGCTTTGAAATACACTCATTGCTAAAAGCATGAAATAGGTAGTTGAGTAATTGAGAAGACCTAATATTGTTCCACCAACGATGCTTTGTATATTAAAAAGTTTCTTTGTTTTAAAATACCTAAAAGCAGAGATGAGCACACCAACTAACAAAGCTGCAATGAAAATAATGGTCAGAAATAAAGTATAATCTTCCGAAATATAATGGTGTTCAACGTATTTTAATAAGGCATCTATCAATCCATTTCCGAAAAAAATAATTATGGGTAGGATAATAATTGAAAATCGAATTTTAGTCTTTTCCTTTTTATAAAATATGAGCAGAAATGCTGCGAATGTGGATATTATGCCTAAAACGATAGTCGTACTCAGCTTTTCTGAATAAAGGAAGATACCTGCAATGACGGGTATTACAACAGACATCTTGCTAAAAACAGCTGTTATTGCAACACCGGCTTTTTGTGAGGAGAGGGCAAAAAGAATAAATGTGAAAATAAAAATGAATCCGATAAATAAGGCATAGGGTAGCCATAGTTTTTCGATGATTTCACCAAAATTAAATTCGGAACCCGATATGAGAATTCCAAAGACAGATGCTACTAAATAGTTTATGGTTAAGGCTTGAAAATTATCAACTTTGAATCGGGTAAATAATTTAAAAGCTACAAATATTAAGGATGAAAGAACAATAACTGATAGTATGTACAACATAATAACTTCTATCTATTTAGTCAACTTAGCGTAATATTCAGATTTAAATATACTGCTTGAAAAAATCAAGGAAACGTGTTGCAATGGCTTCCCAGCTAAAATTATCCTGAACTGTTTTGTATGCGTTCTGACCAATTGCTTTTGTTTCCTTAGGATTTTCTAACAACCTAATCATGGCATCTGCAAACTCAGAAGTGTTTGACGGGTCAACCAATAATCCATTTTCGCCATGTTCAATTACATTTCTGATTCCTCCAAATTTAGATGCAATTACGGCTTTACCGCAAGCCATTGCTTCCTGAGTTGTCATCCCAAAAGGCTCGAATAAGGAGGGCAAAACAAACATTTCGGATTGTTGGTAATAAACTGGCATAAGTTCATCTGGCACGTATCCGATCAATTGAACGCGACCATCCATCCCTTTTTCTGAAATGATATCTTTCATTTTTTGGTATAGATCGATTTCTCTTTGTTTCGGATTTGGAGAACCCCCTCCAATAACTAAATCAATATCACCTATTTTTTTTCTTACCAAATCGAAAGCGTGAAGTAAAAAATCATGCCCTTTATTGGTATCGATGCGACTGATGCAAAACACATATTTTTTTGGCAAACTGGTTTTTTGATTTTTTGCCTTATCATCCGGTAAATGATAAGTGTGTATATCAACACCTGGCGGAATATCAACTACATTTGAAGGTTTATAATTGTAGAGTAATTCAAGTTTCTCGAGTTGTACAATCGAGGTTACAGTCTGCGCATTAACGGCATCAAAAATTCTTAATTCCTCACTAATCCGATGTTCAAAATTAAATTTCTTTTCCATCTCGGCCGGATCGCCACCCATCTGATCTTTTTTCCAGGCACCCAATGAATGAGCCGTAAAGAATGAAGGTTTGCCAAAAGCTTTCGCTACATTAACAGTTACAATTCCTGCATCAACATAATGGCCGTGGTATAAATCATAATTTAAATTATGTTCTTTTATGAAACTGATCATGTTTTCTGATAACTCAGGTAGTACATCATAAATAAATTCCTTGGGAAGGAAATTCCATTCTCCTGCTTTAATTCGAATGATATTTACGTTTGGATAACCCGGAACCAGATCAATTTGTTTGTTTTTCTGATCGAACCAGCGGGTGAAAATATCAACTTTAATTCCGAGTTTAGAAATCGCTTTAGCTAATTCTAAAACATAAACAACTTGTCCACCAGTATCTGTTCTTCCTAGTTGAGGTATGGGGTCGAAGTAACCATGAGTACTTAACATGGCTATGTTTTTAATTTGAGTATTCATCATCTTTTGAGTTGCGTATGTGTTTAGAAATAGTTTGAATTTTGAGTGAGTCAAAAGTACTAAAATTTGACTAATTTCGAGATGTGAAAATGCCGACAAATAAAATATCAGATGTCTTCAAGTACTATACTTCTTTGCTTACAGAAATATACGAAGTGAGAGAGAGTAAGGCTGTAATGTATCAGCTGATTAGCTATTTTTTTAGTTATGATAAAATTGATTTTGTAAAGAAACCAGATTTTAGATTGAGTGAATCAGAATTGTTAAAAATTCACTTTGCTGTAAAAGAACTTCTCTCGAATAAGCCCTTACAATATATTTTAGGCGAAACTGATTTTTTGGGATTGAAAATTAAAGTTAATCCTCACGTGCTCATTCCTCGCCCTGAAACAGAAGAATTGGTTCAATTAATTTGCAAACTTGAAGATACCCATACAATTAAATCAGGAATTTTAGATATTGGTTGCGGGAGTGGATGTATCGGTATCGCCCTCAAGAAATTTTATGATAAAGTGGATGTTTATGGATTGGATGTTTCGGAAGAGGCATTAGAAGTAGCAAGAGGAAATGCTGTTTTAAATGATGTCGGCCTTAATTTCATTAAAACAAATATTCTTGATAAAACCGGTTGGATTGAGTTAGGCAGATACCAGATTATAGTTAGTAATCCTCCTTATGTGAGAGATTCAGAAAAGAAACTGATGAATAAGAATGTGCTTGAGTTTGAACCTAAAAATGCACTATTTGTACCTGATTCAAATCCATTATTATTCTATCGCAAAATTGCCCAATTTTGCGAAGATCATCTTCTAGAGGAGGGTGTTTTATATTTTGAGATCAACGAAGCTTTCGGTAAAGAGACGAAGGAAATGCTTAATAAATTGAGTTTTAAATCAATTCAAATTATCCAAGACCTAAATGGTAAAGATCGCTTTATCAGAGCTTTAAAATAAATTACCCACAGTTTAAAAAATTTATTGTTTGATGATAGATCTCTGGGTAATTACTTTTTCTCTGTCCGGCTATATTCAACGTTTTTATCTTATTTCGAAAAATCCAATCTGAAAACTGTGGGATAGAAAATTCATTAGAAAGATCGACCAGATAAATTGGCGAATTTAATTTTTTCAGCATAAAGTTTTGTTCGAGAAGTTCCTTCATCCATTATTTTAGAAAAAATAATTAAAGTACCATCTGCTTCTATAATGTTTTTATGGGTACGAAATATTGAATCAACTTCTGTGGTTTCTTTCAACGGATATTTGAGCGGAATCATCCCATCTTCTGCAATTCTATCTTTCGGGCACCAGCCCCCACATTCAATGTTGTTTTGCAGACAAAAATCAAGGGCAGATCGGTCAACGCCGGTCTGCCCTCCAGATATTATTTTCCGAATCATCGATTATTTATGATTCATCATCTTATCATGTTCAGTAAAATCACGCTGAGATTTTAAGAGATTTATTGTGTTGAGTAATAAATTCTTAGTTTCATTAGTTAGTGTGAAATACAGTAAGCTGTTTTTGGTGCCAACCTCTTCACGTTTAATTCGCTTGATTTGTTTTTTCTTAATTGATGCAAGTTTAGCTAACAATTCTTGTCGGTGATTAATAACCTCTTCTACCTTGCCATAATTGTTAGTTGAAATAATTTTGTTTACATTCATTAATAATTTATGTACCTCAGTTTTTAAAAAGTTAAGCTCATCAATTTGAATTTCAATCATGGCTTTGTGATTGTTGTCGATATGGTCATAACATGGTTTGCTTATAAAATTAATATTATGAGCCAATTCTCTTAAGTAATCCAATACCTGAACATAATAATGACCCGTCTCAACAGAATCTTTGTGGAGTTTACCAATGGTTGAATTAAGATTATTCTTAAGCTCTTTTGTTTCAGCGTTTAGTTTTTTGATCTCTTTTGTAATATGCTTAAGTTTTTTCAAATCTTCAGTAATGAGCCCATCGATAACTTGACAGTAGAAATCATCAACTTTAACAAGCGTTGAACTTACAGTTAAGTTACATCTGTCTACTATGTTGTCATCAGAAATTTCTTCTTCAGCATCAGCATCACTTTTCTTTTTTGTTTTGTCTTTATGAATTCTATGTGTTCGATAGATGGTAATTCCTGCAATGGCAACCATAAATGCAATTCCAATAATGCCAGCAAATGTGAATAACATTGCAAGAACGAATGCAACTGTAAATGCTGACAAAGCTGTAAAGAACCATCCACCCACTACACTTAATACGCCAGTGATTCGATAAACTGCACTTTCTCTGCCCCATGCCTTATCAGCTAAAGAGGTACCCATGGCAACCATAAAGGTTACATAAGTAGTAGATAATGGGAGTTTGAGTGAAGTTGCAAAAGAGATTAAAATACTTGCAACAACCAAGTTAACCGATGCACGAATCATGTCGAAAGAAGCAGCATCTTCTTTAATTGCAACTACTTCGGATTTGTAAGGAATGAATTGTTTTTCGATCCCTTCCTGTACTCTTTTAGGAATAATTGTGCTTACAATTTTCCCTAAGTTTAGGCTACTTCTTACCAATGATCTTGAAATAATTGATGATCCAAATCTTTCATCTCCCTCACCTTGTCTACTTAAATCCAAGGTGGTCTTAACTACACTTCTGGCTTTTTTAGAGAACCATAAAGTTAGAACCATTATTAGTCCTGCAAATAATAGGTAGAGGGTAGGTGTTTGAACCTTACCTTGTAAAGAGGTCATTAAAAATCCATCAGGTTGTGCTTCAGGATGAGCTATAAAATCTTTTAACGACTCGAAGCCGGCCAGTGGTACACCTATAAAATTAACTAAATCATTGCCTGCAAAAGCCATGGCTAAAGCAAAGGTCCCTACTAAAACGATAAGTTTTAAAATATTAAATTTGAAAACCCAATGTAGTACTTGTAATAATAACGACCAAAACATAAAACTCGAGAACAGAATAATAAATGTATTTTGCTGTATGAAGTTTTTGGTGTCGTCATTCATAAAAGATGCTCCTTTTGCTCCTTTTATAAGAATGAAATAGGTAATGGCTGTAATTGCAAAGCCACCCCAGAGCCCACCAAAATAATTTAGTCTTTTTTTATAGTTAAAAGAAAAAATAATTCGTGTCAAATATTGAACCATTGCACCAACTGAAAAGGCAACTACTACTGATAATAAAATACCTGAAATAATTGCTAATGCCTTACCTGAATTAATGTAATCACTTAAGTCGCTGCTTCCTTCTGGCATTCCATAAATTTTTATTATCGAAATCGCAACGGCTGCTCCTAATAATTCAAATACAATAGAAACAGTAGTTGAGGTTGGAAGTCCAAAAGTGTTAAATAAATCCAGTAGTATTACGTCTGTTATCATTACTGCTAAAAAAATGATAATTATTTCAGAAAAGAAGAATTGTTCAGGATGAAAAATTCCTTTTCTTGCAACTTCCATCATCCCACTTGAAAAGGTCGCACCAACTAAAATACCAACTGCTGCAACCAACATTATAATTTTAAAAGGAGCTGCTTTGGATCCAATAGCAGAATTTAAAAAATTAACAGCATCATTACTTACACCAACAACTAGGTCAGAAATAGCAAGGAGAAAAAGAACCCCAATTAGCGCAATGTACACAGTAACCATAACTTTCTGTTTAAATTTTGTTATTTATATAAATATCTTATTGATTTTCTTTGACTTAAGTTTTGTGTTAAAACTTGGTTAAGATAGTGTTAAAATAATATGAACAAATAGTTACAGAATGGTATTTATTAATAATTATTCACAATTCCTTCAAGACCAATTTTGGATTTCAATGATATTACCTTCTGGATCTGCAGCATAAACAAAAGTAATTGTGCCTATATCTTTAATCGTTTTTTTAGTGACTTTCCCAATTTGACTTCCCCCGTAATTCAAAATTTCTTGCATCACATAATCAACATCTTCAACTCTAAAAGCCATATGTGTAATTCCTTCCGTATTTATTCTTCGATCCAACTGCTCGATGTTTTCATCGTATTGAAAAATCTCGAGTGAAGGGCTTCCTTCTTCAAATCCGGGAAGACGTAAATGAATACCTGAAATATGAACATCTCCAATGGCTGTTGCATCATCTAACCATTTTCCGCTCAAATTACGTTCGGGAAAAATGGGTCTACAATCGAACACTTTAATATAAAAATCAGCTAATTTTTTCCAATCTTTAGAGATGATATTTAGGTGTACAAATTTCATAATGATACATTTTTGAGCATTAAGATATTAATTATAAGCTAATAAGTGCTTTAAAGTTAATAAAAGTAAGAATATCATTTTATTCAAAATTGGTTTTTTATTTTATTAATTTGCAACCTGAAAATTTAAAATAGAAAAAGTATGACCAACCAAAGCTTTTCAACCCTCGATTACATCGTTTTCATCACTTACTGTTTATTAATTGTCGTCATTGGTTTATGGGTATCTAGAACTAAAAAGGGAATAAAAAAAACAGCGCAGGATTATTTTCTGGCAAGTAAGTCATTGCCTTGGTGGGCAATTGGTGCATCCTTAATCGCTGCAAATATTTCTGCGGAGCAAATGATAGGAATGTCAGGTTCGGGTTATGCCATTGGTTTAGGAATTGCTTCTTATGAATGGATGGCAGCAATTACATTGATCATAGTAGGTAAATATTTTCTTCCTGTTTTTTTAAAGAAAAAAATATATACCATGCCGCAGTTTCTGGAAATGCGTTATGATGGGAGAGTAAGAACTGCGATGGCTTCATTTTGGTTGGTGGTTTATGTTTTTGTAAATCTCACTTCAGTATTATATTTAGGAGCACTTGCCATGGAAACCATCATGGGTATTCCGATGAATTACGCGATTATTGGGTTGGCTATTTTTGCTGCAGTTTATTCAATTTATGGTGGACTCAAAGCTGTAGCCTGGACGGATGTTGTACAAGTTATTTTCTTAATTGGAGGTGGATTGGTTACAACATATTTAGCTTTGGATGCTGTTTCGGACGGGCAAGGTGTATTTGCTGGTTTCGTGAATTTATTGGATCAGGCACCTGAGAAATTTAATATGATTTTGAAACAAGGTGAGTTATTGATCCCTGACGGAAATGGTGGAATGAAGGATGCCTACATGGATTTACCCGGAATTGGAGTGATAGTAGGAGGGATGTGGATTGCAAACTTGTCATATTGGGGTTTTAATCAATACATCATCCAACGAGGTTTGGCAGCAAAAAGTGTTAAGGAGGCACAACGGGGTGTGATTTTTGCAGGGTATTTAAAAATTTTAATTCCTCTAATTGTTGTTGTTCCTGGCATAGCGGCTTTTGTGCTCACGCGCGATACCGGTTTAATTGATCCATCGGATAAAGCTTATCCTTGGTTACTGCATAATTATGTTCCATCTGGAATAAAAGGGCTGGCGTTTGCTGCGCTTGCTGCAGCCATTGTTTCGTCTCTAGCATCAATGCTGAATTCGACGGCAACTATTTTTACAATGGATATTTATAAAAAATTCATAAATAAAAAGGTAAGTGATACCAATATGGTGACAGTTGGTAGAGCGACAAGTTTTGTTGCGCTTATTGTTGCTGTGTTATCGGCTCAACCACTACTCGGAAATCTGGATCAGGCCTTTCAATACATACAGGAATTTACTGGATTTGTAACCCCGGGTGTAGTCGTTATTTTTTGTTTCGGATTGTTTTGGAAGCGAATTAATGCTGATGCAGCACTTTCTGTTGCTGTGCTAACCATCCCACTTTCTTTTGTGTTTAAGTTGGGTTGGCCAAGCTTACCATTCATTGATAGAATGGGACTGGTATTTCTTCTCTTGGCGCTGATTGCAATCGTAATTAGTTATGCGAGTAATAAAGTTCAGAAAAGAGGATTGGAGCTCGAAAGAAGTATTTTTAAAACGGATATTAAATTTAATGTACTCGCGATTTTACTTAGTGTGATTGTAATGGTATTATACCTACTTTTTTGGTAAATCATTTATAAACTCAAAAGCACCCAAATCGGGATTGATTGATCTCGGATTGCCAAGAATATCGAAGGGTACTTCCAATGCAATTTGAATGGAACCTTTATCAATGGCAGGTGAAAGTGTATCCAACTGAAAATCTAATTTTTGAATATCTATAAATAAATTTCTGGGATTTTGTAAACACTCAATAAAATGATGGTCATTACTAATGTTTAAATTTGTTTTTAAGCTGCTGTGATCAAATAGAAGTGTTGGGCTATTTTCTTCAATTAAATCGATAACAAGTTCATTCGTTTCACGTCCATCGATGATGCAATTTCCGAAAAGAGCATCAAATGGTCGTGCTGCCAGAATGCTACCTTCTGCCATTTGGTAATTGTTAAAATAAATAGAAGCTGTTTGCCGAGCTGAAGCATCCCAATAATTAGCAAAGGTTGAGTGAATGAATTTATACTTACCACCCATGGTTAATTCCATCAGGTAACTTCCGCAATTTGTAACTAAATTATTCGAAGCTTCAATGTGATAGTTCCTTGCCAGAATACCAGTTCCACTCATGTTGGAAATTTTTGTATTCGTGAGGGTTAATTTGTTTCCCATGGGTTCATCCAATGTTTCAACCTGAAGCCCGATGTATCCGTTTTTAATAATGGCATAGTTGATTTCATTGTCAATGCTGCCTTCATTTAACAAAATTCGATCCCATTGTCCGGGGAGATCTCGATAATCTGGGTCTAATCTGTCACCTTCGAAAATAACAGGCTCATCAAGTGTGCCATTAACTTTTAAGCTTCCTCCTTTATAAACCCATAAGCCTGAGTTACTATGAAAATGAATTTTTGTCCCTGCTTCAATTTGAAGCAGGGCTCCTGAATCAACCACCGCATGTCCATAAATAAGATAAGGTCTTGTGTTATCCCATGTGATTTGTGTTTTTTCTTCAGCAACAATTGAGTAGGGTGGAAGTCCTTCAATATACTGGTCGGCAATTATATAATTCGCATTCTGACCCCAGGCAACTAATTCTATATCTTGAGAATAACCTGTAGTATTAAATTGAATTTGATCATCAACAACAAACGGACTATCCTCATCATTCGGATCAACTAACACTTTAATGAAAATATACATGCTATCACCACCTTCTAATTCAAGATTATCCATTTTAAAAGCTGAGGTTCCGTCAATATTTAAACGATAAGCAGACTCTTCTCCACCTTTTAATTCAATCGATTGTATGCTAATTTTTTGACCGTAAGGATTATAGACTTTTAGATGTTTCGTTATAGATCCAATCGTTGTAAAAACAGTGTCAAAAATGATCGAGTCGTTCGAAAACTTTAACACAACTGTGGGTTCTTCAATTAAGTAATTATTTTTTTTACAAGAAGTAAATACAAAAAACACCATTAGGGTAAGAATAAAAGTGGTATAATATTTGGAAGAAGGTGCTTGCATATTTATTATTCGAATAATCAAAGATAAGTAAACCGATAATTATACGATAGAATTTGTTTAATATTGTATGTGTTCGCTTTGTATAATCAGAAAAACTGAAAACATGTCTCATATATTCCGCATATCAAAAATTAAAATAGCAATTAAATTTATTGTGTTGTCAATTTTACCTGTTTTGTTTTTGTCACAAAGTGTTAGTGCACAGGAAGAAGTCATTTCTCCTTTACGTCAGAATCGTTGGTTTGTTGGAGGTAATCTTGGCTTGCAATTTGGAACTGTAACTATTCTTGACATTTCACCATATACCGGCTTTAAAATGACGAATAGATTGGCTATTGGAGCAGGATTTACCTATCAGTATTTGCGTGAAGGTAAGGGTGAATATAAGTATACATCGAATGTTTACGGAGGAAGAATATTTTCAAGCTATTCCATCATTCCGGAAGTTTTTGCCTATGCGGAATATGAAGTTTTGAACCATGAAGTAGCTATTGATGTTAACAACTATGTACGAAAAAATGTGAGTAGTGTTTTAGTAGGAGGAGGATATCGTCAAATGATTGGTCATAATCTGTATTCAGATATTATGGTTTTATGGAATTTAACAGAATCCCCCAATTCTCGTTATACCAACCCCATATTTCGGGTTGGTATGGTCATTGGATTGTAAAGACGATTAAATTTAAATCTTACTTAAGACATCAATTAATAAGTCCCAAAACTTCGAGGTTGTTCCAATATGAATTCTTTCATCTGGTGAGTGAGCACCCTTAATTGTTGGCCCAAAAGAAATCATATCCATCTCCGGATAAATGGCTCCAATCAATCCGCATTCTAATCCTGCGTGAATGGCTAAAACTTCAGGTTCCTCATTAAATAAAGATTTATATGATGCTGCGGTAAGCTTTACAATTTCTGAATTTGGGTTTGGTGTCCAACCGGGATAACCATCGGAATGATAAATTTTAGCTCCTGTTAAATCAAACGCTGCTCGAACCATATTAGCAATATTATCTTTAGCAGATTCTACCGAACTTCTTTGGCTGGTTGTAATTTTAATATAATCATTTAAAGTTTTTACTGCAGCCAGGTTGGTTGAGGTTTCTACAAAATTCGGAATTTCTGCTGAATATGCAATTACACCATGAGGGCAAGCATAAATTGAATTCAATAAATTCTTTTGGGAAACAGCATCGAAAATAAATTCAGGAGACGCTGTTTTTTCTGTCTCTATATTCACACCAGGGTCAGTTATTTTAAACTCCAACTTTACCGTTTTGAAATAAGAATTAACAAAGTTTTTGAAGTTATTTGCTTTGTTTTGAGGAATGCTAATTATCGCAAAGGCTTCTCTTGCAATGGCATTTCTTAAATTTCCACCATCAAAATGAGAGAGCTTAATTTCATATTCAGATGCCATCCATAAAAGTCGATTTAAAATTTTATTGGCATTCCCAAGTCCTTTATTAATCTCATCTCCCGAATGCCCTCCACTTAAACCGTTAACCATAATTTTAAAACTGGTGTGATTTTCGGGTACTGCCTCTTTTTTGTATTGCATTTCAATGGTTGTATCCTTACCTCCTGCACATCCGATAAATAATTGACCTTCATCTTCAGAATCAAGATTTAAAAGAATTTTTCCTTTCAACACATCAGGAGCTAAATTTTTGGCTCCGGTTAATCCGGTTTCTTCGTCAGTTGTGAAAAGACATTCAATAGGTCCATGAGGGATTTTGTTGGAAGCTAAAATAGCAAGTTGAGCTGCAATGCCAATTCCGTCATCTGCTCCAAGGGTTGTTCCTTTTGCTTTTACCCACTCGCCATCGACGTAGGCAATTATGGGGTCTTTCTCAAAATCATGAATCTTATCACTGTTTTTTTCGCAAACCATATCCATGTGACTTTGCAAAACGACGATTTTAGAATTTTCTTTACCTTGCGTAGCAGCCTTCTTAATAATTACATTCCCAATTTTATCCTGAAAAGTTTCGAGTTGATGTTTTTTTCCAAAATCAAGCAGGTATTGCCTGATCTTTTCTTCCTTTTTTGAGGGACGAGGAATTTCGAGAATTTCATTAAAATAATGCCACAAGATTTCTGGCTTAAGTGAAGTGATTGATTGATCCATATTTTAAAAACTTTAATTAAATAGTAAAGTTAATAAAATAGACATGAGTGTAATCCGGTTAGACCAGGAAATTATTTTAATCAGGATTGGAAGCTACTCAAAATGGTAATTGGGTTTTCAAGCGATTTACTTTCCTAAATAATGACTTAATTTCTCATACAATAATTTCGACTTGATGGGCTTAGAGATATACCCATCGCATCCGGCTTCCAGCATCTTTTCTCTGTCGCCTTCCAAAGCAAATGCAGTTACAGCAATTATTGGCACGTCTGGTTGAGTCTTTTTTATAGCCTTAGTCGCCTCAAAACCATTTAGAACCGGCATTTGAATATCCATTAAAATGAGATCGATGTGTTTTGTTTTATTTGCGGTTTCGATTGCCTCTTCTCCATTTTTAACCCACATAATATTTACACTGGTTCTCTTGAGCAGTGTTTCGAGAAGTTGAAAATTGGATTCAACATCTTCAGCCACTAGTATTACTTTATCTTCCCAGTTGAATTCAGGTCTTTTTGGCTTAACAATAGTTTCCTTTGCAACGGGTGCTTCTCCTTCATCAAGTGGAATGGTTAAATAGAATACAGATCCTTTACCAACACTTGAAACCGCATGAATAGTTCCTCCTAACAATTGAGCAATGTTTTTGGAAATCGCCAAACCTAGTCCTGTTCCACCATATTCTCTCGAATGTGAATCATCTGCCTGACGGAATCGGTCAAAAATTATTGGCATTTTACTTTGTGGAATCCCAATGCCGGTGTCCTTTACATAAAACTGAAGTGAAGGATTATTATTTGTTAAAGCTGTAGCAGGGATGATATTATATCCTATTTTTACGCTGCCTTTATCGGTGTATTTTATGGCGTTGCTAACCAAGTTTGATAGTACTTGCTTCAATCTGAGCGGATCACTTTTAATCAATCCATGATGTGGTACCAGAGGAGGTATTATTTCCAATTTGATTTTATGACCGCCTTTTTTAATGGTAAATTTATTGAAATTGGCATGTATTTCATAAAGTATGTCATTAAAATTAAAGTCAGAATTTGATATTTTCAATTCACCGGATTCAATTCTTGCAATGTCAAAGATGTCATCAATAAGTTTAAGGAGGTTGATGCTATTACTGTTAATCAGATCTATATATTCTTCCCGTTCAGCAACAGTCATGCTCTCATCAAGTAACAAATTCGAAAATCCCATGATTGCATTCATTGGGGTTCGGATTTCATGAGACATATTTGCTAAGAATGCAGTTTTTAAGTGATCAGCTTCTTCCGCTTTATCTCTGGCATAAATAAGTTCATTTTCCAGCCTTTTTCTTCTACTTATATCTTGTTTAACTCCAAGAAAATGAGTGATAATTCCTTCTTGGTCTTTAATTGGTGAAATTGAGGCATCTTCCCAGAATAGTTCGCCACTTTTTTTCTTATTAAGAAATTCACCTTTCCATTCTCTTCCATCTAAAATTGTTTGCCAAATTAATTTGTAGTCGCTTGGCTTTGTGTGACCAGATTTTAATATGCTCGAACTGTTGCCTACTAATTCATCTTCACTGTAGCCTGTAATATTGATATAGGACGAATTTACATATTCAATTATTCCTCGTAAGTCGGTAATTACTATTGAAACGGGACTTTGTTCAACAGCACGCGAAAGCTTTCGAACACTCTCATCTAAATTGCTAACTTCTGTAATATCTCTAAGAACTCCCTGAACAGCCGGTTTATTATCCAAAAGAATTTGATTAGCCAAAGATTCAACAATAATGACTTCATTATTGGGTTTCTCAATTTTAAATTTGTAATGCGTTGATTTTTGTTCGCCACTTAATTTTCGCTCCATCATTTTGTTAACTAAATCAAAATTATCTTTGGCAACAAAGTGCATGATGGGCTTACTTATTAAATTTGTATTACTTTTGAAGCCAACAATTTCTGCAAATTTTTTGTTATGGAAACAAATCTTACCATCTTGAATGATATACATTCCTTCTAGAGAGTTCTCAACTAATGATTTGTATTGTTCATTTTTTTCAGATAATTCAACTGTCTTTTTCTTTACTAGTTTTTGTAATTCGGTATTTTTTTCACGTAAGTGATCTTCAGCGGCTTTAATTCTGAGCATAACTTTTATCTGCGAAACGATCTCTGTTTCGTCAATTGGTTTTGTTAAGAATGCATCAGCTCCAAGTTCCAATCCTTTTTGTTTGCTTTCTTGATCTGTCTTGTATGCTGTAAGCATTATAATGGGAATATGCTTAGTAGTTTTACTAGATTTTAATTTCTCACAAACTTCAAAGCCATCCATTATTGGCATGAATATATCAAGAAGAATAAGATCAGGTTTGTCCTTTTTTGCTATTTCAATTCCCTCCTCACCATTTAACGAAGTAATGATATCCAAATCCTCCATTAACGATTGAAGCAGCGCTTTAATTGAAACTAGATTATCCTTTTTATCGTCTATAATTAATACTTTCGGCATCTTAACTATAATTAGTTCTGTAAGTAATTGATAAAGGTAGGTTGCTTTGTAAAAAGTTTTGCTAGGTAATTTGCCTAATTTATTAACATTAATTCGTTAAGTAATATGTTTTTAGCTTTTTGCTGAATCTTTTTTAATTTTAGGCTCAAGAATTGCAATTATCTCAGATGCTATTTCTTCAATTGGTTTGCCAGTAACCTTTATTACAGACCATTCAGGATTCTTTTTGTAGAGGTTTTCGGCATACCAGAGTTCTTCCTGCACATGTTTTAAAGTTGCATAGTCTCCGGTTTGACCACCTAAATGCTCTTCTCTAACTTGTCTTAAAGCTGAAAGTCGGGTAGGAGTTGTCGTTAGTCCAAAAACCCTATTAGGGTCTACTCTAATAAGTTCTTCAGGTGGATTAATCCCTTTGATTAGCGGAATGTTAGCAACAAACCAACCCTTGTATGCAAAGTAAATACTTAAAGGAGTCTTAAAAGTTCTTGACACACCAACTAAAACTATTTCTGCCTTGTGTAATTCGTGAGTACGAAGTCCATCGTCATGGTTAAAAGCGAATTGCATTGCGTCAATTCTCTGGAAATATTCTTTATTTCTCGTGTGAAAAAGGCCGGGTTTTTGTACTGGATTATTTTCAAATTGGTGTCCTAATCTGGCCAGAAGAGGCCCCATTAAATCAATTGTTTCAATATTCTTAGTTCTGCCTAATCGCACAAGTTCGTGTCGGACTTCATTCTGGACGATGGTATGTAAGATAAATGCCTTCGCTTCAATGGCTGTTTTAACAATTTCTCTTACCTCTTCTTTAGTTCGAATGTGTGCTTTAACAATTATGTTGATTTTAATCCCTGGGAATTGTGTAAGGGCAGCATCCAATGCTTGTTGAGCTGTACGACCTGTACCATCAGAAACTACAATTACCGTGAATTGCATTTGGTAATAATTAAATTTGTTTTAATTCAGCTATTGTTTTCTCAGGATCAACAGAACCAAATACTGTATTTCCTGCAACCAGCACATTTGCACCGTATTCTATCAGTTTAGGTGCATTTTCGAGTGTGACACCTCCATCAATTTCAATCAAAGTGTTGGCATTGTTATCAGAAATTAATTTTTTAAGTTTAGAAATTTTCTGATAAGTATTTTCAATAAATTTTTGCCCTCCAAAACCCGGATTAACTGACATAAGTAAAACCACATCAAGTTCTATGATGATGTCCTCAAGAACATGAATTGGAGTGTGAGGATTTAAAACAACCCCTGCTTTCATCCCCAAAGCTTTTATTGCTTGAATTGAACGATGCAAATGAGGACAAGCTTCATGATGGACTGTGATTATATCTGCACCTGCATCCTTAAAGTCCTTAAAATATCTATCCGGATCAATAATCATTAAATGCACATCCAAGGGTTTGGTAGCATGTTTTTTGATGTGTTTAATGATTGGTTGCCCAAAAGAAATATTAGGTACAAAAACACCATCCATCACATCAACATGAAACCAATCGGCTTCGCTTCGGTTAATTAAGTCAATGTCTGCTTTCAAATTTGCGAAGTCAGCTGATAATAAGGAAGGGGCTATTAAGTGGTTCATGGGCTTGTTAATTATTATTCAAAAATATAAAAAAAAACGTCCGGCAAAACCGGACGTTAAATATTAACCTAAATAGGTTTTTAGTATTTTGCTTCGTGAGGTATGTTTTAACCTGCGAATCGCTTTTTCCTTAATCTGTCTTACCCTTTCTCGCGTAAGATCAAATTTTTCACCAATTTCTTCAAGGGTCATCGGATGTCCACCATTCAACCCAAAATATAGCTTTACAACATCAGCCTCTCGCGGGGTAAGCGTAGATACAGCTCTATCTATTTCTTTTCTGAGTGAATCATACAGTAATTCAGTTTCAGGTGTAGGTCCTTCATCATTGCGAAGAACATCATACATGTTGTTGTCCTCATCTTGTACTAATGGTGCATCCATTGATACGTGACGACCTGAATTTTTAATTGATTCTTTTACCTCTGTTTCTGAGCATTCAAGTAATTCTGCAATCTCATCATGATTTGGCTCACGTTCAAATTTTTGCTCAAGTTTAGCGTAAGCTTTATTGATTTTATTGATTGCACCAATTTTGTTTAGCGGTAAACGTACAATTCTTGATTGTTCGGCTAGTGCTTGTAAAATTGATTGTCGAATCCACCAAACTGCGTAAGAAATAAACTTAAACCCCCTAGTTTCGTCGAAACGTTGTGCCGCTTTTATGAGCCCTAAATTACCTTCGTTAATTAAGTCTGGTAAACTTAATCCCTGATTTTGGTATTGTTTAGATACAGAAACAACAAAACGCAAATTAGCCTTGGTTAATTTTTCCAATGCTAAACGGTCACCCTGCTTAATTTTTTGAGCAAGTGTTACTTCTTCATCAGCGGTAATTAGTTCTACTTTTCCAATTTCTTGCAGGTATTTATCTAACGAAGCTGTTTCGCGATTGGTAACCTGTTTGGTGATTTTTAGTTGTCGCATTTTATAGAGAAATATTAATTTTGTGTCGTGCGTTGTATTTTACGACGCTTTCTATATTTTGTTACAAAAATATTACTTCTTTTCCGGTCTTGGTAAAAGCACTTTTCTTGAAAGTTTTAGTTTTCCTGTTTTAGGATCAACACCAATCAATTTCACTTCTACTTTATCACCAACTTTTAGAACAGATTCTACTGTTTCCAGTCGTTCCCAGTTAACTTCAGAAATATGTAGCAAGCCATCTTTGCCGGGCATAATTTCAACAAATGCACCGAAAGGAACAATGTTTTTAACAACACCTTGGTAAATTTCACCAACTTCAGGTACCGCAACTATTTGTTTAATCCTGGTTTTTGCAGCTTCGATATCTTCTTTATTTTTAGAAACAATATCAATTACACCTGTATTGTCTACTTCTTCGATTACGATTGTTGTATTAGTAGATAATTGTAATTCCTGAATAATTTTTCCACCAGGGCCAATAATAGCACCGATGAATTCTTTAGGAATAATGATTTTTTCGATTCGAGGTACGTGAGGTTTATAATCTTCACGAGGGGCACTTATGGTTTTCTCCATTTCACCTAAAATGTGAAGTCGGCCTTGTTTTGCTTGCTCCAATGCTTCTTTTAAAACGTCGTATGATAGACCATCAACTTTGATGTCCATTTGACAAGCAGTAATACCATCGCGTGTTCCGGTTACTTTAAAATCCATATCACCTAAATGATCTTCATCACCTAAAATGTCAGATAAAACAGCATATTTTCCTGTTTTCGTATCAGCAATTAAACCCATTGCAATACCTGAAACCGGTTTGGTAATTTTAACTCCTGCATCCATTAAAGCAAGGGTGCCACCACAAACCGAAGCCATTGATGAGGAACCGTTTGATTCAAGGATATCAGAAACAACCCTAATGGTATAAGGGTTCTCTACTCCCTGAGGGATAACTTGTTTAAGTGCGCGTAATGCTAAGTTTCCATGACCAACTTCTCTTCTGCTTGTTCCTCTGTTAGGTCGGGCTTCGCCGGTTGAAAATGATGGGAAGTTATAGTGCAAAAGAAATTTGCTTTTGCCATCAATAACGGCACCATCAATTATTTGTTCGTCCATCTTTGAACCAAGCGTTACTGTTACTAAAGATTGGGTTTCACCTCTGGTAAAAATAGCTGAACCATGAGTTGAGGGTAAGTAATTAACTTCTGACCAAATGGGACGAACTTCGTCTAATTTTCGGCCATCAATTCGAATACGATTATCCAAAACACTATTTCTTACTGCATCTTTCTCAATGTCGTGGAAATATTTTTTGATCAAACTCATTTTTACAGCAGCTTCTTCTTCGTCTATGGAGTCGATAAATTCTTGACGAGTAGCTTTTGAAAGTTCAGCACGTTTGTGTTTGTCTGCTATTGAACTTCCTGCAATTTTATAAAGTTTGTCGTAAGTGAATTTTCTAATTTGAGCATCAAGTTCTTTATCACTTGTTTCATGGCAATATTCACGCTTTGTTTTTGCTTTTTCAACTTCAGCAGCTAAATCTAATTGTGCCTGACATTGAATTTTAATTGCATCATGCGCAACTTTAATAGCTTCAAGCATGTCTGCTTCCGAAACTTCTTTCATCTCACCTTCAACCATCATAATATTCTCGATTGTTGCGGCAACCATCATTTCAAGTTCCGCTTTTTCAAGTTCTGCGAAAGAAGGGTTAATGATCATTTTTCCATCCACTTTGGCAACTCTCACTTCTGAGATTGGGCCATTAAATGGAATGTCTGACGCTGTTAAGGCAGCTGAAGCTGCTAATGCGGCTAAAGCATCCGGAGGTGTTGTTAGATCTGCAGAAATTAATGCGATTTGTACTTGAGTTTCTGCATGAAAATCATCAGGGAATAATGGACGCAATGCTCGGTCAACCAATCGGCTAATTAATACTTCGTAGTCTGATGGTCTGGCTTCGCGTTTAAAAAAGCCTCCCGGGAATTTCCCGGTAGCAGCATATTTTTCTTTGTAATCGACTGAAAGTGGCATGAAGTCGACATCTTCTTTGGCTTCTTTGCTTGCTACTACTGTAGCTAAAAGCATGGTATCACCCATACGAACAACTACTGAACCATCTGCTTGCTTAGCAAGTTTCCCAGTCTCAATAGTTACGGTTCGGCCATCCTCTAATTGAAAGGATTTTGATAAACCTAATTTTGACATATATTGTTTTATTGGTATATTTTAATCTGAGCAGTGAAGAAAAAAAAAGGCAATTTTAAATTGCCTCTTAATTCTTGAAATATTTTGTGTTGTTACTTTCTCAAACCTAAGGTTTTGATAATCGCACGATAACGTTCAATGTCGGTATCTTTCAGATAATCGAGTAATTTTCTTCTTTTACCAACTAAGCGAACCAAAGATCTTTCAGTTGCTTTATCTTTTCTGTTGATTTTTAAGTGACCAGTTAGGTGTTTAATTCTGAAAGTAAACAGCGCAACTTGCCCTTCGGCAGAGCCGCTATCGATTTCAGACTTCCCGTACTCGGTGAAAATATTCTTCTTAATCTCAGATGTCAAATACATATTAATTTATTTACGTTCTTATTTTCGGGCTGCAAAATTAGAAATAATAATTCATAAAGCAAAATATTTTATTAACAATTGTTAATTATCCTCTTTTGTTTTCCGAGTGCAAAAATAATTGTTTTTTTTGATATAGCGTGAAGTTATTTAGTTGATTTATAAAATTTGAAATAAAAGATTTGTATTCAACTGTTATTTTAATAGAAACTTTAGTCGTTTCAGTGTAATTAATTTATAAGTATTTCCTATCGGAATTTTTATTTCCGGTAAATTAATACTGGATGCAGAGAAAGCCTGAATTCTTTTTATTGGGATGATGTAAGAGCGATGAACTCTCATAAATTGATCTATTGGCAACCTGTTTTCCAGTTCAACCATTGACATTTTGCAAATTACATTTTTATCATTGGTATGAAAACGAACATAATCTTTTAAACTTTCAATGTATTTGATTTTATCAAATGCTAGCTTAAACATTTTTTTATTTTCCTTAACAAAAATAGCTTTGGGTTCATTCTTAGACTCATGCTTTTCAATCTCGCTATTTTTAAACTCTTTGGAAATAGTTCTGTAATACTTTTGAATTGATTTTAGAAATCGTTCAAATGAAATTGGTTTTAACAAATAGTCAATTACATCCAAATCAAAGCTTTCAACAGCATATTCGCGAAAAGCTGTAGTAATGATCACAGCAGGAGGATTAACCATTGTTCGAATTAGCTCTAGTCCATTTAACATTGGCATTTGAATGTCCAGAAAAAGAAGATCAACTTTGTTTTGTTGAAGGTAGGTAAAAGCTTTAATGGCATCTGTGAATGTAGCAAGAATTTCAATGTTTTCAAGTCCTTCCAGATAAGACTCGATAACCTTTAAGGCGAGTGGTTCGTCATCAACTAAGATAACCTTCACTTTAAAATCTATTTCGGTTTTCACTTTTTAAACTTAATAATTAATTCAATATTAAATTGATTATCACCTTTTGTAATTAGTAAGGAATAATCAGAACCATAAATTAATTCGAGACGTCGTTTTACGTTTTTTAGGCCAATTCCGTGATTTTTTGTGTAGGGTTGTTTTTTTATTTCGCTCGGGATTGAATTTTCAACCGAGAATTTTAATTCATTATTTTTAACTTCAAGAAAAATTAAAAGCCAATTGCCTTCTCTTTTCTGGCTAATTCCATGTTTAAAAGCATTTTCAATAAATGGAAGTAGTATTAATGGTGCAATTTTAATCTTGTCTATGTTTCCTTTAATATCAAAACTAGCTCGTAATTTTGCTGCATACCTTAACTTTTCGAGATTTAAGTAATTCTTAATTAAATCAATTTCTTTACTTAAATACACAAAATTAACATTACTCTCACTAAGCATGTAATTCATTAAATGTGAAAGTTGCAGAATGCCAGGAGCTGTGTTTTTGTCATTTTTTAGAGCCAATGAGTAAAGATTGTTTAATGTGTTAAATATAAAGTGGGGATTAATTTGTCCCTTCAAAAATTTTAATTCAGTCTCAAGCTTTTCTTGCGTTAGCTTTTGATTGAGGTCGCGACTAATAAAGTAATTCTTAAGTATTTTAATAATGGCTGCAAGAATTACAATGGCATAAACATGAACAAAACCTACTAATAGATAATTTATTTGAAAACTAAAGGTATTGCCGTAAAGTTTGGGCTGTATAACTCTGCCTTCCATTAATACTTGGAGGTAAGAGAAAGCAAAGGCTGATGTAATGAAGCCCAAAATGAAAAACAGGTATTTCCCTTTTAAAAGAAAAAGGTTGAATAAAACATGAATTGTAAAATAGGTTGCCGGAATAATGGTGGGCAATAATAATAAGGTATGGAAAAGCTTTATTCCGTAGCGCGCTTGCATATTCCCATATGCCACAGTATAAAATGCTACAAATGTCATCCAGAAAATTAAATGACTTAGCCATCGATATTTTCCGCTAGTGAATTTTATTAACTTATCCATTCGTGTTTTATTAAAACGAAATTAATAAGAATTACAGGAAACCCAGAGATTTTTTAAGTTTATCGATCAAATTGGATCATCTCCGTTTGAAATTGAATAATTGTTGAGAAAATCAACCTTTTGTAAGCCGATGACTTTTATAGCCGCATTTAATCCAAGTTCAGCGAAAATTAATGAAAAGTGTTTCAATATTCATTTTCTTTGAAATGATGAAAGATAGAAACAGGAAAATTAAACTAATTAAAAGTCAAACAAAATGAAAAAAATTGTATTGAGTTTACTGGCTGTTGTATTTGTATTGGTGCTTCAGGCTCAGGACAAAGATAAAATTGAAAAATCAGCAATTAAAAAAGTAATTAAAGATTCGTATATCGATGGGATTTTTAATAATGGGGATGCAAAAGCAGTTGAAAAAGGTTGGTATTGGGATTGCGATATTAATGTGTACAACGAAAGAATGGATGAGGTTATGAAAAATCCTTCCTATTATTTTGTAAAAATATTTGAAAATGGAGCTAAAGCATTTCATCCGGGAACTACTTTTGAAATTCCACTTATTCATGTTACAGGTTATGCTGCCATTGCTGTCGTAAATGTTTTTCAGGATGATAAACAAATTTATACCGATTATATGAATTTGTATAAATTGAAAAAGGGAGGATGGCAAATTGTTACCAAGACTTACTTCAGTCATCAAAAATAATAATACTTTGAAATAGAGATGCAGACTTGTCATTTAAATATTTCAGCAGACCTCTCTGCATCCCTTTTTCTTTGCTTTTTTAAAAGGACCATTTTAGTCTGGTAAACAGCATCGACCCATAATCTCCAAATTCAGTTTGATCTTTTCCTAGGAAAAGCTGCCCCATCAACATGAGACCGATATTATCTGTTAGTGAGATATCAAATGATGGACCTAGATAACCAGATTTATCGTTGGGATTAAGCATGCCCGAAAAAGAAACATTAATTAAAGGACTGATAGGAAAACTTGCCTGTAGGAATGTGGAGAACTTAGCTCTCGTAAAATTTTTTGCAGAAACTTCTAAATCAAG
This sequence comes from Bacteroidales bacterium, assembly GCA_963674935.2. Taxonomy (GTDB): domain Bacteria; phylum Bacteroidota; class Bacteroidia; order Bacteroidales. Next base: position 280,817 of record CAXXWZ010000007.1, read on the forward strand.
TGCAAACATTCCTTGCTGCCCTGCATTTTCTTTTGTTCCAGCACTGTTGTATAAAATAGCTGCTTGTAGCATTAAGCTATTTTTAAAGGTGTAGTTTAAACTAATTGAGCCTACCAATACGCCAGTTGTGTCGCTAAAATTATCTTTGTTACGAAAATATGTTCCTTCTCCACTAAAACCAGCACCTTCGATCTGGCCAGCCCAACCAGCACCAATTACGAGGTCATCTCGCATTTTACCAGCCAAAATTTGAAAGTCATAATTCCATTGATTAAAACGGTACAGGGCGGCATAAGTTAATTTATCATCCTGATCGAGTTTTGCGGCGAATTGAAGTGAGGATGTCATGCTAGTATAGTACTGCAGAAGAACTGCATCGCTACCAGCCTTTTCCATATAATCGAAGTCAAAATAATTTGCGGAGTTGAAAATATCATTCGGTGTCCAAACCATATTTACGCCCCAGTTTATGCGCTGGCGTCCAAGTGTTGCTTCAAAATTTCCATTTGTATATTGAACATAAAAACGGTCAAAATTCGTATACATATAGTATGATGAATCGCTTGCGATTGATTTGGTTAGATTCAACTCTCCGTTGTCTTTTACCGAGAGATCAGCCATATAAGGATAGAAATCAAAAGGAATTTGTCCATAGCTTGCAATGTTCCGCATAGCCACAAAGGTTTTGAAATGATCGGAAGGATACCACCTGAAATCAAATCGATTGGAGACTGTGTTCATGGTAAACCACTGTGATGTTGAAGGTGGAATCCAAATCATTTCCAACGTTTGTACATAACCTTTTAAACTGGTGGTTTTTTGTTTTTCCTGAGCATAAATGCTCATTGATATAAGAAGGCTTAAGCTTAAAGATATAAAGCGTTTCATTATTTTTTGTCTTTGGTAATATCACTTACAACTTTACCATCATCAATTGTAATTATTCTTCTGGCTTTATCCATCACGCGCTGATCGTGGGTTGAGAAGATAAATGTGATTTGAGATTCTTCATTCATTTTCTGCATCATGTCCAATAAATCGCTGGTTGATTTTGAATCCAGATTAGCAGTGGGTTCATCCGCTAAAATAAATTTTGGTTTTGAAGCCAATGCGCGAGCAACAGAAACACGTTGTTGCTGCCCGCCTGAAAGTTTCCCCGGACGTTCATTAATCTTTTCGCCGATTCCAACATCTACAAGTAATTTTTTAGCAATCGCATTGCGTTCTTCTTTCTTTTTACCCTGCAGCTGCATGATAAAAGCAACGTTTTCTATTGCTGTTAGAACAGGAATAAGATTATAAGCCTGAAAAACAAAGCCAATATTATTCAGGCGATAATCGATCAATTGTTTCGGTTTTAAATCACTCAGATTAGTTCCATCGATAAAAATTTCTCCTTCAGTTGGAGAATCCAAGCCACCAACTAAATTAAGAAAAGTTGTTTTTCCTGAGCCTGACGGACCAACAACCGCAGTAAATTCACCTTTCTCAAATGTAATGTTAACTCCATTAACTGCTTTAACAGGGATTACTGATTCCTGATAGATTTTGTATAAATTTTTTACTTCTATGATTGCCATATTATAAAGTATTATTGTTGTTAATCATTTTGTTGAATTGCTTCTGCAGGGTTTAGTTTTAGAGCTTTCCGTGCAGGGTAGATGCTTGCTAAAATTGCAGTGATTATTACCAATATCGTTGTGCCTAAATAAAAATCAAAAGTGGCATTTGGGTAAACTACAGAACTAAATCCCATAGCATTATACCCTTCTTTAATAGATTCTAAACTTAAGCCGTAATGCCCGTAGTATTGTATGGTTGCAATGCTAAAAAGTAAGCCAAATATTCCACCAACAATGGAAAGAAATATGGTTTCAAGCATAATCATACTGAATAATCGTTTATTGTTCATCCCAATAGCTTTAAGCATTCCGAGTTCTTTGATACGTTCCATAACCACCATTAACATGGTATTTACGATACCAAAAGCGAGTGCGATGAGGATGATAATTAGAAAAACGTAGGAGAAATAATCCATGTACTTAATCATGGCATTTAAGGATGGTGTAATCTCCGTCCATGGTCGCACTATTAATTCATGTTTGACTATTTCATCATTAAATTTTTCTTTAAGCTTATTTGCAACAGGCACGCTTTGATCATATTCGTCAAGTGCAATAGCAATTTCGTTTACTGCGTTATTTGAAATACCAAGTAATTTAGCAAGTTCATTTTTTCGAACAAAAACATTAACTTCATCAAACATATCGTTTTCTGTGTGAAAAATACCAACTACCCGAAAAGCTCCGTAGGTTAACACACCTTCAGCATTAGATGAAGTAATCACAATTTTTGATTTAAGGCGGGCATTTAATTTTTTTGCCAGTTTTTGACCTATCACAATTGGGATTCTACTATTATCAGAAATATATTCACCTTCAACCAATTGTTCCGAAAGTTTAGTGACATGCATCTCATCTTCAACGTCGATACCATTAAGCATAATTCCGGTGCCGGTTTCTGCTGTGCTTGCCATTGCTAATGCTTTAATTCTGCTTGAAACCGCTTTGATCCCATCATGTGTTTTAATTTCAGAGATGATTCGCTCCGGGTTTTTGATGGTGTATTTGATTTCATCATTCACTAAATAATCAGGATGATGAATTTGAATATTGGAAATTTCATTGCTAATGGCTGCTTCAACACGTTGTAGCATTAACCCAACTGCAAAGGCGTAAGAGGCAATACCACCAAAAAGACCAATGGTAACTGCAATAATAATTACCATACTTCTCAGTTTATTTCTCCATACATTTCTCCAGGCTATTGACCAAATCATTTTAAAGGTTTTTAAGTTTGAAATTTATGAACGCATGGCTTTTAAAATCTTAAAGCGATTAACAAAAACAATGGGATAGATTGCTGTGATTAATGCCAGAATTAAAATGGTCATGCCCTGATTTGTAAATATTGACAGCTCGAGTGAAAATGGCATGACGGGCTCTAAGTTATATTCGAGCATCATATCGGCTGTATCGCCGGTTAATGGAATGGGATTATGATAAAGATACTTTAGAAATGGAAAAGATGCGATGATGCCAGAAGCAATTCCAAGTAAACCAATTGCGATGGTTTCGAGGCAAACAACAATTGCAAGTTTACTTCGATGCATTCCAACTGCAACCATGATGGCAAACTCTTTTCTTCGTTCCATGGTCATCATTAAAATTGTACCAAAAATACCAAAGGCAACAATTATGTAAAGAATGGCTAGCATTATAATTCCACCCACATTATCACCCTCAATTTGTTGTACAACTTCAGGAAGCATTATGGTCCAGGGCATCACTTCATAATCGCTTCCTATAATTTTATTTAATGATGCGGCCTCAAGGCTTAAGTCGTTCTCATCTTTAAGATCGATTATTAGCGCAGAAATTAAGCCCGGATGGTAGGGGGCGAATACTTCCTGTACCTTACTTAAACTCATATAAGCCATCAAGTTATTAAGTTTAGGAATGGGGTATTTAACGATGCCAACAACAGGGAAAATTCCGACTGCTGAAATACCCTGATATCCTTGACCTATGATGACCAATGTATCATTAATTCCGATATTGAAAAACTTTGCTAATCCTTCAGCTAACAAAATTCCTTCATCATTTTCATTTAAAAATCGACCTGCAATGAGTTTGTCAGAAATCTTTTTTCTGGGATCTTCTAAATCAGGGATAATACCTTGTAACATTAGCCCCTTTGTAGATTGGCCATAAGACCCCAGTGCAAATGTTTCGAGTTTTGGAATGGCAAGTTCGATGTTTGGTTGAGCTTCAATTTTTTCCTGTATAGAAGATGAATATACAAAAGAATCATTGATGGATTTACTTTCCCAATAACCGCTATCATGAACTTGTAAATGCCCTACTTCTTTCACAACACTATCGATCATAATTTCGTATGATCCTATTTGCATCGATCGCATGAACAAGGCCAGAAATACGGCTAGAAAAACGGAAGCTGAAGTGATGAGGGTTCTTCGTTTGTTCCTCCAAAGATTTCGCCAGGCTATTTTCAATAATGTATTCATAATTTATAAGTTTATTTAGCTCTGATCCTTTTCATGTTTTGTTGAGAAAAGAATGCGTTGTTTACACCTTTTATATTAAATTCTTGATGATCGATTTTAAGTTCAGTTACCTGTCCTTCTTTATCTGCGGGATAAATTCTAAATACAGATGGCAAGTCTCTATCACCCATGTTTTTCACTTCTGTTGAAATAGCAACATTCACCAAATCCATATAATCATCATAAAATTCAGATTTTAATTGATAAAACTCTTTGGATGAAATCCACATAATTATCTTACCCCAAACAACGGGCGCATCATCAAGTGGCAGGAGCTCAATTTTGTAGCAATCACGTCCATCAATAATCTCAGTTCCTAAAATGCGATGGGTATAATCGAGGATGATAGAATTTTGTTTTACGAGATCATTATTTGAGAAATCTGATCCCATCCATGACGACATCATCATTGAAGGTGGGATTTTTATGACTCGGTTTATTGAGGGCATCCAGTTCCACATATCACGCTCTCTTTTCAAAAATACCTGACCTTGATCTCTTGCCGGTGCAGTGATATAGATCATGTAAAAATCTTCACCAAGCGACCAACTTTGCATACTGATGGTTCTGGTCCATTCGGGTCTTTTTATGGTCATTGTCATTTTACTAAAGCTTGATTCGCCGAGTAGTAAATCATTTGATTTTTGGACAATTGTTTTGGCTGAAAGGTTTTGTGCCATCGATGGAAATGATAAAGCCGATAGCATAAAAAATAGCATTATAATTTTTGCGTGTTTCATTTTATTTTTTTTTGATATAGCAAAATTTTTCTAAGATGGTATCTATTAAATCATCAATGGGATAAAGTTCAGGATTCATCACATAATTGAAGCCGACCCCATCCATTAATGCACCAAAGAGCAGTGCTTCGTTCATTGGGTTTTTCGACCCATGAGCTTTATAATAATCAGCCAGCAAATTGATAAACATGGGTAACAGATCTTTATACTTTCGCTCAATTAATTCAAAAACTCTCGGCTGAAGAAAAACGGAATAATATAATTTCCAGAACTGAGTATCTTTTTTCATTAACTCAAAAATGTTCCTGATAAAACTTTCCATTTCTGCCTCGGTGAGTATCCCATCATTATTCGGATCGAAAAATGCAACCATAGCCTCAAGACCATGCGATAAAAGTTCAAGTATCAAAGTCTCTTTGCTCTTAAAATAATTGTACATCAACCCTTTTGAAATTCCTGCTTTTTTAGAAATTTGACTTATTGATGTGGAGTGATAGCCATTATTTGCAAATAGTTCAAGAGCCGTCGACATGATCAATGCTTTCTTGTCAGACCTTATATGCTCAAATTGTTCCGGTGTTCGTGGGCTCATTTTTATATAATGTTTTAATGAATGAACGGTCGGTCAAAAATACATTAATTTTTGCAAGCTTGTCAAGTTTTTTTGCAAAAAATTATAAATAAGTTATAAGTTCCTGCTATTGAGTGGATAAAAAAAGTATTTTGGTATTAGTAGGTTTTGTAGAAGGGTGCTTAAGATATTGTTAGGCTTTTTTACTATTTTTGGCCTTTATTTAAAAACAGCATATGGCTAAGCAAAAAGTTGTTCTTGTAGATAGAGATGATAATGCACTTGGTACAATGGGTAAGATGGAAGCACATGAAGTAGGAGTACTACATCGTGCTTTTTCTATATTTGTATTTAATACAGAAGGTAAATTGATGATTCATCAACGTGCTTTATCGAAGTATCATTCACCTGGATTGTGGACCAATACATGCTGCTCTCATCCTCGAATTGATGAAGATGTGCTGGATAATGCGCATCAACGTCTTCAAGAGGAAATGGGTTTTGACTGTGATTTGGAAAAAGCTTTTTCTTTTGTTTATAAATCTGATGTTGGGCAAGGATTAACCGAACATGAATTTGATCATGTTTTTGTTGGTCAATATGACGAAGCCCCTGTAATTAACAAAGCAGAAGTTGAAGATTGGCAATTTATCGACATGGCTGTTTTACGAGATGACATTGATCATCATCCGGGTAATTATACCGAATGGTTTAAAATTGCCTTTGAAAAAGTTGAAGATTACCTGAGCGATAAAAAACTTAAGAAATAATTTTTTTGAAGTCTGCCCCACTAGGTTGCTGAAAAACACTGAGCTCAAATTGTGGAATTACAGCCAAGATATGATCGAAGATATCAGCTTGGATTTCTTCATATTTTACCCATTCCTTAATCCCGCTAAAAACATAAATTTCCATGGGAATCCCATTTGGAGTAGGTTGCAGTTGGCGAACCATAAAGGTCATGTTTTTATTAATTTCAGGTTTGTGTTTTAAATAAACTTTAAGATAAGCTCTGAAGACACCCAAATTAGTTTGTCTTCTTCCATTTACTAATACCGAATTATCAATTTCGTATTTTTTATTAAAGCTTTCTAATTCTTCATTTTTCTTATCAATATACTCAACGATAAAGTGAAATTTTCTAAATTTATCGAGCATGGCCTGATCACAAAACTTAACACTATTCATGTCAATATTAATGGACCGTTTAATTCTTCTGCCGTCAGATTCTTCCATTCCACGCCAGTTTTGGAAATAGTCTGTTACCAGTGCATAAGTGGGAATTGTTGTGATGGTTTTATCCCAGTTTTGAACTTTTACAGTAGTTAGCGTAATGTCAGTTACATTTCCATCTGCTCCAAATTTAGGCATCGAAATCCAATCACCTATGCGAACCATGTCGTTAGATGTAAGCTGAATTCCACCAACAAAACCTAGGATTGGGTCTTTAAAAACCAAGAGTAATATTGCTGAAAATGCCCCAAAACCTGCAAGCCATTTAAATCCATCTTTACCTAAAAAAATTGAAATAAGAAATACTGCAGCAAAAATGTATATAATAATTTTTGCAACCTGTATATATCCTTTTATGGGTCTGATTTTTGATATTTCAAATGATTGATAAATAATATGAAAGGAATCGAGGATGGCATTGAAAACCGATAATAACGTAATTAAAAGTAATATTTGTAATACTGCTTGCAATATGTCCAAAGTAATGGGATTGGAAGCAAAAATAATTTTCGAAAAATAACTAAGAAGAAAAATAGGAATCAAGTATGCCAGACGTATAAATACTCTCTTGTCAACCAGTACATCATCCCACTTATACTTCCCACCTTTAAGTATGCGATGTACTTTATGTTTTATAAAATACTTTAATGTTAAAAAAATGAGGATGCTAAACAGGATGAGCAAAAGAAACTCAGAATAATGTGTAAGGTCTTTGGCCATCTGACTCTCAATGCCCATTCGCTCAAGCCAGTCTGTTAGTAAATTAGAATAATGTTGAAACATTTAATTTAAATTATTTTAGGTGTTTATTAATTTCGGTAAGGTATTTATCTCTTAAAAATAAACATTCTCCCAGACAAACATTGGTGTCGTAGATTCTAATGATGTCTTTTAATCCTGATTTTCTGTAAAAGGTGCCCAGCGCTGCATCGAAGTTATTATCTTCAAGATTGTGCTTGAGACCAACTGTAATCTTTTCAAAAATGTCCCAATCTAATCGGGTTGGAATTTCAAAATATCCCATTTCTGGAGTTTCTCTATCCATATAAATTCCATCATTAACTTCGTCGAGAATGAAAAACTTCTTAATGCTCATCCAGCCGTAATAGGAACTAATATTTTTGCTTTTAAGAAAGCTGATTCCCTCATCTTTATAAAGCGAAATTAATTCCGGAATCAGGGCATAGTTCTCTAAATCTTTAATCCTGATGCATAATTCGGTTTGATTAAAAACATTGATCCGACCCGGAGATGCATCAAATTTAGAAGAAAAATGTTTACGAACATTTACCGTTTTTCGAATGATGTCTTCGTCACTTTCTTTTGATTTCATTACAAAGAAAATAGACTTTGGGTTGGTTTGGTCAGGAATGGTAGTTCCGTGATATCCAGGAAATGGATGTAAGGACTCCAACACCATGTCATCGTATTCACTGATAGATACAATGGTTTCTTTCTTCTCTATTTTCCCGATGGTTTCAATGATGGTATTAGGTTGCATAGTTGTCATGTTTTTTTAGAGTGTTGAATTAGTTATTTAGAGCTAATATAATTAATTTTTGGATGTTTGAAACTCAAATTCGGTATTTCTTTACTTTTTTATCAATATAAAAAAAAGCTCCCTGTCTTTTCGTGGTTTTATTGAGTTATAGCAAATGTCAAAGGTTTTAAAATTAAAGTAGGGTTTAAATAAGGAGTTATATTCTTCAGGAGTTCCTCCATATGGAGGTGCGTCAGTCCCAAATTCATGATTAAAAATAAGCCCGACAAACTTCCCATTTTTAGCAAGTAACTTATGCATTTGTTTCGAGTAACTATTTCGGATAATTTTTGGAAATGAAGTTAGAAAAGTATGCTCAATAATTAAATCATAACAGCCATTGTGTTCGAAAAAATCTTCACTAATAATTTGATTTTTAGGAAAATTAGGGGTTCGCTCAATGAAATTATTAACAGGCGTCGGCGCAAAATCTAGCAAGTAAACATTTTTAAATCCTGAATTAAATAAGTATTCAACCTCATAGGCGTTCCCTGCGCCTGGAACCAAAATACGAACTGATTTATCAGTTAACTGATCAAAATATTCTTTTAAGGGCGTTGCTGCATAACCAACATCCCAACCGGGTTTTTTGTTATCGTAAGTTTTATCCCAATAATTTCTGTCAAGCATTTTAGCCTCCTACTCGCTTAGTTTTATAACCTTTTTCTGTTAGAATTTTAATCATTAGTTCCCGTTTATCTCCTTGGATTATAATTTCTCCATCCTTAACCGAACCACCAGTACCACATTTGGTTTTTAATAATTTCCCTAATTGTTCCAAATCTTCAGTAGTCCCAATAAAACCTCTTACCAAACTAACAGTTTTGCCTCCACGGTGTTTCTTTTCGAATTCTATTTTTAATAATTGCTGTTGAGGCGCTAAAGTTTCCTCTTCCTGCACCATATCGTTTAGATATTCGAAGTGTGGATTGGTTGAATAAACCACCCCTTTTATGTTTTTCTTTTTTGCCATTAAAAAATGTTTAGTTGCAAAGTTAAGGAACAATTATATTAATTGAGTCTGGAATTATTTTAATCCGAATTGGATTTGAAGTTTCCCTAAATTCCCCATCGACATTAATCAAAGGGGAGACCTCGGATTTTATTTCAAGGATTTTTGCTTTAAAAAATTTAGTGTACTTACTTTTATTGATCGTCCCTTTGAGCAGATGAATTATTGTAAATGGCAGCATATAAAGCGGTGGTTTTAGCAGGATGGTAATGTCTAAATATCCATCATCAATTTTGGCTCGGGGAGCAATGCTAATGTTATTCCCAAATTGATTTGAATTGGCACAACTAATTAATAACGCCTTGCTTATTATTTTCTGGTTATTAGTTGAAATTTGATACGAGATAGGCCTATAAGAAAAGTAATGTTTAATTACTAACCAGAAATAATTCCAAAATCCACGCGAAATGCCATTAGCAAAATGCATCGCAATGAATGCATCAAATCCGGTTCCGGCAATGCTAATAAATGGCTGATCATTGATAGTAGCAGTATCAATCAATTTTGACTTTCCTTTCAATATTAGGTCAAGTGATTTTTCTAAATTAAGAGGAATGCCAAGATGTCTTGCTAAACCATTTCCTGACCCTAATGGAAGAATTCCAAACTTCACATCTGTGCCCACAAGCGACTTAAAAACTTCATTTACTGAACCATCACCACCGGCCACAACAATTGTTTTATACCCATTTTGTATGCCGATTTTTGCAAGTTCAGTTAAATGACCAGGGTGTGTGGAATACAAAATTTGATATTCAATCTGAGATGCTGCAATGATTGATTTTAGTCTTTCTTCAAAGTTTTTTGGTAGGCCTTTACCTGCTTTATTGTTTGCTAAAAAAAGAATAGAGTTGACAGGCATAATTTAAGATTTTAAACAAATGTAGGAATTATTAGATTTATGATCCTTTGGATCAAATGCTTTTTATTTCATAATTTAGCATAACACTAACGCTATCAACTATTCGTGCTTAAAACATTAATAAAGTATTGGGGGTATTCTTCCTTTCGGCCAAAACAAGAACAAATAATTCAGTCGGTTTTGGATGGAAAAGATACTTTGGCATTGCTGCCAACTGGGGGTGGTAAATCTATTTGCTTTCAAGTTCCTGGATTAATGATGGATGGGGTATGCCTTGTTGTTACACCATTGATAGCGTTGATGAAAGATCAGGTTGAAAACCTTAAGCAAAAAGGAGTTAAAGCACAGATGATATTTTCTGGTATGCATTTGAATGAAGTTAATTTGGCTTATAACTCATGCATTTACGGACAAAGTAAATTTTTATATGTTTCTCCTGAGCGCTTGGAATCACCTGCTTTTATTGATAATATCCAAAAGATTAAAATAAACTTATTGGTAGTAGATGAGGCGCATTGTGTTTCGCAATGGGGTTATGATTTTAGACCACCATATCTCCGCATTCCTGAAATCAAAAAATATTTGCCCAAGGTGCCAACGCTTGCCTTAACAGCCACAGCCACTCCTGATGTTGTTATTGACATTCAGGATAAATTAAGATTTAAGCAAAAAAATGAGTTTAAGGTGAGTTTTAATCGGACAAACCTTACCTATTCTGTTGTACATGAAGAAGATAAATTGAAACGTTTGCTTAAAATCTATCAAAAGGTAAAAGGTTCGGCAATCATTTATGTTCGGAATAGAAGAAAAACAAAAGAAGTTGCTGATTTTTTAACTCAAAACCAAATTAATGCCGACCATTATCATGCAGGTTTGGACATGCATGTTCGAACTAAAAAACAAGATTTATGGAAAAAAAGCAAGGATAGGGTAATGGTTGCCACCAATGCTTTTGGAATGGGTATTGATAAACCTGATGTTAGATCGGTAATTCATCTCGATTTACCTGATAATTTGGAATCATATTTTCAGGAAGCGGGAAGAGCAGGAAGAGATGAGAAGGAGGCATATTCGGTCATTTTGTATGAAAATGCAGATCTTATTAACTTAAAGAAGAATTTTGAATTGGCCTATCCTTCAATCAATGTTATTAAGGATGTTTATCAGGCACTGGGTAATCATTTTCAATTGGCTGTCGGGAGTGGAAAAGATGCAACTTTTGATTTTGAACTCGTTGATTTTTGCAATAAATTTAATTTTCAACCCATCATCGTTTTTAATGCTTTAAAGTTTTTAGAGAAGGAAGCCTATCTTTTATTAAGCGAAGGATTTAACAACCAGGCTAAGATTCGGATTGTTGTTAACCGCGAAAATCTTTATAAATTCCAGGTAGAGAATTCATACTATGATGTATTTATAAAAATATTATTGCGGTCGTATTCCGGGCTTTTTCAAGAGTTTGTAAACATTAGTGAGGTAGAATTAGCAAAAAGATTTTCGGTGGATGAGAGAGAGGTTGTGAAATTTTTAAAACGCTTGGAACAATATGAAATACTTGATTATGTGCCCCAAAAAAGCAAGCCACAGTTAATTTTTATTAAGGAACGGGTTGATGCGAAATCCGTTCTGATCTCAAATGAAAATTACCGTAATTTAAAAAAAGCTGCAACACATCGATTGAGTAAAGTTGTAAATTATATTGAAACCAATAATAAATGTAGAAATCAACAATTATTAAAATACTTCGGTGAAGATGATTCAGAACGTTGCGGAAACTGCGATGTTTGTTTGAAAAGAAATCGCATGAACATCAGCTCGTCGGAATTTGATAAAATTTTATCCATCCTTAAACCTAAGCTTTTAACCAAAGCTTACTTTTTGCAAGAACTGATTGATCAACTAAATGATTTTGATGAAGATGAGGTTATTAAAGTAGTGCGATGGCTTCAGGAAAATGGAAATGTAGAGGCAAATGATAAAAATCAGTTGAGTTGGCGAAAACAATTAGGTCTTAAATTTTAACTAGAGAATGAGAATAAAAAAGGACTTCTTCCTGTCGACTGATGTGGTTGAAATTGCCAGAAATTTAATAGGGAAATATTTGCTTGTTAAAATTGATGGTATCGTTTGTGGAGGATATATCACTGAAACAGAAGCCTACGAAGGTGCCACAGATAAAGCGTCGCATGCCTATCAAAATAAAAAAACCAAGCGTACAGAAGTTATGTTTGCCAAAGGTGGCCGAACCTATGTTTATTTGTGTTATGGGATTCATGCCATGCTAAATTTTGTGACAGCTGATGAGAATATTCCTCATGCTATTTTAATTAGAGGGTTTTGGCCTACCGATGGTATCGATGTTATTCTTAATCGGCTAAATAGAACTAAACTTTCAGAAGGTATGTTTAATGGTCCTGGTAAAAGTACACGCGCATTGGGAATTCTGACAACTCATAATAATTTAGATTTAGAAGGCGATCAAATTTGGCTTGAAGATCGTGGGATGAAGATTCCTGCGAATAAAATTTTTATTGGGCCTAGAGTTGGGATTGATTATGCTGAGGAGGATGCCTTACTGCCTTATCGTTTTATTTATAAGAAATAAAAAAAGAGACCCTGTAATAACAAGGTCTCTTTTTTTTAGCAGATTACAAGTAATTATACTTTTTGAGAAAGTTCGTTACCTGGTTTGAATTTTACTACTTTTTTAGCTGCTATATTGATTTCTTTTCCAGTTTGAGGGTTTCTGCCTTTACGGGCAGCTCTTTTTGTAACAGAAAAAGAACCAAATCCAACTAATGCAACACGGTCACCTTGTTTTAAAGCACCTGAAGTGGCATTAATGAATGAATCGAGAGCTCTTTTAGCATCTGCTTTTGTCAAGTTAGATTCTGAAGCCATTGCTTCAATTAATTCTGCTTTGTTCATTTTTCTAGTGTTTTAATTAATAATTATATTATCGAAGAACTTGCAAATATAGAAGAATAAGTAAATAAATCAAGTGAAATGCTCTAAAACCCCTGAAAATGTTAATAAAACAGAAGATTTGTTAATAACTATGGAGGAATTTGGGGCAAAATACCATTCTTTCTGTAAGTCTTGGTACTATTAGCTATTGGGCAATCCAGCCATCTTTTATCAAAAAGCCTCTTAAAAACTCAGCAGTTTTCATCCTTTTTTTACCTGCCATCTGCACATCCCTCAGTTGAACAAGGCCATCAGCACATACCACCTCCATTTTGCTTTTGCCATCACAAATAATTTGACCAATTTTAGATGTATGTTCGGCCGAAATTATTACTGCCTCATAAATTTTTAGCTGAATTGGATCTTGTGTTGCTGATTTTATTATGGTAAAAGCTCCGGGGTAAGGACTTAAACCGTTTATCAAATTTAAAATTGATTTCGATGATTTGTTCCAGTCTATTCGGGTATCAGTTTTAAAAATCTTAGGTGCGGGTTTTAATTCAATATTTTTTGAGATGACTTCAGTTTGATCAGTAAGTTCGTAATCACCTGCTAAAATCGACTTAACGGTTTTTAATATCAGTAATGATCCATCAGCCATTAATTTGTTGTGAAGTTCACCGGCAGCCATTCCATCTGTAATTTTAATCTTTTGTTGAAAAAGAATACGACCTGTATCTATATTTTCATTTAAAAAGAAGGTTGTAATTCCTGTTTCAGTTTCACCATTTATGATAACCCAATTGATGGGTGCTGCACCACGATATTGAGGCAGGAGAGATGCGTGTAAGTTAATGGTTCCTAGTTTCGGCATTGACCAGATTACTTTAGGAAGCATCCTAAAGGCAACAACAACTTGAAGGTCGGCATTAAATTGTTTTAATTCATTAATAAATACCGGATCTTTTAAATTGGTAGGTTGAAGAATCGGAATTGAATTTTCTAATGCGTATTTTTTAACAGCAGATTGTGAAATCTTTTTCCCTCTGCCGGCGGGTTTATCCGGAGCCGTAATTACTGCTGCTATATCAAACCCATTTTTGACAAGAATATCAAGTGATGGAACTGCAAATTCTGGTGTTCCCATAAAAACAATCCTTAATTTGTCCATCTTTTTTTTTCTTAAAGATAAAAAAACCCTACAAAAGCAGGGTTTTAAATTTTGTTTTTAGTTTGAGTAATTATTTGACTAATCCCTTGGCTCTGGTAATATCCTTTTTAATATTACGTGCCTCCATACTCAACTCATAATCATTTAAAATTCTTTCATAGGTCGAAGCAGCCTTCGCAAATTCTTGCTGAAGTTCAAAAGTTCTGCCAGCTTTTAGTAAAAAGATTGGGGTAGTGAATGTATTTTCATTTTTATCTGCTGCTGCAAGGTAATAGTCAGCTGCATTTTTATAGTCTTTTAATTCAAGATAAGCATCACCAATGGCACCTTTAGCCATAGGAGCAATTACTTTATCATCAATCGAAAAGTTCTCTAAATAATCAATTGCATTTTCAAATTCACCTTTTTTTAAGTAACAAATTCCTGCATAATAATTGGCAAGTTTTGCAGGTTTTGCTGAACCAAACTCATCTATGATATCCAAAAATCCCAAATAGTTTCCATCACCGTTTAAAGCCAAATCTATTGAATCATTATTGAAGTAAATTTCTGCCATAAACATTTGTGAACGAGCTTCTTTTTCAAGCGGAGCGATATAAAATTTTTGATATCCAAAATAACCTAAGATTACAAGGATGATAATTCCAACAACTATTGAGAGTGTCGTTTGGTTTTTTTCAATAAAATGTTCAGTCCTGCTTAATGCTTCTTCTACTGCTACAATTTTATCTTCAGTTTTGTCAACTTTTTTTGCCATTATTTTACATTTTGAAGTGCAAAAGTAAATCATTTTGTTGATATTTTAAAACTAGTTTGAAAATAATTCGATGGGGCTTATTTATTACGAATCATTAACAACTGACTTAAATTCATTTGAAATATTTATGAATTCTCTAACTTTGGGGTGTAAAATTGGAATGTTGATTTTAAATGTTCTTCATCTGGTAGTCATATCAGCTGGAACATCATGAGATCAGTAATTATTAATCAGAGATTAATTAATGGAATTAGATGCTAAAACCCAATTGAAACTATATGATTTTATAGCTCAATTTATTACTGATGAGAAAAAAATAAAATTCCAGAGGATACTTGAGATGAGAACCAAACATCTAACGGTGATTATCGAGGATGTTTATCAATCGCAAAATGCCAGTGCTGTATTGAGAACCTGTGACTGTTTCGGAATTCAGGATGTTCACATCATCGAAAATAAAAATGAATTTAATTTTTGCAAAGATGTTGAATTAGGATCGTCGAAGTGGTTAAACATTAAAAGATACAATCAACACGAACATAATACACTGGTGGCATTTGAGAATCTTCGCAGGAAGGGTTATCGGATTGTGGCAACCAGCCCGCATAAAAATGATCAGGAAATGGAAGCCTTACCAGTTGACCGAAAGTTGGCTTTGGTTTTTGGAACTGAGTTGAATGGGCTTTCACAAATTGCAATGGATAACGCAGATGAGTTTGTAAAAATCCCCATGCATGGATTTACCGAAAGTTTTAATATTTCTGTTTCAGCGGGTATTTTTTTGGCTAATTTATCTGCTCGAATTCGAAAATCAGAAATTAATTGGAAACTAACAGAAGAAGAGAAAGTTGAAGTAATTTTGAATTGGGCCATGAGTGTAGTGAAAAATCCTGAATATTTGGTTAAGGAGTTCCTTAAAAAGAATAAGAAATAGGGGCATTCTGTTTTTTTTCAATCGTTTTTTTCTTAACTTTACAATTAATCTTAACAAATTCAATCGGCAATGGGAAAAGGAGATAAAAAAACCAAAAGAGGTAAAATTATATTAGGTAGTCATGGAGTTAGACGGCCTAAGAAGAAAAAAAATACTTACGTAAAAGTAGCTAAGTCTGCAAAGGTTGAGATTAAGGTTAAAGAGGTTGATAAACCTAAAGATGAAATAAAAGTAAAGGAAGTTGCTAAAAAAGCTCAAACTAAAAAAGCAGTAACTGCTCCGAAAGCTGAGACTGTTAAAAAGGAAACTAAGGCTGCAAGCCCTAAAAAGAAAACTACTCCCCAAAAAGTGGTTAAAGATCCTGAAGCGAAGAAAGCTAAGACAGAAAAGGAATAGCAGGAGAGATTTCACGGATGAAAAAGAGCAAGAAATTATGAACTACTTCTTGCTCTTTTTTTATAGGCATTACCTCTATCTTCAAAGTTTTTAAAAGCATCATAACTTGATGCAGCTGGCGAGAGCAAACAAATTTTGCCAGCTAGGGTAACGTTAAACACTTTGGCCAATGCTTCATCAAGTGTTTTTGCCTCAAGGATATTCTTCTCTGAGGGATATTTTTCTTTTAGAATAGCCTGCATTCTTTTTCCGGCAGGCCCCATAAAAATAAGATTCTGTACCTTGAAGTTTATCAAAGAATCAATAAAATGATTGTAGTTAATTCCACGATCAAAACCACCCAAAATTAAAGTGTCTGTCTCTGGTAAGCTGTTTAGTGCAGCAATTGTAGCTTCGGGGATGGTTGAGATTGAATCATTATAAAAATGTATTCCTTTGAAAATACCTACATATTCGAGGCGATGCTCGAGACTATGGAAATGCTTAAGTCCATTCAGGAATTCAGTATCTGTTAATCCACATTGTGAACACGCTAAAAATGCAGCCATAATATTATATAAATTATGAGTGCCAATTAAGTTTTTAATCTCAGCAGTATTAATAATGCGTATCGGCGTATGGCTTAAGTTTTGAAAAATAATTCCATTATCAACATAACATTTAGCCTTTAAATTGGGGGATAACGAAAATCCCATGCCTGAAGTTTGAATGCTTTTCGGAATTAATTGAAGCAACTCATGTTGATCTAAATTAAATATGAGTTTGGATTCGCCATTTTGCTGGTTAAAGATTTTTGATTTACTTTTTGCATAATGATTGAAGCTTTGGAAGTGATCTAAATGTTCCTCGAAAATATTTAAAAAAACACCAATGTGCGGAGGATATGAAAGGTCTTCAAGTTGATGTGCAGAAAGCTCGAAAACAATAATCGTGTTGTTGTTAATTTTTTCAATAGCCGAAAACGGAGGGATTCCAATATTCCCAACTAATAAACTGTCTTTGCCTGATGCCTGCAACACATGATGAATTAGACTGGCAGTCGTGCTTTTCCCTTTTGTGCCAGTAACACCAATGGTTTGTTTTGAATACACCCTAAGAAATAATTGAGTTTGGGAAATGAGTAAACTCTTCGAATATAGTTTTGTCTTATCAAGCTTAATACCCGGCGACTTAATAATTATATCAAAATCATTTAAATCTTCAAGATAATTTTGCCCAAGCCTAAGTGTGATGGATTGATCGATTTGTGCAAGTAGTAATGCATCTTGATGTTCATTTTCTTTATCAGCTATTGTTAAGAATTTTTCTGGAGCAATTAACCGAATTAATTTATAGCTTGATTGCCCTTCTCTGCCAAATCCCAATATTAAAACCTTCTTTCCTTTAATTAATTTTTTCAACTTTTCCTTCATCTCATTTCAGCTTTAAGTAATTTAAGAAAAGATGAATTTAAGAAGTGTTCAGTGTTTAGTTTCTTCAATAAGCTTTCGGGAAACAAGTTTTTATTTGATTTTGGGAGAATTGTTTCTAAGTAATATTTTAATAACTCAGGCAAATCCTTCTTTTGGTGATTCCCAATTCTTAAGGCAATTGCAGCATTTACATCCTCAAGGGTACCGACACATTCAAATGGTTTAGTTACTCCAATACCTATGAGTTCATCGAAAACCGGCTTAAGTTCAATATCATCCAGTAAATTTTTTGAGAATATTTTAACTAGATTTTCATCATTAACAAATGGACTTAAAATGATATAAGTGAACAAACACTTTGGGCATTTCCCGCACCACTCATCCGTCTTACTCCCCACATTACAACTTTTAAACTTTGAAAAATACGATGGGTAATTTGAAAATAATTTTGCAATCTGGAGCTCATTCAATGGCCTTAAAAAGCTAAAATAATTTAAATCTGGCGTAATGTATTTTGAAACATAAGTTCTAAAATCGGATTCAAATTCATACGACTTTGAATATTGATGATTGACGTATGTATTACTAACTGTTGATTCGTTTGCGCTAGATTCATTTGACAACGCAATATGTTTATGTCCATTCATTACTGCAGCAAGGATACTTGTAAATGCCAACACAGAAGAGAAGGGAGTATGGCCATTTAAAAATCCCTGAGCATTAAGTTTCAGAAGATTCGGATCAATGATTCTGGAAATTTCAATAATATCAGAATGATCAAATCCGGCTTGAATAATTGTTCTTTCCCTTGCTGCATTCATGTTCAAAACCAAGGGCATTATTTTAAATTTACTCTCTTTTAATATTTCAAGACTTAAGATAGAGTCTTTTCCACCACCAATCGGAACGATTAGTTTATCTTCTAAGTTGAAATTTTGAGCAGTAAGTTCGGAATCAGAATCAATTTTTATATCAACAAAAGTTTCAATGTTAGTTTTAATGCCGTTTAAGTAAAAAAATTCTCCCAGACCATTAAAATATAATTTCTTCCACCATACAATTTGATCCGTGTTTAACAAATGAGGTTTGATAACAATTATTGGGCAACATGCTGCTTTCCAATAACTAATTAATTCAATCATCCCAATATTGAAAACCAGGCTTCTGATATCGATTTCGGATAATCTTTTCTGAATTTCATTGTTCCTTATCGGGAAAATGAGTTCAGGCTTAAAAATAAATTTCCCATTTATAGAAAACTCAAAAGTGATTTTTAATTCTTCCGGTTGCTTGTCGATGTGGTAGTTTTCATAAACAAAGCAGGAATATTGCTTTCGAAGATTAATGAATTTATCTTGATTATCTGCCTGCTTCACAAATTGCTGGTATTATTTTTGATGAATAAAATTTACGTGAAAATTAATTGTAAAAGTAATCATTTGCTATTAATTTAAGGAACTATAAACGATGCGAAAATTAGAAGACATACTTTCAATAAAGACAAATAATATTGAACCGGGGAAAGGTAAGATTTTAATTTCAGAACCTTTTTTAGGAGATTATTATTTTAAACGGTCCGTTGTTTTATTAGCAGACCACAATGATGAAGGTTCATTCGGACTAATCCTGAATAAACCTCTTGAAATGAAATTAAGCGAAGTTGTAACAGATTTCCCGGAATTTGATACACATATTTATTTAGGTGGTCCGGTCGAAAGCGATAATATTTTTTTTATTCATACACAGGGCGAACAAATTGAAGGAAGTCTTGAGATATTAAAAGGAATTTATTGGGGCGGAAAGCTTGAGGTAGTTAAAGAAATGATGTTATTGAAAAAGATAAGTCCTTCTGAAATTAGATTTTATATTGGGTATTCAGGTTGGTCGCCAAAACAACTTGAGGAAGAGTTGAAAAGAAATGCCTGGGTCGTATCACGAACAAGTTCTAATGATATTTTAGAAACTAACCCCAATGTTTTATGGGAAAAATCACTTAAGAAATTAGGCGGTGATTATTTGCATTGGCCAAAATTTCCGGTTGATCCCATGCATAATTAGGCCACATAGAATTCGAAATAATAAAAAGGATGGCGCCCCATGAAAATGGGGCGCCATCCTTCGTTAAAGTCGTTTCTGTCTTTTCAGGTCTATCGAAAAAGTTCATTAATAAACCGAGTAAAAAATCCAGGATTTAAAATGATGGTATAAATAATCCCAAAAATGCTCCCCCAGAAATGCGCATTATGTCCAATATTGTCATTCCCTTTTTTTGCCATATAGGCAGAGTAGACAAGATAAGCCAAGCCGAAAAGTGCAGCAGGAATTCCAATAGGAATAAAGAAAAAATAAATGGAAGCACCCGGGTGTAAAATGATGCTGGCAAAAACCACCGATGCAACTGCACCTGAGGCTCCAACAGCATTATAACTCACATTGTCCTTATATTTAAAGAAATCAAATAAGGAAGAAAAAATGATACCTCCGATATAAAGTAAAATAAAATAATAACCGGCTTTATAACCAAAATAATACTGGAAAAAGGTAATTACTACATCACTGAAAGTATATAAAACATACATGTTTACCAACAGATGCATCCAATCAACATGAACAAAAGCGTGGGTAAAAAATCGATATGCCTGACGGTTATGCTTAATATCAAAAGCATTGAATTTCAATTTATCGAAAATATCACGATCGTTAAAAGCAAGTACCGAAACTAAAGCAGTGATAATAATAATTAGAAGACTGATCATTGATTTTGGATTTGTGTAAAATCTATTTCAGAACCCAGCACACTGTGAGGGACTAAATAAACTGCAATGAGCGCTGCAGTTGCAATTAATACCCAGGTACGATGTTTTTTATCCTTCATTGTTTTAAACAAAGCGATGGCCCAGAAAATAAAAGCAACAACGGTTTTATTATCAGTAAGATCATGACCAAATGGCCAACCCGTCCACAAAGCTCCAAAAGCATATTTTTGAACTATTGGTCCGAGAATTAATCCACCAAGGAAAAATAAAATAACAGTGTACTGTGTGTATTTAAAAATATTTTCGCGACGGAAATAAGCTTCAACACCCGCTCTGATTGAAAATACCATTGCCAAAAACATCAGCAAAATATGCGGAACCAAGATATATTTAGGAACGACACCTGTAAATCTCAAAATAATGGGTTCCTCTCTAAGTGTAGCCTCTGACCCATTTTTATCCAAACTAATATTGTACATTACCTTGCCAGCTGGCGGTTGGTGAGGGATGTAAGCAATGAGCGAGCTTCCGATTCTTTGCATTGCGACTTCACTCCATTCATCATGACTTTTGAATCTTCTGAATTTAAATGTGCCATTAATACTTACGTCTGTTGCTTCAATTTCAATTTTAGCATCACCTTCATTTCCCCATGAGCGAATCAGCTTGTATTTTACGGTCTCACCAGCAATTTCAACATTTCCGCGTTTTGGATGTGTTGGGCCGGTTAATCTTTGGTAAACAACAAATATTAGCATGAAAACAATGGAGAAAAACCAAAGTAGAAATGGTTTATAATTTTTAGTAATATAATTTTGCATCTTTATTTTTTTTGTTGGGTTTAGTTTGTTAATGAGTATTTGAAATGATCGTTTTATCATCACAAAATTCATATTCCATTTGCAAGGTAACGTGATTTATATGATGATGTTCGTGAAGTAGATGTTCAATGTCTTTAATAATTTGTTCACATTCACTTGTTTTTAAATCTTGGTCCAAATTAATGTGTGCTTCAAAATGAGTTTCCTGATCGCTAAGGCTCCATACATGCACATGATGAACATCCTTTACCTTTTTTATTTCCTGAATATCTTTTATTATTTTTAACACATCAATTCCTTTCGGAGCCGCTTGCATCAAAATCCGATAAGTTTCTAAGAGTATCGAAATGGTTTCTTTAATGATATACAAGCTAATCAAAACCGTAATTAAAGGATCAACCCAATAAATCTTATAAAAATAAATTAAAACACCACCAATGATTACTGCAACAGATGAAAAGGTATCACCTATTAAATGAAGATAGGCACTTTTGATATTTAGGTTGTCTTTTGAATGTCCTTTTAATAAAAGTACCCCAAGAAGGTTTGCGACCAATCCAATTGCCGCAACTATCAGCATGGGCATGCTTTTGATTTCTTCGGGCGATACAAATCTGTGATAAGCTTCAAATAAAAGGAAAATGCAAATCCCAATTAAGGTTGCTGAGTTAAACAATGCAGCTAAAATTTGTATCCGTTTGTACCCAAAAGTATTTTTAAAATTTGGATCTTTTTTGCTAACACGTAATGCAACATATGCGATTAGCATGGCAAAGCCATCACTGAAATTATGAACTGCATCTGTAATGAGTGATAAACTATTGGAAAAAATCCCTCCGATAATTTCAACAAAAGATATGAGGAAATTTAAAATTACCGTGATAAAGAGGTTCTTCCCTTCTTTTATTTCGTGTGTATGTGAGTGATGATGATGTCCCATTAGTTAATTCTAGTTTTTTCAGCCTTTACTGCTTGATAGAAAGCTTCATGAATTTCAGTACGAATATTTAAATCCATGATTTTTGAATTAGTAGCATCAGGATGAATTCGGTTCGATAAAAAAACATAAACCAATCCACTCTGAGGATCAGCCCAGGCATACGTTCCTGTAAATCCGGAGTGACCAAAACTATCCATTGAGGCACTAAAACATACTGCTCCACCTTCTTCAAAATCAAGTAAGGGTTTGTCGAATCCAATTCCACGTCGGTTTTCATTTAATGGGAATTGACATTTTGTAAATTCTTTAACAGTTTTAGGTTCAAAAAACTTTTGACCACCATAGCTTCCGCCTTGCACCAACATTTGCATAATCACGGCTAAATCTTGTGCATTTGAGAATAGACCAGCATGGCCGGAAACTCCTCCAAGCATTGCTGCACCCGGATCATGGACATCTCCATGAACTAATTGGTGCCTGAAGATTTTATCGTTTTCAGTTGGGATAATCCGATTCAATTGATATTTCCGCCTTGGTAAATATGAAGTATTAGCCAATCCTAGTGGTACGTAAAAATTTTCATTTACGTACTCATTTATGGGTTTATTATTTATATTTTCAACGGCAGCAGCTAATAAATAAAATCCCAAATCACTGTATTTATAATCATTTTTTTCTCGAAGAGGAGAATTTAAAATACTGTCAATTATTTGGTATTTATAATCATCGCGGATATAAAGATTTTCGCCAACTCTAGTTGAGAATTCTTCTGAAATCGTTGATTGATAAATTTTATTATTTAGTTCAGTTTCCTCTAATGTAAACTGATAATAAGGAATCCATGCTTGTAATCTTGCCTGATGCGTTAGAATGTCACGGATAATCACGTCACCTTTATTTCCTTTTTTCATATAAGGTAAATAATCGGAAAGTTTCCAGTCAATGTCAAACCGACCCTCTTCATAAAGTTTCATTAAAGAGATAGTGGTAGCAGCAATTTTGGTAATGGAAGCGATATCATATAGATCGTCCTTTTTCACAGGGTTTTCTGACTGGTAAGTATGATTCCCAAAAGCTTTGTTGTAAAATACCACTCCATCTTTAATTGCAATTATTTGGCAGCCGGGGTAAGCTTTTTTCGTAACGCCTGATTCAGCAATTGAATCCACTTTTTCAAGATAAGTTTCAACTACATCTATATCTTTTGGGCTTCCGAATTTCAAGCGAATAGCTTCAGTCTCAATTCCGGTATTAATCGGAAAATTTGAATTCGCACTAATTGGTAATTTCCCTTTGGCAGCAATACCCCCAAAAATTAATTGAGCTGATAAATCGTAAGCCATCGGCCGATCTTCATAAGACATAACGATTGATTTAATTCGCTCAGATTCCTTAAACATTGCAAGTGAATAGGGGTTGGCAAATAAATCAAGGATGATGTTTTTATCTGCTTGAAGTTTTTCAATAAAACTTAATGTTGAATGGCTAATCCCAAATTTATTGGAAGGGAAAATACTTGTGTTTTGAACGGCTACAATAACCAAATTAAACTGTTCAAGTTCAGAAAGTACCGCTAGTTGTTCTTCAAGTGTTGATTCTTTTTTTAAATAAAAATGCTTAACCGGAGCATAATCACTAAGTCTTTCTTGGAGTTTTGTTGTTTCATTATAGCCAATTCCAATACTTGCAATTCGCAGGGTATCTAAACGGTTCAGTGGTAAAAGTGAATCTGTGTTTTTTACAAGTGTTATGGCATTTTCGTAAAGTTTTTGATTGAGATATTTTGCTGCATCATTATTCAAATCATCAATCAAACCAACAGGATTAACTTTTTTCAGATTATTCAAACCGGCTTTAAATTTATAAGTCAATATTTTCTTACAGCTTTCTTCGATTCGTGATTCTGAAATCTCACCTTTTTCAACTGCCTTCTTTATTTTCCGCATAGCTTTAGGCACATCCTGAGGGAGTAATAGAATATCATTACCTGCTTCCAAAGCTTTCTGTTCGATGATGCCCGGCTTAAAATATTTGGTTACGCCACTCATGTCCAATGCATCAGTCACTACTAAACCATTGAATCCAAGTTCTTCTTTAAGTAAATTTGTGACGATGTTTTTTGATAGGGTTGAAGCAATATTTTCTTCACTTTCATAAGCTGGCATGTAGAGATGAGCAATCATTATTCCTCCTAAATCATTTTTAATTAATTCTTTGAACGGAAATAATTCGACGCTATCCAGCCGCGCTTTAGAATGATTAATGATGGGTAGACTTTGATGAGAGTCGGTATCCGTATCGCCATGACCAGGAAAATGTTTAGCGGTTGCAATGATTCCACCATCCTGTAATCCTCGCATATACATCAGGCCTTTTTTACTCACATTAAATTTATCTTCTCCAAAGGAACGGCTATTGATTACAGGATTTGCCGGATTAATATTGATATCAACCACTGGGGCAAAATTCATTTGAATTCCCAATTGCCGGCACTGCCTGGCAACTTCTGCCCCCATCTCATAAATCAAACTATCATTCTGAATAGCACCTAAGGTCATTTGGTAAGGAAATTTTATGACTTCATTCATTCGCATGGCAACACCCCATTCTGCATCCATAGAAATAAACAATGGAGTTTTAGCAATGGCTTGCCATTCCTTGGTTTTTTCAATTTGGTTCATTGCTTTGTTACGGAAAAAAGTTACCCCTCCGATATTAAAGTCGCGAATGTATTTTTCGATATTCGAATCATAATCTTTATCAGCTTGATTTGCTCTTACAATAAAAAGTTGGGCAATTTTTTGTTCCAAATTTAATGATTGATAAACAGAATCAACCCATTGTTTTTCATTCAGATTTAAACTGTCGGTTTGAGCTAAAACCTTTGATGGAGAAAGAAATATAACAACTAAAATTAAGAATACAGAATAACAAATCTTCCTCATGAATCACCTTTTATTTAGAAAGCTTAAAAATAGGAATAATTTTGTAATCTAGCGCTTGTTTCATCCACAATATTTTTTTAATAAATTAGCAGTTTGGGCTATTAATATTTATTCTATTTTATCAACAATTGAGTCTCTGTAAAATTAAAAACTTACTTTTGCCAAAAAATTACTTATGTCAGAAATTGTAGAATTACAACAGATTGCAACTCAAGTTAGAAGAGACATTGTTCGAATGGTTCATGGTGTGAAATCAGGTCATCCGGGTGGTTCTCTTGGTTGTGCTGATTTTCTTACCGCTTTATATTTTGAAGTGATGGATCACGATCCAAAAAACTTTAAAATGGATGGACAAAATGAAGATGTCTTTATTTTATCTAACGGACATATTTCTCCACTTTTTTATAGTGTGCTTGCACGAAGCGGATATTTTGAGGTAAACGAATTAGGTTCATTCCGAAAATTGCATTCCCGTCTTCAAGGTCATCCATCAGTTGCCGAAAATACGCCTGGTATCAGGGTTGCCTCAGGATCTTTAGGTCAGGGATTATCTGTTTCAATTGGAATTGCTGAATCGAAAAAATTGAATCAAGATTCGAATCTGGTTTATGTTTTAATGGGTGACGGAGAATTGGAAGAAGGCCAGGTTTGGGAAGCAGCCATGTACGCGGCCGCTAAAAAAGTTGATAATCTGATTGCTGTGGTTGACGTGAATGGTAAGCAAATAGACGGGCCAACAGATGAAGTTTTATCGTTGGGTGATCTTAAAGCTAAATGGTTGGCTTTTGGTTGGGATGTGTTGGAAATGGATGGTCATGATATGGAAGTGATTTTACAAGCCATGAACGAAGCTCAGAAAAAAGCCGGTCATAAAAAACCAGTTGTTATCCTGATGAAAACAGAAATGGGGATGGGTGTAGATTATATGATGGGTACTCATAAATGGCACGGAAATGCACCAAATGATGAGCAATTAGCTAAGGCTCTTGATCAATTAACTGAAACCATTGGCGATTATTAAAATTCACAGCTGCTAAAAAGTTTAAAATGAAAAACATTAAAGTTTTAGAAAATAAAGATACGCGTTCAGGATTCGGAGCAGGACTTCATGAATTAGGTCAAAGTAATGAAAATGTAGTTGCCTTGTGTGCCGATTTAATTGGTTCTTTAAAGATGGATGCCTTTGTGAAGGATTTTCCGGAAAGATTTTATCAAGTTGGAATAGCTGAAGCAAACATGATTGGAATTGCTGCCGGTTTGGCCATTGGTGGAAAAATTCCTTTTACAGGTACTTTTGCCAATTTCTCGACAGGTAGGGTTTATGACCAAATCCGACAGGCTGTTGCATATTCAAATAAAAATGTAAAAATTTGTGCATCTCATGCGGGAGTTACTTTAGGCGAAGATGGTGCAACGCATCAAATTCTAGAAGATATTGGTTTGATGAAAATGTTGCCAAATTTAACTGTAATTAATCCTTGCGATTATAACCAAACTAAAGCGGCAACTATCGCGATTGCTGATTATGAAGGACCGGTTTACTTGCGTTTTGGTCGACCTAGTGTTCCTAACTTTACCCCTGCTGATCAAAAATTTGAAATTGGGAAAGCACTGATGATTAACGAAGGAACAGATGTAAGTATTTTTGCAACCGGTCATTTGGTATGGCAAGCCATCGAAGCAGGACATAAACTTGCAGCCCTAGGCATTGATGCCGAAATCATAGATATTCATACCATCAAACCATTAGATGAAGAAGCAATTCTGAAATCTGTAAAGAAAACTGGATGTGTGGTTTCTGCCGAAGAACATATGCGCCATGGTGGATTAGGTGATAGAATTGCTCAACTGCTTGCTCGTAAACTTCCTACTCCTATGGAAATGGTTGCTGTAAATGATCAATTTGGTCAAAGTGGCACACCTGGTGAACTACTCACCGAATATGGTTTGGATGCTGAAAATATTTTAAAAGCTGTTCAAGCTGTTGTAGCTAGGAAATAAATTAGCTTGGCTTTACCAATTTAATTATTCTATTTCTAATCATTTTTATGTAATCTAAAACCGGTCGTACCGGGCATAAATAATTACACCAAGGCCTTCTGAAAAACAAAGATAGAATTAGAATAACTATCAATATAGAGAACTGCAGCGTGGTTCCATAAAGCTGGAAAAAAGCTCCAAAAATCTCATAACTAAAAACAGACGGATTAAAAGCTATCAGTGCCCATAATATCAAAACCAGGGCAAGAAAGCGTTGCACCCAAATTAAGAGCTTGTTTAGTTTTGAAGGAAAAGTTTTGTTTGTACCTCCAATTAATCCAAGACAATAATCTGATGCTAATATTTTTTGATTTTAGGAAATTTAAGAAAATGACAAATCCAATGGAAATGACTATGCATATAAGAATTCCAACCATAACTTAATTTATAGATGATTAATTATTCAAATGTATAAATATTGTAATTAAGAATAATTATGAACTTTAGTAAGTTAATAAAGTAGGATTAATGGGTTAAGCTCGTATTTGGATAATTCGTATTTTGACCATCCCATTATACTACAAAACATGGAAACTACGATTTTAACCAAAAAACTAAGCTGGTTGAAAGGACTGGCTTTAAAATGCCCCGTGGGTGATGAAGATGCAAATTGCCCTTTTTTTAATATCAGAACCTATCCAGTTGGAGATCGTATGAAAATACTAGATCAAATGGAGATGGATGAAATAGTTGAAATGCTAGATTATCATGAGGTTTGCCTGCGTCATAAGGAACAAAAAATAATCCAATTTCATAAGTAATATTTCCTTCTGTTTTAGTATTGTTAAATTTCCTTTTTTTATACCTTCGTTGCTTATTACGCATCGATGAGAATTTATTTGTTAGGCTATATGGGCAGTGGGAAAACTACTGTTGGAAAAAAACTTGCTCGCTTACTTCAGTTTGAATTTTTAGATATGGATGAGGTATTTGAAGAAAGATATCATATCCAAGTAGCTGATTTTTTTGAAAAGTATGATGAGCAGGCTTTTCGAGAAATTGAATCAAATCTTATTAAGGAAACCGAAGAAAAAAAGAATGTAGTGATATCCACCGGTGGTGGTGCTCCATGTTTTAATGAAAACTTAGACTGGATGAAATCGTCGGGAATTACGGTATATCTTCAAATGAGCGTTGCAGCTCTTTTTAATCGATTGAGTAATGCAAAACGCATCAGGCCACTCCTTAAAAATTTAAATGATGATGAACTCAATGATTTTATTAGCAAACAATTAATTGAAAGAGGCAAGTTTTATAACCAAGCGCAAATCATCATTAATGGTGAAAATTGCGACATAGAAACTTTAGCAACCTCAATTAAGTATCACCCGCTTTTCAAGTAAAGCTATATTTTCAACATGGTGTGTATGTGGAAACATGTCAACCGGTTGAATTTTTATCACCTTATAATTTTCATCTAAAAGCGCAAGATCGCGTGCCTGAGTTGCAGGATTACAACTGATATAAACAATTTTTTCCGGAAGTATGGCATTCAATTGATCAATTACTTTCTGATGCATTCCAGCTCGTGGTGGATCGGTAATAACAATATCGGGTTTGCCATTTTTATTAATAAAATCTTGTGTCAATATTTTTTCAATAATTCCTGCATGGAAGAAAGTATTCTTGATTTTATTGATTTGTGCATTCTCTTTAGCATCCACAATGGCTGATGGTACATATTCAAGTCCAACAACCTTTTTAACTTCAGATGCCACAAAATTGGCGATGGTTCCGGTTCCGGTATAAAGATCGTAAACGGTTTCATGGCCTTTAAATTCTGCAAATTTAGCTGCTAAATCATACAAATGATTGGCTTGTTTTGAGTTGGTTTGAAAAAATGAAATAGGGCCAATTTTAAATTCTAATTGTTTATTTGGCGAATGAGCAGGTGTCATTTTTTCGGTATTGAATTGCTTGCCACTGAAATGAACAAAAGTCTGGTCAGAAATGTCATCGTTTTGTTTTTCATTTACCACGTAAAAAAGGGAAGAAATTTCAGGGAATTTGTCTTTGATAAAAGTCATCAAATTCTTAATACTTTCTTCATTTCTTTCACCCACAACCATAATCACCATTAAATCGCCAGTATTACTTGTGCGAATAATCAAATTACGCATAAATCCTTTCCAGCGTCTAACATTATAAAAGCTGAAATTGTTTTTTATGGCGAAATCCTTAACCGCTAATCTGATTTTATTTGATGGTTCGGCTTGTAAATAGCAATGTTCGATATCAACTATTTTGTCGAATATTCCCGGAATATGAAATCCAACACCATTGAAGTTAATTTCCGAATGATCATCCTCTTTAGCAAATTCAGTTAACCAACGTCGGTCGGAGAAAGAGTATTCAAGTTTATTTCTGTAATAAAAAATATCTTCGGCAGGAAGTATTGGTAATATCTTAGGAAGTTCAATCTTCCCAATTCTTTCCAAGCTATCCTTCACTTGTTTTTGTTTGAAAATTAATTGCTGATCATAAGAAAGATTCTGCCATTTGCATCCACCACAAACACCAAAATGTGAACATTTAGGATCAATGCGCAGTTTAGAATATTGATGAAACTTAACTGCTTTCCCTTCCTTGTATGATTTCTTTGACTTTGTAATTTTGACATCGATCACATCGCCGGGTACTACAAATGGGATGAATATTACCTGATTATCTGCACGTGCTATGGCTTTACCCTCTGAACCTGCATCAATAATTTCAACTTTTTCGATAATAGGGAATGTTTTTCTCTCTCTTCTTGGCATTTTCTTTTTTTTGCAAAAATAGTTGAAAGATGAGTTGGCGCAACAATTATATTCAAATTTTGAATGGGGATGAACTGGAGGAATTTGCATTTCATGTTAAGAAGAAGAAAATTAAGTAAATTTGTGTAAAACCATCAGCCATGAAAAAAATATTTTCAGTTGAACAAATAAGGGAAGCAGATGCTTATACCATCAAAAATGAACCAATTGCTTCGATTAAACTCATGGAAAGAGCCTCGATTCAATGTGTTAAATGGTTGGAAAATAATCTGGCACGACAAGATGAAATTTATATTTTTTGTGGGCCTGGAAATAATGGAGGTGATGGACTAGCTATAGCACGGCTAATGGCTGATAAAGGCTATGTTGTTAAAGCAATAGTTTTGAGATTTACTGATAAATATTCGGTAGATTTTAAAACAAATTATGAGCGACTATTGAAACAAGCTCAATCTGAAGTTATTGAACTAAAATCAATGAAAGATTTCCCAATAGTCTCAAAGGGAAGTTTTATTATTGATGCCATTTTTGGATCGGGTTTATCAAAAGCTGCAAAAGGATTGGTTGGAGATGTGATTGATAAAATTAACGAATTGGATTGCATTACCATCGCTATTGACATGCCATCCGGGCTTTTTGCTGATAAATCTTCGGTTAACGAAAAAGTTTCAATAATTAAGGCAGATTATACATTAACAATCCAATTTCCTAAACTTGCTTTTTTATATGCAGAAAATGACCAGTTTGTTGGCAAATGGGAAGTAATCTCAATTGGTTTAAGTTCTGAATTTATCAATAAGGAAAAAGCCACCAATTTTGTCATTAATAAAAATGATTGCAGGGATGTTTTTAAAAAGCGGGCTAAGTTTTCGCATAAAGGGAATTATGGTCATGCTTTATTGGTTGCCGGGAGCCTAGGAAAAGTTGGAGCAGCTGTGCTTGCATCAAAAGCTTGCCTGAGATCAGGAGTGGGTCTGCTTACCACACATATCCCTCAAATCGGAAACAAAATATTACAAATCGCTGTCCCTGAAACTATGTTGAGTTTGGGTCGTTTCGAAAATTATTTTAGCAATGTCCCCAATTTATCAGCCTATTCGGCAATTGGTGTTGGCCCTGGAATTGGAACAGAGGAACAAACACAAAATTCATTAAAAGTGTTAATCCAGAATTCGAAAGTACCAATTGTTTTTGATGCAGATGCGCTAAATATTTTAGCTGAAAATAAAACCTGGCTTGCTTTTCTCCCAAAGGGATGTATCATCACACCTCACCAAAAAGAATTCGAGCGATTAGCCGGAAAGTCTGCGAATGATTTTGAACGAGCATCAATGGTTAAGGCATTCGCCATTAAGTATGGTTTGGTGGTTGTATTGAAAGGAGCTTATACACAAATTGCGACACCTCTTGGGGATTGTTTTTTTAATAATTCGGGTAATCCCGGGATGGCAACAGCCGGTAGTGGTGATGTGCTTACAGGTATCATTTTAGGTCTTTTAGCTCAGGGATATTCAAGCGTGCATGCTGCCATTATTGGAGTTTGTGTTCATGGCTATGCCGGAGATAGGGCTGCAAAGAAAATCGGACAAACATCCATGATTGCAGGCGATCTTGTGAATAATCTTGGAAAAGCTTTTAAGAAACTGGAAAAGTCAATCTAAAGAATTATGCTACTTTTTCCTCTTCAACAAAATCTTCTTCAATTCTGAGATTATCAATGATAAAATTTTGTCGGGTTGGTGTATTTTTACCCATGTAGAATGACAGGATTTCAGAAATACTTGCATCTCTGGTGAGAATGACCGGATCAAGACGCATGGCAGAACCAATGAAATGTTTAAACTCTTCAGGAGAGATTTCTCCCAATCCCTTAAATCTGGTAATTTCAGGATTTGCGCCTAAACTAGCAATTGCTTTGATTCTTTCTTCTTCAGTATAACAATACTTGGTTGTTTTTTTATTTCTTACCCTGAATAAAGGAGTTTGTAAAATGTAAACATGACCCGATTTAATGAGGTCAGGATAAAATTGAAGAAAAAACGTGAGCAATAATAAGCGGATGTGCATTCCATCTACATCGGCATCTGTAGCAATCACCACCTGATTGTATCTGAGATTATCTAAACCATCCTCAATGTTTAAAGCAGATTGAAGTAGGTTGAATTCATCATTTTCGTATACAATTTTTTTGCTCAACCCATAACAGTTAAGCGGCTTGCCTTTTAAACTAAAAACAGCTTGTGTATTAACATCTCTCGATTTTGTGATTGATCCACTCGCCGAATCTCCCTCAGTAATAAAAAGAATTGTATCTAATCGCCTTTCATGATTTGAATTGTAGTGGACGCGGCAATCTCTTAATTTTTTATTGTGAAGGCTAACTTTTTTTACGCTTTCTTTAGCCAGTTTTTTAATCCCTGCAATCTCTTTTCGTTCCTTCTGGTTTTGCATTATTTTAAGCAGTAATGCTTCTGCCACCTCCGGATTTTTATGGAGATAATTGTCAAGGTTTCGCTTAACAATGTCCCCCACATAATTTCTAATTGTCTGTCCTTCAGGCTCAATATGTTGGGATCCTAATTTTGTTTTTGTTTGAGATTCGAATACCGGTTCTTGCACTTTGATGCTAACAACGGCCAATATTGAAGTGTGAATATCAGAAGTATCAAAATCTTTATTATAGAATTCGCGAATGGTTTTTACGATTGCTTCTCTAAAGGTAGCCTGATGCGTTCCTCCCTGAGTGGTGTGTTGCCCATTTACAAAAGAGTAATATTCTTCACCGTATTGTTTTGAACTATGCGTGAAAGCAAAGTCTAAATCATCTTCTTGTATGTGGATGATGGGGTATAAAACAGGGCCGTTTCCATTAATATTTCGTTCAAGCAGATCAACAATTCCATTTTTAGCAAATAATTTTTCACCATTAAAATTAATGGTTAAGCCATAATTCAGAAAAGCATAATTCCAAAGTAATTTTTCAACATAATCCAAGATATAATGAAAATTACCAAAAATCTGATCATCCGGAATAAACGATACTAGTGTGCCATCTTTGTCGTCTGATGGTTGAATATCATCATTTACAATAAGTTCTCCTCTTCTGTACTCAACAATTTTGGTTTGTCCTTCTCTTACTGCCTGTACCTTAAAGAATGATGACATGGCATTAACCGCCTTTGATCCAACACCATTCAAACCAACAGCTTTTTTAAAAACCTTAGAATCGTATTTTGCTCCGGTATTGATTTTAGAAACACAATCAATCACTTTACCAAGGGGCATCCCTCTTCCATAATCACGAATCGTAACGGCTTTATCGGAAATATCAACATCAATGGTTTTGCCATTTCCCATAACAAATTCATCAACGGCATTATCAATTACTTCTTTAATAAGTACGTATATTCCATCATCTTGAGAAGCGCCATCACCTAGCTTCCCAATATACATCCCTGGTCTAAGCCGGATATGCTCCTTCCAATCGAGTGATCTTATGCTATCTTCAGTATAATTATCAGACATTATTCCTAATTTGAGGCAAAATTAAAAAATAGACAAATCACTTTGAGATGATTTTTTTTTATTTTTCAAACGAAAACTGTTGATATCTTGCAGTATCTATGTAATCAGGAAGATAGCTTGAATTTTTTCTTTAATGATTTTGGAAAAGATTTGCCTAATGAAATTACAATAACGCCGGTTAAGGTGAATAAGCCACCAAGAAGTTGGTATGTGTGAGGTAAGGTTCCAAAATAAACATAAGCACCGATTACAACAAACAAGCTTCTACTACTTCTAATGATGGATGATTTTGAGGCCTCAATATATTGCAAAGATGTGTAATTAGCCAAACCAGTTAAGAACGGCCCTAATAAAGAACCTATCAATAAATTAAAAAATACAAACCAGGAAATGGTTAACGAATAGCCGGAAGAAAGAAGTAGGATCATTGAAAAAATGAATAAAAGCAAAACCCTGTTGATGCTTAAAATAGCAGGAGGGATCAGTTTTATTTTTGTTTTTGCATAGATGGTTGCGATGGCATAGAGCGAGACAGAAAGCAGGATGTATTGTGATCCCGGAATTAAAAGATTGTCGAGTCCGGTATCACCTTTATAACTAATGATAAGCGCCCCCAATACAATTAAAATCATCCCAAAAGATTCCACCAAATTAAACCTTTCTTTCAAAAGAACTATCCCTAAAATGGCTACAAATAAAGGATTGGTGTCGGCTAAGAAAGAAATCACGGCAGGGTTATCCGCAGATTGGATGGCAACAAAAAATAAGGAGGTGGAAACAACTTCAAGAATACCAATGATTCCAATCGCAATAAAAGATGATCGAGTAAAACTTTTAATGTGTTGGAATTTTTTTGCTTTTATGGAATAAAGTAAATTCCAAATTAATCCAAGCCCGAACCAGTAAAACCCAAATTGAAATAAATGAATTTCAGTTAAAGCGGCTTTGCTGAAAATATAAACATTCGACATAGCCAAGGCACCTATCAACGCCCACATAACACCTTTAAACTGATTGTTTTTCTTCATTTGAAAAGGTATAGAGTTTTTTTGCAAAGGTAACAAACTTACGATTGAAAATATGACTTTCGGTTTGAGTCCCTTGTTTAGAAATGTTTGTAAATAGCATGTAAAATAATTTAATTCGGATCAAAATAAGAATGATATTTAATGTGTCAGATCTGATTGATTGGATATACCAATCTAAAAATGAGTGTTTTTATAAGGAGAGTTAATCAGCGTATTTTTTATAAAAGATTAATCTTATTATCCATAAGCAATTTGAAATTCTGATTTTGGTGCTTAATCTCTGATATTTTTTTAACTTGCCTCGAATTTTTCCATTCCATGATATAATATATATGAAGAAAAATAGTTATATCTGCTTGGGGAAATTGCACGAAATGCACAAATCCATTAAACTAACTAATTGCTGAAACTATGAAAAAGGATGGTTTTCCACTCAAGCGAAGCTATAAAGAAAGATATGATATTACCCGAAATTCATCAAGAATAAGAAGCTCTGACGTGATTGATGGCGTATTTGATAATCTTGAATATTTTGATTCACCCGATCCATCTCTTATCGCTGCAAAAGGTAGTGTTGATGGAATTCAATGTTATATTCTGGGTCAGGAAAAACGGAGACAAGGGAAAGAAAGTAAAGCAACGGGCATGCTTACTGCCAAAGGTTTTGGTTACACATTGGATGTACTTGATTTAGCGGAAAAGAACAAGATTCCTGTGATCTCATTCATCGATACTTTTGGTGGTGATACTTCCATGGAATCAGAAATTGGCGGTCAATCTTTTCTTATTTCAGATTGTATCAGTCGATATGGTGGTGTTAAAACCGCCGTAATTTCTTATGTGATTGGAGAAGGTGGTAGTGGAGGTGCGCTTGCATTGCAGGTGGCTGACAGAAGTTATATGTTGGAAAATGCTCTTTACTCAGTTATTGCTCCGGAAAGTTGCAGTCGTATTATTTTTCATCGAAGATTGGTGGCTGGTGAAAGTATTGATGAAACAGTTCCTGATGCACTCGAGATGTTAAGACCCGGTGCAGAGCATATTAAGGAGATTGGGATGATTGACGGCATCTTGCCAGAACCCATAAATGGCGCCCACGAAAATTATGAATTTACGATTGATACCATAAAAACATCGTTAAAAAATACCCTTAAAGATTGGGTTGAGGAGCCAAAAGGCGGAGAGAAAAAACTCAAAGCTAA
Source organism: Bacteroidales bacterium (assembly GCA_963674935.2). GTDB lineage: Bacteria > Bacteroidota > Bacteroidia > Bacteroidales. The sequence goes on from CAXXWZ010000007.1 coordinate 316,494, forward strand.
ATTGATTGATAAACTCGTAAAAGAGAGAAGACAAAAAGTATTGAATTATGGAATGTTTGAGGATACAACCGATAAACTGACCAAACGTAAAATCATGAAAAGCATTCATGAAAAAATAAATACGGTTGATATTGAGCGCGAAGAATTTTATACCCATTTATTAATGAAAGCCCATATGGAAGATAAGGGTTTTGAAGATACGGAATTGATTGAGTGTAAGAGAGAATGGGATGTAGAGAAGAATCTTTTTAAGGTAAAAGGGGGATGTGGTTTTGTTCCTTACCAGCAATATGTTGATAATTATTATGCTTGCCCAAAATGTGGAAAAGGTGAGTATTTATCGGTTGAAGAACATATTGATAAAATCTGTGATGCCAATACTTTTGAAGAGATTGAAAAAGATTTAACCATACATAAGCTTATTAGTAAGGATCATTATTATTTTGGTTCTTATCAAAAATCACTTGATAAAATCACTGAAAAAACATTTTCGAACGAAGGATTGGTTGCTGGAACTGCAAAATTAAACGGTAAATCTATTGTGGTGCTTATTTCAGATTTGAAATTCTTTGGAGGTTCATTTGGTGCAGCTTTTGGAGAAAAATTCAAACGAACAGTTGATTTTGCCGTTAAGCATAAATATCCTGTGGTGTCGATCTGTGCTTCAGGTGGTGCACGAATGAACGAAGGTCCTATGTCATTGGCACAAATGGCAAAAATGAATATGGCCATTCTTGATTTAAAAAGAGCAGGAGTTCTTTTCTTGTCGGTAATTACAGGGCCAACCACAGGTGGAGCCTATGCCAGTTATGCCACTCAGGGTGATGTGATGTTTGGTGAAAAAGGTTCGTTGGTTGAGTTTGCCGGACCAAGGGTTGTGACAGGTGCCGGTTTTGAAGTTGACAGGGAAATTGTTTGTACCGACAATTTATATGAAACCGGTAAAATCCAACATTTGGTTGACCGTAAGGATTTAAAAGAAAGTCTGGCTTATTACGTAAACATATATCACGATATGACTTTCCCTGCTGAAAGAAGAATCACAGGTCGTGTGAATGATTTTAGAAAAGGAGTTGAGCCAATTGTGGCCGTAGCTAAAGCATAAGTTATTCTGAAATAAAATAGGAATGGCATGCACGAAAGTGTGTGCCATTTTATATTTTCAACAACATCTCGTACTGCCCAAATCCTGGTTTAAAACTCATACTTTCAATGAATTTTTTAATTCCATTATCTTTAAAATCGGTATTAATTATTTTTAAATTTCCGCTTTCGCTGGTTTTAGCAAACCAACTAAAGAGCGCTGTTCCTAATCCTTTTCTTCTGTAGTTATTACTAACACCAAATTGTGGAATATCGCCCGTGTGTTTTTCGATAATTCCGTAGGCTATCAAAGTTTCTCCATCAAAAATACTTGCAAATTTAAAGGAGTTCATTTTTCGGATAATCGCTTCTTTTGAGTTTTGCCAGGAAGGATGGAAATCCTGGAAAGCGGCAAATTGATCCCAATCAGGATTTGTTATTTCTCTCAGGGTGAAATTCGAATTTGATTCATCAGTTTTGATGGTTAATAAATCGATGGGAGAAATCCAGTAATCAAATTCACGAAGTACTTCAAAATCTGCTTTTTTGTATAATTCAAATGCTTTGATATTGGTTTTAATTACTTCAAGCAAGTATTGGGTTACATGGTTTTGTTTTAATACAGGTAATGATTCCTCAAAAAGACGAGTGGCAATTCCTTGCTTTCGGTATGCTTTTGTAATGCCGGTACCTGTGTCGTAAGCAGTAAGCTCATTATTTAATATCCCAATTCCATTTAGTGTGAAGCCAATCAGTTCATCACCTGCAAATGCACCGAAAGAAAGTTCAGCCTTAAACCCCCGCCTTTCAATCATGTATTTTAATTGCTCAATAGTCAAATCAAAAGGTTCTTCGTAATCTGCAAAAGCCTTAGCAAATGCCTGATGAATTTCCTTAACTGTGGTATTTGTTAATTGTTTAATAGTGATCATATTTTTAGTTTTTGCTTAAAAAGGATGATTTAAGTAGCTGTTTGGCTTGACTTAAATCTTGCTTTTTTATTAGAAAATCTCTCAAGTAAATTCCAGATTCCTTTCTAAAATAAGAGAGAATAACCATTGATGTGATGATATAGGAAATACTACTTGCCAATCCTGAACCCCATAATCCGTAGGCAGGAATCATCCAACTAAACAAGGGAATGGCAATAATTAATCCAGAAAAAGATGCAATTGAATTAAGATGGTATTTTCCTGTTCCTGAAAAGTAATGACTGATAATGATGTTCAAATTTAGAAATAAAACTCCCGGAGCTAAGGATTGGATCACACTTCGAACTTCTCCAAAACCTTTTCCGAAAATGAGTTCATAAAAGGAAGATGGTAAAAAAATCATGGGGAGCAAAATCAGAAAACTTATCATAAAACTTAACTTGCTTAAGTCGAGGGTAAGTTTTTGTGCTTCCTGATTATTGTTCATATTTACAATTCTGGAATACTGCACCAAACTGATGCTTCTGCTGATTAGCCAAACCGATTCAATAAGTGAGGTTCCGTTGGAGAAAATTCCAACTTCTGCTTCGGTGTAAACTTGACCTAACCAATAATAACTCATTCTGAAACTAAGTAGTTGGAAAATATGAGCCAATTGATTAAGAACACCTAATCTAAACATTTCTTTAATTAGTTCACGAAAAGGATGCGTATTTCGGATTATTGTTTTTGAATACTTTTTAAGAGAGATGATACTTAAAATAAATACAAACCCAAAGGATAAGAAGAGGGCAATAAAATAACTGTTGATGCTAATTTTTGTGCCTCCAATAAAAAAGACTAATAGCACCATAAGAATTATAAACGGTTGTAAAAATCCCAATAGGTTTGCAGTTTTAACTTTCTCTAACCCAATTAAAAGATTGGAGTGAATTGAAATAAAAGAACTTAAAATGGAGAGTAAACAAATATCCAGAATAAAGGATTCATCAATAAGCTGGGTAAGTTGAAGAATGAAATAAAAGGCAACACTCATCAAAATTGTCCAAGAATAGGAAGGAAGCAATAAAGCACTAATTCCATAACGTGGTGCTAAATACACCAGAGTGCTTCCTCCAATTAAATTTGAAAAAACCAGGATATAAGTGATGGTGGCAATAATTAAACCCTGTTGACCTTTACCTATGGTTCCCAAATATTGTGAAATAAGGATGGCGATCAACAGATTTAGAACTGCTGAGAAGGCGCGTGTACCAATTGTATTTATTATTTTTCGAACCAATTTAATGCTTTATGATGGATGAATAAATTTCAAAAAGTTGTTTGCCAATTACCTCCCGGCTGAAATGATCGACAGCGTATTGCCGAATCTCTTTCTTGTTGAATCGAGACAATTGATCCAAGGTATGGTTGAGGGTTTTTAAAAATTGATCTTCATTTCCGGCTTCAACCAAAGCTCCTCTTTTTTGGTTCAAATGCTCATGAATTCCGCCAACCTGACTAGAAACCACAGGAACACCACAGGCAAAACTCTCTAAAATAACAACGGGTAAGTTTTCGTACCGACTGAATAAAATCATGAGATCCGCTGTGCTGATAGCTTCAACCAATTCTTTTCCTTCTAAAAGGCCGTTAAAAAAAACTTGCTTATTTGTTAAATTGTAATTATTTGAAATTTGTTTCATTTGATCAAAATCATCTCCATCTCCAATAAAATGTAATTCAAAATCCTGCCTGAAGCTCGTGAGTTTTCTTATAACGCTTAAAATTCCAGTGATATTTTTCTGGGCATCAGTAAAACAAGAAAGATGCACAATTTTAATTTTAGAATTTTCAGGTTTCTTTTCAGAAGGAGTAAATAAATCTACATCCACCACGTTGGGTATTACCTGGTAATTTTTGTTCTCCAAACCGTAAGATTGCATGGCTTTTTGTAGGTTCTCGGTAACGGGCAAAACTGCACTGGCATTTTTTACAACAAGTTTAGAAAGCATTAATCTCAATTTTCCTCCGAAGGAATTAACTTCAGGTAAATATCGCGTCCAATGCTCGGTTATTATGTAAGGAGTTGATGTAAATGCCTTATAAATCCAAGCGATAAAACCCAGTCTGGTTAGCACATTTACATGAATAAGATCAGGTTTTCGATGCTTTTTGCTAATGAGGATTATGCCCTTAAAATGATAAAAGAAAAATTTTAGCAAATTGATTAATCGTGCGATGATTTTTAATCTGGATTTTGATTTTCTAAAATAAATTCGCCAGGTTTGAATGCCATCTTCCTCGGTTTTTAAAATGTCACTTTTTCGATCTGAGCGTTGATCTTCCGGATGAACGTAGAGTACACTTACGTTACAAAGTTCTAAAACTGTTTCGGCATGCCTCTTAATAAAAAGCCCGGGCATGGGATCAAACTTATTCGGATACCATTTGGGTAAATATAAAATGTGGGTTTTAGAGGTTTTGTTTAACATCATAATCTCCCTTCAAACAGCGGTTTTAAATCTTTTTTAACTTATTAAAGAAAGATAAATTTAGGAATACTTTTCAATTAATTCAATGGCCACTTTCAATCGATCATCTCCTGTGCCACTCAGAATTTGAAAATTCAATTTTCTATCTTTCAATTCTTTTAAATAAAGATCGAAAAAATATTTTCTTAAATGTGGATGTTCCCTTTGCGGATCTTGTTCCCAGGGGAGATCAATATCACATAAAAGGTAAAGCGAATAATCGTGCACCGAAATTTGATTTAAAATCCAAGGGTCGCATTTTTTGTATTTATGCTCGCTCCAGATTTTAGTAACAATCAATTCCGTATCGCAAAATAAAAAATGATTGGCTTTTTTAGCCATTTCCTCTTCTCGTGTAATTTGATTTTTTGCTATTGAAAGAATATCAGAAGCATCATAAGGTCGATTGAGCTTTTCGATATATTCTCTGGCAACTTCCGGCACCCATTCATCATTAAAATGAGATGCCAATTGCTTGCATAAGCTTGATTTACCTGTCGATTCCGGTCCGGTAATAGCTATTCGCTTAAGCAATTTTCTGCTCCTCCGTAACTTTTCTTTTCCATTCGATATAACCAAGTACAGCAATGATCAGAAATACGGTAAATTGAAATGAGGTAAGTACAAGTCCTTTATAAAAATAAAGCGGTATTGAGATCGCATCTCCCACAATCCAAAATATCCAGTTCTCAACTTTCTTTCTGGCCATTAACCACATTCCAACAATAAAGATTGATGTGGTGAGTGAATCCAAATAAGGAACATTACTATCGGTATAATTTGTAAGAACATAAATCAGTGAAACCAAAAAGAAAATAAACATCCCTAAGTTAACAAAGTGTTCCTTCTTCGTACAAAAACTGATGGGCAGGATTTTTTCTGATTTGTCTTTTTTGGTCCACGCATACCAACCATAAACGCTCATTACAAAATAAACAAAATTGATACCCATATCGGCATACAGTTTAACACCAACACAAATGTAAACGTAAATAACAACGCTGATAATTCCGGTTGGGTAAACTTTAATATCAACTTTTTTTGCGTACCAAACACTTAGTAATCCAAAAAAAACGGCAATGATCTCAAGCACCGTTGTGTCGAGAATGTTTTGATATAAAATGTCGAAAAGACTTGCAGATTCCATTAATTCGTACTCAAATTTGCATTAATAATTTTTAATACAAAAACAGAGTGAGGAATTTCAAACGATTTGTGAATTTCCTGGGTTAGCGCATTCATCACGTCAAAATACTCACCAAAAACCTGTGTGCTCATTCCATTTGTTTTGCACTGAATTGAATCATGCTTGTTTAAGCGATCAATAAAATCTAAGATGCTTGGAATAAATTCTTCTTTGAGCGGATAATAGCTAATATCAACAGAGGTATTCATAGTAAAAATTTGAAGGGTTTAAATTATCTCATGTCAACAATTTCGTAGTCAGGATAATCGGCCTCATTAAAAATGAATTCAAATTCGCTAACTTTTTTGTTGGCTGTATATTTTTTGATGGTATAAGAATAGGTGCTTCCGTTTTTGTCGAACATTGAGAAACTGTAGATTTGATCCATTCCTTTTTCGATGGCTAATTCAATTTTTGTGTAAGTTTTCCCCTCCAGTGGAGTAAGTTCAATCAGTTCAACAGTTTTGCCGTTAATGATATCCTCTCTCATGTATTTTGATTTGTAGTTGTCTCCATAAGAGTTTAGTAAATTTGAAGGTGTAATGGCTTCAGAATTTTCTTCAACATCATTAATCATCACTTCTTTATCATCAGGTAGCAATGTCCATAATGTTTTTCCATCAGAAATCATTATTTGTTGAACAAAAGTTAACTTGTATTTATCACCCATAACCAGTAAAATACCTTCTTTATCATCATGGATGTCTGCTTCCAAATTATGCATCGAATAAATGAATTCAATTTCCAAGGTTTTCTGAGATCCGGTTTTGTCAATTACCCGGTCAAGAATTTCAGTTGCTTTTTTATCTTTCTGAGCAAATATTCCAAATGCTAATGTTAGCAATATGAGTAGACTTATGGTTTTTTTCATTGGGGTTTTAAGTTGCATTTGTGTTGTCATTCATTAAATCTTTCAAAAATTGTTCCAAAGCGAATTCATTGGCTACTCTCACCTCGCGGGCTTTACTTCCTTCAAATGGGCCAACAATGCCTGCCGATTCTAATTGGTCAATAATCCGACCTGCCCTGTTATATCCAAGTTTAAGTTTGCGTTGAAGTAAAGAAGTTGAGCCTTGTTGAGTTTGAACAATAATACGTGCCGCATCTTCAAATAATTCATCCCTGTCGTTTAAATCAATATCAGTGCCACCATTAATATCTTGTTCATCAGCAAATTCAGGCAACAAGTAAGGTTCAGGATAAGCACGCTGAGAGCCAATATAATCGGTTATTTTTTCAACTTCAGCCGTGTCCAAAAAAGCGCATTGTAACCGGGTTAAATCGCTTCCCGTAGAAAGCAACATATCTCCACGACCAATCAATTGATCTGCACCGCCGGTGTCAAGAATAGTTCTTGAGTCGATTTTAGAAATTACACGGAATGCAATTCGAGCAGGAAAATTAGCTTTAATAGTACCGGTAATAATATTAACTGATGGCCTTTGTGTGGCAATAATAAGGTGAATTCCGATGGCACGTGATAGTTGTGCCAATCTGGTTAATGGATTTTCAATTTCTTTACCGGCAGTCATAATTAAATCTGCAAATTCGTCAACCACCAAAATTAAATAGGGTAAGTATCTGTGACCATGTATCGGATTTAATTTTCGCGAAATGAACTTGGCATTGTATTCTTTAATATTCCTTACCTGAGCATCTTTTAGCAATTCATAACGGTTGTCCATCTCAATTGTGAGAGAATTGAGCGTGCGAACCACAAGCCTTGTATCCGTTATTATTGCTTCTTCTGAATCTGGTAATTTGGCTAAAAAATGTCGTTCAATTTTTGAGAAAAGCGAAAGTTCAACTTTTTTAGGATCAACTAAAATAAATTTAATTTGAGAAGGATGTTTTTTGTAGAGTAAGGATGCAAGAATGGTATTCAATCCAACTGACTTACCTTGCCCTGTGGCGCCGGCCATTAAAATGTGTGGCATCTTCGTGAGGTCAACAATAAAACTTTCATTCGAAATGGTTTTACCCAGTGCAAGTGGAAGTTCCATTTTTGTAGTTCTGAATCGTTCGGATGCCATCAAGGATTTCATCGAAACAATTTCAGGTTTCTTGTTGGGGACCTCAATCCCGATGGTTCCTTTGCCCGGAATAGGAGCAATGATTCGGATTCCCATTGCAGCTAAACTCAATGCAATGTCATCCTCTAAATTTTTAATTTTTGAAATACGCACACCCGGAGCCGGAATGATTTCGTAAAGGGTAACTGCAGGGCCAATGGTTGCTTTAATTTTATCAATCTTTATGGCGTAATGATTGAGTGTTTCAACGATGCGATTCTTGTTTTCTTCGAGTTCAGCTTTATTTACCGAAATCTGATCGTCGTTATAGTTCTCCAACAAATCAAGTTTAGGAAAAGTATAATTTGGTAAATCTAAGGTAGGATCATATTCCGAATCAATACCGTGATGCTCCACTTGCCCGTTTCTGTAATCATGCTTTTCTTCAAGTGTTTCTTCAATGGTCAATTCAATGTCTCCCTCCGAACTTAATTTTTTTTCGGTTTCGGGAAGATCAAGATCCGGATCTGGAAATTCGTCTTCAGGTTCATCTTCTGATTCTTCATCTGAAATTTCACCCACCGTTTTTTTAGGTTTAAAATCATCATCTTCACTCACCGAAAATTCAACAGTATTGTATTTGTCAGAAGAATGAGAATTAGAACCAAAGTCATCACTTTCATTTTCACCCTGATCTCCTATTTCACTTTTTTTGAATAAGCCGAGATGAATATTAAAAGAAAAGACGAGATAACTGAATAAAATAAATATTAAGCCAATTATTACTCCCGGGGTTCCAATGAGTTCGATCAGAATTATGTTGGCCTGATAGCCAAAAATACCACCTAATACCGAGTAATCAGTATTCATAAAAAGAATGCCCAATGTTACTGAAATCCAAGGTAACAGTAATAACGAATGCCTAAATAATTTGGCGAGCGGGAGAATTTTAACCCTAAATAAGAGATAAAATCCGTAAATAAAAAAATTAAAAACCAACAGAAATGATGAAAACCCAAGAGAATCGTTAATGAATAACTTCGATAAGAAAGCACCCATAAATCCTGTCCAGTTTTGTATGTCGGGGTTTTGGTTTAATTTAAAAAAAGACGCGGAAGCAACTTTATCGTAATCTAACCATCCGGTGTAAAAGAAGGAAATAAATGCGATGAAAAGATAAATTGAAATCAAGATCAGAAGAAATCCAAAAACTTTGTGAAATTTGTCACTTTTCAGAAAAGCAAATGGGCGAAAAGAACGAGTGGATCGTTTTTTCGTTTTTTTCGGAACATTAACTTTCTTCTCCCGAAAAGAATTACTTTTCAATTGGTTGACTCTTCTAGGCATTTGGTATTTTAAATCTCATATCAAAAGAAACAAAGGTAATAAAAACTGAATGAATTTTATTACCAAACTAAAGTTTGAAAAAGAAGTGTCAAATAATGAAATATCAATTATTACTAAACAATCTTTTCAGTTCATCGCGAGACATTTCAATATAGTCTGTCGGAATCAAAAAAGCATCATCCGAAACAGTTTCTGATTTGATCTCAGTAGCAGAAAACCTCATCATTAATCCACGTGCTTTAATCTCATATTCGAGCATAACACCATTAATTTGATTGAATAATGGATCACCGTAGTTAATCGCTGTATTGCCTAAATCTTCTGTATAATAAACAATAAAAGAACTTTCGCCGTTAAAGTCGGCTGAGTTTACTTCTATGGTTGCTTTTTTGCAATTGTACCCAACTATCTCTTTTGTTTCATCGTTGAGTATCACTTTCAGATCACTGTATTTCTTTCGGTCAAGATTTAACTCTTCAGAAGCCTTTTTTATCGCAACTTTTTTACCCATCACATCCATTAAATTAATGGATGTTTTTGTGTTCCCATCAAAAATATTGATTTGATCGCCCATACCGGTTTTAAGTTCACTCCTCGATTTATTCTCACTAAGAGTAAATGTCATTTCAATGGGTAATATTGATTTCATCGATTCGTTTAAGCCTATTCCTTCGTAGGTAATCGCATACTTGATTTGGCCTTCAAATGCTTTTTGAGCATTGAGACCAACGGAGCATAATAAAACAATGAATAAAACAATTGTTGATTTCGACAATGTTTTCATTTTTTACTGGGTTTAAAAAGAAGCAAGGCGACTACTTCTCAATAGTCACTTCCAACATTTGATCGCCTTGTCTAATTTGATCAATCACGTCAAGACCTTTAACTACTTTTCCGAAAACGGTATGGTTTCTATCGAGGTGTGCTGTGTTTTGTCTGCTGTGGCAGATGAAAAATTGTGATCCACCAGTGTTTCTTCCGGCGTGTGCCATTGATAAAACACCTTTGTCGTGGTATTGATTTTCGCCATCGAGTTCACAATCGATATTGTAACCAGGTCCACCAGCACCGGTTCCATCTGGGCATCCTCCCTGGATTACAAAATCAGGAATCACTCTGTGAAAAGTAAGGCCATTATAGAACCCTTTTTCTGCTAATTTTACAAAATTTGCTACGGTATTTGGTGCATCTTTTTCGAAAAAAGAAATTTCCATTTCACCTTTTGGTGTTTTTATAATTGCTTTCATGTATGTTTTTTTATTGATTATAAATAATTTTTACTTTACGCCTCTCATTATTTTATTCCATCTGATTTTGCCACCAAAAAGTGGTTTGTTTGGATCGAGAGAGAACCAAACCAGCGATGCTTTTCCTACGATGTGATTTTCAGGAACAAATCCCCATACTCGTGAGTCGGCTGAATTATGACGATTATCACCCATCATCCAGAAATAATCCATTTTGAAAGTGTAGGAATTTTGTTCCTCACCATTGATAAAAATTCTATCATTTTTAATTTCCAGATCATTTTTTTCAAATGAATGAATTATCCTTTTGTAGATTGAAATATTTTTAGTGTTAAGTTCAACAGTTTCACCTTTTTTTGGAATATGTAAAGGCCCAAAATTATCTAAATTCCATTTGTGAATTGTATCATGAGGAAATATGTTTGGGTCATTTAGTCCAGCTGGCTCAGTCATTGGTTCAACTGAAATTACATTTGCAAATGCCTTAATTTTTTCAGCAGATTCTTCAGTTAATGTCATGTAATATTCTCCGATATTTCCACTTCCAATATCTTCAGTAATATCTAACCTTTCAAGTACCCTTGGATTAAACCGAGTGCCATCAGTTACTACGCGATATTTAAATTGCCTGATGCCAGGACTTTCTTTCATTTCTCCATTAATATAAACTTGCCGATCAATAATTTGAAGATCATCACCAGGCATGCCCATACATCGTTTAATGAAATTTTCACGTTTATCCAATGGTCGGCTAGTAATTTCTCCAAAGTTTACTTTGTCGTTCATTACTCTGTCTCTACCATATTCGCGAATCATCTGGTAATAACTAATATTACTCTGCCATTTAACTGAGAGTGTATCACCATCAGGGAAATTAAATACAACGGCATCGTGTCTTTTTACTTCGCCAATTCCGGGAAAACGGAAATATGGTAATTTAATACTTTCGATATAGGATTTAGCCGATTTTGTTAATGGGAGTGTGTGATGAACGAATGGAAAAGCAATAGGTGTCATAGGTGCTCTAGGACCATATGCAATTTTGCTCACAAAAAGGAAATCACCAACCAATAAGGTTTTCTCCATCGAGGAAGTTGGGATAGAGTAGGCTTCAAAAATGAAAATTCGAATAATAGATGCGGCGATAACGGCAAAAATAATGGCATCTGTCCATTCGCGAATAAAAGATTTTTTCCTTTCCGGCTGATCATCGGGATGGGTGTAAACGATTTCTGATTTAATACCTAAATAAGGTAAATAGAAAAAGGGCAAAACAGCTCCCAAACCCTGATCGAGTAAACTAAATTTCCCAAAACATTTCAGTAATTCAACAATCATTAACATAAATACAAATACATTAATGAATGGAAACAATAGAAATGCATACCACCACAATGGCTTTTTAATGATTTGAAGCCAGATATAAAGGTTATAAAATGGCACAAAAGTCATCCAACCAGGCTTGCCAGCTTTCTCAAATAATTGATACGCAAAAATTGCGGGAATTGTGAATGAAAGTGGGATTAATAGGAGAAGTAAAAGCATATATTTTTGTCTTTGATTTTAGGGCGAAATTACAAAAGATTTAAGTACATGAAGTTAAAAGATGTTAAGAATGTTTTGTGAAATCTTAAAATTACTTAAATCCGAATACGCCGGGAATTCCAATCTGAACACGAATCCCGGGAATTGTTTTGTTGTTTATGGGTTGATGATAAAACTGCGGTTCAACTTTTAGTGTAAGATCCTGACTTACCTTAAAATCGAATAAATGGGCATCAACGCTTGCATCAATAACATTAATCAGGTACCAAAATCCTGTGAGTATATAACTCAATTCTAAATTTCGTCGGTAGTAATCCTTGCCTTCTTTGAGCTGAGTTGAACTATATTGTTCGTAATAAATATTTGGTGGAATATCATTTTCATCAACAGGAGTAAAATCATAAGCTGCCTTATACAATTTATATTCTTTGTTATTGCTTATAATCATGTAGGTTAAGAACCCAAAACCCGCGTAAACAATAGGAATTTTCCAATATTTTTTGTTGTAAGCCTGACCCAAGCCCGGCAAAATAAACGAGTAAATCGAGGCTTTATGTGGCGAATGAGGTTCTTTCTCTTTATTCTGAATATCAACAGGTACTTGAGTTTGACCTTGAGTTAAGGATGAAAATAGTAAAATAATGAATAGAAATATTATCCTGGTTTTTTTTACACGAGCATGAAACATCCACAATTGCATTTTAAATCAAACCGTTTCCAGACTAGAATTAAGATTTAATTAGATTTAATATTCTGAGAAATTCTTCATCAGTTTCAAATGAAATAACGATGTTTCCTAATCCTTTATTATTTCTTCTGATGTCAACTTTCGTGTTAAAGTATTTTATGAGTCGTTCTTTGTTTCGCAAGAAATCTTCAGGAAGTTGAGCATTAGATTTTTCTTGAATTCTTGGTCTGGATGATTTTCTAACCATTTCTTCCACTTGTCGTACGGATAAATTTTCTTCAATAATTTTTTTCAAAATTCGGAGTTTGGTTTCATCGTCGGGCGTATTAATTAATGCGCGAGCATGCCCCATACTAATCTGATCATCTTTTAAAGCAATTTGCAATTCTGCGGGTAGTTTTAAAAGCCGAATATAATTAGAAATGGTTGTTCTGTTTTTACCAATCTTATCGCTCAATTGATCTTGAGTTAACTGACACTCTTCAATCAATCGATTATAACTAATGGCAATTTCTATGGCGTTTAAATCTTCTCTGTGAATATTCTCAACCAATGCAAGTTCAAGCATTTGCTCGTCGTTAGCCACGCGAATGTATGCAGGAATCTGTGTTAATCCTGCACGTTTTGCTGCACGGTATCTTCTTTCACCTGAGATCAACTGATATTTGTCGTAACCAAGTTTACGAACTGTTAATGGTTGAATAATTCCTTGTTCTTTAATCGATTTTGAAAGCTCATCTAAGGCAAGGTCATCAAATTCAATTCGAGGTTGAAATGGATTAGTCTCAATAATATTCATGTCCATTAATGCAACAGCTCCAACTACATAATTGCCGGAAATATCATTAGAAGTAATATCGGTGTTAGGGCTCTGAAGTATTGCGTCCAATCCTCTCCCCAGTGCTTTTTTCTTAGGTTTCATTTTCTAGGTCTATTTGTTTATCAGCCTCGTCTACTTTAGTCATATCGTTATTTTGAAGAATCTCACGGGCAAGATTTAGATAGTTAATCGCACCTGTACTGTCAGCATCATGCATGATAATAGTTTCACCAAAACTTGGAGCTTCACTTAGGCGTGTGTTTCTATTGATTAGGGTATCGAAAACCATTTGTTGGAAATGAGTTTTTACCTCTTCAACCACTTGTTTTGATAATCTGAGCCTTTTGTCAAACATGGTAAGTAAAATCCCTTCTATATCCAAATCATTATTCAAACGTGATTGTACGATTTTTAATGTATTTAGCAATTTACCTAACCCTTCAAGTGCAAAATACTCGCATTGGACAGGTACAATTACCGAGTCAGCAGCAGTAAGTGCGTTAACGGTTAGTAATCCAAGCGAAGGAGAACAATCAATAATTACAAAATCATAATCATCTTTGATTTGATCTGTAACCTTTTTCATCATTTTCTCTCGATTCGGAAGGTTGATCATTTCTATTTCAGCACCTACTAAATCGATATGAGCAGGAAGAATATCAAGGAATGGTGTTTGAGTTGATAGAATGATATTTTTTGGTTCAATATCATCCATGATACACTCATAAATGCTGGTTTTAATATTTTTCGGATCGAAACCAACACCTGATGTTGCATTCGCTTGCGGATCGGAATCGATGATGAGGGTTTTAAATTCAAGTACGGCAAAACTTGCACCTAAATTAATGGCAGTTGTGGTTTTGCCAACTCCGCCTTTTTGATTTGCTATTGCTATTACTTTACCCATAGATATGATTGCATAAATGCATTAATGAAAAATTCCTGAACTTACAAAAATATAATTTTTGCTTGCACTACAAGGCTGTAATCAACTTAAGTTATTAACTGATTACCAGAAATTGTTAGTAATCCTTAATAACGAATACGTTAGGGTTTTATAAACAAATGTCACAAGTGGGTTTAGGCTTCTTTATTATTTTCAACTTCTTCGGTTTCAGCTTCTGAAGTGAGATCCTCAAACTCAATCGTTTTTGGTTGTTCGAGTGTAACAGGTTCTTCAGTCACTTCCTCAGCTGCTTGTTGTCCGCTTGTAATGAAACTGATTACTTCTGTCAAACCATCGGCAAACTTCTCAAAGTCTTCTTTATAGAGAAAGATTTTGTGTTTTTCATAAAAGAATTTTCCTTGCTCATTATTAAAGCGCCGTTTGCTCTCAGTTACGGTAATATAGTACTCGTTTGCACGCGTGGCTTTTACATCAAAAAAATAGGTCCTTTTCCCCGCTCTTACAGCTTTAGAAAATATTTCCTCTCTTCGTTCATTATTGACTGACTCTTCCATTTTTGGTTAAATATTTTAATTGATGGCTATGTATAAGCAAATATAAAAATATTATTTAGAAAAGAAAGTAAATATCCTAAGTTGTTCAAAATTCAATTATTGCCTATTTCTTAATGCAAATGCATTTTTTTCTAAGCCATTAAGTCGTGTGTCATTGAAAGAAAAATTGTAACTTTGCCGCCACTTATTTAATTTATTTATAGTTCATTTACTTATTTGTATGCTCAGTAGAAGGCAGTTAAGAATCAAAGTGCTACAGGCACTATACGCATTCTTTCAATCCGATTCAGACCGGATGGATTTTGGAGAAAAGCAATTATTTAAAAGTATTGATAAAGTTTACGAATTATGCTTTTGGCAATTATCAATATTGATTGAGATTGTTGATTTTTCGAAAGAAAGGTTGGAAGGAGCTAAACAAAAGCATTTCCCCACCGCGGAAGATTTAAACCCCAGTACCAGATTTATTGATAATAAATTTATTGAACAACTTAGCAATAATCGTATTTTCCAGAAAAGGGTTGACCAATACAAGATCTCGTGGGCTGAGCAAAATGAAATGATTCGTAAGCTCTATAAAAGTATCATTGAGAGCAGTCATTACGAAAAATTTAAGGCTACACCAGGCCAATCATCTTTTGAAGAAGACAAGGAGTTCATCATTTTATTATTAAAAAAAGTGATTGCAAAATCTGACTCACTCAAAAACTTTTACGAAGATTTAAGTATTTATTGGTCGGATGATTATCATGCTGTTACTGCCCTGGTTATAAAAATGATTAATACATTTACTGAGGATGGTGATGAATATCATGTACTGCCTGTAATTTATAAAACTGCCGAAGATGCCGATAACGAAGATGTTGATTTTGTTAAAGCACTTTACCGCAAAACAATTATAAATTCCGAAAAACTTGAAAGCCTTATTGCAGAGAAAACTGTTAATTGGGATTATGATCGAATTGCTGTCATGGATGTAATTATTTTAAAGATGGCTTTAACTGAATTAACTGAGTTTAAATCGGTGCCTGTTAAGGTGACATTGAACGAATACATTGAACTTTCAAAATATTATAGTACGCCTAAAAGCAATGTATTTGTAAACGGGATTCTGGATAAGCTGATCGCCGATTTGAGTGATAGTCGGGAGATTAGAAAATCTGGTCGGGGTTTAATGGAATAAAACCAAATATATAGATTTATCTATATAAAAATACGTTTCAATTTTCTTATCTTTGTATGGTGCTTTTTCCAAAGCAGCTAATCTGTTATTTTATAAAAACTTACAAAATTTAATACCATGGCCTTCGATCTTGAAATGATAAAAACGGCATATTCAAACTTTGTTGAAAAAGTTGATCATGCCCGGAAAATAGTTGGACATCCGCTCAGCTTAACAGAAAAAATTCTATATGCTCACCTCGATGAAGGGAAGGCCAATCAAAAGTATAATCGGGGAGAATCCTATGTTGATTTTCGTCCGGATCGTGTTGCTATGCAGGATGCAACTGCTCAAATGGCCTTATTACAATTTATGCAGGCCGGAAGGCCAAAAGTGGCAGTTCCTTCGACTGTTCACTGCGATCACCTCATTCAGGCAAAATTAGGTGCCAAGGAAGATTTAGCAACTGCTAACACAACCAATAACGAAGTTTATAATTTTTTAAGTTCAGTTTCTGATAAGTATGGAATTGGATTTTGGAAACCGGGTGCTGGGATCATCCATCAGGTGGTGATTGAAAACTACGCTTTTCCCGGAGGAATGATGATTGGAACGGACTCGCATACAGTTAATGCAGGTGGACTTGGAATGGTTGCCATTGGAGTTGGTGGAGCAGATGCTGTTGATGTGATGGCAGGTATGCCTTGGGAACTTAAGTTTCCTAAATTGATTGGCGTGAAACTCACCGGAAGATTAAATGGTTGGACTTCAGCTAAAGATGTGATACTTAAAGTAGCGGGAATTTTAACCGTGAAAGGAGGAACTGGTGCCATTGTTGAATATTTTGGCCCGGGTGCAGAAACCATATCATGTACCGGAAAAGGTACCATTTGTAATATGGGAGCTGAAATTGGAGCAACTACTTCCATTTTTGCTTACGACGCTAAGATGAGAGAATATTTGATCGGAACTGATCGTGCAGATATTGCCGGATTAGCCGATAAAATTGCAGATCACCTAAAAGGAGATCAGGAAGTTTATGAGCAACCGGAAAAATATTTTGATCAGGTTATAGAGATAAATCTTGAT
The DNA here is from genome assembly GCA_963674935.2 of Bacteroidales bacterium. Lineage (GTDB taxonomy): Bacteria > Bacteroidota > Bacteroidia > Bacteroidales. The sequence goes on from CAXXWZ010000007.1 coordinate 333,579, forward strand.
ACTTTAGAACCTTACATTAACGGGCCTTTTACTCCGGATCTGGCAACCCCAATTTCAAAATTTGCTCAAGCTGTGAAAGATAACAATTGGCCTCAGAAACTTGAAGTTGGTTTGATTGGTTCATGTACAAATTCTTCATACGAAGATATTAGCAGAGCTGCTTCTGTTGCCAAACAAGCACTTGATAAAAACTTGAAAGTAAAGTCGGAATACACAGTTACACCTGGTTCAGAATTGGTAAGGTTTACCGTTGAGCGTGATGGGTTTTTAGATGTTTTCAAATCAATTGGTGGTATTGTGCTCGCAAATGCTTGCGGTCCTTGTATTGGTCAATGGGCCAGACATGGTGCTGAAAAGCAGGAAAAGAATTCAATCATGACTTCGTTCAATCGTAATTTTGCCAAACGAAATGATGGAAATCCAAACACCCATGGATTTGTAGCTTCGCCTGAAATTACTACTGCTTTTGCCATTGCCGGTGATTTAGCTTTTAATCCTTTGACTGATAAATTAAAGAATGAAAAGGGCGAAATGGTAATGCTGGATGAACCCAGAGGTATGGAAATGCCAGAAAAGGGTTATGCAGTTGAGGATAGTGGTTATCAAGCTCCGGCGGAAGACGGTGGAGGTATTCAGATTAAGGTTAATCCAAAATCTGACAGATTACAATTATTAACTCCATTTGAGCCTTGGGACGGAAGAGATTATATCGGCTTGAAATTACTCATCAAAGCTCAGGGAAAATGCACAACCGACCATATTTCAATGGCTGGCCCTTGGTTGAAATATCGTGGGCATCTTGATAATATTTCAAATAATTTACTGATCGGTGCAGTTAATGCTTTTAATGGGAAAACAAATGCTGTAAAGAATGACCTTAAGGGAGAATATTTACCCGTTCCTGAAAGTGCAAGAGCATATAAAGCAGCAAACTATTCTTCAATTATTGTTGGAGATGAAAATTATGGGGAGGGTTCGTCGCGCGAACATGCTGCCATGGAGCCAAGAAATCTTGGCGTAAAAGTGGTTCTGGTTAAATCGTTTGCTCGAATTCATGAAACCAACTTGAAAAAGCAAGGAATGCTTGCCATTAATTTTGAGAATAAAAATGATTATGATAAGATACAAGAAGATGATGTTTTCGACATTTCGGGTCTTACAGATTTTGCACCAGATCAAATGCTGGTAGTAACATTACATCATGCAGATGGTTCGGAGGATAAATTTAATGTAACCCATACCTATAATCGGAGTCAAATAGAGTGGTTTAAGTCGGGTAGCGCCTTGAACCTAATTCGTAAACAAACGAAATAGTATTCATTTAATCCGAGTGTTATGTATCAAAGCAAAAAAGTATTAATTCTGATCTTAGGTTTAATTCTGTTCACTTCGTGTGATTGTATTGAGGGCGAGGGGCCAGTCGTGAGTGAAACAAGAAATGTCGCCAATTTTGATGCCATTGAAGTGGAGGCATCTGTTAATGTTTATATCACCAAAGCCGATGAATTTAAGGTTGAGGTAAAAGGTCAACAAAATATTTTAGATATTCTTCGAACAAGACTTAGAGGAAATACTTTGGTTATTGAGTATGATGAAATGTGTGTGATAAATACCCGAAATGTTGAAGTTTATATTTCTATGCCAACACTTTCTGAGGTTCAGATTGATGGTTCGGGTGATGTTGAAAGTGAAGATGTTTTTACAACAGCTGATCTTTATCTAGGAATTTCAGGCTCAGGATCAATTGATATGGAAATTCAATCAAGCAGTATCGAGGCTGATGTTAATGGATCGGGGAGTATTTATTTATCTGGTAAAACCGATAAGTTTTATTCTACAATTCATGGTTCTGGAGATATCCGTGCAAGCCATTTAAAAGCAGATAAAGCAAAAGTTAAAATTGGTGGATCAGGAAGCGCTTATATTTATGTTAATGAAGAGTTAGATGTAAATATTGGCGGATCAGGAAGTGTTCATTACGGAGGCAACCCAAGTATCAATTCAAGAGTCAATGGTTCTGGCAGCCTGAGGAAAATTTAGGAAATATCCTTTTTCTTTTTCATGATTTCATCAAGGATTCCGTAGAGTTTCTCATTATCGATCGGTTTTGGTAAAAAGCCATTCATGCCGGCTTTAAAGCACCGCTCCCTATCTTCATTAAAGGCGTAAGCTGTAACAGCAATGATTGGTATTTTAGGATTGAAGAGACCTGATTTGTCAGCCCTGATATACTCAGTGGCTTGGATACCATCCAATTCGGGCATTTGGATGTCCATTAGGATGACATCGAAATCAAACTTTTTAAGTGCTTGTATGGCCTCAACCCCATTTTCTGTTATCATGCTCGAATGTCCTCTGCTTCGCACCAATCTTGTTATCAATTTTTGATTAAGCTCATTGTCCTCAGCGATAAGAATATGCAAGGATTTGCTACCAGAAACAGGGAAATTTAAATGAAGCTTTCCTTGTTCAATATCTCCATTCATACCCTCAGAAGCTTCTTTGAATTGAACAGTAAATTTAAATGTACTGCCCACATCCTCTATGCTTTCTACCCATATTTCGCCACCCATTTTTTGGACTAATTTCTGAGTAATGGCTAATCCTAATCCAGTTCCTTCATACTTTCTTTTTGTTGTTGAATGTGCTTGAGAAAATGAATCAAAAATATTTGTTATTTTATCCTGAGGGATACCAATCCCTGTATCTTTTATAGAAAACAGAATCTTAAATTTGCCCTTTTTATCAACAGGAATATCATGTTCCGGAATTACATCAATCGTGCAACTTCCTTTATGAGTGAACTTTAAAGCATTCCCAATCAAATTATATAGAATTTGTTTGAAATGACTTGCATCACCTAAAACTTTTAGCGGAATTTGCTTCCCAAAATTTAAATTTAAACTTATCCCTTTGGCATCAGCATTAGCTTTGAACGAATCAATGACCTCTTTGGTATTACCTTTTAAATCAAATTCTTTATCAATAAACTGAACTTTACCTGCTTCAATTTTTGATAAATCCAAAATATCGTTAATTACTGATAATAGGTGATTGGATGCTGTTTGAACCAATTCCAGATATTCTCTTTGTTCGTCGGTTAACTTTGTTTCTGTAACTAAACTTAGCATCCCGATCACCGTATTCATTGGGGTGCGAATTTCATGACTCATGCTCGCCAAAAATTCGCTTTTTGCTTGATTTGCACTCTCTGCAAGTTCTATTAATTTCTGAAGCTCCTCTTCTTTTAAGCTTTGCGATTCCGGTTGTTTGTATGATGCATTGAGTAATAAGGTCACATTAGCTAACACTATTTCAGGAGCAATGGGCCATGATAAAATGAGATCCGTCCCATTCAATTTTTGAGGAAGTTGAACAATGTCGTTAGGATCAAAAAAAATGAACAAACTTTTACACCAAAACTTTTGTTTTATAGCTTCTGCCTTATCAAAAATATACTTATCAGGATTTTTTATTAGCCAAATAAGCATCTTAGGTTTATATTGAAGACAATTTAAATCAATGGTATCAATATTTGTGATATAATGAAAGCTTAGGTTGTTTGATGGGAGTTTTTCTTTGAGTTGATTATTTAACCCCGAAACAGTTTCAATAACCAGAATTTGAATGTTATTCATTCTATAGAAATTAGCAGCTTTTTACTTTTAGTAAAGTTAATAATATTTACACAATGCCAAAATGGAGAGCAAGATTTATAAATTATTTTTCGGTCATTAAATATTAACAAAACTTAATTACCTATATTGGTAATAATTAAATATTAAATTCAATAGATTTGCGTTAAAGTTTCTTATGAATGTTTTTTATTCTAATATAGTTCGTCGCTGTTTAATTATCGCTCTGATTTACGTTAGAATAATGTCTGGCGGGCTTTACGCTCAAATAGCCGGAAATAATACTTATGATTTTTTGAATTTAACTACATCTGCTCGTGTTGCTGCTTTAGGAGGCGATTTCCTTTCAGTTAATGATAATGATATCACGCTGGCCATCACAAATCCATCTTTAATCAATCCAATGATAAATCAACATTTATCATTAAGCATTGTTGATTATTATGCTGATATAAATTATGGTTTTGCCGCCTATTCTCAAACATTTGAAAAGTACGGAAGTTTTGTTGCTTCAATGCAATTTGTGAATTACGGAAAGTTTGATTACGCCGATAATACCGGATTGGTAAGTGGTCGCTTTGGTGCATCTGAACTAGCGATTCAAATTGGTTGGGGAAAAATATTAAACCCTAGATGGTCTCTTGGCTCAAACCTAAAATATGTTTACTCGGCTTTTGAAAGTTATACATCTTACGGAATTGCTGTTGATCTTGCAACCTCGTACTTTGATGCGGAAAATGGTTTTGCTTCATCATTAATCGTTAAAAATATTGGATGGCAAATAAAAGCCTATCACAGTGGTAACTACGAAGGATTTCCTTTTGAGGTCGAATTCGGACTTTCAAAACGACTACAACACATGCCTTTTAGATATTCAATTTTAGTGAATCACTTGAACAAATGGGATTTGAGTTTTAAAAATCCCTATGCCGATAATAATTCTTATGAGATAAATGATTTAATAAACGAGGATGGAAGCTCACTAAAATTCAGCGATCAGTTATTTCGCCATATTGTTGTTGGAGGGGAGTTGTTGCTTTCTGATAATTTTATTTTAAGATTGGGATATAATTATAGAAGGAGAAAGGAATTGGGAATTGAGACCAAGCTTTCAACCATTGGTTTTTCATGGGGATTTGAATTTAAAATTTCGCGCTTCAGAATGAGTTATTCACGATCTGCTTACCATCTGGTTGGTTCTCCAAATTATTTTACCATTACGACAAATATTTCCGAATTCTTTAATCGGTAAATGCATATTTCTTCTGAAAATTAAAACGGATAGCTTGAGCGAATTTTATATTTTTACATCAAATTAATTATTATGCAGGTAGTTGTTGATCCCAACTCTGGGTTTTGTGGTGGAGTAGTGAAAGCAATTCGTTTGGCCGAAACCGAATTAGATTTGAATGCCCAATTATATTGTCTGGGTGAGATTGTTCATAATCAAGCCGAAGTGGCCAGATTGAAAGCAAAGGGAATTAAGTTTATAAATTATGAGGAATTTAAGGCACTGAAAAATGTGAGGGTGATGCTCAGAGCTCATGGCGAACCGCTGTCAACTTACCAAATTGCTAAGGAAAACAACATTGAATTAATTGACGGTACTTGTCAGGTTGTTCGGCGATTACAAAAAAAAATACAAACTGCGTCTAACGAAATCCAAAATAAAAATGGTCAAATTGTGATTTTTGGAAAAGAAGATCATCCTGAAGTTGTCAGTTTAAAAACGCAAGCAAATACCGAAGTAATTATTGTTGAAAACAAAAACGAGCTTCACAAAATTGATTTTTCACGACCCATTAGCTTCTTTTCTCAAACTACGAAAAGTGGTAAGGAATTTGAAGAAATTAAGAACTTGATTCAGGAAAAATTGAGTGAAACAGATTTTGATTTTAAAGCAGAAAATACAATTTGTAAACAAGTATCAAATCGCGAAGAAGAACTAGTTTTGTTTTCAAAAAGGCATGATGTAATTATTTTTGTTGGAGGTAAAAACAGTTCCAATGCAAAATTTTTATTTGGGATTTGTAAGAATAATAATTCACAGTCGTATTTTGTAGCTGATGAAACAGCGTTAAATACTGATTGGTTTAATAAAGCGAAATCTGTTGGAGTAAGTGGAGCAACTTCAACTCCTCAGTGGTTGATGAGTAAGGTTGCTGATAAAATTAAAGCATTGTAAGCATGTATTTAAAGAAACTCATATTTACAAATTTTAAGAACTGTGCGCAGGCTGAATTAAATTTTTCTGAAAAGATCAATTGTTTTGTTGGGAATAATGGAGCCGGAAAAACAAATGTACTCGACGGAATTTACTATTTATCTTTTTGTAAGAGTTACTTTAATTCGATGGATTCGCAAAATATATTGCACGATGCCCCATTTTTTGCCATTCATGGTCATTATTCGAAAAATGGGAATAAAGATAATTTGGTGAGTTGTTTGCAAAAAAGGAGCAGTAAAAAACAATTCAAGCATGATAAAAAGGAATACGAGCGACTGGCTGATCATATTGGTTTGTATCCTTTAGTTATGGTTTCGCCTTACGATCGCGATTTAATTAATGAGGGAAGTGATATAAGACGTAAATACATTGACGGTGTAATTTCACAGTTTGATCGGGTTTACCTTGATAATTTACTGAACTACAACAAAGTTCTTGCTCAAAGAAATGCCTTGTTAAAAAATATGGCAGAGCGGAGATCCTTTGATCAGTCTCAAATTGAAATTTGGGATAACAAATTAATGAGTTTAGGAATTGCCATTTTTGAGAAACGAAAAGTGTTTTTGGAGGAATTTTCACCCATCTTTCAAAAATATTTTGAGCTTATTACAAAAGGAAAAGAGCTGGTTAGCATTAGTTACGATTCACAATTATTCGAAACTGATTTTATTTCTTTGCTTCATAATTCTTTCGAAAAGGATTGCATGATGAGGTATACAACTCAGGGGGTGCATAAGGATGATTTGAGATTTAAAATTGGTGATTATCCCATTAAGAAATTCGGTTCTCAAGGGCAGCAAAAGTCATTCGTTATTGCCATTAAATTAGCTCAATTTGAATACACAAAAAACATCAAGTCTTTCAATCCGGTGCTGTTATTAGATGATATTTTTGATAAACTTGATGCAAATCGTGTAGCGCAACTTATTGAATTAGTAAGTGAGAATAATTTTGGCCAGGTATTTATTACAGATACCCAGCAAAACAGGGTGGAACGTTTATTCCAAAAAAATAAAATTGACCATAAAATATTTATGGTTGATGCCGGAAAAATTAGTGAGGTCGAAAACAATATTATAAAATAGTCATGGCTAAAGGATCAAATGAAATGACTTTGGGTCAGGCAATCCAGGCGCTTTTAAAGTCTTATAAGCTTGAGGATAAAATGACGGAAGTTAAGTTGGTTAATTCATGGGAAAGTGTGGTTGGTAAAATGATTGCCAAACATACACTTGACATCCGACTTAAGAACAGAAAGCTTTTTGTTAAAATGGATTCTGCAGCTCTCACCAATGAACTTGGCTATGCAAAAACAAAAATGATTAAAGCTTTGAACAAAGAAGCCGGAGCTGATATCTTAGATGAAATAATTTTTAGTTGATTATTTTACTTTTAAATCCAAATATTTTTCATCCTCAATAAAGGCTTCCAAATGATCCCCAATTTTTAATGAGCCAACACCTTCTGGGGTTCCGGTGAAAATTAAATCACCAATTTTTAAGGTCATAAATTGTGAAACATAAGAAATGATGTGCTCAAAAGAAAAGATCAAATCTTTTGTGTTCCCTTGCTGTCGAATTTTATCGTTTACTTTTAATGAAAAATTTATGTTTTTGATATCATTAAAAGCAGACTTTGGTTTAAATAACCCGAGAGGTGCTGATTGATCAAACCCTTTGGCGATTTCCCAGGGAAGTCCTTTTGATTTACAATCATTTTGTAAATCGCGGGCAGTGAGATCAAACCCAATACCTATTTTGTCGAAATAAGTATGGGCAAATTCATGTTGAATATGTTTCCCAACTTTGCAAATTCTTAAAACGATCTCTGTTTCAAAGTGAATGTTTTTTGAAAATTCCGGATAGAAGAAAGGCTGATTTTTATGCATCAAAGCGCTCTCTGGCTTTAAAAAAAATATTGGTTTTTTGGGTAATGGATTGTTTAGCTCTTTGGCGTGTTCAACATAATTTCTGCCGATGCAAATAATTTTCATAACGATGTATTATTAAAAAAAAAGGCCTATCCAAAGTTTATGGAGCCTTGATTAAAACCACGAAGTTTAATGGCTGTAATCACTTTTTTTGTGGATTGTGGGAAATCACTCTTCATCATCCAATCATAGTACGATGGCTCTTTTTTGAATAACTCTTCAACAGATTTTCCTTTATGCTTTCCGAAATTAAATACTTCAACATTTTTATTATCGAAAATAATTTGCCCAATTAAATCGGCATTGTTATTTTGCTTCGAGAATTGATGTAATGCTTCCATTTCATTTACCACAGGAATTGAAATAGTTCCATCTCTATCTGTAAATTCAGCATCCTGATACCTGTCGAGTTGAGCTTTTAAAATTTCATACGTTGCAGTAGTATCAGCTTCGGCAGTATGTGCCCCAACCAGTTCCTTTCCACAGTAAAATTTATAAGCCGCTTTTAGCGTCCTTTGTTCCATCTTATGGAAGATGTTTTGCACATCAATAAATCTGCGGTGTTTAATTTCGAAATTTACTTCTGCCCGATAAAATTCTTCCGCTAACATCGGAATGTCAAATTTAAGGGCGTTGTATCCACTCAAATCGCAATTATTCAAAAATTGATTAAGCTCATTTGCAATCTCAGCAAAAGTTGGTTTATCTTTTACATCCTCATCTGAAATACCATGAATATCTGTAACTTCTGGTGGTATTGGAATGGTCGGATTGACTAATTTTGTTAAGGTTTTCTGGGTGCCATCAGGCATTGCTTTTAAGATACTAATTTCAACAATTCGATCATTAGTAATACTTAAACCGGTAGTCTCCAGATCAAAGAAGGCTATAGGGCGGGTTAAATTTAATTCCATTATTTAATTGCTTGTAATTAATGGCTAATTTAACCAATTCTGATGGATTAGACAGTCTTAAATTGGTAAATTAGGGTCAAAGTTTTCCAATAATTCCTTTAGGCGCTTTAAAAACATTCCTGCCAAAGCTCCATCAACAACTCTGTGATCGTAAGCAAGCGAGAAAATCATGATGCTTCTAATCCCAATGGTGTCTCCTTCAGGCGTTTCAATAACTACAGGTTGTTTTCTGATTGCACCAATCCCTAAAATGGCAACTTGAGGTTGATTGATAATTGGGGTTCCGGTTAAGCTGTCGAAGCTCCCAAAGTTTGTAACCGTAAAAGTTCCTCCCTGTATTTCATCAGGTAAAAGTTTGTTAGCTCGCGCACGGTTGGCCAAATCATTTACATTTTTCGAAAGTCCTAGTAGGTTCTTTTGATCTGCATCTTTAATAACAGGAACAATTAAATTGCCGTTTGGAAGTGCGGCCGCCATTCCAATATTAACACTTTTACGAAGGATTATTTTTGTTCCATCAACAGAAGCATTAATTCCAGGGAAGTCTTTAATTGCCTTTGCTGCAGCATCAATAAAAATAGGAGTAAAGGTGATTTTTTCACCCTCTCTCTTCATTAAAATATTTTTGGCTTTATTTCTCCAGTTCACAACTTTGGTCACATCAACATCAATAAACGATGTAACATGAGGGGAAACTTGTTTTGACATAACCATGTGATCTGCAATTAATTTGCGCATGCGATCCATCTCAATAATCTGATCTCCTCCGGATGCAAGAACAACTGGTGCTTCAACTTTTTTAATCGCGGTACTACTACCTCTGTTTTTGATGAAGTCTAAAATATCGGCTTTAGTTACACGACCATCTTTGCCACTGCCCTGAATTGATTCTAATTCTTTTAATCCAAGGCCTTCTTCTTTGGCTATGCTTTTTACAAGAGGTGAATAAAAACGATCAGATGCTGAAAAATCATTTTCAGCTACAACTTCTGGGATAACAGTTTCCGCTTTGGTTGTTTCTTCAACAAGTTTTGGTGAAGTCTGTTCTGATGTTTCTTTGCTTGGTTCAGGAGTGCTTGTTTCTTGCTCACCATCATCTTCGCCTTCCATCTCAATGTGAGCAATAACTTCTCCAACAGCAACAACATCGCCTTCTTTATACAATAATTTTGAAATTTTTCCTTCAACAGGTGAGGGAATTTCAGAATCCACTTTATCAGTTGCAATCTCAACGATTGCATCATCATCTTCAACTAAATCACCTTCAACTTTTAACCATTTAGTGATGGTTGCTTCTATAATGCTTTCGCCCAATTTGGGCATTATTAAATCAAATTTTGCCATTGCTAATTTTATGTTTTCAATAGAATTAATTAGGAATTAATCTATGCTTTAATTTTTACAAAGATAGTGATTTTTTTTAATCTGGAATAATTCTAAATAAAAATGAAATCACCATCTTCCCAGCTGCTTATATCCCGCAAAAATTGTTTGTATATCTTTTAATACATGATAATTCTGTGCGTAACTCATATTAATGGCTTCGATCAATTTTTCCTCTACTTCGAAATTTTTCATTCCATCAGTAATAAATAAAACACCGACTTTTTTTGAAGGTAATTTAAAAAGCTCATCTTTTTGCGGGTGAAATCCTACCCACGACTTTTTGTTTGTAATAACCAGGAATATGTTTTTAAGAAAACCAATGGTGTTATTAACCAGGAATAAACCAATGGGCAATGTTAAGATGAATAAGATAGAACATCCGAGGTCGAATATTCTTTTGATTCTGATATTTGTGATGTTTGAAAAGGTGAAAATTTCTGTTAAAAATAAATCTTCAGTGTTCATGATCGAATTGCTTCCAATTATTGATAATGAATTTTCAGGAGCAATTTTAAAACTTATTGCACGACTTTCAAGTTCTGTTAATTGATCAAAAATCAACTGAAAAGAAATGTCTTTTGAGCTAAAAATAAGCTCGGTTATATTATAGAAATTAACAATTTCTTTTAAAGATTTGAGTGATCCGATATATTTTTCATGAACAAGCGTTTCTTCATTTGGTGATACGTAAGCTAAAAAATCAATTTGATTTTTATCTTTCGACAGGAGTGCTGTAATTCGTTGTGTTTCATCAGTATTTCCAATAATAAGAATCCTTTTTAGGATCTTGTTTTTGAATTGTGTAAATCCAAATTGGGCATATAGCCATCGCAGGCCAATGATTGAGAGTAAAGCCCAGAAACTTCCTAAAAGAATAATTGATCTGGAAAAACGCAAGGATTCATCAAGTAAGGAATAAAATACTAAGATTAGCATTGTTCCTGCCACAATTGCCCAGATCATTTTTTTATGCTTATACGGTTTGTCGTATCCGCCTGATAAATAAATTATCGAAATCCAAACCAAAACATAAATTGGGATGACAATTTGATAAAAAACGAGTGGGTATGAGCCTCCCTCTGAATAAGTGACTAATGATTCCCATAGCTGTGTAATAAAAACCAGACCTAATCCCAAAATTACAAAGTCGAGCAATGGGAAAATTATTCGTTTGAAAAATCTTAAAACTACTGCCAAAAATGCACTCAAAATAATGGATGAGTTTAGAAGAAAAGATAAAATTTTATTATGTTTTTTTGTGAAATGTTTTTCAGAGAAAATTAGCATGGCCTTATAAAATGAATGCACATATTTTATACTTTCCTTCTTTGTACTTTCACCTTTGTAATGTATAATTCTGGTTTCAGGAAAATATACATTCTCATAACCTGCTTTAATAATCCGATGAGATAAGTCAATGTCTTCACCATACATAAAAAACTGTTCATCGAATGTGCCAGCTTTGTCTAATACTGTTTTTCTAATCAGCATGTAAGCACCGGTGAGTACATGCACTTTTTGGACTTGATTTTTATCAAGGTGATCGAGGTAATACTTACCAAAAGTTTTTGATGGATAAAACAATTTTGAAAGCCCAGTCATTTTATAAAAAGCAGCTGCAGGCGTGGGTAGCCCTCTTTTTGATTCATGTAAAAACTTCCCGCTACCATCAATCATTTTAACCCCCAAACTACCTGTTTTTGGGTTCGCTTCCATAAACTGTAAGGGTTTGGAAAGACTATCGTTTTCCAGCACAGTATCTGGGTTCAGTATTAAAATATATTCACCATTACTAATCTTAATGCCCTGATTACAAGCTTTGGCAAAACCAAGATTTTTATTGTTTTTTACGAGAATAACTTGCGGGAATTCCTGAGTAATCATCTTCACCGAACCATCTACAGAATTATTATCGATACAAATGATTTCATACGAAATAGACTCGGCTGCTTGTTTAACAGAATCTAAACATTGTTTTAAAAAATGTTTGACATTGTAATTAACAATAATGATGGAAAGTTTCATTCGATTCGCATTCTGGAATTATGTCCACGGTAAATCAAAGATAAGGAATTTATGGCCTTGGTAAACGCTTTGATAAAGTTATGCAATTAAGTTATTATTCTTTAAGTGCAAGCATAGGAAGGCGAAGATGAAATAGGTCTTTTTTTGTAAGTTTTTGAGTAAATATTTCACTCAGGAATCCTCTTTTATGAGCTACAAATGCAATCAAATTAATTTGATTTTCTTCAGCGTATTGCTTTAATGATTCCGTAAAGTTTCTTGACTCGACAATTTCAAAACAAATCAAATTTTTAGCCATTTCGCCCTTAAATTGACTTCTCAAAGTTTCAATTGAATTTATTGTTTCGGTTTTACTTGGATGAACTAGATGTGTGCAGTGGATCTTAATTTTGAATTTGGTGAGTAATTTAAAGATGGTTTCAATGATTTTCTGATCATCATGAAGAAATTCGGTAGGATAAAGAATGTTATTAATCTCTTTATAGGTATATCCAAGTGGAATTGCCAACACAGGAATTTGGGTGTTTTCAATAATTTTTTTCGAAATACTTCCCGAAAAAATTCCTTTATCAGCCTTGCCACTTGAGCCAAGCATGATAAGGTCGACATTAAAATCTAATGCTGCTTTTATGATCTCATCTTCAGGGATACCTCCACTTAGTGCGGTTCTAACTTTAGTTTCTGGATGAGCCTCAACAATGCATCCTTCAATATTTCTAATATCAGTTTCTGCTTGAATTTTTATGTCTTCTAGTATTTTACTATTAATCAAAGTATCTGTTTCAATACCAGTGGGAAAGTTGCTTTCGGCAATCAAAAATTTATCGAAATAAGAATGGAAAAGAATAATTTCTGCTTCAAATTTGCTGGCTACTTGAATTGCGTAATTACAACAGTTCTCTATTCCTTCAGAAAAATCAATCGCTAATAAAATTGTTTTCATGTGCTATAATTTAATTTTTATGGTCACATGGAATATCCATGCTATAGTCATTTCTCTATGAGAGAACTTGGTATAATGGATATTTCATCAAAAATTCTTTAATCCAAAGATAAACTGAAAAATGAAGAAATGAAAGTTTCAGTTTTAAAAGCCCAGTGCAAGTCCTGCTAATCCTACTATTAGACCTATAACCAGATTAATTAATTTGGCCATAATAAAACTCTTCTTTGATTCAGCTAGCAAAGGAATGGCTCCATGACCATCTTGAACTATTGAATTCGCGAGTAAAATACTAAACGGAATTGCCCCATCGGCAAATAGTAAAATGAAAATGTAATGAGGCCCCGATTGTGGCACGATCCCAATTAACACAGCAAATATGAGGATGCTGAAAAGATTAGCCTGAATCCAACTGTTAATGTCGATAGATTCATTGATAAAATGGATGAGTAGTAAAGTAGCAAAGGTCCAAAGAAAGATTTTTAAGAAATGTTTTTTTATGATATGTGCCCACAAATGCTCTTTCAAAAAGTGATCGTTAACGGTTGAAATAATGAAGGTTGCAATGAGTGTTACAAAAAGGAAAGTGCCACTAATCCATGTCCACTCAAAAACCATGTCCTGATTCATGACTGTGGTCATGTGCATCTTCAGTCGGAAGTATGAAATTATGATCATGCCCCAGCTCACCTATTAAAAGCCCAATCAAAAATAAAATTAAACCAACTAATATTACAGCTCTCTGAAAACTAATATTTTTGATCTGACCAATTATAATTTTAGGATCGAAACAAATACAATTAGATTGTTCGTCGTGTATTTTTAAGTGATTCTCAGGGAGTACCATTAAGGTTTTAGTCTTCATCACCAGATGAATAAGTAAACCTGAAATTATTGAAATAATAAAAATGACCACAAAGATTTTAAGTGCCGTCCCGGGAATAATCGTTAACATTAAAAAAGCTTCATCACCGGAGGTAGCTATTAAAGCCGTGACCAATGCAGCAAATCCGAAAATTTTATGTGAATAAAGTGAAACTGCCGTATACGTTCCCAGACAGCCGGGAATGATTCCCAAAATTGCAGCAGAAATTATTTGTAGCCAGCCGTTTTGCTTAAGAGGTTTGCTCCATCTGCCTCTTGTTTGAACATTAATATATTCGATAATTAACATCATGACCAACACAAATGCTGTAATCATGATCGTGTGCTTGAGAATTTCTATAAACATGGGTTTTCCTTATTTTGATACTGTAAAAATAACTGATTTTTTTAAGAAATATGCCTTTATATTTTGTTATGAATGAAAAGGAATTTACATTTGGGTAATTAAATACCTCTTTTGTTAAATAGATTATGTCAAAAATTGTAACCTTATCCGAAGCCGCATCCATTGCATTACATGGAATGATTATAGTTGCAAAAGCAGAAAAGATGATTAACGTAGTTCAGATCGCAGAAATGACAACCAGTTCGAAACATCATGTTGCAAAGGTTTTTCAACGTTTGGTTAAGGAAAAGTTTATTGAATCACACCGCGGGCCCTCTGGAGGATTTACATTAAAAAGAGATCCAAATGAAGTTACATTGCTTGAAATTTATGAAGCCATCGAAGGAAAAATTGAAGTTCAAGCTTGCCCTATGGATAAACAGGTTTGTCCTTTCGATAAGTGCATTCTAAATAACGTAACTCGCGACATGACTTATCAATACAGGGATTATCTTCAGAGTCAAACGCTTGCAATGTATTTATAGCTCCAGCCCTTATTTAGAATAACTTTTATTGTTAAAAAAATCACAATCATAAATCGTAGGTGAAATAAAATTTTATATACATTTGCGTAATTAATTACTTAAATAGCTTAAATAATACTAACCGTCAGGTATTTAATGTTTTACAAATATAAGCAAAGGAAATGAAACGTGAAATTATAAAAATAGATGAAGAAAAATGTACCGGATGTGGATTATGTATTCCCGGTTGTCCCGAAGGTGCTTTACAAATGATTGATGGTAAGGCCAGATTGGTTAGTGATTTAATGTGCGACGGTCTTGGAGCTTGCATAGGTGATTGCCCTGAAGGTGCCATCGAGATTGAAGAAAGAGAAGCAGAGCCCTATGATGAAGTTAAGGTAATGCAAGAAATTATTAAGAAAGGGAAAAATACTGTGATTGCGCATTTAAAGCATTTGCAAGATCACGGTGAATTTGGATTCTTGAAGCAGGCTACTAATCATCTTGAATCTTTGCGCAATGAGTTGGATTTTGAGTTAGACGAAGTTTTAGCAAAAAAAGAGAAAATGGAAGAACCTACAATAACTATAAATTCTCATCATGAACACGGTCACGGTTGCCCGGGATCAGCAATGCGTGATTTTAAAGTGGATGAAAAGCAAATGAATACTGCTGCAATGAGTTCAACGGATAAACAAGCATCAACACTACAACAATGGCCTGTTCAAATGCATTTGGTAAATCCTAATGCTCCATATTTCAGAAATGCTGATGTTGTTTTGGCAGCAGATTGTGTCGCCTTTTCGATGGGTAATTTTCATCGTGATTATTTAGCAGGTAAAGGTTTGGCAATAGCTTGTCCTAAACTCGATCAAGGTTTGGACATCTATCTGGATAAGCTAAAACAAATGGTGGATATAGCAAAAATTAACACTTTGCAAGTTATGGTTATGGAAGTGCCTTGTTGTGGAGGACTTATTCAAATGGCAAAAAAAGCAGTGGAAAGCGCAGAAAGAAATATCCCGATCAAAAAAACGCTAGTAAGTATTAGAGGTGAAGTTCTTTCGGAAGAGTGGGTTTAAAAGTTAAATAGTAAAATGTTATTAGCCCGTTTTGTTATAATTAATTTTAATACCAATAAAAAATTGTGTCATGCTGAGTGAATTAAAGCGCGATCAGTTTTTTTAAAACAATAAAAATATGGAAATCAACGAATTCAAAAAAGCACAAATCTTCAAGTTCGAAAAAGAAGTTGAATACTCAACTGGATCAATCATCAGTAAAAATGTTTTAAAAAACCCAGCCGGAAATGTTTCTCTTTTCTCGTTTGATAAAAATGAAGGATTAAGTGAACACACAGCACCTTTTGATGCAATGGTTCAGGTAATTGATGGTCAGGTTGATGTAAAAATTGGCGGTGAATCTCACATTGTTTCTAAAGGAGAAGCCATTATTATGCCTGCCAACATCTCACATTCGTTAAAGGCAGTTGAGAAATTTAAAATGATTTTAACCATGATAAAAGGGTAGTCCCCTTTTTTTGGCCATTTTTCTTATCATTATTAAGATTTTATAAAAATAAAAAACATGAGTGAACTAATTAATAATTCTCAGAAAAGAAAAGAATTACTAAAGCACATGATTCTACAACTTCACGAAGGAGAGGCTCCGGACGAGGTGAGAGGACGATTGATTGAATTGATGAAAAAAGTTCCTTACGGAGATGTTGTTGAAGTTGAACAGGAATTAATTTCTGAAGGTGTGTTGGATGAGACGGAAGTATTGAAGTTTTGCGATATGCACACGCAGGCTCTCGAAGGTGCGATTGACACCAGTGGTGCAAAAGAGATTCCTGTCGGTCATCCTGTAGATGTATTCATCAAAGAAAATCTGGAATTGAAAAAATTGATTAATCAGGTTAGAGTTGTACTTGGTGAATTTGATGGTGCTTCTGATGATAAAATTCCAGCTATATTCTTAAAATTGAAAGGGATGTACAATGCCCTCATGGATGTGGATAAACATTACCGCCGTAAAGAAAATTTGTTATTTCCTTACCTTGAAAATTATGGAATCACCGGACCACCAACTGTGATGTGGGGAAAGCATGATGAGACCAGAGGTTTTTTAAAGGCTGCCCTAGAAACCCTAGAAGTTTCTGATGGAATTACAGTAGAAGAAGTTAAGGCGGTGATTGAGATGGTTTTGTCACCTGCCTTGAGTGCCGTTGAAGACATGACCCTTAAGGAAGAAGAAATTCTTTTCCCGATGACCATGGATAAACTTACAGATATTGAGTGGTACGAAATTCAAGAGCAGACTTTAGAAATTGGTTTTTGTCTTTACGATCCGAAAGAAGAATGGAAGCCGGAGGGAATGGTAAGAAATGAGGAAGAGCTGTCTGACGATAAAGAATTAATTCAGTTACCCAGTGGAAGCTTTACTAAAACCGAATTAGAAGCAATTCTAAATTCATTACCAATTGACATGACTTTTGTGGATAAAAATGAAAAGGTTAAATATTTCACACAAGGTGAAGAAAGAATATTTGATCGAAACAGAGCGATTTTAAACCGTGATGTAAAGCTTTGTCATCCCCCGTCAAGTGTCGGAATTGTGGAAGAAATTCTTGAAGATTTTAGTTCAGGTAAAGAAATAAAAGCACCATTTTGGATACAAATGGGAGGCAAATTTATTCATATCGAATATGTTGCTTTGAAAGATAAAAATGGAAATTTTCTTGGAACGCTTGAAGTATCACAAGATTTAACGGCAAAAAGAAAATTAGAAGGCGATCAACGACTTTTATCATATTCAAAAAAAGAAGAATAAATGAACGATGCTAATTTGCAAATAACACCTAAAACTAAGGTTGGCGAATTACTCGATCATTTTCCACAATTGGAAAATGTATTGATTGAGATGGTTCCCACTTTCAAGAAATTGAAGAACCCAGTTTTGAGGCGTACCATTGCAAGAGTAACAAACCTCCAACAAGCAGCACTCGTTGGAGGTATTGCATTAGATGAGTTAATTAATAATTTACGAAACGAAGTAGGACAAGATAATATGGATCATTCACACCCAACAAACATAGAAAATACTGCTTCACCTGCATGGTTTGCAGCGGATAAAATAGCAAATACTTTTGATGCACGAGAAATAATTGCAGGTGGAGGACATCCGCTACCAGAGGTGATTGCTGGTGCAAGCCAGGTTGGAGATGGGCAAATCTATGAACTCATTACTCCATTTTTGCCAGCACCTTTAATCGCCAAAGTAAATGCCATGGGATTTCAATCATGGTCGAAGCAGGAAGGAACTGTTTTTAGTACTTATTTCTTTAAAGGCTAAAGCTTATATTTGCCCGAATTGAATTATGAGAAAGAATCGCTTCCTTAAATTTTTTAAATGGCTGCATCGCTGGCCTGGTTTGATTGCCACCTTTTTTTTATTTTTCTGGTGTTTGTCTGGCGTGGTTTTAAATCATCGGCAAACCTTCTCCGATTTTCAGGTAAATCGAAAAAGTCTTGCTTCTGAATATCAATATAAAAATTGGAATAATGCATCCTTAAAAGGATCTGTCGAAATTGGGCTCGATAGTGTCTTGGTTTACGGAAATATGGGAGTTTGGCTAACAGATTCATCCTTCACAATATTTCAGGATTTTAATCTTGGATTTCGATCAGGTATTGACAATAGAAAAATATTTAAAGTTCATAAATCAGAAAAAGGGAGTTTGTTTGCAGCAACTCTTTTCGGCTTGTATGTGAATGAGGAAAGGGAGTGGAAGAAGATATCAATGCCTGTAAAGGAAGAACAAACGGTCGGCATTGTTACTATCGGCGATTCAATTTATGTGATGACCCGATCTCATCTTCTGGTTTCAAAGGATGAGCCAGGAAATTATCACTTCACAGAAATATACTTAAAGGCACCCAGTGGTTACGACAATAAGATTGGGTTATTTAAAACTTTATGGGTAATTCATAGTGGTGAAATTTATGGGCAATTCGGCAAATTAATTGTTGATTTTGTTGCAATCATTTTTATCGTTCTGGCAATTTCCGGCCTCATTTATTATTTTTCTCCCGGAATTATTAAACGCAGAAAACGTAACAATAAGGATAATCACAAAGTAAAGCGCTTTAATAAATTCTCGATTAAATGGCATAATAAAATTGGAATTTGGCTGGCACTCTTATTAATGTTAACAACCCTTACGGGCATGTTTTTAAGACCTCCACTTTTAATTGCCATTGCAAATTCAAGAGTAGCCAAACTAAAATATACCAGTTTGGATAATCCCAATCCTTGGTACGACCGATTTCGTGATATTCTTTACGATGAAGAATTAGATCGTTTTTTGATTGGAACAGTTGAAGGGATATATTTTTCGGAAGATCATTTTATGACAGCTCCAGTTTTAGCTCCTGCTCAACCTCCTGTATCAATAATGGGAATTAGTGTTTTTGAAAAAATAGAAAGAGGAGAATATCTTATTGGTTCATTTTATGGTCTATATCGCTGGATGCCTGATTATAGGTACATAGAAGACTATATTTCAAAATCTACCCAGTTTTATATTGATAGATCTGGGCCACCTCTTGGTCAGTTTATGGCAGCTGGTTTTATTAGAAAAAATGATGGAACTGAATTCCATATTGATTATAATTTGGGAGCCATTCCATTAAACAGCGAATCGAATTTTACGGAAATGCCTGCACAAGTAATTCAAGAGTCACCAATGTCTCTATGGAATTTTGCATTAGAAGTTCATACGGGTAGATTTTTTAAATTTTTATTTGGCGATTTTTATATTCTTATTGTGCCTATTCTTGGCCTATTAGCGCTAACTACTATCCTTAGCGGAGTTATTGTTTGGATCAAACTTTATATTCGAAAAAGAAGAAGGTAGTTTGGATTCAATATAAATTACTCAAAACTGCTAATTATCATTATTTCAGTTAGTAAATTAACATGCTAATTGTGTATTTTTGAATACGAAAAAAGGTACATGATTACTGAAATAAAAAATAAAACAGAATGCCAAGATTACTAAGATTTCTTACACCACCGAAAGGTTGGAAAATGATTGCCTCAATAATATTGGGTTCAATCATTGGAATTAGCATGTATGCTTTTTATACCTCAAATGCGGCCTCCTATCTTTCCGACGATCCGGCCACTTGTGTAAATTGCCACATTATGGCTCCTGAGTATGCAACTTGGCAGCATAGTTCGCATCGCGAAAAGGCAGTGTGTAACGATTGTCATGTGCCGCATAATAATGCCTTTAACAAGTGGTATTTTAAGGCAAAAGATGGGATTCGCCATGCAACTATTTTTACAGCAAGAGCTGAGCCACAAACAATATTTATTAAGGAAGCTGGCATCCAAGTGGTACAAAATAATTGTGTGAGATGCCATAGTGATTTGATTACGGAGGCCAAATTGCTTGTTCAAACAGATGTGTTTCATAATAAGTTTAAAGACCGTTTATGTTGGGATTGCCATCGCGAGGTGCCTCATGGAAGAGTTAATAGCCTTTCGAGTGCACCATACGCCAGAGTTCCGGTTCTGTCCAGTCCGGTTCCGCAATGGCTAAAATCAATTCAAGAAAAGAAATAATATTTAACAAATACAGAAATGAGAAGATCTAATCAAAATTCAAATCGAAAACCCTGGGTTAATTGGGTATTATTCATGGCAAGTATTGTGGTTGTATTCTTGCTTGGGCTATTGGCATCATCAATAACTGAACGTAGAGCAGAAGCGGTTTTTGCTTATCAACCTAAAGTAAAGTTGAGTGAATATGAGCCGAGAAATAGTGAGTGGGGTAAAAATTATCCTATGGAATATGAATCCTATATGGAAACTTCTGATACTTCATTTCGAACGCTTTATAATGGAAATGCCACCATAGATATGTTAGAAGTTGATCCTCGATTGGTTGTTTTGTGGGCAGGTTATGGCTTTTCTAAAGATTATAAACAGGGTAGAGGTCACTTTTATGCAATTGAGGATATGAGAAACACTTTACGTACAGGTGGTCCACTTAAAGATGATGAAGGACCCATGCCAGCAACCTGTTGGACTTGCAAAAGCCCTGATGTACCTCGTTTTATGAATGAGAATGGAATTGCTGAGTTTTATGAAGGAGCATGGGCAGCAAAAGGAGCTGAGATTGTGAATGTAATAGGTTGTGCCGACTGTCATGATAATGAAACCATGGATTTGAGGATTACCAGACCGGCTTTAATTGAAGGATTTCAGGCCATGGGTAAAGATATTGAAAAGGCCACGCATCAGGAAATGAGATCCTTGGTTTGTGCGCAATGTCATGTTGAGTATTATTTTAATAAAAAAGTCCCGGTCGAAGGTGTACCTTATTTGACTTTCCCATGGAAAAATGGTCAATCAGCTGAAGAAATGCTTGATTATTATAATGAAATCAACTTTGCGGATTGGACCCATCAATTAAGTAAAACCCCGATGTTGAAAGCGCAACATCCTGGTTATGAGATTTATCAAACTGGAATTCATGCTGAAAGAGGAGTGAGTTGTGCTGATTGCCATATGCCATATCAGAGTCAAGGCGGACAGAAGTTTACCAATCATAAAATGGTAAGTCCCTTAGATAATATTTCGGCCTCTTGTCAGGTTTGTCATCGTGAGAGCGAGTCTACACTGGCTAAAAATGTTTACGATCGTCAGATGAAGGTTATTGAAATTAGAGATCAAGCTGAAGTGTTAATTGTACGCGCCCACGTTGAAGCAAAAACAGCATGGGATGCTGGTGCAACCGAAGCTGAGATGAAGGATGTATTGCAGAAAATCAGAGCTGCTCAATGGTTTTGGGATTATGCTGCTGCAAGTCATGGTGGTTCATTCCATTCGCCACTTGAGACTGCCAGAGTAGTTGGAAAAGCAATTGATCAGGCGCAGGAAGCAAGAGTTTTGCTGGCTCGTGTTCTTGCTAATCATGGAATCGTCACGGAGATTGCTTATCCTGATATTGCAACCAAAGCAAAAGCTCAAAAGTTTATCGGTTTACCAATGAACGAACTTAGAAAAGAAAAAGAAGAATTTAAAAGAGTTGTTTTACCGGAGTGGAATAAAAAAGCTGCAGCAAGAGAAGCAACCTATAAGTAGGATTTAGTTGTCGAATAAAGAAAGGAGTTTCTAAAAAGTCTACAAATCGTCATTCTGAATTTATTTCAGAATCTTAAATAGTTGACTTTGAGATTCCGGAACAAGTCCGGAATGACAGAAAAATGAAAAGGCTGCCCTTTTTGGACAGCCTCTTTTCGTTTTAAAAAAAAAGATAGATCCTTCGTATTGTTTATTTGACACTCAGTCTTACATTGTAATATCCTACGGCATTCTTAGTTGAAATCTTTACTTGCCAAGTTCCTGAATAATCGACATTGTTTTCATCATCAAAGTCCTTAATGGAGTGGTTCCAGGTAAGACTTTCCATGTCTTCTAATTCAAGAATTTTATAAATTTTACCGTTAGGTTGAATGATGGTAATTTGAATATTTCCTTCTTCTGCTTCTGCATCAATTCTGATATCCAATAATTTTTGTTCTTTATCAAATTCCATTTCGTATGAACGATTAAGGGTCTTAGGCTCATCAAATTCTTTACGAAAGTTTAAAGTAGAATTTTTAGAATTGTCGAACATTTGAAGATAGCTTCCTCGGGCTTGTGACCAATCTGTTCTTCTAAGCGCTTCACCTGCAATTCTCATTGATGGAGCGATGATGCTATCTAAATTATAGGGATAGGCTCCTTTTACAAAAAATTCTCTTTCTTTATCCTCTTTTGTTTTGCTTTTACCTGTTGACTGACTAATGGCTAAACCTGGGGTCATAAAAAGGCAGGCAATCAGGATGATCGTTGCTTTTGTTTTCATTAGATTATGTTTTGATTAATAAAATATTTTCATGTGATTATAATTTGTGTTTATTGGTCACATGGAATGTCCATAAAGCTCTTTCACGGTTTTTATGAGCATTACTGTTTTTGACATTTCATGATGTAAAAGTAATTACTCAAGCTTTTGTTTGATGTTAATACTGGGTTAACGTTTGGTTAATACATTTTTTTGTAGATAAAAAAAAGTTAATTTTAATCTCAATTCAACAGTACAGTGAATGGATTAGAATAAAAATAAATGAGCTATTTTGTACGTTTTTAAATATTTTAAGCATCAGTTATGAGCCCGTTTTAAATCCTGAAATATAAATGAAACCTCGATTCATCATCATTTTATCACTCTTTGCCTTAATCGTATTTTTATTAATACAATTCTATACCATTATTAATGTATTTCAGGTTAGGTCAAATGATTTCGACACAAGATATAATCAGGTGATTCGAGAAGCCATGGACGAACTATATAACTTTTCTCCTGATCAAGGACTCGATTCTATGTATTTTTATTTGGATGAATTGGGTCATTATTATAAGGATTTAAGCTTTGTTGATGATGCTGAAATTGTTGACTCTTTAAAAATGATGCTACTTAAGGATTTGAGTCAGGTGATTGAAGCCTCTGAACCTTTCAGTAATATTATTAGTTATAAATTGAAAGAAAGAAAAATGGATCCTAATTTGAAAGCAGGGTTCATTATTCACGATTTTGTAGTTATTGATGGATTCGGTTTTTATCCCATTATCGAAAGAGACACACTAAGGCTTCAGGTAGGAAATCCAATCCCTCTTAATCTAAACCTAAGGGGCTCACTACTTGATAATTTCCAATCTGAAGGAGATTACTTTGCGCTCAATTTTGACGTTTATGTTGATTTTACCAGAAAGCGTCAGGTAATTTTTGGTGAAATGGTTGGGGTTCTGATCCTAATTACAATTTCAATTTTAATTATCAGTTTTGTATTTTATTTTACCATTCGTAATTTGATGAAACAAAAAAAGATTTCTGATTTGAAATCAGATTTTATCAATAACATGACGCATGAATTAAAAACCCCGTTATCAACGATCTCACTTGCAAGTCATGGTTTGTCTAATAATGAAATGAACAAAGATGATAGAAAAGTTAAAGAACTAGCAGAAATTATTCAGCGGCAAAATAAGCACCTCACCCAAATCATTGATCAGATTTTGGATATCAGCATGTGGGAAAAGCAACGCATAAAACTTGATTTTAAAAAAATTGAGATAGTCCAGTTTATTAAGGACAAAATTGAAAGTTTTAAAATAGTTCATCAGGAGGTAAACTTTAAAACTTTTATTCAACATACAAAATATTTAATGGATGCCGACCCGTTTCAATTGTCGATTGCAATTAATAATTTATTGGATAATGCAGTTAAATATAAAAGAGATAAATTAGAATTAATTGTGGATTTGGTAATTAATTCAGACCATATTTTATTGAAAATAAGCGATAATGGAATTGGGATAAGCCAGGTTGATCAGAAAAATATTTTTGGAAAGTTTTATAGAGTTGATACAACTTCAATTCATAATATTAAGGGTTTAGGTTTGGGTTTGTTTTATGTAAAGAGTATTGTTGAAGCTCATGGAGGAGAGATTTGGTTGGAGAGCGAATTAAATAAAGGAACCACATTTTTTATCAAGTTTAATAAATAGTTTTATGAGTAAGTTATTATTGGTTGAAGATGAAAGAGATTTCCGAAATCTATTAACTTCATTTCTCCAAATTCAAGGCTATGAAGTAATTACTGCTGAAGACGGAGATCAAGGATTTGAAAAGTATAAAACAGAAAAGCCTGATTTGTGTATACTCGACATCATGCTGCCTAAAAAGGACGGTTTTTCCCTAGCTCAGGAGATTAAAAAAGATAATCCAAATATGTGGGTTGTATTTTTAACTGCCAGAAACTTAAAAGAAGATCGCTTAAAAGGACTCGCCCTTGCTGATGATTATATTTGTAAACCATTTGAAATTGAGGAATTGGTTCAGCGTATTCAAAATTTATTGGATAGAAGGAAAAAAGTTGATCCCAGTGAATTTAATGAATTTGTTATTGGTCAATTCACTTTTAATTTTGGAGGACTAAAACTGCATGGTCCTGACAAGATTCATAATTTGACGCTGCGTGAAGCTGAACTTTTACGTTATTTAATTGAGCATCTGAATCAAACGGTAAAACGAGAAAATATACTTTCTGACCTTTGGGGCGATAATGATTATTTCCTTGGCCGCTCAATGGATGTGTTTATTAGTCGTCTCAGAAAATATTTCCAAGAAGATTTGTCGATTAAGTTAGAAACCGTAAGAAAAGTAGGTTATATTCTTAAGGTTGTCGATTAATTTTATGTAAATATATTTTTCTCAATCATTCTTATTAAATTAGATGGATAATTAAAAATCGATCCTATGAACAAATTTTTTAGTTTAACAAAATTGGCCCTCTTAATTGGAATTGCATTTATTGGGCAAAGTGTATCTGCGCAAACTTTCGAACAGGAAGTATTAAAAGAACTTAAATCTTTAAAAAGTTACAACTCAAATGTAGGACATACATTTGATGTTTTAGAGAAAAAAATAGATGATATCATTTGGTATGAACGTATTGGTGATGTAGCACATGTAGATAAGATATACATGTATGGCCCACCGTTAGCTCATGAAAAAAATATGACTGCTCAGGGTGCAGGAAACCCAACCAAATTTTGGTCATATGTATTTATTCCGAAGGATATTGATGTAAATAAAAAGTATCCACTGCTTGTTTTTCCTCATGGGGGTGTTCACAGTAATTTATCGACTTATTACACGCATATCATTCGTGAAATGGTTTCTCAAGGTTATATTGTTGTAGCTGCTGAATATCGCGGTAGTACTGGTTATGGTGCTGGACATTATCGTAAAATTGATTACGGAGGACTTGAAGTAGAAGATGTTGATGCCAGTAGACAATACATGATTGATAACTACGATTTTGTTGATAAAGATCGCGTTGGATTGATAGGTTGGAGCCATGGTGGACTCATCTCTTTATTTAACCTTTACAATCATCCTGAAAATTATAAAGTTGCTTATGCTGGAGTTCCTGTAAGTGATTTGATCGCCCGTATGGGATATAAAAATGATGGTTACCGAGATCTGTATTCTGCGGATTATCATATTGGTAAAACTGCTGACGATAATGTTGAAGAATACCGTCGTCGTTCACCGGCATGGCATACACATAAACTAAAGACACCTTTGCTAATTCATACCAATACAAATGATGCTGATGTAAATGTTTTGGAAGTTGAGCATCTAATAAAAGGTTTAAAAGCAGATGGAAAAAAGTTTGAATATGAAATTTATAAAGATATGCCGGGTGGGCATTCATTCGACCGATTAGATACTAAAGCAGCAAAAGAAATAAGACTTAAAGTTTATAAATTTTTAGCCGGATATTTGAACCCGCCAAATCCATTTAAAAATTATAAAGCCTTGCATAAAGCAGGTTATAAGTACTAGAAAAACTTATTAGGATTATAGAGGAGAAAATATTCTGTGATTGACTATCACAGCTTATTTTCTCCTCTTTTTTTGTATTCGACGATTTTACCTGTTGTTTAAAAGATATTATATTTGTTTAAACTAATTTTAAGCGCATTGGAATTTATCAAAAACAGGACTCATCTATTTGCTTGCCTTCTAATTGTGGTGATAGGTTTCATGATCTATTCCAATAGTTTTTATGGTGATTTTCAGTTTGATGATGGAGTTCATATTGTTAAGGAGAATAATTTTAACGACCTGTCCATTTATTCAGATTTCTCAACCTGGACACATGTTAACAATCGTCCGTTGGCATATTTTACCTTAGCATTAAACAAATCAATATCAGGCACTGATGTTTTGGGATATCATGTTTTTAATTTGGTGATCCATCTCATATCAAGCTTGGTAATTTATTTTTTTGTTCTTCTTATCGTTTCTCAGTCAGTTGTTCAAAGTAAAATACTAAAAGGAAAAGAAAGGCTTTTTGCACTCTTTGTGGCACTGATATTTCTGTGTCACCCCATCCAAACTCAGGCAGTGACTTATCTCATTCAGCGAATGACTTCATTGGCTGCACTCTTTTATATTTTATCTATCTTTTTTTATCTAAAGGCAAGATTGACCCAAGTAAACCACGAATCAAAGTTTGTTTTTATATTCTTTTACTTTTTAATGATGGTAACCGCAATTGCATCAATACTCTCAAAACAAATTGCCGTTACCTTACCTCTTGCTTATTTGTTGGTTGAATTCTTTTTTGTCAGAAATAATAAGGGAAAGAGGTTCAATAATTATTTACTAATTGGCTTGTCGGTAGTTTCCATTTCTTTATTCGTTGTTATTATTGGTGGATATTTACCAAAGGAGACAGAGAACATAGGGCGTTTTCAATATCTTGTAACACAATTACGTGTAATCGTAAAATATGTTCAATTGGTAGTTCTCCCTCTATCACAAAACCTGGATTATAATTTTGTCTTGTCAAATTCAATTTGGGGGCTTGATGAATTGTTCAGTTTGCTGGTGATTATTAGTTTGGTATCGTTGATTTTTATCCTCTACAAAAAACACCCTTTAATTTCATTCGGAATCGCTTGGTTTTTTATTACCCTTTTGGTTGAATCAAGTATTATTCCCATTCGGGATGTTATTGTCGAACATCGTTTATACCTTCCCATGTTTGGTTTTTCAATCATCTTGGGGATGTTGCTTTTTAGTCTTTCTAAAAAACTTAAAGAGCGTTACTTTTTTTGGTTATTATTGATTCCACTACTCATTTATGGTGGATTAACCTTAAAGAGAAACACAGTTTGGAAAACCAAGTTATCCCTATGGGAGGATGTTGTACGAAAATCACCTGGAAAAGCACGACCACATCTAAATCTCGGGATTGCCTACTTGCATTTATTTAAACCGATACCCGCCATCAATCAATTTACAATCGCAAATAAGATTGAACCTGAAAATGCACAAATTTATTATAATAGAGCAGAAGCATATCTGGTTATCAATAGAACGGAAGAGGCAATAAAG
This sequence comes from Bacteroidales bacterium, assembly GCA_963674935.2. Lineage (GTDB taxonomy): Bacteria > Bacteroidota > Bacteroidia > Bacteroidales. Next base: position 361,403 of record CAXXWZ010000007.1, read on the forward strand.
GATTTGGATATTTCAATTCAACTAAATAACAGTTTTGCTGAGGCTCATGACACAAGAGGCAAAGCAAAATTGCGTTTAAGGAAATTTGATGAAGCCATTTTGGATTTCTCCAATGCTATAAAGTTGAATCCAAGCTTGGAATCAGCCTGGTTCAATAGGGCGAGTGCTTATTTGTTTTTAGGTGAGTTTCAGAAGGCTTTAGTGGATCTTGATAAGGCAATTGAAATAAATCCACGTTTTGCGGTAGCATATAATAATCGTGGGCAGCTTATGCTAAACTTAGAAAATTATGAGCATGCATTAAGTGATTTAAATAAATCGATAGAAATTGAACCGAGATTAAGTAATGCATACAATAACAGGGCAAAAGTATTTTATGCGCTGAACCAAATTGATCAAGCCATTAGCGATTTATCGACTTCTCTAAATTATAATCCGGCAGATGGCACAGCATTAAAGCTTCGAGGAATTTGTTATCTTGAACAAAATAACGTACGCTTGGCATACGCCGATTTAATGAAAGCCCGAGATTTGGGTGAGCAAATTGATAAAAAGATTATTGAACGATGTAAGCAAATATTGAATATTCAGGATTAATAATGATGGAAAAAATTTTAGTAATCATTCCGGCATTTAATGAAGAAGAGAGTATTGTTGAGGTTGTTTCAGCCATTAAACAAGAATATAAATCCTTTGATCTGCTTGTTGTAAATGATGGCTCTAATGACAATACTGGCAAACTTGCTGAAGCTACTAAACTTGCTTACGTAGTAAACTTACCTTATAATATGGGTATCGGTGCAAGTGTGCAGACAGGATTCAAATTCGCAAAAAAACATGACTATCAAATTGCATTGCAGTTTGATGGAGATGGTCAGCATTTGATTGAGGAGATAAAAAAAATAATCGAACCCATTAAAATGGGAGAGGCAGATTGTGTGATAGGTTCACGATTTATTCAAAAGTTTCAAACTTATCAGCCCACTACATTTAGGTTACTTGGAGTTTATGTGTTGCGATTCTTTAGCTATTTTTTTGTGAAACAACGAATTGCGGATCAAACTTCTGGGTTTAGGGCTTATAACCGGAGGGCTATTGAATTTTTGGCGACTTATTATCCTGTTGATTTCCCTGAACCGGAATTGATTATTTTGTTGGGTAAAAACAATTTTAAAATCAAGGAGGTTTTTACACAAATGCGTGAACGACAAGGAGGAGTTTCATCTATTCCAGCATGGAAAGGACCTTATTATATAATTAAAGTTTTGCTTTCAATGACAATGGCAGCACTAAGATCAAAAAAAATTAATTATTAAATAACTAGTCATGGATAACAGGATACAAATTATTGCGATTGCAGGGAGTGTCTCTCTTTTGATTTTTATCGTTGTTCTAATCAGGCAACATCAATTGAAAGAAGAATACTCACTTTTATGGTTATTCTTTACTGTTTTTTTTATCGTATTTTCTGTTTGGCGAAATGGACTCGAATGGATTTCTGAAATCATTGGAATTGCTTATCCTCCTGCTGCATTATTTTTAATCTTAATTATGGCTCTGTTCGTCATTATGATTGAATTTTCGCTCATTATTTCTAAGCAATCTGAACGAATTAAATCGATCGGTCAAAACATAGGATTGATGAAACAAGAAATTATGGAACTTCAGACGAAGTTAGAGATCTCAGAAAAGAAAAAATAAATGCGAACTTTTCACACTTCAAATTGATTTATATAATTTCAAGTATGCTTTCAAACTTTCGCTAAAATGAAATTTTTTAATGGGAGTTTTTTCAAAATTCCCTTCAAAGGCTTTAATAAGTGCATTAAAAATTTCTGGTGAATCAAGCTTTTTCAATTTAATAAATTCTCCAGAAACAACTTCTTTTAGTGCTGCTTGATCTGAACTTATGATTGGTACACCCAATGCTACTGCTTCTGCTGCTACAAAACAAAACCCTTCGCTATAAGATGGAATGACTATGCAATGCGAAAATCTTAGTCTTTCCTCTATTTGTTTTGAGTTAATGTTTTTAAGCCAATTTACCTTGTCTTGAAATTGGTGCTTTTTGAGTAAGCCTTCAATTTTCTTATTCAAAGATTCTGGCTTGTCCGGAGAAATAATTTGAAATACAGATTCGGGATATTCCTTAATAAATTGCCCTGCTGCTGGAATCAGTAAATCCAATCCTTTTGAAATCCCGAGTCGCCCTAAAAAAGTAAAAGTAAATTTTTGAGAAGCTTCTATTATATGAGTTTGATGTGATGGATATTCTATTCCATTATAAATTCGGATAATCTTTTCCGGATTTATGCCATGCTCAATTAAACCGAGCTTTGTAGAATCGCTTACGGCCACAAAAACATGGTAGGGGAGAGCCAAAATAAGTTTTTCGTATAGGTAGAAAAGCGTTTTTTGTATGGCATTTAAAAATGGGAGTTTAAACCATAATTTCCTCCAAACTTCATGAAATGTAATGATTACTTTTTTACCCAATATTTTACCTGCAATACTTGATGGTAAAGCAGCATTGTAAGAGGTGGTGTGAATTAAATCATATTTTCTGGCGTGTTTTATAACACTTGGTAAACTGAAAAAACTGAATAAAAAGCGATTTTTTAAGTTCAATCTTTTAATCTTAACTCCATTAATAATTTCTTCTTTTTTTAAGTTTTTATTAGATAAATTTGTTAGCACCATTACTTCGTTGCCTTCATAAACAAGTGCTTCCGCTAGTTCTTTGAAGAGTTTTTCAACTCCACCGATATGGGGGTAATAATATTCCAGTACAAATAGAATCTTCATTTCGTGTTGGGGTTTGAATTTGAGCCGTTTACAAATCTATTTTCTAATTCTTGAATAAACTCCTGGGCATATTTCTCCCACGAAAATCTAGAAGCTTGCTTAATTCCGAGTTCATTCAATGAACTGCGTATGGCTTTATTTGTATAAATAAAGTTTAGTTGTTTAGCTAATTCAGAAACATCTTTTGGATTGAAATAGAGAACTGCATCACCCCCCACTTCAGGCAAACTTGAGCTGTTTGAAACAATACACGGAGCACCACAAGCCATGGCTTCTAAAACTGGTAAGCCGAAGCCTTCGTAGTAGCTTGGGTAAATCAATGCCAATGCACTAGAATACAAGGTTGGTAAATCTGATCGGTCTGCAAAACCAATTATTTTAATTTCATTCTTAAATGGATGTGCTTTGAATTGTTTATAAAATGAGTCGGTTTTCCAGCCATTTCCTCCCACAATAACCAATTGGATTTTTGACTTATGAGTATGTTTAAAAAGGGCAAAAGCTTTTAAAAGTGTATTTAGGTTTTTTCGTGGTTCGATGGTACCAACACTTAAAAAATATGGAGTTTGCAAATCGTGTTTTTGAAGAACTTCTTTTGAAAAAATAGGCATAAAAAGATCCTCCTTACCTAATAAAATCTTTTTGATTTTACCTTTAGATTTTGGATAGCATTCCATTAAATCCTGAGAAGTGTTTTCTGAATTGGTGACCAACAAATTAGATCTCCTGACAATTCCGGGCAGAAAAATTCTTTGTAGAAATTGACTCACAAAGGGATGAAATTTAGGAAATTTGATTGGACTCAGATCATGAATAATAGTAACCCTTTTAATCTTTTTAGGAAGATTGAAAGGGCCGAAATGTGCAGGCTCAATTACAATGTCTGGTTTGAGTTTTTGAAGGAGTAAAGGGAGTGTAACAAATGTGCGTATCGGATCATTTTTGATAAAGGGTAAAAAGTTTTGTAATACAATTGATTGATGGTTCACCAATGATGAGTCCTGTTTGAATCTAATAATTGTGAAAATGTTTATTTTGTCGATCTCGAGAAGATTCGAAATCAGATACTTGGTCAGGTAATGAATACCTGCCCTTTGTTTATCGAGTGGATCCGCAATAATTGCAATATGCATCTTTAATATTTTTCGAAATAAGATTTTTCGCCTCTAATGATAAATTTATAAAAGTTTTGAATATTACGCTTAAGGAAGAACTCTTGCTCTATTAAAAGTTTGTGCCAGGAAATTCGTCTTAGTCTTTTTGAATTTCTACGTGCTTTCATCACTAGCTTCCAATCTCGAAAGAGGATAATAAGAAGTGCATGATATTGTACTTTAAGATATTTAGGTCTCCAAAATAAGATATCGATAATTGTAATTAAAATAATCCTTAATACCCAAGGTAAAAAATTAATGGCGATCACTTGCCAGTGTACCAATTTTAAATAAGTGTAAAAAATATTGGTTTGAATTTTTAGGGTGTAGTTATAATCAAATATCTTTTTAATGGATTGACCCATTTTGTGATATATGATCAATTTTGGGTGATAAATACAGTCATAACCCGCTATATATGCTCGAAGACCTAACTCGGCATCTTCATAACCAGTTTCAAAATACTCATCAAACAGGCCAATATCTTTGAGCATTTCAGTTGAGTATAATGCGGCACCTGCGCATGCGCCAATATTTTTTATGGGTAGGTTATGATTTTTGATAACATCTCCATGCCCAAGCGGAATAATTTCTCCGCTTGTAAGCATTTTATGGCCGGCACTGTCCATCAGTTCATGATTCCAGTAATTGATCATCTTGCACGCTACCATTCCGGTTTTTTTACCGAAGCTCAGTTTTCTATAATAATGAAAACTCTCGGATGGAATGACTGTGTCGTTATTTAAAAGAAATACAAATTCATCTCCTGTTTTGATAAGGGATTCTAATATTGAATTATGTGCTCTAGTAAACCCCAGATTCCTCTCATAAATTGTCAACTTAATCTGAGGATGATCACCAAACTCATCTTTGAGTAAATTAATTTCCTGTTCATCAGAATTATTATCCAAAAGATAAATTTGCAGCTTATTAGCTTCGTTTGTTAGTAATGATTGAATACATTCTTTAGTATCACTAAAGTTGTTCCAGTTGAGGATGATAAAAGGGATATGAGATATCTTAGTCATATTTTCCTTTGGAGCTATTCTGAAGTTAATCTGCCAATAACTGTGATGAAAAATAAATTTTCATCAATAATGGTATCAATAACAGTAAACCCTGCCATTTGTAGCACCTTGGTTAAATTATATCTTGTAAAGTAGTTGACATGCACATCCGTATAGAGTTCGCTTTTGCGAAAATTTGATTTGAATTGAGATGCAAACTCATAGGAAGGAACCTGAATAAAAATATGAGCATCTTTTGTCAAAAAAGGTTTTAATTCAATCAGGAAATTCTTTGGAAAAGGAATATGTTCAAGAACATGCCAAAGTATTACACCTGCCGCTTTATTCCTTTTATCAATATTTGAAAGGCTTAAAAATATATCACTTTCAGAAATTTTATTTGCAATCTTAATTCTTTCTGTTGAAGAGTCGATTCCAATTGTGTTAAAACCACTTCGCTTTAAACTTGCCAATCCATAACCCAATCCACAGCCAAAATCCAAAATTGTTGACTTTTTTGTCAAGTAGCCAGATACCAAATCAGCTATAAATCCATGTGCGGATATTTTTTGTTCAATTTCACTTTTTGTAGGGAACTTGAAGTCTTCAAAATCTGTATTATAAAGTTTTGCGCTCTCTAGCTCACTTAATACGGGATTAATGAAGGTGCTTAAACATTTTTCATTTGCACATTCAGCGATGTAGTAATACTCATTTCTATCTGAGAATCTTTCTACGACTCTACCAATATTTGATTTGCAATTTGGGCAACTATTTAAAAATTCTGCCATTTATTTCCTCCTCTATAAAAGTTGATACTGCTGATAAGGCATTATTAATATTGGGTAAAACTTTGGTAAACTCAATGGAGTTTTCTGATAATTGTTTTCTTAGTTCAGGTTTGTCAAATAAATGTTTAATCCCATATGCGATATCCTGAATTTTCGGATCAACATTAAAAACAGGATAATCATTATGCCTAAATTTACTGTCATTTACATCTAAATCAATAACTGGTAATCCACATGCCATAGCTTCGTATATTAAAAGAGATGGATTTGTAGTCGAAAAAATGAGCCCAATATCTGCTTCATTGTATAGATCTGCTAATTCTTTACGACTTAATATTTTAAGATTCCTAAAGGGGAAATTGATGTAGTTCTCAATTGGCTCATCCGATCCAAAAAGTGTAATATTGATCTCAGGGCATATTACATGAAGAAGTTCTAAGGCTTTAATACCTATGTTAAATGCACGGCGTGGCATTGCTGGCCTTGCAAAGAAAATCAAATTTTTATTTTCTGCATTTTGAAATTGTCTTTTTTTAGTAGGAAAGTAGATTTGTTTATTTACCCAAAAATCAACTGCGCGTTTTCTATGCCCGAATTGTGAAGAAAGCTTATCAGCAAGCCATGATCCAAGAGAAATTGCAAATAAATTTAATTGATAAGTCATCTCTGCTTCGAAATATTCAGAGCCAACGGGATTGAAAAAAGGCTCGTAGTCTTGTATGAAATAGCTAGGGAGATAAGTACTGAACCTGTTGTTATCAACTATGTAGGCAGTTGTAAAATGTGTCGCGATTAAGGCATCAGAAGATTTAATTTGATCAGCTCCACTAACAATTCTAAAAAGAGGAGTATAACCAAATTGATCTTTTATGAAATGTTTAATTTCAGTCGGATGCTTATCTATATTTCCATGAACGAAGTAAATGCATGTATCATGGCCTCTTTTTTTCATCTCGTTTGCAGCAATAAAAATATCGTTATGTCCACCTGAACCTGCTACTGGCATTGGAACAATCCAGGAAATTCTTAGCTGGTTAGTATGAATACCTAACTTGTAACGATAAGCTTTAATTATTGACTTATAAGAAGTTTGAATAGCCTCTGCTAACGCAATCGGAGTATAGTTTAATATGGTATCTAAAAAAGCATTTTCTCTTATTTTTTGAATAAGCTTAGGTGCTTCGATCAACTCCGTTAAAGTAGAAATCCATTCTTTTTCTGAATTGCATAGAAATCCATTCTTTCCATTTTTGATGACTTCCTTAAACGTTTGAGTTGCAGATGCAATTGTTAGAAGTCCATAAATTGACCCTTCAAAATATTTGAGCTCACTTTTGCCTTCACAGAAAGGATTCTCGATTTCAAGCGGAGCTAAGTTAATAATAGCATCTCGTAAATGTAAATGCATTTCAGACCAATGGACATGAGATTGTAATTTAATTTGCTTTGAAAATTTATTCAGCTTCGAAAATTCTTTAAGATTTAGATGGCCAAAATGAATAACTCAACTTGTGGGTATTTTTCTAATATTTTTAGAAGTGGTTTATAAATTATTGCAAAATCTGCTTGGTGAGTTTTTGTACCGCTCATGTAGACTAATTGAATTTTATTTTTAGCGGTATTCATTAATTGTATTCGATTTGATGAGCTAATTTGAATGAGTTCTTTAGGTAGCGTATTTCGGATTAAAAATGCCGGAATTTTCAATTCTTCAATTCTATCCTTTAGGAAATTGGTCGAAGTCGTCGCAAAGTCACAACTTAAAAGTACTTTTCTGTAATCTTCAACCCCTTTTCTGTATTCTTTAATTTGAACTTCATCCCAATCTTTTATTCCGGAAATATACTGTTCGTTTGCAATTTCAGGCTCAAAAACATAATCATCAATATCATAAACGGTGATAATATTATTTAGTTTGCAGGTTTGGAGTATTAATTCTATGCGAGGACTCCAACCAACCCTGAAGAAAACCACAATGTCAAAGTGGTTAATTAGTTGAATGTTGTTAAAAATTTCATTTTCGTTTAAGCTTTCGGATTCGATACTCACCAATTTTAACGCATTTATGAAATTTGTGACCCTATACCTTGTGCTATCAAATTTTTCATCCAGATTATTAATAAATAATACCTTGTATTTATTAATTGAAGGGAATAGGCACGGAGTATTTTCGTTGATTGCTTTTGGGTTTGAATATTCTTGTATCTCAGTATTCAAATTTAAATGTCGATCCTCAATATTTACCACTACACTACTTTTTTTAACATTTTTTTGATTTAAAAAGTGGATGAAGTTTTTAAAGATCTGTTTTGGATTTTCATGTCGTAATGCATTCTTTAGAACACGGATATTATGGTTGTTAATTTTTGAAATAAATTTGACTGGTTTTTTAAAACCATGTAGAATCAGTTTGAGTACAATGATGGTTTTGTGCAAGTGGACTTTTAGGTAAATCTTGTCGTATAATAGCCTGGCAGGATAGGTAAGGAATCGACCAAGTAGATAACTCAATGACCCAAGTTCGTCATGCAACCTTCTGTTTAATAATTCAATTTCAAGTGTTTTTTGAGATATGGTTGTTTCCTGATTGTTAATCCTGTTTTGTAATTCAGGTATTTTTAATTCGTATGCATTTATTTCCTGGTCAAGTGTTGAAAATATGCCTTTTAGTTTATTAATATCTATAGTTAAAGACTCTGAATTGCTCTCTTTTTTTGTTATTAACTTCGTTAAATCCAGAATAGCTATTATTATCTCTTGGTTTTTTTGTTGACTCTGTTGCAGCTGATCTTTCATTAGGAAAAGATCAGATTCTGAATTTCTTAACGACTGTTTTAGATTCGTTATTTGAGATTTTAATTTCTCTTCTGTTTTTGTTATTAGTTTCTGTTCTCCGGTTAAGATGAGAATTTGCTCTATGAGTTTTTTTGTTTCTAATTTATTTTTCTCGTTAAGATTAAGCAACTCACTTTTATGCTTAATTATTTCTTTATCCGCGTTACTTAATAAAGTATTAAGATTGTTAACCTTCGTGCTCAGATTTTTATTTAATTCCCTTAAAGAATTTTGCTTATCCAACGATATCTTGATTCGATTTGCAAGTTCTTCTGCACGACTTTCAAGATTAGTTACAATTTGTACTTTATGACTGATTTGATTTTGAAGATTAGATATTTCTTTCTCTAAATCATTTTTTTTGAATTCTGATTGTGAAATTTGATTTTGTAGAATTGAAACTGATGAAGCCAGACCTATGGTAAAATATTCCAATTTAATAATTAGTTCTTTCGCATTTGAATAGTCTAATTCTTCAAAATTAATTTGTGGCGTATCCGTATTGAAATTATAAACTCCATCATCAATTTCACAAGCATTAGTTAAATAACCCAACTCAATAATTTCATTATTTTTTAAAATTAGACTTGCATTTTTAATTCTAATACTACAATAATTATTGCATGGTTCAAGTTTTAGACCTTGTAGATTATTAATATTTGAAAGGTCAAATGAGCTCTCAAAATATTCTTTACCATTAATATATTGTGACTTAACTATCCTATTAACTGAATTATAACCCTCGCCTACATCATAGAAAAGTGTTTGGTTTATTAATTGGTGCCTTGAATAATCATGATTGGGGTCAAAAATGATAGAGGTCTTTGGTCGATTGATTTCTTCATCCGAACAAATGGCAATCATATACATGTCTTTTTTTGGCTCTTCACTTGGGAGGAAGCCCTGATCTGTTAATTTCAGGTTAAATTCCAAAATTTCATTTGAAGATTTATAAGGCTCGCTTATATATGAAACAGTGTGTATTTGTTGACCTACAATAGCTGTATGCTTAAAGGACTTATTTAAAAAGGATTCAAATTCGCTACGATAGAATTCTTTGAGATGAAACTGGTTTTGGTGATTTGGAATATCTGAATAATAGAGTTTATCAGGAGTAGAAACAATGAATATTCCATCTGGTTTTAAAAGGCGTTTAACTTCTGAAAGAAATTTGACCTGATCTACTTCTGTAATATGTTCAATAGTTTCAAAGGAAATAATTACATCGAATTTAGATCCTGTATCAACAGGGATTTCAGTTGCAGATCCTTTTAAAAACTTAAGATTACTATTGTAATAGTTTTGGTTTGCATAATCAATTACTTCTGAGTCAATGTCTACTCCTAGGATGGTATGAGCTTGTTTTGATAGAAAATAAGTACCAAAACCTTCACCACATGCAATATCCAATACCCGTTTGTTTTTAATGAAACTGTTGGCATAAAGGTATCTATGCCAGTGTTCATAGCTTATATTGAAATCAGTAAGTTCAGGGATAAACCTTTCTCCGGTAAATTCCATATTTATTTTGCTATTTAGTCTGTGTTAATTATTATATAATAAACAAAATTAAATTCTATCATCTGATAAGTACAGTTGAACAATATTTTCGGGTTCTCCAATCGCGATACATTCCCCTTTTTTCATGTACATTACCCTGTCGCATTGTTGTTTGATAAGATCCAAATTATGACTTACGTAAACAACTGTTTTGCCTTCTATAAAGGACGATTCGAAAAGCTTTCTTGATTTTTCCTCAAAACTAAAATCACCCACTCCACCAAAAAATTCATCAATTAAATAAATATCAGCCCTAACATAGATTGCGATTGCAAAAGAAAGTCTGCTTAACATTCCGGATGAAAAATATTTCAATTTAGTATCAGCAAATTCCTGAAGTTCTGAAAATTCTAGAATGTCATTAAAATGTTGTCCTATTTTTTTAAAACTTAAACCTGAAAGGGAACCATTGATGTAAATATTTTGTCGTGCACTAAATTCCATGTTAAAACCTGTACCCAGCGCAAGTTTGGTGCACTTACCATTTGTAATTACACTACTTCCTTTGTCAGATGGGTATACTCCGGAAATTATTTTTAATAAGGTTGATTTACCACTCCCATTTCTACCAATGATGCCAAATTTTTCACCTTTATTAATGACCAAATTAATGTTTTTTAATGCTTCAAGTTTACGTGCTTTTTCGATTGAGAAAATATTGGTGATTGCCTTAAAGATGGTATAATTCTTGGCTTCTTTCATCATAAATGTTTTTGAAACATTTGTGAGTTCAATGGCTTTATTATCTGTTGTTTTTCTCATAATTATAAAATTTCAACAGATTTAACAGAGTATCTTTTAAAAGTTGTAATAGCAATTGTCAGTAAGATTGTCGAAATGAATAAATCATAAAACAACTGATGAAAATCCGGTTGGTTGGCATAAAGTAAGGTTTCTCTCAAATTCACAAAAATACCTGCTAAAGGATTAAGGTAAAATAGAATGGGCAATTTTTCAATAATTAAGTCTTTGCTATAAAATACCGGGGAAGCCCAAAACAAAAGAAGTAAGGCCATGTCCCACAAGTGATTAATATCTCTCAAAAATATGTAGATTGTCCCTAATATTAATTGAATTCCTAAAATAAGAACTGATAGATTCAGGAATAGGATTGGCACATACAAAACATTCCAACTGTAGTGAATCTTGAAAAATAGACTAAAGAGAATGTAAATGAAAAAATTAAAAGACAAAGACATAAATGTACTAATGAGGGATGAATAGTACAGATCAATTTTCTTGATATTTATGTTTTCGAGTAAGGATTTATATTTGCCTAAAAGTGAGAGTCCTTTTGCAGTGGATTCGGAAAAGAACATCCAAAAAATTAAACCGGAAAAAACATAGAGTGCAAAGTTTTCAATCTCCACCACGAAGATAACTGTAAAAACAAAATAATAAATAAGTAGTTGGAAAAACGGATTGATAAGAGCCCAGATAATACCTACGCGAGTTCCATAATAACGTTCAATAAAATCTATTTTAGCTAAGATCCAGATTCTTTCAAGCTTGTTGTTTTCGGGCAATGAGCTAAGTAGTTTTCCAAGTATATTAGTTGCCATGAATTAGTTAATGGTTTAAGGGATAATAAATATACAAATTTTAATTTCAATCACTGAAACTGTTTTCCGATTTCAGATTGAGTTATTTAGTGATTCCCAGGTAAATTATTTTCTTTAGATCACAATAAAGAAACGCCAAACAATAAATACAAGTGAAAAAAGACTTAAGAATACAATTCCAGTCCAGGCAAATATTTTCATGAGTCGACTTGGGCGACCAGATTCGGGCATATGTTTATCGGTTACAACTTTATAGTTCATGAAAGCAAGTATTGGAGCTGTAACAAACGATAAAGTCGTTGCCAGATCAACCATAAAGCGCATACTTCCCGAGAAGTATCCTAATAAAATAATTGTCCCAATTACAAGAATAACAACCCAGATTAAACTGATTAATTTAGAATTTAAGTTTATGTTTTTGGCTTTTGGGAAAAGAATTTCAGTAGTAGGTTGAAGTACCCTTGGATAAGCATCCAAACAGGTTAGCGTTGTACTAAACATCGTTGTTACTGCAGCAATGGAAATAATAATTTTAGCCCAACTTCCAATACTAACAGTGTACATATTGATAAGTTGTTCGGCAAAAACAGCTCCATTCGATGACAATTCTTCTCCATTTCCGTGAATAATTAATGCGCCTAAAAGTAAAAAACCCAGTGCCAGAATTGTGGTTCCGACATATCCTATTTTAAAATCCAGCAGCGATTGTTTTAGACTGGGTTTAAAGCCCAATTGTTTGTATTTTGCTACACTCCAGACAGAAGACCAAACAGAAACATCAATCGGAGAGGGCATCCAACCGATAAAGGCTATTAAAAAGAAAATGTCGAGGTGATTCATCCAATCGAAAGAAGCTAAGTTTGATTGGTTTAGGTTAGGCTGACCAAATGCAGACATAACCGCAATGATTGTAGAAACTGCCAGAACTACAATGATCAATTTCATTAATTTATCCAGAATTGAGTATTTTCCGATGATTAACACAATTGTGATGACTCCTAAAATAATTCCGCTGAGTAATACGGGGTCAATTGAAAGATTGAACACATTGGCAACCAATCCTGCCGTAACAATGGTAACCGCTGCCTGTATGGCAAACATGGTTAAAATTGTTAAAGTTCCGTATGAAATAATAGCCCATTTGCCTAATTTCTGATAACCTACAATTAAACTGCTTCCGGTAGCAGAAACATAACGCGGTGCAAATTCAAAAAAGGGATACTTAATAAAATTTGCAAGTAGTAGAATCCAAATTAAATCGTAACCATAACTTGCTCCGGCTCTCGTTGATTGTACCAAGTGAGAAACCCCTACTGCAGCCCCCGCATAAATTAGTCCGGGGCCGAGTATATTAAGGAAATTTTTGAGTTTCATGTTTGTAGTTTAAACAAATGTAAAAAGAATTTTAATTCTTTGTAATTTTACAACATGGATATCAAAGAAGAATTTAAAGTTAAAGGATCTGAATTGCTGGCTAAGATTAAAGAATTAATTGAGGAAGGCAACGTGCATCGAATTATTGTGAAGGATGATAAAGGTGGAAAGTTTATCGACATCCCCGTTACTGTTGGGATTGTAGCCGTTGTTTTGGCACCGTTTATGGCTTTGATTGCATCGGTGGCAGTATATGCCTCAACCTTAACAATTGAAGTGATTAGAAAGGAAAAATAGATTTTTTATTCCAAATTTTCCATGATCGTTCTGCTTGTAGTTTGAACATTTCCATCCCATTTACTGTTATTGCACCTCTAGCTTTGCCTTCTTTTAAAAACATGGTTTCCTCAGGATTGTATACCAAGTCGTACAATAAATTGTTCTGATCTAAAAATGGGTATGGGATATCAACCAATTCCTCAATTTTGGGATACATTCCAACGGGTGTTGTATTGATGATGATATTATACCTTTGTATCAGCTCTTTGGTTATATCACTATAATGTATTTGGTTTGATTTGTAAGGATTTCTGGTCACTTCTTTATATGCAATTCCATTTTTTCTTAAAACATAAACCACTGCTCGTGATGCTCCTCCAGTGCCCAATACCAGTGCTCGTTCATGATGTTTTTTTAGGTGAGATAAAAAGGTTTCCTCAAAACCAAATGCATCAGTATTATAGCCAGAAAGATAAATTTTATTCTTTTTTTGGCTAACTTTTATTGTGTTAACCGCACCGATAAATCTTGAGCTACGGTCAATTTCATCTAAATATTTAATGATGGATTTTTTATAAGGAATGGTAACATTTAGTCCCACAAGATCTGGGTGCTCATTTAGGATATTAGGAAATTCTTTTAAGTCTTCTAATTCGAAGTGAAGGTATTTGCAATTATTAATGTTCTCAGTTTTAAACTTATCAGCGAAGTGCTTACTCGAATAGGAATGGTTTAAGGTTTTTCCTATTAGGCCGTAAGTCTTGCTCTTGCCATTTTTAAATAAGTTTAACCTTTTAGTCATTCGATGTTTTAGCTAGTAGTTCTATTATCCAAATGCTTAGAATTCCCAAAAGTATAAAAAAAAGTGCAAACCAAAATTCAGTATTGAATGAAGCTGGTAGGATTCTCTCGAATTTTATAACAACGGGTTGGCCTTTTTTTAAAATTATATCACCTAAATCATTTAATAAATAAACTTTCTTTTGCCAAGGCCATAAAATACTCACAGATCCGAGGATAAATCCGGTTAGTAATGAAATGGTTTGATTTCGGTATTTTTTAAAAACCCACGAAAGTAAGTGCGAAAATAAGACCAATCCACCAACTGCACCTATGACTACGGGTAGTAAAATAGTTAAGTTCAAATCATTCACAGCGTCAATCATTACCAGCGTATAATTACCCATGATAAAGAGCACAAATGAACCGGATAGACCGGGTAGAATCATGCTACAGGTGGCTGCAACACCACAGATTAAGAGAAAGAAAAAACTATCGTTTTCTGCGGCTGGATTTAATATGGATACAAAAACTGCGATTGCAGCTCCGATAATAAAAGTAATAATTACAGAAATACTCCACTTTTCAACCGTTCTTCCAACAAAAAAAACAGATGCAAGTACCAGACCGAAAAAATAAGACCAGATATAAACCGGGTAATTATTAAAAAGGAAATCGAATAATTTTGCCAAACTAATGATGGCAATTAATACACCTAGTAAAATTGAGATTAGGAATTTAAAATCTGTATATTCAATAAATGTTTTAAATTTAAAAGTAAAAAGATATTTTGCTGCTTTTAAATCGAATGATTTTATGGAATTGATTAAACGTTCGAAAATGCCGGTAATTAATGCAATTGTTCCTCCTGAAACTCCCGGAATTACATTCGCAGCTCCCATGCCAATTCCTTTTAATATCAGGATGAAATAGTTATTCATGTTTTTAGGCTAAAATTATCATTGTTTTTTAAACGTAAGAAGGAATACTATCTCGTTTTGTCAAATGATTTGATAATATTCATTAAAACTGCATCTTGTTCCAAATCTTTTTGATATTCGAATAGTATTTTGTGTGAAGGAAAATCTAAAGCTAAGGCATTCTCTAAAATTTCAAAGGCTTCTTTTGTTTTGCCATTTTTAATTAGATAAACCACCAAGCGATATTTGTAATCAACATTATCATTTTGAAGGTCAATCCCGGATTGTATTATTTCAATGGCTTTATTATAATCCTTTTGCACGGCATAAATATTTGAATAATCTAACCAAATATCGGCATGCAAAGGTTCAAGTTCAATTACTTTTTGAAATGACTTGATGGCCTTATCAATTTGTTTGGCCTTTTCCTGAATGTCTCCTAAAATATACCAATATTCAGCATTCTCCTCTTCAAGATCAGTGGCTCTTTTCACACATTTAAGCGCAGTTACTACATTCTCTAAAATATTATTGCAAATGCCTACTCCTATCCAAGCATCAGCAATCTTGTCATCAAGTTCAATCGCTTTTTGGTAATTTTCAATGGCCGAGATATATTCTTTGCTTTTTTCATAGCATTCGCCAATATAGTAATAAGTCATCGCCTCAGGTTCTTCAAATTTGAAGGTTTCTCTGTAAGCTTCAATTGCATTTGGATAGTCTAATAAATTCGCATAAGAATTAGCCTTGTTGTAGTAAGCCGAAGCGAAGGTTTCATCTATGGCAACAGCAAAATCATAAGCATCTATTGCTTTTTCATACAGCTCCAGGTTGTTGTATGCGATTCCTAAATTAAACCATGCAGCTTTTGAGTATGGAGTTTTGTCTAGAAAATCGAGATAAAAAGAAATGCTATCTTCCGATAGATTTGATAATTCGTAGCAAAAGGATAGCTCATAGATGATGGCTTCGTTTTGTGGATTGAGTTCTAAAACCTTCTTTAAAAAATGAATAGCTTCCTTGTATTCACCGATATTCTCATATTCAAATGCAATATTTGTATAAATTTCCTCAGGATCATCTGCTAGGGCAATGGCTTTTCTATACTCTTTAATGGCTTGATTGTTTTTCTTTTGATGACTGTAAACCATACCTTTTGTCAAAAATACTTCTGCATTATTTGGCTCAATTTTTTCTATTTTCTCAAGCAAGCTTAAAGCTTCGTTATACTTACTCGAAGCAATCAGGTATAAGGATTTTTTAAATTTGAAAGTGACACTACCCGGATGTTGTCCAATGGCTGAATTAATCGAACGCTTTGCGTGGGTTAAATCGTTCCGTTCCAAGTAAAAATCTATGATGTCTTCAAATTCCTGAACATCAAAGAAAGAATCTTTTTTACGGGCAACCATACGCTCAAAGCGTGATATTAAGCCTTGTATCTGATGCTCATTCGCAGGTTCATCGAAGTTACTCATCATTTTGTAAAAGCAGTTAATCAGTATTTTGTGCCGACAAAAATAATCATTTTGTTAACATAAACATATGTATATTTTCCTAATTTTGTTTGCTTATATGACACTTATAAAATCAATTTCCGGAATCAGGGGAACCATAGGTGGCGAGCCTGGTGATAATCTCACACCTCTTGAGGTAGTGAAGTTTACTGCAGCATTCATTACTTTTTTAAAAGAAAAAGAAAATAAAAACAAGGTTAAAATTGTTTTAGGCAGAGATGCACGAGTTTCTGGAAAAATGCTTAATGAGTTCGTTGTGGCGACCGCAAATTCACTTTCTGCCGATGTTGTTGATATTGGATTATCAACGACTCCAACCGTTGAAATAGCCGTAACAAGTTTGAAAGCTGATGGCGGAATTATTCTTACTGCAAGTCATAATCCTGCGGAATGGAATGCTTTAAAACTGTTGAACGGTAAAGGTGAATTTATTTCGGCTAATGAAGGTGCTCATCTTTTGGAAATAGCAGAAAAAGAAGAATTCAACTTTGCTAGGTTTGACGAACTGGGTACTTGTCATTTGGATGAAACATTCATCGATAAACACATAGATTTAATACTTGACTTGCCACTGGTTGATGTTGAAGCAATTGAAAAAGCTAATTTTAAAGTGGCTCTAGATTGTGTGAATTCAACCGGAGGAATTTCATTACCACTCTTATTGAAAAAGCTGGGTGTAAATCAAGTTGAAGAATTGTATTGCGAACCAACTGGAATATTTCCCCATAATCCGGAACCCTTACCTGAAAACCTAAAAGATATTTCAAAAACAGTAATTTCAACGAAATGTGATGTCGGTTTTGGTGTTGATCCTGATGTGGACAGACTCGCCATTATTAATGAAGATGGCAGCATGTTTGGGGAAGAGTTTACGTTGGTTGCAGTTGCAGATTATATCTTGCAAAATACAAATGGAAATACTGTTTCCAACCTTTCGTCGACCAAAGCGTTGAAGGATATAACTGAAAAACATGGGGGGAAATACTTTGCTTCGGCAGTTGGCGAAGTTAACGTAGTTGAGCAAATGAAACTCCAGAATGCAATTATCGGAGGGGAAGGGAACGGTGGAGTAATTTATCCTGAATTGCATTATGGACGTGATGCCTTGGTTGGGATTGCACTTTTCTTAACTTATTTGGCAAAATCAAAACTAAAGTGCTCAGCGCTTCGTGCGAAATATCCGAACTATTATATTTCAAAAAATAAAATCACTTTAGAAAAAGGAATTAATGTTGATGAGGTTTTAAATATAATTCAAAAAAAATATCAGCAACAAGAACTGATCACCATCGATGGAGTGAAAATTGTTTTTAAAGATGAATGGGTTCATCTCCGTAAATCGAACACTGAGCCAATCATTAGAATTTATGCAGAAAGTGATACAAAAGATAAAGCTGATATGCTGGCAAAAAAAATAATGGACGAAATATCAAGTTTAAATAACTAGACTTCTGATTCTTCATATAAAAATATTCTTAACTTAGAGTTTTCTAATTCAATTCCAAAGGAATGCCACTAAGACGTAAAAAAAGAAAGAGGAAAACAACTTACAAGATTGTTACCTTTAAGCTCAGTACAAGGCAAAAAAGATCATTAAAAAATTATTGCAAGGCACGTAAAACCACACCTACCAAGTTGATTAAAAAAATGATCAACCCCTTCATTAATAGTTATGCCGACAGTATTCCAGAAGAATTATACCTAACCGGAAATCAGTTGGATTTATTTGAGGAGGGAGTTAGTCAGTCTGAATAATTTCATGATTTATTTAACATCGCGCAATATTACATTTCTTTTTCTGAACTGTTTAACAATACAGATATTAAAGTAAATTAGCATCATTAATAAACTATATTTTTATGACCAGCCTTTCTCTCAAAATGATTTTTAAACAGTTAACTGTTTTTGCTTTTTTAGTAATTTTTATAACTCCTAATCAAATATTTGCACAAACCCATGCCCGAAATGGAATGGTAAGTTCTTCTTCGTTAATTGCGTCGGAAGTGGGTAGAGATATTCTGAAGAAAGGTGGAAATGCAATTGATGCAGCTGTAGCTACGGCATTTGCTTTAGCCGTAACCTGGCCATCTGCCGGAAATATTGGTGGAGGTGGGTTCCTCGTTTTTATGGATATAAAAGGTGAAGTAACAACTTTTGATTTTAGAGAAAAAGCGCCAATTAATGCAACAAACAATATGTTTTTAGGTGAGGATGGCAAGATTTTAAATAATTCAAATCACAGCGGAGGATTATCAATTGGGGTGCCCGGAACGGTTGCCGGACTTTTTAAAGCACAACAAAAATATGGTAAACTAAATTGGAAAGAAGTTGTTGAACCAGCTATTAAATTAGCCAAAGAAGGTTTTGCTTTTACCTGGACGCTATATAATCATTCTGTTAGTTTTAAAGAAGCATATGCCGAAAGTATTCCTGGGTTTTCTAAGTTTTTATTAGAGGAAGATGGAAGTTTTAGGGAACCTGGTACTTTATGGAAACAACCAGATTTAGCTTCAACTCTTGAAAGGATAAGAGATGATGGCCGTGATGGTTTTTATAAAGGTGAGACTGCAAAAAAACTGGTAGAATATGTAAATAGTCAAGGTGGAATATTTACCAGAGATGATCTTCTAAAATACGAAGCCATTGAGCGTAAACCTGTGAAAGGAAATTATCGCGGTTACGAAGTTTATTCAATGCCACCTCCCAGTTCTGGTGGTGTCACCATGATTGAGATGCTGAATATGTTGGAAAATTATGACCTTGAAAAAATGGGGTTTAATTCGGCATCATATATTCATTTATTAACGGAAGTGATGAGAAGAGGATACGCAAGCAGAGCTGAGTTTTTAGGAGATCCTGATTTTAACCCTGAAATGCCGGTGGATAAACTGCTCTCAAAATCTTATGCAAAAAGTTTAACTACTTCCATTGATATGCAAAAAGCATCAGTTAGTGATTCCTCAAAATATGGGCAGATTTATGATGGAGAAAATACAACCCATTTATCTGTTTTAGATAAGGACGGAAACGCAGTTTCCTTAACTTATACTTTGGAGAATAGTTACGGCTGTAAGTTAGTAGCAGATGGTTTAGGATTTTTGCTGAACAACGAAATGGGCGATTTTAATCCTGTTCCGGGTGTAACTGAAAGGAATGGGCAAATTGGTTCAAATCCGAATCTGGTTCAACCTGAAAAAAGAATGTTGTCGAGCATGACCCCAACCATTGTTGCTAAAGATGGAAAACCTTATTTGATTATTGGTAGTCCCGGTGGAAGAACAATCATTAATTCAGTTTTTCAAACCGTGCTTAATGTGCTGGATCATAAAATGGATATTAAAACTGCAATAGAATCGGGTAAGATTCATCATCAGTGGTTGCCCGATCAAATCAGGTATGAGGCTTATTCCATCTCAGCAGATACGCGCAAACTATTAGAATCTATGGGTCATGACTTAAGAAATGTTGGGAACATCGGAAGTTTGATGGGCATTACTATTGATCAGAAAACAGGAATTATGTCAGGCGCTTCAGATTCAAGTGCATCGGATGGGGGAGTGGCAGCTTACTAGGTTTTTATAATCCTGAATGATATGGCGTTCTATTTATGATAGAACGCCCTAAAGTAATCTCATCGGCATATTCAAGTTCATCACCAATAGAAATTCCTCTTGCAATTGTTGTTATTTTTATACCTGTTTCCTTCAGCTGTTTAAAAATATAAAAATTTGTGGTATCACCTTCAATGGTAGTCGAAAGTGCCATAATCACTTCTTTTATATTCTCATTTTTAACTCGTGATATTAAACTTTCGATATGTAAATCATCAGGGCCGATTCCCTCCATTGGTGATATGATTCCTCCCAAAACATGGTATAATCCCATAAATTGTGATGTGTTTTCTATGGCCATAACATCACGAATATCTTCAACCACACAAACTATAGAACCATCACGCTTAGGATTAGCACAAATCTCGCATGTATCAAAATCCGAAATATTATGACATACCTGACATTGCTTTATTTCAGCCCTCATTTTTATAAGGCTTTTACCAAATATTTCAACATCGTCTTTATGCTGTTTTAGTAAATGAAGTGCTAATCGCAGGGCGCTTTTACGACCAATGCCTGGTAATTTGGCAAGTTGATTAACTGCATCTTCTAGTAATTTTGAGGAAAAACTATTCACGATTTATGAGTGTTAAGCATGGCAACAAAGTTAGAATAATTCAGTTTCTATTAAAAAGATTAATTTTATGATTAATTAAAATGCTTAATAATGATTAGAATAAAATGGTCTTATTTGTTACTCGTATCACTTTGTTTTCTGATTGGTGTGAATCAGAGCTATGGACAAACAAACCAAAAAGATGCGTTGGGGAATAAGCAAGGATATTGGAAATCCTATGATGAGATGGGGCATCTGAAATACGAAGGAAATTTTAAGGATGATATTCCTTTTGGTGAATTCAAGTATTACTACCCCGATGGAAAGATTAGGGCCATCTCAATTATTTTTAATGAAGGAAAGCAATCACGAACCAAATTATATCATCGGAATGAAAAATTAATGGCAGAAGGTAATTATATGGAGCAAAAAAAAGATAGTACCTGGAGCTATTTCAGTGAATATGATGGCGTTTTATTGTCGAAAGAAAATTATAAAAGAGGGAATAAGGAAGGATTGTGGCAGAAATTTTATCCAAACAAAACAGTTGCAGAGGAAAGTACATTTAAAAATGATGTGCAGGTTGGAGTTTGGATTCAATATTTTACTAACGGCACTAAAAAAATTGAAGGGTTTTTTGTTGAAGGGAAAAAGGATGGCCGTTTCACTTATTATCACCTAAATGGCCAGATTGAAACAGTTGGGATGTATGTTAATTCTTTAAAGGATGGGAACTGGAAATATTTTTCAGAGGAAGGTAAATCCATCAAAGAAGAGCTTTACAAAAATGGAAAACTAGAATCAACCCATATTTTCTGATGTTCAGTTTCTGAGTTATAAATAAGATTTAAGTTCAAGGAGGTTATTTACTACAATACGGCCTGTTGTCTGGAGACGAGATTTGGATTGATGCCCTTCAGATATCAGGATGCATTCACAGCCGATTTCTTCGGCTACCTCATGGTCGTGAATGGTATCTCCAATAAAACAAGCTTCAGAGGTTTTTAATCCATGATCTGTTATTAGTTTTTTAGCATTGGCTGTCTTGCTATGAGCATAATGATTGTTTATACCCGATATAGCTTGAAAATAATGATGAATATTGTGTTTTTCTATCAGCGCGTTCAGGGATTTATGCTCCATAGCCGATAATATAAATTGATCGTACTTGTTTTTAGCATATGTTAAGATGAGGTTGGCATTGCTGTGCAAACTTGCAGTTTTAATCCTTTCGTGGTATAAAACCATAAATTCATCAGCCGGAATTTCAAAAGCTTCTTTGCTAAAATCAAAGCCGGCTTTATGGTAATAATCTTTGACCGGAAAAGTGAAGATTTGTTTGTATTTTTCAATACTCAGCGAAGGAATATTTCGCTTTATTAAGAGTTCATTAATTATACTTCTGCATATTTCAGTGTCATCAAGTAAGGTTCCATTCCAATCCCAAATTATTGTTTTTATACCTGTCATATTTTAATTCGAAACTTAAAATTCAATTAATTTTCACAATGGATTTAATCGCTTTTTTTGGAGGAATATTTCATTATTTCCAGATTCTCATTTTATCAAGTGCTCTTTGGTATTTATCAGCATTGCGATTGTGTTCCCGAATATTTTTTGCAAAAACATGGTAGCCAGAAAGGTCGTCTTTAGCACATAGATAAAAATAATCATGCTTTGTATAATTCAAAACTGCATCAATGGACGAAATGGATGGGATGCAAATTGGGCCTGGAGGTAAACCTGGGTATTTGTATGTATTATAAGGAGAGTCAATTTCTTTATGTACATTTAAAACCCGCTTTATGTTAAAATCGCCAAGTGCAAAAATGAGCGTAGGATCTGCTTGTAGAAGCCAATTTTTTTTCAATCTGTTAATATAAATGCCCGCAATAATTGGTTTCTCCTCATTTTTATGGGTTTCTTTATCCAAAATTGAAGCTAGAGTAACCACTTCTATTTTGCTTAAATTAAGTTCTGCTGCTTTCTCCCTGCGCTCCGAATTCCAGAAATTATCATGTTCACGAACCATTCTTTTAATGAAGTTTTCAGCACTTACATTCCAGAATATTTCGTAAGTATTTGGAATAAAAAGGCTTGAAATAGAATGTTTATCGAATCCTAATTTTGAAATATAAACACTGTCGGTGAGGAGACTCATGATTGCAGTAGAATCAATTTCGATTTGTTCCGCCACTCTTTGTGCTAATTGCTCAGGATTGCGCATGTTGTTAAAAATTAATTTAACAGGTTGTTGCTGCCCCGATCGAAGGTGATTGATTAAATTATTGTTCGACATCTCGTTTAAGATGAGGTACTTTCCAGCCTTAATATTTTCAGGATATTTTTTCTTTTGCGCCCACCACTCAAAATTATTCCGATGAACGATTAAGCCATCTTTGTATAATATTTTTTTAACATCATTAAAATTTGCCCCAGTCGGAATATAAATTGAAATGCTTTCGCCTTCGCTTAGCCAAATATTTGGTTTGCTTATGATTTGGAATAATAAATAGCCTACAAAAATAGAGATTGCAATCAGGATCAGTAATGCATAAATTATTAGTTTATGAATTCTTGGTTTCTTTTTGAACGATCGATATTTTGAATGGTAATAGGCCATAATTTCCTGTGAAATATTTATTTGTAGTTAATTTTTTGTAATAAGTATTCTCCGATCCATTTATCGGATTTGTAATTCCAGTCTTTTTTTAACCCTGCAATTTCGAACCCTGCTTTTTCGAATAGAGATAAACTAATTTTATTGTCCGTTTCAATGTTACAATAAAGTTGGTGCAGATATAGAGTATTAAAAGCATATTCAGCCAGTAAATCTAAGGTCATGGAGGCAAATCCATTTTTTCTGAATTCATCATCAATCAGAATACCAATACCTGCTCTTTTATGCTGGGGTTCAAAATCAAAGAGATCGACACATCCAATTGTAATTTTCTGGTCTTCCTTATTAAGGTCAATCATCAATCGCAGTTGTTTTGTTGTAAAAATATCCTTATTGGCGTTCATGACATATTGTTCCATGTCGAATCGCGAAAAAGGAATGAGTGTAGTGCTTAAATGCCAATTGTCGATATTGTTTTCCCATTTTAACAAGATCTCTACATCCGTTAGTTCAACAGCCCTAAAGCTAATATTTTCTTTACTTAATATCATTAAATATCTATTTCTCCTTTAAAAACAAAAGCGGCAGGGCCTTCCAGCCAAACATTTTTAAAAACATTTCCCTCCTTCTCAAAACTGACTTTTAAATTCCCACCCAATGTTTGAATTTGAATGCAATCTTTTTTGAGATCGTTTTTTAGTGCAAAAGCAATCGCTGCTGCAGTAACACCAGTTCCGCACGAAAGCGTTTCGTCTTCCACACCTCTTTCATAAGTTCTAACAAATAATTGATTATCAGATTCATCAGCAAAATTTACATTAACTCCTTTTGCTTTGAATAGGTCATTATACCTAATTGCTTTCCCTTCGCTATAAACGTCCTTTGTACTCACTTTTTCTGTAAATTCAACGTAATGCGGCGAACCTGTTTCGAGCATGTAATAATTTGTTCGAGCACTAAATTCAGAAACATCTGTCATTTTTAATCTCACTAAAGAAACTCCATTTTCGTGATTTAAAACCTCGCCATCATGCGAACCGTCAATGGCAATAAACCTTAATTTGTTGTTAGAAATTCCAATTTGTTTTGCGAATGCAATAATGCATCTGCCCCCATTTCCGCACATACTTCCTTCATGCCCATCTGCATTGTAATAGGTCATTGAGAAATCATAACCTTCATGGTTTTTCAGAATCATTAACCCATCTGCGCCAATACCGAATTTGCGATCACATAACTTTTTGATGACCATGCTGTCGGGATTTAAATCCTTATTTCTGCCATCAATAATAATAAAATCATTACCCGTCCCTTGATATTTATAAAATTCGATTTTTATCATTAATGTTAAAATGTCATGTTTTGTGATGATAAAATATTGGTCACTGTCATCTTGTACCCAAGCAATAAAATAAAATGCATATAAAATCGTAGGTAATAGGCTACAATTCACATTAAAAACAAAGATAAACATAAAACCATTATTAGAAATAGAACTTCAAAAATGGTATTAACAATTTTTAACAGCTGTTTGGAATACTTTAAGTTAATGAGGAACGTTTTTTGATAAAGAATTAGAGTCATATTAGAAATTGTAGATATGAAAATAAAATTTATTCATTCAATTTAAATTTGTAACAAATGAAAAAATATTTAGGATTTACATTGGTTGCATTTATAAGTGCTTTAATAGCGGTGGTAATTGCAATATCAGTTTTTAGAGTTAATGAAACCAGTCAACGTCAAAATATCCAATCCGGCCATATACCGGTTTCGCAAACTTTATTTAGCGCTGCCGATGCAGTCACAGGCCCTGATTTTAGGGTCGCAGCCGATCGGTCAGTGCATGCAGTGGTCCATATTAGAACACAATTTCAGCGTAAAAGTGCAAATTATGATGATTTTTTTGGGTCGTTACGTGAGCTGTTAGAAGGAAGACAAAGGCAGAATAGTCCAGCGCCTATGGTTGGATTTGGATCGGGGGTTATTATTTCTGAAGATGGATATATCGTAACCAATAATCATGTGGTTGAAGGGGGTTCAAAAATTGAAGTTACTTTAAACGATAAGCGCTTATTTGAAGCTGAACTGATTGGAAGAGACCCATCAACTGATCTTGCTTTAATCAAAATAGATTCAAAAGCATTGCCATATTTAAGTTATGGGAATTCAGACGAAGTTCAGATTGGAGAATGGGTATTGGCAGTTGGCAATCCGTTTAACCTAACTTCTACGGTAACTGCTGGTATTGTCAGTGCCAAAGCCAGAAATATTAATATTCTGGGCTCAACATCGTCGATTGAATCTTTTATTCAAACTGATGCAGCCGTTAATCGTGGAAATAGCGGTGGGGCACTTGTTAATACGGATGGCCTATTGGTTGGAATAAATGCTGCTATTGCCTCAAGAAGTGGGAATTACGAAGGATATTCATTTGCGATTCCTGTAAACATTGTTAAGAAAGTTATGGACGATCTTTTAAACTATGGAGAGATTCAAAGAGCTTTTATTGGGGTAACTATCAGCGATATCACTGCCGAATTTGCCGAGCAAGAGGGGATTGAACAGTTACAAGGGGTTTATATAGGCTCAGTTACAAAAAATGGTGGGGCTGATAAAGCCGGAATCATGGCTGGAGATGTAATTGTTCAAATTGATAATATTCAGATTCACAGCTCTTCAGAGTTGCTTGAAAATATTGGACAGCATCATCCCGGCGATAAAATCGATGTTAAGGTATTAAGAAAAAACAAGTCAAAGATTTTTTCAGTGGTTTTACAAAACGAAAATGGAACCCTGGGAGTGGTTAGTTCTAACGATGTGTTTTTTATTGACGAATTTGGAGCTTATTTTAAGCAACCAAGCACTGAGATTAAAAATAGGCTTAAAATTCAAAATGGTCTTGTATTAAGCAGTTTAGAAAGCGGAAAATTAAAAGATGGAGGAATCAGAGAAGGCTTCATCGTTTTGAGGATTAATAATTATGTTATTAATTCAAAACTGGATATTGAATCTGCAATTTCTGAGGCTAAAAATGATGAATATAGAATTGAGGGTATATACCCGGATGGAATGCGCATCATATATGGATTTACCAATTAAATTATTTGGAATTATTTTAAATAGAATCGTATTTTGTTGAAAATAATTGATTTAAAATTTTCAAAAGTGCTTATTTCTCATTATATTTGTTTAGGTCAGTAAAGCCCAAAATAAGTTGCTGATTAATAGGAGCGTTAGAAATTAAAAAGAAAACATGAGGCAATTAAAAATTACGAAGTCGATTACCAATAGAGAAACAGCTTCTCTTGATAAATATTTACAGGACATTGGAAAAGAAGAATTAATTTCTGCAGAGGAAGAGGTGATTCTGGCTCAACGTATAAAGGCAGGAGATCAAATTGCTCTTGAAAAATTAACAAAGGCCAATTTGCGATTTGTCGTATCTGTTGCAAAGCAATATCAAAATCAGGGCTTAAGTTTACCCGATTGTATAAATGAAGGAAATTTAGGATTAATAAAAGCAGCTAAACGATTTGATGAAACCAGAGGATTTAAATTTATTTCCTATGCCGTTTGGTGGATTCGTCAATCTATTCTACAAGCACTTGCAGAACAGTCGCGAATTGTTCGATTGCCACTTAATCAGGTTGGTTCGCTAAATAAAATTAAAAAAGTTTCATCAAGACTTGAACAGGAGTTACAACGACCACCTTCAGCAGATGAGATCGCTGAGTCGCTTGAACTTCCGGAACATAAAATCGATGCTGCATTGAAAATTTCAACGAAATATGTTTCGATGGATGCTCCACTAACGGCAGAAGATGATTTAAAGTTTTTAGATGTTTTTATGCCTGATGATACCATGCCAACAGATTCGCTTTTGATGAAAGAATCTCTTGGAAGAGAAATTCAAAGATCATTGGCAACCTTGACTGAAAAGGAAAGGGATGTCATTAACTTGTATTTTGGAATCGGAACAAATCACGAATACACCTTAGAGGAAATTGGTGCTAAATTTGATCTTACGCGCGAGAGAGTACGTCAAATTAAAGAGAAAGCTATACGTAGATTAAAGCACAATTCTCGAAGCAAATTACTAAAAGTATATTTAGGAGAATAAATAGCATTCTTGAACTTATTAACAGCGGATTACTGATAAAAATCTTTATCAGTAATCCTTTTTTTATGTATTTTTAAAAACACGTTTTATTAGATCTCAGATCAATTATTAACATAAAAATCAAACTAATCATGAGCCAGCCAGCAGATAATAAAAATTTTGAAAATTCACTAAGTAATTGGGTACAAGATGAGAAAATAGCAAATAAATTTATTGCCATTCTCAGTCAATTATTTTATGATAAATCCGTTGAATTAATTATACTGCGGAGTCAGTTATTAGATAGAACAGCGAGCAAAGTCTTGCATAAGCATTCTCATTCAATTCGGATTGTTAAAAAGAATTTATTAGTGCAGGATTCTTTAGATTTGGCAAATGCAATCCTTAAGGCAGATATTGTAAATGCACGAATTGATATTGGACGTTTAAATTTTGAATGGACTGAAGAAAAAGAAAAATATAAAAATGTTGATGAATTTATAACAGATAAATTATCAGGGTTAATAGGGAAAAAACCAACTTACGATAAACCTGTAGATGTGGTTCTTTATGGGTTTGGTAGGATTGGCCGCTTAGTTGCCCGAGAGTTAATCATTCAAGGAAATGGATCTCGTTTAAGGGTCAGAGCCATCGTGGCCAGAAAGAACTCTGGTGAAGCCATGCAAAAAAGAGCATCACTATTCCGACACGACTCAATTCATGGGCCATTCAGAGGAGTAGTTATTGAAAATGTTGATGATAACACCATCTATGCAAATGGCCATACCATTAAAATGCTGGAAGCTAACCAACCAGAAGACATTGATTATTCTGAACATGGAATTGAAAATGCCCTCTTGATCGACAATACAGGGAATTTGAGAGATTATGAAGGCTTATCCCGACACTTGAAAGCAAAAGGAATTGCCAAGGTTTTACTCACAGCTCCAGGCAAAGGTGATATTCCAAATATTGTTTACGGAGCTAACCACCGTGAGCATAATCCTGACGACTATAAAATTTGGTCTGCAGCTTCATGTACCACAAATGCTGCTGTTCCTGCACTTAAGGTTATTGAGGAGTCCTTAGGAATTGAAAGGGGGCATCTAGAAACCGTTCATTCATATACCAATGACCAGAATTTACTTGATAATTTTCATCCTAAAAACCGAAGAGGCAGATCAGCGCCGACAAACATGGTTATTACAGATACCGGAGCGGCTTCAGCTGCTGTAAAAGTTATTCCTAGCCTCGACGGGAAATTAACAGGAAATGCCATTCGGGTTCCTACACCTAATGTGTCGTTGGTAATTCTTTCACTTACGTTAAAAAAACCAACCACAACGAAAGCCTTAAATGAGCTTATCCTAAATGCATCATTGAAAGGAACAATGGTTGAGCAAATTCGGTATTCAAGTGCTGAAGAGGCTGTGTCATCAGATTTCATAGGAGATTCTGCAGCTTGTATCTTTGATAGCCCTGCGACTAAGGTTTCAAAAGACGGCAAAAATGCGGTCGTTTATTTATGGTACGATAACGAATTTGGATACACAATTCAGGTGATCAGATTAGCAAAACACATTGCGAAAGTAAAGAGTTACAGATATTACTAACAGATATGTTTAAAAATACAGGGTCTTTCATGCAAAAGGCCCTGTATTTTTTTTAATTTTGCAGATTAAATACCCTAAGGGGTAATTTTTGTTTTATGAAATAATGTAATTTCATAAAATCTTTGAAAATTTTGTCTTATGCCAAACACAAAATACGTTTTTGTAACGGGAGGTGTTGCTTCATCACTCGGAAAAGGGATTATCTCATCATCACTTGCCAAGCTTTTGCAGGCCAGGGGATTTCGAACCACTATTCAAAAACTTGATCCTTATATCAATGTTGACCCGGGAACCCTGAATCCATATGAGCATGGTGAATGTTACGTGACTGAAGATGGTGCTGAAACAGATCTTGATCTAGGACATTATGAGCGATTTTCAAACGTGCCAACATCGCAGGCAAATAATATAACAACTGGAAGGATTTATCAAACCGTAATTAATAAAGAAAGAAAAGGTGATTATTTAGGTTCAACTGTGCAGGTTATTCCTCATATCACCGACGAAATTAAACGATGTGTTAAGTTACTCGGAGAATCAGGGAAATATGATTTTGTTATTACCGAAATTGGTGGGACAGTTGGTGATATCGAATCACTTCCATATATTGAAACAGTGCGACAAATGAGATGGGAACTCGGATCGAGTTGTGCCGTAATTCATTTGACACTTGTGCCTTTTTTAGCTGCTGCAGGTGAATTAAAAACAAAGCCTACTCAACACTCAGTAAAAGCATTGCTTGAGCAAGGAGTTCAGCCTGATATCATTGTATGTAGGACTGAAAGACCGCTTCATGAAACACTAAGAAGAAAAATTGCATTATTTTGTAATGTTACGCCTTCGGCAGTTATTGAATCGATAGATGCAGAAACCATTTACGATGTGCCCGTTTTAATGCGTGATGAAGGTTTAGATAAGGAGGTTCTAAATAAAACCCTTACTCCGATCAAGAATGAACCTGATTTAACAAATTGGGAAAAATTTCTATATAAATTAAAGCATCCAAAGCACCATGTTAAAATTGGCCTTGTTGGAAAATATGTTGAGTTAAAAGATGCGTACAAATCAATAACTGAATCGTTTGTTCACGCTAGTGCAATGAATGAATGTGAAGTTGATTTGAGAATGATTCATTCTGAACAACTGGATGCTAAAAACCTGGAAAAATCATTAAAAGATTTAGACGGAATTTTGGTTGCTCCGGGATTTGGCGATAGAGGAATTGAGGGTAAAATTCTTGCAAGTAAATTTGCCAGAGAAAACAAAATACCATTTTTAGGTATTTGCTTAGGAATGCAGTGTGCAGTAGTTGATTTTGCACGTAATGTTTTAAATTATAAAAACGCACATTCAACTGAAATGAACCCTGATACTCCTGATCCGGTAATCGATTTAATGGAGGAACAAAAGAAGATAACGAACTTAGGCGGAACGATGCGCCTTGGAGCATATCCTTGCACCATCGATAAAAAATCTAAGGTATTCGATTTTTATAAGGAAGAAATGATTTCTGAGCGCCATCGCCATCGTTATGAATTTAATAACAAATACCTCGATGAATTTAAGGCTGCCGGTATGATTCCATGTGGAATCAATAAAAAAAATAATTTAGTAGAAATTATTGAATTAGCTGAACATCCATGGTTCATTGGTGTGCAGTTTCATCCGGAATACAGAAGTACGGTTGCTAATCCTCATCCTGTATTTGTGAATTTTGTTAAGGCTGCTATTGACAATAAGTCATGAAGTGGCACATTAAATACAAAGGAATAGTTCTTGATATACTAAAAATTACGTTTAGGAGCATTTGCTCATCCAAACACATGCTAAATGAATAGAAATAATATTATTGGAGTCTTGCTTATCGGTGCGATTTTTATCGTCTGGAGTATTTGGCTCACACCAACCCAGGAAGAAAAAAGAGAACAACAACGTGTTAATGATTCAATTGCAGCCGTAAATCGGATCAATTATTTGCGTCAGGATTCAATTAATAAGGCCAGACTTGCGATTTCTTCTGAGTCGCTTAGTGCTGAAAAATCACCTGTAACCAATCTTGATAACGCAGCATTAACAACAAGCCTTGATCGATCAAAATACAGTGTGTTTGCAAATTCATCTGTAGGCGAAGAAGAAGTATTTATGGTTGAAAACAAGTTTTTTAAACTTGAGTTTACCAACAAAGGAGCACGGATTTTATCAACCGAATTAAAAGACTTTCAAACACACGATTCACTTCCATTGATTTTGTTTGATTCTGAAGATAATAAGTTTGGGTTGTCGTTTTTTATCGACAATCATTTATTGAATACCCAAGATTTTTATTTCCAAACTGTTTGGCCAAATGTAGATTATTCGGGGCAGAAAGTTATTAAGGTGGAAGGTGAACAATCATTGACCTTTGGGATGCGACTTTATGTTGATAATGGGGATGGTGCTTATAATGCCAATCAGTACATTGAATTTCAGTATTCAATTATAGGTAATAAATACATGGTTGATTATAAAATCAATTTCGTTGGGTTGAAAGATGTGCTTGCTACGAATGCCAATTATCTTAATCTTGAATGGGAAACCGAAATTCTGAGACAGGAGAAAAGTATTGATCGATGGAATGGCCCAACTGTTTTTTATAAGTATGCTGATGATGATGTCGATTATCTTTCAGAAACAAAAGATGACAGTGAAGTATTAAAATCAAAAGTGAAATGGATTTCGTACAAACAACGATTTTTTTCAACTTCACTTATTGCAGAAGACTCATTCTTAAATGCTGAAGTAAGCGGGTTCACCAATCCCGACTCGGTTGATAGCCCCAGGTATTTGAAGTCGATGAAATCAACGATTGGAATCCCTTATTCTTTTGCGGGAGATCAGAGTTTTCCAATGAAGTTTTATTTCGGACCCAATAAATACAGTACACTCCGAAAATTCCATTTGGGCTTAGAGCGACAGATCCCATTGGGGTGGAGTTTTGCCCCTTTGGCTTGGATAAATATTTATGCCGTCATCCCTGTATTTAATTTCTTAGGGAGTTTTGGCTGGAATTATGGAATCATCATTTTGATTTTGACTATCTTGCTAAAATTGGTGCTTTTCCCAATTGCTTACAAAACCTATAAGTCAACGGCTAAAATGAGGGTTTTAAAACCTGAAATTGACGAGATTGGTGCAAAGTTCCCAAAGAAAGAGGATGCCATGAAGAAGCAACAAGCTACCATGGCGCTTTATAAAAAGGCAGGTGTTAATCCCATGGCCGGTTGTGTGCCGATGTTAATGCAGATGCCCATTTTGTTTGCAATGTTTCGCTTTTTCCCATCATCCATTGAGTTGCGTCAGCAATCATTTTTATGGGCAACCGATTTGTCATCTTATGATTCGATTTGGACATTTCCTGGTGGATTTGAGATCCCGTTTTATGGCGATCATGTTAGTTTGTTTACATTATTAATGACCGTTTCAACCATCATTTACACAAAAATGAATAATCAAATGATGGCATCTGGAAGTCAACAAATGCCGGGTATGAAAACCATGATGTATTTAATGCCAGTAATGTTTTTGGGAATGTTCAATAATTATGCTGCAGGATTAAGTTACTATTATTTCTTAGCTAATATTATCACCTTTGGTCAAATGTATGTCATCAGAGCTACCATCGATGAAAAGAAAATTTTGAAGCAAATCGAACTTAATAAGAAAAAGCCGGCTAAAAAATCTAATTTTCAAAAGCGATTGGAAGACGCTGCGAAGAAACGTGGCTATAACGCCCCAAAGAAAAAATAATCTGGAAAAATGTTAGAAAGGCTGTCCAAAAAGGGCCGCTTTTTTATTATTCTGTTATTCCGAACTTCCTGCCCATCTGGTCAGATTGGATTCTGCATATACGTAGTCAACCATTTAAGATTCTGTAATACCTATCTGGCGACAGGCAGGAAAATAGAATACCTATTTCCCGACTTTTTGCACACCATTTTTTTGTCCAATATTAATAAGAACTGGCAGGATTTTTGCTTATTTCTGTCTCGTATTCAGAACTTTTCTTTAATTTTAAATTTTAATTTTACCTGCCATGTATCCCAGATTTTTATTACTATTAGTTTTTGTTTTTTTTGCTTTAATTGCCAATGCACAAACAGTTAAAGTGGTTGATTCACAAACACACCAGCCTATTTTAGGTGTGGTAGTATACTCACTTGACGAGTCTAGATCAGCAGTTACCGATGCGAAGGGAGAGTTTGAGCTGAAAAAATTTAAGAGCAGCGATATTCTCTTATTTCAACACGCTTCACTTCAAGATAGATTGGTTCCCTATGCAGAAATTGTAACACTAAAATTTTTAGTAGAGCTTAAATTGAAATCAGTTGAATTGGATGAAATTGTTGTTTCCGCAAGTAAATGGGAACAAAATAAAAATGAAGTTCCAAATAAAATAATTACGATTGAGAAAGAGAAGATTCGTGTAAGTAATCCGCAAACTGCTGCTGACGTGCTCTCAGTCTCGAATGAAGTTTTTGTTCAGAAAAGTCAGCTGGGTGGAGGTAGCCCAATGATTCGGGGATTTTCTGCTAATTCGGTTTTATTGGTTGTTGATGGTGTTAGGATGAATAACGCTATTTACAGGAGCGGGAATTTGCAGAATGTGATTGCTTTGGATCCAACCGTGCTTGAAAATGTTGAAGTAATTTTTGGTCCGGGATCAATAATTTATGGTAGTGATGCATTGGGAGGAGTTATGGATTTTCATACCAAAGCAGTTCAGCTCACGCCAATTAATGATGAAGTTAACGATATTAATATATTCTCTAGATTTTCGTCTGCTAATTCGGAAAAAACATTCCACTTTGATCTAAACCACTCTGGTGGTAAATGGGGGTCATTCAGTTCTATTACACTTAGTAGCTTTGGAGATTTGAAAATGGGAAAGGGTAAATATCCTGAGTTCGACCGAACTCATTTTGCTGAAAGAGTAAATAATCAGGATGTAATTTTTACGAATGAAAATGTGAATATCCAAAAGCAATCCGGATATGATCAATTTAATATTTTACAAAAATTTAGATACAGGCCAAACAATAAAGTTGATATAAACTACGCATTTCACCTCTCATCAACTACCGATGTGCCGCGTTATGATCGATTAACCCAATATTCGTCAGGGCAGTTAAAGTATAGCGAATGGTATTATGGTCCACAATTTTGGCATATGCAATCATTAAATGTGAAAGTTAGGGATTCTGTAAAATTATATGATAATTATCAGATATCAGCAGCTTATCAAAAGGTTAAAGAAAGCCGGCACAATAGAAAATTTGAAGACCCTGAATTAACTTCCCGAAACGAAGCAG
Source organism: Bacteroidales bacterium (assembly GCA_963674935.2). Classification (GTDB taxonomy): domain Bacteria; phylum Bacteroidota; class Bacteroidia; order Bacteroidales. The sequence continues at coordinate 395,840 of CAXXWZ010000007.1, forward strand.
TTGATGTTTATTCATTCAATCTTGATTTTGATAAAGTTATTGATAAAAAAAGTACCATATTTTATGGCGTGGAGGCTTTGTATAATAACATTAACTCAATAGCTCAAAACAAAGATATTAATACCGGAGCAATTAGCACTGCTTCAACCCGGTATCCCGATGGTGGTACTTCTTATTATTCATATGCTGCCTATTTAAGCCTAAAATCAAATTTTAGCGATCATTTCACATTTAGTACAGGAATCAGGTATAATGGTGTAGGATTAAAATCTAAATTTTTGGATAAATCATTTTTTAATTTTCCTTATGATAAAATAAAAGTTAATAATCAAGCCCTTAATGGGAGTTTAGGTTTAGTTTACAGGCCATCTTTAGTTTCTCAGTTTAATTTTAATTTGTCGAGCGGTTTCAGAGCACCAAATTTAGATGATATTGCTAAAGTTTTTGATTCGGCGCCCGGAAATGTTATTGTGCCTAATGAAAACCTCAAGCCCGAAAAGGCAATTAACGTTGATCTTGGTTATATATTTAGCCTCAACGATGTAATTGATTTTAATGTTTCAGTTTTTTATACCTGGCTTTCAGATGCGATGCTCAGACAAGATTTTACTTTTAATGGTCAGTCAACAATTCTTTATGATGGAGAAATGAGTCAGGTTGAGGCTATTGTAAATGCAGGTAAAGCAAATATTTATGGAATAAGTATGGGGGTCGATCTTACGTTATCAGATCAACTTCAATTTCGTACCACTCACTCTTATATTATGGGAAAGGATGAGCTTGAAAATAGTCTAAGGCATGCTCCACCAATATACGGTTTAGCTGGTCTTACATATGAGTTTGCAGAGGTCGTCGTTGTTGATTTTAATATGGTGTATAATGGATCAATTCCTTTCGAAAAAATGTCTCCAACCGAAAGCGATAAACCGGATTTATATGCAAAGGACATAAATGGGAACCCATACAGCCCATCATGGTTAACATTGAATTTGAAGTCTTCTTATAAATTATCTGATAGTGCATTAATCAATTTTGGAATTGAGAATATTGCCAATACCAGATATCGCCCATATTCTTCGGGAATAAGCGCGCCTGGAAGAAATTTTATTGTTTCGCTAAACATTAATATATAGATAATTAGGTAGGTTAATACCTAATTGGATGTAAAAAATAGTTGAAAACGTTTGCAAAAAAGCGAATTATATGTTATTTTTACCAGTTATTATTTAGAATAGTTATTAATATTAATTAAATAAACTTATGAAAACTCTCAAACCTTTTCTTTATCTTTTAGTTGTTTTTGCGATAGTTTTGAGTGCTTGTAAAAAAAATGTTCATAAGATTGTAGATGATCCGGATCAACTTAATGTCGAATTGAGAAATTTCGAAGATTTGGTTGTACCTGCGGATTTTGATTGGCGAATGACTATGAATTCGACCAATACCCTAAAAGCCAGCGGATTTCATTTTTATCCGGAATCTGGATACAGCACACTTGCATTTGAAGATTTATGGCCAGCAAAAGGCGATTATGATTTTAATGATTTAGTTGTGGAATATCAATTTAGAACAGCTACCGATGCCAGTAACTTTATTACTGAAATCGTTGGAACGTTCATCGTTAGAGCTGCCGGAGCCGGAACCGCGAATGGTTTTGGGTTCCAATTACATGGACTAGATACTACAGGATTTATTGCCAGTGGTAGTTCATTAATGAGTAGTTGGAACCAATACGTCAATACTACCGATGGATGGGAAGATGGACAAACTTATCCTGTAGTAATTGTTACAGATGATGTATCAAGAGAACTTGACTATGCGAATACACAAGGTTGGCATGCAAAACATGAACCACCTGCAGTATACACAATTAAGATCACTCCACGAGCTGGGATATATGTTGATTCTGCTGATTTTCTAATTGATTATGAGAATTTTAATCCATTCTTAATAATTGATTGGCAAAACGAAGGTCGAAACAAAGAAGTTCATAAGATTGATTTTCCGCCAACTGATTTGGCAGATCCTTCTTACTTTGGACAAGATGACGATTATTCAGTCACTGGTAGTTCGGCATCATTATTTGGCGCAAGCTATTACCAAACAAGTGATAGGTTCCCTTGGGTCTTAGAAATCCCTAGTACGGTGATGACACCAACATTATTTAACTCCGTGTTTGATTATCCTATTGAAGAATCAGACATTAATTGGGCATATTTGCATTTTGCCGAATGGGCTGAAAGTGGAGGTGTTACATATGGTCTTACTGATCCAGATCCGTTACATGATCTATGGTGGGTTAAGAAAACAGGTGGTTATAGAAATATTCTAAATATCTACGTTCCGTAGTAAAACAGAATAAAAGCATAAAAGCGATTACATTAATTTGTAATCGCTTTTTTTATGGTTTTAAGTCTTAAGCTATTTTCTATCAAAATGTAGAATGTATAGATGTTTCTAAAATTTATTTAAGTAGTGATTATGTATTTTTAATACTTGTGGAATCAATAAATTATCTAGTCCGTTCTCAATAATGTGATCAGATCTTTTGATCTTAATTTGGTCATCCCACTGGTTATTCATTCTTTTTAAAACATCAGTTTTGCTCAACTTGTCTCTTTTAATAATTCTGTCAATTCGTAAAGATTCCGGAGAATACACATAAATTATCTTATCCATAAACTTATTAAATCCGCTTTCAAAAAGAATGGCAGCTTCATGAATGACATATGGAGAACTTTTATGCTGTTCAAGCCATATATCAAAAGCTTCAGCTACTTCTGGGTGTATGAGTTTATTCAAAAAATCTAAAGAACTCTCATCTTGAAAAACAATTGACGCGAGTTTTTTTCGATCAATTACCCCTTTTGGATGAATAATTTGATTGCCGAATCGATAGCTTAATTCGTTGATTATGCTTTGTTGGTCTAAAATTTGCTTGGCTTCAGTATCTGCATAAAATATCGGTACCCCAAGTATGTTAAAAATTTTCGCAACGGTCGATTTGCCGCTTCCCATATTTCCAGTTAACCCAATTTTAATCATTGTTCATTAGGATAAGATATTCAACTGTTTCCGGAGAAAATGAAATTATTTTTACAAAATTTGGAATCTGCTTGAGTGTTACTTTCTGATAATTTAATGAGTTCAAATCATAATTAACGTTTGCTGAAAACATATCAGAATTTATCCTATCATAGTCCTTCAGGGCAACCATATATTTTATGTTTATTGTTTCAGGAAAAAGTTTAATATGCTGGCCTGATGGCTGACTTACCTGAATTGGAATGTTAATGGAGCTTTCTGTAAATTGTTGAATAGGAATTATTAGCTCTATTGCATTAACTGATAAACTTACATTTTGTTTTACATATGGATTAATCAGATTTAAGTTGAGTTGTTGGTCAGAATCAATGTTTCTGAGAATTAAGTTTTCTGTAGTTATAAATTCTACAGTATCAATAACGGACGATGGTCCTGTCAGGATTGTTTTTTGTGCCGAAGTTGTAATTTCTCCATAAACATAATGTTGTTGTTTCGGAGTGATCTCAAGTTGAAGCTTAATGTCAACTTCTTTACTGATGGTATTTTCTAGCTTTAAATGTAAGGTATCAGGATAAATTCGATTTATATAATTAGGGAATTCATTTTGACTTCTTATTTGGTTGAGGATAGATTCACTTAAAATATAACTTCCCATCGTATATCGATCATTGTGAATTGTTACTTTACTTAAATCAATATTTAGTTCATCTGATTTTTTTAGATATCGTCGGTTAAAAAGATCAAATCCTCTTGAGTCAATTTGTAAATAAACGATGGAATCACCTATTTTTGATATAATTTGATTGGCAGGAGGATTGTAGAAGTTTACTTTATAAGTGATGTCGGAAGAGTAGTCTTTCGACATTTTAATAAGTGCCCAAATGAAAATTGAGATGAGTAAACAGATAAGAAAAATTGAAATACTTGCTTTATTTCTAGTTTCCTTAAATTTTAATAATCTATCGCCTATTCCAAAATATTTAGGTCTCACTACTTTTTTTTCTGCAAGTTAATAAAAAAGGAACCTTGATTCAATTCAAGGTTCCCTATTCTTATTTTTGATAAATTTTTACTGACCTGCAACTGGTGCATCACCACCAACTGCCGTTCTGTCTATTGTAAGTCTATTCTGTCCATCTACTTCGATTACAAAAGTTTTTTCACGCACTTCTAAGATTTTTCCGTGAATTCCACCGATGGTAACAATTTTATCGCCTTTTTTAAGTGCTTCGCGATATTTTCTTTGTTCTTTTGATTTTTTCATCTGTGGACGAATGAAGAACATATAAAAAACGACTACAATTAGTACTAAAGGGAGAAATGACATTAGTCCGCCTCCTTCTTGGCCTTCCTGAGGCATGAATAATAAGATGTTTGAGATTGTCATTAGATTCTGATTTATGTTTAATTTATGATTTTTTTACTGTTGCTTTTAATCTTAGAAATACCTTGTTTGGTATTGTGTTGGTTTCAATTGTTGCAATTTTATTCTGATATCCTTCTCTTCCTCGACTATCAAAAGTTAGTTTGATCACCCCTGATTCTCCTGGTTTAATGTTTTCTTTAGGAAATTCACTTACGGTGCACCCACAGGAAGTAAGAACGTTTGAAATGATTAAATCAGCACTGCCAGTGTTTGTAAACTTAAAAGCATGCGTAATAGTTTCACCTGCAACGATTTCTCCAAAATCGTGTTCGTTTTCTTTAAAAGAAATTTTGGCAATAGCATCTGTTCCCATATTCTCATTTGGGGTCTTGCTGCTAACTGTTTCTTTGTTTTCTGCTTTGTTATTAGTGCTCTGATTACAGCTGATAAAAAAGATAGAGCCCATTCCAAAAACGAGGAGAATAAATATATTTTTAAATAGGTTCATGATGCAAAAATATGAATTATACTTGAATAAGAAACTTTAAATTATTAATTACTGCTTCCCATAATGGTTAAAGAGCCTCTGAAAACATCATCTTCAAATTCGCCATTACATTTAAGAACGTAAAAATAAACTCCATCTTTTAATTTACCACCATCCCAGTCATTTTGATAATTTTTTTGTTCCAAAACTTTTTGTCCCCAACGATTAAAAATAATGAGTTCATTTGTTTTGTAGAAGTCGTTAATTTTGGGATATTCACTTCCGGCTTTTAGATTAGGGTTACCAGAAGAACCGCGATCGTCCTGAGTGATAATAAATACATCATTTGAGCCATCATTGTTAGGCGTAATAATATTAGGAATAAGTAATTTAACAGTTTTTACACCAATGCTAAAAAATAAAGAGGTATCACATTTTGAAGCATAATTTGCCGTAAAGACGACCTGATAATTTCCGATTTGATCGTAGGTGTGAATCGGGTCACGATCGAATGAAGTAATTTCATCTCCAAATTCCCATTTCCAGCCTTCAACTTCAATAGTTTCAGAAGATAAATTTGTAAAATGAAATGTACCTGTTGGGTTTTGGATATACCAGGGATCTTCAGGATTGGCAGATATTTCAATTTGCGGAGCTCGAAATACTTGAACAAATACGGATGTATCAAGTAGGGTGTTCATGGCATCGGAGATACTCACGTAATAAAGTCCTTCACATAAATTAATAGCAAGCGAATGATTTGATCCGTCGACAGAAGCATTCCCCCAATCAATTGTGTATGGCGGAACTCCGCCGGTTACGATGGCCTCTACTTGTCCATCACAATTTCCGCCAGAGCATCCCATGTTTATTTGTGTAAAATTGACAAGTAATTGCGCATTAACTGAAAAGTTAATTACTAAAAACATTGAGAAGATAAAAATGTATTTATTCATTTAAATATGCTTGAATGCTTTGCGAATTTAATAATTATTGAACGAAAATACAGCATCGATTATTATTAAAGACGCTAATTTAGAAGGTAAATCTCCAAACAACTTTGATAGCTCCAGAAGAAATACTTGGTTTCAGTAAGTTCAGTTGTCTTTTAACCTCATCTAGTTCATGGTTGTAAACAAAATATAAATCACTCCCAACTTTAGGAATCCAGTGTAATCTGAAATTGAAGAATAATAATTCATCCAACGAATTATACTGTGAAAATAATGCTAGGTTTAATCTGGGGTTAAAGGCATAATTTGCCTGTGTGGCTAATTCATGTGTTTTAATTGAAGCAGTAGTTAATTCTACAAAATTATAAGAGTAGGTATTAGTAAAATTTAGATGCTTATTTATATTTATACCTAACTCTAACTGATAGTTTTGGATTGTGCCGGTATAAAAACCACCCCACATTATTTCCGCTTCAAACCAAATTTTTCGAGCGTCATAAGAACTAAATTCCATTTTTGTTTGATACATCCAATAGTCATCGATTGGAATTACAACGCCATCAACTAATTCAAATTCTTCAACTAAGTTATCGTAGGACTGTTTGATGTGAAACTGAAAACTATCTCCGCTTTTTAAGATGAAACCGGCGAGTGTTGATTCGTTTTCAAAGGTTTCTATTTTACCAGTATCTGGCTTGCGGTAAACATTTATTCCCCATGGTTTTAAGAGAAGTTTGTTAACTCCCCATTTTGTTAGTAATCTGGGTGTAAGTCTGAAATTATAACGTAAATATTCATAATTGGTTCTTCGTAAAAAGCCTAAAGCCGGATTGAAATCCTCATAAACTCCTGTAAAGCCTAAATGTTGATCCATGAAATCATTGGGGTAGTCAACATAAAATCTGATGGCTTTAGCTTCTTTACCTGATTTTAAATCATCAAAGCTTTTTGAAAAACTACCATATACAATTAAGTTTTTGTTTTTTAGAAATTTTGAGGTGGAAAATTTCCCATCAATTCCGACAACAAGATTAGAAATTTCATTATTGGCTTTCGAAGTAATTATGCCTCCAATGTATGATTGTGTCCCAATATCATATTTATATCTGAACACGGTGTTATTCGTTGAAGGTATCGTGTCAATTTTTTCAGTTTGAATGCTCAGGAAATTTATATTATTCCGGCCAACTTTCCCGATAAGCCTTGCTCCGGCAAGGATGGGGACAGGTTGAAGTTCTTCCATTCCAATTTTTCGTGTATAAAAAAGATCATCAACATATCCCATTTTAAATGAAAACTGATTATAACCTTCGAGGAAAAATTCACGTTTTTCAGGATAAAATAAATTGAATCGGGTTAAATTCACGGCGATACGATCAGCCTCAACTTGGGCAAAGTCGGTATTTGTTGTTAAGTTAAGTTTTAAAGTGGGTGTTAAATTGATATTTAAATCAAATCCATATTTAAATGGATAATCAGATTTTTGGTTATCTTCTTTTTCAAAACCTGTTAACAGGTATGGCTTAAGCTCGAATCGCTTTGTATAACCAATATTATTGATTCCTTCGAGTGTTCCTGCTGCTGCGAGGCTATTAATTGAATAATTTTGATTCCATCCTTGCCAGGTAACCTGTTCGTTTTTCGAAACAATGTCACGTTCAAAATTAATTCCCCAACTCAGGTCTTCCGCATTCTTGAATTGAAAAGTGCTAAATGGAATTATTATTTCAGCAAACCAACCTTCATCAGTAATCCTGCTTTTAACATCCCAAACACCATTCCAATTCATGTTCTTTTCTTCCAAGCCATAGACTTGTGCATCAGCTCTGGCACCATTAGGATTTACTATAAATAAATAACCATTTCGTCCATCGTTAAATGTACTAATTATGACCTTGAAATTATCCTCAGCTTCATATTCAAAATCGCGCTGCATATATTTTGCACGGATACTTTGCTGATCTTTTGGTAACACCATACCCCAATGTATAAGTTGTTTTTATCATAAAGAATAGCAGTTTCGGTTTTCTCAGTAGATGGCTCACCAACTTTTTGTTCTCTTTGAATAAAATTGCCAATTCTGCTCGCTTTTGCCCATGCTCCTTCATTCAAATAACCGTCAACTCTGATTTGTTCAGTCGTTAAATTTGCATTGATAATTTTGGAATTTTGGGCTTGGGTATTCACGGGTAAAAATGAAATCAGTAAGAATCCTATTAAGATATGCGATAATTGATGGGGAGTTTTATTAAAGAGAGATAAGACTGAAATCATACGAAATTATAAAATTGTTCAATTAGCAGATTTGATTTTGATGTTGGTTTTATTCACTAACCACAACGGCGAGTTTGTTGTTTGCATTGTTAATTGCTAACCGCGTTATTCCCTTCATGAATGAGTAACTATCTGAAATCTTAACCAGTTCCCATTCGTTAGAATGTTTTAGGTTTAAAAAGTAAATATTTTCACCGTTACTCATTAAAATTGAACCTTCATTTGTCCAACATAAATCTTCTCTTAAAGGCAGGGTTTTTGCGATAACTGAAATTTTTTTTGTAATTGGGTCAAATTTATTAATCGTCCATTTACTATCAATTGTTTTGTCTACAAAGCTCATTGCATGCTGAGATGGAATTTTATGAAGTGAACGTCCAATATTTGTTGTGATAGCTATATTCTCATTTGAGTTTAAATCAAAATATCTTAATTCACCTTTGTCTTCTAATAAAACATAAGTCAAAATTTTTGAGTTGTCAATCCAGGCATGATAACCAATTAATAAATTATTAATAAGTATAATTGGTTCTCCTCCCTCAATCGGATATTTTACCAAATCCTGAGCACCATCATCCCTTTGTAAAATGCATGAAATAAATTTACCATCAGGTGTTAGGGTAGGAGAGTACTCTCTCTCATGGGTGGTCGTAAGGTTTTTAGTTTCTTTAGTTTTGTAATTGTATGATTTAATATCACTTCTGCCTTCTCCATTAAAAGATGAAAAATAGATTATAGGTTCTGTTCGATGAAAATTGGGCTGATTGTCATAACCAGCTCGATCAGTAATGTTTTTGGGATTTGAAATGCTAATTTGATCCTTTTCAACATGAATGTCGAACAAGTAAATTTCGGTTCCGGTTTGCGAATACGTTGCTGTAACGAATAATAAGAATAAGGGAATTAAGAATTTTTTCATGCCATATAAATTGGTAAAAAGATATTACCAATATAGGGATTTTTAATAAATGCTTGGAAATAGAATTGATACTGAGCTAATAAAATATACAAACGATATCAAACATTAAAACGAATATGTAAAATATCACCATCATCAACGATATAGTTTTTGCCCTCAACATGGAACTTACCTTTGTCTTTACATGCTTGTTCAGATCCTAAAGTAACAAAATCTTCATATTTCATTACTTCTGCTCTGATGAAACCTCGTTCTAAATCACTGTGAATAACACCAGATGCTTGAGGGGCAGTCATTCCATTTTTAATGGTCCATGCCTTAACTTCCATTGGGCCAGCTGTAAAAAATGATTTTAGGTTTAATATTTTATAAGCTGATTGGATAAGTTTGTTCACACCAGGTTCTGCTAAATTCGCATCTTGCAGGAAATCTAGTCTGTCTTGTTCATCATCCAAATCTGCTATATCGGCTTCAAGCGCACCGGCAATAATTAATACTTCTGTATCCTTTTCTTCGAGACTATCAATAAACAACTTTGAATAATTATTTCCGCTTGTGGCAGAATCTTCATCAACATTGCAAACATAAATAACAGGCTTAGCAGTTAATAAATACATGTCGTCGATATATTTTTTATCATCATCAGATACAGGTGCAGTTCTTGCATTTTTAAAATCCTCAAAGTGGGACTTATAAACGTTTAAAACTTCAACCCCTCTTTTAGCGTCTTTATCACCTGTTTTTATTAATTTTTCAAGGCGCTGAATTTTTCGCTCAACCATGTCCAAATCCCGAATTTGTAGCTCTAATTCAACTATTTCTCTGTCTCGAACAGGATTAACAGAGCCTTCGATATGTGCCAAATTCTCATCATCAAAACATCTTACCACATGAATTAGAGCATCCATTTGCTGAATATCTGCCAGAAATTTATTTCCAACGCCTTCTCCTTTATTTGCTCCTTTTGCAAGACCTGGCAAATCAATTATTTCAACAGTTGCCGGAACTACTTTGGCTGATTTTATGAGTGCATCAATTTTAAATAATCTATCATCAGGAACATCAACTTTACCAATATTTGATTTCGTTGCACTGAATGCAAAGCTACTTGCTTCGGCTTTGGTGTTCGACATGCAATTAAAAATGGTTGTTTTACCAATATTAGTCAGACCAATGATGCCACAATTTAATGCCATAATGTTTGGATATTTTATTTGTTAATTCAGGCTGCAAAGATAAAGTATTTGTGACTATGATATTTAAGTGCTTCAATATTTTTAAATTTAGATTATATTGTTTAATTTTGCACGCTAATTTTGAGAGGCCCGGAATTGCGAGAACATACTCGTTCCCAAAATCTTAAACTTAAAAATTGATTATAAACCCTTTCTGGAATCAACTACCCGGGCATTGTGCACAGAAGTTAATAGTAAATTAAATGACTGATACCAAAGAAAACCTTGAGAACGAAGCTGAAAAGACTGAAGCTGTGAAAGCCGAAGAAACTGTAGAACAAGTTGAAGCAGAGGTAAAAGAAGAAATCAAAGCAGAAGTTGTAGAAGAAGCGAAAGAAGAAGCTGCACCTGCCGAAGAAAAGAAAGAAGAAGTTGTTGCAGAAGTTGAAGTGAAAGAAGAAACTAAAACTGAAGCAGAAGAAGCAGTTGCTGAAGAAATTAAAGAAGAGGTTGTTGCTAAAGCAGAAGAAGCTGCAGAAGCTGAAAAAGAAGAAGATGTAGCTGAAACGCCTAAAGTTAAAGAAGGAAATACCGAAGCTAAAACTGAAGAAAAAGTACCCGAAGAATTTGATTGGGATTCAATTGGAAAAAAACACGAAGCTTATTCAGCAGTAGAAAGAGAAAGATTAGAAAATGTTTACAACGACACTTTTAGTGCCATTGTTGAACATGAAGTTGTTGACGGAACTGTTGTAGGAATGAATAACCGTGAGGTTGTTGTAAACATTGGATTCAAATCTGATGGTGTTATTCCATTGAATGAATTACGTTACAATCCAAAGCTTAAACTTGGTGATACTATCGAAGTTTATGTTGAAAGTCAGGAAGATCCAAATGGTCAGCTAATCCTGTCTCACAAAAAAGCTCGTACTTTAAAATCTTGGGAACGTATCAACATCTGTTACGAAAAAGAAGAAGTTATCAATGGTTATGTTAAATGCCGTACTAAAGGTGGTTTAATTGTAGATGTATTTGGTATCGAAGCTTTCTTACCAGGTTCGCAAATTGATGTGAAACCTATTCGCGATTATGATATCTACGTTGATAAAACAATGGAATTCAAAGTTGTGAAAATCAACCATGAATATAAGAATGTTGTAGTTTCTCACAAAGCATTAATTGAGGACGAACTAGAACATCAAAAAGCTGAAATTATTTCTAAACTTGAAAAAGGACAGGTATTAGAAGGAACTGTTAAAAATATCACTTCTTACGGTGTATTCATCGACTTAGGTGGTGTTGACGGTTTAATTCACATTACCGACCTTTCTTGGGGTAGAATTAATCATCCGGAAGAAATTGTTGAACTTGATCAGAAATTAAAAATCGTAATTCTTGATTTCGACGACAACAAAAAACGAATTGCACTTGGATTGAAACAATTAACTCCTCATCCATGGGATGCACTTGACGAGAAACTAAAAGTTGAAGATAAGGTTAAAGGTAAAGTTGTTGTTATTGCTGATTACGGTGCGTTTATAGAGATTGCTCCAGGCGTTGAAGGTTTGATTCACGTTTCAGAAATGTCTTGGTCACAACATTTAAGAACTGCACAAGATTTCTTAAAAGTTGGTGATGAGATCGAAGCACAAATTCTTACACTTGATCGTGAAGAGCGTAAAATGTCTCTTGGAATGAAACAACTTATTCCAGATCCATGGTCAAATATTATCGAAAGATATCCAAAAGATTCAAAACATACTGCTACCGTTCGAAACTTTACCAATTTCGGTATTTTCGTAGAACTTGAAGAAGGTGTTGATGGATTGATTCATATTTCTGACTTATCATGGTCTAAAAAAATCAAACATCCTGCTGAATTCACAAAAATTGGTGAGAAGATAGAAGTTATTGTTTTGGAGGTGGATGAAGAAAACAGACGATTAAGTTTAGGTCACAAACAATTGGAAGAAAATCCTTGGGATGTGTTCGAAACTGTCTTTACCATGAATTCAGTTCATAGTGGAGCTATCCTTTCAATTAATGATAAAGGTGCTGTTATTTCATTGCCATACGGTGTTGAAGGTTTTGTTCCAACCCGTCATTTAGCAAAAGAAGACAAAACTAATGCTAAAGTTGACGAGAGCTTAGAGTTTAAAGTGATTGAATTCTCTAAAGAGAGTAAGAAAATTATTCTTTCTCACACTAAGATCTATCAGGATGTAATTTATGCTGAAAAAGCAAAAGAGCATGCTAAAACTAAGAGCACTGAGCGATCTAATCAAAAGGCTGTTAAAAAGATGAATGAAAACGTTGAGAAAACCACTTTGGGTGATCTTGATGCACTAGCAAATCTGAAAACAGAAATGGAAGCTTCTGAGAAGAAAGCTGCGGCCAAGAAAGCTAAAAAAGAAGAGAAGTAAGATTCTTATGGCATATTTAAAGAGTCCTGACTTTTGTTGGGACTCTTTTTTTATGCCATAAACAAAGCGCCCTTCGATACTTTCCGCTTTGCGGAAAACTCAGGGTGCTTTTCAATTTTTTCGTTCTTCAATGTTTGAAAATTAAGGTCATACTGAACTTTGTGGTGCGAAGTTTTAAACTTCGCACAGCGATGTAATTTAAAACCACTTGTGGCGCTAAGTTTTATATTCGCATAGCGATAATGCCTCATTACTTAATGAAATAAGATTTCAATAAGTTCAATCTGATCAGACTTAGGTTCTAAATTTTCTGTATTGGTTTCTTGAAAAAGCTGATAATTCCTTCAACGGTCACAGCTAAGGCTAGCACCGTAACAATTAAATTTACAACCTGAAGCAATAAGCCGTTCTGTTCGTAAAAATTTATTTGATTAATGATGGCAGCCCAGATTGTGACTAAGCCCATAAATACTGCAGGAATTCCTGTAATTAACCATTTTCGACCACCTTTTCGTTTTAAGTAGATACTTAAAACAATGAGGGCGAGAGTTGCTAAAATTTGGTTAATAGTTCCAAAAAGTGGCCATAATTTTAGGGCACCTTTTCCATCAGCTCCGGTATTAAAAGCCAAAAGCATAGCTGAACCAACCACTAAAAATGTTGTGAAGTAACGGTTTTGGAAAATATGCTGTTTTTTGCCTTTACTCGGAATAAGTTCACTGATAAAATAGCGTTGTAATCGGGTTGAAGTATCCAGACTTGTACCTGCAAAGGAAGCCACAAAAACCCCCATAATTACGATTGCAATTTCTCTGGGTACGCCAATGCTTGCAATCATGTTTGCCGATCCAATTACAAAGGCACTAATCTTTGATCCTAGTCCTTGTGCAGCTGCCCAGGATGAGTAATGACTTGTCCATGCTTGAGTTCCGATTAGAAATTCTCCATTTGCATTTTCATATCCCATTCCAATTCCTGCTGTAACAGCAATTATAACCAAGATAGCAAGTCCACCTTCCATTAGCATACTTCCGTAACCCACAAATAAACCGTCTTTCTCGTTACTTAGCTGTTTGGATGAAGTACCTGAAGAAACAATGGCATGGAACCCTGAAACTGCACCACAGGCTATAATAATAAATAAAAATGGCCAAATCGGTGGAGCACCTTGTGGATGCATATTTACCTTTGGTGCCACAAATTCTAAATCATTAAAGAAGGTTGAAACAACAATTCCAATAATAAGTAATCCCATTGCTATAAGCAGTTGATGTGAGTTTATTAAATCTCGGGGTTGCAGAAGTTTATTAACAGGGAGTACAGAAGCAATGTAAGCATAAACCAATAAAATGATGGTCCAAACTCCGGTTGCCGGGATGCCCATGAATTCGGTAATCTGAATGGGGAAATAATTTCCAAGAATCACGGTCAGGTACATGATGATAACTGCAAAAATGCTCCATTTTAATAAATCCTTTCCTTTATTAAAAACCTGAATTCCCAGGGCTACAGCAATTGGAATTTCAAGCCAAACAGGTAAAACTGAGCCAGGGAATAAATCGAAAATAACGGCCATTATCATTCCAAGTATGGAAATGAAAAGCCACAATTCGAAAAAGCCAATGATGAAAAAGAAAACTTTTGTTCTTGGATTAATATATTTTTCGGTGAATTTAGCAATTGAAACTCCTCTGTTACGCAGTGAAACAATGAGTACACCAAAGTCGTGCACTGCACCAATGAAAATACTGCCAAAAAAGACCCAGATGACTGCAGGAACCCAACCCCAAATAACTGCAATAGCAGGCCCAACAATTGGACCTGTTCCGGCTATGGAAGCAAAATGATGACCAAAAACCACTTCCTTTTTTGAGGGGACAAAATCAATTCCATCCTCTTGCTCGTAGGCCGGTACCTTAGCTTCTTTGTTTATTTTGAAAATTTTTGTAGAGATGAATCGTCCGTAAAGGCGGTACATGAGAATGTAACCGACAAATACACCTATCATAAGTAAAAAGGTAAGCATAAGATTTTGAGATTAGGGGTTGATCAAAGATAAAAATATTTTGTTGATGTGGTAATTTGCTAATTAGTTAATGTGCTGATGTGCTATTGGAAAATGGGGCAGATGTTCAAGGGTTCATTGGTTCAAACGATTTGAGGGTGCCAACTTTCAATTCGTAATTTAAACGGAGAGCTAACAAATTGCATCATTGTTAAAACAAATGTAAAACAATCGTATCACAATGTATTCCTACTGTATTGCCATTGAATTACTATTTTATTATAACTGAATGGTGGTACAGGTTTTTGACTATCAATCTGGCTTAAAAGGACGTTTCGATACTTCTTGCCTACGCAAGAAACTCAACGTTCCTTCTATCCCGCACCCTGAGTGATTTCATAGAAATCGTATCTAAGGGTGCATAAAAAAACATCTGTTATTTTGCGAGCGCCTCATACATAATTTCAATGGGATGAAATACAGTTTTGCCTGTTCCGTCTTTAATTTGATGACGGCAACTGGTTCCGGGTGCAGAAATAATCGTAAAATTATCCGCTTTTCTTACTTCAGGAAAAAGAATTAATTCTCCAACTTTCATCGATAAATTATAGTGCTCTTTTTCATAACCAAAAGAGCCTGCCATTCCGCAACAACCAGATTTAATTTCAGTTACTTCATAATTTTCAGGGAAACTAAGCATTTCTTTGGTCGGACCCGTTGAAGCCAAAGCTTTTTGATGACAATGCCCGTGAAGTTTGATTTTTTGGTTTTCCGTTTTAAATAATTTAGAGGAGATATTTCCTTTAGCAACTTCTCTCATAAAAAACTCATCAAACATGAGTGCGTTTTTCCCTAAATCTTTCGCATTTTGAACCAAATCTTTATCAACCAATTCAGGATATTCATCTCTAAAACTAAGAATCCCAGATGGCTCAATCCCGATTAATGGATGATCTTCGCTTATATAGTTCTTTAGTAAAACAACATTTTTTGTGGCAATTTTTTTAGCAGTTTTAATCAATCCTTTCGAAAGGAAAGTACGACCACTTAAGGCATGTTTTGGAATCTCAACACGGTATCCCAATTTATTCAGGAGTTTGATGGCAGCAATACCAACGTGAGTATCGTTATAATCGGTAAACTCATCCGCAAATAGATATACCTGTCCAATTTCACGATCTAAATTCTGGTTGTATTTTTTTGCAAAAGATTTGAGTGTTATTTTAGATAGCGTTGGAATACTTCTGTTGGGAGCAAACTTGAGGGTTTTTTTTAAAAGCAAAGAGGTGAAATTATTCGTGACAAAGAAATTGAAAATGCCTGGAACAATTGAACCCAATTTATTAAAGATATTGATGTAGGCTATAACTCTTGTTCTTAAAGGAATCCCATGACTTTTATAATAATGCTGAAGAAATTCGGCTTTGTATTTTGTGATATCAACACTAGAAGGGCATTCAGATTTGCAGCCTTTGCAAGAGAGACACAAATCCATCACCTCATAAATTTCCTGATGATCGAATGGGTTTTTCTTTGTGGAATGAGTTAAAAACTCACGTAAAATATTTGCTCTGGCTCGCGTTGAGTTCTTTTCATCCCGAGTAGCCATAAAACTGGGGCACATCGTACCTCCAATCAATTCCGATTTTCTGCAATCACCCGAACCATTGCATTTTTCAACAGTTCTTAATATCCCTAAATCTTTTGAAAAATCAAAAACAGTTTTAATTGATTTTGCTTTTATTTCATGATCGTACCGAAGACTGGTATTCATCCTGGGAGTATCAACAATTTTATTTGGATTAAAAATATGGTTTGGATCCCAGGTATCTTTGATCTGCCGCAAAAGTTGATAGTTCTTTTCGCCAATCATCATCGGAATAAATTCACCTCTCAATCGTCCATCTCCGTGTTCACCACTTAATGAACCGCGGTATTTTTTAACAAGTTTGGCAGTTTCAAGCGCAATGGTATGGAAAAGTTTAACACCTTCAGTTGTTTTTAAATTAAGTACAGGCCTGAGGTGTAATTCCCCGGTAGCCACATGGGCATAATATACACAGGATAATCCATGATTCTTTAAAAGCTGATCAAATTCTTCGATGTATGCAGGCAATACGTTCGGACTAACTGCTGTATCTTCAACCACAGGTGCAGGTTTAGCATCACCCGGAATATTCGATAATAATCCTAAACCGGCTTTGCGAAGTTGCCAAACTTTTGGGATATCCTCATTTTCAACTACCGGAAAATGATAGCCCAAATTTTCTTTTCTTAAAACTTCCTCAAGTTTGGAAGCTTTCGATTTTAAATTTTTAACTGAGTTACCAGCAAATTCAACAATCAGGATTACTGCCGGATCACCCTCTAAAAAAAATCGGTTTTTCTTCTGACTTATATTGTCTTTGGTACACTCCAGAATTATTTTATCCATCAATTCAATTGAGGCCGGTTGATGTTTTAAAGTGATAATATTAGCCTGAAGTGCTTCTTGAATTGAGTTAAAATGAATACAAACCAAAATTTTTTCAGGGGGAGGGAGAGGAACCAGGTTTAATTTAATTTCAGTGATAAAAGCCAATGTTCCCTCTGAACCTGCAATCAGTTTAGAAAAATTAAAATTTTCATCTACTTTGCTAAATATGTTAGTTTGCAAAAGCAGATCGATGGCATAACCTGTATTTCGTCTTTCAACACTTGGATCAGGAAATTCGTTCTGAATTTCTGTTTGGTTCTCAAGATCTGAGAGGATAGAATTAATTTGTTGGTAAAGCTTGTTTTCTAAAGAATCTCCTTCACACTTTTGTTTAAACTCATCCTTACTTAATTCTTTAAATTCAACTTCAGATCCATCGCTCAAAATGGCTTTTACTGAGAGCGTGTGATTTCGTGTACTTCCATAAATAAGTGAATGCGCTCCGCAGGCATTATTCCCAACCATTCCCCCAATCATGCAACGATTTGCCGTTGAAGTTTCCGGTCCGAAAAAAAGATTTTTGGGTGCGAGAACTTGATTTAATTCGTCTAAAACAACACCCGGCTGAACTTTAACCCATTTTTCTTTTTCGTTTATTTCAATAATTTGGGTCATATATTTAGAAACATCGACGACGATGCCATTTCCCACAACCTGTCCGGCAAGTGAAGTTCCTGCTGTTCGGGGTATAATTGAGGTGCCATGCTGTTTGGCAAATTTGATAATGGTTTTGAGATCTTCTTCATCTTTCGGACGTACCACTGCCAATGGAAATTCTCTATAAGCCGAAGCATCCGTTGCATATAAAATACGCATCGTTTCATCTCTGTAAATGTCACCTTTAAATATTTCCTGGAGTTGAATAAATTTGTCGTCCATCATCGCAGTTACTCCCTAATCTTCCTTTTTATAAAAATCTGTACTCTCAAAAATTTTATCAGCTGATTTAGCAATAAAACCTGAATACAATTTGCCATCAGCATCAGGATAGCGTTTTGCGAATTCGTAATAACAACCGGGGATATCAAAAATCCCTTCTTTAAAATCTACCTGAATGGTTTCCGATTTTATGCTGGATTGTTCTAAAAGTTCTGCCGGAGATCCTTTGATTTCTCCACCTGAATCATTGATTAAAAACCCATTGGTTTTTAAGAAGGCATTAACTTTTTCAACCGAATTCAATTTCTTTAAGCCATTAACGCTCACTGTAAAGTGATTTGCTCTAAAACCGAAAACGTAAAGCCAAGCAGCATATTCTGATTCTTCTCTCAAAACATTGTAAATCTCGATTGAAGGCTTTTCCCAAATACGACCACTAAATAATAAATTTTCACTATTGTAAGATTCTGAAGAAACAGAATCAATGATATCGCGAATCAACTGTTGTAATTGTTGACTGAAATCCTTTATTTTTAATTCGCTGATGAAAACCCTTGGTGCGTCTTCAATGGTTTTATGCTCATAATGTTTTGCATAAAGATGCTTTTCTTCAAAATGATAATCTTGTTTTTCGATATATCCATTTTTAAGAAATAAAGAAGCCAAAACTGAAATGTTAATTGAAGGGTGGTCGAAGGTTCTGAAAGCGATATGATCATTTAAAACTTTTTCGTTTTCTTTTTCAAAGAGGTCACGCACTCTTTGCACCGAAGGATTAAGGCTGGCATAATCAGCCCAAAGTTTATCAAATATATTGTTAAGTTCCATTTTTATTAAAATAATGTTAGTAGTAAAGTTAAGATTTCTGTTTCATCTTTAAACAATGTTGAATCTTTATTGAGGCGCGACTTAATTTCATCGGGCTCATGATTAGATTCAAGGAGTAAATTTTTTAGTTTATGTACAGATATATTTTTAGCCTCTGTTTTTTCAAAAATAAGATCTTTGATAATGCCATCTTTAACAATTAGTTGAACAATTAATTTTTGTTTGTCAAAAAGGATTGTTTTTGTTAAAGTATATTTTGGTGAATAGGCGTAATTCCACGACCAACGTGAATATTTCGATTTTACCAATTCAGTAATTTTCTGTTTATCTTCATCAGTGAATGAATAAAGCCTAGCCTCATGATCAAGCTGCATGATTTGAAAAAGAATTTGGTCTCTAAACGCTTCAATCTTCATCGGAGATTTCAAGAAATCCGAAATATTTGCTACAATGCTTCGATTTGATTTTACAGCCTTATCTTCAAAATTTTCAGGTTGTGCCAAAATGGATTCATTCAATTTGCCAAGCTCCGATGAGAAAAGTAAGGTTCCGTGATGGAGTACCCGGTTTTTAAAAACATGTTCTGCATTTCCTGAAATCTTTTTGCCATCAACCCTCAAATCATTCTTTCCCTCAAATTTAGCATTAATCGACATCGTTTTTAAGGCTGCAATGATGGGATCGGTAAAGGCTTTGAAATTTACAAGTTGATCTCTTTTCCCACTTTTAACAAAACTAAAGTTTAAGTTACCTAGATCGTGATAAACAGTTCCTCCGCCAGTAATCCGGCGAATTACCGGAATATTATTTTTTTGAACGTATTGGTAATTGATTTCGGCAAGGGTGTTTTGATGCTTCCCAACAATTATTGAAGGTTCATTTTGCCATAACATAAAAACATCTTCCTTTAGTTCCGTCAGAACATATTCTTCTGCAGCGATATTGAAATAGGGATCTGTTTCTGAACGTGAAATGTATAGCATTTCAATAATAATTTATTAATATAGGTTTTATGATTTAAGCTTTAATTTTGTTCTCGTAATACAAAGCTATGAAACGAGTTTATACCATCAACAAAAAAATGAAATTTTGACTTAATATCAGCCAACCCAAATTATTTCTTAATTTCGGATTACGCTTTTAAAAAATCAAGTATGAAACAAATAAAGTATTTTTTAATTCTAATGATGGCTTTCAGCTTATCATCATGCGAGATTTTGCAGCAAGCTACTGAATTAGGTTCATTTGCAAAATGCAAATTTCGACTGCATACCATTGAGGATTTATATTTAGCAGGTGTGCGTATTCAAAATAAAAAGTCGATAGCTGATTTTAATTTTTTAGATGCAGCTAAACTTACCACGGCAATGACTTCAAAAAGCTTGCCTTTAAACTTTATTCTTAATGTTGAAGTTGAAAATCCAAACCTGAAACAGGCAGCAATGAATAAATTCATTTGGCAATTATTTATTGATGAAACTGAAGTTACACAGGGAGTGCTTGCCCAACGGTTAGAAATTTCACCTAACGGAACTGCAAGTTTACCATTGTTGATGTCGGTTGATTTGAAAGAAATATTTACACAGGAATCGGGAAGTAGTTTGTTAAACCTCGTTTTTAATTTAGTAGGAACAGGAAATGAGCCAACTAATATTAGCTTGAAAGCAAAACCAACTATTATAGTTGCGAATCGGGAAGTTGTTTATCCTGGATTTATTACGATAAAAAATGAGTTTAATTAATCTTCACTTTTTTCTTCGCTAAATCAGATCGGCGATCAAGTAACCTGTCGATTTGTTCAGGTGTTAATTTGGGATTATTTAATTGACTGTCAATTATTTTAATCTCATCTTCAATATTACTAGGTTCAGGAGTAATAAGTACTTTCTGTGGTTTGGAAGTTTTTCCAACAATCTCTTCATTTTCACTTGCAAATTCTTCGCCTAATTCTGCTTTAAGTTTTTTAACAATATCTTCAATCATTTTATGAATTGGCGCACCAAACTGACTCAATAATTGCTCTGAAAGATCTTCCTTTATTTCATCATAATTCTGAACCAGTAAGTCGAAATTTTGAATAAACATTTTATCAACTCCCGGCAAATTATCAAACACACTTTTATCCTTTATTTTTTTAAATAATCGGATAAGCTCATCCATATTTCTTTTTAAAGAATCTCTTTGTTCTTCGTCCATTAGTCAAATTTTATTTAATTGAACTCATTGCAAAATTATAAACAATATTGATTCCAAACCTAATTTAAATAAAAAAGCTGCCAAACAGGCAGCTTTCTCAGTGTTTTATGGATATATTATAAGGCAGTTTATACCTTTTCAAGAACAACAGCAATGCCTTGACCTACGCCAATACACATGGTGCAAAGTGCTTTTTTAGCCTCCGTTCGTTGTAATTGGTAAAAAGCTGATGTTATCAATCTGGCACCACTCATTCCCAATGGATGACCTAAAGCAATCGCACCACCCAAAGGATTAATTCGTGCATCATCATCCGCAAGACCAAGCTCACGCGTACAACCCAATGATTGTGCTGCAAAAGCTTCGTTCAGTTCGATGAGATCAATATCATCAAGAGACAAGTTGAGTTGTTTTAATAACTTTTTGGTAGCTGGAACGGGTCCCATTCCCATAATGCGAGGAGGAACTCCTGCCACACTCATTCCTAAAATTTTTACTTTTGGAGTTAGCTTGTGTTTTTTTACGGCTTCGGCAGAAGCAATAATTAAAGCTGCTGCACCATCATTGATTCCTGAGGAATTTCCTGCAGAAATGGTTCCATTTTCATGTGTAATACATTTTAAACCAGCTAATTTATCCAAAGGAGAAAATCGTGGATGTTCATCACTTGAGAAAATGATTGGATCGCCTTTACGTTGTGGAATTGCAACAGGAATAATTTCTTCTGCAAGGGATCCATTCTCCTGAGCTTTTGCTGCCTTTTCCTGACTCCAAAATGCAAATTTGTCTTGATCTTCACGAGAAATTTTATGCTCAGTTGCGATATTTTCTGCAGTAAAAATTAAAGGTTCGGTACCGTATTTTTTATCAAATGCTTTATTAATAAAACGCCAACCAATGGTGGTGTCGTAAATTTTTGCTTCGCGAGAAAATGCGGTTGTTGCTTTTCCCATCACTAAAGGTGCGCGTGACATACTCTCAACGCCTCCTGCAATAATTAACTCGGCTTCTCCTGCTTTAATGGCACGTGCGGCTGTTCCAATGGCATCCATGCCCGAGCCACATAATCGATTGATCGTAACGCCAGGAATAGATTCGGATAAACCGGCAAGAAGTAATGACATCCGGGCAACATTTCTATTGTCTTCTCCAGCCTGATTGGCACACCCCATCAATACATCATCAACAGCTTCCCAATTTAAGTTTGGATTTCTATCCATTAAGGCTTTTATTGGAATTGCAGCAAGATCGTCGACTCTGATGGATGAAAGTGCACCGCCATATTTACCCACTGGCGTTCGAATAGCGTCACAAATAAATACTTCTGTCATAGTTTAAATTTTAGATATTATGTAATTTTTCAAGTTTAGGTTTTATTAGTCGAAATCCATTGAGCAATCCTTGAACCAGCTTGCCCACTTCATTTTGCGTGAGAACTGTCGAGAACATGCAAGCACAAGTGTTAATCATCATTATATTTTCTTTAAAGAAAAGATAATCGAGCAATTCATTTACCAAGCTAACCTGTTCTGGCGATTGATAGGTTTCACGGTAGGTTGTTGGTGCTGTTGGTCTCAGGTGAATTCGGAACATAGAACCTGCGCCCGTTATGGTTACCGGTACATCTGCAATCTTTATCGCTTCTTCAATTTGTTGAATTGCACTTTTGGTTAATGAATTTAATTTGTTTAATGCTTCTTGATCAAATAAACTCATGGCTGTATAACCTGCAGTCATGGTGATAGGATTGGCTGAAAAGGTTCCGGAATGTGGAAAAAGCATTTTACTTTCGCGTGGATCGAGGACTTTCATAATATCTGCGCGCCCTGTCAGCGCTCCAACCGGAAATCCCCCACCAATAATTTTTCCTAAAGCAGTTAAATCTGGCTTAACCTTAAAATGATCCTGAGTTCCACCATAACTTACTCTAAATGTAACTACTTCATCGAATACTAACAAGGCTCCATTTTTCCGGGTCCAGTTATATAAAGCTTCAATAAATTCATTAGTTCCTTGCAGCAGCCCAACGCGATGCGGCACAGGGTCAATTAGCACACATGCAATCTGATCAGCTTCTTTATCCAGAATGGCGATAGTTCTCTCAATATCATTATATGGAAAAATGACCACATCATCTAAAACGCTTTGTGGGGTTCGGTTAGCAACTGGAACACTATTGGGTTTGTTGATGTCTCCCCAATTACTAGGATTGGCAGTTTGGCTTACCTCAGCATAATCGTAAGTACCATGATAGGCTCCTTCAGCTTTGGCAATTTTAGGTTTGCCGGTAAAAGCTCTGGAAGCTTTAATTGTAGCCATAACGGCCTCTGTTCCTGAATTTACAAATCGGATTTTTTCGAATCCGGGTGAACGATCACATAGAAGTTGCGCGAATTTAATTTCGGCCTCAGTAGCCATGGTGTAGGCTGTTCCCTTTTTTAACTGTTCGATAACCGCATCAACAATTGGCGGATAGGCATGACCATGTATTAGAGAAGCCATGTTATTTGCAAAATCAATGCGTTGTGTGCCATCAACATCGTTTACAAAATATCCTGAAGCATTTGCTGCATAATGAGGAAAGGGTTTGCGAAATACAGTATTTCGACTTACTCCACCAGGAATTACTTCAATTGCCTGACGGTAAAGCTCTTCATTTGATTTAATTTGAGTACCCATCTTTCGGTAAATATAGGATTTTAAAATTCTGTTAATTAATTAAAAATCAATATTGATTAAGCTTTGCACCTGTTCTTTGCTGCAACTGCTCAAATGTGATGTTGGGTGCAATTTCTTTAACGAAAAGCCCATCTTTAGTAATATCTATAATTGCAAGGTTTGTATAAATTCTGTTTACAACCTTCTTACCCGTAAGCGGATAAGTGCAGTTCTTAACAATTTTTGGTTCTCCACTTTTTGTTGTATGCTGTGTAATTACAAAAATCGTTTTTACACCTGCTACTAAATCCATAGCCCCTCCAACGGCAGGAATTGCATCAGGAGCTCCGGTCGACCAATTTGCAAGATCACCATCTTCAGAAACTTGCATAGCGCCTAAAACACATAAATCAATGTGTTTTCCTCTAATCATGGTAAAGCTATCCGCATGATGAAAATAACATGCACCCATTATTGCTGTAACATTCTTCTTCCCTGCATTAATCAATTCAGGATCTTCCTTGCCTGCTTCGGGAATTGGCCCCATACCTAATAATCCATTTTCTGTATGGTAAATAACTTCTCTTCCTTCAGGAACAAATCCAGCTACCAACTCTGGAATTCCAATTCCCAGATTTACATAAGCTCCATCTTTTATATCAAGAGCAGTTTTTTGAGCCATTTGATTGCGATCCCAACCTTTTAAAATTTCTAAATCTACCATGGATACCTCCTGTCTTCTTTTACCAATTTTGATTCTTCAGTTGGATTTGGAACTTCAACCACTTTTTTTACAAATACACCTGGCGTTACCACACATTCTGGATCTAGATCACCCAATTCAACAATGTTTTTTGCTTGAACTATTGTTACTTCGGCAGCAGTACACATTATGGGTCCAAAATTTCGGGCAGTCTTATTATAAATTAAATTACCATAACGATCGGCAGCTTTACATTTTACCAACGAGAAATCAGCTCTTATTCCGTATTCCATCACATAGGTTTCACCATTAAATTCACGTATTTCTTTACCATCTGCCAATGGTGTATTTACTGACGCAGGGGTATAAAATGCTGGAATACCAGCTCCACCAGCTCTGATTCTTTCAGCAAGTGTTCCTTGCGGAACGAGCTCAAGTTCGATTTCGCCTGCATTGTATAATTCAGGAAAAACCGTGGAATTTGCAGTTCGTGGAAACGAGCAAATCATTTTACGTACTTGTCGGTTTTCAATAAGTGCGGCAAGACCAACATGTCCACTACCCGTATTATTGCTGACAACTGTAAGGTTTTTTGCTCCATGGTCGATTAATGCGTGTATTAATTCGATGGGGCTGCCTGCTTCACCAAAGCCACCAATCATCACCGTTGCGCCATCAAAAATATCAGATACGGCTTCTGCAGGTGAGTTAACTATTTTATTTATCATAGTTTGTTTTTGAGGAAAATGATTTTATTTCTTGGTTTTCTTTATAGAGTCATTGAGTGACTGTTCAATTTGTTTTAATTCACCTTCAAAAAAGAATTGATCAGTATCAAAAGGAATCAATTTTTCAACCGTATTTTCATGCTCGTCATATTTAGCTAAAAATACTTTATCCATCCATTCCATGTTTCTACTCTCATTGAATTTTAAAGCGTAAACTTTTTCACCATTTACTTCTGCAGTTCCAAGTATGGATGTTTTTCCTGCTGAAGAGGTCATCGTGATATACCTAGATGGTCGATTGATAGAAGCCAGTGATCTGTATACTTTACTGAAAATTTTATTTAATTCAGATAGCGGAACGGTGAAATAATGGTGTTCTCCTGTTGGTCGAGCGCAATACATTGAATGGAATCCTATTGAAAGCATGGCGAAAATATTACCTAAATCAATCCAATTTTGAGCGGAACGATCAATGTCAACTTTGCCATTATCATCAGTAAATAAACTGATATGATTCATTACAGGGCTTTGGCTTTTAATAACAACGCCATGAGCTCTAAGTCTTCTAATGGCTGCAATCGTGCTAGGGTTAAGTAATTCACGAGGGGTTGAAAAGTGCGACATGAGTACTACCTGAACTCCATTATCAATTAATTTTTGGAAAAGATTTAATGTTTTATCATACTCACTTCTGATGAACATTTCAGGCTCAAAAGTCAGCGATCTGGTTCCGATTCTTAAGGTTCTGACGTGTGTTAGCTCCTCATCTTCAATAAGTGGAAGTAAATATTGTTCAAGTCTTTCATGAGGCATATAACCTGCATCACCACCGGTTAGTAACATATCACTCACTTCTTTGTGTTGTTTGATGTAATCGTGAACTGGTTTTATTTCGTCTTGAACAAACATGTCTTCGTCGCCTCTTACCTGTGCATGTCGAAAACAATAAGTGCAAAATGAAAAGCAGCTCTGCGTAGTTTTATCAAATATCAGCTGACATTGCGGATATTTATGCTGACTTCCTTCCAGAATTTCGGTTTCGAAATTTTCATTCACGAAAGAAGGCTTATTTAATTGTTGCTTGCCATCATGTGGATTTGTTTTTTCCATGTAATCGGCAATAATTTTTTCTTTTTCTGCTTCGCTTTTTGCATCAATATACATTTTAGTTGCATCCGGAAGTATCATCCCCGGTTGCGGAAATACCAATTGAAATACCGAATCCTTGGCAAAATTATTCCAGTTAATAGTGTTCAAAACATGCTTGGTTACCATAAATCGATACACTTTGATGAAGAGTTCACGTTCCTGAATAAATCCAATATCAATTCCATTTTCGAGCAAGGTTTCAACAATTTCATTAAATCCCTTAAGCCCGACATATTTGTTTTTAGTAGTGAACATGAAGTTTTTGTCTTCAGTCAAACCTGAGTGTTGCGGATAGTTTGATTGAATCCTACTCAATAATCCGGTTGGTAAAAGATGTTCTTTTTCAATAATATTTCGAACATCATCCGAGTAATGATATCGATCCATCATATGATTCACATCCAATTGTGTAATTGTAACATTTTGTTTTAGATCCATGAGCTTAGTTTCGTTGATTGTAATTTTATCTGAATTTTTCATTGTTTTAATCTTTAAATCTTGTTTTTTTAATCGATTGGCTCGAGTTAATTCGAGGCGAACATTGTTGAATTTAGTAAATGTTATGTAAATTTATTGTAATTACTCCCGTTTTCAAAGAATCTTAAAGGTTGTTCTCATCACTCGATAATAACAGTTAATAGCTGAAACCATTGAGAAAGAGAGAAGAGTTTTATATTCTTTGTGGGATGATTGTGGATAAGGATACTAGGAGGAAGACCAGTTTTTTCTTTTGAACTTAACTTTTTGGTTTCCATCATACACACAACTGACAACAACACTTTGGAGCGCTAACAATACTAGTCCTCCGTCGATTCCCGAAGAAAGAGCAATATCTTTTATGTTTGCCATAATTAATTAAAATTTAAGTGTTTATTTGATCCTTCAAATTCATGCATCAAAGATATGAAACAAAAAAATTCATTTTACATACGATACTTAATTTTTACTCATTCTACCTAATTTATTTTTAATAATTTTGCATGAATAATTAAAAGTTAAGTTTTGTTTGAAAAACAACTTGAACATAGCGTATTTAAAATAATTTCTGAAACTGCAGCAGATCTAAAAAAACCGGTATGGGTGATTGGTGGTTTTGTTCGTGATTTATTTCTGGAAAGACATTCAGAAGATATTGATATTGTTGTTTTGGGAAGTGGGATTGAACTGGCCCGGCAGGTTGCTTTAAGAATAGGAAAAGAAGGAGAGGCCAGATATTTTAAAAATTTTGGTACCGCCATGTTAAAAATTGCTGACCTGGAAGTTGAATTTGTAGGTGCAAGAAAAGAATCTTATCGGCTCGACTCGAGGAAGCCGATTGTGGAGGACGGAACTTTAGCCGACGATCAAAACCGACGAGATTTTACCATTAATGCTTTAGCCTTAAGTTTAGATAAGGATAGTTTTGCGGAACTGATTGACCCTTTTCAGGGATTACAAGATCTTCATGATAAAATTATAAGAACTCCGCTTGATCCTGATATTACTTTTTCAGACGATCCTTTAAGGATGATGCGAGCTATTCGATTTGCCAGTCAACTTAAGTTTAATATTTTCCCTGAAACTTTTGAGGCCATTAAAAGAAATGCGGAGCGGATTCAGATTGTTTCCAAAGAGCGGGTTAACGAAGAATTGAGTAAGATTATTCTCTCAGAAAAGCCTTCTCAAGGATTCAAATTATTAGATGAATCAGGTTTGTTATCCATCATATTTCCGGAGTTTCTTGAATTGAAAGGATCGGAGATTATTGATGGAAAAGGGCATAAAAACAATTTTTATCACACTTTGCAAGTTTTAGATAATATTTCGGAAAATACAGATGATTTGTGGTTGAGATGGGCTGCCATATTGCACGACATTGCGAAACCGGCTACTAAGAAATTTGATCCTAAAACCGGTTGGTCATTTCACGCCCATGAATTTCTGGGCGCCAAAATGGTTCCTGGGATATTCCGAAAAATGAAACTTCCATTAAATGAAAAAATGGAATTTGTAAAGAAAATGGTTTTGCTGCATCTTCGTCCAATTGTGTTGGCAGAAGACATAGTTTCTGACTCGGCAGTGAGACGTTTGTTGTTTGAGGCGGGTGATGATATTGATAATTTAATGACATTGTGTGAAGCTGATATAACTTCCAAAAACCCGGTTAAGGTTCGGCGATATTTGAGAAACTTTGAGATGGTTCGTAAGAAGTTGGTTGAAATTGAAGAGAAGGATAAGGTAAGGAATTGGCAACCACCAATTTCAGGCGAAATCATTATGAAAACATTTAATATTAAGCCCAGCAAAGAAGTTGGGATAATTAAAAAAGATATTCGCGAAGCCATACTTGATGGTATCATTGCTAATAATTATGAGGCTGCATTTGAATTAATGCTTGAAAAAGGCAAGGAGTTAGGATTAATTGAGGCTGGCAAAAAATGATTTCAAATCAAATAAAAAGACTGATTGTAATTGCAGGCCCAACGGCTGTGGGTAAAACCGATTTTGCGATTAAGCTGGCACAGTATCTTGAAACAGAAATTATCTCAGCAGATTCACGACAATTTTATAAAGAATTAAACATTGGTACAGCTAAACCTTCACCAAAAGAATTGTCTCTAATAAAGCATCATTTCATTGGAAGTCATTCAATTCATGATTATTATAATGTAGCTCAGTTTGAAACTGAGGTTCTAAATTTACTTGATTCATTATTTAAGAAGTATAATGAGGTAATCATGGTTGGTGGTTCAGGATTATATATTGATGCAGTTTGCAATGGAATTGATGAATTGCCTGATGTTGATGAAGAATTGAGACAAGAATTAAATGAAATTTATGAGGAAGAGGGAATAACTGCAATTCAGGAAAAGTTAAAATTCTTAGATCCTGAATTTTATGAAACCATTGATAAATCAAATCCTAAGAGAATAATTAGAGCACTAGAAGTTTGTATTGCCACAGGCCAGAAATATTCCGAGCAGCGTTCAAACAAAAATAAAGAAAGATCGTTTGAGATTATTAAAGTTGGATTGAATAAGGATCGAGAACAATTGTATGAACGAATTAACCTTCGCGTCGATCAAATGGTTTCAAGCGGTCTGGTTGAGGAAGCAACAGGTTTGTTCGAGTCAAGACATTTAAATGCACTGAATACAGTCGGTTATAAAGAACTATTTGATCATTTTTTAGGAAATATAACCCTTGAAAAAGCAATTGAAAAAATAAAAACGAATAGCCGAAGGTATGCTAAAAGGCAGCTTACCTGGTTCAGAAAAAATGAGAGCTATAAATGGTTTAATCCAAATGAACTGGAAGAGGTGATTGATTTAATCAAAAGAACTTGAATGATATTTAATTAAGCCACCCATGGGATTTTTCTCAATCGCCTG
This sequence comes from Bacteroidales bacterium, assembly GCA_963674935.2. GTDB lineage: Bacteria > Bacteroidota > Bacteroidia > Bacteroidales. Next base: position 425,475 of record CAXXWZ010000007.1, read on the forward strand.
AATTTGGCATCCGAATGATTGCCCCACCTCGTTCAAAATATCTGCATAAATAAATGCAATCGATCCGATAAATTTTAAAGGTAATTTTTGATAATCCGGGTATTTGCATATATTTAGCCTAAAAAAATCACTAAATGCCTCGAAAACAAGATTTTTGAAATAATCTTGATGAATGTTATTCTTAATGAATGGGCTAAATAAAGCAAAAAATTTAACCGGATTTCCTTCGGCATAAATTTGACTTAGGATATAATCAAAAGAATAGCCAAAATTTTTGTCGAATATCTTTTTAACATCACTTGGCATTTCATCTTTCAAATAATTTTTAATCAGTCTTTTGCCTAAGTTACTTCCGCTTCCATCATCTCCAAAGAAATAGCCTAAAGACGGAATATTATGAGTTACATCATTTCCGTTATACAAGCCAGAATTAGAACCAGTTCCAAGAATTCCGGCAATTCCTTCTTGCTTACCAAAGAGTGAACGAGCTGCTCCTAATAAATCATGATAGATTTTTATGGAGGCATTTTTGAATCCGGGTTGCAGCGCATCAATTATAACCTTTTGATTCTGAGTAGTTGAACAACCCGATCCATAAAAAAATATATATCTAATTACATTTCCTGAAATTTTAGGTAAGAGTTTTTTATTTATTATTTCTGCTAAAACATCAGATGAGTAGTAATAGGGGTTAAATCCAATTGTCTCAACTTTAAATTGAATCACATTTTTATCACATAAAACCCAATCTGTTTTACTCGATCCACTATCCGCAATTATATACATGTTTTTAATTATTTAAATGTAAGTCAAAGTTAGTAATTGCAATGGTTTTAGAAGTTCAAATTAAGGAATATTAACTTAAGATGATAAATTTTATGTTAAAGTTTCATAGATTTGTGCGACATTTCTATTAAACAGGTATAAAGATAAGAATAGTGATTCGAATTTCTGAGGAAGAAGTTATTCGTGCTTTGAAAAATAATGACCATAGGTTCATTAGCAAGCTTTATGAAATACATTTGCCTGTAATTTCCCGTTATGTTAATTATAATAATGGTGAAGATGAAGACGCTAAAGACCTTATTCAGCAAGCATTATTGATTATTTATCAGAAGGTACGAACGAATGAATTTGAGCTAAGTTGTTCTTTCAAAACGTATTTATATGCTATATGTAAAAATCTCTGGTTAAAAGAATTAAGAAAGAAAAAGGTAGAGCATAAATCACCTATTGACCCCGATGAGATTGAAGAAGTTGAAAATCATATAGAAATAGAAAAGGAATATGATTTTAGTGTTCAATATTTCCTCTACAGATGGCATTATCATAACTTAAGCGAGATTTGTAGAAATTTGCTTAAAATGACTTTAGCAAAGATATCCTATGATGAAATAGCTCAAAGACTAAATTTTGTAAATGGTGATATTGCAAGAAAAAAGAAGTACAGATGTAAGGAATTATTAATTAAAAGAATTAAAAACGATCCCCGTTATAAGGAGTTTGAAGAAAATGAAAAATAAACCCAATTATACAGAATTGGTTCATAAGTATCTGGCGAATGAGTTAAGTGCTGAGCAACTTAATGAATTCAAAGCAGAATTAAAAAACAATAAATTACTACGACAGGAACTAAGTTTACAGAAAAAATTAGACGATTTTATTCTGGATGATGAACTAGAAAACTTTAAGCTTGGGTTAGATGAAGTTTATGATGATCTTATTAAGCGTAAACCTAAAACTAGGCGTTTAAATGTTAGCAAAATATCACTCATTGCAGCTTCCATCTTAATTTTAATTTCGTTAAGTGTTCTGTTTTTTAACTCTGAAGATAGCATACTTAGTGGAGATGAAATATTTAGTGAGTATTATGAAGGTTACCCTTCTTCTTATAATTCTCGCACTGGTGAGGTTTGTTTAAAAGATAGTCGATTTCAAATCGCATTTGAACAATATAAAAACAAGGACTACAAGAAAGCCAAAATAAGTTTCCTGACTGTTTGTGAGAACTATCCGAATAATGTAGCCTCAAAATTCTATTTAGGAATAGTTGATATTGAACTTGGGGAGTTTGAAGGAGCAATAGGTTATTTTGATAAAGTAATTAAGTCAAAGGACCAATATTATACTGAGCAATCTGAATGGCATAAATCACTTTGCTTGTTAAAATTAGGTTCGAAATCTGAAGCAGTTAAGCAGTTAAGTTCTATCGCAGAACAGAAGGGTTTTTATCATGAGAAAGCGGAAGAAATTCTTTTATTACTCGAATAAACTTCTTTCTGAAAAATACTCCAATTAATAGCATCCCGATGAGAATCACCAAACAGTAGATTGATATGCTGTTTTTGCCTAGTTTTAGTGGTTTTGTGTCGCCAACCAAAATATGTGAAGCCCAAAAATGGGGATGTATGCGAATTGGATCTGCAGATTTTAAAAATTCTATTTTTGCCAATTGTAGAGCTTTAGATTTGTTCATTCCTTGGGCAAGGTTTTGGTAATAAAAACTCATTAAATCAGCACTTGCTTCATCATCAATTGACCAAAGAGTTATTGCCAAACTTGGACATCCCGCAAAAATAAATCCGCGTGCCATACTCATGATTCCTTCACCTTTTTGGAGATTTCCAAAGCCACTATTACAGGAGCTCAATACAACCATATTCGCATTTAATTCGAGATTGAAAATTTCATATGTGTTAAGAAGATTATCCTCGTTGTTAATAGAATCGAGATCGGATGGAGTAAAAATCAATTTTGAAAACATAGGGTTGCTATTGTCAATGATTGTATGCATTGCAAAATGTAAAATTGAAAATTGACCTGCCATTTCCTTAAATCGAGACTCTGAAGCTTGTTCTGATTCTAGAATTTCCCCATTTACTGATTTGAGAATACTATTGGCTTCCTTTAGTGCTGCCGGTAAAGGTAAAAGGATATCTCGTTCTATTCTTTTGTTTTCGAGATGTATTAAATTCTCATAATCAATATTCGAGTTGTAAGAAGGTACAATTGCCAACAAGTTTTTTGAAGCTTTTTTGGTAGATCGTTTGTGAAATAACCATTCAGATGAGTAAGAATAGCTAACAGGTTGGTTTTTTATCAAATATGGTAAATTGCGATAATTTTGTATATTACTCGCAGGATTGGTAAGTAAAATCTCAAATGGGAATTGTAAAAGTTCTTTATCTGGGATAATAATCAATTCATTTTCCTTTAGCAGATCATTCATGGGCTCAATTAAAATATTGTAAAGATTGTAAGCCTTTTCCTTGAAAAAATCAAACTGTTCATTGTCAAAATAAGTAAACGATTGATTTTTAAAAATAGAACTTAAGGAATCGATATTAGCATAAAAGTTTGTATCTATTTCGATCGTATTTAATTTTAAGGAATCCTTGTTGATGAAAAATCCAAATAATTTTGATTCTGTTAGGTAATATTCGATAACTGATTGCTTATCTGAAAGTTGCTTTTGTAATTGTGTTACTCCGAGGTGTTCATTTTTGTACTTTAAATTAAAATAATTCTCGTAATTATTTTCAAGATTGGCAGCCAGTAAGTCGATTTCTTGATCGATGTTAAATAATTCTTTAGAAAGCCAATCTTTTTTCTGCTGATCAATGTTTTCTGTTTTTTCGAGATTGTATAATTGATTGATGAGTTCGCCTTTTTTTATTCTTAAATTCTTTTCTTTAGCTAATAAAGCTTCAGGCACATTTGATGTAATTTTGGCATTGTCTTCATTAATTAATCCATTGAGTGTGGAGAGTTTGCTATTCTCTGTATATTCATAGGCATTGTATAAGTGTTTATTGTCATTCGTGATTTTATATAAATCAATTGTGGATGAAATTAATTTTGAATAGAGTGATTCTGTTTTTTCATTCATCTTTAATTTACTATCAACAGATGTGAAAGAAGTTCTGATATAATCAATCGTATTTATAGCCAATAACAGCGATTGATTCATGAGCTCAATATTTGCTAATTTATCTGTTAAATTTGACTCTTGTCTAATTTTTGAACTTAGCGCATCTGCCTTGTCTGTTAGAATTGCGAGTAAAATTTTTCTTGAAAGGGCGTTTTCTATCTTTGGGTTCTCATAAATATTTAAATTATTAAAAGTTTTATCGTTTGCGATTAAAGCTTTCTGATAATATTTTAATGCTTCATCTGGGTTTTTATTAATCAATATTTTGGCTTTGCCCAAAAAATTGTAACAATCAGCTAACCTTGGATGTTTTCCTCCAAAGAGAGTTTTGTAAATGTCTGCGGCCTCTGTAGTTAGCTCGACTCCTTGATCATCTTGAAGCTTTTCAATTAAAAAATGACCATAATAAAATTTAAAACTAGCCTTAGTAAATGATGACCATTCTTGAGCCTTATCATTAATCAATTGCATGGTTTTCCGGAAGTATTTATCAGCCAAATTTAAAGAGTCCAGCGCCATATAGGATGTTGCAATTCGCTGGTAGCTGTAAAGGATATATGGATCATTGTGTTCCTTCTCATATTTGATGCAAATCTGAGCTAGTTCTAGAGCCTTATCTATTTCTCCCATATGGTTATATACGATAGCTAGCGCAGAGTATTCTCTTGTAATCCAGGGATAAACTGGGTATTTTAATTGCTGATATACTTTTATCGTTTGATTATAATACTGAATTGATTTGTCTATTTCTCTTAAACTAAAATAATTATAAGCAATGTCTGAATATATTACCGCCATCTGATATGAGTACTGGTCTTCATCAATACTATTAACAGATTTAAGAAGTGTATTTATGGCCTCCCTTCTGTTACCGGTGTTTGCTAATATCGATCCTCTTTTCCATGCATTGTTTAAAGCGTAAAAACTTTTTTTATTAATAATTGAACTAAGTAAATTGTCTGATTTATCGATGTAAATGATACAAGAGTCATATTTTTGAATATATAAATAACAAGTACTTAATCGGCTATAAATATTGATGAGTTGCTCAATATGATTATATGAGTTATCGTTGTAGATTTTAAGAGCCTGTAAATAATATCTTGTGGCATCTGAATAATCTTCTTCATCATAATGCAAGGCTGCATAACAATCCTTGATTAGGTAATTAGCAATGGGAGAATCAATATTATTCTTTTCAATACACTCTTCAGCTTGTGCTAAAAAAGAATAACTATTTTCATTGTTTTTATTTGACCTGTTTAATAAAGCTAAGTTAATGAGTGCGTCCAATTGAGTAAAATGATCCCCAAGATTAATTGATTTAGTAATCGATTCCATATAGTAATCAGTAATCGAATCGGATTTTGATTTTAATTGCTTGCCGTATTTATTGTTAAAAAATGATGATGAATTCAGCGTATCTGATAACTGACACTGAGTATAGCTTGGTACTAGTATTATTATGAGTAAGAATAAAAACCCTCTTAAATGGTTTAACGGTTCTTTCATTTTGGGGAGTTGGTCGGTTTAAATGGTAAGCTAAATTATAAAATCTATTTAATAATTTACAATTAATACAGATCAAGTAAGTTTGGATATGATAAGTGTGAGATGAATTTCTTAGTTATAGATAATCAATGCCTTATAAAAAATATTTTTATTATCTTCATCGAAGAATGGCGACATTTCAAAAAAAATAGTATTTACTTTAGAGTGAATTTAATTAAAGCGGTTTTCGAAAAGCTATAAGAGAGTAGAAAATTACCTAAATTATTTGTTATGAAAGATCAATTGAATTTCTGGAAGAGTACTGGAATTCTTAATTTGGTGCCAGATCCAGATCCACCACCTAAACCACCACCAGATCCACCACCAGATGAGCCACCTCCTAGACATGATGGAGATTAATTAAAATAAAAAGGGGATAAATTATCCCCTTTTTATTTTATCCTCTTTTTGGTTTCTTCTTTAACTTAAGGTAATCGAGGTAATAAAGTATTTTTATAGAGAAGCTATTCGTCATCGGAGAATCAAACGTATTTCTCAAATTACTAAAGTAGTTTTTTACAGAATTATCCATATCTGCGTAAATGGCATTTTTATAAACCAATAATAATTCACTTCCTGGAGCAAAATTCCAAGTATAAACCATATCAATATTAAATGCATTCACATTAAAATCATTATCATCAATAAAATCGTTTTGATTCAATGACCCATCTTTCTGAAGATTATAATAGTTTTTGTAGCCTGCTTTTATCCAGTAATGCCTTAATCTTAAACTTAATGAAGATTTGTTATTGAAAATGTAGCTAGACTCTAGCGTATTTGTAACCGTTTGGACATCTCGTTGCCCAAATATAATTACCTGCTCATCAGTCACATTTAAACTATCATAAACATATCCATAAGAGTTGTTATCGTACTTAAGCTCTGAGGTAAGTTTTATGTTAAACTGATCACTTAGTCGGACTCTAGGTGATAAATTTAATTTTAATGAATTCCTTCCACTTTCTGTTGTTCCGGTATATTCAAACCTAATGTCGGTGGTGAAATTTTTACGGTAATCGGGAGAAATCCATACATTAAAATAATATTTGGCAGGTTTTTTATAAATCCAGCCATCCACTCTTGGTTCAAAATGATCAGTTTCTCCAACTGGTTCAAATTGTGTTCTTAATCCAATCGAAGTAAAACTTCTTAATGTAGAGCGAGTCATGGTGTTAATTTCAAAGGAAGAATATTCATTTGGCTTATAAAGTGAAGCGTATTCAAATGAAATCTGATTATACATGTTCATTACCTTCCAGAACGGCCTAAATTCATTATAATCAAAACTCAATCTATGATTAATGATATTATTATTTCTAAGATACCCCAGATCATTATGATCGTATGTATCACTCATTCCGGATTGCGAATAATTATACTTAAATTTTCCACTAATTTTCCCGATGCTTAAACGGTAGCTATGGCCAAATTCATTGTCTTCATCCGGATAATATTTTTGACTTAAATTGAATTGGGCTGTAACGGCGTAGAAATTATTTTTATCTACAAACCTTACTTCTGTACCTGAAACATTTGCCATATATTCTTTGTTACCACGATAAACATTAGTGTTGTAAAAAGTTACATACGAATTATTTTTCAAGGATTGGTCAACTACTACCATGTTATAATTGGAAAATGGTTGAGTTAACACACGTTGTTTATTTCCGTTATCGTCAATTACATCAGCATATGTATTACTGGTCATGGCATTAAAAATTCCCAATCCCAACCCTGACTTTGTTTTCCCTGAAATCTTACTCGCATTGATCAATTGAGTTGCATCGGGGTTTGACAAAATCTGCTCATCTTCGTATTCGTCGGTCACATTAGAGCTGTTAATTGGAGTACTTCCAACTCTTCTGGAGTAAAAGATACGGTCTCTTCTGTTGAACAATTCTGTTCCTTCCGTAAAGAAAGGTCTTCGTTCCTGATAAAATGTTTCGAATGGTGATAGATTAACTATTTTATCATCAGATTGAACCTGGCTAAAGTCAGGGATTAGAGTTACATCAAGGGTAAAACTTTCGTTAATTCCAAATTTTACATCCATCCCATAACCGTAAGATTTGCCCCAGCCAACAATATCACTATTATTTTCAATATAACCTGAGACGTAGGGAACAGCTGACAGTCGCAAAGGAGGAGCGATATTTGAAATTCCTTTTGCTTGGCCTGCTTGGGTTGTGGTTCCTGAAATTCCTTTGTCTACGAAGTTCCATGAATCTTTTTCCCGATATCTTTTGATTTCTCTGAAAAAATTAATCCCCCATAATTGAATATTCTTTTTAGGAAATCTCAGGGCAGCATATGGAATTCTAATTTCGATGACCCATCCATTATCAACCATTCTTACACGGCTATCCCAAACCGCATCCCAATTTTTATCATCATGTCCGTTTTGCGGGATTTTGGTGTCTAGTTGAACTCCCGCTGGATTAACGAAAAATCCATATGTAGTTTTGGCATCATTAAACGGATCAATATGAATCCCAAAATTATCAGAAACACCTAATTCATCACGCTTTGATAATTCACTCATGATACTATCAGGTGCAGTGTCATATAGCATGGCTCCAATATAAATAGCTTCGTTATCATATATAAATTTTATTTCTGATTTCTGAGAAGCGGGAGCACCATTATAAGGATCAACCTGAACAAAATTGGATGCAACAGTTGCAATTTGCCATGCTTTATCATTTAATAATCCATCAATGATTGGGATGTCGCCTGTTCTTTTAACCTGAAGTATTTTTCTTGAGATTATTGAGTAGGAAGGTAGACTTAATAAAATCGCGATGCCTAGTATTATAAATTTCTTGAAAAATTTGCTCATATCCGAAAAACAGGATCTGGTATATATTATTTGAATTATCTGATTCGTGTTACTTCGATTCATTCTCAAAGTGCCGCAAAGATAGGGTAAATACGCTTTTCTATACCATGAAAAAATAGAGATATATGAATGCTAAAATCTTATAGACTTAAGGTGTTATTTTGGAGACGAAATTGTAATGGATTTTGATTATAGATTTGATAATTGCCTTGATCTAATAATGTTAATTCTATTTCGATCTCTTTTTAAGACTTTGATAATCTATATAGTAAAGTATTTTTATCGAAAAACTATTAATCATGGGTGAATCAAAAGTGTATTTTAGGTTATCGAAGAAATTGTTTACAGAATTATCAATATTAGTGTAAATGGCGTTTTTGTAAACCAATAATAATTCACTCCCAGGAGCAAAATTCCAGGTATATACCATATCTATATTGAATGCACTTACATTAAAATCGTTATCATTAATATAAACATTTTTAGCTAAAGAACCATCCTGATTAAGGTTATAATAGTTATTATAAGTAGCTCTGATCCAGTAATGGCGAAGGCGCAAGCTCAGCGATGCCTTATTAGTGAAAATATAACTCGATTCTATTGTATTTGTAATGGTTTGGATATCTCTTTGCCCGAAAATAATTACATGATCGTTATTTAAACTTAGGCTATCTGTAATATATCCGTATGATTTATTGTCTTTTTTAAATTCAGAAGCTATTATCATATTGAATTGATCGCTGAGTCTGATTCTCTGGCTTAAACTAAAAAGTACACTATTTCTCCCTTTTTCGCTTGTACCTGTGTATTGAAATTTGATATCGGTCACATAAGTTCTTCTGTAATCCGGCGATATAAAAATATTAAAATGGTGACTTGCTGGTCTTTTATAAATCCAACCATCAACTCTTGGTTCGAAATGATCTTCAGACCCTTTTGGTTGAAAATTAGTTCCAATATTTATGGAAGTGAAATCCCGTAGCGTTGTGCGTGAGCTGGTCTTTATATCAAAGGAAGAAAATTTTCTTGGCTTGTAAAGGGTGGAATATTCAATATCAATACTGTGAGACATATTCATTACTTTCCAAAACGGACTATATTCATTATAATCAAAACTTAATTGATGATTAAGATTATTGTTATGTGCTAAATAGCCCATATCATTGTGATCGTAGGTATCGCTAATTGCCGATTGAGAATAAGCATATTTAAATTTTCCGCTTATTTTACCAATGTTAAAATCATAACTGTGTCCAAACTCATTATCCTGATCTGAATAATATTTTTGACTAAGGTTGAAACGGCCGCTTATGGCATAAAAATTATTTTTATCCACAAACCTTACTTCACTACCTGAAACATTTGCCATGTATTCATTTCGACCTCTGTAAACATTGGTATTATAGAAACTTACAAAAGAGTTATTTTTGAGAGCCTGATCGAGAACAACCATATTGTAGTTGGTGAATGGTTGTGTGAGATATTTTTTCTCATCTCCCGAGCTGTCTTCAACCTTCGCATGTGTTTTTGAAGTCATTGCATTAAAAATTCCTATTCCCAATCCTGATTTTGTTTTGCCTGAAATTTTGGTCGCATTTATTAGCTGAGTTGTTTCTGGGTTTGACAAAACTTTATCGTATTCAGTATTAACCTTATTGTAGTTAATAGGTTTAGTTCCAACCCTGCGAGAGTAAAAGATTTGATCACCTTTGTCGAATAATTCAGTTCCTTCCGTAAAAAATGGCCTTCTTTCCTGATAAAAAGTTTCGAAGGGAGAGAGATTAACAATTTTATCATCCGATTGTACCTGGCTAAAATCAGGAATTAAAGTAGCATCAAGGGTAAAACTTTCATTGATTCCGTATTTAATATCCATTCCATAACCGTATGTTTTCCCCCATCCTTCCTTCTCACCATTATTTTCAATATATCCTGAAAGATATGGAACAGCAGATAAACGAAGAGGAGGTATGATGTTGCTGATTCCTTCAAGCTGTCCTGATTGTGTTTTTGTGCCGGCTATTTCTTTGTCAACAAAATTCCATGAACTAATTTCTCTGAATCGTTTTATTTCTCTAAAAAAATTAACACCCCAAAATTGCACTTCTTTTTTTGGAAAGCGAAGTGCTGAGTAAGGAATCCTGATTTCAACAATCCAACCATTGTTTGCAAATCTGGTATAACTTTCCCATACCGCATCCCAGCTTTTATCTTCATGACGACTATCCTCTCCAACTTTTGAGTCCATTTGAACTCCGGCTGGATTTACGTAAAAACTATACGCAGTCGATGCATCATCAAACGGATCGATGTGTATACCGAAGTTATCCGAAATACCCATATTATCTCGTTTTGAGAATTCACTTATAATGCTATCTGGAGCTGTATCGTAGAGGATTGCTCCTATATATATTGCTTCATCATCATATATAAATTTTATTTCTGATTTCTGTGAAGCAGGAGCCCCATTATAAGGTTCAACCTGAACAAAATTTGACGCTACAGAAGCATTTATCCAAGCTTTGTCATTGAGGTGACCATCAATGGTTGGGATATCCGCGGTTCTAGTTGCCTGAAGTGTTTTACGAGAGATAATTGAGAAGGAAGGCAGGCTTAGTAAAATTGCAATACCTAATATTATTAATTTCTTGAAAAATCCGTTCATATTCGAAGAGCAGAATCTTGTATAAATATTATTTAAATTATTGTCGTCGAGTAACTTTAAATTATTCTCAAAGTAGCGCAAATATAGGGTAAATACACATTTCTATTCCAGGAAAAAACAGAGATATATGAATACTAAAATCTTATAGACTTAAAGTGTATTTTCAGAGACGAAATTGAGCGAGCTTTTGGGAGTAAATTAGATAATTTGCATCATCAAAGCAGATGATGTAGATGATTCTTGGTAAAGTGTTGGATTTTGAAAACTCGAAAATTTCTGCTAATGCGATATCAGCAGCTTCTGGTTTTGGAAATCCATAAACGCCAGTGCTTATGTTTGGAAATGCAATTGAATTACAATTTAAATTATTGGCTAATAATAGGCATTCGTGATAACAACTTTTTAAGAGTCCATTTTCATTCGATTTCCCATCTTTCCAAATTGGGCCAACCGTGTGAAATACATATTTAGAAGTGAGATTGTAAGCTTTTGTATGCTTCACTTTTCCCGTTTCGCATCCGTTTAATAATTTACAGTCTTCGAGCAAAAGTGGACCGGCTGCCTGATGAATTGCTCCATCTACTCCACCACCCCCAAGTAAACTATTGTTAGCTGCATTTACAATGATATCTGCTTCTAACTTGGTTATATCGCCTCGAATAAGTTCAATCGACATCTTATGAGTTATTCATATTTGGTAACAAAGAGCTGTGCTGTTTCGTATTTTATAACTTTAATTTTTGCTCCTTTTTCAATAAATCCATTTAAAGCTGTTGCATCAAAATAATCATCATCAATCTCAACTTTACCTGCAGGGCGTAAATTAGTTTGGGCAAGTCCTGTTCGTCCCAACATGTTTTTGTATTTTTTGTCAGAAGTACTGAATCCCGCAGTTTTATTTTGTGTTGAATCTAAAGCAAGATGCCCAAAAACTGTGGATGTAAAGAGTTTTTTACTAATCCAAATCGATGATACTAAAGCAAGAAAAACAGCGATGATAACAGTGAAAAAGGATTGCACCAGCCGATCAAAGTTGACAAGTTGTCCATCCAAAATAATACTATCAACCATACTCAATGTTAAACCTGTAATTACAAACAAAAGCCCAGCAATACCAGCAATGCCAAAGCCCGGAATGGCAAATACTTCAATCGCGACTAAAATGAGGCCTACAACAAAAATCACAATTTCCCAGTTTTCGGCTAAGCCTTCTAAATAAAGTGGTGCAAAATATAAAAGAGCCGCTCCAACGGCTGCCATTGATGGAAATCCTAAACCCGGTGATTGCAATTCAAAATAAATGCCTCCAATAATTAACATGATCAAAATACCCGAGATATATGGCTTAATTAAAAACCCAATTATTCTGTCAAGCGAAGTGATTCTTTGTTCTGTAATCTGATAATTTTCTATTTCTGCTAGTTTCAAAACCTCGCTTATGCTTTCTGCCATGCCTTCACAATAATTATTTGCGATTGCTTCAGAGGCTGTAAATGTTAATACTTGTCCTGTATCACTAACGTTTTTAATATATATTTTTGGGTCAACCATGGCCTGCGCAATGTCAGGGTTTCGTTTATTGGCTTCAGCTGTCGACCTCATGAGCGATCTCATGTAAGATTGGTATTTGTCGGGCAAAGGCTTGCCACTTTGATCAACCACCGTTGCTGCACCGATATTGGCACCTGATCGCATATAAATGCGATCACAGGCAATAGAGATAAGTGCGCCGGCAGACGCCGCGTTATTATCAATAAAAACGTAAACTGGAATTTTAGATTGAAGAATGATTGTTCTGATGGAATCGGCAGCATCGAGTAATCCACCATAAGTGTTCATGTGAATTAGAATAAGATCGGCATCTAAGCTTTTGGCCTCCTCAAAAGCTTTTTTAGTTGTTCTCCACACAGGAGGAGCAATTTCTTCCTGAATATTGAATTTATATATTTTTTGAATCCTATCTGATTGCGTTAAGGCAGAAACGGAAGAGATGATTAGTGTTAGCACTAAAAGTAATATAAACCTGGTGTTTGTGTAGCGTTTCATCAGCTTTGATTGTGAGGTGAAATTAATTTTTATTCTTCATGCAATTTGTTGTACATCTGTCGCCAAGCCCTTTGTCGCCAATAATATCTTCTCCAATATTTTCCCCATCTGATATTGGTCCAAAGGCGTTCGTGTAAATAATAAATGGCTAGTTTCGCAACCACATCAATTGAAGTGATAAAAGTGGCGGTTTCTAAAACCTCATCCATTGATTTTTCAGAGTAACGTCTGAAAATTACAAAAGTTATTAAGAAGGTAGTTCCCGATGCAATTATTCGCCAACTTAAAGCTTTTAATATACTTCTACCCGGACTATCTTTTTCGAAATTCTTCAGCGCTTTTTTCTCTTCTTTGTCCATTAATTTGGGTGTTTTTGTCAATTGTTACAAGTTTAATGTTTTTTACGGATTTATGCAAAATGATTCTGAATGGCAAAAAATAATTCATTATAAATTTTACTATTTGATGAGATGATTTCTTTACCAAAAATATAACCGGCTGTTCCACTAAAATTAGAATTTAAACCTCCTGCTTGTGTTACAATAAAAGATCCGGCTGCCACATCCCAAGGCTGAAGGCCATATTCATAAAATCCATCAACTCTTCCACACGCCACATAGGCTAAATCAGCAGCAGCTGAACCTAATCGTCGAACGCCTCTGGTGTTTTTCATAAAATATTTAAATAACTGAAGATATTCATCTAAACGGCCATAATCATAAAATGGAAAACCTGTGGCCAAAAGTGAATCATCCAATTTGGAAGATTTTGAAACATTGATTACTTTGTTGTTCAAAAATGCCTTGTCACCTTTCCACGAGTAAAAACATTCATCTTTATTAATCTCGTAAACTACGCCGATGATAATTTCTGATTTATATTCTAAAGCAATACTGATGCAGTAAATTGGAATTCCATGAATATAATTGGTGGTGCCATCGAGTGGATCGATAATCCAGTTAAATTCAGCTTTAGCCTCTAACTGTGGGCTTTCTTCGGCAATAAATCCTGCTTCGGGGATTAGTTTTGCTAATTCAGTAATGAGACGTTCCTCTGCAGTTTTGTCAACGTAAGTAACCAAATTATGCGTGCCTTTTTGTTCAATATCTGATAATTGAAATTTCATGGCTTCATCCTGTATAAACTTTCCGACAGCTCGACTTAAATTACAAACCTGGTTGGTAATGAGTTTTAGATTCATCACGATTCGATTTTAGTGGATGCGATTTTGTGATACTTTTTAAAAAGAATAATTCCTGCAATTCCAAATAAAATTAAAACTACTGAAATAATTTCAGCCTGAGTAATTTCTGAATTAAAAATATGATAAGTTGTGTTGATCCTAATTTTCTCAATAAAAAAACGCTCAAATCCATTAAAAATTAAATAGATTGAGAATAAAATTCCCGGTATTTTAATTCTTTTTCTTAAAAACCAAAGCACTGAAAATAAAATTAAGCAAGTAGTAGTTTCATATACTGGAGTTGGAAAAACGGGTTGAGCCAGTCGGTAACAATGCGGACCAGAGCATCCTTCAATTAAAACACCATGATCAAGTACATTATGCGGATAATCATAAGCCCAAAGCCAATCAGGTAAAAATGAGAGCCATTCGGGTTTTGGCTCCAGATTAACGATTCCCCAATCGCCATCACCTGAAACCTGACAACCTATTCTCCCAATGGCGTAACCTATCATAAGAACAGGAGCTATGGCATCAGCCAACTCTGGCCATGGAATTTTATTCTTTTTGGCATAAATAATCAAAGTGATGGCAGCAACAATTAATCCTCCGTAAAATGTAAGTCCACTAAATGATAGTAATGATCCAATGGGATCAGCCAAAAACTCATCCATATTCTCCAGTTGATGAAAAACTTTAGCACCAATAATCCCGGCAATAGCTGCAATAAAGACCAAACTACCAGTTAGGTCGTAGGCATGCAATTTTTCTTCAACCCATGTGGGTTTGTCCAACTGGGCTTTCTTTATTTTTCGGTAAGTTGAGTAAATGGAGTAAGCGCCAATGAGCAGGCCACCCCATATATTTCCTCGGAGTGAAAATATAAATTCACCAGGTTGTTCAGCCAAGTCTGAATAATTAAAAACGGCTTCAACTAATTTAAATCCAACAATAAACCCAATAACAAATGGAACAATAAAATCTTGAAACTTGGGAGGATTTCCAATGAGCCGTTTTTTAATCTGATATGGAATCATGCCTTCTTTTTCTTTTCTCTTTAATTCGAAATAAAGAATAAAAGCTGCAACAACAAAAGCTAGCGCAACAAAAAAACCATAACTCTGAATGGGCAAATTAATGTTGGTTCCAAAAACGTCGTTGATAAAGTCACTAATTTTAGGATACATATTTTTTTATTTAAAAATCAATTAGAAAATCACCATCATCATCAATCTTCACTAATTTTGCAGATCTTATTTGGTTAATTAGTTCTGCATTGTATGGTGTTTTTACCTTGATGTAATTTTCAGTGAATCCATGCATAAATCCTTTGTTGTTATCTCCTTCAAATAAAACTTTAGAAGTAAATCCAATATGGTCATTATAGAATTGCAGTTTTTTCCGATTAGATAATTGCTGAAGTTTGTGACTTCTCTCTTTAATCACTTGTGGCGGTACTTTTACAGTACTTTTTGATGCGACAGTTCCAGGCCGATCGGAGTATGAAAAAACATGGGTATAGGTAATTTCGGTATCTCTAATAAAATTATAAGCTTCTTGAAAATCTTCTTCTGTTTCATCCGGAAAACCTACGATAACATCGGCAGCGATTAAACAATGTGGGATTAATTCTTTTATAACTGAAATGCGATCCGCAAACAATGAAGGCGTGTATCTGCGCTTCATAGCCTTCAAAACTTTTTTACTTCCCGATTGCAAAGGAATGTGAAAGTGAGGTAAAAATTTATTTGATTTGGCAACAAATCTAATGATGTCATTCGAGAGTAAATTGGGTTCGATGGATGAAATCCTGATTCGTTCTATGCCATCTATTTCATCAAGTTGTTGAATTAAATTGAAGAACGATTCATTATTTCGTTTTCCGAAATCACCAACATTTACGCCTGTTAGAATTATCTCCTTAATATTGCTTGCTGCAATTTCTCTAGCCACCTTTAAAGTGTTCTCAATGGTGTTTGATCGGCTTCTGCCACGCGCAAAAGGAATGGTGCAGAAACTACAGAAATAATCACAACCATCCTGAACTTTCAAAAAAGATCGTGTTCTATCTCCTGAAGAATAACTGGGATGAAAATTGAAATCAGTTTTTAGATCAGAGGTTGAAATAAGGGTTTCGCATGAATGGCTGTTTTCTAGATTATTCAGATGATCCAGAATTTTAAACTTATCGTTATTTCCTAAAACTAAATCAACACCTTCCATTTTTGCTAATTCTTCAGGTCTGATCTGTGAAAAACAGCCAACGATTGCAATTCGTGCATTTGGATTACGTTTGTGTGCCTGTTTGATTGCCGTTTTACATTTTTTTTCTGCATTGCCGGTAACCGTACATGAATTAATGACATAAACATCAGCCTCATCTTTGTAGTCAACAGCAGTATAACCTTCCTTTACGAAGGATTTAGAAATGCTGGAAGTTTCAGCAAAATTAAGTTTACAGCCGAATGTCTGAAATGCTACCTTTTTCATAATTTGTAACAAAGATAAATGTTTACTTCATTAGTCTGGCAGGAGAATTATCAATATATTTTTGAAGTATAATTCCACCAATAATGAAAAACAGGCCAACAATGGTTGAGAGTAAAATATTTTCTCCGACAGTTAAGCGGATAAAGATAAGTGCCAGAAAAGGGGAGAGGTAAACAAGGTTGCTCACTTTAGCTGTATTTATTGATAACCTGAGTGCTTTCAACCATAAAAAATAAGTGATTCCCATTTCGAAAAATCCAATGTAAATTGAGCCTAATAGGGCATTTTTTGTAGGCAGTTCAATTCCTCCAATTATTAAGCATGTGATTAAAATATAGGTGAATCCAAAACAAAAATTCAAAAGCAATTTCACGATATCATCTCGCTTGTCTTTCATGTTTAAAATCCAATAAAGTGCCCAAAAAATAGCACTTCCGGCGGCTAAGCTTACCCCAGAAATATTGCTAAACTCAAGTGTTAACACATGCCCTTCGGTTGAAATAATAATGATTCCAAAAAAACTAATAATTATTGCGATGATGCTTTTATAGCTGATTTTCTGTTTAAGGAATGGAACCGATAATAAAACCAAAACAATCGGCCAAATATAATTTAATGTTCCGGCCTCTTGCGCCTTAAGTAAAGTATAGGCTTTAAATAAAATGAAATAGTAAAGAAATGGGTTTAGTAATCCCATGATTGCCGAGTTTCCGTAATCCTTTAATTTAAGTTCCTTTAATAAACTTAGTTTCTTTTGTAGAAGTAGAATTATGAAAAGAATGAAAAGTGAAAATAAACTCGCGTAAAGCAGGAGTAGGGTATAATCGATAAATCTTAAGGTGATACTAAAAGCAGAACTCATGGTTGACCAAAAGAGAATCGCGGTTAGCGCAAATAGGTATGCCTGAGTTTGTCTTTTCATGAGTTAACTAATTTGCCCATGTTGGAAAAACATTGGCATCAATACCGAAAATGTAAGATCCGAGGAAGTACGTAACTAAAGTTATGACGATGGCTCCGATAATGTTTAACACAATTCCAGTCCTGGCCATATCAATGATGCTAATCTTTCCTGTACCAAAGATGATCGCATTTGGCGGTGTTGCTACCGGAAGCATAAAAGCCATTGATGCTGATAGGGTAGCCGGAATCATAAAAAGTAATGGATTAATTTGCGTTGAAACAGATAATCCGGCTAAAACAGGAAGCAACATTTCTACGGTTGCTACATTTGAGGTTAATTCAGTTAAAAATGTCATCATGATGGCGATTACAAAAATGATCATGATGGGATGAATATTTATAACCCAACTCAGCTGGGATCCGAACCACATTGATAATCCCGATTCTTTAAAACCACTAGCTAATGCAAAACCTCCTCCAAAAAGTAAAACGATATGCCACGGAATTCCTTTGCTTGCTTCCCAATCCATCAGTTTTGTTCCTTTCTCATTTTTTGAAGGAATAAAGAATAGTAATACCGCCATGGTTATGGCCACGGTTCCATCGTTTAAAAATGAAGGATTTGAGAATATATTTGCCCAACCAGGAATTCTAAAAGTCCCTATGGCGATATCTGATCTAAAAATCCATAAAACTGCAAGTGCAATAAAATCAATTAAAATAATCCGTTCTTCAAAACTAATCGGTCCCAAATTTTTGTACTCATTCTTAAAAGTAGATTTATCAATAGTAGATAAAGTCTTCTCTTTTGGTTTAAATACGAAGTATAAAAATGCCCAGGTAACTAAAAACAAAATAAAACTAATGGGCAGTGCAAAAGCAAACCAGTTAGCAAAGGTTATTTCAGGTGCAGCCGGAAACATGATTTGGAAAATTCGGGTGAATGACAAATTGGGTGGCGTTCCAACCAGTGTCGCAATACCTCCAATTGATGCACTGTAAGCTACCCCCAGGAATAAACCGGTTGCATATTTCCCAAGTTTTTGCTGCTCAATATTTTCTTCTAGCTTTTGAATGATAGAAAGAAGTATAGGTACCATCATCATGGTAGTGGCTGTGTTTGATATCCACATCGATAAAAAAGCAGTGGAAAGCATAAAGCCGAGTAAAATACGTGCCGGGCTGATTCCGGTATACATTAATATTTTTAATGCAATACGTTGATGGAGATTCCATTTCTGCATAGCGATGGCCACAATAAAACCACCCACAAATAAAAATATGACGTGATTAAAATAAGTTGATGAAACATCCTTTCCATCCATTACACCTAGAAGCGGGAAAAGAATAACCGGAATTAAAGCAGTTATAGCTAATGGTACAATTTCGGTGATCCACCAAATGGCCATCAAAAGTGCTATGGCCAATGTGTAGGTTACTTCAGGATGCCCAGGTTCAAGATCTCCAAAAAAAATGATTGAAAAAAAAATAATTAATCCACCAAATAGGCCAAATGTTTTTTTTAAGCTGAGCACTGAGAGACTTATTCGCATAAACATTGAGTTGTTTGTCAAATTTAAAAAAATAAGCGAGACCTAAAATTAGATTTTTTTAATAATGATTGAATATGGAATATTCTTGACTAATTTGTTAATTTTGCGTTCTGTTTTTAAAATAACTGTAGATGAAAAAATTAGGAGTTGTTGCATTTGGAGGAAACGCTTTGCTTCAGGCTGGCCAAAAAGGAACCATTGAAGAACAAGAACGTAATGCTTATGAATCAGGAGAACGTTTGATTTCGCTGATTGAACGGGATTATAATATTGTAATTACCCATGGTAATGGGCCTCAGGTGGGTAATATATTACTGGCTAATCAGGCAGGTAATAAAATGTTTGGGTTGCCTGAAATGCCACTCGATATCTGTGTTGCTTATTCGCAAGGATTTATTGGTTACATCATGGAACAACAGTTAAGAAATGTATTACAATTAAATGACCTTGATAGAGATATCATAACAATCATTACACAAATCTTGGTAAACAAAGATGACCCTGCATTTTCAAATCCAACTAAACCTATCGGCCCATATTATACAAAAAAAGAAGCTGATAAAATCATGAAGGATACTTCTGTGAAATTTGCTGAAGATCCAAAGGGTAGAGGATGGCGAAAGGTAGTTGCATCTCCTAAACCATTGGTTATTTCAAATAAAAAGTCAATTGAACGCATTGCCCGAGATGGGCAAATTGTAATTGCAGTTGGTGGTGGTGGAATTCCGGCTTTTTATGTTGAACCTAATAAGCTTCAAGGAATTGATGCTGTTATCGATAAAGATTTGGCATCTGCTTTATTGGCTTCTCAAATAAATGCTGATAAGCTCTTTATCTTAACTGATGTTCCAAAAGTATGCCTTAACTTTAATACTCCTCAAGAAAAAACATTAAGTAGAATAACCATAGCTGAGGCACGTAAATATCTTAAAGAAGGACATTTTGCTGAAGGAAGTATGGCTCCGAAAATACGAGCAGCTGTTCATTTTGTTGAGCATAGTGGTAAAGACGCAATTATTACCAAAAGTACATTACTCGGAGTTGATGATGGGGGAACAAGAATTGTGATGGTATAATTTAAATATGGGTTTTTACAAAGAAGGCCACTTTCTCTAAAGAAGTAATCATATCATATTCTTCAAGGTAAATATGCGAAGGAACCTGAACAGGTTTTGGCGTATAATTTAAAATCCCTTTAATACCTGCTGAAACCAGTTTTTCAGCAATGTCTGGTGCAGCTCCGGCAGGAACCGTGATGATGGCAATGGAAATGTTTTCTTTTTTAATGATTTCCCCAAGTCTGTCGATGTGATAACCCTTTACCCCTGAATAAATACGATCAATTTTGTCGGGATTGCTATCAAAGCCGGCTACGATTGACAATTTTGTCCGTTTCCCATTAAAATAATTAATCATGGCCCTACCCAAATTACCAATTCCTACAACTGCCACATTTAAACCTTCTTTAGTATCGATGATATCACCAATCAGATCAATTAATTCCTGAATATTGTAGCCCTTACGAAGTGTGCCAGTATACCCAATCAGCATGATATCTCTTCTTACTTGAACGGGAGTAATGTGTTGGATTTTAGCAATTTCATGAGAAAATATGTGGGTCTTACCTTTTGCAGCACAAATGAGTAATGCCCGACGATATTGGCTGAGTCTTTCAATAGTCTTGTGTGGTAGATGCTTCATTTAGTAGTGAAATAAATTGATGTCTTTTATTCAGTTTCGCAAATTTAGATTTTGGAACCTTAATATGCAAGAAAATTGTTAATTATTTCACAAGTGTTAAACGACTATCATAAATTTATATGATATATAACAGCTTTTTGCGCTATGTGTTGATAATTAAATTGGTATGATAAAATATTGAGTCTGTAACTTTGGAGCAAATTCTTATTTTAGCTGCTTTTTTAACCAGTTGTACCACTCATCCATTCCTTCACCTGTTTTTACTGAGAGTTCAAAAAATTCAAGATGATGATTAACTTGAAGTGCATATTCCTTGGCTTTTTCTACATTAAAATCAACATAAGGCAGCAGATCTGTTTTGTTAATAATACAAATATCAGAAGAGTGAAACATATTCGGATATTTGAGTGGTTTGTCTTCACCTTCGGTTACACTAATCACAACCACTCTTTTTGATTCACCCAAATCAAACATCGAAGGGCAAACTAAATTTCCAACATTTTCAATAACTAAAATACTATTATCTTTTAGTTGAAGTTTTTGTACTGCTTTAAGAATCATATCAGCTTCAAGGTGGCAACCATTTCCTGTATTAACCTGAACAGCGGGAGCTCCGGCAGCTTCAATTCTGTTGGCGTCATTCATTGTTTGTTGGTCACCTTCAATTACATAGAAGGCATGTTCCGTATTTTTATCTTTAATAGTTCTTTCGAGCAAACTTGTTTTTCCTGAACCCGGTGAACTAACCAAATTTAAAGTGAGGATGTTTTTAGCCTCGAAATAACCACGGTTTTTCATGGCCAATAAATTATTCTTTTGCAAAATATCAACTTCTACACTAATCTCTTTTCCATGTTCATGTGAATGACCATGATCATGTGTATGGCCATCATGATGATGATGATCATTGGTATGATCGTGTGAGTGTTTATGATCTTTATTGTTTTCTTCGCCTGGCCTTTTAATCGATACTGTATCGTCGCCACATCCGCATGTTCCACACATAGTTATTGCTTTTTTACAAAATTAATCAAATAATGTATTCCTCGGAAAAATAATTGAGTAGTTATTAAATAACAATGATAAATGCTTAACAATAATCTATTAGAAAATTCAAATATATACGTGCAATATACTTGAATTCGTTAGATATATTCGTATATTAGCTCAGGAAGAATGTGTTAGCAGATTGTTTAATCAGATTAGAAAAAGGAGGAATCAATGCCAAAAAATGTTTCATTAAATGTTAAATGCACAAAATGTAATCATTCATTAATGGATTACAATAAGGAACTAAACGGAAAGCCAAGTATCAGGGTAAATATTAAATCCAAAGAATCAACTGGCAAATTGTGGCTGTGCTCAACTTATGGCTGCTATGATAAAGAGTCCAGTATTACATTGGTTGAGGGAAATAATGTTGAAATGTCTTGCCCTCATTGCCATGAAACCTTAAATACCAATATCGATTGTAAGGAGTGTGATGGAAAGATTGTAAAATTTAATATCGAAATTGGAGGAACAGTTAGTATTTGTTCAAAAATTGGTTGTCAGAGTCACTATATTATGATCGAGAATTTGGAAGATACACTAAGGAAATTTCACCAAATATATGGCGAATAAATACCCATCTTCAGATATCAATTTATAACGGAAGCTTTTTGCTTAGCAAAGAGCTTTTTAATTTTTAAATATAAGTGTAAAAGTAGTTCCTGATTTTAACAATGAACTTACTGCTATTTCAATTTGGTGATAATCACAGATTTTTTTGACCAAAGCAAGACCTAACCCAAAATTATTATTGCCCGATTGAAATTTTTTAAAACGATCAAAAATAAAGGGTAAATCTTCCTTTGCAATTCCCACCCCATTGTCTTTAATTGTTAGTTTAAATCCATTATTTTCAAGCTTTGTTGATATTTGAATAAATCCCTCTTTTGCGGTGTATTTTATGGCATTATTCAATAAGTTATAAATCATCATATGAATAAGTTCCTTATTGCCGGAAAATAAAAATTCCTGGTTGCAGAATTCATCCTTTAGCTTGATATTTTTTACTTCCATGCGTTCCTTTATTTCATCAACAACGCTTTGGACTACAATACTTAAATCAATGGTCTCATCTTTGAGGTATTCTTTGTTTTCTATTCTGGAAAGTAATAATAAGGATCTTACAAGCTTTGTTAAACGTCCTAACGTAACTTTAGTCTCATAAATTTTAACTGCATCTTCATGACTGAGATTTGTGTTTGCTGAAAAATTTTCCAGCTTACTTTTAATCACACTTATTGGGGTGAGGATTTCATGAGAAATATTTCCAATATATTCTCTCTCCTCATTAAAAACCTCTTCAATTCTGGTCATTAAATGATGAATACTTTCCTCTAAATATTTAAAATCACTCGTGGTTGTTTTTGTTTTCGAATAATTGAAACTAGATGGGTGTTTAATTAATTTTAATTTTTTAATAATTTGATCGAAGGGACGGAGTAGAATTTGAGTGATTGAGAGATCAAAAATGACTGCTAATGCAAGTAGCAGGATGAGAAACACGAAAGTGTAATTTCTGAGTGTTTTTTCAAATAGTGTAATTGCCGCAGTACTTTTTCCGATTTCTAATAAATAGAAATAGTCGTCGTATTCAAAAGTGGCACTGATAATTCTGTAGTCTATGATTTCTTCATCGACTATTCTTTGGGTTGACTCTATAAATTCCATCAGGACAGTATCCGCGCTAATTTCAATGGAAACATATTCTTCTTTTAATAGGTTATAACTTCCGTACCCCAAAGAATTATTTTCAATATCAACAAATTCTTCAATTCCCATTTCTTCAACAATAAGATAAACCTGATCTAGTTTGTTAATCAGTTGATTATCCATTTCTCTAAGTGAAATTTTAGCGACTACCATGGGAAGGATTAGTACTGCAATAATGATAATAATAATTTTAGAAAAGGCATTGATTAATGCCAGTTGTGTTTTGAGTTTTGTGTTTGGAAATAACATGATTATGCATCGAATTTATAACCTAAACCTCTAACTGTCTTGATCCAGTTTTGATCGTCAAATTGACCAATTTTCTTTCTAATATTTTTAATATGAACATCAATATAATTTGATTCAAAGTCTTCTTCGTAAAATCCTCCCCAAATATGTTCGGTAAGTTGCATCCTATCCAAAACCCTTCCTTTATTTAAAATGAGATAACTGAGGAGATCAAATTCTTTGATTGTTAAATCGATGCTTTTGCCTTGATATGCAAGCAGTCGTTTATTTACATCAATCATAAATTTCCCGAATTCAATTTCGGCTTTTGTTTGTCCGAATTTTCTTCTGGTAATAGCCTGAATACGGGATTGGAGTTCAAGTAGTGAAAAAGGTTTAGCTAAATAATCATCAGCGCCGTAATCAAAACCCTTAAGTTTGTCATTCAACTCGCCACGGGCAGTAATAACGATGAAATAGGCTTCTGTATTATAAACTTTTGCCTCTTTAATTAAATCAAGGCCGTAGTAGTCAGGAAGACCAATATCGAGCAATACAAAATCATAAGGATTTATCGCCAATAACTCTGAAGCTTCTGAACCAGTATATGCCTTATCGCATTGATAATGCTCTTTTGAGAGAAATTGCTCAATCTCATCAGCCAATGCCTTTTCGTCTTCTATGATAAGAATTCTCATAATTAAAGAATTGGAGTATAAAGAACTGAGATCATGAATCCACTTTGGTCTTCCCAATTTATTGCTTTCAATTTATTTGAAGGCATGCTGTAAAACCAGCTATATGATAAAGATATATTTTTGTAGCTATAAATAATGGGGACCGTGAACACGAGGCTTAAATAGTCAAATTTCTCTGTTGTATAACCTCGTTGACTGAGATACCGTTTTTTTCCCCAGCCTTGTGCTGGTGTAAGATCTTCAAATATCCAACCATCTGTACCAAATGATGTGGAAATGCCCGGATTGAATAAGAGAAAATCATTTTTGAAAAATAAATCATTGATATCGACATTAAATGATGCCCCAAAATCCGTGAAATAGTTATTAGCTAATCCATGCATAGAATATGCATCTGCAGTAAAACTTATATATTTGGTATTAAAACCTAATGATCCATTTAAACTATGTTGATATGAAATTCCTTCATAAACAGGATCGCCTTTAAAATTGTGATATCCATAATTAAAATCCAAATCTATAAATTCCAGTAAGGTTTTTTGAAATCCCAGTTGTAGTTCTATCTCATTGGTTGAGATATTGGCATTATAATAATCGGAATAATTTATTGAAGTCCAGATACCTGATTTGTGATAATAACTTATATCAGCTCCATAAATCGGCATTTTAATATTATTGTCCAGGTTTTTGTACTTAATATTATTATTGTTGTAACTGAGGCCAATCATCAACAGATCAAAGTCAATAGAAGTTTCACTGCTATCGCTAACATTTGTGTCAATGGTATCGTTGATTATGGATTGAGCAATCAGAGATCCGGGAATCAGAAATAATAAAACTAAAATTGATAATTTGTTGGTTAAATGATTTAACATAGTCATAATTTATCAACCTTACTTTCTTCCTTTTTTACGTATGATACTGGATTTTCGTATGGCTTTCTTCAACTTTTGAGCTTGAAGTTTTGATTTACTCTGGTTGATCTTCTTTAGTTGAGATTGTTGTAGTTTAGACTGAGGAACAGTTTTAATGTTGTTCTTTTCAGTATTGGTCTTTGTTGTTGTCTTTTTTGACTGGTCCTGGCTTACCGGTTTAATAGGATCCTGGCTAAATGCCATACCTGTTATTGAGATAAAAAAGCTAAGAAGTATAAGCTTAACAAGTTTCATGATTATTAATTTTTAAATAAAGATACAACTATTTAACAATAGTTGTATCACATTAGGTTTAAGGAGGCTGCTCAATTGGTGAATTTTAATATTCAACCTAATCAAAGTGAAAATGCTACAATCTGTATTATATCAATTGAACAAACCTCCAACCAAACTACAACCTACAAACGAAATCCCTTTCTGTGTCCTTGTAATTCTACTATTTCTGCAACGCCATTAGTCGTTATTTCAGCAAGATTATCACAAGTACCATCACCATAATTAATAGTTATTTCGGTACCATCTCCCTTAATAATTTCAACTACTCCTTCTACATAATAACGACTACAGTTTTGTGTATTATTGCGAATAAGTGGCGTGGTAATTTGAGAGGTAAAGGTTTCGCCTGTCGCGCAAATTCCCGCAGCAGATCCAGTAACTTTAATTACGTCATCCAGCTTATTTCGTGTGTCAGAGCCCTCAATTACTTCACGTGTTCTTTGTGCTGTTCGAGTGATTGTTCCGCCGCCATCTGCTAAAATAATGCTTCCATTATCTACCATATCCATTTGTCTGTTTCCTGCATCATTAATGTATCCTGTAACGGTTTTTGTGCCTGTCATTTCATTGCCATTTACGAAATAGTTTTCAAACTCATAAGTCATTTGAACGTCTCCATCCCAGTAATTTCCGGTTCTTGTCATAATCATTTTTCCTTGTCGCACTCTGCCATCCTCACCAGCACATCCTTCTGTTCCAAAATCAATGGTTGTAACTGTTGACTCTGAGTTAGTAACATTGGTAACGGTTGCGCATTCACCCATTCGCACAAAGCGATTTCCAAACATTTCTGTAGATTTTAATTCGGAGGTGAAATCTATATTCAATGCCTCATCAGAAATTTCAATTATTTCATCAAATAGCTCTGTCGCAAATGACTGGTCAAGCGCAAGGTCTAGACTTGTTGCATTGGCATCATTAAAAGTTTCATCCGTTTTATTACAGGCGGTAAAAATCGTAAATGATCCAAGTAATAAAATTGAAGCGAGTAAAATCATGTTGGTGTTAAATCCCTTTTTCATTGTGTTCATTTTTAAATTTATAAATGTGAATTCTGATTTTCTTCGACAATGATAATATCTGAAAATGAAGTGAAAATGAAGAATAAAAAAACGGCTCCGAAAAGCTGTTTATGAAAAAAGGGATTATATTAAAAAAATTAGCAAATTCTGGGAAGTTGCTCTCCGGCCAGCATGTCTATTATTCGCTTTCCTCCGATAGAAGTTGTAATCCAGCCTTTGCCATGATGCTTGTCAACAATTTCGCCAATGATTGAAGCTTCCTTGCCAAACTCATTTGATTTTAAAGTATCGATCACCCGATCTGAATCTTCGGCAGCAACGACCATTAAGACCTTGCCTTCATTCGCAACATATAAGGGATCAAAACCAAGAATTTCACACATGCCTCTAACTGTTTCATTGACTACTATTTTAGCTTCGTCAAGTTCAATACCATAATTACTACCCGAAGCAAGTTCAGTTAAAACCGTTGCCACTCCTCCACGAGTTGCATCTCGCATAAATTTAATAGCTGCTCCGATATCAACAATTTCTTTAATCATGTGATTTAAGCATGCACAGTCTGAATTGATTTCAGCCCGAATGTTGAGGTCATTGCGAGCACTTAAAATGGCCATACCGTGATCTGCAATGCTGCCATTTATAATAATTTTATCGCCAACTTTTATGTTTTTTCCGGAGCTTATTTCCAGTTGCGTTTCTTCTATAATTCCAATTCCTGCTGTATTGATAAAAACTTTATCGCATTTACCTCTATCAACAACTTTAGTGTCTCCGGTTACGATTAAAACATGAGCTTTTTGAGCTTCTTCAGCCATTGTTTTAACAATGGTCTCAAGATCAGCTAAAGCAAATCCTTCTTCGATGATAAAACCACAACTTATATATTTGGGAGTTGCACCACTAACAGCCAGGTCATTAACTGTTCCTGCGATAGCAATTTTGCCAATATTTCCGCCCGGGAAAAAGATCGGATCTACCACATAAGAATCTGTTGTAAATGCAATATGTGAACTTTCAACTTTTAATAAAGCAGAATCGGTTTGCTGACGTAAAATAGGATTGTCGAAATATTTAACAAATAATTTACTGATTAAATCGTGAGATAATCTACCACCACTTCCATGGCCTAACAATACTTGTTTGTTCTTCATTATTAATCTCTATTAAATCTATAGTAAGCGTTACAAGCTCCTTCATTTGATACCATACAAGCACCCACCGGATCGCTTGGGGTGCAGCCTTTTGCAAATAATTTACAATCTTTCGGATTTTTCAAACCTTTTAATACTTCACCACAAATGCAACCCCGATCTTCTTTTGTGGGTTCAACTTCAACCGGAATCATTACAACGGCATCATATTCACGATACTTATCTCGGATTTTCATGCCACTTTTAGGGAGTACACCTAAACCGCGCCACCAATCATCTTGAAGTTCAAAAACTTCATCCAGCATTTGCTGAGCCTTCAAATTACCTTCGGGTTTAACCACCCTGCTATATTCGATTTCAACCTTTGGATCGTTATTTTCCAATTGCTTTACGAGCATTAAAATTGATTTTAAAAGATCAACAGGTTCAAATCCTGAAACCACACAACCTAATTTGTAAATGTCAGCTATGTCTTTATAAATACCCGAGCCGGTAATTGTACTCACGTGACCGGGTGCAATATAGCCATCAATTTTTACGCCTTCGTCAATTAAGGCAGCCATTGCCGGAGGCATGATTTTATGAGAACTGTACAGATAGAAATTTTTAATCCTTGCTTTGTGCGCATTTAAAACTCCGACGGCACTGCTTGGAGCCGTAGTTTCAAATCCAATTCCTAAAAAGACTACTTTTTTATCAGGGTTAGCTTCTGCAATTTTCAAGGCATCTAGCACCGAATAAACAATTCTTACATCCGCTCCTTTGGCCTTTTCTTCATCCAAAGAAGTTGTAGAACCTGGGATTCGGATTAAATCACCATAGGTGGTAACGATTACATCCGAAAGTCTGGCGTAAGCAATTGACTGATCAATATATTTTCTGCTGGATACACAAACAGGACATCCAGGACCTGAAACCAGTTTTATGTTTTCGGGAAGTAAACTGGGAATTCCAAATTTTTGGATGGACATGGTGTGACCACCACAAACTTCCATTAATGTAATTTTTTTTGTTGAAGCTTTTTTGATTTGATCAACTAGTTCTAATACTATTTCTTTATCTCTATATTCGTCAATATATTTCATGCAAATAAGTTTAGTGGATTTAGTAAAGACTAGGTAATTCTATCACCTGTTAACTTCTCTTCCTCATCAAGTTTTTGGTTTAAATCTTCAAATTCTTCAAAAACTTTAAGGGTGTCCTGAGCTTCCTCTTCACTTATTTTTTGAATGGCAAAACCGGTATGTAGGAGAACATAATCGCCTATTTTGACATCGTCAAGCATTTGCAAACTGGCATCGTATTTTGTTCCTCCTACGGATACAACGGCCATTTCACCTTCTATTGATTCAATTTTTGCAGGTATACTTAAACACATTTTTTTAAATTTTAATTTTTGAATGACAATTGACTAATTAAGAAAATCTTCATTAATCATTAATCATTAATCATTTCCAACGCTCTTCTTTTGGCGGCAATTGCAAGTTGCCCAAGGGCTATTCCTCCATCATTTGCAGGAATATTTTCCTGAGCGTAAACCTCAAATCCCTCTTTTTCTAATAATTCTTCTACTCTTTCCAAAATAAATCTGTTTTGAAAACTTCCTCCTGATAAAACAACTTTATTAATTCCATGGGATTGTTTAATCAAGTTTGCATTTGCAAAAATAATATTAATTATAGTATGATGGAATTTTGTTGCAATAACTGCCTTATTTATACCAGCCTGTAAATCTCCAATAATTCCATTGAACATTTTCTTAAGCCTGATTGACTCTCCTAACTCAAAATCGTAAGCATCATCTGTGGTCAAATTAGTTGCAGCCTCTAACCTCATTGGAGCTTCTGCATGAAAAGTTGACTTGGTGCAAATATTTGTTAGTGCTGCAACCGCATCAAAGAGTCGGCCTGTGCTTGAGGTGAGTGGAGAATTTATGCTTTTGTCCAACATGCTCATCACTAATTTAATTTCATGTTCAGCGATATCTTTAAGGAAATCAAGTTTTAGGTCGAGCAAAGCTGACCCATAATATTTGTACAAATATGAAACAGCCATGCGCCAGGGATTTTTGGTCGCTTTATCGCCACCTGGCATTGGGATGTATTCAAAATGTGAAAATCTCTCGTAATCGGCTAAATCACAAATTAGAAATTCTCCTCCCCAAATATTTCCATCATCACCCAATCCAATTCCATCCAAAGCAATACCAATTGTTTTTTCATCAAGCTGATGCTCAGCCATACAAGATGCGATATGTGCATGATGATGTTGAACCCCAATTTGAGGAATATCTAATTCTTTGGCATATTTTGTTGAAAGATAGTCAGGGTGAAGGTCATGGACGATCAATGTTGGTTTCATCCGGAATAATCGATTAAATCTTTCTACAGATTCAGTATAAAACTCAAGTGTTTCTAAATTTTTTAAATCACCAATATGCTGACTTAAAATGGCCTGATCCGCTTTGCCAATGCAGAAACAGTTTACTAATTCAGCCCCTGCTGCAAAAATGCCTTCGGCATTAAAGGATAGCCTGACTGGGCTTGGGGCATAGCTTCTGGACCGACGAATCAGCCTGGATTTGTGATTAGTGACAAAAGCCACGGAGTCATCTGTTCGATTATGAATATCGCGATTATAAGTTAACACAGCCGATGAAATAGAACTCAGTCTTTCGATTGCAAATTGATTATCAATGATGATGGGTTCATCAGAAAGATTTCCACTTGTTAAAACAATGACTGGTAATTTCAACTGCTCAAACAACAAGTGATGAAAAGGCATGTAAGGCAACATTGAGCCTGTTGTTTCAAATCCAACGCTCACACTTGGTGCCAATTTTTTCTTGTCTTTTAAAAGCAAAATGGGATTTCGCCATGAAGTTAGAAGTTCTTCTTCCGTTTCGTCACATGCAGTAAATTCTTTTAAGCTGGAAATATTTTTAAACATGACAGCAAAAGGTTTTCCATCTCTGTTTTTGGCTTTGCGTAAAGATTTAACAGCTTCTTCATTTTGCGCATCACATGCCAAATGATAACCGCCTAAGCCTTTCATAGCAATAATTTTTCCTTGTTGAAGGAGGTCACAAACCGAAGTTAAAATTTCATCAAACTTATCAATTGTTCGATCTTTTATTCTTAATTGGTATTCAGGTCCACAATGTAAGCAAGCAACCGGTTGTGCATGAAATCTCCGATCCAAAACATCTATATATTCTGATCTGCACTGCTCACACATAATGAAAGGACTCATGCTGGTCTTTTCTCTGTCGTAAGGCAAATCTTTAATGATGGTAAATCGAGGCCCACAATTGGTGCAATTAATAAAAGGATAATTTATTCGATGCGTTTGGGTTTTTAAATCGGAAAGACATTCATCACATACACCAATGTCAGGGCTTACTTCCGTAATTTCATCCGATTTATTCTCACTCTTTTTGATTTCAAAAACTGTGAAATTTTCCTTAGGTATTTTATGATGTACAATGCTATGAATGGAAGATGCAGCAGGCGCTTCCATTTTAATGGCATTTAAAAATTCTTCCAGAACTTCAGGTTTAGCGCTAACTTTTATAAAAACGCCATCATTTCGGTTTTCAACCCAACCATTTAAGTTAAGTCGATGAGCAATTCTGTAAATATATGGGCGAAAACCAACACCTTGTACAAGGCCTTGGATATGTATTTTATAGGTATTTGTCAGGACTTCTTCCTGCATGATTTCAGTAGTGTTAGCGTGAGAATCGAGCAAAATTAATCTTTTTATTTGACATGAAATTCTTTGAAAACCAAAACTTACTCCTAAATTTGCAAAGCTATTAATTGTAGTAATTGCAAAAAAATAATGATCAATTAATGAAATTACCAAAGAAAACCGTACAGCGTTTAAGTCGATACAGAAGGCTGCTTGTTAAGTATAAATACATATCAGAGCCGTTTATTTATTCGCATGATTTAGCAAGATTGCTTAATCTAAATCCGGTTCAGGTAAGAAGAGATTTAATGCTAATTGGTTCATCCGGCAATCACCGCAAAGGATATAATGTGAATGAATTGAATGACCTTATTGGTGAGACAATTGATAGCAAAGGACCAGAGAATATTGGAATCATTGGTGCAGGAAGATTAGGGAATGCAATTCTAAATTATGTTTCGGGCGAAGATGTTAATTTAAAAGTTGAAGCCATCTTTGATATCGATCCACAAAAAACCGGACAAATATTTAATGAAGTTACTTGCTACGACATTACCCGTTTGAGCAGTATTGTTAAAGAAAAAAATATAACCGTAGGAGTAATCGCTATTCCTTCCGAATTTGCAATATCAATCGCCTCAATTCTGATTAATTCAGGAATAAAAAGTATTTTGAATTTCACTTCTGTGCACCTCGATTTACCAAAATCTGTTTACTTAAAAGAGTTTGATATCATCACCACCCTTGAAGAAATGGCTTATTTCGTAAAAAGTGAATAATGTTCGCAATGATAATTTATTCACAATATAAATATCTCTTAATCAGTTATTAATACATATTGTTAACTGCCATAGGTAGTATGGATGCATATGTTGGTTGTAAGTGCTAATCTTTTCATCTTTAAATGACTACATATTCACATCTAAATACCTGAATGTGAGATAAGATTATTTAAAATTCTTCTAAATTCCTTATTAGCTTTTTTACTACTTAAATTTCTCCTATTTTTGCATTTGTTAATAAATTAACAGATCGTAAAGCGAACAATTTAAAGGTATATTAAACAATATTTATTTATGAGAACTAACGTAAAAAACATTATTGCGAAATACAATAATGATAAAGCCAGGCTGATGGATATTTTACTGGATATTCAGAGCGAATTTGGTTTTATACCTGAAGAAGCTGTTAAGATTGTAGCAGAAGAAACTGTCTTATCAAAAGTTGATGTTGAGCAAACATTGAGTTTTTATCACTTCTTTACACAGAAACCTGTTGGCGAGTATGCTGTTTACTTAAATGACAGTGTAGTTGCGAATATGAAAGGACGAGCCGAAGTTGCTAAAGCCTTTGAAGAAGAAGCTGGCTGTGTTTTCGGCGAAGTTTCTGAAGATGGCAAAATAGGACTTTATAATACAGCTTGTATCGGCATGAGCGATCAAGAGCCAGCCGCTCTTATTAACGGTACTGTTTTTACCAGCTTAACCCCTGAAATGGTTAAAGACATCGTTAAGAAAATGAAAGACGGTGTGGATACTAGCGAAATGATTAAACTTAAAGGTGAGGGACAAAATGCTTCGGAGCTTATCAATTCAATGGTTTTTAATAATATCCGTAAAACTGGCCCTGTTATCTTTTCAGATTATGAGGAAGGTGCTTCACTTAAGAAAATTTCTGCTTTATCAGCCAAAGAAGTAATTGATGAAGTAAAAGTTTCTCACTTAAGAGGTAGAGGTGGAGCTGGTTTTCCAACCGGTTTAAAATGGGATTTCTGTTCAAAATCTGCGGGTCCACGTTATATTCTTTGTAATGCAGATGAAGGTGAACCTGGTACTTTTAAAGAAAGAGTAATTTTAACTGAGGTTCCTAAATTGTTATTCGAAGGAATGGCAGTTGCAGCCTATGCAATTGATGCAAAAGAAGGTATTTTATACCTCAGGGCAGAATATAGATACCTACAAAAATATTTAGAAAATGCATTAGCAGAAATGCGTGCAGACAACCTTTTAGGAAAAGGCATAGCTGGTAAAGCCGGATTCGATTTTGATATCCGAATCCAATTTGGAGCAGGTGCTTATGTTTGTGGTGAAGAGTCAGCATTAATTGAATCAGCTGAAGGTAAAAGAGGCGAGCCTCGAAACCGTCCACCATTTCCAGTACAAAAAGGTTATTTACAACAACCAACTGTTGTTAATAATGTTGAAACACTTTGCTCAGTTGTTAAAATTATCAACGAAGGTGCTGAATGGTTCACAACAATGGGATCAAGAGAAAGTAACGGAACAAAATTGGTTAGTGTTTCCGGCGATTGCGAATTTCCTGGAGTATATGCAATTGAATGGGGAATGCGCGTTAGAGATTTGTTAGAAATGGCTGGAACTGAAGAAGTACAAGCTGTTCAAATTGGTGGACCATCAGGTATTTGCATTGGCCCTAAAGATTTCAAACGTACCATTTCATTCGAGGATATTCCAACTGGTGGTGCAGTAATGATCATTGGAGCAGAGCGAAATTTGCTAAAAGATGTGGTACTAAATTTTACCAATTTCTTTATTGATGAGTCTTGCGGTTCTTGTGTTCCTTGTAGAGCATTCACTGTATTAATGAGAGATACATTACTAAAAATTATTGACGGAAAAGGTGTTAAAAAAGATTTGGACAATTTGGTTGAATGGGGCGAAAAAATGAAAGTTGCCAACCGTTGTGGTTTAGGACAAACTGCCGCCAATCCAATTTTAACAACTATCGAGAATTTCAGAGAACTTTATGACAATCTCCTGGTTGAAGACACTCCTTATGAAGCAAGTTTTAATATGGAAAAAGCTGTTGCAGAATCGTGTGATTTTGTTGATCGGGTTCCAAATTTATAAGGTCGTTAATAAATTTTAAAGTAGAAAAGATAAAATATAAAACAATGAGCGAAAAAATAAAATTCACCATCGATGGTCAGGAGTGCTTAGCAGAGCCAGGACAAAATGTTTTGGATGCAGCTCGCGACAATGGGGTTTATATCCCATATCTATGCCATGTGAAAGGAATAAAACAAGCGGGTTCATGTCGGGTTTGTAATGTGAAAATTGCTGGCCGAACGATGACCGCATGTACTACTCCTGTTGCTGCCGGTATGGAAGTTGAAAATGATACCGCAGAATTAAGAGACTTAAGATTAACCATCATCGAAGCATTATTTGTTGAAGGAAATCACTTTTGTCCATCTTGCGAAAAAAGTGGAAACTGTGAGCTACAAGCGATTGCATATCGTTACCAAATGATGGTTCCTCGATTCCCTTATCAGTTCCCTCAAAAAGAAATTGATGCAAGCAATTCAAAAATATTAATCGACCGTAACCGTTGCATTTTATGTAAACGATGTATCCGAGCATTTAAAGATGAAAAGGGTCGTAGTTTATTTGCTTTCAAATCGAGAGGACATAAATTACAAATCAGTATCGATAAAGAATGTGCTGCAAATCTAACTGATGAACAAGCTCAGGAAATTATGGACATTTGTCCTGTAGGAGCGCTTATCAGAAAAGAAAAAGGTTTTAATGAACCAATAGGTACGCGTAAATACGATCTGAAACCTGTCGGGAGTGATATTACTAGTGTTATTTAGAATTTTAAAAAATTAATATAATGAGTAAACCAATAATAGCAACAACTTCGTTAGCAGGATGCTTTGGCTGCCACATGTCATTACTTGACATAGACGAAAGAATTCTTCCTCTCATTGATTTGGTTGAATTTAATAAATCGCCAGTTGATGACATTAAAACTTTTACTAAGCAGTGTGATATTGGATTAATTGAAGGCGGATGCTGTAATAGTGAAAATGTTCATGTACTCAAAGAGTTCAGAAAAAATTGTAAAATTTTAGTTTCAGTTGGAGAATGCGCCATCATGGGTGGATTACCAGCGCTACGTAATGGTATTCCTGTTAAAGAATGCATAGCAGAAGCATATCTTAACGGACCAACCGTTGGAAACAATACAGAAGGAATCCTTCCAAATGATGAAGAATTACCAATGATCTTGGATAAGGTTTATCCTTGCCATGAAGTGGTAAAAATTGATTATCATTTGCCTGGTTGCCCACCACGAGCTGACTTAATTTGGGAAGCTTTAGTTGCACTTGTTACCGGCGACGAATTAAAATTACCTTACGATGTTGTTAAATTTGATTAAAAGAGAAAAATCATGACAAAAAAAATAACTATAGAACCCGTAACCAGAGTCGAAGGCCATGGTAAAGTTACGATCCATCTTGATGATGCTGGTAACGTAACCCAGAGTCGTTTACACATTGTTGAATTTAGGGGTTTCGAACGTTTTGTTCAAGGTCGTCCTTACTGGGAAGCCCCAGTCTTGGTACAACGCCTTTGCGGTATTTGCCCTGTTAGTCACCATTTGGCAGCAGCCAAAGCACTCGACGTAATTGTTGGTGCAGGAACTGGTGATGGATTAACTCCTACCGGTGAAAAAATGCGTAGATTAATGCATTACGGACAAACATTCCAATCTCACGCCCTACACTTTTTCCATCTTGTTTCTCCGGATTTGCTTTTCGGAATTGATGCTGACCCGGCGATTAGAAATATCATTGGTGTTGCTCAAAAATTCCCTGATTTAGCTGTTCAAGGAGTAATGATGCGTAAATTTGGTCAGGAGATCATCAGAGCTACTGCCGGTAAAAAAATTCATGGTACTGGTGCAATCCCAGGCGGTATAAATAAACATTTATCAATTGCTGAGCGAGATGAGTTCCTAAAAGGAGCCGATCCATTGAATATTGACAAAATGATTGAATGGTCGCATGCAGCACTTGAATTGTTTAAAGGATATCATAAAGCAAATTCCGGATTAATTGATACTTTCGCTGCTTTCCCATCAAGTCATTTAAGCTTGGTTCGTAAAGATGGTGCATTAGATCTTTATCATGGTGTTTTAAGAGCAGTTGATGCTGATGGAAAGAAAATCCTTCATGATGTAGATTATCAGGATTACCTAAAATATATTGGAGAAGAAGTTAAAGACTGGAGTTATATGAAATTCCCTTATCTTCTTGAATATGGTAAAGAAGACGGTTGGTACAGAGTAGGGCCATTGGCACGTATGAATACCATCGACTTTATTCCAACGCCACTTGCTCAAAAAGAATTTGAATTATTCAGAGCTTATACCCATGGTAAACCTAATAACATGTCGATGCACATGCACTGGGCACGTTTAATTGAAATTCTTCACGCTGCAGAGATGATAAAAGAATTATTGAACGACCCTGATTTGTTAAAAGGTGATTTGGTAACCAAAGGAACCAAACAAAAAGAAGGTGTTGGACTCATCGAAGCTCCTCGCGGAACTTTATTCCATCACTACAGAATTAATGATAACGATCAAATTGAAATGGCTAACCTGATTGTTTCAACAACAAACAATAACAAACCTATGAACCTTGCAGTTCTTAAGGTAGCTGAAGCACAAATGACGGGTCAGAAAGAAATTACTGAACCAATGATGAATGCTTGTGAGGTTGCGATTCGGGCTTACGATCCATGTTTGAGTTGTGCAACTCACGCCATGGGTAAAATGCCTTTAGAAATCAATTTGTTTGATTCAAAAAACAATTTGATCGATAAGAAAAGATCATAGTACTTTTCCACATAGTGGAAGGTTGACAGTTATAAAGCAGGTTGCAATATAGAGATTAGTACCTTGATTTGCAACTTGTTTTTTTTGAGTGCGAAGAGTAAATAAGTGCCTAAATTACTTAAAGTGCCTTAAGTGACTAAAGTAAAAAAAAGATGGAACTTAAAACTAAAGAGCATTTTAGGTACTCCAAACTTTAGCTCACTTTAAGTACTCTAAAGTACTCCAAACTTTAACTTACTTTAAGTACTTTAAATTTTTAAATTTGTCAAATGAATATTTTAATTTACGGCTACGGAAATCCGGGCAGGCAGGATGATGGACTAGGCAATGCATTTGTTGAACACATTGAAAAATGGGCTGAGGAACAAAATTTAACAAATATCGAATTTGATAGCAATTATCAATTAAATATTGAAGATGCACATGCCCTTTCCGAAAAAGACCTTGCTATATTTATTGATGCATCCGTTGAAGATTTGGATGATTTTTGCATTTCAAAAGTTACAGAATCATCCAAGATGACCTTTACTACACATGCAGCATCTCCGGGTTATATTGTCGACCTCTGTAACAAAATATATGAGAAAACACCTCCAACTTATTTGGTTCATATTCGTGGTTATGAATGGGAATTTATGGAAGGTTTAACAGCAAAAGCCATAAAAAATCTAGAAATGGCATTGGAATACATTAAGCCTTATATCTTAAACCCTGAATTGATGATTAAAGGAGATATCGGATCGAAGGTATGTGAGTATTAAGAAGTGTTGGATTCGCACCCTGAGTGATTTCAAGGAAATCTTATCGAAGGGTGAAGGATCAAACCCTGCGTTTCGATACTTTCCGGCTTTTAGGCCGGAAAACTCAACGCACAAAATTTTGCACCTTTAATGAATTCCTTGAATCTATATTATTCTTTTTGAAGAATGATATTCTTTAAGTAAGTATCAAGTGGGTGCCACGAATTAAAATTGCCACCATAAACAACACACGCGATATTTTCACTAGGTAAAATATATAATCTCTGACCACCATCGCCTTGTGCCAACGGATAATTTTTATCCAAATTCATCGTGTTACCGTCTATATTCCACCAATGAAGTCCGTAATTGTATGAGTTGAAAACTTTTCTCCGAAAAGCAGTTGAATAATCAATCCATTCACTATTTACAATCTGTTTATCCTTCCAACTTCCTTTATTCAAAACCAATAATCCAATTTTTAGTAAATCCCTTGCCCTTAATGCTAATCCCGTATTGGCTTTTACGGTATAATCGTCAAATCGTTCCCAGTGGTAGTCTGAAATTCCCAATGGATTAAAAAGAACTCTTTTTGCATACTCATCCAGTTGTGCATTACTTGCTTTTGAAATCAGATAACCAATTAAATGTGAATTGAAATCGTTATATTCAAATTGCTCACCAGGGTTGAAATTGATTGGAGTGCTGAGAAGCGAATCAATCCATGCATTATTTGAAGCCGGGTGAAATTTAATTTCGGACAAACCCGAAGTCATCCCTAAAACATCTTCCAGTTTCAGTTTTGCATGTTGATTTGTAATTTCTGAATTGATAAATGGAAATGCTTGAGGGATTGAGTTCTGAAGATCGAGGAGCAATTCGTTAGAGTTTTCGTTACCGATAAGCAGTGATACGATACTTTTGGTGCAGGAATGTAATCTGTGCTTCTTCATGAGGTCATAATCATAAAAATATTCCTCGAAAACCAGTTTACCATCTTTTGCAATCAATACCGCATGAATTTCACCCAATTCACGATTCAGGATCTTTTGCATCAGCGTATCTGCAAAACGACGTGAGAGTGCCACTTTTTCCAGGTTTGATACGGGAATTCCATCATTCAGTTTTTTAATTTTTTCGGGGGATAAAGGTTCCTTCGTATTTTCTCTGGGATTAAATGCCTTTTGATATCTTGCATCAATTTTTTCAAGCGTTAATTCATTTATTGTACCATCAGGGCTCAGGATGCCCCCGATGATATGATGCTTCGTTTCATCATATTTTCCTTTAAACACAATATTGGCAGCAGGATTAACAACAATCATTACAGAATCATTTATAATGCTAATCTCACCTGTAGATTCTGTAATGTATTGCATGCCGTTTAGGTAGGTGACCGATTTTCCAATAATACTGTCGTTTGCGCTATGGATTTGATAACAAACTTCCCAATTATCGGGTAATGAAGCATACCAGTATTCATACAAAGTCTTATCAGCCTGGGTGTGATTTTTATACTGACAAGCTGATAGCAACAGTAATAAAACGATTGAGACAGAAGTAGTAAGTGTAATTAGGATTTGTTTATGCATAATTTGATTTTTTAGTGAGCGTATTTAAGCTCGAAAACTTTTAATAAACTGCTAAATTTAACCAAATGATATGCCAAAAATTATTTTATCAGTGTTAAGTCGAAGGCTTATATTTTAATTCGAATGAGATATTAAAAGATTGTTCCTTCGTAAAGAACAGTGTACGAAAGACAGATCATTGATTTACTCCTTTGTTAAATCAGAAAACCTTTTGAGGATTAAGGAAAAACCTTTTGACAAACAGCCCAAAACCTTTTGACAAATTATAAAAGATGTTTGAGCTGTGTCAGTTTGGTTTGTAAAATTTCCTTTTAATCTTAGTATCGCACATTAATACTTCCTCCTGATGCATGCATATAAACATCAATTCCACCTCCATTCATTCTTCCTTTTACCCGATTCTTTTTAGCTTCACCGGAAAAATTTTGCAGATCAATTTTAACGTTACTTGAGCTCAGGTCCAGATCAAGACCAAGCTTATCACCATCTTGGA
The DNA here is from genome assembly GCA_963674935.2 of Bacteroidales bacterium. Classification (GTDB taxonomy): domain Bacteria; phylum Bacteroidota; class Bacteroidia; order Bacteroidales. The sequence goes on from CAXXWZ010000007.1 coordinate 465,580, forward strand.
TTATGGCATCAACACCGCCCCCACTGGATTGCAAATATAATCCCTTGCGTAAGTTGCTCACGTTAACACGTACTGATCCACCGCTGGATTTGGCTTTCACATAAGGGCATTCTCCCGAAACACTAACACCGCCGCCGCTGCTGCCGGCTTCAACTTCGCCATGAATATTCTCCAGGCGTACAGGGCCTCCCGAACTATGCGCATAAACACTGCCTTGAGCTTCATCTAAATAAACGCCACCGCCACTCGAACTTAAGTCAATATCTCCCTTGTGATTCGTTGCTTGAACTTTACCACCTGATGAATTTGCCTTGGTCGTTCCTGAAGTGTTTTCTAAATATACCGAGCCACCACTGCTTTTAAAATTATGGGTGCCTTCCACGCCCGAAATTTTTAATCCACCACCACTTGATGATACATTGCACGACATTTCGTGGGGGACAATAATTGTAAAGTAAATGCCCACATTTTTTAATATTCTGAACTTTGATTTACGTGTGGCATTTGCATAAATGACAGAACCATTTTTCTCAATCTCCAAATCAAAGTCTTCAAGAATATCATCTACTGCTCGATCTGATGGAGATAAAACGTGTCCATTCTTACGCATGAATACCTGAACTTCTACTTCGTTTTTATTATGCGTTTTTACTATTATTCCACCACCAGATGATTTAGAGTTTAAGGTGCCGGGCTCATTTAGTTCAAAAATTTTTGTAAGGGTAGGCGTTTTGCCATCCTGTGCAAAACCATGGAATGAAATCATTGCCATGAGCATGACAAACAGTGTGTATCTTATTAAATTAATCAAAGTTTTCATAATAATAGTTGTTAGATTTCTTATTAAAATAATTTTATCGATGATACCATCATGCGGTATAATTCAATTTTTTAGTTAGACGCATGAAGGTCTTAATTAGTTACTAAGGTTTTGGATATAACGCTTGCGGTAGGTAGGATTTTAACTCTCTCATTGCCCTACGAAGTTTTAACAGAGTAGGGCAGGACGGGAAACAACACGAGAACCGCGATGTTTTTTTTGCCGATCAAAGCGCCATGAAGTAAAGCTGTTGTTATGCATAGCCCATTAAAATTCATTTATTTTAAATATTTCTTTCTTATCTATAAAACTATCAATTTTTTTAATTTTTATCAATGTATCATAGAAATGTTTTTCTGTGATAAATGCATCAACATAAGGTACATTCGCTCCGATTAGGATGTCAAATACGTCAGAAATTTGAGGGTTTCTTTGATCAGCATAGAACTTGTAAAAAACTGTAAATGACATTATTTTGAAAGAAGGAAATTTGCTCAGATCAATTGATCTTTTACTTAAAATCTTTGATTTAACAAATTTAGGGTCGTACATCATTAATTGTTGAATAGTTGCTTCTTTAATGAAATATTCAATTTCCTTTTTAGTGTATTTGTCATTTTTTGGTTGGAAATTTTTCTTGAGACTTAACATTCCTTTTAAAATATCTTCCTTGTCATTTTCCCATTTATTGAATACTTTTTCTAGATTAGGATGGTATAATATTTCTTTAATTTGTTCTGGTTCAGGAAAAAACTGACCTTTTTTTCGTCTTATATCTAAAGGTGAAAAAAGTATTTCTGATATTTCCTTTGATTCATTGTAATTGCTTATTTCTTCACTTCTAATTTGCTCATAACCCTTTAAAAAGAATGAGGGATAAATTGAAAAAAGCTTACAAAATCTATTCGTTAGTGTCTCTTTTCTTCTGATCTCAAGAATTGAAAAAGGTGAATAGCAAAAAACATATTTATCAGGTGGGAATTTCTTAAGCAAATTGTTAAGGATTGAATCATCCTCTTTTAGGAGGTTGCTTAAAGCATTCGTGTCTAATTGTAATGTTTTATATGTGTTCTTACCAACCTTAATCATATTCGATAAATTGGGTTATGCATAACTAGTATATATGTTCATCTTTCTTGCACAATAACAACCAAATCCCCCAAAGGCGGACAAGTCAGGCAGTATTGTGCAGGTTTTGATGAACTTTATATGTTATCGATTAATTAAAACCGATCATTTTTAAATCAATTTGGGGCTTCGAAATTCCTGATCATTACGTGCAAAATGAGGCGGGAAGAATTTCTGCATTAAAGATAGAAAAAAATAATTAGCCAATTTGACGATGTGCTAATTTAACAATGGAAAAGCAGTGTAAATTTTATTATTTGAAATCCACGCCTTTGGCGCGACAAGTTGAGATTATATGGCGTTTTAGAAAATGTGAATGCGTTTAATGTTTAAAATCTAATTTGAATACATTTAAAAGATAAAACCCCTGTGTTTTCGTTTACAACAAAGCGCCATTTGGTAACAGGTATTATGGCAGCTATTTGCTAAATATGCCGGTTTTATTCGTTTTGTGCAGGTGTTATTTGTTGGTTGGGTTTTTTAAATGCCGATCGGAACATCCATACAGAAGTATATAAAACCACCAAACAAACAATCCATTTTAATACATTTAAGGGCAACGATTTGATAAAATAAGCTGCTACAAAAACACCTAATATACCTGCCAGGGTAAGGGCAACAGCAGTTTTATGATCGTAAGCGTTTTCTTTCACAAACCTTGAACCGCCTGCTGCCATTAACATGGCTGTTGCAGTCATCATTATTGGGAAAGCAGTTAAGGGGTGCATGCCAAGTGCATAAACCATGGCCATACAGGGTGCATAAAACCCAATTCCAATGGTTTGGAGTGCTCCAAAAACAAAACTCATCACAACGATCAAGACTAGTTTCCAACCTGTAAGGCCAATGGCTACTCCGCCTATGGGCATCAAATCAAAAAGCCCTGCTAAAATGATGATGGCTACCGCCATTAATCCAATTCCCATTCCAAGTTGAATTTTTTGTCGGGGCAATCGAGATACAATACCAGCACCCAGCACCGCACCTATCGGAGCGGCAACCGACATTGATACCAATGTGAGGGTATCAACGGTTACTGCCGTCATAAATATAAAAGCCTGTGTAACGGTTGGGATGGTATTTCCAACATTCATGGTTCCGGGGATAATTCGGTCGTCAACCAGTTTGAAAAATTTGAAAATAGCGGTTTGTTGTGCAAAACTTCCTATTCCCAATGCGTCGAAAAAGTTTGTAATAAAACCGGTGCCAAATAAACCCAACCAGGGTTTTTTTGAAAAAGTTTTTCTGTTTTTAATTGCATCCTTGAAAAAGATAATTCCGAAAATGCTTGTCATTAAACCTAGAACGGTTTTAAGAATGATGACCATGAAAATAGAATTAGAAAATGAACTTAAACTTTCGTTAAATCTACGAAAGAATTAGTAAGGTACAAACGATATTCATTTTAAATAAGGGGAGATTCAAACTATTTTAAATGAAGGAATTAAAACGGCTGCAAATTAAATTTTGAACAACACTTATTTTGATGTCAAAATTTTAATCAATGATTGATTTGCATTTATAGCCATCACAGCATGCCCTGCCTCATTGGGATGCAAGCCATCTTCCAAAAATAAATCGGAGCTCATATTTTGTGAAAAATCAATCATGGGTTGGTTGTCGTCAAGAATAAATTTCCTCAATATTTTATTATATTCTGTGAGTCGTAGTTTCATTCCTTTTAAATCCATAAAAAAGTGTTTTTCATCACCCACATTCGGCAGATAAAAAGGGGTTGGAATCCCAATGATGGATTTAATTTTGTAATGTTTAGCATGGCGGGTCATCGCTAAAATATTGCCAATAATCTGACTATCGGGGGTATCAAACCAAATATCGTTGGTACCTCCAAGAATTATTACATAATCCGGTTTGTGGGCAATCACCATTTCCTGAAAACGGGCGAGCATTCCGGCTGTGGTGTCGCCACAAATTCCTGAGTTAATGATTTCATAGTTTGCTTCTTTATTTAATAAACTTGGCCAACAGCTTCCTTCTGATATCATATATCCTTCGGTTAAACTATCACCTATGCAAACGATTTTATGCTTGATCATTTTTTATTCTTTGGTGCTTAAAAGTACAAACTAAAGATGTAAAATGAACAACGAAGAATGCAAAATGTAGAATGTTAAATGCGCAATGACAGAATTGAACCCTGATTGATCCCGACATTTTTCGGGATCGTATCGAAGGGTGCACTTCGAATAAGGCATTTCGATAGATTCCGCTTCGCAAAATACTCAATGCTCACTACTCATACTTCAATGATTCAACTGGATTCGCGCGAGCCGTGTTGTATGAAATTATTCCAACCGTTAATATGGCAATTATGATCGAAACCAAACAACCCCAAATAAATACACCTGCGCCAATCTTGGTTTGATAAACAAAATTTTCCAACCATCGGGTAGTAAACAAATAAGCAATGGGAATGGCAATGATCGTTGCTAAAACTACCCACCTTAATAGTTCCAAAACGAACATCTGAACTACTTGTGAAATTTCTGCTCCCATCACTTTTCTAATTCCAATTTCATGAGTCTTTTTCTGAATGGTTTGCATGGTCAATGCTATTAAACCTAAAATGGAAATGATTAATGCAAGCACACTTGCATAAGTAATGAGTTTGTTAATTCGGTCTTCTGCCTCATACATTTCTGCAAATGATTCATCAATAAAATTGTAGCTGAAAGTATAACTGGGGTCAAAATCTTGCAAACTTGCTTCTATTTTTTTTATGCTTTGTTCAATGTTTTTCGCACTCAATTTGAGAGAGATTAAATCAACACCTTCATCAGTTAGAAAATAAGCCATAGGCCCAATTTTCTGATGTAATGAGTTGAAATGAAAGTCCTTCATGACACCAATAACTTCATTTGGGTTGTCACCCATCATTAGTTTTTTATGAAGGGGTTTATCTAATCCAAGTGCTTTTGCTGCTGTTTCGTTTATAATAATTTTTGTGCTGTCGGTACCCATGGATTTGTCAAATTCGCGACCAGCAATTAATTCCATTCCGTAAGTATTCAAGTAATCATAATAAATTTGATTGGTATGCATCATGATGTTATTGCTGGCATCATCTCCCTCTTTATAACAAATACTCATATTTCGACCGGTGCCGGGAACAGAATGTGAACCGCTTAAGCGAATCACTTCCGGTATTTGAACCAACTCTGATTTTAAGTCCTCAAACGATTCTCTGATTTTTTCGGTAAGATTTTTAATTACAATTACATGTTCTTTATCGAAGCCCAAATCCTTATTTTTTACATATGAAATTTGTTTGTACACCAGATTTAGACTAATGAGCAGAAAGGTTGCAATAGCGAACTGGAAAACGACCAAAGATCTTTGCAATAAAACACTTTTTTTACCGGAAGAGGATTTAGATCCTTTTAGTACTTCGATGGGTAAATATTTTGAGAGGTGCAAGGCCGGGTAACTTCCAGCAATAAATCCAATAATAATTACACTGGAAACAAGTCCAATCAGAAATAATGTATTTGACTTATATAGCAAAAGTATGGGACTGCTCATCAACTCACGAAATTGATCGATAAATAATTCGGTGATTCCAAGAGCAAGTAAAAAGGAAATTAAGGTGATGATCAAGGATTCAGAAATGAATTGTTTAAAGAGGGTAGGGCGGTTGGCTCCCATCACTTTTCTAAGTCCAATTTCACGAGCTCTTGTTTCGGAGTTCGCAGTAGTTAAGTTGATAAAGTTGATAATGGCAATGATGATGATAAAAAAAGCCAGGACTGAAAATATATAGATGTTGTTTATGTCACCCGGAGGTTTCATCTCGTAGCTGGTTTTCGATCGGAGATGAATCGAAGATAAAGGTTGTAAAGATTGATTCACCGTTACACCATATTGCACTAATTCAGCAGCATAATGATCCTGAAAAATCTGATTAACCTTGGTTTGCAATTGATCAAAATTTTCTTGTCCGTTTGTTAGTATATAAGAGACATAAGAAAGACTTGCTTGCTGTTCTTCCTCTTCAAGGGTTCCGACCCGGGTATATATGGGGACAATTGCATCAAATTCAAAATGTGAGTTTAGAGGCACATCTTCTATGATCCCTGTTATTTTAAACAAATCTCCATTTATTCGAAGCATCTCATCCAGGCCAGATTCATTCCCAAATAATTTTTGTTCGGTACTTTTAGTAATAACTAAGGAGTTTTTATCGCTTAATGCCATTTCGATATTCCCACTTAGGAATTTGTGTGTAAAAATATTGAAGTAAGATGAGTCAGCCCAAGCAACTTCAATGTCATTATATAGTTTGTTATTTAGTTCAAATTGGGTACCACTATTTAAGAGCCGGACAAAATTCGTAATCTCAGGTAGCTCATTTGCAGTATGCAATGCAATAGCAAAAGAAGTGATGGGTGCTTCGGTAGTGGATCCATCTGGAGAATTGATGACGGTGAATATTCGATAAATTTTACTGTAATTCTCATTGTATTTATCATAACTGAGTTCGTAAAAGACATATGAAACAATCATGATTGAGGCAGCTAATCCAATCGACAATCCAAATAAGTTAATGAAAGAATGGAATTTTTTGTGATTGAGATTTCTGAAGGCAATTTTTAGGAAGTTTTTAAACATGCTTTTAATTTATTGTTTATATGGAGACGAGCTCGATAAGTATTTATTACATGGTTCAGGATATTATTTTGGAATGGATTAGTTGTTATGAGGTTTCTAGTTAGTTCTTTGTATGGTAATGATGGTAACAGGATGGATTAGCAACTGGTTTTTGTTTTCAAGTGACTGAATTTGACGAACGATTTCCATTCCTTTAATTACTTTTCCGAATGCGGCAAAGCCTTGTCCATCTGGATTTCTTTTACCCCCAAAATCTAATTCAGGTTGATCGTTAATGCAAATAAAGAAATGAGTTGTTGCTGTGTTGGGTTCAGCTCGAGCCATCGAGATGGTACCGTCTTGATGGGTTAATTTTGTTTGCTCAGTAGTTTCTAATACAATTGGGTCAAATATTATATCTTCAGGAAGATCACCACCTTGAATAACTTCAATTTTAATTTCCCGATCAGCCTCATTTTCCTTGGTACAGGTTCTGAAAAATCTGCTGTTCTGATATAAATCATCGTCGACATATCTCATGAAATTAGCGACTGTAATTGGGGCTTGATCAGGATAGAGTTCAATAAAAATATTGCCAAGTGTAGTTTTGATCTCACAATTGATTGTGTTTTGTGAGAAACTGCTAAAAGATATTATAATTAAGAATGCCAGAAAATTTACTCGTTTCATGATTTATTTGTTGATTAAATAAATTTCATTTATAAATCGGCTGTTAGCTTTTAGCCATTAGCTAAAAGACAGGAATTAATACCATAAGCTAGACTTTTTTCTTTAAAAATCGAATTCCTAAATAAATTACAGTTAAAATCGCAATAAAAATAAGCATTGATTTTAGCTCTGCCCAGGCAAGATTAGTTAAAAACCAAATAATAACGATGGTTGAGATAGCCGGAACCAAATAGCCTCCGGGTGTTTGATAGCTCTCTTCAGAAAATTTACCGGTCATTTTAAATTTAATCACAGAAAGAACAACTCCTAAATAGATGAGTAAATAGGAAGCACTTGAAAGGATGGCCAGTTGTTTAAATTCGCCGATGGTTGCGAATAGAAAGCCAAGAGCAGCATAAACAATGATGGAAACACTCGGGGTTGCATATCTTGAATTAACATGCGCAAGCGGTTTGATCGGAACCACCTTATCGCGAGCTGCGGCAAATAGCACGCGAGGCATATTTAAAGTCATGCCGCTTAAATTCCCAAACATTGAAAATGAAGCACCAATGATGACGATGGTAGCACCAATGGGGCCAATCATGCGCATTGCCACCTCTGCAATAGGTGCCGATCTGAAATCAAGTATCCCATCTCCTAAAACTCCTTGAACCGTGATTTGAATGGAAATATATAAAATAAGCACTGCAATAATGCTTAGAATGATTCCTTTGGGAATGGTTTTACGCGGGTTTTTAATTTCACCGCCAACATTTAATGCCGTCTCGGCACCAACAAACGCAAAAATTAACATCAACGACATCTCGCCCAAATCCATTACTGTAGGGGTGGAGGTCCAAACCAAATTTGAAGGTTTGATAAAAATCCAACCAAAAATAACAATCAAAATTAAAGGTGTAAGTTTTGCAACGGTGGTAAATTTTACCAAGGACATGGCCTTGGTAACACCTTTCACATTCACGTAAGCGAGACCACCAAAAAGGATGAAAAATAAAATACCTCGTACCCAGTGTAATTCAAAAATAGGGAAGAAGTAAGCTAAGGTATCAGCTAGTCCGTTTCCAACAGCAGCGTTTGCCATCACAGCAGCTCCGAAAATAAAAATATTGGTTGTGAGAAATCCGGCATATTTCCCAAAAGCTTCTTCAATATAAGAGTAAGCGCCACCGGTTCTGGTTATTTGGGTTCCTATTTCAGTAAAGCTGAGCATAATGAGCATCATCAAAAAACCGCAAACTACAAAGGCCAAAACACTCCCTGTGCCTAATCTCTCAAAAACGATTACAGGCAATAGAAATATACCTGCACCCACGATAATATTAATGGAATTAGAAACCAACCCCCATAAACCGATTTCTCTTTTTAAACCTTCATCCTGATTCATGATTGTAAAATTAATTAGGCAAGATAGTTCAATTTGCTTTAACTAGTTTAGCGCATCAACAGTAACGCATCTTTCCCTTTCATTCCAATTGAAATTCCGGCTTGCTGAGCGGCAGTACTAATTTTTATAACTTCGGCAGTTAGCATATCATTGGGATCCTTTACACCTGTGACGATAGCACAAACATCTCCTCGTTTATTAGCGACCTCTATATTTATATAGCCACAGGCCAAAAACCCGTTTTTGCCAGAGATCATCAGTACACTCGTGTTTTGAGTAGGAATTTGATAGGCGGTAAAATGATGACCACCAATAAGGATTTGTTTGTTCATTATGGTTGAATTTAAGTAGGATATAAATATATGGCTTAATTGAATAAAAAAAGGTGAAGAAAATTTTTTTTCTTCACCTTTGAGGTTGTTGAATAAAGTTATTTTATGACGTTTTTAACTGTTTATTGTTTTCCTCTTCCATGCTCACCCTTACTTTTCCATCTACCACATCCAAACGTATTTTTGATCCCGCTTTAATTTTATCTTTCAGCAATGCAATGGAGATATGATCTACGATTTCTTTTTGAATAAGGCGTTTTAGTGGCCTGGCTCCATATTGCAAATCATACCCTTTATCTTTAAGGTAAATGACAAGATTTTCAGTGATATCAAATGAAATATTTTGTTTCTGCAGCACTTTTAGAATATTGTTTAATTGAATTTTAATGATCTTCTGAATATCATTTTTACTTAAAGGTTTAAACATGATGAGTTCGTCAATTCGGTTCAAAAATTCCGGTCTCAATTGTTTTTTTAATAAATCAAAAACCATCTTTTTACTTTGTTCATAAATAGCATCGGTCTGTTGTTCCGGATTTTCAAATAATTGATGAATGAGATCCGATCCCATATTTGAAGTCATGATGATGATGGTGTTTTTAAAGTTTGCCATACGGCCTTTGTTATCTGTTAAGCGCCCATCTTCCAAAACCTGCAGCAGGATATTGAACGTATCAGGATGTGCTTTTTCGATTTCGTCGAGTAAAATAACGGAGTACGGTTTTCTTCGAACAGCTTCGGTGAGCTGACCACCTTCGTCATAACCCACGTATCCGGGAGGTGCTCCAATTAAGCGTGAAACAGCATGCTTTTCCTGATACTCACTCATATCTATTCTCGTCAGTGCGTTCTCATCATTGAACAGGTATTCGGCCAATGATTTGGCTAATTCTGTTTTACCAACACCTGTTGTACCAAGAAATAGAAATGACCCGATGGGTTTGCGTTCATCAGAAAGCCCGGTACGACTTCGCCTGATTGCTGAAGCTACTGCCTCAATGGCCTCATCCTGCCCAACAACCCTTTGGTGAAGTTCTTCTTCAATATGCAGCAATTTTTCTTTCTCAGTTTGAAGCATTCGGGATACTGGCACACCGGTCCATTTAGCCACAACTTCAGCAATATCTTCAGTAATAATTTCTTCCCTAACCAGTCTTTTACCGTTTTCTTCGTACTCTTTTAATTGTTTAATGATTTCCGAAAGCTGGGTTTCTGCCTTTGGAAGTAAGCCATAACGAATTTCTGCAACCCTTGCCAAATCTCCTTCACGTTCTGCTTTGTCGGCTTGAAATTTATAATCTTCGATATTTTTTTTAGCTTTTTGGATATTGGAAACTACTTTTTTCTCATCTTCCCAAAGCGCCATTAATTGAGTACGTTCATCCTCCAAATCAGCTAGTTGTTTTTTTATTACTTCAAGTCTGGTTTTATCTTTTTCTCGTTTGAAAGCTTCTCGTTCAATTTCCAATTGTTGGATTTTTCGATCCAATGAATCTATTTCTTCAGGTTTTGAATTCATTTCCAAACGCAAACGAGCCGCTGCTTCATCAATTAAATCTATGGCCTTATCCGGTAAAAATCGATCCGGAATATATCTGGTTGAAAGCTGCACTGCTGCAATGATGGCTTCATCTTTAATACGTATTTTGTGATAGCTTTCATAGCGCTCTTTAATCCCTCGAAGAATTGAAATGGCATCTGTTTCGGAGGGTTCATCAATAAATATTTTTTGAAATCTTCTTTCCAGTGCTTTGTCTTTTTCAAAGTATTTCTGATACTCATTTAAAGTTGTCGCTCCAACGGCTCTGAGCTCACCTCTCGCGAGTGCAGGTTTAAGAATGTTAGCAGCATCCATGGCTCCTTCGCCACCACCCGCACCCACAAGGGTGTGGATTTCATCAATAAAAAGTATAATCTGTCCATCACTTGAAATCACTTCTTTTACCACAGATTTTAAACGTTCTTCAAATTCTCCTTTAAATTTTGCACCTGCAATAAGGGCACCCATATCCAGAGAATAGATTTCTTTTGTTTTTAAATCGTCCGGGACATCGCCATCAACAATTCTAAAAGCAATGCCTTCGGCAATGGCTGTTTTACCAACCCCGGGTTCTCCAACCAATATTGGATTGTTTTTTGTGCGACGAGCTAAAATTTGAAGCACTCGTCTAATTTCTTCATCTCTGCCAATTACAGGGTCAAGTTTGCCTGAACTGGCTTTTTTATTCAGGTTAATGGCATATCGCTCCAGGGAATGATAATTCTCCTCCGCATTCTTGCTGTTCACTTTATTTCCTTTTCTTAGCTCCTGAATGGCCAGTTTAATAGTCGGTATTGAGAGGCCGCTGTCCTTGAGCAAATTGGCAATATCACTTTTAACCTCTATTAAGGCAAGTATTAAGTGTTCGAGAGAAACATAATCATCTTCAAATTCTTTTAGGTATGTTTGAGATTTTATGAGTACTTGATTTGCAGGATTTGATAAGTAGATTTGCTCCGGATCTCCGGTTGGATATCCTTTTAGTATTTGATTTAATGTTTGCTCAATGATTTGATTATTGATGCCCAGTTTCTTAAAAAGAAATGGCAAAACATGTTCGTCAACCTCCATGATGCCTTTGAAAAGATGCCCACATTCAATTGCAGTGTTTTTCGATTCAATAGCAAGTTCATGTGCACGTTGAATTGCTTGTTGAGATTTTATGGTGAATTTATCGAATTGCATAATTTTGTGTTTTATGAAAGAAAAAAAGCAGGGATTTTTGTTCCCTGCTTTTCATCTTACGATATTTTTATTTGTTTAACAGGTTTCTGTTTTATTTCTTCCGCTTTTGGAAGTGTTAGTTTTAGTAAACCATTTTCATAAGAAGCTGTGATTTTTTCATGGTTGACTAAATTTTTCGGAATGCTGAATGTTCTTTGAAACGAACGATAACTAAATTCTTTTCTGGTGAATTTTTCATCTTTTGTTTCTGATTCTTCTTCCAACTCGGAAGAGATAATTAAGCTTCCATTATCGAAGTTAATTTTGAAATCTTCCTTTTTTAAGCCCGGTGCAGCTAACTCAATCTGGAAATCATTTTTTGTTTCCAAGATGTTGACTGCTGGCAATGTTGAATTAACATCAGCAAAGTTTGAATTTTTCCAATCCATCCAATCTCCGTCAAAAAAGCGGTTGAATATTGAAGGGATTGAGTTGTCCCAATTGCTTAAAGCAGGAACGCTCTTGTTTGATAATTTAAGCAGTGTCATTGTTAAACCCTCCATTCTTTTGTTAATATTAAAATTAATTGCAAAGGACATTATTCAAATGTTATGCCAGTACAAGCATACAAATGGAGATAAAATACATGTAATGATCAGAATATGAAAATATTGTGATCATTTTTGGCGGGAGTGAGAATGATGATTTGGAGGATAAGGTACTCATTATAAGTGACATAATGTCATTCAAATTGAATCCTAAATGCCATTATGGCTTGATAAAATAAGGAAGCCGTCTTATGAATAAGGACGCCTTCCCTGAAAAAAAAGATGACACCTGCAGGGTGCTACCCATAATCATTGTTAAATTCATAAACCAAGTACTTCTTTTGAAATATGCATGCTCACCAAATAATTAGGCAGATCCACTACCTCGGCAATATGTAAGTCGCCGGCAATGGAGCAAAGTAAGTAAGCATCTTCGCGACTCAAATAAAAGTTCTTTTCGAGATAATCGACCATGTAACGTGTTGCTTTTTTACTGGCTTCAATTAAAGTAGTACCGTAAGCAGAAACTGCATAGTAGTCGTTATTTTCATATTGAGGTTCTTTCATGATCGGTTTACCTTCCGGCGTGTGAACGGTAATCCGATATACAATTCGCATGGGTGCTTCGATGGCTGTTCCACAAACTTCACCAAGTCCTTGGGCGGCATGACAATCGCCAATGGAAAACAATCCACCATCAACAAAAACAGGAAAGTGAACAAGGGTTCCTTCAACTAAAAATGGATTGTCCATGTTTCCACCGTTAGCTCTGGGTGGCCCCGTATTTAGCATTTCTTCGGTTGCAGGTGCAACACCCATAACCCCCGGAAATGGTTTTAACTTAACATTGATGTGATCCTGAAAATTTATGATCCTGGTTTTATCGTCCAGTTTAAAATTGCGCAGATAAGGTTCGGTAAATTCTTCAGCAAGAATTCCAAATCCGGGAAACACAGCCAGCCAACCCCAATCTCCAATTTCAATTTCCAATAAATTCACGGTAATAATATCTCCGGGTTTAGCTCCTTCTACATAAACGGGGCCGGTGATGGGGTGAATTAAATCAGCATTAATTCCGGCAATGGATTCTGCTGTGGAGCTAAAATTTAATTCCTGATCACTGGCTTCTTCTGTAAAAACTTCGATTACAGCACCAGATTTCACGCTTAAAACAGGTTTAATTTTACTGCTGAATTTGTTATGGGTTTGATCGGCAGTTAAGGTATGATCAATTTTATAATACTTTTTAATTTCAGAGTTGTTTTTTTGTTTCGGAGAGAAACTACTCAATGCAAGCATCAGTAACAATGTTCCAACGGGAATGATGATTTTTTTCATAATTTATGTTAGATAGGTTAGTGTTAACGAATGTATGAAAAAAAGAATTATGATTAAAACGGGAGCTTATTTCGAGCAGTAATTTGCCGAAACAGGCTTTTGTTAAAATTATTGAATTGGATTAATTGGATTTCATTAATTTAATGAGTGCTAAAACCTGTTCAATACTATTGGTGCGTGTATCGATCACCCTTGTATTAATTAAACTCCATTTTTGAATCACCTTTTTAATGATTCCTCTTCGTACAACCCAAAGATGAATTTTATCAGGGTCATTCATTAAGCCATTAATCGATTCAGCCCAACCCAACCCTTTTAGCTCAAGCGGACCGATTTCATCGATGAAAATTATTTCAGAATTTTTTAAGTTTTCAGGTTGTAATAAATTCTTTCCAAAATTCTGTCCTTCCGGGTTAAACCTAAAGGGTCCAATTTTTTCTCCTTCTGGTTGATGGATGTCGCATAATTTCATTATAGTTCCTGAATTCAGATCGAGGATATCAAATTCTTTTCGCTGATTATGTTCAAATTTTCCAGGCGCGAGAAATCCACCCACTTTTTCTCCATCGGATTTTAATTGATTCGCTAAATTTAAAGCAAATGTGGTTTTCCCGGAATGCTTATTTCCTGTTAAAATGATGATGTTTGGATTTTTTACTTTACGCTCAAAAGTATCGTATAATTCTTTTGCCCGTATAAAAATTTCACTCATGGTTTGAAAGGGCATGCGAAGGAAGAGTTTGGGTTTTGCAAATTGATCAATAATGGATGGAAGCACTGAAAAAGCCAGTCCCAGGGATTGATATAATTGTGTAAACCCTCTTTTTTGCAAAACGGTTTTGATGAGTGGATTTCTGAGCTCCACGCTAATTCCTGAAAATCCAACTAAAACTAAAATGGCTCTGATATTCATTTTTAGTCCTACAATTAATCCTTCAGTATTTAGTAATTTATCGCTGTTAAATCCATTAAAAAAGAGGGAAGCAAATAATGTGATGAGGATAAAATAAATCCAAAACTGTGGTTTTTTTAAGTGGTTTAATGAACGCTTGTAATGAATAAATGAAATGAGAATATAAGGGACAATAAATAATAAACTCAATTCTAAAGGATAATTATTTAACAATAATAAGGCACTTCCCAGCACTAGTAGGTGCAAAAACAATACCTTCACGGAAAACTGTTGGTTCTCATCAAGCTTAAAAAGATGTTTATCGTTGCTCATCTCAATTTTGGCCGAAGTAGATTTTATCCCAATATTTCGTGTTGACTTCCGCCCTATGATATAGCCAAGTAAGACCGAAATTACACCCAAAAGAATATAAATGATGAGCAAAACAATTAATGCTTTTTCTGGCTTTAGTTCAGGATTACCAAGCTGTTTTACCGAAAATTCGTATAGGTTTTTTATGAGTTTAACGATATCAAATCCATAATAAATAATAAGGGTGACAATTTTATGCATGAGGGTGCTGAGCATTGCTAAACTTCCTCCAATGGCATAAGCGATGAAATTTCTGCCGAATAATCTTGTGGATGCATCCATCAATATAGCTTCAGAAAAAATGCCAATCATGGGGCCAATTAAAATGGCACTTGGAGAAACCGATTTCATCAAAGCACAAATTAAACCTGCCCTCCAAAGGATGCCTTTATCTTTCCATATCTGTAAAAAAGCGACAATGAACACAATGCTGATCATGGTGAGCCATGTACCAGCTAATGGAATTCGCAGATTATGAAAAAAGCTGCCCAGAATAATTTCCATTGATGCCCATAGGCTGCCAACTACAGTTGCCTTTAGCCAAACCTCTTTTTTAAGTTGAACAACAGAAACACTAAACAATTTCATCAGATTATTATGTCTGTATTAAAACTAATAAAGTGATACAAATATAAATCAATCATTTATGATCTGAAACGATAAGAATTGTTTTCTTACAAGCCAAGAAAAACAATGGCCATCCCACTTAAGAAGATGGTAGCACCTGCAATAACATGGGTATACTTTTCAAGCTTACCCAGAGGTAAAAAATTGATTCCGTAAGAGGCTAATAAAACAATGCCTAGCATCGTAACAATTGTTATTAATCCGAAAACCAAACTAACGGCAATAATTCCAAAAGTGCTATGTTCAGCAGCCGGATACATGAGGATGGGAATGAGGGGTTCACATGGCCCCAAAACAAAAATTGTAAATAAAATCCAGGGGGTTAATTTTTTATTGTGAGTGTGATTATGTTCTGAACTGTGCGTGTGTTTGTGAACATGCAAGCTCCCGTCTTTATGATAATGTTTGTGCTGGTGAGGTTTGTTTACAGATAAACGATAAATAGCCCAAATGGTATAGGCCAATCCAAATACGATAAAAGCCCAGGCAGCTAAATTCCCTCTAAAACCTTCAAAGAATTCCAGTTGATGCAGTCCAATACCGAAGGCCACACCAACAATTCCTAAAATAATTGAACTGCCTACATGTCCGACACCACAGGCAATAGTGAGCCAGGTGGTTTTCCACAACGACCATTTTCGCGCTTTTGACATCACGATAAAAGGCAGGTAGTGATCAGGGCCAAAAAGGGTGTGCGTGAAGGCAATGATTGCTGCGGTACCGAGAAGTAGGTTTAGATCGTTCATGATTTGTTAATTCGTGAAATAGTGATTCGTGATTGGTGAAGTGGAAATTTTAATTCCATTAATCATTAAACATAAATTATTTTACAAAAAGTCCATGTCCGTTAAGTTCCGAATATTTTTCGCCCGAACATGCTAAACATAAATTGTTAACAATACGTGTACTCATGGTGCTTTCTCCACATTTTTTGCAGATTATGCTTTCGTGAGAAGGTGCATATTCCGGAATCGGAACAGTCACATTTTCGATGTTGAATATTTTTTCAAAATCAAGGGTAAGGGTTATAAATGCACGGTCACGACCATATTGTTTAAATTTTAAAATTTCTTTTTCACTGTGATTTTGTTTTTTAACCACTGTTTGAAAACTTTCTGAAAATAAAGGGCTTGCATTTCTCATATATGCTTTAGCATCTTCCCTTGTCGAAATTCTAATGCCCTTGCCATTACGCTTTGTGAGTGTAAAAGCAGTTTTACCAAAGTCTTTAAAAATTAAAGCATTATTCCCAAATGAGCATCCTGTGATGAATTGAATTCCGTCACTAAAACAATTATTAGTTTCTGTGATGGCTAATAAATCTTCCATGCCATCGCCAGTTTCTCGCATCATCTGCATCGCTTTTGTGGCGGCCATCACTCCCATAGCAATGCCCGGACAATAATGCCCATGCATCACTGCCGCCTTCATCATTAAAGTTTGTAAATCGTTACGTAAAATATCATTCACAATTTCACGACGTGGATTAATTTTTAATTCATCCATTCTAATTTTATCCATCTGATCTTCCACCATCGAAAAGTCAATGGGTTTTATATCTAAAACAGGCGTGTTATTCAGTGCATCTAATCCAATCACACGCAATGTATTTCCTTTTTTTTCCAGCAGTTTTACGGTGGTAACGGCAATTGAACTAGGGCGATGGGGCTTGCGAGTAGCAAATAAGCCTTTAACGTTTCCGCGCAGCGTAGTTGCTGTCATTTCGTAAGCAGTTGATCTGTCAAATTCAAAAATAATATCGATAAATTCGTATTCCTCAATTTGGTCAAGGCCTTCCAAAAATTCATCCTTAATAATAATCTGACTCTCATATTTTTTGATCTCATGAGGATTGTTTTCAGATTCGAATTTATTTTTTATAATTCCAATTTTGGTGATTCTCATTTTTTATGGTTTAAAGGAAGAATAAAGCAGTTTTGCTCATCCTTAATTATTTTAACTTTTATATCATAAAGCTTTTCAATATTTATATTAGAAATAATTTCATGCCCTCCGTTTGCAAATATTTCTCCATCTTTCAATAATACAAATTTATCGCTGTACTGTAATGCCAAATTCAAATCGTGGATTGCAATAATAACAGTAATGCCTTGCTGTGTTAGGCTTTTTAAAACTTTCAGCACTTCCAGTTGATGTTTTAAATCAAGATTCGCAGTAGGCTCATCCAACAGCAATACCTCAGGTTCTTGCGCAAGGGCTCGTGCAATAAAAACCCTTTGTCGTTGCCCCCCACTTAATTTATTAATGCTTTTTAAAGCTATTTTTGACAGATCGAGTTTCTCGATGATATTTGCTGAAATTTCAAGGTCATTTGCTCGTGGAGACCACTGAATGTGAGGCTTTCGGCCCAATAAAACAGTATCGAATACTGTTGCCGGAAAAGTTCCGGCTTCACTTTGTGGTACATAAGCAAGTTTGCGTGCCAGTTCGTCTGCTCGAAAATGAAGGATGTTTTTGCTATCCAAAAAAATTTCTCCACGATTGGGTTTCAGAATTCGATCCATGCATTTAAGAATGGTACTCTTACCTGATCCGTTGGGACCGACAATACTGATTAGTTGCCCTTTTTCAAAATGGTGACTAATATTTTTTAGTACAGGGCTTCCATTATAAGCGAAACTGAGGTTTTTTAGGGTTATTTTATCCATAAACTTTTTCCTCTTCCTTTAAATAGTAAAAAGATAAATAATGGGGCTCCAATAAAAGAGGTTAGAATTCCAACAGGTAAAATAACCGGAGCAATAATACTTCTTGCTAAAATATCAGATGCCAATAAAAATACCCCGCCGAATAATGCTGTGGCCGGAATTAAAAAGCGTTCGTCGCTTCCAATCATCCTTCGAACCAGATGAGGAACTACCAGTCCAACAAAAGCAATGATGCCGAAAAATGAAACAGCTACAGCTGTGGTAATTGAAGCTACGAGCATCACCTGTATTCTTATCTTTTCAACATTAACACCTAAGCTATTTGCGGTTTCATCTCCTGTATTTAATGATCGGATATTCCATCGATTACGCATAAAAAAGAGAAGTGAAGGACTAATCACGGCCAGTAAAATATAAAATTCTTGCCAGGAAGCTCTGCCCAGATCACCGAAAGTCCAAAATACAATTGACGAAAGCTGAACATCTTCAGCAAAATATTCTAACCCGGTAGTTCCGGCAATAAATAACGAACCCAAAATTATACCTGTAAGGATCATGGTTTCGGGTGAAGCATCTTTAAAACGAGCCATCAATAAAATAATGGCCGTACTCACTAAACTCCAAAAAAATGCGGAAATGGTAATGAGATATGGATTATTAATTAAAATCGCATCGCCGGCATGGCTTTGAGTACTTCCTGCGCCTAAAATTAAAATCGCAAAAGCGGCTCCAAAAGCAGCTGCATTTGAGATGCCCAAAGTAAAAGGCGATCCCAATGGGTTTTTTAAAATACTTTGCATAACAGTACCCGAAACACTTAATGCAGTGCCTGCCAATACTGCCGAGAGTACACGGGGTAATCGTATATTAAAAATGATTTGGTGTTTAACGGCATCACCTTCACCACCAATTAGTTGAATGATTTCTGAAATTGAAATTGAAGAAGCCCCGATCACTAATCCAAAAATAATAAAGACGATGAGTAGACAACAACTTCCAATAACAAACAGGCGTTTTCGGGTCGTAAATTGTTTGTATTCATTAATTATTTGCTTACTCATTTCTTGTAATTTTTTCAAACCCTACTTTGTATTCCTTTAGCAAATCATCGTAAATAGCTTTTCCTAAAAATGTTTTATAAACTTCGTTTGCTTTCTTTTTGATGTTAAAATTTGGATATAATTCAGGATGTAAAACATGTGCTATATAAAATGTGTTGATTAAGATGTGTTCATAATTAATGGTATGCCAGATGTGAGGAAATAAAAAGTAAATTTCATTTTTTTGAACAGCAGGGAGCAGTTTTCCTAACACCGATTCTTTTTCAAGATCTATTTTTGAAAGGTCATACCCTGAAATATCGATAAAAATTTTATCCGGATTCCATTCAATGATTTGCTCTTTATCTATAATTACATTGTCGAGTTTCGATACTTGTAAATTCGGATTAGCTGCAAGTACTTCTGAAACATTAATCGTATTTGCAAATCTGAAAGGTGCGTACATCGGTTCTGTAGAGTTTATCCCGTGCGACCCGCGAAACGCAATTCCGCCGATATAAACTTTTTCTTGTTTATCAGTTAAGCTACATTCGCTTTCGATTTCTTCAAAACTTTTTTCGATATAATCGATTAAATAATTGGCTCTCTTTTCTTTATCCAAAACATTTCCAAGTAGCCGCAGTGAATTGTAAAAATTATTTTTATGTTCGTTGAAATCACCATAATCTAAACAAACCACAGGAACTCCTGTTTTTTCTTGCAATTCATCAGCTTCTCCGGTGCTTAAATAGGTACAGATGAGTACATCGGGTTGTTGTGCAGCAATGAGTTCGGGGCTTGCATTATTTCCTGACCCGATAATTGGTAAATTTCTTAGTTCGGGATAAGCAAATAGATAAGGTACGGTTCTTCGTTTTTCATTTGCTTCAACCCCAACAATAATATCTGCAGCATCTAAATAACAAACCATTCGCAAGGCTCCCGAATGATGAGCAATTGCACTTTTAATTTTAAGTGGGATTTGAACCTCACGTCCGTTCATGTCGGTGATGAGACGCATTGCTTTCTGAGGGCCTTTTTTGTGGTAAGCGCATGAGGCCATTATTAAGCTCAAAATGAAAATTTTAAGAATGGTTGTTTTTGAAAAACGTGACAATAATATAAAAAAGGTGTTACTCACAATATAAAAAAATTAGTTTGCGGTACTCATTACCAATTTTCCATGTTTAATTCCTTTGATAGCAATTAGTTGATTTGCCAATTTTATCAATTCCATGGATTTTCCTTTAACTGAAATAGTTTCCAAACAATTATCATGATCTAAATGCACATGTTGAGATGCTAAAATTAAATGATGAAAATGATGTTGCACCTCCGTTGATTGCTTTTGTAAATTTCTTTTATGATGGTCGTAAACCAACACTATAGCACCTGCAACTTCCTCGTTTCCTTCCCATTCGTCTTCTACCAAATTCTTTTTTATTAAATAGCGAATGGCTTGCGACCGGTTAGGAAAATTTTGATTTTCAACCAGATGGTCGAGCTTCTTTAGTAAATTGTCTTCCAGAGATACGCCAAATCGTTTTACTTGCATCGTGTTATGATATTTAAAAAGATGACACAAAAGTATGTAGTTTTGGTAGATGTATCAAGAAAAAAAATACTTCATTAGATATTTAGGTTGAGTATAAATAACAGCTAAGTGTCTTAAGTAATTAGAGCGTTTAGTGTTGATATTTGTTAATTGTTGGCACTCCACACGCAAGCTCACATTAGGCACTTTTTTTCCTACATTTGTAAAAAACATCAGTTTTGGCAAATCGATATTTTATTCATCTGGCTTATAATGGAAGTGCGTTTCATGGGTGGCAATTACAAGAGAACGCACTAACTGTTCAACAGGCCATTAATGAGAGCCTAACTACCCTTTTGCAAAAGGAGGTGAATGTGGTTGGTTGCGGGAGGACGGATACAGGAGTACATGCGAGTAATTTTTACGCCCATTTTAACTTGGAGGATGAACTTGATAAAGCTGATTTTGAGAAACTGACATTTAAGCTGAATCGATTTTTGCCAAAAGAAATTGTGGTTTTTGACATCAGAGCCGTCAAGGATAAGGCACATGCCCGATTTGATCCCATTTCAAGAACTTATAAATATTACATCAATCGAAAGAAAGATCCATTCAACGATGATTTTTCCTATTATTTGTATGGTGATTTGGATATTGATTTGATGAATGAGGCAGCCCAAAAAATGATGGCGTTCAATGATTTTACCAGTTTTTCAAAACTCCATACCCAAACGAAAACCAATAATTGTAAGATTACAGAGGCGGTTTGGAGTGTGCAGGATCATCAACTTATTTTCACCATTACAGCTGATCGATTTTTAAGAAATATGGTTCGTGCCATTGTTGGAACTTTGCTTGAAGTTGGTCAACATAAAATAACCGTTAAAGAATTTATGCAGATTATTGAAAATAAAAATCGCTCGGAGGCTGGATATTCTGTGCCGGCAAAGGCTTTGTTTTTGGAAAAGGTTAAATATCCCGAAGGAATTTGGTTGAGAAATGAATAATTTGCTAGATGCTGAAAAACCTGCTAGACCTTTTTGGGGGGAGTTTAGCATGATGGCTTATAATTCATACAACCATAATAGTAAGAAATTGCGTCACCCTGAACTTGTTTCAGGGTCTGTCCCCGGAATTTAGATTTAGTAGATATTTAATGAGATGCTGAAACGAGTTCAGCATGACTTATTCATTCTAATGTGATTCTATAAAAGCAATAATTTCATCTGTAAAAACTTCTGCCTTCAGGCCATATTTTAACATTAATTCTTCTGGTTGGCCGGATTCTCCAAATCGATCCTGCATCCCAATCATCTTCATCTGTACCGGATGATTTTGCACAACCACCTCCGCTACTGCACTTCCGAATCCACCTTGAATTTGATGTTCCTCAAGTGTTATGATTGCCTTTGTTTCTTTTGCCGCTTTAATAATGATTTCTTTATCAATGGGTTTAATGGTATGGATGTTAATGACTCTTGCAGAAATTCCCTTTTCTTCTAATAAATTAGCAGATTGTAATGCTTCCCAAACCATGTGACCAGTCGCAATTATGGTGATGTCAGTACCTTGCTTAAGAAGTTGTCCTCTTCCTAATTTAAGTTTCGAATCAGCTTCCATAAAATCGGGTACTGGTGCACGCCCAAAACGAAGATAAACCGGACCCTCAATTTGTTCAATTGCCGCCTTTATTGCTTGCTCAGTTTGGGTGGCATCGCACGGTGAAAGAACCGTCATATTTGGAAGTACCCGCATCATGGCAATATCTTCGAGTGCTTGATGCGTTGCGCCGTCAGGTCCAACTGAAATGCCCGCATGAGCACCTCCTATAATGGCATGTACATTATTATAGCAAAGAGAAATTCTAATCTGATCGGTAGTTCGTAAAGCTGCAAAAACCCCATAAGTGCTGAACACAGGAATTTTTCCACTTAGCGCTAAACCTGCTGCCACACCCACACAATTTTGTTCGGCAATTCCCAACGAAAAAAAACGATCGGGATATTTATCAGCAAAATAATTCATCCCAACTGAGGCGGTGATGTCAGCTCCAAGACCAATAATTTCAGAATGTTTTTCTGCGATATCTCGAAGTCCAATTCCGAACCCATCTTTAGTTGAACGACTACCTCTGTTTGTGTATTTCATTTTAAGAAAGTTCTTTTAAGAATTGTACAAGTTCTTCTGTTGATGGAACTCTTCCATGCCAAGCATAATTATTTTCAATGGATTTGATGCCTTTTCCCATTAGTGTATTAGCAATTATCACGGTTGGTTTATTGCTTGAATTCTTTGCCAATGAAAAAGCTTCTATCAGTTCTGCGATATTATTTCCATAACAGGATAAAACTTCCCAGCCAAAAGCTTTCCATTTTTCTGTGAGTGGTTCAATATTCATTACATCTTTAGTCTTCCCATCAATTTGAAGTTTGTTTCTGTCAACGATGGTAATGAGATTATTTAAGTTATGATGGGCGGCACTCATGGCAGCTTCCCAGATTGAACCTTCCTGCAATTCACCATCCCCGCATATACAAAATGTTGTTCTTTTTTTGTTGTCAATTTTATCGGCAAGTGCCATTCCAACGGCCACAGAAAGTCCTTGACCCAGTGAGCCGGCTGATAATTCTAATCCGGGTAATCCATGATCGCGACCTGGATGGCCTTGCAAGCGGCTATCCAATTTTCGTAATGTTTTTAATTCTTCTTTCGGAAAATATCCTGCTTCTGCAAGTGTGGCATAATGAACAGGTGTCACATGACCAATCGATAAAATAAGTCGATCTCGTTCTTCCCAATTTGGATGATTTGGGTCATGATTCATCACAGAAAAATAGAGGGTGGTGAAAACATCTGTAAGTCCCAGCGAACCACCCGTATGACCAGATCCTGCTTCAGTTAAGCTAATTAAAAGATTTTTACGAATTGAATGCGCAATATGCTTTAATTCAGCGATTGATTGAATTTTTTGAAAACTCATTTATCCGGATATTTTAAAATAAAGCAGCGAAAAAATAGTAACCGACCACGATTGAGTAGGCCAATTTCATTAGGGTGCCACCCAAAAATCCTATAAACGATCCGACGGCTGAACGCATGGCGGTAGTTGAATCTTTACCAGCCATCGATTCACCAACATAAGCACCAACGAAAGGCCCAAGCAGAATACCGATAATGCCGAAAGGACCAATTACAATACCTAAAATGGGTAAACCTATGATACCCACAATGAGCCCAACAATGCTACCTCTCACGCCCATCTTGCTTCCTCCAAACTTCTTGGTTCCCCATATGGGTACCACATAATCGAGAAAAGTTACAGCCGCGGAAATTATTCCCATAATCACCAATAATTCTTCATCAAAGGGTGGTGTTTCTCTGAGTTGTAAAACCAGCAAAGCGACGAAACTCACAATGGGGCCGGGAATGCCCGGAATAATTGCTCCTGCAATTCCAACTAGGATTAAAATAATGCCTACAACGATCCAAATAAAATCCATATTATTTAATTTTTATAAAATCCAGTTCTGTGAAATCGAAATCAGGGTTTGGGACATCAATCACCATTTCTTCAATTTCACCCTTAGCATTTAATTTAAATTGAACCTTGCCTTTAGGTAGCGATGTTACTCCTTTAAATTCAATTTCAAAGGTGTTGAAATGCCAGTGGGTGAGTGTGCCTTTGAATATTTTGGTGTGCTTCATCTGAAGCATCAACTGCCCATTTTCAATATAAACTTCTGTATTTCCGTAAACCTTCCCCCCATAAGTTCCGGTGTATTCTTTTAACTCAAAACTTGGACTGGTGTTTTTTATTCTCCCCGCTTCAGGATCGTTATTATTTGGTCTGTTATTTCTTTCCAAATAAACTTTACTCCAATCTGTATCATCATTGCTTAAAAACAGGTCCAGTGTTTTGTACATCAATGGAGAGGTAATTCCGGTGTTGGTATTGGTGAGAATTACAAATCCAAGATTTTCTTCTGGGACCAAGACAGTTCTTGATATCATGCCGTCGTAACCACCACCATGAGAAACTATTTTTTTACCGTGATAATCCATTAAACCCCAACCCAATCCATAAGCTTTGAAATGGGTACTTGGAAACATTTTTTCTGAATAGGCACTTACGTTTTGAACGGTATGTGCCTGCCACATTTCGTGTTGCGATTTGGCTGTGAATAGGGTATCGGTGCCGGTGATACCATGATTGAGTTGAAGCAATATCCATTTTGAAAGGTCAGAAACACTTGATAAAATTCCTCCCAACGGGGCGGCATTATCCCAGTTCAAATATTCAATTGTAATAATTTCTCCTTTATAATCATTGTGTGGGGTGGTGTAATTTCCTTTGAGTTTTAAGTCGTTAATGCTTGTTATGGTTCTGTTCATTTTTAGCGGATCGAAGAATCGTTTTTGAACAAACGCTTCCCAACTCATTCCGCTGGCTTTTTCAATGATTAATCCGGCTGCCATAAACATGATATTTTGATAACCGTATTGGGCTCTGAACCCATATGCTGGTTTAAGATATTTCGCACGTCTTACAATTTCTTCCCGGCTATAATCTGTTCCATACCAAATTAAATCTCCCGAAAAAGTTCTTAATCCTGATCGGTGACTTAATAAATCTCTGATGGTCATTTCATCGGTCACGTAAGGATTGTATAATTCAAACCAGGGCAGATGCTTTGTCACCTTATCATCCCACGAAAGTTTCCCTTCTTCAACCAACATGGCCATACTGGCTGATGTAAAAGCTTTTGTGTTTGAAGCAATAGCGAAGAGAGAATTTTCATCAACCGCTTCTTTGGTGTTCACATCTTTAACCCCAAAACCTTGTGCAAAAACAATTTCATTATCTTTAACAATGGCAATGGCCATGCCGGGTACTTTCCAATCCTTTAACGCCTGACTGTAATATTGTTCAAGTGCTGAGATGGTTTTTTTTGCCAAATCCTTCGCTTGCAGGTTAATAATTGCAAGTAAAACGATGGTCACAATAAGGCTTATTCTGTAAATTTTGTTTTTCATCTATTTATAATTTGTTTTTTATTCGTCAGATGGAACTCGCCAATAATGATTCAACCGTGTGAGAATTAATCCTTATGGCTCGTTTCATTTTATAAAGCTAATGATTTAATAATTTGATTTAAGACTATTGATGCTTTTTCCTTTAAAAAAACATCGGTAATGGTGTTCGTGTATTTTGATTCTTCAGGGTTAATTTCAATTATTTTTGCGCCGTTATGTTTTGCCAGTATGGGAATTTGGCAAGCTGGCATTATTTCTCCTGTTGTTCCAATTACAATAAAAAGATCAGCCTTTTCGGAAGCTTCGACCGAAGCCTGATAAGCCTCATGAGGAATTCCTTCACCGAAAAAAATAAAGTCAGGTTTAAGTAATGCGTTACATTTGGAACATAAAGGTGGAAGCTTTTTAAGGTTAACTTCAGAAGCAGGATAGGCTTTTTTACAAGAAGTACAAACCAGTTGTTGTGAATTACCATGAAATTCATGAACCACGTTACTCCCTGCTTCCTGATGAAGATTGTCAATGTTTTGTGTGATAATTTCCTTAATGAATCCGTTGGTTTCTAAAATTGCCAATCCTTTATGTGCATCATTGGCTTCAGCTACTCCAAAGAAATCATAAAAAATCTCTTTAATTACAGCCCAAGATTCTTTTGGATAATTAAAAAAATAAGTCAGATCTAAAACGATGGGGTCATACTTGCTCCATAATCCCGTTTCACCACGAAAAGGAGGAATGCCACTTTCTACAGAAATTCCGGCACCTGTGAATGCCGTAATATGCTTTGCTTTTCGAATCAGATCTATGGCTTCTTTGAGTTCTTCTTCCAATTAGATTAATTTTTAAAAATGAAATTTAAGTCATTGAAGGTAAAATAAGGTAATTTTACACAAATCGTTTATCAAAAATAATAAAAGATAGGATGGGACAGAAGATACTTGTGCTTAAAATGCCAACGGATTATTCACAGGCTGAACTTCAGATAAAGATTTCTAAGAAGTTACAAATTAAGAATTTCCAATTTAAAATTGAAAATAAAAGTCTTGACGCTCGTAACAAAAGTAATATCCATTGGTTGTTAAGAGTTTTTATCTCTTCAGATGAAATAAAGCAAGAACTTCCATTTGAAGATGAAAAGCTTGAGATTCCTCATGAAAAAAGAAATAAAAAAGTAATTGTTGTAGGGAGTGGCCCGGCCGGTTTTTTTTCAGCTTATGTGCTGCAAAAAGCAGGGTTTAAATGTACTTTAATTGAAAGAGGATCAGCTGTTGATAAAAGAGGCGAGCAGATTGAAAAATTTGAAAAGACTTCAACATTTGATGAAAATAATAATTATGCTTTTGGCGAAGGAGGGGCAGGAACTTTTTCGGATGGTAAATTAACTTCTCGATCAAAACATATTTCAATAGAAAGAGCATTCATTATCGACGAATATATTTCTGCTGGCGCTCCCGAAGAAATAAAATATCTTGCGCATCCTCATTTAGGGAGCGATAATTTGAAGATAATTGCCAAAAATCTGAGGCAAAAATTTGAGAATATTGGGGGCGAAATTTTGTTTGATACCAGTCTAACGGATGTGAAAATTCAGAACGGGAATATTACTGAAATTGAAATTAGTTCAGGCGTATTGGACTGCGATTATTTGGTGTTGGCAATTGGTCATTCTGCTTTTGAAACCTATCGGATGTTAATCAGGAATGGCATAAATTTTAGAACCAAAAACTTTGCCATTGGCTGTAGAATGGAACATTCTCAGTCGATAATTAATAAAGCGCAGTGGGGGATAGGATCATTACCTGGCGTTAAAGCAGCTGAATATCGATTAAGCTCAAAAGCAGATGGCAAGCATCAGGTTTATAGCTTTTGTATGTGCCCCGGTGGGATGGTGGTGCCGGCCACGGCCTATGCTGGAAGCAATATTGTGAATGGAATGAGCATGTATGGTCGAGATGCAGAATTTGCCAATGCCGCCTGTGTGGCATCTTTGAATTTGAATGAGTTATTAAATCGCGAAGTTTCGGCACTTGAATCACTTGATTGGGTTGAGAAGTTAGAACAATCGTTTTACAATTTTACAAATTCTTATCAGGCTCCATATTGCAAAATTGAAGATTTTATCGGGGCAAAATTAAGTAGTGGTAATTCTGAATCAAGTTATCCTTTGGGCTTAACAAAAGCACCTTTATGGGAATTATTACCTGAAGAAATTAGTGCAGCGTTAAGAGTTGGCTTAATGGATTTTAATAGAAAAATAAAAGGTTTCGATCGAGGAATACTGTTGGGACTAGAAAGCAAAACTTCATCAAGTATTCAGGTATTGAGAGATCGTTCGGGTTTATGTGAAGGCTTCCGAAACTTATTTATGTTGGGCGAAGGAAGTGGCTTTGCCGGAGGTATTATCTCAAGTGCAGCAGATGGTGTCAAAGGAGCTATGCACATAGTTGAGCTGGAAAATTAACGAGACTAGGCAAAAAAATTGGTAAGCATTACATCGCAAAGCTGGAGCTGATTTTTTTCAATAGCTAGACATTCCTGAACAATTTGTTCCGCGTTTTTATGAAACCCATTGAGGTCATCTTTAAACTGATTACACCACTTACTTGCTAAAAAATGATCAACTTCAAGATGAAACTGAACTGCTAAAATATTCTTAAATCGATAGGCCTGATTATTACAAAATTTACCTTCTGCTAAAATTTCTGCACCATCAGGGATCTCAAAAGTTTCTCCGTGAAACTGAAATGCATGGAATTTTTTAGGAAAATTTTTAAAAAACGGATCATCCTGGCCGGCTGCAGTGAGTGTGATTTCTGAATCTCCAATTTCAAGTAGCGAATTTTTCTGAACAGTGGCACCCAATATTCTGGCAATAAGTTGGGCACCAAAACATAATCCAAAAATTGGGAGCTCAAGCTTGATTGCCTTTTCAACATATTTCCATTCCTTTTTTAAAAATGGGATGACGTTCACTTCATTTGATGAATGGGGAGAACCTCCAACCATAAGATGAGTAAATTTTTTTAAAGGCGGATATGAACTTTCTTCAAAAGCTTTAAAGATTTCAAATTCAATATTTTTTTCTTGTAGGAAAGTTTCAATATATCCGAAACTTTCCGAACTGTGGTTTTGAATAAGTAAGGCTTTCATGATTTAATTAGGTTTTAATCATTTTATAAAGTTTATTTCCTTTTACCCTTTTTTCGACCGAATTTTTTATAAGTCCCACTCTTCTTTTCAGGATTGTAAGTTGGAGCATCACCCAATTGAACCGGAACTTTAGCTTTATAAACTGCTCTGCCAATCAATTTTTCGATTACTCCAAATTTACTCTGATCTTTATCATTAATTAAACTAATGGCTACACCATCTGCTTCTGCACGCGCAGTTCTACCAATTCGATGAATATAATCTTCGCCATCCTGAGGTACATCATAATTGATAATTAGCTCAATATCTTCAATGTCAATTCCTCTTGAAAGAATATCAGTTGCTACTAAAATATTCAGTTTTTTGTTTTTAAAATCCCTTAAAACCTTTTCCCTATTGATTTGATCGAGATCGGAATGAATGTCTTCAACCGCTAATTTTGCTGCCTTTAATTCTCTACTCAGGTCTTTGGCACTACTTTTTGTAGAACAGAAAATAAGTACACTCTTAGCTTTTTGGCTTCCCAGTAAGTACAAAACCAATGGGATTTTTTGATTGTTGTGAACCACGTAAGCTATCTGTAAAATCTTCTCGGCAGGTTTTGAAGTGGCAATACTAATTTCAAAAGGATCCTTTAAGACTTTTCTAGCCAGTAATTTAATCTGATCGGGCATGGTAGCCGAAAACATTAAGTTTTGTCTCTGTGCTGGCAGATAACTAATAATTTTTAAGATGTCTTCGTGAAATCCCATATCGAGCATGCGATCAGCTTCATCCAGAATGAGGTATTTAAGTTGACCGGTTTTAACATAATTTTGGGCTAAATGAGAAATCATTCTTCCGGGTGTACAAATGATCATATCTGCACCTTCTGAGAGCGCCTTTTGCTCCTGGGCAAAGCTAGTGCCATCATTTCCTCCATATACGGCAATGGAACTGATTTGACAAAAATATGAAAGCCCTTCCATTTGTTGATCAATTTGAATAGCCAATTCTCTTGTCGGAACAATGATTAGTGCTTTCATTCCATCTGATGGGGGCGAGGCCAAAATTTGATTAATAATTGGAAGCAGAAAAGCAGCTGTTTTGCCGGTTCCGGTTTGGGCAGAGGCAATCATGTCTCTACCTTCAAGAATAATAGGGATTGCTTGCTCCTGAATAGGGGTGGCATTTTCAAATCCCAGCGCCTCCACTCCATTCATTAAATCAGGATGGAAGCCAAATTCGGTGAATTTCAAATTTTATTTTTTGTGTGATGTATTACCAAAATTGTTATACGCTTTATCATGCTAAATTATGAAAATTCAACATAGTAATGTAATATTAAATTGATAAAGAAAATTATTAAAAATGCTAGGGAATTATTTACTAATTCCTATCACACCACATGCTACACGTGCTCCGGCATTGCCTGTGGGCTGAGATACGAGGTCATCGGCATCAGCATGAACAATTATTGAACGGCCAATGATGGAGTTCATGCCATGAAAACTAATTTGTTTTGTGGTGAATTCAAGCTGTGCATGACCATTTTTATCGGCGGTCAAATTGCCAAGATCTCCAATATGATTCATTTCTGCTTCAAGTCCTGCATGCTCATGACCTTCAGGGTTGAAGTGTCCACCGGCAGATGTGCCATTTGCAGCACTGCAATCGCCAAATTCGTGAATATGAAAACCATGTTTACCTTCCGTTAATCCATTTAATTCGGCAACAACCTTTACTCCATTTTTTGTTTGAGTAAAAGTCACGGTGCCAGTTGTTTCGTTCCCTTCCGTTGGGTTTAAAACACAGATGGCTTTTGCTGACATCATTTCATGGTTGTGATTTTTATTTTCTTGAGCCAGTGCATTGTATGTTAACATAATTAAGAATGCAGATGCAATTATGGCTATGAGGGTTCCTATATTTTTTTTCATTTGTTTAATGTTTATATTTTAGTCAGTTCTAATTTTAAGAACTAATCTGTCAAAATTATCATTTATTTAGAATGAATCAAAATAAATAATTTAATTCTTTACAATAAATACTGAGATAATTATTTGATCTGGAAGTCTGTATAATTCATAACAGGGCAATCATTTGATATGATTTTTGTGACCCGAGCCCAGGTTGGGCCTTGATTACACCAGGATTCAAAAGCTTTCATATTTAATGCTTCCCCTTCGGCTTCAATATAAACGGAGCCATCCGGTTCATTTCTTACAAAACCTCCAATTTGGTGTGAGTGTGCTTTTTTCTGGGTGTAAAATCTAAATCCTACGTTTTGAACTTTACCGTAAACGCGGATTGTTTTAGCAATAATCATTCTTTTAAGGATTTAGTCTTTTTGTGATGAGTTTTTCAATTTGATCGAATAGCTGATCAGGGCGATAGGCTTTCCAACTATAATCATCAAACTTCCCCCCGAATGAAATATAATAATCTATCCTTGCTTGCTCAAACTCTTTGATTACATGATCTCTGAAGTTTAACCCAACTATCCATCCTTCTTCAATTTCTTCAAACCACTCTTGATAATAGTCATTTTCATCCGCATGCATATTCATTACATTCTCACCTATCAAAATAAATTTATGAATATTGTTAATGGTTAGGATATCAATCACATTGCGTTTTAGTTCCATAATGTCATTATGAAGGAGATCATTCCACTCACCCATCAATTCAATCACACAATAATTTTTTTCGTAATCGGTATATAAAAGTTTAATATAAAGCGTGGAAGAACCAATTTCATCCCATTGAGGGTGAATGTAATAATTATAAACCGCATTAGAAAATTCAAATTCACTATATTCTCTTCTATAAAAAGGTGATTGGGAGTCTTCTGCGGCTATGTATAAATGTCGCCACGCGTAGTATGGTTCGATGCTGTGCATGCTTATTTATTGGATGTGGGATGAATTATGATATTGGCTTTCTCGGATGTGATCAGGCCATCGCTAACAACTTCTTCCAGAAATGGTAAAAATTTATTAATGTTTTCCTGATGGTCAACGATTTCGATGACGATGGGCATGTTTTCTGATAGGCGCAAAATAGTTGAGGTTTGAATTTTGTTTTTTCCTTGAAAGCCCATGATGCCTCTAAAAACTGTTGCTCCTGCCATATTCATTTTTCTGGCTTCTTCAACAATTAACTCAAATAAACACAAGCCTTTGTAGGTGTGATTTTCACTGATAAAAATCCGAAGTAATATTCCATCCTTAGGTTTTTTCATAGTTTATCGGTTTGATAAAGCCATCCATCTGGCTAAGATATAACCTAAATATACAAATAATAACCCTAAAATGTTCGATGCAAGAATATAGGTAATTGCAAATTTTGGATGTCCGGATTTAAAAAGGTTGAGGCTTTCAAGTGCAAATGCCGAAAAAGTAGTAAAGCCACCAAACAGTCCAACAAATAAAAACAGGCGGAAATTAGATGAGATATTTCCTCTTTCGAAGATGCCCCATGAGAATCCGATCAAAAATGATCCGATTAAATTAACCGTTAAAGTCCCCCATGGAAAAACACCTGCGAACAAACGGTGTGCCCATCCTGAAACCCAAAATCGTAATAAGGTGCCTGCAGCCCCGCCTATTATTAGTGCAAAAATTTTATTCATACTTTTGAATGTAATTAAATCGCAGTTTTTAAACCCTTTAGGTTTTTAAGTTCAGCATAAAGCGTTTTAAATTGTTCCTCCGAAACAATTCTAATTTGAACAGATAAACTAATATAAGTTCCCTTTGTGCTAATTTTTGAACTAAAACTTCCAAATTGAATAGTTAATTCATTTAATTTATCAGTTGCGTTTTTGATGTTTTCATCAGTAGCAATCGAATTGTCCATGATCAGCTTAAGCTGATATTTTATGGGGTAATTTATTTTTTTAGGATCTTGTTTTCCGCTCTTTCCGCTCATCTGAAATTCCTATTTATTTTATAATTTTCTCACTTTCATCCATGCAGGAATCGGTTTAATTTTTGGTTTCCTTCCGTAAATAAAGTCATCTAAAGGCAATGCAATTCTTCGGAATAAATAATTGTTTCTAATTCCAAACCTTATCAATCGATGCATCAAATTATCCGGGTGCGAATAGGGGCATACAGATAAACAACGCCCACAATCTGTACCTGAAATACACCAAAACTGAAAACATTTTTCTTGATTGATTTGCCATCTTTTTACCCCATCAATATTTTTCCGGTCTTCTTTTGAAATAGCTTGACTGGGGCAGGTATCTGCACATTTTTTACAGATATTGCAAAACCCAATTACACTTTCATCATCTTTACGCTCATCAATTTGTAATGGAAGATTTGTGGTAACAACCCCAATCCTTACCCGTGGCCCTTGATTTGGAGTCATTAATAAACCCATCCTGCCTATTTCACCTAATCCTGCATCTTTAGCCACTAGCGGACAAACTACCTGATAATTGGCATCGATATGTGCGCGAGCTTCATGACCTAAGTTTCTAATGAAGGCCGCCAATTGCACCGCTATAATACCTGCATTCAAATATTGCTGACCCGATTCCATCACGATTGGTGCTTGTGGACCCGTTGAGGTGAATTCAAAATCCATTTCAACCGTAAAGGCTATGGCAAGTTTATGCTTCAATTCAATTTCTTTTCCGTAATGGATGCCTCTTCCAGTATGCGAATATATGTGATAATTTTCAAGAGTAGTAATTCCCACATCTAAGGCACCCAGCTTTTTGGCCCATTTTTTAATGTATTCGCTAATATCAGTTTCATTAAATAGTTGAGGCTCTCCAACGGGTTTTCCGTCAATGCCAGAGGCCAATTGATCTACTGCAAAAAAGGAGGCTTCAGAACTTGCGAACATTACAGGATCATAATGAGAAGATTCATTTGAGAGCAAACCTGGACTTTTCCTGAAAATCTCATCTGGGTTTAAATGATCTGGATGTCGTCTGTAATATTCATCATATTTAATTGTTCCTTTTTCTAGCAAACGTCTGGAGAACATAATATCTCTCTCATCAATTTTATTTTTTGGAGAATCAATCTTGATTTTTTTAAATCCTTTTAATGGAATGAAAAGTAAGACGACAAATAAAATAGTAATTGCAATAAGCAAATATGAATAAATAGAATGATTTGGGAATTCATAAAATGCAACAAAAAAATAGGGTAGGGGAAATAGAATTGTAATCCACCCGAAAATCCTTCCTGCCCTGTTTTCCTTTTCGTTAAAAGATTCAATGCTAAAGTATAACATGACAATAAAAACAATTGATCCGATTAGAATCAATAAAATGTCAATAACTCCGTAAACACTTATCTCCATAAGAACTTATAATCTTATTAATTATTAAGAAAATAATTTTGTTATAATAGTTTGGCAGTGTATCCTGCTTTCGCAACAGTTTTAATTATTTCTTGTACATCCAGCGAATCATCTGTTTCAATATTCAATGTTTTGTTTTCATCCTCTAAATTGAGATCCCATTTTTGTACACCCTTTAATTCGTTCATAAATGGCATTAAGGCCGATACGCAACCACTGCATTTTAGGTTGGTTTTAAAAGTGTAAGTTTTCATATGCTAGTTAATTTCCGACAAAGGTATTGAAATGATTATAGAAATGTTTTTAGAATTGGTCGATAATTTACTTATTCCCCGAATTATGTCTCTTAAATTTTTAAATTTACTAGAAAATCAAACCTAAGATAATAAAATTATGAAAACTTTAGCCTCTGCCTTTCGGCCTCTAATAATTAGCATGATTCTTTTCGGGATGCTAATTTCTACAATTCCTTCATTGAGTCAAAATATTACTTCTCCAGAAGATTTCTTTGGGTTCCAAATGGGAGCTGACAGGAAATTAGCTCGTTGGGATAAAATAGTAGATTATTTTAATTTGGTTGAGCGTGAGAGTGATCGAATTAAAGTTTATAATATGGGACCTTCATCAGAGGGGCATCCATTCTTGATCGTATTGATAACTTCTCCTGAAAACATTGCAAACCTTGATCATTTGCAAATGGTTAACAAGAAAATTTCAAACCCTAAAAATTTAGGAAAAGACCAGTTGGATAAATTTGTTGAAGAAGGAAAAGCTGTAATTTTTCAATCGATGAGTTTGCATGCCTCTGAAGTAGGTGGAACCCAAATGGCTCCTGAATTGACCTATGATATGCTCACCAGAAATGATAAAGAAACAAAGCGAATTCTGGATAATGTTTTATATTTTATGATTCCATGTTTTAACCCCGACGGAGAAGTTATGATCACTGATTGGTATAATGAAACAGTTGGAACTGAATACGAAGGTTTAAGCATGCCATTTTTATATCATAAATATACGGGGCATGATAATAATCGGGATGGAGATTATTTAAATCTCATTGAATCTAGATATACTGCGAAGGCAATGTATGTTGATTGGCCACCTCAGGCTTATATTGATCATCATCACATGGGATCATACGGTGCAAGGTTTTATGTACCTCCTTATTGCGACCCTATCAGGCCTTATGCGGATCCTTTGGTTTGGAGAGAAATTAGCTGGTATGGTGCTCATATCGCATATAAGCTTGAAGAAGAAGGTTTTCAGGGGATTTTGAACGCGGCTCAGTTTTCGGGTTGGGGGCATTTTGGCTGGCACTGGGTAACTCCTTTTCATAATATCGCTGGTATGTTAACCGAATCAGCAGGCGTTAATCTTGCTACTCCAATTTATATTCATCCCGAACAATTAAGAGCTGATACACGTGCTTTTCCTGATTATGAAGCCCAATCAACATTTCCTAATCCTTGGCAAGGTGGATGGTGGCACTTAAGAGATATCGTTGAACAACAAAAATCAGCCGCTTGGTCTTTACTTGATTTGGCTGCACGGAATAAAGAAACAGTGCTGGAAACAGCTTATCTCAAGGCCAAAAATCAAACTCAACGTGGTGCTGAAGGAGATATTAAAACATTGGTGATTCCTCGGGGGCAGCATGATGATTTAACGGCAGTAAAAATGATAAATATCCTTTTACAATCTGGTATCGAGATTCGTAAAGCAAATGCCGATTTTAAGGTTGGAGCCATGAGTTACAAAAAGGGTTCTTATGTTATTTCTCTTGCTCAACCCAAAATGGGATTGCTCAAAAATTTACTAATGGAAACTCATTATGCCGATAATTCCTGGACTCGTGCAGCAGATGACTCACCAATTCGTCCTTACGACCTGGCTACTCATACCATGGCCGAATTTATGGGCGTCGAAGTTGATAATAAAAAAGTAAATATTGTGGGTGATTTTTCAATGGTCAACTTCCCTGAGAAGGTAAAAGCTGAAGTCGCCATAGGTAGTAATGGATATATAGTGGATGGTCGGCAAAACAATGCTTTTAAAGCGGTGAGTTTGTTGATTGATAAAGGCGTAAAAGTAAAACGCATGGATGCAAAATTTAAAACTAATCGCCCTGGAGATTTTATAATCGATAAAGCTAATGAGGATGTTCTGAATGATGTAGCTAACGAAACCGGTGTAAACTTTATGGCTTTAAATGAAAAGCCTTCAGCAGAAAATCATCAGGTAAAACGTGGTCGGGTTGGTTTATTTCAACGTTATGATGGTGGCAATATGGACGAAGGATGGACTCGTTTGTGTTTTGAGAATTTTGCCATCCCTTATAAAACTTTAATGAGTACAGAAGTAAGAAAAGGAGATTTAAATAAAAAATGGGATGTGATCGTAATCCCGAATGATTCACCTTCAGGAATTACAGGAGTTTATCCCAAAGGTGGACGAAGAACTCCGGAAAAATATCCTGAAAAATATGAGAGTGGAGTTGGCAAAGATGGTGGTAAAATGCTTAAAGAATTTGTTAGAAATGGTGGAACTTTGGTCGCACTCGGTTCTTCCTTTGAGTATGTGGTCGATGAATTTGATTTGAAAGTAAGAAATATCACATCAGGAATTCCTTCTAAAGAATTTTTCTGCCCCGGATCAACTGTAAAAGTTAAATTTGATAATACTGATCCTTTGGCTTATGGAATGCCAGATGAAGGTTTGGTTATGTTTAATTACAGTCCGGCTTTTGAAATTGTACCGAGCAGAACCAACGCAGATTATAAAACAATTGTGCGTTATCAGGATAAAGATTTATTGAAAAGTGGTTGGCTAATTGGAGAAGATAATATTGCCAAAAAGCCAGGGATGATTGTTACAACTTATGGAAAAGGAAAAGTTGTTTTAATAGGTTTTAGGGTGCAGCATCGAAATCAAATGGATGGTACTTTTAAATTATTGTTTAACACGATCATTGAATAGTAATAATGTTTAAGCCTTTAAAAAATGTAAAAGAAATCCCTGTCTCCGGGCAGGGTTCTTTTTGGGAAGACAGGGGAGATCGTCATCACTGTGGAATTGATTTATACGCAGAAAAAAACGATGAAATTTATGCCATAACTGATGGAAAAGTTGTTGCGATTGAAGTGATGACTCATCCCGATTTTATCCATTACTGGAATATAACTTATCAGGTAGTTGTTGAGGCTGATGGTTTTTTTATCAAGTATGGAGAAATTGAACAACCGCAAGTTAAGGTTGGAGACACTATTAAAGAGGGTGAGATTGTTGCGCATGTTGGTCAGGTATTAGATGGCAACAAAGTAACCGAGAAAGATCCGGTTTATGTGCAAAAATTAAAGCATGGTAAAAATTCAATGCTTCATCTTGAGTGTTGGAAAACAAATCCGGTGATTAAACATGATGATTATCTCGGGGGTAACTGGTTTAAAGATGAGAAACCTGATAATTTACTTAATCCGGAATTCTTACTAAAAGGAGATTAATTCAATGCGTTTTTTTTCGACTTTCATAATTTGCTATGAGTATTCCTGAAATAATCATGAGTGCACTGATGAAATGGATAATTCCAATTTCTTCCTTCAGAATTAAAAAAGCCAAAAGGCCACTAAAAATAGGCAAAGTATAATAAATTAATCCAGCTTTCGTGGGCCCAATTTTTTCGATTGCATTATTCCATAAAACAAATGATGTGAGTGATGAAAACACGCCGATATACAAAATGGAGATGAATGATTTTGTATCAAAACTAAATGCTGGGGCACTAATATATTCCATCATATAAAAAGGAAACAGACTAACAAGGCCGAGAAAAAAAGTAGAAATTTGAAAAGCCCAGATACTTATTTCCTTGGGTCTTCGTTTAAGTAAAATACTGTAGGTCGCGAAAATGATTGAAGCCACTAACATCCAGATATCACCAATTGAGAATGTTAGATTTAAGAGGATCGTCAAAGATCCTTTAGTGATGATTAAAACCACACCCATGGCTACAATACAAATACCAATTACTTTTTTAAGTGATATTTTTTCGTTATAAAAAATACGTGATAAAATGAGTATAAAAATGGGGAAGGTAATGGCTATTAAGGAGAGGTTTGTTGCTGTTGTGGAATGACCTGCAATATAGATTAAAGTATTAAAAATTGTAATCCCTAAGATGGATGTGATTAGTAAATATGGAATATTTTTTTTGACTGTTTGCCAATCTCTGATTAATGACCTGATCGCGAAAGGAGTGATTACAATCAGAGCTACTGTCCAACGCCAAAACGCAATACTTACCGGAGGAATACTACCTGACAAATCTCGGGCAACAATAAAATTACCCGACCAGAATGCTGTAGCCAAGAGGGCAAATAAGTAACCTAAAGTTTTTTGTTTGTTTCGGACTTGCTTTGTCAATGTCTTAAAATGAAATGAATAAAAGCACAAATATAAAAAGAATGCACCCAGCTTGAACATTCAAAGTTTGGGTACATTCTTTATTTGTTAATTCGGAAAATGTGTATTAAAATTATTTTTTCATCAATTCTTTAACCGCTTCTTCAATTTGTTGGTCGCGGCCAATGGCCATGATCCCTGCTTCATTTCGTACCATGATGTCTGGTTCCATCTGGTGATTCTCTAGGAATGGTTCATTCAAAGGTCTCCATCCACCCATCGGAATTCCGAAAGTAATGGTTGGGTCAATTTGGTTTTCCCACCAAACAAAGGTACCTGTTCCGGGTACCGGCATGCCGAGCGTTTTTCCACCTCCTTTAATTTTATAAGCCACAGGAAAAAGGTGAGCGTCAGAATAATTACTTTCTCCCATGATAACGATTGAAGGTTTAATCCATCTGTTTCCTGGTTGATGTCCAACATATTGTCCGTGAGGAATTATTTCCATGTATTTTTTTCCGGTTAAAAAGTCTGAAAGTTGGTCGTGTAGGTTTCCTCCTCCATTAAATCTTGTGTCAACGATTAATGCATCTGCCGATAGGTGTTTTCCAAGTGCATCTTCAAAAACAGTTCTCATGCTTGCATCGTTCATTCCACGAACATGCACATAGCCCAATTTCCCTCCTGATAATTTTTCAACTTCTGCTCGTCGGGTTTCAACCCATCTTAAATAAAGCAGTTGGTTTTCAAAACCTGCTGAGATGGGTTTAACAACTTCTTCCCAGCGGGTATTCGTATTTGGGTTAAACATTGATAACAGTATGTTATCGCCTGCTTTTCTATTCAAGAGTTGATAAAAATCGATTGAAGGTGTTAAGGCAATTCCATCAATTTTTTCGATAATGTCATTTGCTTTAATTTTTGATTTTGCTTTATTGAGCGGTCCGCCTTTAATAACTTCAGCAACCTTTAAACCATTTCCGGTATGCGCATAATCGTACAATAAACCTAAAGAGGCAGTTTCGTCTGCATTCTGTGCCCTAAACCTGTAGCTACCACCGGTATGCGATGCGTTTAACTCACCAAGCATTTCACTGAGCAACTCTGCAAAATCATAACCGTTATTGATGTAGGGTAAGAATTTTTTGTATTGCGTATAATAATAATCCCAGTCAACTCCTTGCAAATCTTTTACATAAAATTTCTCTCGCACCTGACGCCAGCTATGATCGAAAATGTATGCACGTTCATCGGCTTGTTGTAAAAGCATTTCACCTTTGGTTTGAATAGATTTTGATTTTCCGTCCGAAGTATTTATTTTTCTCGCTTTCCCGTCAGCCATCACCAATAAAAATTTACCATCCTTCGAAAGTTCCATGCCGGTTCTATTCGCTCCAATTTTAGTAAACAATTTGGTTTCTTTTGCTTTGTAAATCAGTTACCCATAGATCATTTCTACCTTCAAATCTGGTGAAATAAAATAGTTTATCTCCATCTTTTGAGAGTACATAGTCTCCAATACTTGAGGTATTTACTGTTAGTTTTTGTTTTCTGTCTCGTAAATTTTCCCAATCGATTTTTAAATCTTCAGTTTTCTTTTCATCTTTTTCAGCCGTCTTAGATTTTTTATCTTTTTTATCAGCTTCTGCTTTTTCATCATCCTTTTTATCTTCTTTATCCTTCTTCTCTATTTCATCAACTAAGGCTAATTCTTCTTTCGATAAATTAAATCTGTCGAAGCCTTCTTGTGTGAAAAACATTCCATAAACGTCTCCAAAAGCAATTCGATCATTTTCTGATTTGGTTCCTTCACGAGTAGATTCCCAAATCATCATTTTACCATCCATGGCCCATTTTGGCGCACCATCGCTGTATCCACTTTGAGTCAGGTTGATAATTTTCCCGCTTCCGGCTGCATCTACCAATCCAACTTCTCCACTCATTACAGCTTCTGGTTGTCCAAATTCAACAAGGAACCACTTACTGTCGGGCGACCATTGATACCATTGATCCCCATCAGCATAAGAATAATTGTGTTCGGCACCCATGATTGTTCTTGTTTTTTTGCTGGACAGATTGATCACTTTTAAAGTGGTTCGATCCTCCAAATAAGCAATTTCTTTACCATCCGGTGAATAGGCTGGTTGAAACTCTTCCTTGGGGCTTGCAATTATAGTTTCTTGTTTTAATAGGGTTGACATATAAAAATAGGGCTCCTCATCCCTTACAATAGAAAGTGGTATAAATATTCCAGCTATTTTCAACCTCGGCTGCATAAACCAATGATTTACCATCAGGACTGAAACTAACACTTCGTTCCTGCCATGGGGTATTTGTAATTCGTTTTGTAGTTCCTGCTTCAATGCTGCTAACAAATACTTCACCTCTAAAAGTGTAAGCAAATTCTTTTCCGTTAGGAGAAAGACTTGCATCGCTTAGATTTGAATTAACCGGTACAATTTTATCCAAAGTTCCGCGGCCGTCATAAGCTATTTGAATATTTACTTTTTGAGAACCTCCATTCGAAGCCATGGTGTAAATTTCTCCATCATAGCCAAAACAAAGCGTATTATCATTTGCTTTGCTTAAAAACCTTACAGGGTTTTTTTTTGAAATTGGTAATTGCGGTATTAGATGATGGGTTGTTTAACGAACTTTTATGAACATTAAAAGTTCCACTTTCTTCTGTTAAATAGTAAAAATCATTATTGTTACTATCGAAAACAGGATTGCGATCTTCACCTTCAAAAGTTGAGAGTTGGATATATTTTTTGTCTTTCAAATCATAAGCCCACACATCACGAGTTACTGAAGATTTATGATGTTTTCTCCAGATATTTTCATAACCTTTTCGATCATGAAAAATTAGTTTTTTCCCATCAGGGCTAAATGTTGCATCAAGCGCTGGTGAGGTTAAAATTTGTGAAACTCGCCCTCCGTTAACAGGTACACTATAAAGCTCAGTTAAAGTACCAGTAGGAAACTGCACATTGGTGTGTAAATCTTGTCGCAGGCCATCAAAAATTATATTTTGATTATCCGGAGTAAAAGAACTAGGCACTTCATTACTTGAATGAAAGGTCAATCGTTTTGCCTCTCCACCTTCGATTGGCATCACAAAAACATCAAAATTACCAAAACGATCGGATGCAAAGGCAATTTTTTTGCCATCGCGGCTCCAAACCGCATTGTATTCGTAGGAGTCGCTTATGGTTATCGGAACTGCTATCCCACCCTTTGCTGATACTTTAAAAATATCTCCCTGATAATTAAAAAGTATGGTTTGGCCATCTGGCGAGATGGCTGGATATCTGAGCCAAAGTGGATTTTCCTGGGCTAGTATAGGAACTGTTGCAATCAGAAAAAGACTGCATAAAATAAAATTTTTAATGCGCAACATAATATTAAATTTGGTTAATACTTATCCAAATTTAACAATTTATAGATAGGATTCTATAAACTAGTGAGCTCAATTAAAGATGAGATTTGATGATTTAGTTATAATTAACTAGACAGTTTTAGAACAATAGGTATTTGTGATTATTTGCGAGCTTTTCAACTAAAACAGCTAAGTTGTTTAAACTTTTTAAAATATGTGATTATTTTAAAATTGTATTAAATGCCTTTAATCCAACCTCCATCAACGGCCAATGAAACTCCTGTAATATAACTAGCTCGTTCGCTGGCTAAAAATGCCACAGCATTCGCAAACTCTTCAGGTTTTTCCAATTCGGCCTAGCGGAATTTCTTTGGTCACTTTCATTAAATCGGGATTTGCAGCGATTAAGTTTTCAAGTCGTTTGGTTTGGGTATAACCCGGCATTACATTATTGACTGTGATATTATATGATCCAAGTTCATTTGAGAGGGTTTTTACAAGGCCGACTATCGAAGCCCGAATAGAATTTGATAAAATCAATCCATCCACAGGTTGCTTTACAGCCTGAGAAGTGATAGTAACAATGCGTCCCCATTTATTTCTTTTCATGTTTGGTACCACACCTTTGATCATACCCACAACACTCTCCAAAAGAAGTTTGTAAGCTTGCTCCCAGGCCAATTCATTATGTGCATCGAAGTTGCCGAAAGGTGGCCCGCCCGAATTGGTAACTAGAATATCGATTGCCCCCATTTTCGTTTTGCAGGCATTTAAAATCTTTTCACGATCAGCAGATGAAGCTACATCTCCGACTGTAAAATGAACTTTGGCTTTACTTAACTCAGTAATTTCCTTTGCAGTTTCAATAAGGCTTGCTTCATTTCTTCCGCAAATCATCACTTCAACACCTTCTTTTGCAAGCTGCAATGCAACACTTTTGCCCAGGCCTTTGCTCGAAGCCATGACTAATGCTCTTTTGCCCTTGATTCCTAAATACATCTTATTTCCTTAAATAATTATCAGTGCCGTCTAACCAATCTTTTCGTGGTGGTGCCCAAGTATCTGTTTCTTCTACATCACCAACCATTAAAGCCTCATGAGGGAGATTTGCCGGAATCACAATAATTTCGCCCGGGTTAATATCAATTTCTTGTTCTTTGTTTGCTCCAAACCAAAATCGAATGGTGCCTGATTGCACCTCAGTTATTTGCTCATTTTCGTGATTATGCAACGGTACTAAAAATCCATCTTTAAATTTCATTTTTGCGATCATCACTTTTTCGCCGTACACCAATTTTCTTTTCATTTTTGGGTTAACCTGTTCTTCAGGTACGTCAGCCCAATTAATTTTCTTTATCATAGTTTCAAATTTTATTAGCCTCTTGTAAAAACCCAGTTCAATTCATCTGATAATCCAGGATCGTAAACGTAATTGTTTTGATTGAATGATTTAATTAAATCAGGTTCAATGATTTTATTTTTAATGATATAATTTGCCATTGCACCTCGGGCATTTTTAGCATAGGTCATCAGGACTTTGTAGCCGCCATTGGTAGAATCTTTAAATATGGGTGTAATGACTTTTGCCTTTAGTTTAGCTTGTTTTACCGATTTGTAGTACTCATTAGATGCCAAATTTATAACCGTATTCGAATCAACTAAATCTGTGTTAATTTGTTTCGTAATCTTATCGCCCCAAAACTGATAGAGGTTGTTGTAACTGTAATATTTTAGTTTGGTTCCCATTTCCAGGCGATGAGCCTGGATTAGATCCAAAGGACGAAGCACCCCATATAAACCTGATAAAATTCGTAAGTGATTTTGAGCAAATTCCAAATCAGCCTCATCCATTTCTTTGGCATTTAAACCACGATAAGCTTCTCCATTAAACGTGAATATGGCTTGTTTCGCATTTTTTTTATCAGGATTTGATGACCAGTTTTGGTAACGTTCAACATTAAGCATGGCTAATTCAGGACTAATGCCCATCAGTGTAGCCAGTTTTTTAGGAGAGAAGGTGCTCATCTTTTTTATCAATCGGGTTGAATCCTCATTAAAAATAGGTTTTGTGAAGGTTTTAGTTTTTGGAGGTGAATCGAAATCAAATGATTTAGCCGGAGAAAGAAGTAGAAGCATAACTCGAATTACTTAAGTGAAATGTAAAAATAAAGAAAATGGATTGTCCGAACAAGCGAATTTGAAGTACAAAAAGTACACACAGGTTTAATGCCTGCGGTGTAAATAGATTTTAAGTCGCTCTACAATAAAAAATCGCCAGCCTTGAATGCAGCTATCCCAAGAAAATTCTGGAACCTCATCCGGAAAATCTTCAGTAACGAGCATGGTGACTTTTAGTCTGACTCGCTCTTTTTCTTCAAAAAGTTCAAAAGTCACAAAAGCATTTCCCGGATATTCTGCATACTTCCAGTTATATGTTATTTTTTGATTGGAAATTACCTCAGTTACTTCCCAAAGGTGGGTGAATTTCCGGTTCTCGGATTGAATCAGGAACTGAGTTTTAAATCCTACTTTAGGCTTAAATTCCGGAATATTATCAAAAAACCAAAGCGTCATTTCATCGACATTGGTAATGGCGTTCCATACTTTAAGGAGTGAAGTTTTATAAGTTTGTTCAACAACAACTGAGTTTTTGGAAGTTTTCATTAGGCTTAATTTTATTGTTAACTATTACAAATTTACTAAATCTCTTTCTAAAGAAAAGCCAATATTTCTGCTAAGTATTTAATTTAAGTATTTGATTAAAATCCGATTCCGGAATCAAATCACAAAACCAAAATCCCATATTGTTGGTGTTCTTGGCTGCATCTTCTTTAGGTGCCTTATATTCCTTAAATATTTTTTCGCCAATTGT
Source organism: Bacteroidales bacterium (assembly GCA_963674935.2). Classification (GTDB taxonomy): domain Bacteria; phylum Bacteroidota; class Bacteroidia; order Bacteroidales. The sequence continues at coordinate 510,412 of CAXXWZ010000007.1, forward strand.
AAAATCTATGGGATGTTTAAAGACTGGGCCATCAAAACAGAAGGTATGGAATTCACCATTTTCTCCACAAGGATCAACATTGCCTGGTAGGTCTTTTATAAAATCTTTGTCGATTATTCTTCCAACAAATGAAGCATCCATTAAATCGGCATTAATACAAACCACAATGGCCTTAAACCCATGATTCAAAAAATCATTTAAAAGCATTTTAGTGTTCTTATTCCATAAAGGGAAAGCAGCTTGCATATTAATTTCTTTCAATTTATTTTCACGGTAGTTTCTCAAATCTTCGAGGAAAATATCGCCAAAAGCAGAACAGGTAAATCCCTCGGCTTGCAGTATTTTTAATTGCTCGCCCATGATGCTTTCATATTCTGCCATGCCTGGTTCTTCTGGTAGTTCAATGATAGTATGAGGAAGACCGATGGCTTCAATTTGCTTTTTTAAAAGGGAGCGTCTAACACCGTGCATTGAAACCCTATCGAAATGACCATTGACAGAAGTGAGCAAATGGTCGACCTGAAAATCTGGATTTTTTTGCAAGTAATAAAGTGCCATGGCTGCATCTTTACCAGAACTCCAGTTTAAAAATGTCTTGATTGTTTTACGCATTGAAAAATGATTAAACCTTTTTTTAAAGGAGGATAAAAGTATCATTTAATTGGGGCACAAATTTAATTGGGGCACAAAAAATATTCGGCCATAAGAAAATACAGCCGAATAAATATGAACTGATTAGTTATTCTTTAATTAATATCAACCATCGGAGCACCATAATCTTTTAAGGATTTTCCTTGTGAGTCCATCTGTAGATTTGTATTATCTAATTTGGTGCGGATAATATTAATTATTGAATGTTTAGCAATTGATTTTACATATACCTGTAATATGAGCATCGCCCTGCTTAGGTAAGGGTTGGAAAATAGTAATCATCGCCGCATAGTAAGGTGAGTCTGGCTTAACCACTGAAGCGTTACAGAAAAATTTAAGGTTTACTCCTGCAACAACTTGTGTTGCAACTGCTACGGCTTCATAATCCACGCCTACTAAAGGATCTAGTACAGTTTTGAAAAGTACTTTTTCTTTATCTGTTAATTTTCGAAATGGAGTGTATCCTCCTGGTATTAAATGGTCTGTTGTCATCTTTTTGTGTTTTAGGTTATTAGCTAGTTTAAAATTTAACTCATCGTATTACATTCATATTGCAATAGTGATGAATTTTGAAAGCTTGATGTTATGGTAAATGGCCCATTGTATCCAGTAAAAGAAACAATTTTACCATCCTGAAATTCTAGTATGGTAACGGGAATATAAACTTTTGATAATAGACGGTTTTTTGTAGCAACAAGTTTAACAGAATGTTGAATTATATTCGATTCCAAATTGTAAATACTTTCAAATATTTGATTGCATAGACAGTTTGAAGAATTTGCTGTGTTAAAAGGAATTTGGGCGTAGTTTGGAAATTTTGCAATATTAATATTCTTTTTTAAAGCATATTCGATGATGTAAAGCACATAAGTTGGCATATGTTCAATTAAGACATGATATTTTTTTAATGGTGAATCTAAAACCATTATTGATTCAATGTTATTAACCAGCCTTTTACCTAATATTTTAATGAGTTGTAACCTCCATTTTGTAAAAATTTCTTTATCAATGGAGCTAATTTCAAAAAAATACTCAAGTTTATTTTGAGTATGGTTTAGTTCAGTTATCACTTCTGCATGGCCATTAGAAATAATTCCTTTTTCTATAGGTGATATTAAATTCTGTATACTGTCAGAAGGTGTGTGAAGTGAAACAGGAACGTTAAAGATGTTCCTAGGTTTGTTCATTTTTTGTATGCTTGCCATACCAATAGTTAATTAAGTTGCATCTAAAATAAGAATGATACAAGCTAGTTTTCAGGTGGGAAATACCTGTTTTTAAAAACAGGTGTAAATACTAGTTGATCTTCAAATGTGAATAATTTAATTAAAGGCAAACATTCCTTGAGATGTATTTTGTAAATAAATGGAAGAGAAATATTGGTTTGCTGTTATACTAATAAGAACATCTTTTACATGATTTGCTCTGTTGGGTCTACTATTTTGTTTTGTATTGCATAAATAACCAGCCCTGCTGTATTTTTTGCGCCGGTTTTTAATAATAAATTAGTTCTGTGCCCTTCAATAGTTCGTTTTGATAAAAATAATATTTCAGAAATTTCCTGGGCAGTTTTTTGTTGACATATAAGGGAGAGCACTTCTTTTTCTCTAACAGATAATTGATCTTCTTCAATCAATTTGGGTTTAGGTATTTTTGACGACAATTGTTTCCTTAATTCATCAATCTGATCATTCATAAAAAAATAATCTTTTTTGGTTACGTCCTCTATAATTTCTAACAACTCCTCTGGTGAAACTCCTTTAGGTATAAAGGCATTAACTCCCAGTTTTAACATATACCCCATCAGATTTTTTTTTGTAATATGACGACATAATGATTGTTTTAATTGAAGGAAAATCTTGTTTCAGGACATTTAGTGTTTCAATTCCATTCATCTGCTTCATCCTAAGATCAAGCAATACCACATCTGGAAGAGGGTCTTTTTTCTTAAGTTTTTCTAAAAACTCTTCTCCACTATTGGCGGTAAGAATAACTGCTATATTATTGGTTTTAGCGAAGAAGTTATTTAGTAATTCAACGATTAAGCCCTCATCATCTACAATTGCTAAGTTAATTTTAGTCATTAGTTATTTTTTTATAGAAATCATTTATAAACAAAAGAAAAAGTGTTCCTTTATTTATTTCTGATTTAAAGCGGTACGTACCTTTAAGTAATTGTGTTCTTAATTCGATGTTTTTAGTTCCTAATCCTTTTGCTCTTTTTGAGGTATCAAAACCAATGCCATCATCCTGAACAGAGATGGCTAAGTTTTTTTTTGTGATCCGTAAGTTGATATCAATTTTTGTTGCTTTCGCATGTTTTAAAATATTTTGAATGACTTCTTGTATGATTCTTAAAATTTGCAGTTTGAACTCAACTGGTATTTCAAAATCGGTAATATTGTTTTTAGAAAAGACGATGTTGATGCTTCCCTGAATCGAATTTGTAATCTCGTAAATTAACTCAATTAAACTAGTTTCCTCAATTAATGGAGGACTTAAATCATGTGATATTCTTCTTGCAATTTCAATTGAATTAGTCAACATTTCGTCAATTTGGGATGCGGGCTTTTTAGCATGATGACTAAGTTTTAAAATATGAAGCTTGGAAATTAAATTATCATGCAAGTCTGCTGCAATTCGATTACGTTCTCGTTCTTGTACTAAAACACTATCCTTAAGCAGATTTTTTTGGTACTTAATTTTTATTTCGGTTAACTTGGTTTGTTCTTGCTTAATTCTTTTAATATATCCTTTGGTAAAAATAATGATAGAAATTATTAGTGCTGTAACAAGAATAAAAATAATAGTTAAGCCAATCGCAAATGTTTGCGGGTCTTGCCATTCTGCCATATTAGGTAAATTAAGAGCGCGTAAAATAAAATTGTTAGCAGCAGGTTAATTGTCCAGAAGTAAAAGATTATGTCAGGACTTCCGTTTATTAAAAAATTTAACGGTAAATAAACCAGCAGGTTGATAGAGAAGTATAACAAAGCACCAAAACTTAATATAATTGCTTCTTTGTCGCTATCAATATTGCCTTTAATTGAGTTCCAAATACTGAGAAGGCAATAAAAGATAATGCTCAAATTAGCTAATAGTCTTCCGTAGGATTGAAATCTTTCTATCTCTTGATAGTCATTAAAAAATATGTCGATTAAAACTAAAGAGAGTGCTGTGTATATATATGTTTTAAGGATTTTACTCTTGCTTTTGAGAATGTGTTTGTAGAATAAAAGTGAAAAAAAAGCAAGCTCAATAAATCCAAAAACAGGAATAATGAAAAGATTATTTTTGCTGTCTGTAAAAAATCCCCATTTCCGGGAAATAATATCTATCACCAAAGCGATAAATATATATATTCCAATCACTTTAAATCGTTTACTTAACCACTTATAATGATAGGCTGCTAATAACGAACCCATCATAAGTAAAAGAGGCGAGGCATAAGAAATATAAACCAGTATTTGTTTAAGAGGCATTGTTTCAATTTAGGCGGTTTAATTGCTCAGTGCAATAATTTAATAAGAAAAAATTCTGTCTGTCGGTTTTCCCATTTGTAACTTTTGTACTACTTGTAACATCATCTCCATCTCCAAATGGAGGACATGGAACCACAACATCATATAAACCTTCATCATCTGGATTTATAACTTTAAGTTCATTCGTTTGTTTATTTTTATCCATGATAATTAAATCGGCTGTGTTTTTATCTGTTAAAGCTAGGAAAGCGTAAATATCAGAATCCTTTTTTAGATCAATATCAGGAATTACAAAAACTTCAAATACGCCCTCTGTATTATTTATTTGATTTACGATCCATTCATCTTTTATTAACGACCATCTTAAAATTCTTTCTTTTGCCTCTTCCGGGCTGATTTTATCTTCAGCTGCACCCAGGGATTTTAGTTTTAAGAATTCAGCCGCAAGTTGGCTATCCATTCCCATCACATCTGCTATATAAATGTATCGGGTTATCGGATTTTTCTCATCTTCAAATTTTTCAAGTTTATCCATTTCAGAATTGATGAGAATGAACTTTAATTTACCCTCAACAATTGCAGGATAAGCATGAATATAAACGTCTAAATTTTCTGTTGTGCCAAGAATAACGTCTTTTACTTTTGGGTCAATTTTAAATATAACACCCTGATTTAATAAGGTTTGTGTTTCATCTACAAAATCATTTAGGTCATACCATTCTGAAATTGCTGCTTTAATTGTTTCTAGTTTCATAATAATTCCCCTTTCATTAATTTAATTACTGTTTAGTTTTAAATTGTATGTCTTGGAAGAAATTAACCACGGTTTTTTTTATTTGTGTAAATAAGAAATTTTCATCGTAAATAAAAACATATGAAATAAGTCTAAACTATATTTTAGACCGAGGGAGATTATAAAAGTAAACATTAAAAGAGATTCATCCAAATATGAAACTTTTAGATTATTTACAGAAATTTTTTAAGTAATCAGCCTCCGCCGCAATAAAACCAAAAGAAGCCCACTGTTTGCCACTTAAGGTTTTTTGGAGCATGGCTTTAGCTTTTTCTGTTTCACCATTGTAGTAGTAGTAATTTGCAATTCCATAAGCCATGCCATCTGCAACATTACTGTTATAATCTTCACCTAATAAATCAGTGTCGATTAATTCACCTTTGTACAATAACAGTAGTTGATGATAATCAAAATTTTCAATGATGTTCATGTCTCTTGAAATAGGTTCTAAGGTTTTTTTTGCCATCTCATCATTATTGAGTAGTCTGGAAATCATATACAACCAATGACTACTAGAAACAATCTTATCATCATTTGTAGCCAGTTCTACATCCTTTTTGTATACCTCAAATGCTTCATCCAATTGGTTATTCAGATAATAAGCTAAGCCCAAATGATACCTTATGTTTGATTGCAATGAACTGATGGGCATATTCATGGCATTGGGCATGCCATCAGGTTCAACAATATCTTCCTTGCCCTCAATTAATTTTGAGGCCAGTTCTAAATCGTTAATTGCTAAATCAAATTTTCGGATGCTAATATAGCGATGAGCTCTGTGTCTGTAAAATCTTGCATCATCTGGGAATTGTTCAATTCCCTTTGTGTAAATTTTAATCGCCTCTTTATAATTCCCTGTATAGGCTGTCCACCTGCCAAACCAAACCAAATTGTCCGCATTATTTTTATCAGCATTATAAATTGATTTTGCCAATTCATATTTTTTGATTGTCTTTTCTCCCGGGACTGCCGAAAAAAGTGAATCACCGAAAAGGGAATAAGCCTGAAGCTTTGGACTTAAATCGTTTTTGTTTGTTTGGCTTTCAGTGCCGCAAGATGTTAAAAGAATAATGAACGAGAGGATAAAAGTAACTGAAATAATGTTTTTTTGGCTCATATTAAAAACTTTTGAAGTTGAACAAATCAGCATAAATATAATGAATTTCCGAAGGTGTTTTAAGTCAATGTTTATTAACCATGCAAAAGGGATAAAAAAAGGCCACATTTCGACGGAGCTCAATGTGACCTATGATATTTGACCTTTGATGTAAAATTCGAGGTACTACTTTTTAAATCCTTTTGGTCTTAACGAACGGATTGGTGCTGCAGGTTCCGGTTTAAGTTGGAACTCATTATCTTTCAATAATTCCATTGCCGTTTCAACAGCTTTTACCAATTGTGGATCAATTCCTTGAAGTAATAATTTAGGTTCTTGAATGACTTCAATATCCGGAGCAACTCCTACACCTTCAACGGCCCAGTTACCATCTGTATCATAAAAGCCGCCTCTTGGTGCAACCATTCTTCCTCCATCGATAAACGCTGGTGTATCCCAGGTTCCAACTAATCCACCCCAGGTTCGGGTTCCTACCATTTTACCCAATTTGGCCTTTTTAAACATGTAAGGAAATAAGTCACCACCTGAGCCTGCTCTTTCGTTGATGATCATAACTTTAGGACCCCAGATTCCAGCCATCGGAGTAGTCCAAGGTCTTCTGTCGTTAGCAGCACTATTAAAATATCCATAAAGTGGTCTTAACATAATGTCCATCATATAATCTGCTGCCGAACCTCCACCATTGTTTCTTTCATCGATGATTGCACCTTTTTTATCTTGCTGTGCAAAATAATAACGGTTGAAAGAGGTGAAGCCCGGATTGCTTGTATTTGGTACGTAAACATAAGCCAATTTGCCACCTGAAAGTTCATCAACTTTCCTTCGGTTGCTTTCTATCCATTCGATGCTACGTAAACCTCCATCCCTGCTAATTGGCTCGACAGTTATTTCTTTAGCTGTGCTGATGTCGGTTGTAGCATTCACACTAATTTTTGTTTGTATACCCGCGGTTTGTTCAAATAAACTGTAAGGATTAGTTGGTGCTTTCAAAGTCGTTCCATTTACGGCTAGTAAATAGTCACCTTCTTTAACTTCAATTCCAGGGATGTCAAGTGGCGCAACGAGTCCTGGATTCCAACTTTCAGCTGTGTAAATTTTAGCGATTTTATAATAGCCGTTTTCTTCAACTAGATCACATCCTAGTAAACCAACCGGAACAAAATTTAAATCAGGCATATCACCACCTGAAACATAGGAGTGACCAATTGCTACTTCACCACTTATGATATCTACCACATAGTTTAAATCAGTACGATGTCGCACATGGTCAATCCATGGTGAATACCAATCAAAAATATCATCCCAAGGAGCACCATGCACATTTTCAACATAAAGGAAATCACGCATATAACGCCATCCTTCTTTGAAAATTTGTCGGTATTCGGCTTGAGGATCAATTTTTATTTTGAGATTAAGTTTTAAAGCTCCATCACCTTTTTTAGGTTTGCTTTTGGTATCGACAATGCTCCATGATTGTCCTGAACGATACAATAGATGGTTTCCATCAACTGAACTTGTAACCGATGATATTCCTGTAAGAAATTCAGTAGCTTCATTTTTTTTAAGATCGTATTTGTGCATGGTAAGACCACGTTCATTTGCTATACCTTCCAAAACAAAAACAGAATTCTCTGGACCTGCCACTAACGCCGGATAATTTCTGGCAGGCATGTTTAATGCGATAATTCTCTTTGCCAAGTTTGTGGTACTTATTTTTACATCCTTTGATTTTTTATCAGCTTCAGGTTTTTCTACTTTTTTATCGTTTTTAGATTTTTTAGAACCTTCGGCTTTTGGCCCATCTTCATCTTCCTTAGCTGCTTCTTCATCATCACTTTTAGCAAGCAGTGGTGAGGCAACACCCTCATCCAAAATCATGCAATATAAATTGTATGTTGCACTTGGATCATACGAACTCATATCGAGCCAACCCGTTTGTAAGCCATAATTGGTGCTGGATAAGAAATATAAATATTTACCACTTTTATCCCAAACCGGCGTTACAACGTCAGCCATGCCGTCTGTGAGTTGAAGTCTTTGTTCTGTTTCAATATTGTAAACAAAAGCTGCTTTAAAGCTATTTTCCAGTTGACGGGCATAAACAATCCATTTGCTATCTGGCGACCAAACCGGATTCATAGCTCTGTTGGGATGTGCGAATCGATCGGTGTCTGCTTTTTTAGCTTTCCCACTTTTTATATCTAAAATCCAAATATTATAATCTGTGTCGGTATAAGCAATATACTTTCCATCAGGCGACCAATCGGGCACAAAATAAAAAGTTGGGTTTGGGAGCTTAATTTGTCGTGCGTTATTTCCAAATTGATCAGCAATTATCATTTGGTATTCTCCGCTTGCATCAGAGAACCAGGCAACCTGGTCACCTTTGGGAGACCAGATTGGCGAACGATCGGCTACTCCGGAAGTATTGGTTAAATTCCTCCAACTTCCGTCTTCTTTAGGAATAGTAAAAATTTCACCTCTATGCTCAAAAATAGCTCGCTTGCCATTTGGAGAAATATTGGCATTCGTTAATCCTGAAGATGGAACATTTTCCCAACGCGTAATGGCGAAATTCATGTCACCTTTAACTTCAATATTGAGTTGCTTCGCTTCAGTTGAATTGTTGGTAATTAAATGCAGATAACCACCTTGTTCGTATACTATCGCATCCTTGCAAGCATCCAAACTTTTTACATCAAATTTCATGTGATGTGTGATTTGTGCCTCTGCTTTTGTTGCTGGATCGAACGACCAGATATTACTTGCATAATCTCTTTCTGACAAATAATAAACTTTGTTTTGAAACCAAACAGGATCTAAATGACGTTCTTGGGTTGGTTGAGGGGTACGCATCAAATCTTTGGTTGCCATATCAACAATCCAAATAGGCATTGCCTGACCACCACGATAGTTTCTCCATTCCGGATCCCATCCTGTAATAGGGGTGTAAGCAATGTATTTGCCATCAGGAGAAATTTCTCCATAGGCTGCCCGAGGAATGTCTATTGCTTTTGGTAAACCTCCTTTTAGTCCGATTTTGTAAAATTTATTGGTTAAGGTTGGCTTGCTTTCTCTTGAAGATCGGAACATCACTTCACCTTCGGGAGTCCAGCCCTGAACAATATCAGCACCAGGATGCCATGTGAGGCGAATGGGTGAACCTCCTTCGTTAGGAATAACATAAACATCCGTGTTTCCACCATATTGAGCAGTGAATGCAATCCATTTTTCATCGGGGGAGAAATGAGGATTGGATTCTGCACCTTCATTGGTTGTTAAACGCATGGCTTCACCTCCATTTCGATCAACTTTCCAAAGATCATTTGCATAAACAAAAACGATACTTTCTGAAGAAATTGTTGGTTCTCTTAACAATTGGGTACCCTGACCATATACATAGGTGTTGAGCACCAGTAATAAAATACTGAATTTAATTAGTGTTTTCATCTGAGAATTGGTTTTATTAAATGAGTTGGATGGAACGCGCATATCAGATTTATATCCCTAAGCGGATTTTTTAAATATGCTCGTTTCATAAAAAATATTTAATTAATAAATACTGTATGTTGATATACACCTGTTTGAGGCGCTAGTTATTAACCATGAAATAGGTCAATTAATGAGCAAGATATAAAATATTTTTTATTAGGTAATCATTAGAAATGACTAGATCCGTCCCAACAATGAGTGCAAAGTTTTTCTTTGGGTAAACCTATGGCTTTTACCAAATCATCAAGCCGTTGAAACCTTAAGGAAGTTACATCCATTTTCTCTCTGATTTTTTCGACCATGGCAGCACATTTTGGTGAATCTGGATCTGCGTATTCTTTAAGGTTTGCATCTTCTACACCTTCAATTTCTTTAATGGCCTTTCTTCCTGCCAGATCCAGCGTTGATCGGGAGGTTGAAAAATTTAAAAATTCACATGGATAAACCAATGTTGGGCATGCAGGTCGAACATGAACTTCTTTAGCACCAGCTTTCATTAAAACCTGAACATTATCTTGCAGCTGGGTTCCTCTTACGATTGAATCATCGAGGAGCGCAATTTTTTGGTTTTTAGTTAAGGCGGTATTTGGAATCAATTTCATTTTTGCAACCAAATTTCTCATTTCCTGATTTTGAGGCATAAAACTTCGTGGCCAGGTAGGAGTGTATTTAACATAAGCCCTTTTATATGGAATCTGCTTCTCATTCGAATAGCCAATAGCATGTGCAATTCCAGAGTCGGGAACTCCTGAAACGAAATCAACTTCTTTGTCATCATTTCGAGCCAAGGCAGCGCCGCATCTATAACGCGCATCTTCGACATTTATGCCTTCGTAATAAGAGCTCGGATATCCGTAATAAACCCACAAAAATGCACATACTTGCATTTCCTTATTGGGCTTACGTTTTTGTTCATATTTTTCGGCAGTGATGAAAAGGATTTCTCCGGGGCCAACATAGTGGTCAATTTCATAACCAAGATTTAAAAATGAGCTGGATTCTGAGCAAGCAGCATGAGCACCATCTTTTTTTCCTATGATGATAGGGGTGCGGCCTAATTTATCGCGAGCCGCAAAAATGCCATCCTGTGTTAAAAGTAATAGTGAGCAAGACCCTTTGACTAAATTTTGTACATTTTCAATACCTTCTTCAATGCTGTCCTTCTCATTAATTAACATAGCAATTAATTCGCTGGGGCTTGTCTTCCCACTTCCTGCTTCAGCAAAATGATCTTTCCGGTCAATTGCACGCTGAGTCAACTCATCAATGTTAGCTATCTTACTCACACTTACAATGGCAAATTTCCCAAGGTGCGAATTAATGACGATGGGTTGAGATTCAGTATCGCTAATAACTCCAATTCCACTGTTGCCAAAAAATTTGGGTAGTTCAGGTTCAAATTTTGTTCTGAAATATGAATTCTCTAAACTGTGAATGGCTTTGGTGAAAATGTTATCGTTGACAACAGCCAGTCCACCTCTTTTCGTTCCTAAGTGGGAATGATAATCTGTTCCGTAGTATAAATCACTAACACAGTCTGAAGTTGAAATTGTACCGAAAAATCCGCCCATTTTTATTGTTTTTTAATGAGGCGTAAATCTAGTTCATTTGATTTAGTTTATAGGTGCATGTTGAAAAGTTGTTAATTACTAATGCTTGATATAGAAATTTATTATTTGATAATGTACGGCAAATAAAGGGTTTTGGGAATATATAGAATAAAAACTCAAAAATAGTTTTAAAAAAATTTGGATTTTTTAAAATCAGGATATACATTTGCAGTGTACTAATAAAGTAATACACTAATACAATAAATATGTTGACAATTAAAAATCTTGATTTTGGCTATCCTAAAAGCAGCTTACTATTCGATAAGCTGGAATTGGATATTGCAAAAGGAAGCATTTATGGCCTTTTGGGAAAAAACGGGGCTGGTAAATCTACACTTTTAAAACTAATGTGTGGCTTACTCTATACACAAAAAGGTGAATTAGAAATAAATGGGGAAGATGTTTCAAAACGAAATCCCAATATGCTTCAGGATATTTATTTAATACCTGAAGAATTTTATTTACCTGATTTTACATTGGAAACCTATATTGCCAATGTTTCACCATTCTATCCAAAATTCGACCACAAACTTTTTGAAGAGTTGATTACAGAATTTGAAGTGACCAGAGGTAAAAAATTAAATAAGCTTTCGCACGGACAGAAAAAGAAGTTTATTGTTTCATTTTCAATTGCCACCAACTGTTCAGTTGTTTTTATGGATGAACCGACCAATGGTTTAGATATTCCTTCAAAAAGTAAATTTCGAAAGATTATCGCTTCAACTGCTAATGAAGATCGGACTTTTATTATTTCGACTCATCAAGTACGAGACTTGGAAAACTTGATTGATCCACTCTTAATTATCGAATCAGGTAAGATTGTTTTTCAGGAAAGTATCGAGAATATTGAAAAGAAGTTCAGTTTTATGAAGGTACATGATAAAGCTCCGGAAGGAGTAAAGGTAATTTATAGTGAGCCAATTTTTGGGGGTAATTATTTACTCACCGAGCGAAGCGACGATCATGAATCACCAATTGATTTTGAACTGCTTTTTAATGCAGTTTTGAGTAAGCAAAATGAAATTGTTAAACACCTAAAAAACTAAACTATGAACCAGGTATATGATTTTAAAAGAATTTTATTGTTGGCAAGGTTTAAGTTTAGCCTGCATAAAAAAATGTTAATGTTGAGTATTTTAGGATATTTTGCATTATTATTCATCATTGGCTTTTTTATAGCTTATGCAAATAGAAATGCTACTGATTTTACTTCTTTCTTCACGGTTTTTCATTATGTTGGATTGCCTGTAATGATGGTTGTAGGAAGCTTTTTGTTTGCTGCCAAGTCATTTCAGGATATGAATACTCCTGAAAAATCAATCGGGCAGATTCTCATTCCGGCATCAACTTTTGAAAAGTTTATTTTGCCCCTCATCTCCACTTCAGTCATTTGGATGGTTTTAAGTTTTGCGTTCTATCATATTTTTAGTTTGTTGTTTAATTCGGCATGGGTAGCTGCCTTTGGATTTGATTTCGTATTTTTTAATGGCTTTGATATATTCAGTATTCCAATGATGTTTGAAATAATCATGGGTTATTTTTTGGTTCATTCGGCCTTCTTTCTTGGTGCAGCTGCTTTTAAAAAATATCCAATCGTTAAAACATTGTTAGCTGGAAATATCCTGCAATGGGCCTATTCTTTATTTGGTTTATTGGTAATTGTGATTCTTTTCGGTTCAATTGAGAGTTTTGGAGTTGCCATGGAATCATTAGGCAATATATTACAAGACAAGGAATGGTTTATATCACATGAAACGATAACTATTAACGGTCGCACAGAATATGCTGAAATGATGGGTTATGGGGTAAGATATTTCTGGCGATTCATGATGTTAATATTAACCGTTGGTTTTTATGTGACTGCTTATTTTAAACTAAAAGAACGGGAGGTTTAATATGGAATTTAGAGATAAACAAGCAATATATATGCAGATTGCAGATTACTTCGGTAATAATATTCTGCAAGATGAGTGGACATCTGACGAAAAAGTTCCATCAGTAAGACAACTTGCCGTTGAGCTTGAAGTAAACCCCAATACTGTTATGCGAGCCTATACTCACCTTCAGGAAACGGGCGTAATTTATAATAAAAGAGGAATTGGTTATTTTGTTTCACCCAATGCAAAAACTATTTTAATAGATATGATAAAACAACAATTTATTGAAATTGAGTTGCCAGAATTTTACAAAAAAATGCAACTCATAGGTCTTACTATGAAAGACCTCGAAGAAATGTTTGAAAATTGGAAATTAAAAAATACTAGCGATGATAAAGATAAAGAAAACAAGTAATAAAATATTTGCTACCATCCTCATTGTGGGGGCGGTAATGATAGTAGCGGCTCTTATTACGCTTAGAATTATTATATAATTAATGGCCTGACCTGAGAATTATACTTGGGTCGGGCTTTTTGGTATTAATTAAACGACGGTTTAATTATTGCGCCTCATTTTAACTGTTTAAGTGCAGAATTTAAAGTTTCGTATTTGAAACAAAAACCAGTATCAAGTATTCTTTGTGAAGAAACCTTGCTGCCATTTAAAAGAATTGATGACATCTCACCTAACAGTATTTTTAAGATAAATTCTGGCAAGGGTGGGAGTTTAACCTTTTTATAATTCATCTTAATTTCCTGAACAAAATCTTTTTGAGTAATATGATGTGGTGCTATAGAATTATAAGCTCCATTCATATTTTTATTTTTAATTGCCGCAATATAGATATTTAAAAGATCCTCCAGATGTATCCATGGTATGTATTGTTTTCCTGATCCTAAGCCGGCAATAAAGCCGTATTTTAGCGTGGTAGTCATTTTAGGGAAAGCTCCTTCTTTTTGGTCAAAAACAACGCCTGTTCTCAGTATCGTAGTTCTAATACCAGCTTCCTGAAATTTCATGGAAGCTTCTTCCCACTTTCGACAGACCTCAGCAAGGAAATCTGTTCCGGCTATTTGTTGTTCATCGTATATTTCTTCTGTAGTTTGGTTTCCGTAATAACCAACCGCTGATGCTGCGATATAAGCTTTGAGTTTTATATTTAGTTTTTGAGTATTCTCAAATAATAATTCCGTGGATTTTATGCGACTTTCCAAGATGTTTTTTTTCTTCTTTTTAGTCCATCTTCCCGATGAAATATTGGTTCCTGCCAGGTTTATTAAGTAATCGACGTTGTTCAGTGCATCAACCTGAATGTATCTAGCATCGATGTCCCATTGAAACTGTTCAAAGTTTAATTTATTTTGTTTATCTCGACTTAAGATCGCAACCTGATAGCCTTGGTTTTTTAGTAGTTTCCCCAATTTGCTACCGATAAAACCCGATCCACCTGCGATTAATACTTTGCCTTTTAACTTCATAAGAGGAGAAATATACGCAAAATTATGTTAAGGGTATTTTTGATTTTAATATTATGGGAAATTTAATCCATAAAAAAAGCCTCCAGACATATCTGGAGGCTTTTAAGTGATAAAAAATCTTAATATTTTTATGCTGTTCTTACTTCAACTGCATTTAAACCTTTTTTACCTTCTTTTAATTCGAAGCTTACTGCGTCACCTTCTTGGATCTCATTAATTAATCCTGATACGTGTACGAAGAATTCTTCTTTTGAATCTTCTTCGATGATGAATCCAAATCCTTTGGACTCATTGAAGAATTTTACTGTTCCGTTTTTCATTGTAATATAAATTGTTAAAATAAATTAGTCGGCAAAGATAATAGTAATTTTCTTACAATATGAAATTATTTCGCAAAAATGATAATCTATTTAATACCAAAGGTGTGATTTAGCATTAATATTCATAGATGCAGAATGCTAATTCTTTTTGTTATAATTTTTTTTTGATCCATACCACAGCCAAAACCCTGTAATGTTTAACACTAAAAGGGCAATCCCCATTAGGGTTGAATAAATTAATTTTATATAAGTTTTGTTTGTGCCGAGGTATTTGTCGAATATCGTACCATCATGTACATTTTCGATAAAATCAGAACGACGTTTTTCCAAGTTTAATAGCCCACCGGTTGCACCATCAAGCTGGATCCCCCAGTAGTGATTTATATACACGAATTTTACCATACCGAGTTCTTTTCTGATATCAATTCTGTCAAGTTCGGTAGAGAGATTGACTGATATTGAGTCATGTAAGATATTGCTAGCCAATTTGTTTAAACTGTCTATTGGTAACCATTTTGCTAAATCTGTGGTGCTTCCTATATACGATTTTGGAGAAATTATTCCACCGCTATGCTTCTTCCAACCTAGTAATAAGCCTGAAATTGAAACAATGAAGAAAAAGATAAAGAGGTAAATTGCAAGTATTTTGTGAACTTTTCTAAACAAGCGTATGGTTTGGAATTGTTTTTTGTGATAGTTTTTCGGAGTCATAGTCGTAGTTGAACCTTAATTAAAATCCTCATCAGATCTACCAGTTAAAGATTATAACTGATAAAATAGATGGAGCTTATTTACTGGCTAAATTAGTAAATAAGATCGTATTCTGAATTATTTAAAATGTTATATTGGAAGAATTACACTGAAGGTACTTCCTTTTCCAATTTCACTTTTTACCTTTAGGTCACCGCCATTTTTTGTGATAAAATCTTTACAAATGATAAGTCCTAATCCTGTGCCTTTTTCATTATTAGTGCCTGGTGTTGAATGGTTTTTCCCTATTTTAAATAAGTTTTTGATTCGATTGGAAGCAATTCCAATACCATCATCAGCAAATTTAATTTCCAGCTTTGGAGAAATGGATGAAGATGAAATGTTAATATGACCACCATAATTTGTAAATTTTATGGCATTATTTATTAAATTACCAAAACTACTTAGCATGGTAAATTTATCAAGTTTAACAGTGATGTTATTTGGGATGTTAATTTGAATTTCAATATCTTTCTCATTAGCGCTTAATAAAAAAGGTTCGATACTCTCGTTCACGAATTCAGATAAGTTAACATTTTCCATACTGATCTCGATATTTCCTTTTTGCGAACGCGCCCATAACAGCAAGTTTTTTAAAAGATTAAAAGCCTGTTTTGAGGACTGATAGATTTGCTTAAGATAATGCTTACGCTTGGTATCGTCAATTGAATCATATTGACTTGAAAACATTTCGGTGAACCCTAATATGATGTCGAAGGGGCTTGTTAGGTCATGGGCGATTAACGAGAATAATTTATCTTTTGTTTCATTTAACAACTCTAGGTCATAGTTCTTGTTCTCAATAAGTCGATTCTGTTTTTTGATCTGTTCAAAGTTTTCTGCAAGTTTTAAATTCAGCTTTTGTTTGATTCTATAATTTCGGTAAAGCAAAATAACAAAGAATAAAATAATTGAGAATCCCGCGATAAAAACATATAATAGAAATCGCTGTCTCTCAATTTTCTGATTGTTTAGAAGATTAGTTTTTTGTTGAATTAATTCGTTTTCATATTTTTCTTTGTCAAAATCATATTGCATTTCCATTTGCGTAAACTGCTTTACTATCTTAGATTTTGAAAGGCTATCGGCCATTTCATTGCTCATCCTCATATAGATAAAGGCGTTTTCAAAATCTGATTTTAAAGAGTAGATTTTTGCCATTAATTCACTTGCTTCCTTGATTATTTCTTTGTTATTTTCTTGCTCTGCATTGTTAAGCGCTGTTTTAAGATGGATCATAGCCTTGTTAAAATTACCCATATCAAAATAAGTAGTTCCAAGGCCAGTTTGTATTTTTAACGCGTTATCTCTTACTCCTGTTTCATTGGCTAATTTATTGGCCTGCTCATAAAATCGAATAGCTAAATCAAATTGCTTAATACCTCGTAATGCTTTTCCTTTGTTTGTGAGTAAAAATATTTTACTTCTTTTATCTCCTGATTCTTCGGTAAGCATTAATCCTGAGTCAATAAGCAGAAGGGCATCCTTATAGTTTTTTAATTCAATATGGATGTTTGCAATATTATTAAGATAAAGGGCTTTTAGTTTTAAATCGTCTGATCCTTTTACAATATCATAAGCCTGTTGGTAATATTCGAGTGATATGGGATTCATTTCAAGCTCAGAATTAATAACACCAAGATTGTTTAGAATAAGAGATTTATTCTTTAAATTCTTTGTTTCTTCGCTAAGTTTAAGCGCTTCATGATAATGGGCTAATGCAAGCAAATAGTTTTCATTTTTACTTTCTATTAAACCATAGTTGATATATGCCAAGGTTAAAGCGAATTTATCATCTCGTTCTTTAAATATTTCAATGGATTGATCAAGATAGCTTCGAGCTTCTTCGTGTTTGTCTAAATAGATTAAAGATAAGCTTATGTCTCGCAAACAGAGGGCTTTAAGTCCTTCTCTATTGGTTTTGTTAAGTGCTTTTTTGTGGAATGCTATGGATTCATGATAGTTGCCTTGACTCCATTCAGCCACTCCGAGAAAATAATTGCTTAAATCAATTCCTCGATTATAATTGATTTTTTCAGAGCGTTTTAAAGCATCGTTAGCATAGAATTTAACAGAATCTGGGAAGTTGGCTGTAAATGAATTAGCTTTATTGAGGTTAGCAAGAATTACTATTGTGTCTGCATTAGATAAGTCATTTTCTATATTATTATCTTTCGCTATTTCTTCATCTTTGCATCCACAGAAATAAACGACTATTATTATAAGTAGGGATAGTAGCGTTTTGTATTTCATTATTTGTAATTAGTAAGCCAAATATACTTAATTATTTAATCCATTGTCATTTTGTTTATTCTGGTTATAATTTAGTCAGAATTATTTTGCCTCACTAACTCCTGAAATGGGATATCCATCAATTGAAAATCTTGCCATCTAATAAAATTATAATGCCACCATTCATAATTATAAATAACAAAACCATGTTTCTCCATAATTTCTCTTAACAAGGCTCTGTTTTTTAAAACCGTATCAGAAAGTTCAATATAAGAGTGCGATGCTTTCTCTGAAAAATCATCAAATGGTGTGGGCATTTCAAGTTCAATATTTGAATTCAGGTGAATTAACGTTAAATCAACAGCACAGCCACGGTTATGTACCGATCCATTCCATGGTGCAGCAACGAAGTTTGTGTCGGGATAAACTTCGTAAAACTTAACCGTTGCAGCATACGGACGGTACGCATCAAATATTTTTATTGCCAATCCTTGCTCTTTCAATTCGGTTTGAATTTTTAAAAGCGCTTCGGCAACAGGTTGACGAACAATAGCTTTGGCTGATTCGTAGATGGTTTCGTGTGTGAAGTTATTGGGCGATGCATATCGAATATCCAGTGCAATTCCAGGGATGAAAAACTCTAAATCAACTAATAAATTGGATGAGTCTTCACTGATCAACTTGTTATAGTCTGCGATATTTGAAATAACCCCTAACTGTTTACTGCAGTTGTGTTCAGAATGTGAATTACAAGCAGCGCATACAAATAAAGTCACCATTGCGATGGTGAATGTGCAAATTAATTTAAGTATTAATCTCATTGTTAGCGATTTTGTTTTGAGATCGTGTAAGTAATACTATGTGTTATTTTTTGCTAGCTATATAAATATCGCTTGATTTTTTGTGTTGCTGTTTTTTGAAATGGATCGGGATGACTTATTATGAGTTGAATTCTGGAAACTTTATTAACTCTACTGTTAATGTATTGTTGAAGTTCTGCAGCTAATTCGTCAATGGCCTCGTCAACCAAATTGGTAACTTCTTCTATTTTTTCGTCAACTTTATTTGTAAGTTCACTTTTTAGTTCATTTATTTTTAGCTCTAACTCTTCTCTGTTAAAATGAACCAATGCCATCAATTTCCCTTTCTTTTCAATAACGATCGACTCTACAACATGTCTAAAACTATTAATAAGAGATTCAACCTCTTCAGGATAAATATTCTCTCCATTAGCTCCAACGATTAAGTTTTTGAGCCTTCCTTTGTGGCTAATCCAACCATCTTTATCAAACACTCCAAGATCGCCAGTTTTAAACCATCCATCTTCAGTGAGAACTTCTTTTGTTTTTTCTTCATTTTTATAATAGCCCAACATTACATTAGGTCCTTTGCCCCAGATTTCTCCTTCCCCAGTTATCGGATCGGGATTATGAACAATAAGCTCGCTGTCGACAACTTTTGGTCCGATGGCTTGAAATCTTGTCATCGAAGGATTAGACCCAGCAAGTATGGGTGCGGTTTCTGTAAGTCCATAGCCTATCGCATAAGGGAATTTAGCATCACGTAAAAATTGCTCTACTTGAGGGTCGAGTTTAGCACCTCCAATTCCGAAAAATTTCAGGTTTCCACCAAAAGTTTCGTAAAGTTTTTTCCCTGCAATTCGATGAAGTAGCTTTCGACTTGGTTTATATTTAAGTAAAAAGCGTGTAATTACTTTATTCTGGAGTTTTGGAAGCACGCTCTTACGGTATACTTTTTCAATAATCATCGGTACCGTCAACATCAGATGTGGTTTTACCTTTTGCATGGCAGGAATTAAAACTGCTGCCGTAGGAGGTTTTTGTAAATAAGTAACATTTGCTCCTTTTAAAATAGGAAGAATTAAACCGAGGGTATTTTCATAGGTATGTGATAGAGGTAATACAGAGAGAAATCGTTCGTGCTCATTAATTTTTTGAATTTCATTGCCCTGTAAAGCATTATATATCACATTCTTTTGGGATAACATGACTCCTTTCGAATCACCTGTTGTACCAGAAGTATAAAGCAAAATGGCTAATTCATCTTCTTTTGGTTGGTAATCTGACTCACACTTTGCGTTTTCATCAAAAACAATCTCTTGTTTAGTTCCTTCAATCACTTTGAAGTTGTCGATACGAATAACTGCATCAACAAAATCTCTTTTAACATCTTTAAGTTTATATTCCAGGTTTTCAGAAACAAAAATGGCTTTTGATTCTGAATGATTCAATACATTTTGTAATTCGTGTGTATTAAAATCGGGAAGTATAGGAACTGCAACCACTCCCATACATTGGAGTGCAAAATAAGCAATCCCCCAATTGGGCATGTTTTGGCTGTAAATAATAACCCTGTCTCCCGGCTTTATTTCTAAAGCTTCAAGAAATGATATAACTGCCTTTATTTTAGTACCCATTTGGGCATAGCTAATTGGTTCTTCATCAACAAAACCTAGAGCCACATTATTGGCATATTTTTCAACCACGTCGGGGATTACAGTGGCGAAATTTAGTTTTTCGTAAGAGTGCATATAATCAGGTTAAGCGACAAAGATAATAAAAAGCAATTTGATAGCGATAAGTAATTAAAACTTGATCAATCCATTGGTCGATTAATTAAGTAGATTTATCTCAATTCTTGTAAAATATACTAGGGTTTATAGATCAGAAATTTAATTAAATCGCCATAAAAAATGTGCCTGTCAATTAATTATTTGAAAAACCAATTAAAATTATTCACCCAAATAATCAATATTTGTTACCATATAACCAACGTATGAATTATCTGAAATAAAAAAGAGGTTAATTGGGATACCTTCAATCCACCATTTATCATCTATCTTAGAGATGTCTTGTGGTTCTCCTGAAGTACCAATTTTCGTTATGATGACATCAATTCCATTGCAAGTCCATGAATAATCATTATCTTCCAAAAAACCCCCACTTAAAAGATTCCTGTTAATATTTAATTGGCCATTATTAATATTTATAGTTATGGAAGCAACATCGCCCAGTAATTCAACTTTATATCTTCCCAGTTGATCAGTATAACACATGTCTAGCACGCCGGAGCCTGTGCCAATCATCTCATTAAATAGTCCTGAAATACTACCTGCTTCACCATTAATATAAACCGACATCCCATCTTTAACAATTCCTTCGGGGTTCGCGGTAAGTGTATAAGTTGGGCCATTTTTTTCGTTCATTGTAATTTCTGTTGATGATTTAACCCAAGTGCCATTCACAGTACTTTTATCTGACCATTTCTTTTTAGTGTAAGTGCCATCATCTGTAAAAGTGAGGTCGTATGTGTTTGAACCACCTGTATAAACAATCATTGTGTTGCCAAATTTGTATAACTCCAATCCTAAGATTTTCTCATATTTTACATCATTACCAGATGAGGTTTCTTTTTTGCAGCCAACTGATAGCCCAATGCATAATACTGCAGCTATAAAAATTGCTTTTTTCATAATTTTAATTTGTTAATTAGTGTTTATATTTAAAATACGCTCATCAATATTATATTGCCAAAATATTTAGGTTATTTAAAAATTCTTAATTGAATACTACTCTATATAATACAATGATTAAGGAAAAAATATAAATGCTTGTAAAAATTAGCTTATTATTTCGAGCTAACCAATTTGGTATAAAAATATCAAAATTATCCTTTTTAGAATTTGAGTATTGTCTAGCTACTATTGTAAGTGGGCAGTACATCTGAGAAATGACAAGTACAATTCCTTCTCCAATAACTAAACCAATTGCAACCCACGTGTAGATGTTAATTTTATTGCTAATTCCTGAATACAGAATGTAAAAAATAACAACCACAAAAAATATCCAAATAAGGGTGTGTGTAAATTTGATCGCAAATAATTTTCCTTCTGGGTTCATTATACAAATAAGGTTTTAATCTATTTGAACAAAGATAATACTCCGGTTTAGAAATCTCTAGTCAGCAGCTTAGACCGAACGGCTCTGATTTCTTTATAAAGATAAGAAAAAGTTAAATGTCTAGCATTAAGAGTTATAACTTAGGTGAATATAAATTCTAAGGTAACCATCATTCACGAAGTAATTCGTTCTAATTCACTAATCAATGCCTTTTTAATTTCTTCATCAGACGAGGAATGCCCAGCATTTACAATGTTTAATTTCGAGTTGTTTAGATGCTCATGCAACCTAAAAGCTTGTATAGGAGGACAAATAAAATCGTAACGACCTTGTACAATAGCGGTTTTAATGTCTTTGATTTTGTCGGTATTTTGAATGATGAAATCTTCTGTTAAAAAACAGTTGTTTGCAATAAAATGAGCCTCAAGAATAGCCAACGATTTGTAAGGGAATGAAGCCACAATGTCTTCAATATGTTCAATTTTGTTGATGGTGTAAAATGAAGATTCGTAATAGGCCCATTCGTAAGCAAATTTATCACTTACAGCCTGATCGTCGGATAACATTTGCTGTAAATAATATCTTACCGGATTTTCTCCTGTTTTAACAAGTTTGTTAAATCGATCCCAAACATCGGGGAAGAATTCTTTAATGCCACCACCAATATAATGTTCCAAACCATATTTATTGGCCAGCCAGATTCCTCTTAAAATCAATCCAAGAACACGCTTAGGGTGAAGAATGGCATAAACCAGCGCAAGCGTACTTCCCCACGAACCACCAAATACAAACACTTTTTTGAAGCTTAAAGTGTCCAGAATATGATTAATGTCGGCTACTAAATGCTGAGTGGTATTATTTTCGATTGAGCCGAATGGCTTGCTTCGTGAAGCCCCCCTTTGATCGAAAAAAATTACATTGTATTTAGTTTCATCAAAAAATTGTTTGTCGCTATCCGAAAATCCAGCTCCTGGTCCGCCGTGTAAAAATAAAACAGGAATACCGTTTGGATTGCCATATAATTCATAATAAAGTTCGTACCCATCGGTTACATTTATAAATCCAGTTTGGTAAGAGGCAAGATTTTTGGCCATGGTATTCGTTTTTGATTTTTTAATAATTGATTTGACTGTATTCAAAGATAAGAAACCTGAGTTAGAAGTTATTAGATTAGGGTGTTAAAATTTATCAATCATCTTTCAAAACTCACAGTTTCAGGTTTCTTAACCTTAAGCTATTTGCTACAACCGTTACCGAACTTAATGCCATGGCAGCTCCTGCAATCATGGGGTTTAGTAAAAATCCAATAAATGGGTAAAGTATTCCGGCGGCGATGGGGATGGCGATAATATTATAAAAGAATGCCCAGAATAGATTTTGTTTGATGGTTTTAACGGTGGAAAAAGAGAGTTTAATGGCTCCAATTAAATGATTCAAATCTGATTTCATTAAAGTAATTCCGGCACTTTCGAGGGCAATATCTGACCCACTAGCCATGGCAATACCAATGTCGGCTTGTGCCAATGCAGCAGAATCATTGATCCCATCTCCGGCCATAGCTACTATTTTTCCTTGGGCTTGCAAGTCTTTAATAAAATTAACTTTATCTTGAGGTAATAATCCTGCTTTATACATTTTAATTTCGGATAAATGCGCAACGGCCTTGGCCGAATTTTCATTATCACCGGTTAGCATAATGGTTTCGATACCCATTTGTTTTAGCTTTTTTATGGCGTGTGGGGTCCCTTGCTTAAGTTGATCCGTTATCGCAATTACTGCCAAAACTTTTTGCTCATCCGAAAATATGACAAGGGTTTTAGCTTCGCTTTGCCACTGATCTATTTTTGCTTTTATCGTAACATCAAATTGAATTCCATTTTCCTGAATAAAAATTGATCGCCCAACATAATAATTTATTCCTTCAATTTTTGCACTTACGCCATTTCCCGGGTGGTTTTGGAAATTTTCAAACTTGATGGCTTTATTATCTGAGGTTTTAATTCCAGCGACAATTGCTCCTGCAAGCGGGTGCTCAGATTTCTTCTCCATCTCAATTAAAATTAATTTTAGGAATGGGTTATCCTGTATCCAAAATTGATCGCTAACTTTCGGTTTTCCTTCAGTTAATGTCCCTGTTTTGTCTACACAAAGTGTCTTTGCTTTATAGGCCATTTCAAGGCTTTCTGCATTTTTTATCAGAATTCCATTTTGAGCACCTTTCCCAATTCCTACCATTAAAGCTGTTGGGGTAGCCAATCCCAAAGCGCAAGGACAGGCAATAATTAAAACGGCAACAGTAGTCACGAAAGCATAAGTTGCGCTTGGTTCGGGACCTAAAAAATACCACAGTCCGAAAGTCAACAATGCAATTGCCAATACAATAGGAACAAAAATACTGGCAATTTTATCAGCAAGTTTTTGAATGGGAGGTTTAACCCGCTGAGCTTCTTTCACCATTTCAATAATTTGTGATAAAAGGGTTTCTTTCCCGATTTTTTCGGCTATAATTTTTAAATTGCCTTTTTGATTAATGGTTCCTGCATAGACCTTATTTCCTTTATTTTTGCGCAGCGCTATTGGTTCACCATTAATCATGCTCTCATCAATATAACTTTCTCCACTTTCAACCATGCCATCTACCGGAATTTTTTCTCCGGGTTTAATGAGAACGATATCATTGATGAGAACCTCATTAATTGAAATCTGTATTTCCTGATTATTTCGAAGAACAATTAATTTTTTGGGTTGCAAATTCATGAGTTTATGAATAGCTGAAGAAGCTCGTTCTTTTGCACGTTCTTCAAGAAATCTACCAAATAAAATGAAGGAAATAATAACGGTGGCCGATTCAAAATAAACATGAGATGGTAAACCGTGATTCAAAAAATAATGAGGAAAAACGGTTACAATTGCACTGTAAAAAAAAGCTACTCCGGTTCCAAGGGCAACTAGAGTGTCCATGTTTGTGGATCTGTGCCGTGCCTGATTAAATGCATTAATAAAAAATTCCGAGCCGCAGTAAAACAAAACAGGGGTACTTAAAATCAACAAAGCCCATTTATCTGCCTGGGTAAGCGGCATCATAAACATAGAGACAACAAAAACAGGCAAGGTGAGAAAGATGGCAAGTGCCAGTTTTTTTCTGAGTTTTAATAACCTTTCCTGTACTTTTTCCTCCACAATTTTTTCAGATGCTTCCATCTGGATAATAAGTTCATACCCAATTTTTTTGAGCAGGGTTTGCATTTCATTTAAGTGTGCCAATTTCTCATCAAATTCAATATAAACCTCACTGTTTGCATAATTCACATTAACAGCGTATACTCCCTGTTGTGATTTTAACATGCTTTCAACACTTGAAGCACAAGCTGCACATGACATTCCTAGTACGGGGTAAACTTGTTTTACTTTCATCATTCTAACAGTTATATTGTTCGTTAACGATAAATTTGGTAGTTAATTAGCAGCAACAACCACAACCGCATTCAGCATCAACAGTTTTTTTCTCTGCATAAACTGTAATGCTATAAATCCCAGTATTCGATTGTTTAAATTCTTCAACTAATTCTTTTGTAAAATTATCATAAAGTAACTGTTCTGGTAAAGTTATCTTTTTTTCAGTTTGTAATTTGATGTTTTTAAATCCCGCATCTTCAATAACTTTTAGGTAATCTTCAATTTGTATGGCTCCTGACACACAACCTGCCCACATTTCTGCATCGGTTATGAAACTCGCCGGTAACTTACCTCTAAGTACTACATCGGAAATGCTAAAATGCCCTCCCGGCATGAGTACCCTATAGGTTTCTGCAAAAGCCTTTTGTTTGTCGGGAACCAAATTCATCACACAATTACTCACAATTACGTCGATTGAATTTCCACCAATTGGCATGTTTTCTATTTCACCTAATCGAAATTCAATATTATTATAGCCTAATTTATCGGCATTAATTCTGGCTTTTTCAATCATGGTTTCAGTAAAATCGAGCCCGATAACTTTGCCTTCTTTACCAACTGCTTGTCGTGCTACAAAACAATCGTTTCCTGCTCCTGATCCCAGATCCAAAACAGTATCTCCTTTTTTGATTTGTGCAAATTGTGTGGGTAAGCCACAACCCAAGCCCATGTCAGCGTCAGGATTATAACCTTCAATTTTAGTATAATCATCAGAGAATACTGAATATTCAACTGTATCACAGCAACCACTAACACCGCAGCAGCTTTGTTCCTTTTCAGTCTTGCTTTGTGTTGCAATTTGACTGTATTTGTTTTTTACTTCTTTTTTAATTTCTTCGTTTGTTTGCATCTTATTTTGTTTAGCAGTTACAGCCAGGAAATCCAAGTTTGAAAAAAACTTCAAATCTGTCACGGGCATCGATGATTTTTTTTTGGTTTAGACAATAGCAAATTTTCACGCCATTAATTTCACCTTCAATTAAACCTATATTTTTTAGTTCCTGTAAATGTTGAGAAACAGTGGTGCGACTCAGAGGTAATTCATTGGCGATATCACCTGAGATACAACTTTTACACTCGGCTAAATATTTAATGATGGCCAATCGAGCTGGATGAGAGAGAACTTTTGCAATTTTAGAAATCTGTTGGAGTTCGTGATCAAAGGCATCAGTTTTAGCGTAAGTCATATATTTGTGTTTAATGATTAATGACGTAAACATACGACATAATATATTTGATTACAACATAAATAAACATTTAATTTTTTGTTTGGCAATTGAGCCATCTGAATGACATAATTAACAAGTGTTTTAGTGCGATTGTAAATTTGCTAAATTTGTCAACATATTTAATTATATCAATTGATAGGATCACTAACAAATAAGCTTAAAGCTAACAAAATCATCCTCTGGCTTTGTTATTTGTCTGCAGCTATTGTTTTAATGGATCTTACTTCTGTAAATATTGCCCTACCGACAATTAGCGAATATTTTGGTATTGGGATGAGGCAGGTATCGTGGTTACTGATGGCTTCGATGCTGAGCGCCACAAGCTTTGCAATCATTGCGGGGCGAATTATCGATAATTACGAAACTTCTTCAATTCTAACAATTGGCTTTATTATTTTTATTGTTGGAACACTAACTAGCTTTTTTGTAAATCAATTTGAAGTATTACTTGTTATTAGGTTTTTCCAAGGTTTTGGTGAAGCACTCTTATATGTGGTTGGGCCTGCTTATATCAGAAAAAGCCTCCCAATAGAAAAGCAACATTCTGCTTATGGAATTTGGATGGCATCAACCGCTGTTGGTATTAGTATTGGTCCTGTACTCGGGGGTTTACTTTTGACTGAGCTTAATTGGCATAGTGTGTTTCTTATCAATTTTGCGTTGAGTTCAATTGGACTTGTCATTTTAACCATAAATGGCCTATTCATGTTTAAGGGCTTAAAAAGAATTAAAGATGCAGATTATTGGGGTGCATTTTATAGTTTTATTACATTAGGTTCTGTTATATTGGCGCTGAATGCTTCGAATGCGAAAGGGTTTTTTAATTGGACTGTAATTATCGCTTATGCTACATTTCTGATCTTCCTGATTTTATTTGTCAAAAGAGAGAAGCATTTTTCTAACCCTATATTTGATTTAAAGTTATTTAAGGTGCGGAATTTTAATATAGCAGCTATTGGCTTTTTTATGTTTTTTGTGGTGAATGTTGGTTCGAGGTTTTTAAGGCCTTTTTATTTTGAGAATGTAAAGTTGATGACATCGCAAATATCAGGTTTGTTAATGATGATATCTCCGTTGGTCATGCTTTTTATTTCCCCATTTTCAAGATTAATGTCAAAATATTTCCAACCTAAATTTGTAATAATTATAGCGAATATTTTACTGGCAATTTCTATGTTTTGGTTTGCAAGTTGGGATAATCAAACGGCTGTTTGGGAGCTTATATCTGCGATGATTTTGTTAGGTTTGGCTATGGGTTTGTATTATCCTGTAAATTCTTTTGTAGGCATGAAAGATCTCTTGCAACATCAATCAGGAATGGGCTCAGCCGCGATTTCTGCATCAAAAAGTTTAGGAAAATTAATGGGGGTGCTGTTGTTTGCTTTCTGTTTTAGTTTGATTTCAGAAGGAAGTGGGAGTGGTGTAAATTTGAAGGATGCTTACCACTACACTTTTTTATTGGGATCTGCGATAGCAATAATAGGAACCATGCTATCCTTCAAGTTGAATAAAAGTGAAATGAATGAATAATTATTCTGAAAGTTTGAGTAAAATCTCGAAAGGTAACCAACCTCTTTCTCCTGTTTCAATATGCTGACTCCAAACCCATCCACCATACTCTTTATAGCCATTTACTACTTCACCTGCTCCTATACTCAACTCTTTGGCCGAATAATTTTCTAACATTTTGCCGGTGTTCTCATCAACTATTTCAATTAAATCCTTTGGAATCCAACCTGAATTGGTCGAATTATGACACCAGATCCAATCTTTCCATTCAGTATTAACAGGTTGTTTATGAGTTATCTCAATCAACTCATTGTAGCGGAATTCCAGATGATTAGGCGCATTGGT
Source organism: Bacteroidales bacterium (assembly GCA_963674935.2). GTDB lineage: Bacteria > Bacteroidota > Bacteroidia > Bacteroidales. The sequence goes on from CAXXWZ010000007.1 coordinate 538,674, forward strand.
TTCCCAAGGCTTGATGGTAATGTATTTATCCATCTGATTTATTTATTGTAGTGATAATCAATCACCAAAATTATAAAAATTTTATCAGATTTAAGAAAAAAGTTAAACATATTTATATGTTATTTTTCTTCTAGTAGATGATTCTCTACAAATTAATATTCGTAACTTACCGAGTTTTAAAATTTAGGTGAGTAAAATATTGCTTAATTGGTCGTAAATTGCTAATGATCATTGCCTTACCTAAAAGTATTTGATAACTGAAATTGACAATTATGGAGATTACACGCTTATTTGACATTTTAAATCTTTACCGGACAAACTATGCTGATAAAGAAGTAGCCTTTGCCAGAAAGGTTGACAATAAATGGATATCTTTTTCTTCGAAGGATTATTTGGAGATGGTTGAATATTTGAGCCTGGGACTTATTGCCCTAGGAGTGAAAGAAGGAGATAATATTGCAACAATAACTACCAATCGTCCGGAATGGAATTTTGTCGATATGGCTCTCGCACAGATTGGAGCCGTGCATGTACCGGTTTATCCGACGCTGAGCAAGTCAGATCATGAATTTATCTTTGAACATGCTGAAGTTAGGATGTTTTTTATCTCTGATAAACTTCTGTATGATAAGTTGAAACCTGTTATTTCAAAAGTGAACCAGGATAGTCAGGTTTATACTTTTAATAAAATAGCGGATGTCAGGCACTGGATGGACATTGTTGAATTGGGCAAAAGCAAAAGAGAAGAATTTCATCATCAATTGCAAATGAGAAAAGATGGCGTAAAAGCGGAAGATTTGCTTACCATCATTTATACTTCGGGTACAACAGGTAATCCAAAAGGTGTAATGCTATCACATAAAAATTTGCTCAGTAATTCAATTCAAACAGGGAGTATGCTCCCATTGGATAGTACACATAGGGCGCTAAGCTTTTTACCCTTATGCCATGTTTATGAGCGGATGATGGTTTGTAATTTTCAATTAAATGGTGTAAGTATTTTTTATGTTGAAAACCTTGCGAAAATTGGTGAATCGATCAAAGAAATTAAACCCCATGTATTTAATACGGTTCCCAGATTGCTCGAAAAGGTTTACGATAGTATTATCTCAAAAGGAAAGGATTTGAAAGGAATAAAAAAATTCTTATTCTTTTGGGCTGTTCGATTGGGCAAACGATATGATATTCATAAAAACCAGGGGTGGTATTATGATCAACGTTTAAAAATAGCACGGAAGCTAATATTTAGTAAATGGCGGGAAGGATTAGGAGGAAATGTAAATTTGATTGTATCGGGTGGCTCTGCTTTACAAACACGCTTACAACAAATCTTTTGGGCTGCGGAAATGCCTATTTATGAGGGCTATGGTTTAACAGAAACTTCACCTGTTATTGCTGTTAATGATCCCACTACAACCGAAAATGTAATGTTTGGAACAGTTGGGCCTGCTTTGCCTGGTGTGGAAATGAAAATAGCTGAAGACGGAGAAATACTAGCCAAAGGCGATGGTATTATGATGGGCTATTTTAAAGATCCAAAACAAACAGCCAGCGTGATAGATGATGACGGGTGGTTTCATACAGGCGATATTGGAGTTTGGATTCAGGGTAGATTTCTTAAAATCACAGACCGTAAAAAGGAGATTTTTAAGCTTTCTTCGGGTAAATATGTTGCACCACAAGTTGTAGAAAACATTATGAAGGAATCAATTTTTATCGAGCAATTGATTATTGTTGGTGAAAATCAGAAATTTGCCAGCGCCATCATTTCACCAAGCTTTAATACACTACATTTTTGGGCAGCAAAACATAAAGTGCATTATCATAGTAATGAAGATTTAATTGCCAAGCCTGAAATTATTTCTAGGGTTCAAAAGGAAATCGTCAAACTAAATAAAAAACTTGGTGCAACAGAACAGGTTAAAAAGTTCAGGTTGGTTATTGAAGAATGGTCGCCGCAAACGGGTGAATTATCACAAACTTTAAAATTAAAAAGGAAAAAAGTTAAGGCTACTTATTCACATTTGATCAAGGATATATACGGTCACGAAGAACAAGAGTAAGAATTACTATTTAGTCAGAAATGAGTTTTTCAATACACTGTTCGTTAGGCTTATTTTTTTAAAGTTTTTTGTAAGCGAAATAGTAAGTCTGGGATTTTCCAAATGTAAATTCCCAATGGATTTTCGTGATGTTATTATTTTCATCATGGGTGAAAGAAATAAATGCATTAAATCCATCTTTACCTTTAAACCATCCTTTGCTGAGATTTCCATCTTCATCATGCTGGAAATTAAGGCTTCCATTCAACCAGTAATCAAAATTTTTATAGGTGCCTTTAATTAGTAATCCATCTTTATAACAATAATGTTCCTCTCCAATAATGCTGTCCTTCAGATAGTTAATTCTGTCTGTCAATTGCTTTTTTTTGTTGTAAGTGTAGATAAAAGTATTCTCCTTTCCATCAAAGAGTTTTCGGATCGAGTGTGTTAACAAACCCTTGTCATCATAAAAATAGGTTGTAGCTGTCTTTACCTGATTATCAACTTTAAATATTTTTTTTTCAAGCATTCCATTCTCAGCATAATAATAAAGAGAAGGACCCCCAGACTCATTATTGAAATTATAATCTTCACTAACAATTTTAAACTTGTCGGTATTTGTGATAAAAACATTTGATGAGGGATAGGTGGTATTCAACTCTGTTTCATATCTATAAGTGAAAGTTTGATTATAAGATCCTTTAAACTCCCAATATTCTTCAATTAACCGCTCTTGTTTGTCATAAGTGAATTTAATAAAACCAATTTCATCACCATTTCGATTGATATTGCCTTTGCTGAGTAATCCATTATCAGGATATTTAAAATGGATTTCGCCAGTTAACCAGCCGTGATAGTTGTTGAGTGTGGCTTTTATAAGATGGTTTTTATTATCGTAGAAATAAGATACATCATTTGAAAATCCATCAGATCTGGAAGATTGTTCTTTCACTAATTTGTTATTTTTATTATAAGTGAATACTTCGGTAGAAGTTAGACCATCTGAGAATTCACGGTATTTTTTGATGATATTTCCTTGGTCATCGTATGTGTAAAAATTATTAGAGCTTCTACTTTTATTTAAAAGTGACCAAAATGACATTATTAATTTCCCATTTCTGTCATATTCAAAAATAGAAGTTCCTCTTTCACCACTTGAGTTGGAATAAGACATCTCAATTAGCTTATTCTTCATGATATTTCCATTAATTTCCTTGCAATTGTATTGCGCTATAATAGATTTATTGCCAATCATTAAAAAAGTAATCGACAAAAAAAACAATCCTGATTTGCATAAATAAAACATGTAAACTCTTTATTAAATAATTGATACATCCCTAAATGAGAAATTCATAAGCCTTTATATAAGATGATAAAGGCGTAAATTTCCCTATTTAATATTTCTTGAATAGTCGATGCTAAGTCAAATTTATTTAACCGAAGCTCGTTGACTTTGAAGAAGGTTTTTAGGAAGGTAATATACTGATTAGAAAAGTAACCACTGTTATAATTATTCCAATCATAAAAACATTGTAGGCAATTTTTACAAGTTTGAATTTTTTTGCCAGGATTTTCCCGAGCGAGTATTGATTTTTAATCATGGTTGAATATAACTTTTCATCGCTTTCCATCATATTCAAAACTGCATTTAAATATTCTTCGTAATCCATATTAATAAAGTTCCCGAAAAAAATTAGATCAACCTTGTTTTGTTCTAAATCTTCTCTTGTAAAATTTCCCCATTTTACATTAGGGCGAGTTGATAATATGGCCAGAATTATGGTTGCCAAACATACTACCAATAAAATAATAATTGGATAAAGATTATCTGATAAGTTGTTGAAATTACTTACCAGCATAGTAATGATGATGGAGATGATAATGGCATTAACTGAAATTAAAATATTTGACTTGTTGTCGGCAATTGAGTTCAAGTTAATTTGGTTTCTTGCAGTGAGTCGAAATATGGTTTCAACGCCACGCGAATAATTTGTAATTTTTTTTTCGCCATTTATTACAACTCCCTTTTTGCTTTTTCTGGCTTCTCTGCGCTTCATGCGCTCAATAATTAAACTTTGAGCAGCTTCTTTTTTAGGTTGAAGAACTTTACGACCGAATTCAGTAAAATAAGTATGATCAGAAAAGAAACGAATGGTTTCCAAATCAAATAGGTTACGATTAATGTATTCACTATGACTAATTAAGGATTCTTCATACATGGCTTCCATATGCTCGTAACAATTCTCTTCGGCGATATACATCAAATCGGCATCGCATAATATTTCCGATAACTTATCAGTTGGGTGTTGAGGCATTTTTGTGCCTGAAATTATGATTTTGATGCTATCAATACTGTCTTGATCAATTTGGTGGGTTTTTAAAAATTTAATGGCAATTTCTGTGCTTTGCTCAACATGGTTTTCGACAGAATGAATAAAACCGGTATCATGAAAGAGTGCTGAAAATCTCAATAAATTTAATTCATCCTCCGTCACACTACATTCTTTACCGATCACCTCTGCATATGACTTTACTGCCATTGCGTGTTTAAAGTCGTGGTAATAAAAGTTGTTGGAAAGTTTATCTTGAAGCAAATTTTCAACATATTTTTCTGCTTCTAGTATAAAGGTTTGATCTATTTTTTTCATCAAAACATATTTAAACTACTAAGATAATTATTTATGCACTCATCTACACTTATTATTATAAGTCAATAGTGGTAAATAATTACACTTTTTATTTATTTCGTTACTAATTTGTATATTTGAGTTGATAGAATAGCTATTGTTTGACTAAAATTTCTGGAGCAGATACTATGGATGTGAAGAGCAGGTTTAAGTTTTCCTCGAATAATGCGAAGGTTTTTGGCATATTATTTTACTTTATATTTATTACAGGAACTGAATCGCGATCTCAGGATGTTGGAAGTTCTGCCTTACCATTATTTCAATCAGAAGAAATACTACAATTGAGACTGACGGCAGATTTTAAAGAAGTTTTTTTAAGTAAAGAGGATAAGACTTATTATCCGGCTGGTTTAGAGTTAACAGATTTTTTTGGTTTAACATCAAAATTCTCAATTGAAATTAGAATGCGAGGAATAACGCGTCGTTTACTTGAAATTTGCCAGTTCCCACCACTACGCTTAAGATTTTCAGAAGCTGATACAGGTGGTTCACCATTTGAAGGTCAGCGCGCTATTAAACTCGTAACCCACTGTAAGAAGAATTCCGTTAGTGAACAAAATACAATCATCGAATACCTGATTTATAAAGCATATAACATATTGACAGATAGCTCTTTTAATGTAAGAGCTGCTAAAATAAATTATGTATATAACGATACTAAAATAGATTCAATTGAACGGTTTGCTTTTTTTATCGAGCGTGGAAAACATTTAGCCCAAAGGATAAATGGGGTTAATTTAGAAGATGTTAAGGTGCACCCTAACAGGTTAGAACCAGCAAACACTTGTTTGATGGATATGTTTCAATATATGATTGGTAACACAGATTATTCAGCTTATGAATTACACAATATAATTTTGGTTGCTGATGAACAGCAAAATTTTCCGCCAATAGCTATACCTTATGATTTTGATTGGTGCGGCATGGTCGGAGCTTTTTATGCAAAACCCAACTCAATGTTCAAAACTGAATCTGTTGATGAACGTGTTTACAGGGGCTTTAAAAAACCTATTGAAATTGTCAATCGCAATATTCAACATTTTAATGCAAAAAAATCAGAGATTTATGATTTGTTTAACAATTTTGAGTTACTCAAAAAAAGTGAGCGAAAGCGAGTTCTAAAATATTTGGATGACTTTTATAAAATTATTAATAATGAGAAATTTGTAAAACTGGAGTTTATTGATAATGCAAGAGTATTGCATAACTAACGTGAATGATTATGTCATTTTTTAAGACAGGATTTATCCTGCTATTATTATTTTGCTCAATCCAAATGTTGGCACTTGACAAGAAGGAGCGAGAAGTAATTAATGCCATCAGAACAGGTGATTTTGATTTTGTTGATTCATTTATAAAAAATCGATCTGATGTCGATTGTGAATTTAGCAACGGAAGATCTGGTTTATACTATGCAATTAAATTTGACCGAAGTAAGATTGCAGAATTAATGTTAAGAAAAGGGGCTAACCCTGAGAATGAATCTGCAAAGCTTCCAATACTGAACTGGGCCATAAAATATGATCGTCGGAAAATTGCCAGCTTATTGATAGAATATGGAGCTAATGTTGAACGGACGGATTCAAAACTAAATACGCCATTAATTTTAGCAGCGAAATCGAATAATTTGTGGATGTGTAAAGTGCTGATTGATAGGGGAGCAAATCCAATGCATTTAAATTCAATGGAAAAAAAAGCAAGTGATTATAGTGCTTATTGGGAAAAACAAAATACACATGAATACTTACTAAGCATAGAAAAACTTTGGTTGATGTCATCTGCCATTCCTTCAAAGCGAGATGGGCCATACATTTATCATGAGGCAGATGATGAGTTAGTCATGCAGTATTATGAACATATTCAGTCTGAGAATAAAACCAGATTAATTGAAAAAACAATCATCTATTCTGGAAACGATACCATTATTAATGGTTTTGGATGGGATCAAAATTCTTATCACATTAAAGAGAATTATAAACCTATTTCCTATAAAATTGAATCCGATGCCGATGTATTTGCTGTCGGAGATGTTCATGGTGAGTATGATGTTTTATTTAATTTATTGAGAAATAATAAGATAATTGATGAGGATGGAAAGTGGATATTTGGAAATGGTCAATTGATATTCTTAGGTGATCTTTTTGATCGCGGGAGCATGGTTACGGAAACATTATGGTTTCTTCATGAATTGAGTTTTGAGGCTGAAGAATTCGGTGGAAAGCTTATCGTATTATTGGGTAATCATGAAATAATGGTAATGAAAGGTGATTATCGTTATGTGAATAGTAAGTATAATTATTTTAATCAATATACTTTTACGAAGTATTCTGAATTGTTCGGCAAGAATACTGTTTTAGGAAAATGGCTGCGGAATCAAGGTGTAATACAACAAATTAATGATAATTTATTTTTGCATGCAGGAATTTCGCCTCAGTTTAATGTTAAAAATTATAGTTATCCTGAAATAAATTTAGCCATTCAATTATATCTTAATTCTGAGGAGGATCTTAAAAAAGGCAGCGATGAGGATATTATTTTAAGTTCGTATGGGCCCTTATGGTATCGGGGTTATGCTGCATCAAAAAGCGAAATGCCTCAGGTTCCTCAGCAGTTTGTCGATAACTACTTGAGTTCAAGAGGGCTTTCTCACATGGTTCTGGGGCATAACGAACAAAAAAATATTACAACTTCTTATGAAGGTAAAGTAATCTCAATTGACATTCATTTCAATGAGGATGGAAGTTCGGCTCAGGGTTTATTAATTTCTGATCATAAACTTTACAGATGCTATTCAAATGGCATAAAAGAAGAAATTAAGTAATACGGATAAAAAAATGAGAGATCGCAATGAACTCTCATTTTAAATATTTTTAATGCTCTAATTTAGAAATTCCATCTTACTTTTAAACCAAAAGTTCGTGGAATGGCAGGTACAAAAGTTGGAACTCCAAATAAGCTTCCGGTGTTTCCTGCCCCAATCAAATATTGTTCATTCAGTAAGTTATGCGAGAATAAAGTGAATATTAGTGAAGGATCGACCAATTGAATACCTGCTGATAAGTTAACCAGAGTATAGGCATCTTGCTCTATCCCTTCTGTATTTGCATCCTCAAAAAAGAAATGTGATTTGTATGATACAGATGGCGTTATGAAGAAAGACATTTTTGAGTTAACTGCGGCTTCATATTTCGCACTTAAATTAAAGCTATGATCTGGCGTTAACATAAATTGATTGTCGGCATATTCTTGTTTATTTCCATCCTGATCTTCCTTATTGTATCGTGCTTTGATGTAAGCATAATTTCCAAATATCTTGAAGTTTTTAGAAACGCTGTATTGGAACGAAGTTTCTAATCCAAAAGTTGATGCTTCCCCGCCATCTTTAATGAGGTATGCGAAGTCGCCGGTTATTGGATCGGCGATCCAGGCATTGGTTTGGAAATTGTGATAAGCGTGGTAGAAGACTGCAGCATCAAATATAAATTGGTTTTTCACAACCGTTTTAAATCCTAAATCGAAACTGTTTACAGTCTCATCATCTAATATTTCAGAGCTGCCATCAGCTTGAAATTGGATCACATTTGGTCTTCTCCCTTTGGCATAAGAAATATAGAGATTTGAATTTGTACTCAATTCGTAATTAGCAACCAATCTTCCGGTTATACCACTAAAATTAGCAATTTCGTTCCCTTCACCTTCTGTTGGTTTAAAAAATAAATTTGGATAATTACCAGTTAACATTCCTAAAGTAGCATTTGATCCTGCAATAAACTGAATTTGATTAGTAACATCAGAATGATCAAAAACAAGACGGAGCCCGCCGGTAATTTTAAGTTTTGAAGTTAGATCATAACTGGCATCAGTGAATAATTCAAAAGCTCTGTTTTGAGCCGAAGTAAAGTTCTCTTCTTCGTGATGGGTTGAAAGAGGCATGCCTCCTAAAGGTCCAAGTCGTGGATCTAAAGGTAGTGCATCAAGTCCATAAGGAGAACCATCGGGCATTACCAAATAGTTTGGATCAAAGAATAAATGTACCATGTGTGTTTCGTTAGGCGAAAACCAATAGGTTTGGTCGGCGTTTTCCAGAAAATAATTCATTCCACTAAAGCCATTAAGCTTATTCCCAATGGCATAGTTTAAACGCAATTCCTGACTCAGTTGATCAGCATTAATAGTTGCTGCCATATCAATTGCTTCAGAAGCAGTTCCGTCACCATCCCAGCGTTCGTAAGATTTGTTGGTTTGAAATGAAGTGATACTCGATAAAAAAAGATTTTCGTTAAAATAATGACGAACATTTAAAACAAAACTGCTTACATCTTTATCCGCTTTTAAATCTTCTCCCTTATCAAGTGAAGCTTCATAGGAAAAAATATCAGTTACACCATTTGTGTTTGGGAAACGTTGACTCATGAATGCTACACCAGGAGCTGCATCTTTTTGATAGTTGAAAACGAAATCAATTTTAGTTTTTTCTGAGGGTAAGTATCTTGCCGAGAAACGGATACCTTTAGTGTCTTTTCCGTTTAAAGTTCCGCCAAAAGTGTTTTTAACATAACCATCATTTGCATTATAAACGGCAGCAATGCGAGTGTTAAGTTTGTCTTTGATCATTGGAATATTAATGGCTGCATTAATATCAGTTTGCGAATAACTTCCGAAACCACTTGAAATATACCCGCCAAATTCATTGGTTGGCATTTTAGTTAAAAAATGAACCGCACCAATTTGAGCTCCTCTTCCAAAAGTTGTTCCTTGTGGACCTTTTAAAACTTCTACTCTGTCCATGTCGTATAATTCCAACAATCCACTACTTGCCTGTGTAAGTGGCGCATTATTCATGAAAAGAGAAACTCTTGGTTGTGCGTTGGGACTAACTTCATCGCTTGTCAAACCCCTTATGACAAAATTAGGGCGTTGATTACTTTGTACGCGAATATTTAATCCGGGAACTAAATTTGCAAACTCATCTAGGTTTTGAATGCTTAAATCAGTCATTGTTTGCTGATTAATAGCACTCATGCTAATTGGTACATCTTTTATTTGTTGTTCTCTTTTTTGGGCAGTAACTACAATTCCTTGCAAATCAAAAATTGCTTGATCTAAACTTATATTTAAAACAACCGTTTTAACTCCGATCATTCGCTCAATCGTTTGGGTTTTATATCCTGTGCATGAAATTTGAACATGAATTCGGCCAGGATTAATGTTTACAAAGGTAAATTCACCAAGTTCATTTGTAATTACGCCTCTCTGAATTTCATCGATAAAAATATCCACTCCGGCTAAAGGGTTTTGGTTCGTATCAGTTATTTTTCCTTTAAGATTGGTTTTTTCTTGAGAAAAGGTAATTAGGCTTGTTGCAACCAAGATGAGCAACAATAGGTTTTTCTTGATCATAAGTTTGTTTTTTGACAAAATTGAGGATTCTTTAATCGAATTTCAATTCGAGACTTGTTAATTTAATGTTAAAGAAATTCGTTAGCGCAATATTTGGGCTCACAAAAATATAATCTTAAATGGAAATAACAAATGATTATTGACAAATACATTAATTATTTAGACGTATGACCAATTGGCCAAAAAGGTGCTGGAACCACCTCTGCTTCATTTGTGAATTCTTGTGATGAAGTTTTAAGTTTCACCAAATATTTTCCAACTTTAAATTCTCTGTCAAACCAAACTGTTTTATGGAATCCCGCATCACCATTAATTTTTAATTCTTTCACGGAGATTCCTTTCTCGTTAAATATTTCAATGCTTGCCGTAGCGTCATCAGATCCAAAATAATAGTAAATTACTAAACCGTTTTCTTCATTTTCAGTAAAGGCATGAGAATCTCCTGAAAGCTCGTAATTTCCCCACCTAGCTCTGTCAGAATAATTTCTCTCAGGTTTTGATTCTATTTCAAACAAAAATGCATTTTGACTTAGAACATCCTCATTGATTTGTTGTAATAGAGAAACATCTGTAATATAAGCACCTCGACCGTAGGTTCCAACGATCAAATCATTTTCACGTTCTTGAATTTTTAAATCTTTCACGGCAACAACAGGTATGTTATTTCTAAATGATTGCCATTTATTGCCACCATCAAAAGAAATAAATACACCTTTATCATTTCCGGCATAAAGTAAGTTAGCTCTTTGTGGATCTTCATCAATGACGTTAACAGGGGCGTTTGAGATTCCATTTGTAATTTTTTTCCAGGTTTTACCAAAATCAGAAGTCTTGAAAATTAAGGGAGTAAAATCATCATTTCTAAATCCTGATTTACAGACGTAGGCTGTAGCTGCATCATGCGGCGAACAAACAACACGGCTTACCCAGTAATCAGAATTTCCGCCAACCTTAGCAATTTTATCAGTCATATCTGTCCAGTTTTTACCATCATCCTTAGTAAACTGAACACGGCCATCATCAGTCCCAACCCAAATAACCCCGGCTTGTTTTAATGATTCTGAAATAGAAGTGATCGTACAATACATCATGTGTCCTTTGCCTGCAATTTTTTTTGCATCATTGGTGGTTAAATCCGGACTGATTTCTTCCCAATTTTCTCCCTGATCTTTTGAGCGAAGTAACATTTGCCCACCGGTATAAATGGTTTTGCTGTTATGTGGTGAAATTTCGAGGGGTGGAGTCCATGGAAAACGATAAGGTGCAGCACCTTCTTTTGCTACAGGTTGAATGTCTACGCGTTCTCCTTTAATTTGGTCGATTCGTAAATGGCCTCCAAACTGAGTTGAAGAATATGCCCAACGATTATCTTCAGGGTCTACCTTGGTGTACATTCCATCCCACATTCCAACAATGTTCCAGTCTTCAACTCCGATTCTTCCCGACCATCCATTCGAGGGTCCTTTCCATGCTTCATGATCTTGCAACCCTAAATAAATATTGTAAGGAACGGCATCATCGGTTTCGACCATGTAAATTTCTCCCAAAGGGATATGGTATTTGTGATTAACTGTTAAGCCACCATCAAAAGTTTCGTACAATCCTCCATCACTTCCAAACATCATATGTCGTCCATCTTTTGGATCTACCCAGAATGTTCGGTAATCACCAAACATGGTTTTTGATATTTCGCCATTTCCCCATTCACAGCTTGGCCAGGTTCTACCACCATCTTCAGAATAGAGGAGGCCGTCAGAACTAATAAATATTTTATCGGGATTATTAGAATTTACAATTATTTTGTTGAAGGAGTAGGCAGCCTTCGCACTCACATTGCAGCTGTCAGTATTCATTTTTTGCCAATCAATTCCATCATTGTCCGATCGGTATACTTCTCCTCCAATCATCTGATCGAAATAAGGGTCGCGTAAGTGATTCATCGCAATATTTTCGTCGATAACTATTCCTGGTTTTGGATTTAGATTTTCGATAACTGCGTATACAATTTCGGGCTGATTATAACATAAAGCCAATCCAATTCTACCAATATTACCTTGTGGTAATTGATCTGTTAACTTGTCCCAATTGGCACCGCCATCTGTACTTTTAAAAATGGCAGAATGTTTTCCTCCTGCCTCATAATGCCATGGATAGCGATATTTTTCATAAGAAGCGGCATAAAGAATGTTTGGGTTTTTTGGATTAATTATCAGGTCAATTACACCAGTATTCTCATCAATGTATAAAGTCTTGTTCCATGTTTTTCCACCATCAGTGGTTTTAAAAACACCTCTTTCGTTATTGGGTGTAAATAAATGTCCCATGGCTGCAACCCAAACAATATTTGGATTTGTTGGATGAATGATTAAAGTTGAAATATGATGCGTATCTTCCAGTCCTAGAAATTCCCAACTTTCGCCGCCATCTAAAGATTTAAAAACACCCTCTCCTTTATGTGTGCTTCGGGCCCCATAGGCTTCTCCTGTTCCTACCCAAACTTGTTTTGGATCAGAAGATGAAACAGCAACTGCACCAATACTACTCACTCCAACATTATCAAAAACCGGAAAAAATGTTGTTCCGTTATTAATCGTTTTCCAAACACCGCCGTAGCGACCTGCAACGTAATAGGTGTATTTAAAATCCAAATTGTTGGTTTGAGGAATAGCAATTGAAGAAATCCATGCACCGGTACGATGCGGCCCAAGGTTTCGATATTCTAAAACATTTAAATCATCTTCTGTAATAACTTGAGCGTTTGCATTAATGAAGATTAAGAGGAAACAAAAAGAAAGTATTGAGGTCAATTTCATGATGGATGAGTTTTAGATAAAAGACAAATATACAATTTCATTTATCAGCATTTTGAAAACAGCATGATTTAGAATATGTTTTTATTATTAACCAGAATAACCTAATTTTAACAGCATAAAAAATTAACACAAAATGAAAAAAATTATTAAGCTTTTGTTATTCCAAATAGTTTTGTTAAGTGCTATTTCTTGCGCTAAAACTTCCTTTTATCAAAGTGCCTATCAAAGTAATGAGTTTAAACTTTCTGAACTCAACAAAGACTGGCCTGGTGGAACGTATTCCAGTCCTGAACAGGGAATGGTTTATGGATTAACCAATGATAAAAAATACCTGTATGCAAAACTTAAAGTGGTTGGTGAAAGAAATCAACGGAAAATTATTATGAATGGGTTGATTTTATGGTTTGATATCGAAGGTAAATCTAAGAAAAAACTGGGTTATGCTTTTCCATTGGTAAATGAACAAGCAAGAATTGAAAATAATTTGGTAAACTTGAGTGAGGATGATCCTGCGTTAAGAGCTAGATTACAATCTTTACAGATTGAAATAGGTAAAGTAAACAGGCGATTTGCTAAAGGTGACGAAGCTATAAATGTAATTTCTAAAGATGGAGAGGTGATTGAAACCATTGAATCACACCGCAATAAAGAGGGTGTTAATATGATGGTTTATATGGATCAGTATCATATTCTTTATTATGAAGCTCGTATCCCCTTAGCTAAAATATTTGGAGAGAATAAGATCTCATCAATATCGGAAATACCAGCTTTTAGTTATGGATTTGAGCTTGGCGAATTAGAGCTAGGAGTCCGAAATCAAATGTACCTGCGCTCGTCAAATATGATGCGTAATTCTCAAATGTATGGATCCAGTGGCATGTATGGATCCAGAACTGGTACTCAGCAACAAATGTACGGGATGAAGAGAATTAGGCAAAGACCAATTGAACTATGGGTAAAACAGGTGAAATTAAGTAATAAGTAAAAATATTTCAGAAATAGAACTTTATGAATTTTCAGGGTAGTGTCTGAATTATTTTATTTTAACCATTTATCAAGCCAATTAAAATAGCTTTGTTGCCACAAAATCCCGTTTTATGTATTAAGTACCAAGTGGTTTTCATTATTCTAATTTCGTTTTTGAAATGAGATTATTTAGTTTGTCTTCAAGTGTTTTGTATTTTTCCTGTAATTCACGAATATTAATTTCTTGTGATTTTATGTGTTCTTGTAAACTGTCATTTTGATGTGGAGGTGAATCTCCACTAATACTTTTTTCAATTCTTTTCTTCAAGGATTCAGATTTGAGTTCAAGTTCATTCTTTGTAATAGGGGGTAGTTTAGGTGCTACTCCTGATCCACTTGTAGGTATAAAAATAACCGTCATTTGAATATCTACTAGTCTAACTTTTGCTGAACTGGTATATTTGTTTGCCCATAACTTAAAGGTGTGATTTCCTGCGCTTACAGGAATACTTCGATGTTGTGCATATGAAGTATATTGATCGGATGAATCTGTACAATTGTAGTCTGTGATAATACTTGTATAATTAAAAAAATCATTTTCGGCAGACCCTGAAGTATTTGGATCCTGATCCATTAATATACTTGTAATTACTAAATCCCAATTCTTGCTTTCCCAATCCACAAAACCACTGGTTATTACAAAACATATACCATTCGAAGGAATTGATAGGCTTACGGCCCTAACTTCGTCATAGCTTCCATAATTCGAATAAATCTGACAAGAATGATCTCCTGAAGCAATATTAATTAAAGACTTTACATTGCTTAAGCCACTTCCATCTCCAGCCATTTGCCCGATTCCATTAACCTTTAAAACTTTTGTTCCATTGCTTTTTTGAATCTCGAAACTGCTATTTTGATCATTCGTGTTGAGTTTAATAATTTTATTATTTGTGGTGTTGGCAAGGTCAGGAGCATTTGTTAACTCAGAATAATTTGTAGTGTTCCAGTTAGCGGTATCAGCCGCTGAAATTCCTCCAGCAGGTGTTGCTGCATTTAAATATCCATTCGCATTGGTTGTGTACATAAGCCAGAGGGCTCTCCATTTGGTAATGTCTAGATCTGTGATTCCTGCACTTGGGTGCGCCATAAAGGTTGGGTCACTTTCTACAAAGTCATTCAGCTTACTGTTCCAGTAAGCTGTGTCGGTTGCAGTAATTCCATTGGCTAATGAGGCAGCGAACTCAGGATCAGATTCTAAAAATGAGTCAAGTTTATTGGTCCATTTATCAAAATCTTCTTGAGAAATGTTTGCGGCAACAGAAGTATTGAAAACTGGATCAACTTCAGTGTTTAGCAAATTGCTTAAATCCTGATCGCCCGTATTAACCCCCGAGAGATTTGCTAGATGATTAATATCGGTTGCTGTAATATTTACTGCCTGACTGTTAATGAAATTAGGGTCAGTTTCGTTAATCCCACCTGTAATATTTTCAGCAGTTTTGGCATGCAAGGCATAAGGCACGCTCAAAAGTTGGCTGGTTCCAAATTCAACTCCATCCACTACTATTTTTATAAAATAAGGTCCGTTAGCCCAGTCAATTAAATTGAAATCGGTTGGATTTTGAGAGCCGATGGTTAGATTAACCAAACCAAAAGTATTGGAAATAACCGAGTGTGTTTCTATAAATGCTGTTGTTCCATCGGCAGAGCCTTGCAGAATGGAAATTTCCATATTTACACTGGCATTGGCATTTACATTACCTGTAGCATCGCGGATGATGGCTTGGTATTTGAATCCACTTTGTGCAAAAACTAAGCTGCTGATAAAAAAACAAGTGAATGTGCTTAGAAGAAATTTTTTCATTACAAATTTGTAAAATATTGAATTAGTTAATTAGCCTTTATAATCTTAAATGTCTTAACCTCCATTTGTTTATCTATTATTTTAAAATAATAAGTTGAGGGAATGTAAAAATTAAAGGGAATATTAGTTTCCTTGGAAACGATATGCTCAGTTTTTATTAGTCGACCCTGCATATCATAAAGCAGGTATTTTAAATTCAGGAGTTTATCCTTATTGATTTTTAGAATGACAAAATCTTTGGCAGGATTGGGATAAGCAATTAATTGATAGTTTAACCCTTCAATCTCGCTTATCGCAGTTACTGTTACATTGGCCTGGCAAAATCCTTGAGTTATACAACAGTCGCCCTGAGTCATAGTTTTGATAATAACTTCGCCAATTGAGAAAGTTATTGAGCCCTCCATATTTTTGAAATATCCACCACCGGAATTAAGAATCTCCAATTGTTGGGCATTTACAATTGGACTTAATAAAATAAATAACAGACAGGGTGAAAATAATTTCATGCTAATAAGTTTAATATATTACAGTAAAAGCAATACTATTTATGTAATCGCCTTATACAAAGTTCATGAGTGGGAAGAGAAGTCATAATTAGGGTAAAATAGTCAGAGGAACGGTAGTAAGTTAGTTTATTTCTTCATTCAATCATGAAAGTTGAAGCAATATACAGCTTTGAGCTTTCAAATCAAAAAGGGTAATTACAAAAACGAGGCCGAAGCCTCGTTTCAAATAATTCTTTTATTTCAACCATTTATCGAGCCAGTTAAAATAGGTTCGTTGCCACAAAATTCCGTTTTGTGGTTTAAGTACCCAGTGGTTTTCATCTGGGAAACTTAAAAATTCAGCGGGTATGCCTTTTAAAATGGCAGCATTAAATGCCATCATTCCCTGAGAGTAATCAACGCGATAATCTTTCTCACCATGAATCACTAAAATAGGTGTGTCCCATTTGTCAACATATCTGTGAGGAGAATGTGCGTAAGTGTTTTGAGCCGCTTTGTTATTCTTGTCCCAGTAAGGTCCACCCATATCAAAATTGGCAAACCACATTTCTTCGGTTTCCAAATACTGAGCTTCCATATTAAAGATTCCATCATGAGCAATGAATGCCTTAAATCGTTTGTCATGATTTCCCGCCAGATAAAAAACAGAATAGCCACCATAACTTGCGCCAACTGCACCCAGTTTGGTTTCGTCAACAAATGGTTCTTTGGCTAATTCATCAATGGCACTTAAATAATCATCCATGTTTTGGCCGTGATAATCCAGGCTAATCTGTTCTTCCCATTCCTGACCAAAGCCTGCAACACCGCGTCGGTTTGGCGCAACAATAATATAATCGTTAGCTGCCATAATCTGATAATTCCATCGATACGACCAACTTTGACTTAATGCGCCTTGAGGTCCGCCTTTACAATAAAGTAGTGCAGGATATTTTTTATTAGGATCGAAATGTGGAGGATAAATTACCCAAACCAACATTTGCTTATTGTCAGTCGTTTTAACCCAACGTTCTTCAACTTTACCCATGGTTAGCTGGTCTAATAAATCTTTGTTTACAAATGAAAGTTGTTTCTCTGCTCCGGTATTTAATTCAATCGAAAATATTTCTGCAGGCGATGACATGGAAACTTTTGTTCCGATTAACTGATCTCCAGCAGGAATTACCGATTGATAATCATGAACACCTCCGGTAATTAAAGCAATTTCATTACTTGGGATGTGTAGTTGATACATTTGACGTTTTCCATGCCAAACACTGGTAAAATAAACAGATTTAGAATCTTCCGACCACGCAAGCCCTTCGCAATGTTGATCGAAGTCCGCGGAATAGTCTTTGCCGGTTTCTGTGGAAATATCGTAAACCCATAACCTAATCTGATCAGCCTCGTAACCATCTCGTTCCATGCTTTCCCAGGCAATTTTGCTGCCATCGGGAGAGAAAACCGGAGAGACATCATAACCCATCATTCCTTCAGAAATATTTGTGGTTTCGCCACTTTCAATGTTGTATAAATAAATGTCGGAATTTGTTGAGATACTGTAGGCTTTACCCACTTTTTTACGACTGGTATAAGCGATGGTTTTACTGTCGGGACTCCAGTTAATTTGCTCCATTCCA
Source organism: Bacteroidales bacterium (assembly GCA_963674935.2). Lineage (GTDB taxonomy): Bacteria > Bacteroidota > Bacteroidia > Bacteroidales. The sequence goes on from CAXXWZ010000007.1 coordinate 556,574, forward strand.
CCAAATGGTGCGTTGGGAGATTCATATGGTTCATCCTTCATTAAATCTTTTATATTAGTAACAGCTGTTCCATCATAATCTGCTACAAAAACATGAGAGAGTTGTCCTTCCACAAAATGATCCCAGTGTCGATACATCAAATCGGTAAAAATCATTCCGCTTGCTTTTGGTAAATCGGGGTGCATATCTTGGGTGTTCGGTGCCACTTTAACTTCTTGAATAAAAAGTAATTTTGATTGATCTGGAGCATATTTGAACCCATTTATTCCTCCTTCAATTTCTGAAACTTGTTTTCGCTCAGTTCCATCAGGATTCATTTCCCATAATTGGCCGGAACCGGATTCGTAAGAAATAAAACCTATTTTTTTTCCGTCAGGTCTCCAGGTACCTTCATACTCACTAAATTTTGTATTTGTGATTTGTTGTAGATTGGTTCCATTAACATTTACCGTATAAAATTCTCCATTGCTTTTATTCTGATCAATATCGTAATAAGTTGTTTTGAACAGAATTGTTGAGTTATCAGGAGAAACCGCAACATTACCCAAACGTCCGAACGACCATAAAACTTCAGGTGTCATAATATCTGAGGTTAGTTTAAGATTCGGGTTTCCAATATAAGGTGCATCATCACTTGATGCTTTTTCAACACCCACATTATCGCATGAAGCAAAAATGAAAATGAATGAGATAAATAAAAGGATAATTTTTTTCATGATTAGTTTTTTTAATATTTGTAGCTAAGTTCCTAATTTTTTTTGAGAAGTGTTTGGAAATTTAAGAATAAATGTTGTTCCTGAATTAATTTCAGACTGAACGGAAATACTGCCTTTATGAAGTTGCATAATTTGTCGTGATAAGCTCAATCCAATACCAGATCCTTCTTTTTTTGTAGTGAAGAATGGTATAAATATTTGATTCATCAAATCTTCCTTGATTCCGGAACCATTATCAGAAATCATCACTAAAGTATTTTGGGAGCTAATATTGGTTTCGATTCTTATACTTTTTTGAGTGTTGTTATTTTGAACGGCTTGAATGGCATTAAGCAAAATATTGATCATTACTTGTTCAATCATTTCTGTGTCGATATTTATTAGGATTTTAATCTCAGGGTTAGGTGATTGAATTTGAATATTGTGCTTTTGAAATTCCGGTTTCATAAAGGTTGCCAAATGATTTATCAACCCATTAATATTGGTTTCAGCAAGTCGTGGTTTCGGAAGTTTGCTTAACTCTTTATAAGTAGTAACAAACTTTAACAAACCTTTACTTCTGTTTTCGATGGTTTGTAAGCTCTCAAAAATATCTACAGCTTCACTTTCTTCAATCTCACTCATTTTTCTTCGTTCACCATTTTCGCCTAAAAATATTTTATTAATTGCCGAACTTAGTGATGAAATTGGTGTGACTGAATTCATTATTTCATGATTCATGATTCTGATTAATTTTTTCCAAGATTCTAATTCCTGGGTATCGAGTGCTTCACTGATGTTATGCAGAGAAATCATCTTGTATTTAACCCCTTTAAGCTTGAAAACAGTGCATTGCAGATTTAAAGAAATATGCTCGTTGCCAATATTTATTTTAACCATTTTCTCCGATTCTCCACGAATTGAATTTATGGCTGAAAGTAAATTTTGATCAATATTAGAAATATCCGATATGGAATTGAGCTTTTTAATCCTGAGTAAATCTTTTGTAGCTTGATTTATCAGTTCAATATTTCCATCCTCGGTATGGCATATAATGGCTGCTTTGGAATGTTCAAAAACAGTAAGTAAATATTGATAATGTAATTCTTTTTCGATGCTTGCATTTTGAAACTCTTCCGTCACCTCTTTTAATGCTTTGCGGAGTTCCGCAAAAGATGTTTTTTTTGATCCTGATTCTAAATAATTGGATGAAAAATCTTTATGTTTAATTGAAAGAATAAGCTTCCCAATTTCTCTATTGGTCGATTCCATAAAATACATCATCTCGACCAGAGAAATAATAATTAAACTTAAACTAACTCCGGATGTCACATACCATTTATTTTGATTGATGGAATAAATGAACAAGAAGATGATGATTCCGAGCAATAATACCCTGAAAATCAATTTTAATCTAAAGTTTTTAAAGACCATATTTGCTCATTTTTCTGTAAAGGGTTGTTCTTCCCAAACCCAGGGTTTTTGCCGTTTTGGTTAAATTTCCTTTGTTTTCCGATAATGCTTTTTGAATCGCATTTTTTTCAAGTTCTTCAATATTTAGGGTGTCGGAGTTTGAGTTGGGTTGTTCAATGTTCAACCAAATATCTTCAGTTTCAATGGTGTTAGAATTGCACATGATAATTGCTCGTGCAACCAGATGTTTTAACTCACGAATATTTCCCGGCCAATGGTATTTTGTTAGCTTTTTGATGGCTTCTTTTGAAAATTGAATTTCAGATTTATTGTATTGCTTCAAGTATTTTTTTGTAAAAAACTTTATCAATAATGGAATATCTTCTACTCTTTCCCTAAGTGGTGGTAAATTAATTTGAACCGTATTTATTCTGTAAAGTAAATCCTTTCTGAACAAGGTTTCATCGTTGAGCTCAATTAAAGGCGCATTCGTTGCTGAAACAAGTCTGATGTCAATTGGAATGGGAGTGTTAGATCCGAGTCGATATATTTCGCGTTTTTCAAGTGCTGCTAGCAATTTCGCTTGCTGAGCAAGTGACATATTTCCAATTTCATCCAGGAAAAGTGTTCCGCCATTTGCGGCCTCAAACCTGCCTTCTCGGTCTGTTTTCGCATCGGTGAATGATCCTTTGGTATGGCCAAACAGTTCTGATTCAAAAAGGGAAGATGCAATGGCGCCAATATCTAAGTTCACAAAAATTTGATCAGAACGATTGGAGTGCCGATGAATGGCTCGTGCAATTAATTCTTTTCCTGTTCCGTTTTCACCGAGGATTAAAATATTTGCATTTGTTGGTGCAACCTTCTTTACCACAGCAATCAACTCTTTCATAATAGTTGAGTTGCCAATAATTTCTTGATACGATTTATCCAATTCTTCTTTCAATATTTTCTGCTTTGATCTCAATGATCGGATTTCATTTTTTGATTGGCTCAACCTAAGAGCAGATTTAACAGTTGCAGCAAGTTTTTCGTTATCCCATGGTTTTACAACAAAATCAATAGCACCTATCTTCATGGCTTCAACGGCTATGTTTAAATCGCCATAAGCTGTAATTAAAATTACGTTTGATTGTGGGTTGATTTTTAATATTTCCTTAAGCCAATGAATCCCTTCTTTGCCACTGGTTGTGCCGGTTGAAAAATTCATGTCTAATAAAATCACATCAAATTCTTCCTTTAGTAATATTTGTTGAAGCTTAAAAGGGTCGCTTTCAGTTCTGATAATCTCAAATTCATTTCTTAAAACTACCCTTGAGGCTAATAAAATATCCTTGTCGTCGTCAACAATTAATAACTTGCTCATTTTGTTTTTTAATAGTGATGTTGAATTTTGTAATTTCAAAGATATATAATTGATCGGGGTTTTAACAAATAAATTGTTCCGAACTGAAACAGTTTGCTTTTTGCCACCTTGTTTAAAGGCATGCAAATTTCATAAAACGTGCAGTTTAGATGTTGTGGTACGTTTATTGAATATGCACCACCTTTGATTGACTTTATTTAAAAATATCAACAATGTTGATTTTCGATGAAACTTTAAAATACGAATAGGATGAATAACATTAATCTGAAGCACATCATAAGGAATCTCTGGAAAAATAAAACTTCATCATTTATAAATATTTTAGGATTATCCGTTGGACTGGCAAGTACAATTATTGTGTTTTTATTTATCGAATTTGAGTTGAGTTTTGATGATTTTTATGTGAATAAAAACGAAATTTACAGGATAACTCGAACTAGTCAACACGCCAGTGGAACTACTGTTGATGGAGCCACCTCTTATCCTTTAGGATATTCGTTGCGCAATGATTTTCCTGATATAGAATTTTCTTCCATTTATATGATGGGTAATCAAGATGTTTTGATTGATGATAACGTGTACAGAGAGGAAAATATTTTATTCATAGATTCTGTATTTTTTAATCTATTCAATTTTGAGTGGATTGTTGGGAGTCCTGAACTACTGATCATTCCAGAAAATATTGCCATAACAAGTTCATTGGCCGAAAAGTATTTTGGAAAAGAAAATCCGCTTGGGAAAAACATTACTTTTTCTCCTAATCGAAACTTTCAGGTTATTGGCATAATTAAAGATCCGCCAATTAATTCGACCCTTAAGTGTAATCTGATTTTATCATTGGAGAACTTAAACCGTGACATGATTGGATGGAGTTATGATAGCTGGAGTAATACGATTTCGGGATTTGAATGTTATGCAAAAATACCTGATGTATTAAATCTTTCAAGCATTGAGGCAAGCATGAATGAAGTAATTCTTAATAAGTATTTCGATGAGAAAAATAATAAGGATGCTTATTTTAGCTTTCAAGCGCTTGATGAAATGCACCTGTCGCCTGATACTCAAAATATTCCGAATACCTATACCACGTCAGTTACCAGTTTGTGGATTTATGCTTTTATCGGATTACTCATCATCACCATTGCGGCCATCAATTTTATTAACCTTTCAACCGCTCAAGGTTTAAAAAGATCAAGGGAGGTCGGAGTAAGAAAAGTACTGGGGGCGAATAAGTCACAGCTTAGTTTTTTATTCATTAAGGAAAATGCTTTTGTTTCATTTATAGCCATTGTAATTGCGGTCATTATTGTTGAAGTGGCTCTTCCATACATCAATATTTTTCTTGGAAATAATCATGAATTAAGTATTTACTCTAGTCAAAATTTTATCGGTTTTCTAATTCTTGTCTTCTTGTTGGTTAATTTGATAATTGCCATTTACCCATCATTTGTGATGTCACGATTTATTCCGATTAAGGCACTCAAGGGGAACCTGAAGGTTTCGAAACAAAATGTCTTTAGTTTAAGGAATACACTTCTGGTTTTTCAATTTGTAATTTCGATTACCTTAATCATCGCCACCATCACAATTAAAAATCAAATCAGTTATATAAATGATAAAGATTTAGGCTTTAGAATTGAACAAATTATGAATTTTCAACTCCCGGAAAGTGATTCATTAAAAATTAATACCCTGAGGCATTTTCTGAAAACGGAACCCGGAATAATAAGTTATGGCTTTGGAATAGCGCCACCTTCTTCTTCGAGTAATTTTACAACAACCTTTAATTTGGTTGGAGAAGATAAAAGCATAACTCATTACATGAATTTGAAACCTACAGATGTCGGATATCCAATTGTCTTTGATATTGAATTGTTAGCAGGTGAATGGTTTCCTGAAAGAATAAGAGGAGATTCTGTTTTTAAATTGGTTGTGAATGAAAAGTTGTATAAAATGCATGGTTTTAAGAATCCCATAGATGCATTAAATAAGAGAATTCCTTTTGGTGGAAATTTTGGAATGATCTGCGGAGTTGTTAAGGATTTTCATACCTATTCTTTGCATGAAGATATTGATCCACTTGCCTTTGCAAGTATTCCCCAGTTTTTTTCAAGTATGTTTGTTAGAATTGAAGAAACACGGTATGCAGAAACCATGGCAAAAATTGAAACGAAAATGGCTGAGCTGTATCCAAATTATTACATTGAATATGAGAGCGTAAAAGACGGCTTAAATGAAATGTATGTGGAAGAAGATCAGGCAGCGACAATTATTACAGTTTTATCAGGACTTGCCATTTTTATTGCATCACTCGGTCTTTTTGGAATTGTGTCCTTTGCACTAGTGCAGCGAGTTAAAGAAATTGGAATGAGAAAAGTCCTGGGAGCTTCATTACAGCAAATTACAATAACATTTGCCGGTACCTATGTGAAACTAATATTAATTGCCAGTTTTATTTCAATACCAATCGGCTGGTATTTTATGACACGCTGGCTTGAGGGATTTTCATATCGAATCAATATTGAATTTTGGATTTATATTTTGGCCGCATTTATTGCCTTATCAATTGCACTCATTACTATTTTGTATCAAGTTTTGAAAACCGGTAGAATGAATTCTGTAGATGCCCTTAAATACGAATAATATGTTTAGAAATTATGTAAAAATAGCATTCAGGATTTTATGGCGAAACAAAGGCTATAGTTTAATTAATATTCTTGGACTAGCTATTGGATTATGTAGTAGTATCATCGTTTATTTATATGTTCAGCACGAATTCAGTTACGATCGGTTTCATGAAGATTCGGACAGGATTTTTAGGTTTATCATGCAAGAAAAAAGAAATGGTATCACACTCGATCATCCATTTTGTCGTTTACCACTAGGGCCAGCCCTACAAAATGATTTTCCTGAAATTGAACAAGTGGTCAGAACACGAGAAGCAAGTATGGATTTTGTGTATAAAAATCATGTTTTTTCTTCAGAGAATCTATTTTATGTGGATACCGGCTTTTTCCAGATGTTCAAATTTCCACTTAATGAAGGGAACCCCAATTATGTATTGCAAGAAACCAATGCCCTTATTCTTTCATCCTCGTTTGCTCGAAAAATATTCGGAGATATTGATCCGGTTGGGAAAACGCTTTCTTCTCTATACGGAGATAATTTTATTGTAACAGGAATTGCCAAGGATCCTCCAACGAATACAAAATTTAAATTTGAGGGCATCATGACAATTAACAAGTTTGTTAGGGATGGAAACAATTTTAGCTGGAAAGGAGGCCCTGAATTTGACACTTATATTAAAATTAAAAAGCAAGTTGAAACCGAAAAACTTAATTCAAAATTTTTATTGTTTTTTGAGAAATATATAAGTGGTAGTGAAACGAATGGCTATATGCAACCATTGAAGGATATGTATTTTCATTCTACAAAATTTTCTTATTCGGAGAATGATAAGCACTATGAAGAAGTCATGCTGTTTGCCCTGATCTCTTTTTTCATCCTTTTTATTGCCATCATTAATTATGTAAATTTAAGCACAGCACGCTCTACTAAAAGAGCTAAAGAAGTTGGAATAAAAAAAGTAGTAGGTGCGAACCGATCAGCATTGATAAAGCAGTTTTTTGCCGAATCATATTTCATAGTTCTTATTTCCGTACTTCTTGCTTTAGTATTTGTTGAGGTTTTCCTTCCCAGAATAAATAGCTTCTTTAATTATAGTTTGAGCTTATATAATCTGGGATCAGAAAATGTTTTTTTGATTTTAATCATATTTTTTATATTAGTAGGCAGTTTATCAGCGTTATACCCTGCTTTGTTTTTATCTTCGTTTAAACCCGAAAAGGTTTTGAAAGGGGTTTTTTCAGTAAAAAGCAAATCTTATTTTAGAAGTGGATTGGTAATTTTTCAATTTGTTATAGCATCAATACTCATTTCATGTACTTTATATTCGGTTCAGCAATTAAGCTTTATCAGGAACAAGCCGTTGGGATATAAGCGAAATAATTTGATGGTTATCAAGTTAACCCCAAATATTAGGAAAAAACACGAGATTCTTAAAGCAGAACTATTAAATATTCCAGGTATTATTAATGTGTCTGCGTCATCAGGATCTGTTGGTAATAGTGGGTTTAACGGTGACCAATGTAAACCAGAAGGAATGACTGAAGCGATTAATGTTCGATTTTTAGAAGCAGATCCGGATTATATCCGTACGATGGGGATGAATATTATGAAAGGAAGGAATTTTTCAAATGGTTTGGTTACCGACGAAGATAATTGCATCATAAACAAAACGCTTGCGGATTTGATAAACTGGGATAATCCAATCAATAAAAAACTGGGTACTTTCTTTGGCGATAAAAAAATTATTGGTGTGCTGGATGATTTTCATTTTCGATCGCTCCAATCAAAAATTGAACCTTTGGTTTTGACGTGTAATGAATTTTTAGGATTCTATTGGTTAAATATTAAATTGAGTGAAAATAGTGATAGCAGGTTGATTATCGAAGAGGTTGAAAAAGTAATTAAAAAAATTGATCAATCTCAACCTTTAATTTATTCATTTCTGAATGATGAATATGAACTTGTTTATTATTCGGAATTTAAATTCGGAAAAATATTTCAACTTTTTTCATTTCTGGCAATATTTATCGCTTGTTTAGGGCTGTTTGGATTAGTAGCTTATACAGCCGAACAACGTACAAAAGAAATGGGAGTCAGAAAAGTATTTGGAGCTTCGTCGGGTCAAATGTTGGCACTGTTAGCAAAGCATTACTTTAAAATTATTATAGTGGCCAATGTCATTGCTATACCTGTTGCTATATATTTAATTCAGTCTTGGCAAAATAATTATGCATATTTTGTTCCTCTTTCATCTACCTTATTTGCGATCACTATTCTCATCAACTTTATTATTGCTGCTTTCATTATTTATTTGCAGTCAGTAAAGGCGACAATACAAAATCCGGTTGATTTGTTAAGGTATGAATGAGGGAAATGTTTAAAATATTGAAAAACAGTTAACATGATCAAAAACTATTTGAAGATTGCATTCCGAATCCTTTGGAGAAATAAGGCTTTTAGTCTAATCAATATTATTGGTTTGGCAATTGGCTTGTGTAGTAGTATAATTATTTTTTTATATGTGCAAAATGAATTTAGTTATGATCAGTTTCATAAAGACTCTGATCGAATCTATCGATTTATTATGCTTGAAGAGGATAATGGATCAATTATGCAACATCCATATTGCAGATTACCTTTAGGTCCGGCATTAAAAACTGATTTTCCTGAGATCATCGAAACATCACGTGTTAAAGAAAGGAGTGTAGATCTGACTTTCGAAGAGAAAACATTCCCTAAAGTGAAGTTGTTGCATGTAGATTCCAGTTTTTTAAATCTATTTCACTTTCCGCTTATTGATGGGAATAAGAATACTGTTTTACAAGCTTTGAATTCAGTTGTACTTTCCGAAACAATGGCAAGGAATATATTTGGGGAATTGAACCCTATTGGAAGATCACTTATTACACAATCTAACCAAACACTAATTGTTACGGGTATCGTTAAGGATCCACCTACTAATACCAAATTTCAATTTGAGGCCTTGTCAACCATTGATGTATTTGTAAATAGTTATCATTATAATTTCTCCTGGGATGGTGGTCCTGAGTTTAATACCTATGTTAAGCTTCATCAATCAACTAATGCAGATTTACTGAAAACTAAATTTGCTGCGTTCTTTGAAAAGTATAATGAGGGTTCTGAACAAGACGGCTATTTACAGCCTATAACTCAGATGCATTTGCATTCATCCAACTTTGCATATACGGATATTGAACAGCGTTATAGTGAAGTTATTCTGTTTGCAATAATTGCTGTATTTATACTTTTAATTGCGATCATTAATTATGTGAATTTAAGTACTGCAAGATCGATCGAGCGTGCCAAAGAAGTTGGAATTAAGAAGGTTGTGGGAGCCCAGCGCATGGCTTTAATTCGGCAGTTTTTTACCGAATCCTACATCGTCGTACTGATCTCAATCTTTATTGCTTTTATTCTTGTTGAGATATTTTTACCACATGTAAATCATTTGCTTAATAAAAATTTAAATCTATACTATGGAAATACAACACACTTTATTTTAATACTTCCATGTTTTTTTATACTGGTTGGAGGCTTATCCGCAATTTACCCTGCACTATATCTTTCATCCTTTAATCCTATTAAAGTACTAAAAGGAGGACTTTCGTCAAAAGCTAAATCGAAACTTCGAACGGGACTCGTAGTATTTCAGTTCACGATTGCTACATTATTGATATCAATTACCATTTATTCATTACAACAGATGAACTATATCCTTAAGAAGGATAGAGGATATGAACAACAAAATTTGGTTGCTGTGATAATGAGTAGTGAGCAGGTTAGAGATAAATACAAAGTGATTAAAAATGAAATATTGAATCTTCCAGGAGTTTTAAATGTGGCTGCGTCTTCTAATTATCCAGGATATGATTTTACTGCCAATGGTTATACTCCTGAAGAATATACTGAGCCTATACTTATCAAGTTATTAAAAGTAGATTACGATTACTTTAATACAATGGATATGAAGATAATGAAAGGGAGGGGTTTCTCTGATAATATGAAAACAGATGAATATAGATTTGTTATCAACGAAACAATGGCCAAGATGTTAAATTGGAAGAATCCTATTGGTAAAACAATTAAAAGAAACGATAATAAATATACAGTTATTGGGGTGGTAAAGGATTTTCATTTTAATACACTCCAGAAAGCGATAGAACCTCTGATTATTACAGTTCAAACCAGCAAATACTTCAATTATTTTGTTTTAAATGTGCGATTGGATGGAAAGAATAATGCGAATGTATTAATAGAGATTGAAGCAATTTTGAAGAAAGCTGATCAGAAACAGGTTTTTGATTATGTATTTCTGGATGCACAACATAAAGATATTTACGCTTCGGAGTATTCATTTAGTCGTTTATTTCAATTGTTTTCTTTGTTAGCAATTTGCATTGCATGCCTTGGTCTTTTCGGCCTTGCAGCTTATACTGCAGAGCAACGTATCAAGGAAATTGGTATTAGAAAAGCACTTGGTGCATCCACAAAAAGTTTACTGATAATGTTATTCAAACAATATTTTTACATTCTTATATTGGGCAATGTCATTGCAGCACCACTGGTTATTTATGCCGTTCGATCCTGGCAAGATAACTATGCTTACTTTATAAATGTACAAGTAGTTGTCTTTGTATTTAGTTTTATGATCAGCTTAGTAATAGCGGCAAGTATTGTTCTGATGATTTCCCGTAAGGTTATAAATCAGAATCCTGCAAATGCCCTTAAATACGAATAGGTAGCTTGTGAGTTTATTTTACAATTTTTGTAACATTCAAGCTAACTAAGTCGTCTAAGATTTAAACATGCATTTTATTCCAACTAGTTTGGAATTCATAAACACTAATCACAAAAAATTTAAGCAAATGAGAACAAAAATATTAGCTACAATTTTAATACTTGTTTCCCTTGTTACAGCAAATGCTTATTCGCAAGTAGATACGGATGATTTATTTATTTATGGAAAAGTTACCACGATAGATGGTGACCAATATACCGGAATGATTAGATGGGGAACTGAAGAAGTATTTTGGTTTGACTATTTCAATGCGACCAAACCAAGCAATGAATTTATTCAATACTTAAGTCGACAAGATATGAATCAATTACGCGAAACTTCGCAGCATTGGGCTGAGCGTTGGGTTGAGCGCTTATTTGAAGTTAATGACGGCGGTTATAATTCATTCACCCACACCTTTGCATGCCAGTTTGGTGATATTCGGTCTATTGAAGTTAGAAGCAGAAACAGGGTAAATGTAATTTTAAAGGATGGCCAGGTTGTACGAATGGATGATGGCTCAAACGATGTAGGTGCTAGAATTAACATCCTAGACGAAGTGTTAGGAAAAGTTGAAGTGCGCTGGGAACGATTAGATCGAGTTGATTTTATGGCAACTCCTAAAAATGTGAAGGATAAATTTGGAGAACCAATTTTTGGAACTGTTGAAACACGTTATGGGGAAGTTACCGGATACATTCAGTGGGATCACGACGAGCGCTTATCTAGTGATAAATTAGATGGTGATACCCGACATGATGATTATTCAATTCCTTTCGATAATATTAAATCTATTGAAAAATATGGCAGAGGTGTTTTATTAATGACTAAATCAGGAAAAGAACTTGAATTAACTAATTCAAACGATGTAAATCGTGAAAATAGAGGTATTATCGTTAATACCCTTGGAATGGGTCGTGTTGATATTCCATGGGGTGAATTTGAAAAACTGACATTATCTGAACCTAAATCTTCAGATGTAATTGGTTATTATGATTTTGAGGGCCCAAATAAGCTCTCAGGAACAGTAAACTTGGTTGATGGATCATCTTATTCAGGAATTATCGTTTATGATTTGGATGAATCATTAGATATTGAAATGTTGAACGGAGAGAAGGATGATATTGAATATCTCTTACCATTCAGGGCGATTAAAAAAATTAGCCCGAAAAATTATTACTATACACAAGTGACATTAAGAAATGGTGAAATGTTACTTCTTGGAAAGAGTCAGGATGTCTCAGATCAAAATACCGGAATAATTGTTTTTGAATCAGAAAATAATTACCGTTATGTGCTTTGGGAAGATATTGAGGAGATTGTTTTTAAATAATGATTAAGCATTAATAAATGGAATCCCTTTCTGATATATTAGAAAGGGATTTTTTTTGTAAGAATGATAGCCGAATAACCCCAATAGTGAAACAATGTGGAGTTCTAAAGAGATGATTTTCCGAATAAGTCAAATGATTATTTTCTTAAGTTTGTCAATCAAACCTAAATTTTTAAATCATGAAAATTCGTCACCTTTTCTACATTGCAATTTTTTTAGTTGTCTCCTGCAGTACTCCGACCGAAAAGCATAAACAAATTAGCCTTGTTTATGAAGAAATCAATTTGGGCTTGTCAAATAGTTTCCGAGGGATCTCTGTAGTAAATGAAGATGTGGTTTGGGTAAGTGGAACAAAAGGAACTGTTGTCCATTCTGATGCAAATGGGAGTTGGGTTGTGACTCAAGTGCCGGAAGCAAGTGAAATGGATTTTCGAGATGTGGTCGCTTTTGATAAAAATACCGCTTTAGTTATGAATGCAGGGTTTCCCGGAGTGATTTTTAAAACTACCGATGGTGGAACTAATTGGTACAAAACCTATAATAATTTAGACTCGGCTGTATTTTTAGATGGAATGAAATTTTGGGATGATCAAAACGGAATTGCATTTGGTGACCCCATGAATGGCAAAATGCTCATCATCACAACCAAAGATGGAGGTGAAACCTGGCAACAAAGCAATCCTGAAAATATTCCTGAACGTTTAGAAATTGAAGGTGGTTTTGCCGCAAGCGGAAGCAGTATTGCTTTAGCTGGTGATTCAAAAGTTTGGGTAGGCATGGGTGGAAGCAAAGCCCGTGTTTTCTATTCAGAAGATAATGGTCAAACATGGACAGTTGTTGAAACCCCGATTTATTCAGGTGGAGGAATGAAGGGGATTTATTCACTTGCTTTTAAAAATGAAATGGAAGGAATTGCAGTAGGAGGGGAGTATCAAAATGAAAATCCACCAAACAGTCGTGCATATACATTAGATGGAGGAAAAACCTGGGATCTTGGGCAAGGTGTGGATCAATACAGATCAGGAAGTAGTTATCTGTTTGACAATATTTATTTAGCAACTGGTTTAACAGGAACAGACATTACTTATGACGGTGGCAAAACCTGGCAACTTATTTCTGATCAAAAACTTCATGGAATGGTTTTTACAGCCAATGGTAGAATTGGATATGGGATGGGGAGAGAGGGGAAGATTGTGAAAATTCTGGTCGAAGTTTTAGATTTGGAAGTCAATAATAAACCATAAAGGATATAATATTACTCTATATGGTTTGAGATAAATTTACAGACGTGTTTAAAAATGGTAAAACAGAAAAATTATCCGGAACTTAGCTGTCATCTTTGTTAAGAAGCATTCTGTTTTTTGATTTGCCATGGCCACTTTCCTTAACCCCAAGTTCAATTCCCTTTACCAAGCATTTCAATCCATAATTGTTTATAAGCTGGGTTTTTAACCCCATCTGAATGGGCTTTATTACCAAATGGTAAGTCCAAGGCATGAATGTGATCATCAGGAATAGACATTGCCCGATAGGTTTCATCAATTGTCTTGGCCATAGTTTCAGCGACATTATAGGTTCCGTACAAACGTTCGGTTGGAGTTGCACTTGGGTTAAAATACCATTTTGCGATTTTATCTTTATTAGCATGATCCCAGCCAGCTGAAAATGCAATAACTTTAGCAACAACAACTTTTTTGGCAATATAAATTGACATTCCTCCGCCTTGCGATTGTCCAGTAAAAACAATTTGGTCCCACTTTGGTTCACCGTTTTCAAGATACATTCCCCAATTACCCTGTTTATCAAATTCAACAAGGTATTTGAGTAATTTTGTAAACCGATTTATGATTGCATCGTGTGGCTGATCATCAACCAACGAAAAATTATTATCTCCATATATTCGATAATGTCTGAACAATTCTGCACAATCCGGACAATTAGCAAGATTCTCATTTTTGCAGATTTGTATTATAGCAGGTGTATTTATATAGGACAGGTTAATGACTCTATAACCTTGTTCAATAGCAGTTTTAAAAAAGGCTGTGGGGCCTTTTCTTGCATCTCCACCTGTACCAGGTATAAACAATAATAGTTTTCCTTGTTTTATGTCAGGGTTATAAATAACAAGGTGCGGTGTGTCAGCGGTGTTAATTCTATGGTCAGTTGCCGAAGGTGTTATTTCCAGTCTGATGTATGAATCGGTTTGGGCAAATGAATTATCTCGAATAATCCCTCCTGTTAGCATTAGGATTATTGTTATAATTTTGATTTTTCTCATAGTTGTAATATTAAAACTAGTTTAAATTTATGAAGTGATATAATGCAAACAGACACACAGGAATACAAAGAGAATGTGATAATAATATTCGATTTGTATAATCGGCCTTTATTGTATCAAGTGTGCCTGTATGCTGAAATTAATTATTTTGGTCAGGTAAAGCTTTTCGCCATCCATTATGCAATTGTTCTGAGAGCCCTTTAATCACTTCTTTATTTTCCAATTCACCTGAGATATTAATGTTTTCATCAGGATCATTCATTGAATCATATAGTTCGCTGGTTACATAGTCTCCTTTTAATTTCTTGTCATCATCCCAATAATACCATTCAACAAAATGGTATTTTTCTGTCCTCATAGAATATCCCATATATCGTTGTTTATCGGGACTTTCTTTCGGTCTTCTGTGATGTTGACTGAATACCGCCGATTTCCATTGTTGTTCTGGGTTTTCAAGTAAAGGCTTCATGCTGGCTCCTTGCAAATATTTAGGAGGTTGAATCCCTGCTAAATCACTAAGTGTAGGGAATATGTCAACCAATTCAACCAAACGATCGCACTGTTGCCCTTTGGCTTTAATGTCAGGGGCATTTACGATAAGTGGTACATGTGTGTCATTATCATAAACTGTTTGCTTGCACCAACTTCGATGTTCTCCAAGTTTCCAGCCATGATCACCATAAATTAAAATGATTGTATTCTTATCAAGTCCCATTTCTTTTAAACCTTCCATAAGTTTACCAAAACAAGCATCAATATAACTTACACTAGCATAATAACCGTGTTTTAACATTCGTGCAGTATCTTCTGGTTGTTGATATATTGATGGATGATTTGAATACATATCGTAGCAACCCATTAGCTCATAACTGCTGTTAATAGCCATAATAGGGCTATCTTTTGGAAGGTATGGATTAGTTGCCATCGGAATACTATCTCGGTTGTATAAGTCCCAATATTTCTTAGGAGCTACAAATGGCAAATGTGGTCTAAAGTATCCCAGTGACAAAAAGAAGGGTTGATCTTGGTCTTTTATACGATGGATGGTTTCCAGAGCAAGCTCTGTTTGTGCTCCATCATAAAATGCATTATCCGGGGCATCCGAATCCTCCATTACTCTGCCATATCCCCATCCACCAGCATAGGCATTTGGGTTTTTTTTCAACCTTTCTTCTCTGACTTTTGCTAATTCTTTTTTGATATCCTCGTCATAATAAAAATTTTCAGCATCTCGATCTATCATGTTTCCAATTTTATATTCCTCCGGTCGTAAATCGGGTTCATCAAACGAAATTGAATCAGGCATGTGATTATGGAATTGTTTTCCAATTCCTACAGTATAATATCCATGCTGTTGAAAATATTGAGGTAGTGTTGTTACATCGGGTATCGTATTTCTAAACTTATCAGCCAGATGCCAAACCCTTGTCGAATCAGGTCTGAGTCCAGTCATTAAACTAGCCCTTGAAGGAGCACTAATTGATACCTGACAGAATGCATTCGTAAATGCAACACCTTCACTGGCAAAATTGTCCAGATTCGGGGTCTGTATCACCTCGTTACCATAGCAACCCAGTTCAGGACGTAAATCATCAAAAGAAACTAATAATACATTATAATTGTTTCTGACTTCTTTATCTGGCTTATCTGTGACTGCTTGACATCCAGTTAAAAGACCTGTTGAAGCAGCAATAATGCCCAAATCTAAAATTGATATTTTTTTCATGAGGTTCATCTTTTAGTAATTAAAAGGTTTTGTGTTTAAATATTCATATAGAGGATTATGACCCTTAGGCTTCTTGTTTTATTCTAGGTTTTTCTTATATAGATAAATCAGGTTATTAAATGATTGATTTAAGTTAAATTAGAATTACATGTTAATTATAAAATAAATAAAATGGCAAAATCTAATGCAACCATAAATATAGAAATAAATATAAATAATAGTGGTAATAATAGAAAAAATTATGTGTTTATTATTTGTAAAAAACATAAAGATATTGGATGAAATAAATGATTGGTATAAATATCTTAAGTAGAACTTAGGAGGATAATTTCTGTGGAAAGAATTATATAAATTTGTTCTTAATGAAAGGCTTTTGGTTTAGCTAGGTCGAGAAGTAGCTTCACTGATTCTTCGTTGGGGGGAGGGCTAAGCAAAATCACCTTATTGCTTAGCAATAGATTTTTTTATTTTTAAGTTCGTTATCAAGCAAGCTTGAACTCCTTAAAATAAAAAACCCCAACATATTCGTGTCGGGGTTCTTGTTGTATCGAGATCGAGAAGTAGCTTCGCTGATTCTGCGATGGGGGAGGCTATTAGAACAAAACCAAAATTGCTCCGCAATTCAGTCTTTTTTTATTTTAATTCATTCCAAAACAAGTTTTTCATTCATTAAAACAAAAAAACCTTTACACTTTCGTGCAAAGGTTTCGTTTTGTAGCGGGATCGAGAATTGAACTCGAGACCTCCGGGTTATGAATCCGACGCTCTAACCAACTGAGCTACCCCGCCATTTGAGTTTGCAAAAATATGAAAATATTGTTTCCTACAAACCCATTTTTGAGTTTATTTTATAATTCTGTAATTGTTTCTCCGTAGATCACTCCGCGCTCATCTAAACCATCAAGTATAAAGTCAACGCAATCAGCATCTTTTCCAATATATTCCGGGGCTGAAACACCCGTTCGGGTATAAAGTCCTTGTGCAATCATCCTCACAGCCATGGTTGCTGTATAGCCTGTTGTACGTGCCATGGAGTGCGTTTTAGATTCCGGATCATAATAATCCAGCAGGTCATAAGTATATCTTAATCGCTTCCCATCTTTAATACCTTCGATAATTACCTGCATCACGGTTAAATCTTCTTCACCTTCTTTTAATTCCCATTTGGGAAATAATAATTTGGTAGTTAAATCTAGTGGGCTAACCATTACTCCATTCACTTCAATTTTTTCTTTATTAAAGAAACCGGTGTCGCGGAGCACGGCCATTTTTTCAATATGCCCCGGATAACGTAAGGTTTTCTCAATCATGTAAGGGGCATCAATGGTTTTTGCCAAACTACGAAGTCCATCGCTGTTAAAGGCTTCCAAAGTACCAACGCCTTCAAAATTCAAAAATTCAGGATCGGATAAGGCAGGTTTAACAACCTCTTTGCCATTTTCAATATATCTTGCAGGGCGGGTATATTCTTCAATTACATCAGTGGGTGAAAAAACGGCTTTATACTCATAAGGCCATTCTCTTACAACCGGTAAGCCACCAACATAAGTAATTGCTTTTTCTGTTTTGTCTAAATAATTATCCACGTAGCCGATTAAAACATTGCTCATGCCCGGTGCTACTCCAATATCTGAAATCGCAATTACGCCTTTTTCCTTCGCTAAAACGTCAAGTGTAAAAAGATCTTCAGGAAAGAAAGCAATATCAATGATGTTTTTTCCTGCTTCAATAACTGTTTTAAGGGTTTCGTAACCCATAAAACCAGGAACGGCACTGAGCACGATATCAAAAGATGATACAAGTTTTTTTAGTCGCTCTTTATCTGAAAGGTCGGTTTGTATGGTCTTAATATTGTCGATTTGTGCCAGCTTAAATAAATTCGTTTCCGAAACATCTGCAACTGATACATTAAAGTTTGAGTCTTTTGCCAAGTCGATGGCCATTGGGGCTCCTACTAAACCTGCTCCTAAAACAATGATATTCATTTGTTGGTGTTTTTAGTGGTTAATCTGTTAATTTGAGAAAGTATTACGCCTAAAATTACGATAATCATTCCAATAATTTTAGAAAAAGGAAATTGCTCTGCTAAAATGAAATAAGCAAAAATAGCTGTAAACCCTGGTATTAAGTTCGTGTATATATTCCCTTTGGTTATTCCAATATTCCTAACCACGGTGGTGTATAAAATAAAAGCAACCGAAGATGCAAAAATGGCAAGTAGGAGTAGAGAGGTGATTAGTTCTGTATTAGGCTTAATTTGAATGAAATGATTGAATTCGAAGATTAAAAATAGTGGCAAAAAATAAATTGCACCCAATAAGTTTTGGTAGGTAATGATGGTGAGAGATGAATAAAAACCAGTGAGTTTTTTTAATAGGATGCCATAAATTACGGCGGATATTACTGCTCCAAATAAGAATAGAAGTCCCCATGGGTTTTCATTTATTTTCAATTGGTCGTTAAAGAGCATCACCATGATTCCTGAAAAAGAAACGATCATCCCAATCAAGTTAATCGGTGATAGTTTTTCTTTTAAACTAAAATAGGCAACAATTGGAGTGAAAAGTGGAATCGTCGAGATTATTACAGCACTTATGGTTGAAGAAACCAAATTCAAACCGAAACTTTCACCTAAAAAATATAAAAACGGATTGAATAAAGCAGAGAGGGCAAATAGTCCAAAATGTTCTTTTCTGATCTTTCGGGGATTTCTAAAAAGATGAATAAAAACAAGGAGGATTATTGATGAAATTAAAAGGCGCAAAAATACCGTTGTAAGCGGCTGATAATAGTTAAAAACAATTTTAGTCCAAATATACGAGAGCCCCCACAAAAGCATGGAAAGCACCGCAAGTATATGTATAACGTAATTCCCTTTTTTCAATCTCGATAGGTTAAGAGCGTCCTTCCTCTTTCAATATTTTAGTGTAATGCTTTAAGGAACGCAGTATGAAAGCATAGATAAAAGTGGCTAAAAGAATTTTATAGGATAAGCGATTGAGATCAAAACTATTTGTTTGAAAAAAGTATCGCAAATTATCAATAAAAGTAAAACTAAAAACTGTGGCTAAAATTCCTGTATACTCTCTTCTTAAAACTGTAACAAGAGAAAAAGTGGTTGAACTAGGTGTGTAGTTTTTGAGTGCAGGAATAAAAGCAGGAACTTTCATTGACCAATCCAGGTATTCCTGCCCGAATTTTCGCTCCAGAAAACGTTCTTCAGCAAACATAATTCTTTCGTAATAAATCCAAAAGGCTAAAGAAACCAGAACAACATAATAAATATTAAAGGTAAAAGCTACAATGCCAATCCACATAAAATAATTACCAACATAAAGCGGGTGGCGAACGCAAGCATAAATTCCTGTGGTGTTTAAACTTTCTGCAACTTGCTTAGCTGTATTCCTTCCGGAGGTTCCTTTTGGTGTGGTGCCAATGGCATAAGCTCTAAATGCAAACCCCAAAAAGCTAATTGTAATTGCTACATAGGTTGCAATTAAATACTGTTGTTCAGTTAGTAAGGAGTAGTCTGTTAAATAAATGATCGGTACGGCAAAAATGAATAATACAACCGGAATTTGACCGCGATATTTAAAAAGTGTGTTACCGCTCTTTTCGAAGGAGTGAATAAGTGCCATTGATAAATTTTGTTTAAAAAGCTTTGCGCAAAAGTATTGAAATTTCTGATATGGACTTAACTTTACCAAGGCAGGTCTTGTAAAAACTTTACAAAAAAGTGTAACAATTAAAAACAAAAGATGTCTTTAAAGAAAAACGACACTGAATTGGGCAAAAAAGTCAAAAATATTCATGATGAGTTAATCTCTGCTTGTATGGAAGGCGACCAAAAGGCGCAATTCAAAATTTATAAATTGTATTACAAAGCCATGTATAATACCTCATATCGCATAATAAACAATCAGATGGAAGCAGAAGATGTGATGCAAGAGGCATTTTTAGATGCTTTTCAAAAGATTTATCAGTATGATGGAACGGCTACATTTGGTGCTTGGTTGAAACGTATAGTAATCAATAAATCAATTGATCGATTAAAAAAAATCAAACATGAAGTGTCTCTTGATGATATTGAAAACGATGTTTTTGAAACTCAAGAGGAAGATTATTTTGAAGTGCTGTCGACGAAGATTGATGCGATAAGAACTGGGATTGAAAAATTAACAGATTCATACCGTATTATTCTATCCTTGTATTTACTCGAAGGTTATGATCATCAGGAAATAGCTGATATATTGGGCATTAGTTACAATGCGGTTCGGACCAGATATTCACGGGCAAGACAAAGATTGTTGGTGAATATTAAACAATTGAAGCTTTCAGGTAGCATAAATTTAAATTAGGAGGAGGAACATCCCATGTCAATATTAGAACAAAGGATAAAAAAGAATAAGGAGCTTTTCGATATAAATGAGCCAAATGATGGTCATTTTGATCGATTTCAGGATAAATTAAAAAAAATACATCAGCCAGAGAAAGCTGTTCAGAAACGATGGTATTCCGGCGCAATGAAAATAGCAGCTTCTGTGATTGTTTTGCTTGGAGTTACATTCGTGTTATTTCTATATGATAATGGTTCGGTATCATTTTTTGCAGATGAAACTTCACCCGAACTAACGGAGGTTACTAATTATTATTCTTCAGTTACGGAGCAAAAACTTGCTAAAATAGAAGAGCTTAGTCAGCGTGACGAAGCAGCAGCAAAATTAAAACAAAACGCCATAATGAATGTCAATGCTATTGGAGAACAGACGCAGGCATTAGAAAAGGAATATATTGATAGTAATAAGGATACACGCGTATTTAGTGCCATTGTCAATAATTATCGATTATTGGCTTCGGCTCTCGATAAGGTTATTGAAAACATGAATGACGTTCAACAAAAGAAAATTGGAGCTTTATAAAAATTAGGAGATATGAAAAAAGTTAGACTATTAAGTATTGTTGTTTTCCTCATCGCGGCTTTATCGCTGCAAGCAAGAGAGAAATTTACATCAAGTTTTAAAAAGGAGTTTGATGTTAATAGAGACGCAACTGTTAGAATTAATAATTCGTTTGGAGACATTCAATGTTATACTTGGAGCGAAAACAAGGTAAAAATTGAAGTTTTGGTTGAAGTATATGCTGATGATGAAAGAGCTGCAAGCAAAGTTTTTGATAGAATTAATGTTGAAATAAATGGAGATAAATCAAGGGTGTCGGAAAGGACAGAAGTAAATAATATTAAAGGGCGGAATGTTAAATTTAGCATTAACGTGAGTGTTTATTTACCCGAATCACTCAATCTGGATTTTAGCAACAGGTTTGGGAACACTTATGTTGGTACCGTGAGTGGGAAAACAGATTTTAATCAATCATTCGGAACGCTTCAGATTGTTGAACTGGTAAATGAAGATAATGAAATTAGCGTTCAACACGGAGCATTGCAGGTAGAAGTAGTTAAAGAAGCAGATATCGATATTCAACATTCAAAATTAAGTATTGAAAAAGCAGGTTATCTGAAACTTAATGCGCAGTTTACTGATACAGAAATTGAAAAAGTAGAGAAGCTTTATTTGGATGCAAATTTTGGAGATCTGGAAATTGATGAAGTTGGAACTGTTGAAAGTACACTTAACGGAACAAGTGTTAAAATTGATTATCTGAGAAAATCATTCCAGTCTGATTGTAACTTAGGAGGAATTGACATAAAAGGAGTTGGGCGAAATTTTACGGAAATAGATGTAGATGGACAACATACATCTATAAGTATTGGTATTGATAATGAAAGTAGTTTTTCTTACGATTTATCTTCTCAGTTTGCAAGTATTTATCTTCCATCAAGCTTTAAAGCTTCAAAAGAAAAATTAAGCTTTAACTCATACCGGTATCGTGGAAAAGTTGGAAATAGTGAAAGTCAATCCATCATAAAAATTGAATCAAGTTTTGGAACCATAGAAATAAACTAATTATAAATCAAAATAAAATTAAAATGAAAGCAATTAAAAAAATAGGTTTAGTTATTATGCTAATCGGCATGATAGCTGCAATTCCTACTACAACATTTGCCAAAAGGGATATTAGGGGAAATGGGAATGTTAAAAAAGAAACCCGTACAGTGTCTTCTTTTGATGCCATAGATGTTAGCAGTGCATTTGATATTTATTTAACTCAAGGAAACAACGAGTCTCTTGAAATAGAAGCGGATGATAATTTACTTGATGTTATTATTACTGAAGTAAGAGGTGGAGTTTTAAAAATTTATGTGAAGGAGAATATTCGCAATTCAAAAACAATGAAGGCTTATATCAGTTTTAAAATGCTAAGCAGTATTGAACTAAGTGGTGCCTGTGATTTGATTGGTCAAAATAATTTCAAATTCGATAACTTAGATATTGAAGTAAGTGGTGCATCAGACATTGAAATGAATATGACTGCTGCAAAAGTTTATCTTGATTTAAGTGGTGCGTCAGATATTGAATTTGCAGGAAGTGCTAACACAATGGTAATTGATGCTTCCGGTGCCACAGATTTACATGCATTAGATTTTGAAGTTAAAGAATGTTCTATTGATGCTTCAGGTGCAAGTACAATCAGGGTTTTTGTTACTGAAGATTTAAGTGTAGACGCTTCTGGTGCTTCAACAGTCAGATACAAAGGAAAACCAGGCATTCAAATGGATGTGTCGGGTGCTTCAAGTATCAGAAGGTATTAAGATTATATTGGAATTGAATAAAAGTTTATTGAGGTCACATCGAGTTTGGCAAGATGTGACCTTATTTATTTATCATTTTTTCAAAAGCTGCAATGTCAATAACAGGCACTCCCAGTTTTTTGGCTTTAGCTAATTTGGCAGGCCCCATATTTTCTCCGGCTAAAATAAAGCTAGTTTTTGCCGAAATTGAACCAA
Organism: Bacteroidales bacterium; assembly: GCA_963674935.2. Taxonomy (GTDB): domain Bacteria; phylum Bacteroidota; class Bacteroidia; order Bacteroidales. The sequence continues at coordinate 579,715 of CAXXWZ010000007.1, forward strand.
TGTTTTTCCCACCATGCTGTTGAATAAGTTCTTTTAAATGATCTCTGCTGTAGTTTTCAAAAACTCCGCTTACTACAAATGTTTTACCTTCTAAATTATTTGATAAAAATTCGGTGTCATTTGATGAAGTGAAATTTAACCCAAAGCTTTTTAATTCATCAATTAGTTTTATGTTTTCGGGATGTGAAAAGTATTCGATAATTGATTGAGCAATTTTATCACCAATATCCTCAACGGCAATTAAGGTTTCAAAATCGGCATTTATGATGTTGTCGATTGATTGGAAATGATTGGCCAGGTTTTTTGCCACAGTGGCTCCAACAAATCTAATTCCAATGGCGAAAAGCACTCTGTCGAATGGAACTTCCTTCGATTTATTGATTCCGTTAATTATGTTTTGAGCAGTTTTTTCCTTGAAACTAATTTTGCGTTCTTTTTTATCATTAGTGGCAGGAAATGTTTTTTCTAAACCCAGAATATTTTCATATTCCAATTTGTACAAATCGCTAATCTTCCTAACCAATTGATGGTCGTACAAAATTTCAATTTTGCCTTCACCTAAGCTGTCAATATTCATCGCTTTTCGGCTTATAAAATGCTCAAGTCGGCCTTTAATTTGTGGAGGGCATTTTGTATAATTAGGACAATAATGATTGGCTTCCCCCTCATTCCGGTATAATTCTGAACCACACTCAGGACAACGCGTGATATATTCTACAACAGTTGCATTCTTCTTTCTTTTCTCAAGATTTACACTCACAATTTTGGGAATGATTTCTCCACCCTTTTCAATATAAACCTGGTCTCCAATTCTTACGTCTAGCTGTTCAATGATATCGGCATTATGCAATGATGCGCGTTTAATAATGGTTCCCAACAATAAAACCGGACGCAAGTTTGCCACCGGAGTAATCGATCCGGTTCGGCCAACCTGATAATCGATAGAAATAAGTTCAGTTAAGGCACGCTCAGTTTTAAATTTATAAGAGATGGCCCAGCGAGGTGATTTCGCGGTAAACCCCAATTGTTTTTGTTGTTGTAAAGAATTTATTTTAATGACTACGCCATCGATATCGAACGACAATGATTTTCTGGCTTCATTCCAATCTTGAATAAATTCTATAATTTCATCGGTATTATGACAAATGGCAATGTTATTTGAAATTTTGAAGCCCCATTTTTTGGCCTCTTGTAAATTATCATAATGAAATTGATGTGGAAGTTGTTCACCGTACATAAGGTATAAAAAGCATTCTAAAGGGCGCTTTGCAACTTCCGCAGAATCTTGCATTTTAAGTGTTCCTGATGCTGCATTTCGTGGGTTGGCAAATGCGCTTTCGCCTATTTCAATCCGATCTTCATTTAACTTCTTAAATCCTTCGTGAGGATAAAAAATTTCTCCTCTAATTTCAAATTCTGCCGGATAATTTCCCTGAAGTTTTAACGGAATCGATCTAATTGTTTTAGCATTGGCAGTCACATCATCCCCCTGGTTTCCATCTCCTCTGGTAACGGCCTGAGTTAGAATACCATTAATATAAGTTAATCCAATGGCAACTCCATCAAATTTTAAATCGCAAACATATTCAAACTCCTCGGTTAAGGTTTTTCTAATTCGCTGATCAAATTCCAAAATCTCCGATTCGGAATAAGTATTCCCGAGAGAAAGCATGGGATATTTATGAACGACTTGATTAAAATCTTTGGTGATGTCTCCTCCAACACGTTGAGTAGGAGAGTCAGGAAGTTTTAATTCAGGAAAGGAAGCCTCAAGCTTAACTAGTTCTTCAAGCAACATATCAAAATCAAAATCAGCAATTATCGGTTGCGATAAATTATAGTAGCGATGGTTGTGATCGTTAATTTCGGAGCTGAGATTTTCAATCCTATTTTTGGCTTCTTCTCGGGTCATATGCTTACAAATATAGCATAAAAAAAGCCCTCTTGCGATTAGCCAGAGAGCTTTTTAAGTTTTATTGATCAGATTTATCTGGAAACAATTTTCTTCCAATTCACATCACGTGGATTGATACACATTACCGGAATTTGAGAAGTGTTGAAAATAATATCTTCATCATAACTACCTAAAATAAAATTGCTAATTCCTTTTGAAGGATTAGTCATAATCATAATCAATTCAGAGTTAGTAGCCGTTGCATAATCAACAACTTGTTTTTCGAAACTGCCTGATTTTTCTGCCACTTTAACCGTATAGGCAACATTACTTTCATCAAAATGTTTGGTAATAGAAGCAACAGCCTTATTAATGCTTTCTGAATTTAATTGATAAATATGAATTTTGGCATTAAATTCTTTGGCGATGTATTCTGCCCATTTAGTTTTTTCCCATGGTCCGTAATCACTTGTAATAGGAAGTACAATATCTTTAAATGTTTTTTCGAATGGTCGTTTTTGAACTACGATAACAGGTGCTTTGGAACTGGTAACAACTTTTAAAGCAAAGCTTCCGGTTACTTTCTGCATGCCTACTTTTCCGTGTGTACCCATGAATAATAAGCTTGCTCCAATGTCTTTGGAGGTTTCACCAATGGTAGTAAAAATGCTACCCTTACGGATCATGGTTTCAACTTCAACTTTAAATTTAGTTTTTACTTGAGTCGCAAGATTCTCTAGTTTTTCTTTTACAGCATCATCAGCGGCAACCTCAGTTACATGAAGTAAACATACTTTATATTTTAGCAATTGGGCTGCTTTGGCTGCCATATCAATGGCATTGTTTCCAACTTCTGAAAAATCTGTGGGGACTAATAAAATGTTGTTCATCTTTGTTTCCATGTAGGGTAAAAATTTTTTGGTAAATAATTTTCTTCACAAATATAGAAATATTTTATAGAAATCTTTAAAATTTAAAACTCAATTTATCAAGACAGTAATTCTTTAATTTGTTGAAGGTTTTCTAGTTTTTTTTCACGCCTCATTTTTATGGCGCATTTGGTAAAATATTTATGTGAACTTAAAAACTCAATTTGCAGATCATACCATTGCTTAATAGTAAGCGTCTTAATGTTTAGTACATTCCATTCATGAAATAACCTTAGTGATATCATGAAAAAATCATCTCTGCCAAGATAGTCCAAATCAGCATCACATAGTATCTGTTCGAGAAATGTTGATGCATTTTGAGGTAATTGCGTGGTAAGAATCATTTTGGCGATCGTTTCAACTTCTTCAACAGAATACCCAAATTTGGGTAAATTATCACGAACAATTCTGCAAGAGGCTTCTTCATGCCCAATATAGGTTTCCATAATTCCGGAATCATGAAATACGGCTGCTGTCTTTATTAATTCCAATTCGTTTTTACTAACACCCTCTTTCTCAGCAATTATTATGGCTGCATTTAAAACGTCAAAAGTATGTTCAATACTGTGGTATTCAAGGCGTGGATCAAGCTCCCGTTTCATTCTTCCCAAAATGTATTCCTTTGCTCCTATAAAATCCATGATTTCTTTTTATAATAACAACCTTATTTCTCTGTAATTACTTCTATGCCATCCCAGTCCTTCGGAATACCATCTTTTATGAATCGTTCACAACGTAAAACATAAAGATCCGTTGCCTTATCATTTTTATTTATTTTATGAATTTCTTTAAAAAGCTTGATTGCAGAATGAAGATCCTTGTTCTTGTAAAATTGAATTGCCTTTCCAAACTTTTCCTTTGTTTGCGTTTTGAGTTCCTTGTTTTGTTGAAGCTCTCCATCAATCACTTCAAATACATAAACGGCTTCTCTTTTCCCTTTAACTTTTACTATATCAACAAACCTGAAATTGTAATTGCTGGGATCGTTCAATTTAATAAGTGTATCTTCTGAAATGATGATTGAACCACCATAGATTTTTGTCAAACCTTCAATTCGGGAAGCAAGATTTACAGCATCAGAAATTACAGTTCCATCCATTCTGCCTTCACCGCCCACAATACCTAACATTAAATTTCCGGTATGAATTCCGATTCCACTATCGATTGGAGCTTTACCGAATTGACCCATCACCTGATTAAATTCCTGCAATTTTATCCGCATTTCAATAGCGGCATTCAACGCATCTTCTGCACCTTCACTAAAAATGGCCATGATGGAATCACCCATAAATTTATCAATGAAACCATTGTTATTTCTAATAACAGGTTCCATATAACCCAAATAATTATTCAGGAAGTCGAAATTTTCCTTGGGGGTCATTTCTTCTGATAAGGTGGTAAAATTTCTAATGTCGGAAAATAAAATGGTCATTTCCTTTTGAACTTGATCACCCAGCTGAACATCAGCAATATTGTCTTTTCCTAAGAATTCGATAAATTGACGAGGTACAAATCTGGAGTTGGCCCGGTTGATTCGAGAAATATTATTAAAATAATCTTTCAGTTTCTGCGACATCTCGTTAAAACCTTCGGTAAGTTCTCCAATTTCGTCATTGGTTCGTACAATGCTGAACTGATCAAGTTCACCTTGACCCGTTAACTGCATATTGGCTAATAATTCTCTAACGGGGCCAACAATGCCTTCAGTTGTCCATCTAATAAAAAGAAAAATGTAAATAAAAGAAGTAAATATACCAGTGAATATGCCGATTAACATTAAAGAACTATCAAAGAAGTTGACATAGCCAGCTTGTGGAATATCAGTTATCTTAATACCATCAAATGTGTTTAGGTATTTGCCATAAAGTATTTTTAGGTGATCTTCGGAAAATTCAGTAATGCCTAAATCAATTATCGAAGTGATGCTAATAAAAATATAAAAAACAACAATGATAAGTGGTAATAAGGTTGTCATTCCACTTGATACCCATAGTCGGTTTCTGATTCTTCCTATTTTAATTTTAAAGATTCTTTTTCTGAGCTCTGGACCTGTAAAGATATGTTCGATGTATTTTATGTGTACCCTATGTTTTTGCCAATAATAAACAAACAAGATGGTTAGGATGGTTGCAATTAATGAAATGAAAAAATATTGAATATGAAACCTTACTGTTAATTCATCAACATTTTTATCGAAAAGGATGGTGTAAAAGGTATATACAAGACTAATTGAATAAGGGATTAGTAAAATCAGACTGTTAATTGTGGGTGACTTGATTAGGAATTTTTTGCAGTAATGGTAAAGTTTTTCTTCAATTATTTTACCTTTTCTTTTTTTCTTGAAGAAAATTTTAAAGGGTAAATTATAGGCAAATCCAGCCAAAAAACTAAGTAATAGTAGTTTTGTTAATAAGAAAAATATATCCTGGAATTTATTATTGTTTTGCACCCCTGCAGTCTGATCTGTTAATGTTTCTGGCTGGGATCTGGAAATTTGTCTGTTGAGAATAGAATCAATTTTATTGTCGAGATTGTCGGATTGTAGTAAAAAATCAATATTTTCAAAAGCTGAGTCAATCTTATTGGTTTCATCATTTAAAGTAGTAGGTCTTTCAACGGTTTGATTGTTTAGATTAGAAATTGTAGAATCAGTCTCAGTTTGAACGGCATCAGAATTTGGAAACCATTCAGGAACATTTTTAATAAAAAGGATGCCAACGATTGGCATAACGAGGAAGAAATATAATGCCGTGGAAAAGAAATAAATTCTAAATCCATGATACTTTGGGATGCTTCTGTCTTTCTTATTCTTCATCTTGATTAGTCAGAAATAGCCTTGCTTTTATTTTAAATTAAGAATTAATAAATTTAATCAAATTACGTTAATTACAAACTTTCTTTTTTTTAACTAAAAAAGCCAGACTAAAATGACTGGTCTGGCTTTTCAGTTTTATTAAAAATCTTTATATTTCTTTGGCTATATTTTCAACTTGATCCAAAACCCGCATCAGATTTTCGCCCCATATTTTTTTAATTTCTTTCTCGGTATAACCTCGCCTTACAAGTTCTAGCGTTATATTTCCCATTTGACTTACATCATAGCAATCTGCAACACCACCACCACCGTCAAAATCGGTTCCTATACCAACATGGTCAATGCCAGTTATTGAAACAATATGATCAATATGATCTACAACATCAGAAACTGTTGCTAGTTTTTGTGGGAATAGTTTATCAATCGAGTACCATGCCTTTCTTGCTTCAGCCATTTGCTCGTCTGTCAAGTCATCAAAATTTTTATATTTCTCTCGGATGGCTAATCTCATACTGTCTCGTTGTGGGTATGGCTCTGATTTTTTAACATAATCGCTCAGAATGCACATCTGAATTACACCACCATTTTCAGCAAGTTTTTTTAGCATGTCGTCTGTCATGTTTCTGTCATGATCGCGCAATGCTCTTGCACACGAGTGAGAAGCTATGATTGGTGCTTTTGATAGTTTGATTACATCGTAAAAACTTTCATCAGATGCATGCGATACATCAACCATAATTCCAAGTCGATTCATTTCTTTTACAACTTCTTCTCCAAATTCTGATAAGCCATGATAACCAGGTTCGTCACCTGATGAATCGCAAATGTCATTGTTTTTTGTGTGCACCAGTGTAATGTAGCGGGCTCCCATATCATAATAATGTTCAACCAGTGAAATGTCGTTTCCAAGAGGATATCCGTTTTCAATCCCGATAAATAAAGCTCTTTTACCTTCCTTCTCCAGAGCCAATGCTTGTTTTGAGTTAATTGCTAATCCTGCTTTATCCAAATTTTGTTCGGCAACAGCATGGATAGATTCAATAAGCTTGTCTACACGTTCTTTTGCTTTTAAATGAGCTTCAGGGTTTCGTGGGCCTTGCCCAAGAAATGCAGCCAAGAAAACGCCATCCAATCCTCCTTTTTCCATCCTCGGAATATCAACTTTGCTGCGCCCTGTGGTGCTATTATCTTTCCCAAAATCAAAATCGTCCGACGTAAATCTCATTGGCGTATCGGTATGAGAATCTACGGTAAAAACTTTGTTGTGAATGTAAGCAGCTTCTTCCTCAATACTATTGAACTTTGGGCTGGTTTCACATGATGCAAATATGAATGCACAGGATGCGAGAAATAGAATGTGTTTTTTCATGTTAATCGTATAGGTTAATAAATTCGTAAGTATTTCCCGAGTTATCGAGAAATTTTATAAAATCCTTAAACGAAAGTACTAAAGTTGCGGTATTATCATTAGGGTGGAAACTAATCTTTTCGACATCTTCCAAGTTTTTATCGATGAATATATGAACATGATTTTCAAGATCATTGATAAGTCCAAATGGAGAAACAGAACCGGCAATTAAACCCAGATATTTGTCCAATCTTTTTGCGGAAGCAAAACTAATTTTGCCTTGTTTTAATGTTTGTTCAAGATCTTTGATTGCCAAGTTTTGCTGATGATCAATTAAAACCAAATAGTGTTTGTTCCCTTTGTGATTTCTGAAGAATAAATTCTTACAGTGCGCTGATTCAAGGTCAGCCCAATATTTTGCCGCTTCCTGAACTGTTGGAACTGGCGGATGATTAGTTAAGGAATAGGGAATCTTGAGCTTTTGCAATACTTCGAAAACTTTTTCTTTTCTATTCATTTTTTATAATCGATAAATTGTTATTCAAATTTGTTTTTAAGAAATTTCCCTGTGTAAGAAGTTTTACAGTTGATCAATTCTTCTGGCAAGCCTTCAAAAACAATATTTCCACCTTCGTTTCCACCTTCCGGCCCCATGTCGATAATCCAGTCGGCTGATTTAATAATTTCCGAATTATGCTCGATGATTACCAAAGTATGACCTTTGCTAATTAATGCACGAAAAGCTGAGAGTAAATTGGTAATGTCATGAAAATGAAGTCCGGTTGTGGGCTCATCAAAAATAAACATGGTTGGAGATTCAGCTACTCCTTTTGATAAAAAGTAGGCAAGCTTAACACGCTGAGCCTCTCCGCCACTCATGGTGCTGGAGGGTTGTCCCAATCCCAGATAACCTAAACCTACATCTTGGAGTGGTTTTAATTTTGCGATAATCCGTTTTTCTGTAGCTGTAATTTGATCGCCACCATCAAAAAATTTGATCGACTCATTAATCGTCATATTCAAAATATCAGAAACGGATTTTTCTTTGTATTTAACTTCAAGTACCTCTTCTTTAAATCTTCTGCCTTTGCATTCTTCGCAAACCAATTGGATATCGGCCATAAACTGCATTTCGATATTAACAGTTCCATCACCTTCGCAAACTTCGCAGCGCCCTCCATTAATGTTAAACGAAAAGTAACCGGGCTTATAACCTCGGGTTTTAGCTAATTTTTGATCCGCAAACAAATTTCTGATCTCGTCATAAGCCTTCACATAAGTTGCCGGATTTGATCTTGAGGATCTGCCAATTGGGTTTTGGTCAATAAACTCAATGTCGCCCAATTTTTCAATATTACCATTGATGTATTTGTATTTTCCGGTTTTTCCACTGAAACCACCATAACGTTTTTTAAGTGCCGGATATAAAATCCCTTTTACTAAAGAAGTTTTACCGGAACCACTAACACCGGTAATTACAGTCATTATGTTCAACGGAATTTTTGCACTAATTCCCTTTAAATTATTTTCTTCTGCACCTTCTATTAAAATAAATTTATTCCAGGGATTTCGAGTATTGGGTATAGGGATTTTCATTTTCCCACTCATGTATTGAGCGGTTAAAGTTGAGCTGTTTTGAAGCTCCGAAAATGGGCCTTGAAATACCAATTCTCCACCATGCACACCAGCTTCAGGGCCAATATCAATAATTTGATCGGCAGCTTTAATGATATCCTCATCGTGTTCAACAACGATTACGGTATTTCCTAAATCTCTTAGCTTCGTTAGAATGCCAATTAATCTTTTAGTGTCACGCGGATGAAGTCCGATACTTGGTTCATCTAAAATGTACATGCTCCCGACTAGACTACTTCCTAAGGAGGTTGCCAGATTAATCCGTTGCGATTCTCCTCCCGATAAGGTATTCGATTTACGATTTAGTGTTAGATATCCAAGTCCAACATCCGATAAAAATTGAAGCCGATTAACAATTTCAGTGAGGAGACGTTTGGCAATGGCCTGATCCTGATTATCAAGTTTTAGATTTTTGAAAAAATCGAGCAGAATATCAATGGGAGTTAATACCAAATCAAGAATGGATTTATCGGCAATTTTAACATAGGATGCATCTTTTCTCAATCGAGAGCCCAGGCAGTCAGGACAAACTGTTTTTCCACGATACCGTGAAAGCATAACCCTGTACTGAACTTTATAAGTTTGTTCTTCAACCTGTCGGAAGAATTCATTTATCCCGTCAAAATATTTATTACCTGTCCAAAGCAGTTCTTTCTGATCTTCACTTAATTCGTGATAGGGCTTGTGAATGGGAAACTTAAACTTATAGGCATTTAGAACGAGTTTTTCTTTGTATTCGCTCATCTTTTCACCTTTCCAGCAAGCTACCGCTTCTTCATAAACGGAAAGCATTTTATTAGGAATTACCAGATCCTTGTCAATCCCAATCACACTGCCAAAGCCTTCGCAACTTTTGCATGCACCAAAAGGGTTGTTGAACGTGAAGAAATTAACTGAGGGTTCTTCGAAGCTAATCCCGTCTAATTCAAATTTATTAGAAAATTCTTTTGATTTTAATGATCCTTCAGACTCGTATTCAACCATACAGGTTCCGTTTCCTTCGTAAAATGCAGTTTGAACTGAATCTCCGATTCGAGATTTTAAATCCTCATCATCTTTTTTAACGATAAAACGATCGATCAGTATATATATTTTTGCCTTAGCTGGGGTTTTAATTTTCCCTTCAAGATAGTTGTCGATTTTATAAATTTCACCTTCAATAACAATTCTGCTAAACCCCTGTTGCATTAATATTTCTAAATGTTCGGGAAGCTTTCGCCCTTTTACCAGATGAATTGGAGATAAGATTAGTATTTTGCTATCTTCTCTTAAATTTAATACGAAATCTGTTACGTCTGAAACCTTATGGCGTTTAACTTGTTGTTTTGAAATTGGAGAGTAGGTTTTTCCTATTCTGGCATAAAGTAATTTTAAATATTCATAAATTTCGGTGGAAGTACCAACAGTTGATCGGGGGTTTTTTGTATTCACCTTTTGTTCAATGGCAATGGCAGGAGAAATACCTTTGATATAATCAACTTCGGGTTTGCTCATGCGCCCAAGAAATTGACGGGCATATGAACTCAAGCTTTCTACATATCGTCTTTGGCCTTCGGCATACAAGGTGTCAAAAGCGAGCGAAGATTTACCAGAACCTGATAATCCTGTTATAACAACGAGCTTATTTCGTGGAATCGCTACACTGAGGTTTCGGAGATTGTGAACCCTCGCCTTAGAAATAATGATGTAATCTTTTGAGCTTAATTGATCTAGATTCATTATTGGAGTTAAGAATAGGTAAATGTTAAAAAATGCTAAATTATTAATAATATTTGCATTATTTGATATATTCCATATATTTGCATTAATAAAAATTACATGAAACCTATGCTATATCTTGGTTTAACAGGATTTCGGCATTAAAAATGGAGGACTAATTATCGAATAAATATCTACCCTTTTTTTGTTTAATTAATATAGGAGGGAGGCTTTATGAAAGTCAAAAAAATTAGTGATAAAGAGCTAATTAGTAGATATTTAAATGGTGACACCTATAGTCTTGAATCATTAATAAATCATCATAAAAATCGCGTATTTGCATATATTTTAATGGTTGTAAAAGACCGTCAGCTTGCTGATGATATCTTTCAAGATACCTTTATAAAAGTGATTAATACCATTAAAGCTGGAACATACAAAGAAGAAGGAAAATTTATCCAATGGGTGATGCGAATTGCCCATAACCTCATCATCGATTTCTTTAGGAAATCAAAGAGGATACCTGTGATGGAGAATAATTATAGTGATTTCGATATTTTTGATACCATTTCGGCTAAAGAAAATTCAATTGAAGAGCAAATCATAACAAATCAAATTCATAAGGATGTGAGAGCACTTATTGAGTTTCTTCCACCCGAACAAAAAGAAGTTCTGTATCTCAGGCATTATGTGGGGATGAGCTTTAAGGATATCGCAGAACAGACTGATGTAAGCATTAACACAGCTTTGGGACGGATGCGATATGCGTTAATAAACATGAGAAAGTTGGTAAAGGAGAAGGATATAATTTTGACCATATAAAAATAAATGTGGTCAGAACAATAATCGTATTTTCTGGCCGTTTTTATTTTGTTAAAGCGAGTAGTCACCAATTTAAATAATATGAAAAAAACCTATACTCTTTATCCAGAAACACTCGATTCTCCGAATACAATTCCTTCACCAGAAGTTTTTCTGTGTGAAAATAAACTTCAAATGAGAGATAGTTTTCAAGATGGTCCAAGCGAAATGGTGATGCGTAATTTGATAAATTATGCAAAAGCCTTATCTGTAGCCAAAACAAAGAATGCGGGTATTATAAATAATGTATTAAATTAACATTAATAAACTAAATAAAGTCCCGGTAAAATTTTATTTTATCGGGACTTTTTGTATATTTTGGAATAAACTACCACACTTAAAAGATGACTAAAAAAGAAAGATTTAAAAATATTATTGATTATTTTTCAACTCATCAGCCAATAGCTGAAACTGAACTTGATTATCAAAGCCCTTATCAATTATTAGTTTCTGTAATCTTATCTGCGCAGTGTACAGACAAGAGAGTTAATTTAATCACCCCATCAGTTTTCGGAAAATTCCCGGATGCTATTGCACTTTCAAAATCAAATCAGGAAGAAGTATTTGATTTAATTAGATCATGCTCGTATCCAAACAATAAAGCAAAGCATCTAGTTGGGATGGCAAAAATGCTTGTTGAAGAATTTAATAATATTGTTCCCGAAGATATTGAAGATTTGCAGAAGCTTCCTGGTGTTGGAAGGAAAACAGCCAATGTTATCGCATCTGTGGTGTTTAATAAACCGGCAATGGCAGTCGATACCCATGTTTTTAGAGTATCAGCACGATTGGGATTAAGTACCAAGGCAAAAAACCCATTGGAAACTGAAAAACAATTAGTAGCATACATACCTGAAGACAAAATTGCTATAGCACATCATTGGCTAATCTTGCATGGAAGGTATGTGTGTTTAGCTCGAAAACCAAAATGTAAGGAGTGTGGGATTTCTGATTTTTGTAAATATTTTCAGTCTGTTAAAAGGACTTAATTGTTAATAAATCATGAAATTCTATTCTCAAAATTGGCTCATAATTAAATATATTTGTAATAATTATAAATAAGAATAAATGTTAAATATTGGTGATAAATCTCCTGATTTTAAAGGAATAACAACTGATGGAACATCGGTTTCATTAGCTGATTTTAAAAATAAAAAAATTGTAATTTACTTTTACCCAAAAGATAGTACTCCGGGATGTACAGCGCAAGCATGTAATTTAAGAGATAATTATCAATTATTACTTGATAAAGGTTATGTTGTGATTGGTGTGAGTGCAGATAACGAAAACTCGCACCGACGATTTACTGAAAAATACCAATTGCCATTTCCGCTTATTGCTGATGTGGATAAGAAGATAATTAAAGATTTTGGTGTTTGGGGAAAGAAAAAATTTATGGGAAAGGAGTATGATGGAATTATTAGAACAACTTTTATCATTTCTGAAGATGGCATCATTGAAGATATAATTAAAAAGGTCAAAACAAAAGAGCATACCAGTCAAATAATTTAAAAATAGAAGATATGAGCGCAGAAGATAACGCAATGGACAAAATAAAAAAGGAAAAATTAAAAGCACTTGAAATCACACTTGGGAATATTGAAAAATCATATGGGAAAGGTGCTGTAATGAAATTAGGTGATAATGCGATTGAGAATATTGAATCTATTTCGACTGGTTCACTTGGTTTAGATAATGCATTGGGAATAGGTGGTTTACCAAAAGGAAGAATTACTGAAATATACGGACCTGAGTCTTCGGGTAAAACTACACTTGCAATTCACGCAATAGCCGAGTGTCAGAAAAAAGGTGGAATTGCAGCATTTATTGATGCCGAGCATGCTTTCGATCGTTTTTACGCACAAAAGCTTGGAGTAGATATCGAAAACTTATTGGTATCTCAGCCTGATAATGGAGAACAAGCGCTGGAAATTACTGAGAATTTGATTAGATCAGGCGCCATTGATATTATTGTTATTGACTCAGTTGCCGCGCTTACCCCACGTAGTGAAATTGAAGGGGAGATGGGTGATTCGAAAATGGGATTGCAAGCACGTTTGATGTCGCAAGCTTTGCGGAAATTAACGGCTACCATCAGTAAAACAGGTGCATGCTGTATTTTTATTAATCAGTTACGTGAGAAAATTGGTGTTATGTTTGGTAACCCGGAGACAACCACAGGAGGAAATGCACTTAAGTTTTATTCCTCAGTTCGTTTAGATATCAGAAGATTGAGTCAGATAAAAGATGGGGATAATATAAAAGGTAATCGTACCCGAGTAAAAGTTGTAAAAAACAAAGTTGCGCCACCGTTTAAAAAAGTTGAATTTGATATTATTTATGGTGAGGGTATTTCCAGATTAGGAGAAATTATTGATATGGGTGTGGAAGCCAATATTATTAAAAAAAGTGGTTCTTGGTTTAGTTATGGTGAAACAAAATTAGGACAAGGAAGAGATGCTGTGAAAGCCTTATTGAAAGATAACCCTGAACTTTCTGAAGAAATCGAAAATAAAATTATAGCACTGGATAAAGTAGAATAATCCAGTGCACTTCCTAGCCTGCGTAAATAACTCTGATGTCTTTTAACTCATCAACGAGTATAGCCGTCGACGCGTATAGTTTGTGGTAGGTTTCAACCAAATCTGATTGATCATTCTGTTCAGCTTTATCTTCAAGAAGTTTTGCCAAAAGTCGAGGTTCGTCAGCTACAAAATTAGAAATTACACCCTTTAAACTGTGAGCATTAAATTTGAGAGATGCCATATCGGATTTGTCAATATTATCCTTTAGGCTTTTCATTCTATCATCAAATTCATTTATAAATAGATCAATTATTTCAACAATGATTTCTTTATCAAAGAATTTAAAATTTTCTTGAAACTGTTCTTTATTTATGACCATTTCTTTATTCATCATTAGTTCATTTTGCTAATTTAAATAAAATGTACGTCTATCCACTAGTCACTAAAAAATAATTGAAGAATATTTTTCTATTTTTTCTTTTAAACTAATTTCATTAATAGGTTTACCTAAATAGTCATCAATTCCTGCTGCAAAAAATCTATCTCGGTTATGTTCCGGATCACTAGCTGTTACAGCTATTATGGGTGTGTGTTTTCTTTTCCAACGCTCTTTTAATCTTATTCTTTTTGTGGCTTCAATTCCATCCATTATTGGCATGGCAATGTCCATTAAAATGCAATCAAAGTTCATGTTCTTATAAAAATTAATTGCTTCTAGTCCATTGTTTGCTATCAGTAAAGAAATGTTTTCTTTGTTTAAATATGCTGCTAGCACCCTCTGATTTATATAATTGTCTTCTACGACTAAGATTTTAAACATACATCACAATATTTCATCATTTTTATAAAAAGAGACAATTCCAATAATATGCCATTTTGTTAAAGACTACCTAATGAGTGATTTATGGTTCTTGTGAGGAATTGTATTATCTCAATTTGGATATGGCATTCCTAAAATTGGAAAAAGTTCATTTTTGGAATTGTCGTTTATACTCATGTATAATAAAAAGGTTACAACTAATTTTATCGCGAGGGCAATAACCAATTAGTTGTAAATTCATAGAAATATCAGAATAATATTCCAATTTGATGAATTGCAAGCGCGAGAACATAGGCTAGAACTGTGGTGTAGGTGGCCATAAAAATGGCCCATTTCCATCCACCAGATTCTCTTTTAATGGTTGCTATTACTGCAATACAGGGGAAGTAGACGAGAATAAAAATCAAAAATCCAAAGGCTGTTAATGGTGTAAATACTTTTTGACCTAAATATTTGGGATGACTAAAAGTTTGTTGTTGAAGCTTTTGTGTAAGACTTTTTGCGTTGTCATCGACTCTTAAGTCGGTTTGATTAATAACCCCTAACGTACTTACAACGATCTCTTTAGCAGCAATGCCGGCCAGAAGGCTTACTCCCATTTTCCAATCAAATCCTAAAGGAAGAATTGCTGGTTCAATAAAGTGACCCATTTGACCAATATAAGAATTCTCTTGCTGTAAGCTTTGATGTTCTATTTCCAATGTATAAACTAAAAGTTCATGTTCTTTCTTGAGCTTTAGTTGATCTTCTTGACTTCTTGCCTGTTTAAGTTGTTCTTGATATTTAGTAAAACTCTCTGAGATTTTTTGTTCCACAATTCTCTTGCTCTCGTGATCTTGAGGGAAATATTGCAAGGCCCAGATAATCATGGACGCTATTAAAATTATACCACCCATTTTTTTAAGATACTGAGATCCCTTAAACCAGGTATGCTTAAAAATGGATTTCACAGTTGGCATTCGATAGGGTGGAAGCTCCATCACAAATGGCATTTCTCTTGATTTAAAGAGCGTTTTTTTAAAAATAATGGCTATGATAATTGATAAGAGAATACCTATTGTATAAATTGAAAAGAGTACGAAACCTGGGTTTTTTGTAAAAACAGCACCAATGATTAAAACATAGATGGGAAGCCTTGCACTACACGACATAAAAGGATTGATAAGCATGGTAACCAAACGATCATTTTTTCCACCAATGGTTCGGGTGGCCATAATTGCAGGAACATTACACCCAAAACCCATGAGCATCGGGATAAATGATCGTCCATGTAGCCCAATCTTGTGCATTATTTTATCAACGATAAATGCAATTCGTGCCATGTAGCCCGTATCTTCCATAATCGAAATAAAAAAGAATAAGATGAGTATATTGGGAAGAAATACGATAACTCCCCCTACACCTCCGATAATCCCATCCACAATTAAATCTTTTAAAATACTTGGATTAAGAATTCCGCCAATAAAATTACCAAAGTCAGCTATTATTATTTCCAGCCAATTCATAGGGTAAGCTCCTAATGTAAATGTAGATTGAAACATCAACCACATCAGGAAAATAAAGATTGGGTATGACAATACCCTATTAGTTAATATATTGTCGATTAATCGACTAAGATGACGAATATCTTTAGTACTCTGCTTAAAAGTTTCTTTTAACGCACCTTCAATAAATCCATATTTGTAATCAGTAATGACCGTTTCGGGAGTATCATTAAAATGAGTTTGAAGTTTACTAATTTCTTTTTGAGCAGCAGAAAGAATTTCCTCGTGATTTGTACAAGTGTTTTTTATTCGTTTAATTTCTTCTTTGTCATTTTCAAGTAGCTTGATGGCTAAAAACCGAGGAGCAACAACTATAGTCAACTTTTTGTTTTCCTCATTTCGGATTTTGTCTTGCAAAATTTGAATCGACTTTTCAATATCCTCTCCATAATTTATATGGATATGTCGAACGCTCTCTTCCTTATCTTCATAAACCTGAATAATCTTGTCGTACAATTCAGATAATCCTGTACCTTTTGAACCCACCGTAGGTATTATTGGAATTCCAATCATTTTACCCAGAGAATTGTAATCAAACTTATCACCTTTAATCTTCAGTTCATCATACATGTTCAGAGCCGCTACTACCTTTATGTCCAGATCAATCAATTGGGTGGTTAGGTAAAGATTTCGTTCAAGATTTGAGCCATCTAAAACATTGACGATTACATCGGGAATTTCATTAAAAATGTGATTTCGAACGTATAATTCCTCAGGTGTATAGCTTGTAATTGAGTACGTGCCAGGAAGATCGATGATATTAAAAGTATAACCTTTGTGTTTAAATTTGGCTTTCTTTGCATCAACAGTTACACCTCCGTAGTTTCCTACTTTTTCGTTGGAGTTTGAAGCAAAATTGAAAATAGTTGTTTTGCCACAATTAGGGTTTCCAACCAAGGCAATATTGATAACTTTGCTAATAAAGTGAGTTGAATGTTTTAGGGTATCGTCGGATAAAGTCCCGTTAAACCCATTTTTTACACTCTTTGGGAGGTTTTTTGTGGTAACTTCAATTAATCTGGCTTCACTATTTCTGAGCGAAATATTGTAGCCCATGATTGAATATTCGACTGGATTTTTTAATGGAGCTTGTTTGCCAACAATTACCTGTTTGCCAACAACAAATCCCATTTCCATTATTCTTTTACGAAAAGCTCCTCTACCTCTTACTTTCGTAATGTATGCCTTTTCGCCCTGTTTTAAATCAAATAATGTCATTTCTTGCCCTTCAATAAAACCAATCTTAATTTAGACCAATTCTAATCAGCCGCAAAAATAAGAAACAAAATAATACAAAACTGGGAATTGCTTTCTAAATAAGCATTTAAAAATTAAGATTTTTTAATTAAAGAAAATCATTGAATTCTTCCTTTGTTAAACCTGAGCTTTTTCTACTATGTATCACCTTTAGTAAGTCAATAATTCTGATTCCCCAATGGGAGAAAAATAAGAACTTGCATTCGCTGGCTGCATTCTGTTTCGCAGCCCTACCTTCCTTTTGGTAGAGGAGGACGAAATCTTTCATATCCTGATAAATGTCGGCTAAAAGCTCTGAAATACTTGCTTTAATTGGATTGGTTTCATCAGGCCCTTCCAAATCAAGAATCCAGAATTCATCATTATCTGCGAATTTATTTCGTAATTCACCAAAAGTATTTTCCCATTGTTCTGCAGTTAAAAAACGCTCATTAGCTTCTGGTTCATCAACAATGATATCAGGTAGAAGGCTGCCTTTTAAGTACATAAGAGGGGTTAACTTCTGGATAAACGGATAGAGTTCGTCAGATGGAAACTTTTCAATTCGTTCGATAAATAAGCAATATTCATTGGCTACTTTCAACATCTCAATTACCGGAATTGAATAGGCTGGCTCATCTATTTTATCAGTCATAATTTTTCTAAATTTGTATAATTGTCGAAATTACTAATTATATTTATTGAAATCATAATTGGGTATTGTTTAATCGAGTTGAAAAAATTACACATGAGTGATTTGGAATTGAAAACCAAGTTCTTAACGCATCTGAGAAGCGAGCATGAAAAAACTGTTTTAAAATTAAAAGCTGTTATTGATGATGCTCAAAAAAGTGCTAATGAGTATGGTGCCCCAAAAGATAGATACGATTCATACAGAATGCAATTGTTGCGAAAAAAAGATATGTACTCGCAGCAACTTGCCAAGTTGGTTGAACAAGCCCAAGTACTTGAAATGATTTCTTTGGATAAACCAATGACGGAGGTAAAATTTGGTTCTTTAGTAATCACTCAGAGACAGAAATTATTTGTTTCAATCGGAATTGGGAAAATTGAAATGGATGGCGAAATCTATTATGCCATCTCTCCAAATGTTCCTGTTTATGAAGCTATGCGAGGTTTAAAAGTTGGCGATGAGTTCTTTTTTAGAGAACAAATGATGAAAATATTGGCTATTAGCTAGTATATTTTTCCATCTGCCCCAACAACAACTTTTCCTTTATAAATGGTCGAAATTTCATCGAGTATATCTTGATCCGTGGCACCCCAATAAAGTGTATGATAAAGAATCAAAAGTCCGGGTTTGGTTTGGTTTGCTATTTTGGCAAGCTCGTGTGTGCTGGTATGATTCTGCTTATGGTATTTTTGCCAAAATTCAGTTTTCTTATCATAGTCAGCTGCTTTGTAAACCTCATGAATTAAAATATCAGCTCCTTTAGCATATTTTAAAATATTATCATTAGGTTTTGTGTCACCTGAAATTACAATGGTTTTGTCTGGAGTTGTAAATCTAAATCCATAAGCATTTGGCCAACTGCCATGTTCAACTGAGAAGGCTTCAACTTTAACATTCTTATCAGTGTAAATTAAACCTTCCTTTATTTCATGTGCATTAACTCTCCATCCTTCATTATTGGCAGGTTCAAGTCCATAAAGCCGATATCGAATATCTTCTTTATATGCCTCAAGAATATGGTTAGTCATACTTTTGATTCCTTCCGGGCCATAAACTTCAAGTGGCACATTTCTTCCTTCAACCCAAGGTGTTAGTATCAAATCGGGGTATCCGGTGGTATGATCAGAATGCAAATGTGTAAGGAAAGCAGTTTTAAATTCTCTGTACTCAAAGCCTTAAAAGAACCTCCGTAACGGGGTGATAAGGCAGTAGCCTGTCGAACTAGTCCCGGCCCAAAATCAATAATATAAGACTCATCATTAACAACGATTGCAACTGAACATCCTGAATGATTTGGATCTGGGTTGGGGGTTGCCACTACCAAGTATAACAATTTTAGTCGAATTCTGTGCAGATATAATTTGGGGGAAAATTGTGATTAGAAGTATTAATAAAAGATATGCAAAGTTTCTGGAGTTAAGCTTCATTATTCTTTATTTTTGTTTTCAGTCAAATATACGTCATTAAAGAATATCATTTATTTGTTCTCTATACGAATCGTTATTTTATAAAGTGTTTATTTTTTTATCCTAATGAACCATTACCGTCATCCTGATAAAAGTGATGACGGTAATGGTTCATAACGTAATATTGCATAAGTTATTTATTCTTTTTTAATGATTTGAAATAGGTAAAGAGGTTTTTCTCATTAGCTTGTAAACAGGGTAAGGAAAATAACTTCTTCCCCATTGTGGAGCTAAATATCTATCGAAATAATTCCAGCTTAACAATCCATCATCGGCTTCAGGTTCGAGTAAATATGAAACTAAATTACCCAATTTCTGACCTGTCTTTACCAGATAAGTTCCTGCTTCAAAATGTTGTTCCTCTGTGATGAATTCGCCTTTTAGTTTGGTGTTGTAATGCCCTTGATTTAGTCTTGTGGCTCCAATAATTTCATCAATCTTAAATCTTTCAACTGATAAATCTGCCGCACTGTTTAATTGCTCAACTTTAATTCCATGAGCTTTTAAATTTTCAAGCACTTTTGTGTCTGGATGAGCGAGTATATAGGCATATGGAATATTTACCTCTTTTGTGGCAATGTAGTCGGCAAGATAAGGAACTGAAACCGTTTTTTTTTGTATCGGTTGGACGATATCGGGTTCTTCCATTTTCGTCTACATAATCTTCAACAACATAAGATTTTATTGTGATGCTTTTTGGAGTGGCCGAGGGTTTATATTCGGTTGCAAAAAGAGAATTTTCGTTGGGATTGTTTCCTCTGTTAATCGTTCGTTGATCTGCATTTGCAATTTGAGAATTAATTAAATCTTTGTTTTTTGCTGAATAATCAAGAATAGATTTAAGTAAGTTATAGGCTCCTAAAACTCTCGATTTATAATCTGCATGAACATAGTTTTCATTTAAAATAGCCATCCTGTTTCTTAATCCAATATAATTAGTCATGTAGCGCGGGGCTGCAGCATCAAAAATCCATCCTTTATCAGGGTTGCGGTTATCAATAAAATTGCCATAAAAACAATTGTCAACTTTATACTCATTTTTTAGCCTATTTTGCACATCAGGCATCATTTCGTCGCGCATGAAGTTTTTAAGTGTGATGTCGCTGTTCGGATTCATGATCCATCCAAAAGTAACAGGTTCTTCATGGTAGGATCCATTCGTGGTATGACAATCTACCATCACGGATGGATCCCAGCGATTTAAAATATTTTGAACAACACCATTAATCTCGGGAGTTTCAAGTTTCATCCCGTCTCTGTTCATATCTAAATTTTGACCATTGTGGCGAACACCAACACCGTTCTCCGGTCCATTTTGATTTGTTCGGTTATCTTTACTTATTTGATCATTTCCATCCGCGTTTAAAATAGGTACAATCAGAACTACAACATCTTTCAAAATGGCAGCATATTTTGTATGCAAAAGATCTCGTAAAAGCATTAACGATCCTTCTTTTCCCTCAACTTCACCAGAGTGAATATTCGCCTGAATATAAACCACCACCCGATCATCATTTTTTAAATCATCAGGGCTTTGAGGCAAGGGATCAGCAATAATTAAAAGCGGAAGCTTTTTGCCATAAGTTGTAGTTGCAAAATATTCAATTCCCAATATCGAAGATTGATGGTTTACCTCCTTGATGAAATCCATCACTTCAGCGTAAGTTGAAGTGGTTTTGTAATCTGATTTTTCGGCAATGGTTAATGGTAGTTGCTGACTAATTGCCGTTAGTTGCATAGCAAATAGTAAGGCGATGCTTAAAACGATTTTTTTCATGATTAAAAATGTATGGTTAATCTTTATTGTTGAGTAAATTTTAATTCAATATTATCTAATTTTTTTGATTGAAAGGATTAAATTATACAATCCTTTATAATTCCTCGACCAAGTATAGGTTATTTTTTTATGTGAACATCTCTTTGTGGGAATGGAATTTGGATGCCTTGCTTTATAAATTCTGCATTAATTGCAAAACGGATGGTGCTTTTTAAGTTTTCAACCTCAAAGGTTTGTGCGGTCCAGAAAAACAATTGAAAATCTAGAGATGAGTCTCCAAAATTGAGAAATCTCACAAAAGGTTTTGGTTTAGAAACAATTGCTTTATTATCGGCAGCACATTTCAGGAGTGCTTTTTCAACTTTTAAAACATCGCTTCCGTATGCAACTCCAACATTAACATTAAATCGAGTGTTCTTATCTAAATGACTCCAGTTTATAATTTTCTCGTTAACAAATTTTGAATTTGGAATAATCATGATAATATCATCGCGCGATTTAACCATTGAGGTTCTTAAGCCTATGGTTACAACCCTGCCGACTGTACCATCATCTAAATGAATGACATCACCAATTTTTAAACTTCGCTCAACTAAAATGATAATTCCCGAAGCCAAATCATTAAATAATTGTTGGATACCTAAACCAACCCCAACTAACAGCGCTGCAACACTAGCAAGTAAAATGGAGACCTGTATCCCAATTGTATCTAGGGTTACAATCGTAATAATTACCCAAATGAAATATTTAATAATGAGAAATATAGACCAACTTGCTCCTTGTTCTAGAACTTTCTTTGCTATCAACCTTTTAAATATTGCTTTTACAAAACGTAATACAAAAACTGTTGTTAGTATAATTACAAGAACAATTAAAACACTATAAACGGAAAGTGTTAACGATTCGGACGATACAATTTCTAAGTTTAATATTTCTCTAAATGTCATTTTTGAAGAATTAATTCAATAATCAGAATGTTAAATATAATATAATTTAACTGAAAAATTGAATAATTATTAATTCAGACAGCTTAAAAAAACCCATGATTTTATTTCTAAAAACATGGGTTTTATTGTAGAGAATATGATCTGATTACTCGTATTTTAAAGCTTCAATTGGGTTTCTTAAAGCAACTTTAATGGCCTGAAAACTAATAGCTACCCAACCTATGCCTAGGGCTATAACAGTTGCTATAACAAAAGTGAAAGGGTTAATACTTATATGATCAGAAAAACCTTTGAGCCACTGCTGAAGTCCAAAATAAGCAATGGGCCATGCAATAATGGTTGAAATGGAAATCAGTTTAATGACTTCAGTTGATAGTAATCTAACGATTGTGGTAATGCTTGCACCATGAACTTTCCGGATTCCAATTTCCTTTGTCCTGACGGCGGCAGCGTATGTAATTAATCCAAGCAAGCCTAGGCAGGCAATGAAGATTGCCAAAATTGAAAACACGGTGAAAATTTGTGCTGTCTTTTGTTCTGCCTGATAAAGGCTGTTAAATTCTTTATCAAAGAAATAATATTGAAATGGTGAACCTTGGGCATAGCTATTCCATTTTTCTTCAATGTAACTAATGGTCGAAGGAATATTGTGTTGATCCATTCGAATGGTTAGATATCCTTCCCAGTTTCCTGGCATGATGCTAAGTGCCGTTGGCCCGATTTCTTTATGAAGCGACTCAAAGTTGAAGTTTTTGACAACTCCAATAATCGGCTGTTTGTCAAACTCTCCATTTGGACCACTGGGCTGCATTAAATTCTTACCTATCGGATCTTCATAACCTAATAATTTTACAGCAGCCTCATTTATGATCACTGCATTTGAGTCAGTTCCGAACTCATGTGAGAAATATCTTCCTTTTACAAGCTCCAGTCCCATCACCTCAGCATACTCATAGCTAGCCCAGTTTTGCGCTAAGAGAAAGGTATTCTTTTCAGCATCATCTTCCTTTAATATCCCATTATTAGAATAATCCTTGCCTGGAATAGCGCGTGAATTAGCCACTCCCAAAATATTTGGGTTTGTTAATAATTCTTGTTTGAATGCTTCAATTTGTGTTTTTAAAGCATCTGGTCTTTTAACAACCAGGAGGTTGTTTTTGTTAAAACCGAGCTCTTTATTTTGCATGTACGAAAGTTGATCATTAATCACAAGCGTACCAATGATGATTGCAATGGATATAAAAAATTGAACAACCACTAAAATACTTCTAATCCAACCCGATTTGGCACCACCACTCACATTGCCTTTTAAAACTTTAACAGGTTTGAAAGCTGCAAGTACGAATGCCGGATAAACACCAGCGAGAATCCCTACAAAAATAATTAAGGTAACGATAAGAATAATCCAAATTGGATCATTAAAGAAAAATAACGGAATTTCTTTTCCTGTTAACTGATTGAAATTGGGATGTAAAATACTAACCAAACCAGTTGAAATAACACCTGCAATGATGGTTAAGAATAAAGATTCTCCAATGAATTGATAAATTAAACTTTGCTTTGCGGCGCCCAATGTTTTTTTAATTCCAACCTCCTTTGCGCGGGATGAAGATTTTGCAGTTGCTAAATTGATAAAATTAATAATGGCAATAATTAATATACTAAGTGCAATGATTGAAAAGATCTTAACATAGGCGAGATTTCCATTTGGTTCTAATTCTTCCTGAATATTTGATTTTAAATGGATGTCTTTTAATGCCTGAAGATTATACCCAAAGAAATTCCCCATTTCTTCAAATTGATCGATGCTAATTCCGATGATTTGCTTGAGTTGGGGTCCAACATATTTTTCAATAAAGCCTTCCATTTTTTGAACCACAATGGCAGGGTTTGTTCCTTCACGAACGAGTATATAGGTGTAGTGATTATGGCTAATCCACTGCTCACTTCTTGAATTTGCTAAGGTTACCAATGAGGCAATCATGTCGTAGTGAAAATGTGAGTTTTCGGGAGCGTCCTCAACAATCCCTTTTACGGTATAAAAGACGGTATCTGATTCGATGGCCAGTGTTTTTCCAATTGGATCTTCATCTCCAAAATATTTTTTGGCATAGGTTTCAGACATGATGATGGATTTTGGCTGGGTCAAAATATCATCAGGATTACCTTCTAATAATTTAAAATCGAATACCTTAAAAAAACTAGAATCGGCAAAAAGTAAATTGCTCTCATTAAAAGTTTTTTCTTTGTACCTAATACGCCAATCACCGAATTTTCCTATTCTCACGACTTGTTCAACTTCTGCTATATCATCAAGCAATGCACGTGCCATCGGAGATGCTGTTATCGCCTGATTAAGTTCCTGTCCAGACATTTGACCTAAAACCTTTACCCGATAAATATTTTTATAATTGGAATGAAAGCGGTCGTAACTCAATTCATTATACACATATAATGAAATGAAAATAAAACTGGTAAGTCCAATTGCTAGACCCAGAACATTAATGAAGAAATATCCTTTTTGCTTATATAGGTTTCTAAAAGCCGTTATTATAAAATTTTTGAGCATAATTGATAAATTTTGTTCACTTCTTTGACGACATAAATACATGTTTGTTACAGTAGGTTTTATATTTAATCTAAACTATTTCAGATTTGGGCGATTTGCTTTCAATTTAATTGTTATAACGCGATAATATGAATACTTTTGAATTCCTGATTTAAATATTCAATTATTCCTAATAAAAAACAGAAAAAATGAAAGCTCTTAAAATTTCAATTCAGTTAGTCATTTTGCTTTTTGTGTCAACCCTCTCGGTATCTGGCGCTAAGCAATTAATGCGTTTCCCCGATATTCATAAAAATAAAGTGGTATTCGTTTCAGGTGGCGATATCTGGATTGCTGATGCAAATGGTGGCATTGCAACCCGATTAACCCTTGATGATGGTCAAGAAGAGTATCCGCGTTTTTCTCCTGATGGATCATTAATCGCCTTTACGGGGCAAATTGACGGCAATTCAGATGTGTATGTGATGAATAGTAATGGTGGGGAAATTACCAGGGTTACTTACCATCCGGGAGCAGATGAAGTTGTTGGATGGCACCCAATTAAGAATAAGATTATTTTTAGTTCTGGCCGAAATAGTACTTCACGTTACACAAAATTATTTTTGATTTCTCCAGACGGCACTGGGATAGAAGAAATGATTATGTATGATGCCTCCAGAGGAAGTTTTTCACCGGAAGGTACAAAAATAGCTTACAATAAAACCAGTCGCGAAAACAGAACATGGAAGCGATACAAAGGTGGTAGAGCGCAGGAAGTTTATATTTACGATCTAAATACCAATGAAGAAAAAAATATCACCAATTATGATGGTACTGATCGAATGCCGATGTGGATTGGGAATAAAATTTATTATACCTCCGATAAAGATCGATTTCTAAATCTTTTTTCATTTGATAACTCGACTGGTGAAACAAAACAATTAACTACACACAATGAATTTGATATTCGTCGTCCTGAGCATGATGAAAATAATATTGTTTATGAACATGGAGGCGAGATTTGGAAGTATGATCTAGCAGCTAATAAAAGTCAAAAAATAAATATTGAAATATTAACCGATGCACCTGAAACAAGACCCACAATTGAGAATGTAAGCAGTATGATTCAAGGTTTTAATATTTCTCCCACTGGAAAACGAGCACTCATCAATGCCAGAGGTGAATTGTTTAGTGTTCCAAATTCGGATGGAAGTATAAAAAACATTAGTAATAATTGTGGTGCCAGAGATAAGGATGCAGCATGGTCGCCTGATGGAACCAAGATTGCCTACTTGTCAGATAAAAGTGGTGAACTGGAAATTTACCTTCAGGATGCCGATGGAAACGCCGAGGCAGTTAAGCTTACAAAACATAAAGATGGTTACCGACATACCTTAAGATGGTCACCTGATGGAACCAAGATTGCATTTGCCGACCAAACATTAAGGTGTTATTATTTGGATATTGCTACCAAAAAAATAACAGTTGTTGATAAAGCCGAATACGAAAATGTAGATATTTCATTAGATCATAAACCTATTTATGATTTTCAATGGTCGCCAGATAGTAAGTATATTGCTTATTCGCGGATGAATTCAAGTTTTGTTTATCAGATTTATATCTACGATTTAGAATCAAAGAAAATTCATTTAGCAAGTAATGGATTGTTTAATGATTTCAATCCTGTGTTCACAAAAGATGGTGAACATTTACTACTCGTGTCTAATCGAAGATTCGATCCTACGTTTTGCGACATTGAATGGGAAATGGTTTATAAAAATATAGCCGGAGTTTATGCCATTAGTTTAAAAGCAGATGGAAATTCGATTATCCCTCTAAAAAGTGATGAGGAAAATAAACCTGAAGTTAAAAAGTCTGAATCGGCATTCCGGATTGATTTTAATGGATTAGCTGATCGAATTGAAGCTTTACCAATTGCTCGGGGGAATTACCGTGAACTGGCCGTAAATGATAAAAATTTATATTATTTAAATGCTGAAGATGGTGATTTTAATAAAATGGATTATCGGGCATTGCCACCACGTACGCTTTATGCTTACAATTTTGAATCTCAAGAAGAGAGTATAGTAATAGAAGGAGTTAACGATTTTAAAATATCTTTTGATGGATCAAGTATAGTTTATAGCAACAGAAGAAATATTGGAATTGTTTCGGCAAATGCTAAAAACAGTAAAGGAAATAATTTAAATCTCTCTCAATTAAAAATGAATATTGATCCTCGTAAAGAATGGAAAGCTGTTTTTAATGAGGCTTGGCGTATGGAACGTGATTTCTATTATGAAGCAGGAATGCATGGTGCCGATTGGGATAAACTGAAAATTAAATTTGGTAACCTCATTGATATGGCAACTTGCCGACAGGATGTTCAATTTATAATTGGTGAGCTCATTGGCGAATTGAATACTTCGCATACCTACGTTTATGGAGGGCCAATTGAACGTGAGCCAAGTAGAGTTAATGTTGGCGTATTAGGCGTTGACTGGAATATCGTAAACGGACATTATCAGTTTAAAAAAATATATCGAGAACCCGATTGGTCGCGAGAGATTTACCCACCACTTGCCAAGCCCGGATTAAATGTGAAAGATGGTGAATTTTTATTAGCAGTTAATGGAGTTCCTGTAGACGCAAGCAAAAGTATTTATAGTTATTTCGTTGATTTGGCCGGAGAGCAGGTCGAACTAACCATAAATAATATAGCAGATACTAAAGGAGCGCGAACCATAAAAGTTATCCCTGAACGTAGCGAATCAGGTATGCGATACATGGATTGGTTGGAAGCGAATAGAAAAGCTGTAGATAAGGCTTCCGGTGGTAAAATTGGTTATTTGTACTTTCCGGATACTTATGAAGGTTCTGCTACAGATTTCCCAAGATACTTTTATTCTCAAACCAAAAAGCAAGGTTTGATAATAGATGGTAGATTTAATGGTGGAGGTCTTGATCCTGAAATTTTCTTTCAACGATTGCTTAAAAAACCACATGGTTATTGGACCAGAAGAAATTCGGTTGACCAACCAATTCCTGCTTTAGCAGTAACAGCTCACATGGCTTGTTTAACAAATCGATATGCAGGTTCAGGTGGAGATGAACTACCTTATGAATTCCAGTTTAATAAAATGGGACCTGTTATCGGAACCAGAACTTGGGGAGGACTTGTCGGCGTTTCTATGTTTCTTGAGTTAATGGATGGAAGTGGTTTGACCGCTCCTGATTATCGGATTTATAATGAAGAAGGAGATTGGGTTGTTGAAAATGAAGGGGTGACACCTGACATTATTCTGGAACAAAAATCTACTGATTTAGCCAAAGGTTATGATACACAGTTAATGAAAGCTGTTGAGGTACTGATGAAACAAATTAAGGACGATCCTTATGTTTTCCCTAAACATAAGCCTTTTAAGATTGATCGTTAGTATTTATTAAAGCTTAATTGTAAAGAATGCTGCCTTATTTGAGGCAGCATTCTTTATTTATAAAAGGATTTTTATTGATAATTTATTAACAGAGCTTTCTGGTAGTAATACGAATCATTAAGGAACTTATTTATAGTAATATGGACTTTGTTTACATCAATTGTTCTTATAGGTAATTCGACCTTAAACACGCATTTTCTTTTCTAAATAAGCTTTACGAGTTGAGGTGTATTGTAAAAATAAATACTTTTGTCCTATCAAAATAGTAGGATAAATAAATACTCTTTTAAAAGCTTGAAATAATGATGAAAAATATATTGATTTCAGGATTACTAATTTTTTTATTTGGTGGTCCAGTAAATTCGCAAAAACCATACCAACTAATAGCAGAACAGAGTCAGTTGAGCTTAGAAGGAACCTCAACAATGCATGATTGGCATATGGACGCTAACGATTTTGTTTGCAATGTAATGATTGATTTTGAAGCGTTAAATAATAAACAGATTACTAGCGTTTTATTCAAAGGACTTGCAGAAAAGGTATTAAGCGATAAACAATTGATGGACAAAAAGGCTCATAAGGCCATGAAATCTGATAAGTTCCCTGAGATTGAATTTGTTTTTGAAAATGTAAAGGCATTTACTAAGGATGACAAAAAGTTCAGCGGAATCATAAATGGCAATCTGACTTTAGCAGGGGAAAGTAAGGAAATCGAAATTTCCTTTATAGGATCGATTTTAACTGAAACACAATTTGAAATATCTGGCAGTGTACCTATTAAAATGACTGATTATGACATGAAACCACCAGCATTTATGTTTGGTGCTGTGAAAACTGGTGATGATATAAAAATGAATTTTCATTTTGTATTCAAAACCACAAAATAAGCTTTGTCCTTCAGATTGATTTGATGAGGGCAAAATAAACTATTATCAAACTTTTTAAATAACTAAAATTTACTTTATTATGAATAAAATTTATACACTCTTTGTTACTTTATTAATTGCTACAACCGTATTTGGTCAGCAATTTGAGGAGACAAAATTAAAAGGAATTTCTTTTGAAAAATTAAAAGTTAAGGTAAAAGCAGATTTTGCTTTACAATATCAAGCGCTCAATCACAAAGCTACAACTCCTTTGATTGAGCTCGGAAAAGGAATTAACCTTCCGACTGCCAATTTTACGATTGATGGCCAATTAGACCGCGGAGTTAAAGTGGTGCTTACCACTTATCTTTCTTCACGCCACCATGTCGAATCATGGGTAAAAGGTGGTTATTTGTTAATGGATGAGATGCCATTTTTTAAATCAGACTTTGTTGATGATTTGATGAAAAACCTAACCATAAAGGTTGGTGTAATGGAAGTGAACTTTGGAGATGCTCACTTCCGCAGGTCAGATAACGGAGAAGTTACCTCGAACCCTTTCGTTGGGAATTACATCATGGATGCTTTTACAACAGCACCGGCGATAGAAGCACTATTTCGAAAAGACGGGTGGCTTTTAATGGCTGGATTAAATACAGGCACCTTAAAGCCTGCACTTGCCGGATACAGTGCATCCTCAGGTTATACTGCATATAATACAGGAGAAGAATTAGCATTTTATTGGAAAGCTGGATTAGACAAACAAATTGATGATGATTTTAGATTCAGAGCTACCATTTCAGGATTTCATAATGCAAAACAGCATTTTGGGTCATTGTATAGTGGAGATAGAACAGGATCACGCTATTATCTAATTATGAAACCCCAAACCGACAATGCTACAGATATAGATCCCGCTAGTGGTCATACAACAGGAAGATGGGGCCCGGGTTTTACCAATAAAAACAATGCCATGATGATTAATGTTTTTGCAAAATATCAGGGCTTAGAATTCTTTGGAACTTATGAAAGTGCTAAAGGAACTACGGCTTTTGGCGGAGCTGACTTTAACTTTGATCAGATTGCCGTTGAAGGGCTATATCGTTTTGGTAAAGAAGCACAATTTTATATCGCTGCCAGATATAATAAAGTTGAGAATGACAATGATCAATCCGTTGATAGAATTCAATTTGGAGGAGGATGGAACTTAAACCAATACGTTATTTTAAAGGCAGAATATGTTGATCAAAATTATACTAATTTTTCAAACTACGGTAAAAATTCAGGATTTGATGGCCTTATGATTGAAGCTGCAATTTCATTTTAGTACTTAACATTCTTTCAGTCGTCTTGTGTTTTTCAGGGCGACTGATTTTTTCCTAATGATTAAGAAAATAACATTTATCATTTTATTAGTATTTCATTTTCTTGAAGGGTATTCAGAACTTCCTTTAAAAATGAATGGTAATGAAATTTGTTTTTTAAGATCAGTTCAAATCGAAGGTAAAACTAACTTAAGCACCTTTTATCTTTCTTATCAAAATACCAGGCCTGTTAATAAATCATTGAACTCAGTTAAGATGCTTACATCATCGAAAAGTTTAATTATTGAGTTTAAAATCCCGATTGATCAGATCAAGGGAAAAAATAAAAAAATCCAAAATGATTTCCGTGAATTGTTAATATCTTCAAAGTATAAAGATATTGTTGTTGGCATAAACAAGGAAGAGTTTTTGGGCATTATTAGTTATAAAATTCAAAATTATTTAAGTGTAAATTTAACTTTGTCAGATACGTCTAAGGATATAAAAGTGGCCTATTCAATTCATGAAAAAGTGAGTGATGGAATTAGCTTACAAGGAATAACAGAGGTTAAGTTATCTGATTTTGGATTGGTACCACCTAAAAAATTCCTCGGTCTTGTTAGAGTTCAGGATGTAATTTTTATTACATTTGATATTCTAATTAATGAACCTAATTTGTCTAATCAAGCTGATATCAATTGAAATTTAGCACCAAAACCCGATACGGAATAAGAACTCTTCTTGAAATTGCTTTACATCCCGTCGCTGAGGGTGTTTTTCAAAAAGATATTGCCGAAAATCAGAAATTATCCGTAAAATATCTCGATCACATCATTTCTGCTTTAAAAGTTGCAGGCTTAATTTGTAATGTAAAAGGGAAGAAAAGTGGCTATATTTTAACTCGTTCTCCAAAAGATATTAGTATGCTTGATGTTCATAATGCCTTTGAAGCTGGAGTTTGTGTAGTTGATTGTTTGTCAGGTAATGTAGCTTGTGAAATGGAAGATGGTTGTGCGACCAAAGACTTTTGGAAAGGAATGAATAATATAATTGAAGATTATTTAGTTAGCGTAAGCTTAGCAGATATTGTTCATAAACATGAGGCATTGAATGCCTAAAAAGGATAAAAAAACAGGGAATAAATTTTTTTATCCCCTGTTTTTCATTTTTTATTTATCTTGTTTTTTCTCTTCTAATTTTTTCAATACTTCTTCCTGCGTTGCTGCCGGAATTGGCATGTATTGATAAAACTCCATCGAGTAATTTGCTCGTCCGCTTGAAATATTTCGAAGCGTGTTGGCATATCCAAACATTTCCATCAAAGGAACAAATCCGTTTAACTTTTGCGAGCCAGCTCGGTATCTGCGCATCGATTCAATTTTACCACGACGTTTGTTTAGATCACCCACAACATTACCGATATAATCGTCCGGAGTGTTTACCTCGATTTTCATCACAGGTTCCAAGAGAATTGGATTTGCTTTCATAAATCCATTTTTAAAACAGATTGACGAACAAATTTGGAATGCCATATCTGAAGAGTCAACCGCATGGTGACTACCATCTGTTAGTACAACTTTAACATCTACTACAGGGAAGCCTGCTAAAATACCTTTCTCCATGGTTTTAACTACCCCTTTGTTAACTGATGAAATGAATTCGCCAGGGATTACACCACCTTTAATTTGGTTTACAAATTCGTAACCTGAACCACTATTTGGCTCCAATCTCATAACGGTATGACCAAATTGACCTTTACCACCAGATTGTTTACTGTGTTTGTAATTACTTACCACTTCACCTGTTATCGTTTCACGGAAGGAAACGGCTGGTTCACCTACTACCACATCAACACCAAATTCAGTTTTAATTCTATCCATGATAATCTCGAGATGAAGCTCACCCATACCAGCAACGATGGTTTCTTCAGTTTCGTCGTCATAACGAACGTTAAATGAAGGATCTTCATTGGCCAATTTGGCAAGTGCTTCTCCTAATTTACCCTGATCTCTTCTCTTATCAGGATTCACTTTAAGTTCTACGACTGTTGGCGGAATGTGGATGTTTTCCAGGAATAGTTTATGATCAGGATCACAGAGTGTATCACCTGTTTTGGTAAGCTTCATCCCAACCAGTGCAACAATGTCGCCAGGGCCGGCTTCATTAATTTCTTCTCGGTCTTTTGCTCTAATTCTAAAAATTCTTCCGGCACGTTCTGTTTTGCCCTTGGTTGTGTTAAATAATAACATTCCACTTTTTAGATGACCTGAAAAAATTCGAATAAAAGTTTGCTGACCTACATAAGGATCATTGATTAGTTTAAATGCCAAAGCTGCGAAAGGTTCATTTAAAGAAGGAACGCGTGTTTGCGTTTTTGCAGGGTCATTGACATCAATACCTACTGTTGCACCCACATCAATAGGGGATGGTAAATAATCAATAACAGCATCTAATAATAATTGCACACCTTTGTTTTTATAGGCAGCTCCAGTAAATACAGGTGTGATTAAGAGTTTAAGTGTTGCAGCACGGGCAGCATTTTTAAGTAAATCTGAAGGAACTTCCTTTTCTTCCAGGAATAATTCCATGATTTCATCATTGAAATCTGAAATTTTTTCAACAAGGAATGATCTGGCTGCAATTGCTTTTTCTCTGTATTCTTCAGGGATTTCAATTTCAACACGTTCAGAGTCGGTAAATGTATAAGCCTTTTGTTCGATGAGATCGATTGTTCCAATGAAGTGCTCTTCAGCTCCCATAGGGATTTGAAAAGGAACTGCATTCGCATCCAGATATTTATTCATTTGTGCTACAACTTCATCAAACTCAGCACCCGTTCTATCCATTTTGTTAATAAAAGCGATTCTTGGCACGCGATATCTGTCAGCTTGATTCCAAACAGTTTCACTCTGTGGTTCTACACCACCAACCGCACAAAATAAAGCAACCATACCATCAATTACACGCAATGATCGTTCAACCTCAATCGTAAAATCAACGTGACCGGGTGTGTCGATGATGTTGATTTGTGAATCTTTCCAGTTTGCTGTAATTGCAGCAGAGGCAATGGTAATTCCTCTTTCCTGTTCTTGTTTCATGAAATCCATGGTGGCTGCGCCATCATGTACTTCACCCATTTTTCGACTTACTCCGGTGAAGAACAAAATTCGTTCAGTTACTGTTGTTTTTCCAGCATCAATATGAGCTGCAATTCCAATATTTCTTAGTTTATTTAATGACATGGCATTATTTTTTCAAATGATAATCTAAAAAGATTAATCCTATAAAGTTAGTAAAATAAATGTAAAAAACTTATTAAGAGATGGTTAAGTTATTTAGCTTGCATTTTGCAAAATTCGGGCAAAGGTAGTGATTTTTATTTCTCAAATTTAAAATAATGCAAATACTTAGAGGTATTTTATTTTATAATTTATAAGTATTAGTTACAGAGCGACTTAGAAAATATTTTTGATAAAAAAAAGACGCTCTAATACGAGTGTCTTTTTTTTAAAGCTATTTGAAATTGGTAAAGAAATTAATGTCTTTTTCGAGGATGAGTTTTTGATAGTTGGTCCAATCCTCATTGAAAAATTTTGTTACATCATTCACAAATGCGTCAATTGATTTTTGAGCTTTACCAATGGCGATTTTTTCTCTTAGTCCTGGTTTATCAAATGAACTGTTTATAGCTCTTGATGCACCTCTTAAAAGTGAGGACATTAAATTTTCATCACGATAAATACCCTGAACAGGTTTTGGGTTTAAAGATTCATTAAAGGCACTTAACTTTGCACCAACGGTTTTATGTAAGTCTTTAAGTTCTTTAAAATTGTCATCTTTCAAATCACTAAGCATTGTGCCAATTTGTTCAGTAATTGCTTGAGCATCCCTAACTTTATCAGCTGCTTTTGTTGCTTTTAACACCTCTTTGTTAAACTCAATTCCTAGCCTATTTCTTTCTTTCATGAATACCTCGTTATAATTAATTCGATGATCAAAAATGACATTCATGGTGGTAGAGTCTGAGACGTCATCATAAGTAAGCTTTACTTTGTAATTTCCAGGTAAAACCTGACCAGCATAAACCGGCTCATCTCCCTTTTTGGGTTTAGCACTATTTGGGTAACGTGTTCTTTTTGTGTCGAAAGTCCAGTATACCCTGCTAATTCCCTTTTTAACTGGAATCTCCAAAGTATTTACCAGATTTTGTAAGGCATCAAAAATTTCGATTTTTGCTTTGTCTTTTTTATCCTCAATAGGGTTTGCAATAAATGTAATCATTGCACCCTGTTCTTTGTTCTCGCCTGAATAAGCTGCATCGGCAGGAAAATGGTAACCCGGAGGTTGTGAAAACATGGCCATTTCGGCTTCAGGAATTGGGAATAAATAAGCAGATTTTTCAAAGATTGATTCTCCTTGTATAGCCAATTCCCTTAAAGGTTGAATATTGTCGATAATCCATGCTGCACGACCAAAAGTTCCAATAATAAGATCATTCTCTCGGGGATGAATTTTTAAATCCATCGTTGAAACTGTTGGATATCCATGCGTCCATTTGGTCCAGTTCTCGCCAGCGTCAATGCTAAAATATAACCCGCTTTCTGTTCCAACAAAATAAAGGTTTTTAGCAACAGGATCTTGCACAAATGATAATGCATAACCGGTTACTTTTTCAGAACTCACCAGGTTTTTCCATTTCTTTCCAAAATCGGTTGTATGATATACATAAGGCGCCCAATTGTCTCTTCGATAATCGTTGATGACCACAAATGCTTCGCCTTCATTGTATTCGGAAGCTGTAATTTGGGGAATCCAACATCCGGCTGACACATCCTTAACTCTGTCAATTATATTGTTCCAGGTTTTGCCTCCATCTTGAGTAAGTTGAAGATTTCCATCGTCTGTTCCAACCCAGATTATATTCTCATTTATTGGGCTTGGAGCTATAGCTATAATACTTGTGAAATTCTCAGCACCTGTAGCATCATAAGTTAATCCACCACTTTGCATTGATTTTTGCTTTTCAGGGTCGTTTGTGGTCAGATCTGGAGAAATGATAGTCCAATTATCTCCACGATCGTCGCTTTTATGTAGGTACTGGCTTCCAAAATAAATTCCGGTTTGATTAAAAGGATTGGCTGCAATAGCAGCATTCCAATTAAACCTTAATTTCTTGCCTTCGGGATGAACCGGTTGAATAAATTTTCCAAAACCTGTTTCAGTGTTGTAGCGTTGAACATTTCCTTGTTGCGACATGGTGTATCCTTCGAGCGGATTAGTAGGATCAGGAACAACATCAAACCCATCACCAAAGGAGACTTCTTTCCAATATTCATTTTTAATTCCATCATTTTTATAAACCATGCTTGGTCCTTGCCATGAGCCATTATCCTGCATTCCGCCATAAACATTATAAGGCTTTTGCATATCATAATTGATATGATAGAACTGAGCTAGAGGTAGGTTTTCAACAAAACGCCAGGTTTTACCTCTATCTCTTGAGATGGCCATTCCACCATCATTTCCGTTAATTAAATAACTCCCATCAACGGGATGTGCATACCAAGCATGATGATCGGGATGTACCTTTTGATAAGGAATGAGATTCTCAAAAGTTTTTCCGCCATCGTTACTTACATCAACAACTGTATGAATATTATAAACACGATTTTCGTTATTTGGATCGATGTGGATTTCGCCATAATAAAACGGACGACCACCAATGTTTTTGTCAGCAACTTCATTGAATTTATTCCCGCCATCATCTGAGCGGAAAAGTGCATTTTTTTTAGATTCAATCAATGCATAAACCACTTTCGGATTGTGGGCGGAGATTCCTAAACCAATCCGGCCAAGTTCTCCTTCAGGTAATCCGTTCTCTTTATCCAGTCGTTTCCAATTTTGACCAGCATCAAGGGTTACGTATAATCCTGAACCATCGCCACCTGATTTGAAAAACCATGGCTGACGTTCAAATTGCCACATTGCAGCAAATAGCTTATTTGGATTTGCAGGATCAATAATTAAATCACCAATTCCTGTTTTATCATTCACATATAAAACTTTGTCCCATGTATTACCACCATCAGTGGTTTTGAAAACGCCACGCTCTTCTCCAGCTCCCCAAGCTGCACCTTGTACACCAACATATACAACATCTGAATTTCGAGGATCGAGTATGATTCGATGAATGTTTCGCGAATCGGCTAATCCCATGTGTTTCCATGTTTTTCCGCCGTCAATACTTTTATAAACACCATTGCCGCTACTCTGGCTATTTCTTGGATTCCCTTCACCGGTTCCAACCCAAATAATATCAGGTACGTTCTGATCGATTTTTAAAGCACCAATCGATGCATAATCCTGATCCTGAAAAAGAGGTTCCCATTTTACACCACCACTTGTTGATTTCCAAACACCTCCTGATGCAGAGCCGATGTAAATGATTTCCTGATTATTTTGAACTACATCAATGGTTGTGACACGGCCACTCATACCGGCAGGGCCAATATTACGGGGTGTTAATCCTTTTAGTAGATCTATGTCGACTGATTGTGCATTTCCATTTACAGAAACAATAAATAGCAGTGCCGTTAAACTCCAAATAAAATTTAAAATTATCTTTTTCATATCCGTTTTTATTAGATTTTGGAAGGAAGCAATTTACTAATGGTATAGTAAGCATTGAAGATCAATGTTTATGCTTCTTGGTTTTTTAATAAAATCAAAGATGGGAAAAGCAAATTTAGAATCCAATAAAAATCTACAAGTGTTATGTTTTTACAGATTAGTAAAAATATCTTTTATATGGTTAAAAACTCTGTTGGTGAAGTAAATCAAATAAAAAGACCGACAAATAGGTCAGCCTTTCTTGTGAAATATTTGAAAATGATGATCTATTTATTTTTATCCAAAGTCATCTCAAAAAACTGCATCCATTTGCCTTCCCGATTCATCTCGCCTTTTTCGTACCATTGTCCGGTTTCATTTAAATAAATAATGTAGCGGATAAAATCTGTTGGATACCAAAATAGCTTTCCATCTATTAATTCAGCCTTAAAATCACCACTCATTCCATTGGCCAGGTATGAACGAAAATTATAATGACTTTTTTCTTTATCATATGAAATAATGGCCAATGCATTATGTATGATTTTTCCATCGGTTTTACCTAAACCTTCTATAAGTAAAGTAGTGCCATCAACTTTGAATTGAATATTTTCGGTTTGTTCAAACTCATGTCTAATACCATCTCTGCCATACATCCACCCATTTCCTTCCCATGTGCCATCCATAAAGCTGAGTTTCTTAAGTTCGGCTTGTAGCATCGCATCTGTTTCCTTAGATTGCCCAAATGCCAAAGTTGATATAATTGATAATACAGTTATTATTAGTATGTTCTTTTTCATAATTTAAGTTTGTATTAGTAAATTAGTTGATTATTGAATTGGTAAATTAGTGAATCGGCAGATTTGTATATTAGAGGGCTAAAATCAATTACCTAGAAATCCTTTTTCTACATTATTCATTCTACATTCATCATTGAACATTTAAATAGCCTTTTATGTCTTCTACATATTTTACAAATGCAGTTCTGCCTGCATTTGTAATTTTACATGTCGTATGTGGATAATTATTCTTGAAAGATTTTATAATCTCAACGTAATTGGCTTCTTTAAGTTTTTTTAATTGATGACTCAAGTTACCCTGAGTTGTTTCTGTATGCTCCTTAAGGTAAATGAAATCGGCACTTTTTACACGCATTAAAATAGAGATAATGGCAAGCCTCACTTGTGAATTTAGTATGGGATCAAGATTCTTAAACATGATCAATTACTTTTTGTTTCTAAGTTTTTTAAAATATAGCCTGGGATTAAATAGCCCGTGATAATTGCGAGGGTACTCACCAAAGAGTCAAACGGATAAGGGACAAATAATGCTATAACGGAGAAGATGAAAAAAAGCAAACCTCCAATCATCATTGGTTTAAAATTTATAATTAATCCAGAAGTTAGGGTTCCAATTCCCGCAAGCAATAATACAAAGGGAACTACTGCGGTATGAAGCCACAGGGCTATAAATACAATTAAAATAAATGATATGCCCAATACTATCCAAAGATTCATAAAAACAGAATCGAGATAGGTCTCATATTTCTTGTGACGTTCTACTTTAAAACCGTAAACAATGCAAGAAATAATTCCGATGATGGCCATGATTGGCCAAACATAGTAAAAGGATTTGATATCTGTGTATTTAATCATGATGAATTGAGCCAAACTGGCAAGACTTACCAACCACCCCCAGAGTAGAAAATAGAAACTTCCGGTTTGAACATTAGATTTTGTTTTTTCTATGGTCTCTGTAATAAGCTTTAAGCTTTCTGCCGGGCTGAGTGTTTTTTTATCTTCCATAATATCTTGTTTAATGTAAATTAATATTGCAATATTAATGTAGTTTGTGATACAAACCAAATAAAAATTAATTTATTATCTGACAAATCTAATCAGAAAAGCATAAATTAATTTATAATGAGGAAGTTAAGTAACTAAAAAAAATTAATAAAAATTTACTTTAATTTTAAATCTGCGATAATTTTGTCAATTTTTTGTCCTAATTGGTTATCAACTTTTTCGAAATCAGCTGCCGAATCAAGCTCCTCTTTAACACTAAAGTAGAATTTGATTTTAGGTTCAGTGCCGGAAGGTCGAACACTTATTTTTGATCCGTCTTCAGTAAAAAATTGTAAAACATTTGATTTAGGTAGTTCAATTATTCTTTCAGAATTATCATTCAGATTAAACTCTTTTTGAAGTTCATAATCCTTAATCGTAACAATTTTTGATTTATTAATAAAGGTAGGCGGGGAGTTCCTAAAGTCATCCATCATCGCCTTAATTTCAGCTGCACCCGATTGCCCTTTTCGTACAACCGAGATTAATGATTCTTTATAAAAGCCAAATTCCAAATAAATATCAATTAACAGATCATAAATTGTCTTGCCAGATTCTGCTGCCCACGCTGCAATTTCTGCAATCATTGCACAAGCACTCACGGCGTCTTTGTCGCGAATGAAATCGCCAATCATGAAACCGTAGCTTTCTTCTCCGCCTCCAATAAAGGTTTTAATACCTTCATTTTTTCTGATGATATCTGCAATCCATTTAAAGCCCGTCAGCACATCATAATAATCGACCTTGCTTTTTATGGCTATATCTTTCATTAACTCACTGGTAACAATCGTTTTAACAATATATTCTTTACCAGTGAGTTTGTTATTCTCTTTCCATTTCTTAATGAGGTAGTATGAGAGTAAACAAGCAGTTTGATTTCCATTAACCAAAATAAAATCACCTATATGATTTTTTACAGCAATCCCAACACGGTCTGCATCCGGATCTGTGGCCATCACCAGTGTGGCATCAATCTTTTTAGCTTGGTCGATGGCCATTTTTAATGCGGCTGCTTCTTCGGGATTAGGTGAAACTACTGTTGGGAAATTTCCGTCAGGAACGTTCTGAGCTTCCACTGAGCTAATATTCGTGAACCCAAAATCTTTTAAGCATCTTGGAACCATTGTTGCACCTGTACCGTGCAATGGTGTATAAACAATTTTTATATCGTGATGTTGCTTAATTGCTTCAGGTGAAAGTGATAGTTTTTTGATTTCTAAGAGGTAAGCTTTATCAATTTCTTCTCCAATAATTGAAATATTTTCTTTAATCCCTTTAAATTTAACTTGGGCTATGTCCAATATTTTCAATGCTTCATCCACTACGTTTTTATCGTGAGGTGGGATTAATTGTGCACCATCGTTCCAGTAAGCTTTGTATCCATTATATTCTTTCGGATTATGAGAGGCTGTAATGATAATTCCACTATGACAGTTTAGATGCCTAATCGCAAAAGATATTTCAGGGGTTGGTCTTAAATCTTCAAACAAAAAAACTTTACAGCCATTTGCTGAAAGTACATCTGCGGCTATTTCTGAAAAATATCTACTGTTGTTTCGAGAATCGTATCCTATCACCACTTTAATTTCTTCACCCATGGGGT
This sequence comes from Bacteroidales bacterium, assembly GCA_963674935.2. GTDB lineage: Bacteria > Bacteroidota > Bacteroidia > Bacteroidales. The sequence continues at coordinate 620,115 of CAXXWZ010000007.1, forward strand.
AAGATTTAATCAAGTAATTAGCAAGCCCTTGGGTTGCCATACCAACTGTATATTTGTTCATTCGGTTGGTTCCAACTCCCATGATTCCTCTCAAACCTCCAGTACCAAACTCAAGGTTTTTGTAAAATGACTCTGTTAATTCTTCAGTATCATAATCCATTAAATGTTGAACCTTGTCTCTGGTTTCTTTATTAAAACTATCTGAAAGCCATGTTTTGGCAATATCTAAAATGTTTTTCTCGGGATTATTCATTTCTCTAGCTTAAATGTTTTTTAAACAAAGTTTTAAACTGTCTTTCCAGTTGGGAACAGTAATTTGTAGCGTTTTTTTTATTTTGGTTTTATCCAATAAGCTGTATTTTGGTCTGGCTGCTGCAGTTGGGTATTCCTCAGTTGTAATTGGATTCAACTGACAATTTATGTTTTTTATTTCAAAAATGGTTTTTGCAAACTCATACCAAGTGCAACTTCCTTCATTGGAGTAGTTGTAAACTTCAATGCCTTTAATATTTCTTTGGATAAGTTTTAAAATGACATTGGCAAGGTCACTTGCGTATGTTGGAGAACCAAATTGATCGTCAATTACCCCTAAGTTTTCTCTTTCGGTGCCAAGTTTAATCATGGTTTTTACAAAATTATTTCCAAATTCTGAGTATAACCATGATGTTCTAATAATGACAGCTTTGTTTGCACATTCCTGAATTTTGAGTTCTGCCTGGTGTTTTGTATATCCGTAATAAGAATTTGGATTTGGTTGATCCGTTTCTGTATATGGCAATTGACTATTTCCATCGAACACATAATCAGTTGAAATATGTAACAATGCTGCATTGTTCATTTTTGCATGGTTTGCAAGGTATTCAACAGCTTTAACATTGATTAAAAAGGCTTTTTCTTTATCCGACTCAGCTTTATCAACTGCCGTGTATGCAGCACAATTGATGATGAAATTAATTTGATTTTCTTTTATAAATTGCCCGAGATTTACGTTTGAGGTAATATCCAATTCTTCAACATCTGTGAAAAAGAAATTAAAGTCATTCAATTGATGAGATGCAATATTTATGGCTTTTCCAAGCTGACCATTACTTCCGGTAACAAGGATATTTCTCATGATTCTAAATAACTGTTTTAAAGAAATTTATTGTTTTTTGCAGACCTTCGTCCAATTTAACTTTGGGCTCCCAGTTTAATTTTTCTTTGGCGAGAGTTATATCTGGTTTTCTTTGCATCGGATCATCTGCAGGAAGAGGTTCATAAACAATTTTTGATTTTGAATTAGTAAACTCAATAATCTTATTGGCCAGTTGAAGCATCGTAAATTCGCCTGGATTTCCAACGTTAACAGGACCTATAAAATCATCTCCTGTAGACATAAGTTTAATCATTCCATTAATCAAATCATCAACATATTGGAAACTCCTGGTTTGCATTCCATCTCCATAAATGGTTATATCTCTGCCTTGTAACGCTTGAACAATAAAGTTTGAAACAACCCTACCATCGTTTGGATGCATCCGAGGGCCATATGTATTAAAAATGCGAATAATTTTTATCCTTACATTATTTTGCTTGTGATAATTGACAAAGAGAGATTCTGCGCAACGTTTTCCTTCATCATAACAGGCCCTGGTTCCAATTGGATTTACATGTCCCCAATAAGATTCAGGTTGAGGATGAATTTGAGGATCTCCGTAAACTTCACTTGTTGATGCCTGTAATATTTTTGCATTTATTCTTTTTGCCAATCCAAGCATATTTATTGCTCCTGCTACAGAAGTTTTTATTGTTTTTATTGGATTATGCTGGTAATGGATAGGGGAAGCCGGACAAGCTAAATTATATATCTCGTCAACTTCAATAAAAAATGGCATGGTTACATCATGCCGGATCATTTCAAAATAAGGATTATCGAGAAGATGGATCACGTTTTTCTTCTGGCCTGTAAAAAAATTATCAAGACAAATCACTTCATTACCATCATTTAAAAGCCGTTCACAAAGATGTGATCCAAGGAATCCGGCACCTCCTGTTACAAGAATTTTTTTCATCCGTTGTTAAGTTTTATTAAATAAATTGGATGGAATTCGCCTTTGTGATTTTCATCCTTGTTTATAATAATTATACATGCTCGTTTCATTTGAGCCAGGAATTATTTATGAGCTAAAGATAGAAAAAAAAGAAAAGCCCTGCATTTGTGCAAGGCCTCTCATTAATTTTTAATATTTCTCCCAATGCAGGAATATTTAAATCCAAGTTTTTTAATTTCTTCAGCGTCGTAAATGTTACGACCATCAAAAATAATTGGATTTTTAAGCATGCTTTTTATTTTAGCAAATTCAGGGAATTTAAATTCAGACCATTCAGTAATTATAACCAAACAATCTGCATCTTTAAGTGCATCATATTGGTTGTTCACATATTCGATTGAATTGCCAAGTTTGTGCTTTGCTTCTTCCATTGCTGCAGGATCATAAGCGGAAACACTGGCGCCCGCTTCTAAGAATTTTTTAATGATTACCAATGATGGAGCTTCACGCATATCATCAGTTTTTGGTTTAAATGACAAACCCCATAAGGCAATTTTCTTGCCGGCCAATTTATTGTCGAAGAAATTCGCAACTTTTCTATACATGATTGATTTTTGGGCTTCATTAACATCTTCAACAGCCTTAAGAATCCTTAAAGAATATGAATTATCATCAGCAGTTTTAATAAGCGCTTTAACATCTTTAGGAAAACATGAACCCCCGTAACCTGCACCAGGATAAATAAATTTATGACCGATTCTGGTATCAGATCCAATTCCTTTCCTAACCATATTTACATTAGCACCAACAATTTCACATAAGTTAGCAATATCATTCATGAAACTAATTTTTGTAGCTAACATTGAATTTGCAGTATATTTTGTCATTTCTGCAGAAATAATATCCATAAAAACAACAGGATGTCCATTCATGGTAAATGGTTTGTAGAGTTTTGCCATTATATCTTGTGCTTTGTCAGTGTCAATACCAACCACAATTCTATCCGGCCGCATAAAATCATCAATCGCAGCTCCTTCTTTTAGGAACTCAGGATTTGAAGCAACGTCAAATTTTAAATCTGAACCTCTTTTGTCGAGTTCTTCTTGTAAAGCTGCTCTTACTTTTTCTGCCGTACCTACTGGTACTGTACTTTTGGTAACCATTAATAAGTAATCAGTCATATTTCTACCAACTTCTCGGGCCACCTCAAGTACATATTTAAGATCTGCACTTCCATCTTCATCAGGAGGAGTTCCAACTGCTCCAAATACCACCTGACAGCCTTCTAAAGTAGAGGCAAGGTCAGTTGTAAAGTGTAATCTGCCTTTTTTTACGTTTCTGTGAACTAATTCTTCGAGTCCGGGTTCAAATATTGGAATGATTCCATTATTCAGGCCATCAATTTTCTTTTTATCAATATCAACACAGCTAGCATCAATGCCTACCTCGGCAAAACATGTACCTGTCACCAGGCCTACATAACCAGTTCCTACTACTGAAATTTTCATGAGATTATAATTAAGTTAAAGTTCATTAATTGTGCAAACAAATATAATTATTATTGTTTCGGTTAATACAAATAATTATTAAGATGAGAATGTTAAAAAAAAGATTGACTGTATTAATTTGATTAAGTAAATATTTATTTGCATATCATAAATAGACTGAAGCAATTGCATTTTTGTATGCATAAACAATAACTTCAATCAAATTCTTTGAACCGGTTTTAACCATTAAGTTTGATCGATGTTTTTCAACAGTCCTATCTGAAATTTTAAGTTTACTCGAAATCTGCTTTATTGGCAACCCCATGCATGAGAGTTGAAGCACTTCATTTTCTCGTTTTGTTAAAGATTCGCACAACACGAAATCGTTAAGATTAATAGCCTTTTTTAGGTTAAATTGCTGATCGTAACGGCTAATGCAAGCTTTTAAGTCGTCAATATCAACAGGTTTAAGGATATAATCGAACGCAGCACTTTTGATTGCCTTTATGGCATATTGATTATAACCACTAATAAAAATAAATTTAGGTAAAAAGTATTTCGATCTTAAATCATCAACAATATCGAAGCCTGTTATGTGAGGCATTTCGATATCAAGAAATACAATATCAGGTTTGCATTTAAGAATGGCAGTAACAAAAGATTCCGGCTCAGTTGATTTATATACAACTTTCACGTTATTGATTTTTTCAAGCAACATTTCTAGGCGATTGACTGCCGCCAGTTCATCATCAACAATCGCACATTTGATATATTCCATCACAATAACTTTTATTACAATTAGATTGGTTACAAATTATGTGCAAATTTTCTAACTATCAGAAAAACAGATTGGTGTATTTTTTATGACTTTAAGTTAAGATGTGTCAATGGGATGAAATTCCCATATTGGGACAGGTCGGGAGATAAAGTTATACAGTAGGATAGAAAATTTTTATTAAAGTTCCTTTAGGTTCATCATCATCGTAGAGGTCAATAATTTCATACCGAATCTTTATTTTGGCAATTTCAAAGAATAGTTCAATCATTTCATCAATGATTTTAAGTCCTTGCCCTGTACTCGATATTCCTTTTCCTTTGGCTTGTTTTCTGCCTATTCCGTTGTCCTGAATTAGAATAACAGTATTCTTGTCTTCTTTTTTGAAATTGATGCTAATGTAGCCTTGCTTTTTAAGCGGTTTAATACCATGTTTTATCGAGTTTTCAATAAATGTATGAAGCATCATCTTCGGAAATGTTATTTTATCTGCGTTGACTGGAATGGCCATGATGTTGTATTCAAACCTATCTTCCATTCTAAATTTTTCGATATCCAAATAATCTTGAATATAGTTAAGTTCATTCTCGAGTGTTGAATATGCACTTGTTGTTGAGAAGATGGTGTTGCGCAGAAGCTTAGCATATTTCCCAAAAATATAATCAGCAGCCTCAGGATTCGTTTGGAATGAATATCCGATTGAATTGAGTACATTTAATGTAAAATGGGGGTCGAGTTGGTTTCTAATGTTTTTCAACTTTAATTCAGCAATTTCTTTTTCGCACTCAATTTTCCGTAGTTTGTAAATATTGAATATTCTATTTAAGAAAATGATAATTGTAAGAATCACAATATACATTGACAGCATAATTAAGTGGCGGTATGAGTATAACTGATTCTTTAAATAAGTAAAGTAAAGTTGATGATCACCGTAATCAACTGCTATTTGTGGAAAAATTTTATTTGTAAATTTTATTTCAAGTGGTTGGTTATCATTATTAATGGGTAACGAAAATATGGTTGGAAATGAAAAATCGTTTCGCGTAATAATCATATATTGATTGTTGGCACCCATGAAGAGATATTCCGTTTCACCATCTTCATCAAGGTCTAATTCAAAATATTCATTCAGTGGTACGTTTTCAAGTTTTTTATGTAATCGAATATTAAGCTTTTTATCGATTTCGGCAATTTCACCCTTTTTGTCGAGTGAGTAGTAAAGTTTCTGTTCAGATTTTGAAATTTGATTGTGGTTCACTAATTCTGTTCGATATTTTTTTATACTTGGAATTATTAGTAGCACAATAGCCAAGATAATGAGAGACAGTAAAAATGGATGGAATATTATTTTGATTAACCGGCTCATTTCTCTTTAATTATTTAGTAGTTGGGTGTTGTTTGAGTAAAAATAAACAATAAGTGTTTATCCTAAGGTTAATTTTATCTAAGATTTTATTCTTTGAAAAACAAAAAAAAGGTGAAAATTAAACCGGAGTAAATTAATACTCCGGTTCTTTATGTTCAGTTAGTTGTTTTTGCTAGGGGTCTACCCTTATGAACATAGTTTGAATGTCTGGTGAGGCTTGATTCTCGGGTGTTCCTGCTGGAACAAAGATTACTGCAGCCCAACCACCTGGCAATGGAACATAACCTGCTCCGTAAGTAGATGCGTCTGCTGCAATTTGAACTGCTGCTGCACTACCGCCAGTATAATTATTTAATAAGATCCATATTGCGTCTTGAATATCCTGTACATCACCAGTAGTTGTCATGGGGTAGTAATGTAAGTGATTCATTAACCAGTTAACCATTGGCCATACATTTGTATGACGAGCGAAAGCTGGAATTTGATCAGGATATAATGAGCTATATACATCCATGTTATATGCTTGATTTCCAATAGTGGTGTTTTTGTCGGCACACCATGATGGCCAGCTACCGTTATATAATTCATAACCTGAAGATACACTACCAACATTAGAAATTAATGCATCTACATAAGTACCATTAACGGTGTTTGGAGTTGTATTGGTTTGATTGTCTAACCACATTGTAGCTTTATAAGTTGCAGTTTCTGGCAATGATATATAAGGAGCTAATATAAGATCAGCATCAACTATCATGCAGTTTCCAAGAACAAAGTCAACTACATTATCAGTTCCGGCTGGAATTTTTTGGTCATCGTCAAATGCCCAAGTATGAAATTTTTTGTAAGTGAAATTAGTTCCGTCTTGAACTAAAATATACAATTCAAAAGTAAAATGATTTACTTCACCAACTCTATCAACATAAGTTACTTCTAATGGTTGTCCTTCACCATACCAAGCTGCATTTGTGAATTCTTCTACAAAATTACCATTGTCATAAACTTTAATTTTGAAAATTGCAGGCATATCAATTTGTACACCATTACTCTGGTTTTCATATAGTGATCCTATATAACTTTCAGGGTGTTTTGCACAAAGGTCACCAAAGAAAATTTGTTTTCTGACAGCAGTTTGATCAATTACAAACCAGCTAAATCCGAAAGCATCAAATTCAACTTCTTCAAAACACAAAATTTCGATTGGAATTTCATTCTTTTCGAAAGCTACAACTTGAGTAGTGAAAGGTAGCGGATTGTTAATCGCTCCTGAATAATCAGATCCTGTATGAGGAGTTCCCTGTACAAGAATATCATCTGAAGTGTCACCCGGGGTCATGTTGTCGTTATAAAGAATAAATTCTTCAACAGTCCATGTACCTGGCTTAAGTTTAATTGATTGGGTGTAAGCAGTACCGCCTAAATAAAATACTTCTGGGTAAAGTTCAACTTCAGTACCTGAAGAATGTTTAACTTTTACATAGGCATATTGTGCATCTGGATTCTCGCAAGTAGCTTTTAAGTTGTCTAAGCTGGCTTGCACACTTTTGAAAACAACGTCATATTCTGTATTCACAGCTTCGTTGTCTTCCCATTTGTTACAACTGCTAAAGATTAGCGTAGTTGAAAGGATTAGAAATAATAATTTTTTCATAGCAATAAGATTTAAATTATTTATTTTTTGTTAGTCGTAATCATGGATCAGAATACTTTCTGATTGGGTTTAAATGTTTTTATTTCGGTGGTAAAATTATTCCAGACCAAGAGCCCAAACAATGGGTGATTTCCGAAAATGTACTACGTGATTTCCGACATATAGGTGGCTGTACAAACTGAAAACATTAAGCTTTCAAAAGGTTTGAAAATTAAATTTTAGATTGAATTATTTGTAAAAAATAAAAGGAATGGATAGGCTAATTCTGTCAGATATAAAGAAGCCTCATCTAAAAACGAGGCTAATTAATTTAGATGAAATAAATTAAAGTCTTAACTATTATCTTCCAAAGCGTGGATTAACAACATTGTTATAGATTGAACCAAAGGTATATGTGATTCCAAAATGCGTAAAAAAGGAAAAGCTTGTTTCTAATTCCTTTCGTTGAAGTAAAATTTCATCGGTAGTAGCACCCCCTTTAACTAAAGCTAATTGGTCGTGAATCAGTTGGTAATAACCTCCTAAATTTACGGAAAGTCCTTTTGCCACCCTGATATTTAGATAACCATCAATCATGAAGTTGTTTTTATTCCAATCAAAAAAGTAATTTTTCCATCGCATGCTCATTTCAATTGAACCCCATTTTTGTACTACTTCATAAGCAGCACTTAGTTCATGACCAAGTAATTTTTCTTCTGTTTTATCATAGATTGTGGTATCTGAGTATTGGTATTGATATAATCCAATTGAATAAAGTATTCGTAATTGTCTGCGAGTAGATTCAGAGTAAGGAAAAATATCATATTCAATACTTGGGAGTATTGTTGCATGCAATTCTTGGTTATTATAGGTCGCAGAGCCAATTCTTGTATTAATTCCTGCCGACCAATGTTCAGTTAAACTTTTAACTATTAGTGTGGAAAATGATTTGGATCTGCTTACGCTCCTTATGATTTCATCATCGATCTCAAATTTATCTGTTCCTCTGCTATAATTTATATTGAACCTCAATTTCCAATTAGGAGTAATTCTATTTGCTGCGAAAGACCCATAAATATTACTAGAATTGTATGTTTTTTGACCCGAAAAATGGCCATTAACCCTTGCACTTAATACCCAGCTATCCCATTTATCAATAGATACTTCTTCTGATAAAGGTTGAGTAAATTGAATGTTTATATGTTTTGCAAGGGGCGTTTTAGAAACATAGCGCATTAAGCCCATCTTTAAAATATTAACTTCTCTTTCTCGACGTTGATCTTGTGTGTCATCAGGAGAGCTAACAGTGGTCAAGGTGTCGTTCATTCCAATATATTCATGCTGCCCTGTCAAAAAATAAGTAATTTCTCTTCCTCCTGATCCGGTTTGTTGAGAACTTGAAATAATGTATACTCTCGCGTCTTTGATATCTCTTACATAATTAACAAAAGGAATTTCTTTTCTGATAAAATCATTGACGTCCATAAAAACATTTAAAGCATCCTTTCTTAATGAATCCACAGAGGATACAACAATTTTTTGCGCATTTAACATTAGTACCGACATGAGGAGGTAAGAAATTAAGAAAAGTTTTTTCATGTTAATCATAATTTAGATTGAAGATTAGGCTAAAAGACCATTTTAGAATTAATTGGGGAGAAATGATAATTCATTAAATGATTTTAAAGGCAATTTATTATCCATTATCGTGCCAGAAAAAAATGTCAGTAAAAGCTAAGTTTTGAGTAAGACAGAATATTGATAAATGTTCATAATCGTTTATCAGTGTACGTTTTCGGTCATTCAAAATAAAAGTTGTAATGTAAATTGAAATGCTACTTTAACTAATGTGAAATTCGAATAAAATAAAAAAGACGATCAATTATGATCGTCTTTTGTGATCAGCCCGGGGTTCGAACCCGGGACCCTTTGATTAAAAGTCAAATGCTCTACCAACTGAGCTAGCTAATCATTTCCCGTTTTTGGAGGTGCAAAAGTAAAAATTATTTTTTAGAAACAACAGTTTTTTTTAATTAATTTTTATTCTAAAATTCCTTTTCCCTCTCTAATAATTGTTATCTCGTCTGAGGTACAATCAATTATAGTGGATGCTTCGTTGCCGCCATAGCCACCATCTATTACAATATCAACTAAATGACCGTATTTTTCATAAATCAATTCAGGATCTGTAGTGTACTCAATTATTTCGTCCTCATCATAAACAGATGATGACATGATCGGATTGCCCAAAGTTTCTACAATCACCTTTGTAATATTATTATCTGGTACCCTGATACCAACAGTTTTCTTTTTACTCTGGAACAACTTTGGAACTTTGTTATTGGCTTCCAGAATAAAAGTGAAGGGACCCGGTAAATTTCGCTTCATCATTTTATAAAGCTCATTACTTATTGGTCGTGTAAAATCTGAAATATGGCTGAGGTCGGAACAAATGAAAGAGAAGTTAGCCTTTTCTTTTTTAATTCCTTTTATCATGGCAATTTTCTCAACTGCTTTGTTTTTATAAATATCGCATCCAATTCCATAAACCGTATCGGTAGGGTAAATGATGATGCCTCCATCATTTAAACATTCAATTACTTTTTGAATGTGTCGTGGGTTTGGATTATCCGGATGTATCTTTAGTAGCATGAGTTTAAATATAAACAAAAGCAGAAAAAAAGGGTAAGCTACTTACATCGCACCGCTACAACCGTCTACCCTTGCTTCCTTCCGGACCTGGGGGAGTTCAACAGGAGCTGGTCGTATAAGACTTACCCAGCTGCAAAACTACAAATATGTTCAGGTTCACACAATGTTTTTTTTTATTTTTTTAAATTTCTCATATTTTAGTATGTTTGCATATACAAACCCATAAACTCAAACATCATGGAAGAAAATCAAAAATCATCATTTAAAGTTGCCTTAAATTATGCGTTAATTACAGGTGCTATACTTATTGTTTTAGACTTAATATTTTATGTATTAGACATGCCATTTGATAGTAAAATCAAATATGTTTCTTGGTTGGTCTATATAGGTGGAATTATTTGGGGTCAAAAAGTTTATCGAGATAATCATTCTGGTGGCCTCATTACTTATGGGAAATCATTTTCTGTTGGATTTACAGTTGGTTTTTTCGCTGCTATACTGGTTTCAGTATATTCCTTTGCATTTATGAAATTTTTTGATCCTGGAATTATTGCACAAATTTTAGAAACTCAGGAGCAGACCATGATTGAATCAGGAGATTTGAGTAATGAACAAATTGAGCAAGCACTATCTATGACTGCAAAATTTACAACCCCATTCATGATTTCAGTGATGGCTTTAATTTTTAGTACGCTTGGTGTAGTTGTTATCTCATTAGTAACTTCAATCTTTATGAAGAAAGAAGTAGATTAAAAATAATATTGAATGGATATTTCGATTGTAATTCCTTTTTTAAATGAAGAGGAATCAATACAGGAGTTGAGTGAATGGATTGCTAAAGTGATGGTCAAGCATGGATTTAGCTACGAGATAATTTGGATTGATGACGGAAGCACTGATTCATCTTGGAGTATAGTTGAAAAACTTTCTGCCGTGAACAATCTGAATAAAGGGATAAAATTTAGACGAAATTACGGCAAGTCTGCTGCATTGAACTCTGGTTTCGAAGCTGTTTGCGGTGATGTTATAATCACCATGGATGCTGATTTGCAAGATAGCCCGAATGAAATTCCTGCTTTATACGAAATGATTATGAAAGAGGGTTATGACTTAGTTTCTGGTTGGAAACAAAAACGTCATGACCCTATTTCAAAACGATGGCCATCAAAAGTTTATAATGCCACAAACCGCAAGATTACAGGGATTAAGCTTCATGATATGAATTGCGGTTTGAAAGCGTACAAAAGAGCCGTTGTTAAGAATATTGAAATTTACGGTGAAATGCATCGCTTTGTTCCCGTAATTGCAAAGTGGGCAGGGTTTACTAAAATTGGAGAAAAAGTAGTCTCACATCAAAAAAGACAATTTGGAAAAACCAAGTTTGGCTGGGAACGATATAGGAGAGGTTTTTTGGATTTAATCTCAATCACTTTTGTATCAAGATTTGGTAAACGTCCAATGCATTTATTCGGATCACTCGGAGCGATTTTATTCATGCTTGGATTTGGAATAGCCTTTTATTTGGCCTATGCAAAATTTTTCATGAATGAGTACCTGATGACAGAAAGACCCATTTTCTATCTGGGCATTTTGGCAATGATTCTGGGTACGCAATTATTTATGACAGGGTTCTTAGCCGAGATGATTTCAAGAAATTCTACCGAGCGAAATAAATATCAGGTGGAAAAGAGGGTTGGAATAAGTTAATCGAAATTGTATTTTGGAAAAAAAGCGTGTAATAATTGTCGGATCAGCTTATCCACTTAGGGGTGGCGGTATTGCTACATTCAACGAGAGGTTGGCTAAAGAATTTATTGACCTCGGCCATGATGTGCATATCGAAACCTTCTCACTTCAATACCCATCCATTCTATTTCCCGGTAAGACCCAATATTCTGATGAAGATCCCCCTAAGAATTTAAAAATTAATGTAAGCTTAAACTCGATTAACCCATTTAACTGGATAAAAGTTGGAAGGCGGATAAGAAAAATGAAACCTGACTTGGTGGTGATGCGTTTTTGGATTCCTTTTATGGCTCCATGTCTTGGTACTGTCGCTAAAATAATTAGAAAGAATAATTTCACCAAAGTAGTTTCAATAGTTGATAATATTATCCCACATGAAACCCATTTTGGTGATAAGCTTTTAGCAAATTACTTTGTAAAAAATGTTGATGCCTTTGTAACAATGTCTCGTTCAGTATTGAATGAATTGAAATCCTTTGATCAACTAAAACCCAAAAAATATACTTTACACCCCTTATATGATAATTTTGGAGCTCCTATTTTAAGATCAGAAGCCCTGAAAAAATTAAACCTTTCTGAAGCATATCATTATCTTTTATTTTTTGGATTTATTAGAGAATACAAAGGCCTTGATTTGGTTATGAAAGCCATGGCAGATCCCTGGATAAAAGCACAAAAAATTAAACTGATTGTTGCTGGAGAGTTTTATACGGACCCTAAACCATATCATGATTTAATTAGTGAACTTGATATAACTGATAAAATTGTGATGTCGAATGATTTTATTCCTAACGAAGAAGTTGTGAACTACTTTTGTGCCGCTGATATGGTTGTTCAGCCATATAAAACGGCAACGCAAAGTGGAGTTACACAAGTAGCCTATCATTTTGATAAACCAATGATTGTAACCGATGTTGGTGGCTTAGCCGAAATTGTTCCGCATAATAAAGTTGGGTTTGTTGTTTCTGGTGAGGCTCCAAAAATAGCTGAATCTATCCGGTCGTTTTATAACGATGAGCGCGCAGCTGAATTTATATCCAATATTAAAATTGAAAAATCGAAGTACGCGTGGGATAAAATGATTGAGGTAATTTTTTCCCTTCGCGATACCGCCAAATAATCATAAATTGATCATTTAGTGTCTTATCTCTTTACCCAATTCAAGATAAATGTTGATAATTGAGGATTAACTTTTCTGATTTTCTTTTTTTAATAGATTATATTTGTGCGATGTTAAGATGGCTTATTTAGTCAAAATTAATTTGTCAATTATATACTATAAAACTTACTGTTATTGAATTTATGAGGATTAAAGAGGTTATACTTCAATCAATTGATCTAAAAAAACAAATACTTGAATCAACGCTTTTAATAGTACAGATTCAGTCCGCTACTGAAGAATGTGTTAAATGCCTGCGTAATGGAGGTAAGATTTTGTTCTGTGGAAATGGAGGAAGTGCGGCTGATGCTCAGCATTTAGCTGCAGAATTAAGTGGCCGGTTTTATTATGATCGAGACCCACTGTTTGCCGAAGCCTTGCATGTAAATACGTCGTATTTAACTGCTGTTGCAAATGATTATTCTTACGAAGAAATATATGCCAGACAGATTAAGGCAAAGGGTAAAAAGAATGATATTCTGATTGGTATTTCTACTTCAGGAAATTCGGAGAATATAGTTCGCGCAATGAAGATTGCCAAGGAACTTGGAATGAAAACAGTTGGATTGACAGGAGAAACAGGTGGCAAAATGAAAGCACATTCTGACTATTTGATTAATATTCCTTCTACTGACACTCCGCGAATACAGGAAGCTCACATTCTGGTCGGGCATATTTTATGCGAACTTATTGAATCTGAAATTTTCCCGCAATGACCAATGAAGCAATAATACTTGCCGGTGGTTATGGAAATAAATTTGAACCGCTTGTTGGGGATACACCTAAATCTATGATATTGATCAATGGTAAGCCATTCCTCGAATACCAATTAAATTATTTAGATCATTGGGGTATAAATCATGTTATTATAGCTGTTGGTTATAAAGCGGATTTAATAAAAAAATATTTTAAAAATCAATATAAATCAATTCAACTTGAGTATGTTGATTGTGAAGAATCCTTAGGTTCGGGTGGTGCTCTTAAAAAGGCAATGCAAAAGGTAAATGCTTTGGCAGTTTTTGTTTTAAATGGTGAAACTTTATTTGATGTAAGTTTAAGGCGTCTCTTCAATTTTAAAAGATCGAAGGAAACAGATATTGCTATTGCAATACATTTTGTGCCAGAGGCAGCTGAATGCGGATCAGTAAAGATTGATTCTGATGCCAGAATTATAAAATTTAATGAAAAAGCTGATCAGTATGCTGAAGAGTATATTTATGGCGGAATTAGTTGCATCGGAACAAGATATTTTTTGAATAAGGATACGCCTAAAGAATTTTCGATGGGATCAGATTTTATTGAAAAGTATTATGGTTCAGACTCAATGTATGGCTTTAAATGCTACTCCTATTTCATTGATATAAGAACAACTGAGAATCTTAAGAAAGCACAAAATGAATTTAAGTCATTACCTTATTGATAAAAGTTGGACGCTATTTCTGGATAGAGATGGAGTTATTAATCATCGCATTGTTGATGATTATGTGAAGATTCCCGCTGAGTTTAAGTTTTTACCAAATGCACAAAATGCAATCAAAATTTGCAAGAAATTTTTTGGAAAAATTTTTATTGTTACTAACCAGCAAGGTATAGGTAAGGGCTTGATGACTGTTGGACAATTGGAAAAAGTTCATGCAAAAATGTTAAACAAAATAAGTAAAGCTGGTGGGCGAATTGATCAGATTTATTTCTGTCCCGAGCTTGCCGACTCAAATCATCCAGATCGGAAACCCGAGATTGGGATGGCTATTAAAGCTCAGAATGAGTTTCCGGAGATTGATTTTTCAAAATCTATAATGATAGGAGATTCAAGATCTGATATGGAATTTGGAAGAAATGCAGGAATGAAAACAGTTTTTATTTCAAAAAATAAACCTATGTTTGATGATAAACTTGTTGACCATACTTATGAATCTTTGATGAAATTTGCCAGCTTACTTACTAATAATCAATAATCATTTAATTTGACTCCTCAATTAATATTAATAAGTTTTTTATCATACACTTTACTGTTGTTTGTGATTTCATGGATTACTTCCCGAAAATCTGATAACGACTCATTTTTTATTGGGAATCGCAGATCGCCTTGGTATATCGTCGCTTATGGAATGATAGGTGCTTCTCTTTCAGGTGTCACTTTTATTTCCGTTCCGGGTTGGGTTGGAGATACACAGTTTTCATACATGATGGTTGTGCTTGGCTATGTTTTAGGATACATAACCATCGCAACAGTATTATTACCCATGTATTATCGTTTGAAGCTAACTTCAATTTATACCTACCTTGAACAAAGATTTGGGTTTTGGTCGCATAAAACGGGCTCCTTTTATTTTTTACTTTCCCGCGTTATTGGTGCTTCGTTCCGTATGTTTTTGGTTGTAAATGTGCTACAAATTTTTGTATTTGATAGTTATCATATTCCCTTCGCGATGACGGTTGTAATTTTTATGCTCTTGATATTACTTTACACATTCAAGGGAGGAATTAAGACAATTGTATGGACTGATTCATTGCAAACGACCTTCATGTTATTTGCAGTTGTTTTCTCCATCGTAATTATTGTTAAAAGTTTAGATTTTAGCTTCGCCGAGATTACCAGAGAAGTTATGGATTCAAATTATTCTCAGATTATTTTTTATGAATGGCAAGATGCACGATTTTTTGTAAAGCAATTTTTTAGTGGAGCTTTCATTGCCATTGTAATGACTGGTTTAGATCAGGATATGATGCAAAAGAATTTAAGTTGCAAAAAATTACCTGATGCTCAAAAAAATATGATCTCTCTGGGTGTGGTACTTGTTTTTGTAAATCTGGTATTTTTGTTTCTGGGAGCTACACTTTTTATTTATGCCGAATCAAAAGGAATTGCAATTCCCGAATTAACTGATAATTTATTCCCGACAATTGCATTAAAACACTTTGGTGCAGTAGCCGGAATTGTATTTTTAATAGGATTAATTTCTGCAGCCTATTCGAGCGCCGATAGCGCCCTTACTGCACTTACAACATCTTTCAGTATAGATTTTTTAAATCTGGAAAGTCGACCAATTAGTAATACCAAAAAAATTAAGGTTAGAAAAATTGTACACTTTTCAGTGGCACTACTTTTAGTACTTGTTATCATTGGTTTTAGTGCCATTAACAATCAGGCAATAATTGCCAAGTTATTTACAATTGCCGGATATACTTATGGGCCATTGCTGGGATTGTATGCATTCGGTTTATTTACCAGTCGAAAAGTTAGGGATAAGTGGGTGCCTCTAATCGCACTGCTTTCTCCAATTATTTGTTATATTGTCAGCGAAAATTCTGTTCAATGGTTCAACGGGTATAAGTTTGGATTTGAATTACTTATATTGAATGGAATGATTACCTATTTAGGATTATTTATTATGTCACACACAAAAAAATCAAAATTACAATGAGCAACTTACGTTTCAAAGCACTAGAAACAACATTAAATCGAAAAGCAAAAAAAGTAACACCTCCTGCCGAGAAGTTATCCGAATATTACGGAAATTTAACTTTTAATAAAAGGGCAATGCGAGAATTTTTACCCGTTGATGCCTTTGATAATATTATTAATGCCATTGAAAGTAATGAAAAGATAGATCGTAAAATGGCTGACCAAATTGCGGCTTCTATGAAAGCTTGGGCCATCAGTAATGGTGCTTCACATTATACACACTGGTTTCATCCACTTACCGGCTCTACTGCCGAAAAGCATGATTCATTTATGCATCCAATTGAAGAGGGCAGGGCTATTGAACGATTTAATGGTAGTGAGTTGATTCAGCAAGAACCTGATGCCTCTTCTTTCCCAAGTGGAGGAATTAGAAATACTTTTGAGGCCAGAGGTTACACCGCCTGGGATCCGACCTCTCCGGCTTTTATTATTGGTGATACCTTAAGTATTCCAACCATTTTTGTTTCGTATACCGGTGAAGCACTAGATTTTAAAACCCCTTTATTAAAATCCTTAAATGAAATAAATAAAGTTGCGCTCACTTTTTGTAAATTATTTGGAAACGGCGTTAGGAAAGTTACACCAACCCTTGGAATTGAACAAGAATATTTTTTAGTGGATGCTGCATTGCATGCTGCCCGACCAGATTTAGCATTAACAGGTCGCTCAGTATTTGGTCATGCATCAGCTAAAGATCAGCAATTATCTGATCACTACTTTGGAACTATCCCTGAAAGGGCTTTGGAATTTATGAGAGATTTGGAAATTGAATCTTATAAGTTAGGAATTCCATTAAAAACCCGACATAATGAAGTTGCTCCAAGTCAGTTTGAATGCGCTCCGGTTTATGAAGAGGTAAACTTAGCCGTTGATCACAATCAATTATTAATGCATTTAATGCAGCGGATAGCTCGTCATCACGATTTGGTGGTTCTTTTGCACGAAAAACCTTATGCTGGTGTGAATGGTTCCGGTAAACATAATAACTGGTCGATGAGCACCGATACGGGAGAAAATCTTTTATCTCCCGGCAAAACTCCTCAAACCAAATTACGATTTATCGCTTTTATGGTTAATATTTTAAAAGCCATCAGCAATAATCCAGATCTCCTGAGGGCAAGCATTGGTTCAGCAGGAAATGATCATCGTTTAGGCGGTCATGAAGCTCCTCCGGCAATCATTTCA
The DNA here is from genome assembly GCA_963674935.2 of Bacteroidales bacterium. Classification (GTDB taxonomy): domain Bacteria; phylum Bacteroidota; class Bacteroidia; order Bacteroidales. Next base: position 637,611 of record CAXXWZ010000007.1, read on the forward strand.
GCATTCATCGGAGAACAGTTATCACAAACTTTAGATGATATCGAGAAAACGGGTGCTTTCGGTGAATCTGTAAAAGGAGGAAATCATATTTTTATTCCTAAAATTCCTGAAATTTTACTTGATAACACCGATAGAAACAGAACTTCACCTTTTGCCTTTACAGGAAATAAATTTGAGTTCAGAGCTGTAGGATCAGCTTCAACATGTGCCAAGCCTATGATTGTTTTAAATCTGATGGTTGCAGATCAGCTTAAGAAATTTATAGCAGAAGTAAATGAGTTAATAGGGAAAAAATATAAAAAGAACGATGCTATTTTTAAAGTCGTACAGCAGTACATTGTCGACTCGAAAAAGATAAGGTTTGAAGGAAATAATTATGGCGACGAGTGGTTGGCTGAGGCTAAGAAAAGAGGACTCTCAAATATCACCTCAACACCACCGGCACTGAAGGCTTATATTAGCAAAAAAACGATTGATCTGTTCGTGAGAAATAATATTTTAACTGCGAAAGAACTCGAAGCACGATATCATATCAATTTGGAAAATTATACCAAAAAAATTCAAATTGAGTCTAGGGTAATGGGTGATTTAGCAAAAAATCATATCATTCCGATTGCGATTAAATATCAAAATACTTTAATTGAAAATACCCTTGGATTGAAACAAGTTTTGGATGAGAAAACCTATGTAGGTTTGTCGAAAAATCAAATCCAAACCATTAAGGATATTTCAGAGCATATTTCACAAGTAAAAATGAAAACTGATGATATGCTTGAGGAGAGAAAAATAGCGAACAGAATTGAAGATGAGGTATTAAAAGCCAAGGCTTATAATGAAAAAGTATTTCCTTATTTTGATTTAATCAGAGATCATGTTGATAAACTTGAATTATTGGTAGATGACGAATTGTGGCCATTGCCTAAATATAGAGAGTTATTATTCTTGAGATAAAATACGAGCTTGTCAAATGTTTGTTTAAAATGTATTGTTATGAAAACTAAAAGAATTCTTATCGCTATTATTGTTCAGTTGGTTTTAATTCAATCCTTTGCCCAGGTAAAGGTGTATAGAGTTGGGAGCACAAATGCGTTAAATACGAAAGATGGCCTGTTTTATTCTTTACCCAGAACACTTTTAAAAGTTGATGTTATTGCTGAACTTAAGGAAGAAATTCCCGGGCCATTGCACGATTATGCTGAAACGTATTTGGGCTTAGGGGATGTGATTCACTCAAAGTCTTCAAAATATGAAATAAAGGAAATTAGGGTAAGTACTTTCGCGCAGCCTGATCCGGAGCAGTCATTTTTTATTCACATTGATAAAAAGTCAAAAGAAGATAAATCATTAAGTTTGAGTTTAACAGAATCCGGTATTATCAAAGGAGTGAATCTTACAGCTAATGTTGGGCAAATAAATTATGAAAATGTTGATGTTAATATCAATACTAACAAAGAGAAATCTTTGTTTAATTATTTTGCAGATCATAACTTTTACCAGCATATTGACACCATTGTTCGACGGATTAGTGTCGATACTGTTTCTTATGAACGCTTTTTTTACAATACCAGTTGGCTTGAGAAAAACCTGGATCAGAAAGCCAGGGAATTTTCTGAACATATTGCTAAAATTCGGGAGAATAGATTTCTTCTGCTTACAGGTTATCAAGAGGTAAACTATGGCACTAGTATGGCTTATATGGATGGTGAATTAAAAAAAATGGAGGCTGAATATCTGGCTCTTTTTACCGGACAGAACAGAAAAGAGTTACTGATAAAATCATTTATTTATATTCCTCAAAAAAGTACCACCGGAAATCAGGTTGTATTTAAATTTTCTGAGAGTGAAGGATTTTTGGAAGCTAATTCATCAAGAGGTATAAGCATGCAGATTAAGATCACGCCACAGCAAAATTCTTATGCCATTGATCGTTTTTTACAAGCTTCTGCCACAGTTGAAGAAAGTGATTTGAGTGGATATTTTTACCGCATACCCGAGCAAACCGATATCCAGCTTATATACAATGGTAAGGTAATGCACGAAACACATAAATTGATCAATCAGTTTGGTACAGTTGTTCAGAGTCCGGCTTCTAAGTCAGAGATTGTTTTTGATACAGAAACAGGAATGATTAAAAATATAAAAGTGCGATAATTCCCGGTTAAACCAACATAAGAAAATGCCCTTCTCTAAATTAGCTGTAAACATAATCATAGCGGGATTTAATGTTTTTATCTTAGCACGTTATATTTATTTGCTTTATCATAAAAAGATTAGTCCTTCAATTGCCATGTGGGTATTTTTTAGCTTGGCAGTTGGAATCAGCCTTTTTACCTATTTTGCTGAAGGTGATTTTAGTATAGGTGATAATATATTGAATTTTGCCGATTTTATACTGGTTGTTGGCGTCTCAATTTCAATCCTCATTTGGGGTGACCCAAGTACGCGATTTAATAAATTTGATTTGGTGTGCTTTGGTGCCGTGCTTTTAATCATTGTTTTTTGGGCGATTTCCGGTAATCATTTGGTGACCAATTTTTCAGTACAAAGCATCATGGTCATCTCTTATTTTCCTGTACTAAAAAGAATGACCAAGCAGAAAAGGAATACAGAAGCTTTTTCGGTTTGGATTGCTTTATTCATAACGCCATTTATTTCACTTATAACAAATGAAGGTTTGTTAGCTGATTTATATGCTTATCGGGCGATTTTATGTACAGGGTTATTTTTATTACTGATGTTACGGATAGAAATTTTGAATAAGAAAAGAATAAGCGCGTGAGAATAAATAAAATTATTTATGTGTAGTTAATATCTTGAATAATTCGTTCAGGGAAATTACTTACAATTCCATCAACGCCCCACTCATACGCTAACGAAATTTCAATTGGATTATCAATGGTCCACACTATTATTTTTCTTTGTGTTGTTTTTATGCGATCAATGATATTTTTATTCGTTGATTCAAATCCTAGTGAAACATAATCGCATTGACTTTCAATAATTAGGTTTTCGAGTGATACAGGACATCCTTCGAATAAAGCAATTGTTTTATATTTTTTAGATAGCTGTTTAATCTTTTTGATAACACTATGGTAAAATGATGCGATCAAAACTTTATTTTTAATTGGATGTTGTTCAAGACAGTCCAGTATGATTTGTTCATAACCTTCAGCCTTGATCTCCAGATATAAGCTAACATCTTTTTGTTTAATAAATACGAGTAACTCATTCAACGTTGGTATTTTTTCTCCATTATTTAGTCGGACTTTATTATTTAATTCATCAGAAGTATAATTGGTAATAAAACCTTTGCAATTTGTTAATGAATCTAATGTGCTGTCGTGAAATATGTAAGGTACTTTGTCTTTTGTGAAATTTATATCCAATTCAATAAAATCAACTTTTAACTCAATTGCTTTTTGGAAGGATTCAAATGAATTTTCAAAACAATGTCCTGCTGCACCTCTATGTCCTATTTTAAGCATATTTTTTTAGTTTTTAATTAGATGACTTCCTTGGCATTTTTCCATGTATAATCGAACCATGAGTTAAAAACTTGGAAACAATGCACATTGGAATCTGAGCTTTTTTGAAATTTGTAATATTGATAAGGGAAGCCTCCTCCATAAAGTTTGTGGTTTTTGATTTCGGTGAAACCTAAGAATAAGTGTTTCTTGTTAATCATAAATCCATGCATAACTGGTGGTGCAGAATATGATCTGAGTTTGAGGTCAATGTCTTTTTTATTGCATTCGGGCTTACTGATGAGTTCTTTCATTTTAAGTATTGCGTGCTTGGCGTAATGAGTTTTTATGTTGCTATCTCCATCAATGAGTTTTCTTAACGCAGTAGATTCAATATCTACAATTAATCCTTTGTAAATTATACTATCTATATTGGGTTTATTCACCAACTGGTAATCTATCCATTGCACTACTGTTTCCATATCCAAACCGTAATTTAGAATCTCAACACTTCCTGTTTTGTTAATCTCATCACTTATGATTTTATTCATCCTGCTTTCTACATCCTTTACATTACCTATAGTTCCATCTACTAATTCTGGGTTTTGAACTTCTTTCAGAGATTTCAGCGTTATCCATGACATTAAAATGCTTATAATAACCAAAAAAGATAAAATAATAACGAGACCGATGGTATCAAATTTATTAGAAATTGGAACAGCTAATGCCGCTGCAATTATTAAAACAAAAGCAAGTCCTTTAATGTTTAACGGAAGTTGTTTGTAAAACTCAAGATATTTTTTCATTGTGTTGTTTTTTTAATGAATTACTTATCTGTTGAGGGGAGAGGCGAATCTTAATGCACAGGCGTATTTTATTAGAAAAATATTTATGATCCGATAAAATACCAACTATTTATAAAATGTTGTAGGTGTAAATTTACGCATTTCAAATTAACATGGATTAATTTTTTACTTCATTTCATTGATAAAAACTAACAGTTTTAATAAATCTTCTTCTTCTCGGATATTAAGTTTTTCCTTTTTAATGAACGAAAGCATTTTGTCGCTTTGCTTGCCAAAAATCTTCTTCAAATCATTCTTTTTTGCAATAGAAACAGGGAGCTCATCTTTTAATTTAATGAAAAAAGTATTTGCTCTTGGTTGAAAAGTTGGGGGTGTGGCTTGAGCAAATGCCGCTGCTGGAACTGCATCTTTAAATGCCACATTATATTTTGATAATAGTTGTACTTCACCGGCGTGTTTTACACTAAAGTAACCTGCTTTATTGTATGCTGTTCTGTAGTAAAAGAAAGTTTCACCGGCAATCTCTATCTGGCGAATAATTTCGGGATTTGAGATGGCAAAAACCGAATCATTTTGTAACTTAAATTCGATCACATCATTGTAAATATTATACCTGAGCGGGATTTTGGTATAATGCACATTTTTATTTGTGTAAACGGTACCAAGTGTGAATTCGGCATTTAGATATGGAGATCCTTTGATGTCTTTTTCATTTAAGCTCCTAATCGCCATTTTATCATGGACAAAATTTCCGAACTCGCTGGCGAATTTGTCATAAGTAGATTCATAAGAAGAAAATCCTGAATGGGGCGCTTCTTGACTATATGCTTGACCATAAGACGAAGCTAAAAAAATAAGGATTGCGAATTTAAAAATGCGAGCGGCGTGAGATTTCATAATAATAGTTTTAATTTAAAATTTCAAAATTAAAAATGGCAGGACTACTAAGTTAAGTCAATTTCCTGTGTTAAATCAAAATATTTTTAAAAATACTGAAAAAGAACACGAGAGTGGAATTGGACTGAATTCTACATAATTTTATAAAAGAAGAATTTTTATTTTGTGTAAGGCAATTCAATTTTGTATAAAACCTTCCCATCCATTCTTCTTAACCAGGTTGTAAAGGTCTTTGCATTCTCTTCCAATAAAATAATTCGGGCTCCCCGAAGCGGTAAGTCGGCATAACTATTGCCACCCGAAAAATATCCATAACAAAGGCTGATTTTAAACAACTGTGCCACATAATTATTGTTATGGTCATGACCCACGAACGATCCTAATACATTCCCTTGAAGGAGCATTTCAGAAAACATCCCTGTATTGATTTTTGGTGAACATTCTTCTTCCATCCTTACGCCATTTTTGAATTCGCCTTCATAAAAAGCTTGTTTGTATTCGGGCAGTGGAATATGAAAAAACAGTAAAGATTGAACATTTTGATATTTGGCTAACCATAATTGATTGGTTTGGGCAAACCAGTTAATTTGAGACTTATCAAACCAGCCATAGCCTTCCAGCCCATTTTCATTAGCTAAAGCATAAGATCTGGAGTCGAGGCAATAGATTAGTTTTTCCACGATGCCATCATGATTGTAAACTGGCAACATATAATTTCCAATTCCTTTTACATCAGCACCTCCTTCATCGGAAATAATACAGTAAGGCCGTTTTGAAAGGTAATTTAGCAACTCTTTTCTTGAAACTTGCGCTTCATCGTCATGATTGCCAAAAGTTACTGCATAAGGCGTTTTATATTCAGCTAATTTATCTGTAATTATTTCCCAGCTTTTAATTGTTGGCCAATGATCTCCACTTCCGGTAACGATATCGCCGGTTAAAATGACCAGATCCGGTTGCTCCGCATTCATAATATATTCTATGTTTTGCAAAACTTCTTCTGACTTTTCACCTCCTATATAAAAATGAGTGTCGGTAAATTGTACAATCTTAAACTGTTTATTGCTGTTAAATTGTAATTTTTTGTTTTCGGCCGAAAGCTCAGTAGCAGAAAATAGAAATAAGCCTATAATTGCTAGAACTAATAAAAGCTTTTTATGGTTTTTCATGTTCAATCATTTTGCTGGAGATTATTTGTTAAAAATAATACTTCATTACAAACTTCTTCAGGCGTTTTGTCTTTCACATAAACCGTATGTTTTGCTACTTCAGAATTTGAGTGATTAAAAACTAAATATTCAATTAGTTCTCTGTGACTTGGTTTTACATCCCTACGCTTATAAATAAAATCTAATGATTCTTTTTTGTCGGCGCTTGGAATTAAAAGAACAACATTTTCGTATGGATTTAAAGCTTGCTTAATACGATCAAAGTCAAAATCACATCCAGATACGGCATTGCCGGCACCGAAATCAAAGATGCAATTTTGATGCTTTGCAAGTGTTTTTTCTATGGAATATGTATCAAAGATTTTTGCATATTGAAAAGCTGCCATTATCCCTACTTTTTCAAGCAGTTCTTCCATATGATCATTATTATATCCGATTTCTTTATAGATGTTACGATGAATATCATCCATACAAATAATTGGTTTGTTTAACTTTTTCGAAAGTAATTTTGCCGTTGTTGTTTTTCCAACCGCAATGGGACCTATTAAAATTATTTCTTTCATTTTTTCACCTGACTGAGAACTATGCACATTTAACCTTTATGCTTTTTTGACACTTTTCCTTTTATTCTTACGATCACCTGCAAGCAAGCTAATAATTACAGTATAGCAGCAATAACACTCAAAAGGCTTCCCCAATCATTCGACCAACTGAATTTGCTATGATTAACTATTATGATAACTATTTGCCCAACTAAAATAATTATTGATACTAATACTAAAATTAATCTGCTTTTATTCATTTTATCCGCAATTTAAATTTGTTATTCTTGTTAAAAAAATGACTTATAATGGATGGCTATAATTAAAGTCAAACGGTTTTTGCTATTGGAATCCAACTTTTGAATAACCACTTTTCACTCAATGTTTTATCCCATGTGTTGTGCGCAGTCGATTCATGTTTTTAATCCTCGAGCTTTTAGTTCACCTGGTAAAATGCAACTATAAACAAATTTATTAATAGGTGTATCAATCCCATATTTTTCCCCAAATCTCACAACTGTGCCGTTTTGGTATTCAATCTCAGATGGTCTTTTGTCCCAAACGTCTCTTGTCAATGAAGATGTTGAATCATATGGGAAGGTATCCATGAATGAGCTTGTCTTTTTAACAAAATCAGTCTCAATTTTAATTCCTATTTTTTGAGACAACAAAAATATCTCATTAAGCAAGTCAATCATGAGTTTTCGGGTCTCTTTTAATTCTCTTAATTCTCCGTATGTTGTGTTTGAAACTGCTAATAATCCACTTACACAAATCGCAATAAATTTTCTCCATAAATCAGCTTCGATATCTTCCGATATTTTTGATTCAATTCCTGCTGTTTTAAATACGTGTTGAATTTTTTCAATCCTATCTGTTTGTGATTTGTCAAGTTCTCCAAATACAATTGTGGGTGTAATTCCAAGATGATGAATCACTCCTGGTGAATCAATTTTACTTATTATCCGACATAATCCACCCAAAATATATTTCTCATCAATTTTTTCTGCCAACTCTCGTGATGCTAAAACTCCATTTTGTAATGGAAGGATCATGGTGTCGTTCTTCAAAATCATTTTTATATCATCCCGAATCTCTTTGATTTGCCATGCTTTTACCCCGATAATTATCAAATCTGGCTTGCCAATTTCTGTGATTTTGTCAGTTGCCTTTATATTCGTTACTTTAAAATCACCATGAATGCTCTTTATAATCAATCCATTATTTTGAATAGCTTTTAGGTGGTTTCCTCGTGCAATAAAAGTCAAATCATTTCCAGCTTTAGCCAATTTTGCTCCAAAGTATCCACCGACTCCTCCTGTTCCTATAATTGTTATTTTCATCTTAATGTTTCATATTTATTTGAATTCCGCCTATTATGCAACACAATATATTACATGAGTAATGGCAGATTGCGGAGTGCATTCCTGTAAAACCGCTATGCAGTCTAAGTAGGCCACAAACCTTGATATTTAACACTTTGGCTGCCATTACTTATGCAAAATGTTATGGGGTGTAGTTTGTTCTTAGATTATGGTAAGATAAAAATGTTTTACGAAAATAAACAGAAAATATTTATCAAGTTATTTTTTATTTATTACGTGCACCGAAAGAATATCCAATTGACAAGCCAAAATCCAAACCAGAAGTCCACTTATACATCTTTGCCCAGGAATCGCCATCATCAGGCACCGTATTTTTCCATTTAAATTCTCCACTAATTGGGGGACCATAACCTAACCAATAACTGATTGTGAATCCTGATTTCCACACCCAAGTTTGCCCCACCTCGGGGCCAATATGAAACGATTCAAACAAACATTCTGCATCATTATGAATCCCATCTAAGTTCATATACCTGACATTGAAATCTGCAAAAGTATTTTTGTAGGCAGGTTTGAATATCCACAAAAATTTGACATCACTAACTGGTTGAAAAAAATACTTATAATGTAGCCCAAAACCATATTCTTTCTCCTCAGATAAATGTGGAAATGAACCGCCTCCCTGAACAAATAGCGCGTGTTTGGAATTAATGCGATATTCATATCCCGCAGCCCATCTCTCAACACCTAATCCGGCTACATTAATTTGTAATGAATGACGATAAAAAAGGGAATCATTTGATTGGGCAGTTGCAGAAGTGTATGTCAAAATAATGACAGCTAAACTCAAAAATTTCTTTAAATGTTTCATTTTGCTTTTAATTCTTAATGTTTTCATACTGTTGTTTATAATTTGTTATGCAGCAAAGAAACAAAAGCAAAACGGATTAAAAGTCTATGCGTACAGGCTACCCAAAACTTATAGTCCAGCCCAATAGGGTAGGATGTATAACTTTTTGATATATTGGTGTAAAGTTGGAATTTCGGATTCGGTTAGCCCAAAAAGAATGATTATATTTTATTCCTAAACTCACTAGGGGTTAAGCCTGTTAATTTCTTAAAAATTGAGTTAAAGCTACTCTTTGAACTAAACCCACAATCGAATGACAATGAAATTATGGTGTAGTTTTTATTAGAAGGGTCTCTCAACTTCTGTTTGGCTAAATCGACCCTGTAACTGTTCACAAAGTCAAAGAAGTTTTTCTCTAAATTCTCATTTATTACCTGCGAAAGATGATTGGTTGAAATATTTATTTTTTCAGCAACTTCTTTTAATGAAAGTTTCTCATTCAGATATGGTTTTTCATCTTCCATATATTTCAATAATCGGCTTAAATAAGTTTTTGAATCCTCTTTTTTAAGACCCGATTTGTCATAGCGACCACTTATTGGTTTAGTTTCAGTCTTTACATTATTGTCTTGCAAAGGATTCGAATAAATAGCTTGTTGTCTGATGCCAAAAAAACCAAGAAAAAAGATAAAAATTACAAAGGCGATATGTCCTTGCATATCCTGTATCATATGCTCATTAGGATTTATTGCAAGTGTGGTTGCTTCATAGTGATAAAGATTAATAACCAGACTAGAAATTCCAATCCACAAAAACACCAGTAGAATGGTCAATATCCTTAACCAGTTAAGACTGATATTATCTTTATAGGAAAACATTTTTCTAATAGAGATTTTATGTTTTCTCAAAAGTGTAAGTGTTGCTATGAGGTAAGTTGTTGTAAATAATACGGTAATTCCAAATACAAAAATTGCGTAAAAATTAGTTGTCAAGTGAGTGACTAAACTAAGCTTTTCTTCATAAGGAAGACGTGCTAAAGGAATAATACATATATAGGTGATAGCTGTAGGGATTATATGAAATAACCACTTCGTTTTAAAAATATGCTCTTTAGATGTTAGTGATAGCGTATAGACATACATTAACGAATAATAGGTAACTAATAATCCTGAATAAAGATGACCATATTCAATGTAAAACTCATATCCCGACAGAAAAGAATAATATACAAAAGCTAAATGGATGGTGAAAATTGAAAGCCAAAGGGCTAAAATTTTATCAGCTATATTCTTGCGTTTTTTGGAGAGTACCAAAATCGCAAAAAAAGCAGCTTGAAAAGCACCTATTAGAATTAAAACTTCCATAAAACAAAACTAATACTTTATTGTTTTCCGTTGATAAATCCACTAATCTCTGAATAGCCTACTTTAAACATTTTTCCTGTATTCAGTTTTGTTATTGTGCGTCATTTTGTTATATTTTATTTCTATAATTGTATTTGTTTCACTTTATTAATGGCCATTTTTATTTTATCCAACCAACCTTTCTTTTCCATTTTTTAATTTCATTTTTCCTTTTTTCAAAATCAGGTGGCGGTGATTGATTTTCATTTTTAGCTTGTTTTCTTAGAGTCTCTGTCTGTTCTTCAATTGTGTTTAATCCTATTGATTTTCTTCTTTGATTTACCTTACTTAAATCGTTAATTAAATTTGGGCTTAATTCTCCGTTTTTATCCCAATCAAATTGAGTTCCATAAACTTGTGCTTTGTCTTCAAATACAGCTATTCGGTCAGTCAGGTAGGCTAAATTTTTTTGGGCTGCTTTTTTCTCACTAACTGCATTTTTTAAAAGTTTCGCACACTTTTTCATAAAGTCAGGTTGCCCGATTGAATGTTGTATTATTAACCAGGCTGCTTCATTGGCTTCTTGGCCAACTTTGTCAATTGTTGGATAACCGATTGTATCTATTATTTCATTTAATATCTCCGCATTTCTGTTGTGCAATTTCTCCATTTCCTTGTCATAACCTTTTCCAAGTTGTCCTTTTTGAACAAGTTTGTTTCGAAATTCCAGGTCTGCATTTTTCAATCCAATGATTCTTTCAGCAATAGCTTTATAATCTATTTTGTGCTTCATTTTTTAAATTGCATTGAATGTTTTTTTTTGGTTCTTGTGGTCGTGATTTGGCGTGAGCCGCTCTATCGTTCAACTAAGTCTTCGCATAACTTTTGCTAATTAAGGCGAGGGTCAAAAAACAACGCAATTGCCTGTCTGATTTAGCAGGCATGAAAACCCAAAGCTTTTTTCCTGACTGAGCAGTAGGAACTATAATTACTAAAATTTAGTATGAGGATAATAACCAACTGTTTGGCGTAATCCGGTCAAATAAAAAAAATGAAGTAGGCGACAACCTTAATTTGCTGTTTTTAAGCAGATATGTACAACACCTAGTTAGCGTTTGGGACTTTATTATGCTGGTCTTCCGGAAGCAATATTTTTGCTTCTTTCAATGGATTGTAAAGCCAGGTAGTTATCTCCAAACTTTTTCAAATTTTCCATTTCAACATCATATTGGTCTCCATGACGTTCTTCGTCCTCAACCAATGCCTCAAACAATTTTTTAGAAACAGAATCAGCATTAGCAGAACATTCGTTTGCCCAAAGATTATAATCTCTGGCACTTGATTCTTCCATAGCTGTGGCCATTTCAAGCATTTCTTTTACATCATGAATTTTCTTCACGCTTTCAGATGTTTCCATTTCAACTTCACCTTTTAAAAACAAGATGCGTTCTGCTATTTGTTCAATATGAATCATTTCCTCTATTGCTGTTTTCTTGAACAAACCAGCTAATAAATCGTAGCCCTGGTCATCGCAATGAAAATGAAAATACATGTATTGGTGAACGGCAGAAAGTTCGTCACCAATTGCTTTGTTTAATAATTCTATACTTTTTTCTTTCATGTTTTTTTAATTGAAATTTATGCTATACAATTTACGAAATAATATGAAGTCTGTCATTATATATTTTTGTGCAAATTTACTTGCTCTTTTACGTTTAGTGTATTATTTTGCAAGGGACTGCGGACTTTAAACCTATCACGTTACTACCCAGAATTGATGTGGGTGATACCGCTCGAAAGCCTCCAAATCCCTTATGAATTATAAACTGTTGTGCTTTCGTGCGTTCTATACTATTCCTTTTCTAATCCATCTTGCCCAATCATCTCTATTATTCTTCTCTGCCAATCTCGCCGATTTTTCAGAGTCATACTCGACTGAAACTCTTTCAACAGAAATTGAATCCCCAATTATATCTATCACTGCATAATTAGCACGTGGATTATAATTCTGCATTTTATGATAAACAGGTAAATCGTCATCATAAGCAGGTAAACCAATACTTCCAGGATTAATAATCAGTTTATTGTCAGTTTCTATGATTTTTGAAATATGACTATGACCGCAAACAATAGTTTTCTGTGCTATATCTTTTAATATTTTTTCAATTTCCACAAAATCTTTGACGGAAACAAACTCTGCTTCAAGTTTTTCAAGTAAATATTCAGAATCATTTTGAGGAGTACCATGACAGCAATAGATTTGATTATCTATAATCTTATCAAATGGTAATCGTCTAAGCCATTCAATGATTTTATTATCAAGTTGTGATTTTACATACTCAAGAGTTATCAAATCTGATGTGTGGTCTAAGTTTTCAAGTATAATCCTGTCTTGGTTTCCTGAAATACTAATCACTTCATTCCTTTCTAATAAGTCAAAAGTACCTTTGGGGTCAAGTGGTCCGTATAAAGAATCCCCAAGGTTTATTATCGTGTCAATGTTTTTGCTCCGAATATCATTAATCACTTCACTAAATGCAATCGAGTTTCCATGAATATCTGATACTATAGCGATTTTCTTTTTAATCATATTTCTATTATCTATTTAGTAGGTTTTTTTGCATGATGCACAATAGTTTTTTTTCGTGCGCGGCGTCTGAGTGCCTTTGGCAGGCTTTCCTGTCCCTCGCAGGATAGGAAACAACACGCCTGCCTGCCGCTGGCAGGAAAACCGCACTGTTTTTACTCTCGCCTTTGGCAAGACCATGAACTATGAGCCGTTGTTATGCTTAGTTGAATTTTTTATTTAATATGTCATTTTAATATTTTGAATTTTTACATTAGGTTTTGCTGCTTTTTCTATGGACTCTTTGTCAAAGAACAGAACTTCAACTATTGATTTGTTGTTTTTACTTGCTTTATTAAATGAACTATCTCTAAGTCTAATCATTAACCATAATAAATTTGAGCAGAGAGAAGTCATCTTTAAATCCCTTTTTGTGTCAAATAGTCTTGTTGTATAGATTCCTGTTTGCTTTTCTTTGTCATAGGTGTAGTAAGTCATAGAATCAGATATATCCCAATTAAGGGAGTCTTTATTAGAATCTATTTCAGATATAGCCAAATCACTTAAAAACGGCATAACTCTTAAACCGTGCTTGTAACTATTATATTCACTCCTGTCAGACAAGTCTTTTGCAAGTAATTTTATTGCGTATTTTATTGCAAACAAGCTTTCGGAGATTTGTTCTTTGAATTTAGTTTCGTTATGCAGGTTGAAATAGAAAATAAATTCACCTAGAGATATAGTCTTTTCTCCTTTGAAGGTAATTTCTGCGTCTAAAAGATTATTTATGTTATCTGACTCATGAATCCCTCTAATTTTTGAATATGTATTGTTTTTGGGTCCTAAATTCTCAATTATGTTGTAGTTGATTTTTCCTTCGACTGTGGGTAAAAGAATGAAGAAGATTTCGAAAAATGTTTCTATTGCTTGAAAGTATGTTTGCCTTATATCGCCTTTAATTGCATTAATATATTCATCTTTATTATATCCAATAATCTTGTCCTTTAAGTTCAAATTTGAATGATTAACTAAAATGTATGACAATGATTCTTGTTTGTAATCAAAGTAATTGATTTGAAATTTACTTAAGAATGTTTTAAAATCAATCATGTTTTTTCAATTAAGCATAAAGGCCTAGGCTATGAAACGTGGCAAAGTTTTCGGAGATCTTCGCTTTCCGGAGGAAAGTGAAGTGTGAACGAATTGCCCACGTTTCTGCCGAGTATGAATTTGCCATGTTTTATGAGCCTTTGTTACCAACCGTATTTTTTTATTTAAATATTCTGTAATTTAAGGATTTATATAATTCCTTTTTATTTTTCAAAATAATGATAAAAGTAAAGTTGAATTTATTATAAAATGAAATAGAATACTATAAATTAAACCATATTTCATCCTGATAAACCCCAATATTAAACCTAGAATTATTTGAGGACCTCCTAGAATGAATGAAAACCCGATTATTAGATAAACATTTCCTGTGAAATTTGTTGCGTGAAGCAAACCAAAAATTATGGCTGAGGCATAAAAGAAATATTTGAATTTTTTAGAGATAAAGTTTTCAATATTCTTTCTCGAATATAATCCTGTGATTAATATTACAATGATAAGGAATATAGAAAATCCAATGACAAATTCTACTTCTGATCGAAAAACGTAATATCCAATCAACACAATTATTAGTGATATGAACAAAATCAGATTCTGCTTTTTAAATTTCAGTAATGAGCGAAACAATACCTCCTCATAAATCGGTGCAAGGAAAACTCCAATAAGAATTTTGTTAGTTGTTAAATCTGTAAAGATAGAGTGTTCAATATTAAAGAATTTGAGTGTTAAAAAAGCAAATGAAGCGATAGGAATTGTTGTTCCAATATAAAGGACTATCAAGAACAAAAAATAATTTGCTTTCGGCTTTTTATTTTTACAATAAATCGGGTTTTTCAAATACGTTAAAAGTCTAGTCATTCCAGTAATTGGTGAGTTTCATATGGTTGGTAACTATAATATATGTTCATGTTTCTTACACAATAACATCTGATAAAAGGTGTATTGTACAGTTTTTATAAACTTATATATTTATTCGATTAATTAAAATCGTAATTATTTTTAATACAGGGGAGTATTCAATAAATCAAACTTACGAAATCGCTTGCTTAATCCTTACCAATTTCTCAATTAAATCTTCTAACAGGTCTAAATGCAACATATTGCTTCCATCCGATTTTGCGTTTTCGGGATCGGGATGCGTTTCGATAAAAATACCATCAGCGCCAACGGCTATTCCTGCTTTGGCCATGGTTTCAATTAATTCCGGTTTACCGCCCGAAACGCCACTGGACTGGTTGGGCTGTTGCAAAGAGTGGGTAATGTCGAGCACAACAGGTACTTTGTTTTTTTGCATCTCGGCAATGCCGCGATAATCCACCACTAAATCCTGATAACCAAACATGCTTCCACGCTCGGTAAGCATAATGTTTTCGTTACCCGATTGTTTGATTTTATCAACCGCAAATTTCATGGCTTCGGGCGAAAGAAACTGACCCTTTTTAACATTTACATATTTTCCGGTATAAGCAGCAGCAACCAGTAATTCTGTTTGTCGGCATAAAAATGCAGGGATTTGCAAAACATCAACATATTCTGCAGCTACCACAGCCTCGGCTTCCGAATGAATATCTGTTAAGGTTGGGATATCAAATTCAAAGCCAATTTTTTCGATCAGCTTAAGTGCTTCAAAATCGCCAATGCCTGTAAACGATTCAATTTTCGAACGGTTCGCTTTTTTGTAAGAAGCTTTAAAAATGAGCGGAATTTTAAATTTCTCCGCAATTTTTACAACTTTTTCGGCAATCATCATCGGAACCATTTCATTTTCAACAACGCAAGGTCCGGCAATTAAAAAGAAATTGTTTTTGTCGGTATATTTTAAATTCGGAATATTTGGGAACATAATTTTAGCGCTTGATTTATTTCAAAGATATGAATTTTGGTTTTTGAATGTGCGTATTTTAATAATTAAATTGTAGTTAAGTTTTATAGTCTGACTTAGATCTCGCCTGTGTGAAGTTCTCAGGTTACAGTGAACGTCGAGCGAAGTCGAGACGTGTAAATCAGATGGCGTTTTTATGATTTGGTTATTTTTGTATTCTATGCCTTTGAGCCGCTTCGGCTTCGCTCAGCGCGAGTTGATCAGACTTCTTTTTACTTAGCTTTTTATAAAGATACTTACTTCCGTGCCTTTTCCTTTTTCCGAATTAAAAACAATTCCTCCTTTATGCAGCAACACAATTTGTTTAGAAAGACTTAGACCGATGCCGGAACCTTCATTCTTTGTGGTATAAAAAGGAATAAAAACTTTCTCTTGCGATTCACTGTCTATGCCACAGCCATTATCGGCTATTTTTATCGAAATCGAATTGTTTTCTTCCTTGGCGATTACTGTTTTTATGAGTGGAATAAATGCCGTGCTCTTTTTAATTTTATCAAAAGATTCGATGGCGTTTTTGTATATATTAATCAATACTTGTTCAAATAATTCAGGATCTATTAAAAGTTGATTTTCAGAAGCATGATTTGTGATCGAAAACTCGATTTCTTTCTTCTTAATTTGATCTTCAAATAATAAACGAAATTTATTAAAATACGCTTCCGTTTCAACCGGTTTAAGTTTTGGCTTTGGCAATCGCATTAATTTACGGTAAGATTCAGTAAATCTCAATAAGCCTTCGGAACGATCATGAATGGCTTCAATTCCCTCATTTAAATAAAGTCCTGTTTCCGCGTTAATTGGAGTTTGCTCTTTAACCAATTCTTTTACCGATTGATTAATGGTACCACTCAGCGAAATTATTGGCGATAAGGTATTCATAATTTCGTGGGTTAAAACCCTAATGAGTTTTTGGTAGGATTCCATTTCTTTTTCGTCCAACTCGCCATGGATGTTTTTTAATGAGATAAGTTTGTACTCAATCCCATTTAATTTGTAAACATCAGCATGAATGGCTAATTGTTGCAATGAATTATTGATGCGCAATTTGGTTAAGTTTTTTTCACCAGGTTTAACTTCTCTTAAAATGTTAATTAAAGATTTGTTAATTGTTGATGTGTTTTGCCCACGACTTAGATGGGGCTGGTCGAACATGCGCTTAAAAGCTTTGTTGATGAGTTGAATTTTCAAATCCTTATCTAGTGAAATAATTCCGGTATCAACATGCTCAACCAGGTTTTGGAGGTGTTGATTTATCAATTCTTTCTCGAAACTTAAAGTCCGGAATTGTGCCTGAATAAGTTCGAAAGTTTGATAAAGTTTTTCGAAAGTTTTGCCTTTGTATTTTCCTGAATAATGAATGGTGAAATCGTTGTGAACAAAGGAGGTCAGGAAGTTTGTAAAATCACGATTGGTTTTATTGATATAGGAAAATAAATTAATGAGTAAGATAATGAAAAGCATTGATCCAAAAACCGATACAATATAATCGGTCCGAATAAAAAACTGATACACAACCAAACTCATGACTAAAATAATTGAAATTAGCCTGATAATTATATTGAAATAAAAATGTTTAAAGCCCATGTTTCTCAATTCTTCGGTAAAGTGAACCTCTTGTTAAACCAAGCTCTTTAGCGGCCTTTGTTAAATTACCGGCATGCTTTCGGATGCAATTTTCTATGGCTTGTTTTTCAATTTTTTCTAAATCGAAACTACCCTCTTTTTTTTGTGTGTTTTCTGAACCAGATTGAAGTAAAAAATTAAAATCGGTTGATTTGATGGTTTTGCCATCACTCATAATCACTGCTCTTTCCATGGCATGCTGCAACTCTCTTACGTTACCGGGCCATGAAAACTTGATCAGTTTTTTAGCAACATATTCAGGAAACTGAAGTTTATGTTTATGATATTTGGTTTTGTAAATATTTAAAAAATGTTCGGCTAAAACGGGGATGTCATCCAAACGCTCTCGAAGAGGCGGGATTTTTATTTCAACGGTATTTATTCTATACAATAAATCTTGTCGGAAATCACCTGAATTTACAAGCTCATGAACGGATGCATTAGTGGCACAAATTAAGCGAATATCCACGGCGATTTCTTTATTACTCCCGATCCGATTAATTATTCTTTCTTGTAAAACCTTCAACAATTTTGCTTGAGAGGCCAAAGCAGTGTTTGTGATTTCATCCAGGAACAAGGTTCCTCCTGAAGCAGCTTCGAATCTTCCAATGCGGTCAGATTTAGCATCAGTAAAAGCACCTTTCACATGTCCAAAAAGTTCACTCTCAAACAATGAATCTGTTATCGACCCCAAATCAACTTCAATAAAAACTTCATCATGCCTTTGCGAGAAATTGTGAATGGCACGCGCAAACATTTCTTTACCTGTTCCATTCTCGCCTTTAATCAAAACGTTTGCATCGGTAGGCGCAATTTTCTTAACCTGCTCAATCAGATCCGACATGATCGGGGAGGCATAAACAATATCAGAAAATTCTTTGTTTATATTTTCATTAAGAAAAAACTGCTGGGTTCTTAATTGGTCAATTTTACGTCGGCTTAAACTCAATTCTGCAGCAGTGATCACGGTCGTTAAAAGCTTTTCGTTTTGCCATGGTTTAACTACAAAGTCGAGGGCTCCGGCTTTTACTGCACGCACTGCTTTTTCAATTTCACCATAGGCAGTTATACTAATCACATTAATTAGTGGGTCGATTGATTTGATGGTTTTAAGCCAATAAATTCCATCGTCTCCACTGGTGTCTCCTTTGGTAAAATTCATGTCGAGCAAGGCTACATGAATTGTTTGATCTTTTAGTAAATCAGGTATCTCATCAGGATTTTGACAAGTAATGACTTTATTGAACTCTTTATCAAACAGTCTTTTCATGCTCAACAGAATGAACTGGTCATCATCAACAATAAGGATATTTGCTTTTTTATGTGTCATACTTAACAAGCATCAGAAACCAGACCAACATTTTTATGTTTATACAAATCAAAACATTAATCAGCTAAAAAGCAAAATTATTTAGTATAATCGTCCACATTTGGACGTTTGTTAGTCCACATTTGGACGCCTTCATTAGTAGGATTTAATGAATTCCGACGTAATGCATTTGAGATAAGACTGTTATGGTCGCTGGCATTCACTTTGCATTATTTGGTCATCAAATGATCTTAAAAGAAATATTATGCTTAGAAATTATTTCATCATTGCATTTAGAAATTTAAAAAAGTATAGAATATTTAGTGCTTTAAATATTTTTGGTTTGGCTTTAGGAATAAGCTGTGTCGTTTTTATTTACAGTTTCATCAGTTATGAACTTAGTTTTGATAAGTGTTATCCTAAATCTGATCGAATTTATAGGATCACTAAAATCTCAGAAGAAGATGCAAAAACAAGAAATTGGGCACCTACTGCTCCTCCTTTGGGTCCTGAAATGGCATCTTATATGCCTGAAATAGAATCCTATTTTAGGATTTATCAGATCGGCTCCTTAAGCTTTAACATCCACGATAGTATTAAATCAGCTAAGAAGTTTACAGAAATGAATGGCTTTTTTGCAGACCCATCAATCATTGATATCCTTGACTTAGAATTTATTGCCGGCGATGCAAACACAGCACTTAATGAATTACAGGTTATTGTAATTTCTGAATCTATGGCTGAAAGATTTTTCCCTGATGGGGATGCAATGGGTAAAACTTTACATATTGATAATTATAATGAAGGTTTTATGATTACGGGTATCATGAAAGATATCACGGAAAATACACATCTCAAGCTTAGTTTTTTAATGCCAATGGAGCGATTTAGGCAGTATTTAATAGCGGCAGGTCGTGAAGGTTTATTTAATTCCAGAAACTGGGCAGGTCCATATAATTATATTTTGATCAAGGATAATGTAGATGTAAAAGCTGTTGAGGGAAAAATGTCTGATTTTATTATTAAATATTATGAAGGAAATGGTGAGCCGCATGAAATTTTGGCAAGGAATCAGTTTTTGTTGCAACCCATCGAATCCATTCATTTACATTCAAATTTAGAGCAGGAAATTAGCCCGAATAGTGATGTAACGTATGTTTATGTGTTTTTTTCAGTAGCCATTCTCATTTTATTAATTGGGGGAGTAAACTATGTTAATATTTCAACTGCTCAATCCATGCGTCGGGTAAAGGAAATTGGGATAAGAAAAGTAATTGGAGCTCATCGAGGTCAGATCATTAGGCAATATTTTGGAGAAACCTTACTAATTACAATGCTGGCAGGTATTTTTGCTGTTTTGTTAATTGATATTTTATACCCATATTTTAATGCCTATTCAGGTTTGGATTACAGCCTGGCTCAATTCTTTTCATTAGAGAATATTCTTGTGATTATTATTATTGTTTTTGGGATAGGTTTAGTTGCTGGGATTTATCCCGCGCTTTTGGCATCAGGGTTTTCAATTGAAGATAATTTTAAGGGAGCCAAAAAGGTTGGTTCATTTAGTCAACAACTCAGAAAAGGGTTAGTTGTTTTACAATTTGCAATTTCAATTTTTCTAATTTTTAGTACACTCTCGATTTTTAAACAATTAAAATTGTTTAATGATATTGATTTAGGTTTTACAAAAGAAAATGTGTTTTCAGTTAAATCTGGTCCGGCTTTATCACGTGCTATAATGATAAATTATGAGGCCTATAAGGCTGATCTAATGAATAATCCTAAAATCTTAAATATAAGTAGTTGCACTAACTTGCCTGGAGAGAGAACCAGTGTGGAAAGTCTAAATATTGAGGGATTTACTCCGGAAAGTGGAAATATGCCTAGTATGAGATTTATTAGAACAGATGATGAATATCTGGAAACCATGAAGATAGATTTGGTTGAAGGAGAAAATTTGAAGAATAATGCTGATACCATCATTCAATTTTTAATAAATGAGAGTTGTAAGATTGCAATCGGAATGGAGAATCCGATTGGTGCGTATGCAACAAATATTTGGGGAACAAGAGGTAGGATAGTTGGCGTTATGAGAGATTATAATTTTGCCTCCTTACATGAGGCTATTGAACCTTTGGTAATAGAATTTATACCACCAGGCTTGAGTGGTGATTTATTTTTTAGATACACTGGCGATAGCAAAGAAGCACTTCAATATGTGGAAGAAAAGTTGAAGACCTATGATCCGGGGCTCATATTTGAATACACTTTTATTACTGATCAATGGGAAAGTTTGTATAATACAGAAATAAAAGCCGGTGATACATTTAAGGCATTTACATTTCTAGCAATTATAATTTCATGTATTGGGCTATTTGGTTTAGCTGCTTTTACAGCGGAATCAAGAACCAAAGAGATGGGAATTCGGAAAATTCATGGTGCAGGATTAATAGCTATTACTAAAGCCTTTGGATCATCTTTTCTAAAACTTATTTTAATTGCGTCAGTAGTTGCAATTCCTGGGGCTTGGTATATTCTCGAAAGATGGTTGCAAGATTTTGAATATCAAATTAGTTTAAGTTGGTTATTCATTGTTTATTCACTGATCATTATTCTTGCAATTTCATTTTTAACCATACTTTATCAAGTCATTAAAGTGCATCGAGCAAATCCGATAGATTTCATCAAAGCTGAGTAGAATGGTATTAGAAATCGTATTTTTTCTTCCACAAATTTTTAAGCCAAGCTCTGATTTTATTTTCATGTGGATTATTCCCAGGATCATAAAGTTTGGTCCCTGCTATTTTATCCGGTAGGAATTCATGCGCTACAAAATTGCCTTCATATTTATGGGCATACTGATAATCTTTAGCATAGCCAAGATCTTTCATTAATTTGGTTGGAGCATTCCTCAATGCTAATGGAACAGCCAGGTCTCCTGTTCTTCGAACCAGTTGCTCCGCATCTTTAATTGCCGTGTAAGTAGAATTGCTTTTTGGCGATGTGGCCAAATATACAGTTACCTGCGATAAGATAATTCTGCCTTCGGGCCAACCAATTTTATTAATGGCATCGAAGCATGTATTTGCTAAAAGTAAGGCATTGGGATTTGCATTTCCAATATCTTCGGATGCGAGAATTACCAATCGGCGGGCAATAAATTTAGGATCTTCACCAGCCTCAACCATACGAGCCAACCAATAAACTGCAGCATTTGGATCACTTCCTCTGACCGATTTTATAAAAGCAGAAATAATATCATAATGCATCTCACCTTGTTTATCGTAAGATGCTAAATTTTGTTGGATAATTTTTAAGGTAATCTTATTGGTGATTTCAACCTTGGTTTTATTTTCGGTACTAATTATTAAGTCCAGGGCATTATACAATTTACGTGCATCACCTCCCGAAATGCGATAAAGCGCCTCATGCTCCTTAATTTTAACTTCGATGTTTTTCTCATCTTTAAAATATTGAATCGCTTTGTTCGATAAGGTATCAAGATTTTCTTTTTCGAGTGGTTTTAAAATATAAACCTGACAACGCGATAGGAGAGGAGAGATAACTTCAAATGATGGATTTTCGGTAGTTGCGCCAATCAAGGTAACAATACCTTTTTCAACAGCACCTAAAAGAGAATCTTGCTGTGATTTGCTAAAACGATGAATCTCATCAATAAATAAAATGGCTCTGCTACCTACTTTGGCTAATTCAATAACTTTTCTTACGTCTTTTACTCCCGAACTTATCGCACTTAAAGTATAAAATGGTTGATTCAGTGTTTGTGAAATAATATGAGCAAGCGTTGTTTTTCCAACTCCCGGTGGACCCCATAAAATCATTGATGGGATGGCGTTGCTTTCAATGGCTTGACGAAGAATGGCTTCTTTACCAATCAAGTGTTCTTGTCCGATATATTCATCCAGGTTGATGGGGCGTAAAATTTCGGCAAGGGGTTTTGAATTCAGCATAAACAAATGTAGGATTTTCTTATATTTGATAAAAGACATTTTGGTATGAAATTATTAATGATTTACTGTTCAGAATTTTCTTATACACCAACTATTAAAACTTTAGAAGAAGTTTCGGATCTCTCAGAAAAACAAACGTTTAATGAAGTACTGGTTGCATTTATACAGGCTGAAGAAAAGGATGAAGCAGATTTAAATGGCACCGAAAAAAAATTAGTAAAAAATTTAAAATGGGCTGCGAAAAAAAATGAATGTAAAAATGTGGTGTTGCACTCATTCGCGCACCTATCCGAAAGTAAAGCCAGTCCTGATTTTACACAAGAACTTTTTAATAAAACTGAGGCCAGAATGAAAAATGCAGAATATGGTTGTGAACAAACTGCATTCGGCTATTTTATGGATTTAAATGTTCAGGCGCCGGGATACTCACAGGCTCGCATCTTTAAGAGTTTTTAAGAAATGATTATTTTTGAATAATAAATGAATACTTAAAATTTAATAATCATTATCCATTAGTCATTAATCATTTTTACTGGAGGGTAGTAAGAATATAAACGGAATGGCTCCAAATGCGACATAGGCTGAAATATTCATACTTACATTAATGTCTGCCCAATCACTCATCATTCCGAAGAATAAAAGGGTAATAGAACCAAACCCAAAACTTAAAAACATATAAATGCTGTTCACAAATGAAGGATGATCAGAGTCAATCTCCTGTATATATGCCAATAAAACCGGACTGGATGCAAATTGAAAAATGCCTACCAAGAATAAAATTATAAAAACAAAAACTCCGCTTGAATGCAAAAATAATAGCATCAATAAAGGACTCATAATTGCTGAAACTATTAGAACTTTCTTCCGTCCAAGTTTATCAGAAAGTGTGCCCCCAAATAAAGTACCGAGTATTCCGGCACCTTCATAAACTACCAATGATATTACACCTATCCAGTATTCTTGGTTTCGGAAATCATCAAAGTATGTAGGTAGGAACGCTGTTAAACCTGATTTCATAAATTGACGAAAAAAGATAACACCCGACATAATTAAAAATAGTGGTATAAGTTTGCGGAATGTTTTCCAAACGTGAGCTTCTGCATTTCCTTTCGCATGCTTATGTGTATCAACATTTTTAAGCTTAATATAAATAATTACGCTGGCTAAAATTGAAAATGGCAGCAGATTAAAACTTCCTTCAAGTCCCCAAATTGAAATAGCACCAAGTATGACAAGTGGGCCTAGTGTACGAGCTATTTCTCCGCCTATCATATAAAAACTCATTCCTTTGCCTACCTTTTTTCCAGATATTTCTTTTACCAAAACGGGACTAGGTGCATGAAAAAATACGGCACTCAGACCGGCTACGAAAAGCAGAATGCAAAGCATAACATAACTCGATGCTACACCTAATAAACTCATTGAGATAGCTGTAATCAAAGGTGTTGAAATAACAAACCATCTGACCGGATATTTGTCGGCAATTAACCCAACAACCGGATTTAAAATATTAGGTGCTCTTTGAGCTATAGAGAGTACACTGGCCAATGTATAGCTCAATCCAAATTTTTCAATTAATAAAGGTAGAATTGGAGCTAAGAATGACGAATAAATATCATGAACCAAATGGGCAAAAGAGATAGAAAGTACTTTGCCTGTTTGGAATTTGTGTGGATTAGTCGTTGAAATATCTTTATTCAAAATAGTAAATTCAGAAATGAAATGCAAAGGTAATAAGTATTACGAAACCTAAATAAAAATTATACAAAAGGAACTATGACGTCAGATGAAAACTTAGCTAAATGCGATGAACAAGAGAACTAAATATGGGGATATCCAGATTTTAAGAAAACTAAATCATTACATCCTGTTAAGCTTTCTTAAATTCTTATATATGTTAAAAACTTGTATTTAATTTTTTTTGATTTATCTTAGCACCACTAGATCAACAATTTATTAGCTTATGTGGAATACGCCTTGTGCTAATTGCGCGGTCATGTCCCAATCGATTTTCTCAGAAATTGATAAAGCCGACATGATTGAGCTAGATTCAAAAAGAATAACCACCCTTTATATCAAAGGTCAAAAGATATTTTATCCAGGACAGGTTCCAATTGGTGTATATTGCCTCAGCAGCGGAATTATTAAACTGTCGAAACTAGGAGAAAATGGTAAGGAACAGATTGTGAGATTTGCCAAAAGTGGTGAGCTGCTTGGTGTACGTGCCTTACTGTCGGGCAAAAAATATAGCACCACGTCAACCACTCTCGAAGATTCTATGGTTTGTTTTATTAGTAAAAGAATGTTTTTTAAACTCAACCTAAAATATCCTTATATTTCAAAAAAGGTAATGACTAGTTTAAGTCATTTACTTGAGGAAGCTGAAGAAAGAATGACATCCCTTGCGCAAAGACCAGTCAGGGAACGTTTGGCTGAGAGCTTGCTTTTTTTGAGCTGTTTGTTTAAGACAGGAAAAACAGATTGTGATGATCCTTCAAACGGAATTATAAGTTTAACCAGAGAAGATATTGCAAGTATAGTTGGTACTGCTACAGAAACAGTGATTCGGATTCTTGCTGATTTTAAAGAAGAAAAATTAATTGAAATTAGAGGGCGAAAAATCTTTATCAAAAATGTACCCGGCCTAAAAAAAATTATCAAATCCTATTCTTAATTTACCTGCATTAGCGTTTTTTAAGTACATGACAATTGTCAGTTTTTAAAATGAGAACAGTCATTTTTCAACCTGACTATCATCATTTTTTTTTACATGATTCAAATTTATCTTTCAGCAGTTTTTTTATAAAAAATTAAAACATGCATGATAAAAGGAATATAGCTGTTTTTTTCAGCTATCCATCTAATGGCTCAATAAATCATTTGAAAATTACACAACTCGAAGAATACATCTCAACATTTAGTGTAGTAAAAATTATGTGGAATTCTCATGGTTTTAGTTTCTTGAAAAAACCATATTTAATAAAAAATATTATTGAGGAGAAAATTGAACGAATCATTATTATAGGAGATAAACCGGGTTTTATTAAATCCTTTTTTGCGGAGACAATGATGAGTGCGAAAAAGGACCCATCTCAAATTTTATTAATTGATTTTGATGAGTACTTTGATAGTCAACAATCTTTTGATCTTTATTCAAAAGCCTTGCTAAAAAGCGTCATACTGGGTGATAGCTCTTTTAATGAGATGAATGAGTTAAGCGATAAAGTTAGTCTGAAGGAAACCTTGGTGGTAGGTGCAGGAATTGCAGGAATTCAGGCAGCACTCGAAATTGCAAATAGTAAACACAAAGTTTATTTGGTTGAAAAAAGTGGCACCATCGGTGGTCACATGGCTAAGTTCGATAAAACTTTTCCTACACTTGATTGTGCAGCTTGCATTTTAACCCCTAAAATGGTTGAGGTGGGCCAACATGATTTTATAGATTTATTAACAAATAGTGAAGTTGTTTCAATTGATGGACGTCCGGGTAAATTTAAAGTTAAGGTTTTAAAACGTGCAAGGCGAGTTAATCTGTCTACTTGTATTGGATGTGGAATTTGTGCTGAGAAATGTCCGTCAAATACGAAGGATGAATTTGATGAAGGCACAAGTATGCGTAAGGCAATTTATATTCCATTTCCACAAGCTGTACCTAATAAATATCTTATCGATCCTGAAAATTGTACCTATGTACAGAGTGGAAAATGTGGTGTTTGCGCTAAAGTTTGTCCGGCCGATGCCATTGATTTGGATGAAAAAGATGAATATGCTGAAATTGAAGTTGGGAACATCATTCTGGCCACTGGTTTTAAGCCATTTGATGCTTTAAAAATTGAGCGATATGGTTATGGTAAGTTTCCAGAAGTTTTAACTTCATTGGAATTTGAGCGTTTAATTAATGCATCCGGCCCAACAGGTGGAGATATCACTTTCAGATCTCAGGATAAGAAAGGCAATTGGATTTTTACCAAGGATCAAGGCACTCCCAAAAAACTTGCTATTATTCATTGTGTTGGAAGCAGGGATGAACTGCATCGCAAATACTGCTCAAGGGTTTGTTGTATGTATTCATTAAAGTTGTCGCATCTGGTAAAAGAAAAAATTCCTGATGCGGAAGTGTTTGAATTTTATATCGATATGAGAGCCTTTGGAAAGGGATATGAAGAGTTTTATGAACGCATAAAAGACGAAGGTGTACATCTTATCCGAGGCCGAACTGCAACCATCAAACAAAAAGATGACCATTTGGTTTTGCGTTCCGAAGATATTATTAATGATAAAATTTTAGAAACTGAAGTTGATATGGTGATCCTTTCTGTTGGCATAGAGCCTGCAGATGATACTGCAAAACTTGCTGCCATGGCGGGTATTCAAATTAGTAAAGATGGCTGGTTTAAGGAATTAAATTCTGTTAGTGACGCTGAATGTACTACTAAGAGTGGAATAATGATTGCCGGAGCTTGTCAAGGCCCGAAGGATATTCCCGACTCTGTAGCTCAAGGTTCGGCAGCCGCCTCAATTGTTTTGCAAAAATTACTGAGTGGAAACATTAGTCAAGACCAAGAAGTAGTTTCATCCGAATTTGTAAATGTTGAAGATAAACCTAGTAATTAAAGGAGGATATTATAAATGAGTTATACGATCAACCTGGATTTTAAAAACGAATTAAAAAAATACGGGGCTGAAAATTGGAATGAATGTTTCCATTGCGGAAACTGCACTGCCATTTGCCCACTAACCGAGGATGGATTTCTTTTCCCACGAAAAGGAATAAGAGCTATACAGATGGGATTGGAGGATAAAATTGTGAGTAATATCGATCCCTGGATGTGCTATTATTGCGGCGATTGCAGTGAAACCTGCCCGAGAGATGCCAACCCCGGAGAATTAATGATGACTTTAAGGCGATACCTTACAGCAGCATACGACTGGACAGGTTTAGCCAGAAAATTTTATACTTCTAAACTTTGGGAATTCGGGGTAATGTTGATATTCTTCCTTGTAATTATATCTTTGTTCGCGCTATATTTACCACCGTCTTCCCAAATGTTTTCTAATCCTGCTGCCTTTATAAATGCTGAAGGTGGAGTTATGATTAATCAAATGGTAGATGGCATGTCTGCTTCACAATTTGTTGAAATAATTCATTATGGAGATTGGACCATGGCTGCAATTGTTGCCTTTCTCTTGGTTTCAAATATTTTCAGCATGTTTTATAAAGTGATTTTAAAGGATAAAGAAACAAAAATTCCTTTTACTTCATATGTTACCGAGTTTTGGCAGCTGATCTATAATTTTGCAGTACAACCCAAGTTTTCGAAATGTGAAAATAAAAATTATTGGTCGGGGCATTTATTCCTCATGACAGGATATACCATCATGTTTATTGTGATCGTAGCCTTACTTCCCCTGTTCCAGATTGAGGAGATAAAACCATGGTATCATTGGCAACGATTGTTAGGGTATTATGCCACAATTGGGATTATGTATTTTATTATTGTTGCAATTGTAGGTAGGATTAAAAAAAACAATATAAAATTCAAATATTCTCATCCGAGTGATTGGTTATTTCTTATCATGCTTGGACTAACGACCATTAGTGGAATTTTGGTACACATTTTTAGATTAACTGGATTACCTGTTCTTACTTATGTCAGCTACGTAATCCACCTGGCTATTTTGGTGCCCATGATTATTATCGAAGTTCCTTTCTCAAAATGGTCGCATTTAGCTTATCGTCCTTTTGCCGCATATTTTGCCAGATTAAAAAAAGCAGCATTGAAGGAAGAAATAAAAAATAAAAAAGTGGTTACTGTTTAAATTCAGAAATATGGAATCAAACAGAATAGGCGTATATGTGTGTTGGTGTGGAACCAATATTGCCAAAACAGTTGATGTAGAAAAGGTAGCCGAGGAAATGAAATCTCAGGATGGGGTGGTTATTTCAAAAAGCTATCATTATATGTGTTCTGACCCGGGGCAAGAAATGATTGTTAATGATATAAAAGAACATGGTTTACATCGCATAGTAGTTGCTGCATGTTCTCCTCGAATTCATGAGTTAACATTCAGAAAAACTCTTGATAAAGCTGGGATAAATCCTTATTTGTTTCAAATGGCCAACATTCGCGAACAGGTTTCATGGGTTCATTCAGATCGCGACTTTGCGACTCAAAAGGCCATTGAATTAGTTAAAGGAGCCATTCACAGAGTGAGATTGCATGAGCCATTGGAAAAAAGAAGTGTTGAAGTTGATGGATCAACATTGGTTGTGGGTGGTGGAATTTCAGGGATTACTGCAGCACTGACAATTGCTGATGCAGGCAAAAAAGTTTATTTGGTTGAAAAATCAAATTTGTTAGGGGGGCATACTGCTCAGATTGATTTGTTGTTCCCATCACTTCAGCAAGCATCACAGATGATGAAATCTAAGATTAAAGACATTGAAAATCATCCAAATATTGAAATATTTTTAAATACTGAAATTGAAAAAATAACCGGCTTTATCGGAAATTTTGAAACTCATCTTAATCATGGAACAGATAAAAATTTAAAATTCGGGAACATTATTCTTGCAACTGGTATGAAGCCATTTGTGCCTGATGAAATAAAATCCTATGGATATGGAGTATTGCCTGATGTAATTACATCAAAAGATTTTGAGAGGATGCTTCTGCAAGGAAAGATCCGCATCCATGACGGAACAGAACCAAAGCATATTGCCATCATTCATTGTGTTGGAAGCCGAAATAGTCAAACCAACGAATACTGTTCTCGATCCTGCTGTGCTACTGCCTTAAAATATGTGCATCAAATTTCATCGGCGCTGCCCAACACTCATATCTATGATTTATATGCAGATATGAGAGCATTTGGTAAAGGATGTGAAGAACTCTACACTGCTGCTTCAAAAAACAATGTGGCTTTCCTCATGTTTGATCAGGAAAATGAATTGCCTGAAATTAGAAAAACCTTGGATGGTGAAGGATATAATTTGGTTATTCAGTTTAATGAAAAACTTTCTGGCGAATCTGTAAAAGTACCTGCTGATCTTGTGATCTTAATGGTCGCAATGGAGGCGCAGGATGATGCAAAAGCCAGTTCTCAAAAATTTGGGATCAGTGTTGATAAAAATCATTTTTATATGGAGAAGCATCCAAAGCTTGATCCTGTTGCAACTACGACCGAAGGAATTTATGTTGTTGGAGCGTGCCAAAGCCCAAAAGGAGTGATTGATTCAATCAGTCAGGCCAGAGCGGCGTCTGCACGCGTACTTGCTTCCATTGCTCAGAAGACTGTTGAAATTGAAGTGACAACGTCGGTTGTCAGCGAGGATGTATGTTGTGGTTGTCAAACTTGTATCAGCGTGTGTCCATACACTGCCATAAGCTTTCTGGAAGATAAAAATGTTTCATTTGTGAATGAAGTGTTGTGTAAAGGTTGCGGAACTTGTACATCAGCTTGTCCAACAGGAGCCATTCACAGCAAGCATTTCAGTTATAAGCAAATTTTATCACAAATTAACGGAATAATGTCAAAAAATTAAGGAGGTATCTTATGTCATTCGAACCAAAAATATTATCTTTTTTATGCAATTGGTGCTCTTATACCGGTGCTGATCTGGCCGGTTCATCACGTTTGCAGTATGCTCACAATATCCGTGTAATTCGAGTATTGTGCTCAGGCCGAATTGAGCCAACATTTGTTTTGGAATCATTCAGACAAGGTGTAGATGGTGTACTCATCTGTGGTTGTCATCCGGGCGACTGCCACTATCATGAAGGAAATTATAAGTGTTTGAGGAGGTATGAGTTGCTACAAAAATACATTCAACAGTTGGGTATTGACGAGAAACGACTATCGTTGGAATGGATAAGTGCGAGCGAGGGCAAACAGTTTGCCGAGTTAATTAATGATTTCACTAAATCAATTCAAGCTCTTGGCCCAACTGATTATAAAAAGAAACTTGCTTACGTCTAAACCTAAATTAAGAAACGAATTTCTAAGTTATGAATAAAAATCATCAGAAATTAAAATTAGCCATTTATTGGGGTGCAGCTTGTGGTGGTTGTTGTGTTTCAGTCCTCGACTTGCACGAGAATTTGCTCGAAGTGATAGATGCTGCAGATTTGGTATTCTGGCCAATAGCGCTCGATATTAAATACAATGATGTAAAAGACATGCCTGATGGGCATATTGATGTGACATTGTTTAATGGTGCAATCCGGAATTCAGAAAATGAATACATGGCCATGCTCCTCCGAAAAAAGTCAAAAATATTGGTAGGTTATGGTAGTTGTGCACAATTGGGTGGGATTCCCGGATTAGCTAACCTGAGTAAAAAACAGGATCTCATGGATCGAATTTATTTGGATAGTGAATCTACCGTAAATCCTAATGGCATTTTGCCACAGCCAGAATTTGATGTGCCTGAGGGAAAACTCGAACTACCAATCTTCTTTGATAATATTATTCCTTTAGATAAACTGGTTTGCGTTGATTATTATATTCCTGGTTGCCCTCCTCAACCAGATCGATTATTGGAAGTTTTTAGAATTATTGCCAATAATGAAGAATTGCCTTCAAAAAAATCAGTAGTAGGAGCCTATGAAAAAACCCAGTGCGATGAGTGTACCCGCAAGAAAACGGATAATAAGAAAATAAAGAAGTTTTATCGCCCATGGGAGATTGAGGATGATGGAGTAACATGTTTTTTGGAGCAAGGAATTATTTGCATGGGACCAGCGACTCGCGGAGGGTGTGGGTATCGATGCATTGAAGGAAATGCGCCGTGCAGAGGTTGTTATGGGCCACCTCCAAATATCACTGATCCGGGTGCTAAAATGTTATCTTCAATTGGAACCATGATAGATTCAGATGATCCGGAAGAAATTAAGAAAATTGTTGAAGATGTTGTTGATCCGGCAGGAACTTTTTATCGTTTTAGTGTTCCTGCTTCGATTTTAAGAAGGAATTTATCATAAAATATTAATGATCAAAAACTACCTCGAATTAACCTAATTACAGATGAAAAGAATTACAATTGATCCTATAACCCGTCTTGAAGGCCATGGCAAAATTGAAATATTCACCAATGGTGATGGTACCGTTAAGGATGTGTATTTTCAGGTACCTGAATTAAGAGGATTTGAAAAATTTTGTGAAGGTCGCCCTGTTGAAGAGCTATCACAGATAGTGACTAAAATTTGTGGCGTTTGTCCTGGTTGTCATCACATGGCATCAGGAAAAGCCGCTGATGCTGTATTTGGTGTTGAGCCACCACCAACAGCAAAAAAAATACGTGAGTTATTTTATATGGCTCACTTTGTTCATAGTCATATTGCACACTTTTATGCTTTAGCTGCGCCTGATTTTATTTTAGGACCAGATTCTGATCCATCCAAAAGGAATTTGTTAGGTGTAATAGAAGCTGTTGGAATTGATGTTGGAAAAAAGGTAATAGAAACAAGACGGAAAGCCCAGGAAATTCAAGCACTTTTAGGTGGACATCAAACACATGTTGTAATGAATACACCAGGTGGTGTTAGAAAAGGACTTAACGAAGAAGAAAGAAAAAAAATTGAACAAACCGCTAAAGAGTTTATCGAATTTGCACAGTTTACACTACAGATTTTTAAGGATGTGGTACTAGGAAATGATAAATATGTTGACATCATCCTGAACGGACCTTATGTGCTCAATTTACATTCGATGGGTTTAGTTGATGAAAAAAATAAAGTGAATTTTTATGATGGTAAGATTAGAGTTGTTGATACAATGGGTGAAGAATTATATAAATATCCGGTCGAAGACTATTTGGATTATATTGAGGAAAGAGTTGAGCCCTGGTCTTATTTAAAATTTCCTTACCTAAAGAAAATAGGCTGGAAAGGATTTGTTGATGGTCAGGAATCAGGAGTTTATCATGCTACCCCATTGTCGCGTTTAAATGCTGCGGATGGTATGGCAACGCCATTAGCTCAAAAAGAATATGAACAAATGTTTGAAACCCTTGGTGGGAAGCCCGTTCATAACACCTTGGCTATGCACTGGGCACGCCTTGTTGAATTGCTTTATGCTGCGGAGCATTGCCTTGAGCTTGCAAGCGATACTTCTATATGTAAAAAAGACTTAATAACAAGGCCTGATCGAAATGACATAGTAGGAGAGGGAGTTGGTGTTGTTGAAGCCCAACGGGGTACACTTATACATCATTACTGGACAGATGATAAAGGCATTGTAACCAAAGCAAATATAATTGTTGGAACTACTAATAATAATGCAGCAATATGTATGTCATTAAAAAAAGCTGCTCAGGGCATCATTACAAATGGAGACGAAGTAACCGAAGGGATGCTTAATATGATTGAGATGGCATTCAGGGCCTATGATCCGTGTTTTTCATGCGCAACACATTTTCAACCTGGGAAAATGCCTTTCATTTTAAATATCAGAAACTTATCGGGAGATTTAATTAAGTCAATCAGTCGATTTAAAAATTAATTTTAAAAATGAATAGTCGCGAATACAAAATGCTTATTATGGGATTTGGAAGTTCAATCTTAACTGATGATGGAGTTGGGTTAAAAATAGCTGAACAACTTAGCAAAGATTTAGATTCAAAATTATTTGACTTCAAGACAGAAAACCTAATTAGTCTTGAAACCATAGAAGCATTAACCGGCTATAAAAAAATTATTATTATCGATGCAGTGTCGAAAAGTGAAGAGCGAATTGGACAAGTAAGCAAATATTTGTTGCAAGATTTTAAAAGTTCGTTACATCTTTTTAATATCCATGATTTATCCATTCATCATTTGAAAGAACTTGCAAATTATTTGTCGTGTGAAATAACCACTGATATATTTGTTGTTACAATTAACGTAAAAGAAAAAGAGGAGTTTAGTAGTTCACTATCATCAGATTTAAATGATAAATATTCTGAAATTTATAGTACAATAAATACAATTATTGAAGAAGTTTGTTTGGAAAAAAAATGTGTTTGTGATGCGAATTAGTAGCCGATATAATCTAGTACCAAACGATCATTAAAGGTTTCTATAAATAAATAATATTTATCTAATTTTCTGAAAACTACGTAATTCGGAGATTGTATTTTGCTCTCAGTAAAACCTAAGTTTAGCAATTCCTGTCTTTGATACTTTCTGCCTTTCTCAATGCTAATAGCGATCATAAAATTTATTTATAACGTGCGAATATAGGGATTAATTTATTAAAAGTAAAGTAGTACCGGAATAATTTTCAATAATTTAGTTGCAAATCAGTATACTCTACCATGTATAAGTTGGATTTAAGTGATGGTTTATCAAATAAATTAAATGAAAAGTCGAGAAATTTGAAGATGCTAGGCAGTTTCGTTATAATTTGTTTATTTTGCAAAAGTATAATCCATTAATATAGCTATTTTGAAGAATCTGAAGATTGATATAAAGTTGAGTCGTTTTGGCTGGCATGTTTTATTTTGGATAGCCGTACTTATTTATCATACATTTTATCGAGGACGATTTGATGAGGCTTACCTGCCACGATTTATTGGATACCTTGCTTCTTTGCCTTTTGATATGGTGGCAACTTATTTCTCATTGTATTTTCTATTACCCAAATATTTGCTGAAACAAAAATATTTTAAGTTTTTCGCGTTCTTCATCCTTTCATCAATACCAATTTTATACTGTGAGTATCTGATATACTATTATTTCCAGTTCCCTCTTCGTTATCCAGATAAGGATATCGTTTTTAACTTCTTCAACCAAGCTTTAATCTTATCATTATTCGTGTCGGTTTATTCAGTCACGATTTCAGCACTTGCGATTAAATTATTGAAAGCTTGGTATGATTCGCAACAAGAAAAAAAGGAATTGGTAAAACAGTCTTTGATTAGTGAACTCGCGTTGTTACGATCTCAAGTTAATCCTCATTTTCTATTCAATACCCTAAATAATATTGATTCTCTCGTAATGCGTGACCCAGAAAGGGCATCAAATGCCATCATTAAGCTATCTGAGATTATGCGCTATATGTTGTATGATTCGAATACTGAATTAGTCCCGTTGGATAAAGAGCTGGATTATATTGAAAGTTTTATTGCACTTCAGCAATTAAGATTAAAAAACAAGGCGCATACGCAATTTAGTGTGACTGGTAATCCCAAAGGAATTATGATTCCACCCATGTTATTTGTTTCGTTTGTTGAGAATGCTTATAAACATGGTAGTAAACAAAAAAGTAAGCCAGGTGTTATTATTAGTGTTAATATTTCAGAAAATACACTTATTTTTGAGGTTATTAACTCATATTCAGAAAATACAGTTCATGCCAAAGATGAAACCGGTGGCATTGGAATGCAAAATGTGAGGCGTCGTTTAGCTTTGCTTTATAAAGATAAGCATGGTTTAATTGTGAAAAAGGAAAATGGAGAATATCGCGTTGTACTTAAATTGATAAATTGATGATAATTAATTGTATTACTATCGACGATGAGCCTCTGGCTCTCGAAAAACTAAGAGATTATATTGATAAAATTCAATATTTAAACCTTTCTGCATCTTTTGATAATGGTGCTGATTCGTTGGATTACCTTAAGAATAATGCAGTTGATTTAATTTTTCTTGACATTCAGATGGATGATTTCACAGGTATTCAATTATTAGAGGTTTTAAAGGAACGACCAAAAGTTATTTTGACAACAGCATACGATCAATACGCGCTTAAGGGATATGAATTAGACATTTCAGATTACTTATTAAAGCCAATTAGTTTCGAGCGCTTTGTTAAATCGGTTGAAAAAGTATATTCAATATTGGAAAACGAAAATAAATTAAAATCTGAGCTTAAAGAGTCACAAATGATTGTGGACAAGAAGAGCGATTTTATATTTGTTAAATCAGATTATAAATTGCAAAAGGTTAGATTTAAGGATATCATGTATATAGAAGGGATGAAGGATTACCTTAGAATTGTAACACCCGAAAAAAGGTTGATGGTTCTTCAAAATTTTAAAAGAATGGAAGACATTTTACCGGATAACAAATTTGTTAGGGTTCACAAATCTTATATTATTTCGGTTGAGAAAATTGACAGTATTGGGAAAAAAAGCTTGAAAGTTGGTGAGATGAATATCCCGATAGGAGAAAGTTATAAAAAGGCATTTTTTGATTTTCTGGACGACAATAAGTTATTATAAAAAAGGAGGAATTTAATTCCTCCTTTTTTTATGCCAGTAGCTTACTACATAATTAATGATGCTTTCAAAGCAAGTTTGCTAACCGTGTTTTTTTTCTTTGTATGCTCCTCTCGAATGCAAGATCCATAAACTTTCATCAAGTGGGTTAATTCCTTTAAAGGGACGGATTTGACCTTCATCGTCGGAACAAGCTTGATAGCCCCCAAAATTTATAAGGTACTTTGCTTTTCCACTGCTTAGTGAATTTAGATTGATGCTTAAATCCATTGAGGTGGAAACAGGGATTTGTCCTTTTAAAGTAAATTGATTTTCTTCAAATTCGGGATTGTGAATTTTAGCTCGCCGCTGAATAAGCTCACTGTTGATGACACCAAGTAGTGATTCATCGGCTTTAATGGTGAAATTTAATATGGGTTCTAGAAGCTGGGTGTCGCTATTTTTTAATGCATTCATGATTCCCATCGGGGTTGCGATTTTGAAATCGCCTGGCCGTGAATGTACAGGGTGATCTTCACCTTCGATTAATCGAATAACGATGTCAGTAACTTCCCATCCTTTTATTCCTTGTTCAAGGGTTTTTAAAATAGTGTCCGCTACTTCGTTTTGATATTTTTGATGAATTTCATTTACACCAACTATTGATTCGTAAACCACACCTGAACCTCTATCTCCCGGTATAATTTCAAATTTCATTATAGCCCAGCAAGGTTTAGGCATCCAGTAGCGTACAAATCCTTCGGCTTTTGTCTTGGGTGTTTCTTTATAAATAACTGTAGGATTTTCAAACTGAGCATCAATCTGATATCGTTCCATCAATAATTCCTGAATGATTTCTTGTTGAATGGGTCCTGAGAGCTTTAAAAGAAGCTCATTTTCTGATTTATACCATTTAAAAGCTAAGTTTGGATTTTCGATGGTTAGCTCGGTTAATGCTGCAGCTAATTGTGCAATTTCAGAATTATTGACAGGATTCACTTTTGTGCTAAGAACAGAATCATGTATGCTAGATTGATAAATCTTTTGTTCTACTTTACCTAAAATATCTCCAATTCTAAATTCAGGCAGACCCGCTAAAATTCCAATATCTCCAGCTTCCAGAAAATCAATATCCTGAATTTTATTAATGTCATTTTGTTTTAGCTGAGTGATTTTAAAATCGTTGTTAAGTCTTTGATTAAATATAAAAGCCTTATTTCTTAAGGAGCCTGATAATAATTTAATATGGACTAAAAGACCATATTTTTGATGAAATTCTGTTCCAAAAACAATTGCTGAAACTGCTTTTTGTGCGTCGTAATTTATTGGTTTAACAAAATTGATTGTTTGAGCTAATAAATTAGAAATTCCCATCCCAGTCTTGGCAACGCCAGCTAAAACAGGGGTTAACTTAAAATTATGGAAACCATCGATTGCTTTTTTGTAGAGCAGTTCAGAATTAATTATTTCATTATTCAAAAATTTTCCTAAAATATCTTCATCAAATTCAGAAACTGAAGTTGTATTGCTGTCAAATTTTGCATTTGTTCCAAATTTATCATCTTTAAAATCAATGATACTAACTTCTTTTTCCGCTTCGTTTTTAATTTGACTTAGTGGAAAAATATTTGCTTTAAATTCTTTATTCAATGAATCTAATACTTGATAAAATTGTGAACCTGGACGATCTATTTTATTAATAAACACTAGCGTAGGGATTTTTAATCTTGTCAATGTGTTCCAGAGTAGATAGGTGTGCGATTGCAATCCTTCTGCAGAAGAAATTACAAGTATGGCGCAATCTAAAATTTGTAACGTCCTCTCAACTTCTGAAATAAAATCAGCATGACCAGGAGTGTCAATTAAATTAATCTGAACGTCATTCCATTTAAAGGAGGCAGTTGCAGCTTTAACAGAAATCCCTCTTTGCTTTTCTATCTTCAGTTGATCAGTAGTTGCAGATCCTTTATCTACATTTCCCGCCTGTTTAACAGCCCCACCAAGAAATAGGAGTTGCTCTGTAATTGTTGTTTTACCCGCATCAACATGCGCTAGAATACCAATGTTAAGTATGCGTTTCGACATCAGATGCAAAGATAGTCAGAAGGATGAAACCAGGATAAAAAAAGGGAGCAGTAATGCCCCCTTTTATGATTTATATTATTCTGCTTCATTTAGAGAACTAACTCTTTGATGTTTTCGGAAATAATCTGACCATCAAATAACCTGATAACTCTCTGACTATACTCCGCATCTCTTTGTGAGTGTGTAACCATAATAATGGTTGTGCCTTTACTATTCAAATCACTTAATAAATTCATTACCTCTTCACCATGTGCAGAGTCGAGATTACCGGTTGGTTCATCCGCAAGAATAAGTGCCGGATTAGCTACAACTGCTCTTGCAACTGCAACTCTTTGTTGTTGACCACCTGATAATTGAAGAGGGAAATGTTTTTTTCGATGGAGTATCTGCATTTGTTCTAAAACTTCTTCGACACGTATTTTGCGTTCTTTGGCAGAATATCCGAGGTAAATTAATGGAAGTTCAACATTTTCAAAAACGTTTAATTCATCAATCAAATTAAAATTTTGAAATACGAATCCAATATTGTTTTTACGAAGATTTGCTCTTTGCCTTTCTGAAAATCCCGAAACCTCATTTTCAAGAAAATAGTAATCTCCGCCACTAGGGTTATCCAATAAGCCTAAGATATTTAGAAGGGTTGATTTTCCACAGCCGGAAGGTCCCATGATGGCAACAAACTCACCTTTTTTGATTTCAAAGGTAACTTCATTTAATGCAGTAGTTTCTACTTCGTCGGTGCGAAATACTTTTGATAGGTTGGTTGACTTGATCATAGTTTTGGTATTATACTTTATAAGACGGTTGATATACTAAATTGTTACACAATTTCTTGATCTTTGGATATGGATTAGGGATTTTGTTTAAAAGATACTAATGATCGTTTTTGTGATTTCACTTATTGTTTCGGAAGTTATAGAAAAGGGTAAATTATTTGTAGATGCCAGAAGTAAAATGCCAAATGCACCAAAAATAATTCCAGCACAGCAGAAGGTGAATTTTCTATGTTTGGGTTTAAATTTAATGATTGAATTTACCAGTCTTTCCATTACGAAAATATAACGTGTGTTTCTATAATATATTACTCTCCAATTGTCCAAAAGTTAC
Organism: Bacteroidales bacterium; assembly: GCA_963674935.2. Lineage (GTDB taxonomy): Bacteria > Bacteroidota > Bacteroidia > Bacteroidales. The sequence goes on from CAXXWZ010000007.1 coordinate 676,840, forward strand.
AGTATTAACAAAACATTAACTTATATAAAAACCTAAATGTAAAGCGCATATCCGCGAAGGATATGCGCTTTCGTATCGTTTGTAATAATATATATTATTCGTGCCTTAAAGCGTTTATTGGATTTTCTCTGGCTGCTCTAAACGACTGATAACTTATCGTGATTAATGCAAAAATAATTGAGGCAATTCCGGAAATTAGAAAAATGGCGACTCCTAATTTAGATTGATTGGCATATTGATCCAGAAACTGTTTGCCCAAATACCAACTTACCGGCCATGCAATGATGTTTGCAATGATAACCCATTTAATAAACTCAAGAGCCATATTATAAACAACACTAGATTCTGAAGCACCCAATACTTTTCTTATTCCAATTTCTTTTGTTTTCTGCTCAGCCATGTATGAGGCAAGTCCGAATAACCCTAAACAAGAAATGAGAATTGCCAATATGGTAAAGTATTTGAAAAGAGAACCTGTCTTTTCTTCACGGGCATACATGGCCTTATACCTGTCATTTAATAAAGTGTATTCAAAAGGGTAGGTTGGGAAAACTTCATTCCAGGTATTCTCGATTGAATTTGCAGTTTCAATTATATCGTTATTATTTGCTTTAATAAAAATGAATCTGCATGGTGTTTGCATGTAAAGTAAAACCAATGGACTAATTTCCTGACTAAGATTGCTGAAATTGAAGTCTTTTACCACGCCAATAACGTGTAATCTGGGATTTGAACCCCACTCAATCCATTTTCCAATTGGGTCTTTCAAGTTCATTACTTTCACCGCATTTTCATTTAGGACAACTGCCGTTGAATCTGTTCCGTAATCACTAGAAAAGAATCTGCCTTCTGCCATTTTAAATCCTATCGCTTTCTCAATATCCGTATCAACGAAAGTGAATCCAATTAAAATATCATTATCATCATCTCTGTTTTCCCATGTAATGCTCCCGGTATTACTACCAATCATAATAGGGAGATGAGAGCTACGCGAAACAGATTCAATATATGGATTTTGAAGTAACAATGGTTTGAATGAGGTGTATTTATTATTCACCTCTCCTTGCATTCTTACAACAATTACATTTTCTTTCTCCAAACCAATGTCTTTAGATAAAAGATATTTTTGTTGATTATAAATAATTATGCTCCCAATTATTAAAATGATGGAAAGTGAAAACTGAAATACAACCAGTGATTTCCTGAAGATTGCTCCTGATTTACCTTTAACCACCATCCCTTTTAAAATAATAATGGGTTTAAAAGAGGATAAATAAAGTGCAGGATAACTACCCGCCATTAATCCAGTGATTATGATTAGAATTATAATTCCACTGATAATTCCAGTGTTTAAAAAATTAAAGGTTAATTCACGTTCAGCAATTAGATTAAAAGTTGGAAGAATAAGCTTTACAATAATTAAGGCTACTATCATGGCTAAGAAAGCAGTTAGTAATGATTCACCAAAAAATTGTGTGATTATATTTTTTCGTCCGGCACCTAAAACTTTTCTTAACCCAATCTCCCTGGATCTTAGCGTCGATTTTGCGGTAGCCAAATTCATAAAATTAATGCATGCAATAATTAAGATAAAGAAAGCAATGATGATAAATAGTCTGATCGTCTTTATTAACCCTCCTCCTCTGGGCGAATAAAGATGAATTTTACTGAGTGGCCATAACCAAAGTTTAGTTGTGGTTTCGGGTTGGTTTTTTACAATTTTAAAATATTCCTTAATCTTTTCACCTGTAGTTGCCATATCAGCATTTTCTGCAAGTAAAACATAGATAGAATTCCAATTACTGTTATAATTGGTGTAATCAAACCCAATCTCTCGCACATGTTCAAATGGAATGCAAAAATCACATCGGAAGCTCGAATTTTGTGGAAGTTCTTTAATGACTGCACTAACCTTAAAAGTTGTTAAGTCATCAAGGATTAAAGTTTTTCCAACTACATCAACCGACTCAAAATATTTCAAGGCCATCTTATCAGTAATAACAATTGAGTGTCGATCTGATAAAGCATTTTCAGCCGTACCATTTACAAATTCAACAGTCATTACTGAAAATAATTCCTCATCGGTATAAACAATTTCTTCATTAAATTTTTTATCCTTAACCCGGATAGTCTTAGTGCCTTGAAGGAAACGAAAGGCATCTTCTATTTCTGGAAAATCTGCCTTTATTTGGGCTGCTAAAGGGCCAGGCATTGCAAAGACCATCAACGGCCCGGAAGAATAAATCTGTGTTTGGCCTAGTCTGTAAATCCTGTCTCTTTTAGCGTGCATTTCATCATAGCTAAATTCGTATTTAACCCAGAGAAGGATTAATACAGCGATTGCTAAACCAATAGCAAGACCTAAAATGTTGATTGCTGAAAAGCCTTTGTGTTTTAACAAGCTTCTGATGGCGATTTTTAAATAGTTGCTGAACATGAGTGGCGATTTTATTGTGTTTAAAAGACGAGCTAATTAATTGATTGTTACACTTATTTTCTAACATAAATATTCCCACTTATTGTTTCAAGACGAATTGATCTTCCACCACCATTTAAATCGAAAAAAGGACTGCGACCACTGACCAGATGATACTTCTTGTCCTTCAATGTTTTTTTTATCTCTATTTCATGATCAGTATAAACACCTCCACTTATGCTTGAAGTTTTTACTGTTGCTTTTGCATTTTTAGCAATTTCCACATCAATGAAACCTGAAATGGTTTCTATATCCATTTTCCCTTCTACATTTGTTAATATTACATCTCCGCTAATTGTGCCTAAGTCAATTTCGATGTTTTTTGGCAAGAATACTTCGAAATAAATATCCATATCAATGTGCCAGCCATTGCTGTATGTTGTCGTGCGTTTGCCATCTTCAGATGTTGTAACGGTGACCCTGTTCTTGGAAATCTTTTTCATGTCTTCTATATCAGAAATAAAAACTTAGCGTAGATGACATTTCTTTAACGTCTAATTTAAAAGCATCATTGTTTTCATTCTCATTAATGTTGACACTAACCTTGACGAGAACTTCATTCTTATCCCATCCTGTAATGGTAATTTCATCAGCAAAATCGAAATCGAGAACAACAGTTTTTTGATTATTTATCTTTGCAGTTTTTTCAACCATAGTTTGACTGAAGACGACGGATGTAAATAAAATAAATCCAATGATTAAATATATTTTTTTCATGATTTTGATTTTTAAAGATTATAGTTATCTCTGGTGTAGTCGTAAAAATTACACTAAAGAGTAGCTAATCAGTAAGTTGAATAAAAAAGCCGACTTGGATTAAAGTCGGCCCATTTGGTTTATTTTTTTCTTAGATAGATGATTCCATCAATTGTTTTTAAGGTGATTTCTACACCGCCACCATTAATGGTTCCTTTTGATGAATTGTGACCACCAATATAACTCATTGAATGATTGCCATCCTTATCTTTCTTTGCAAAATTAACATCGAAATCGGTATAAACTTCGCCATCCAAATTACTGAATTTTAGATTTGCAGGAGTATTTGCTGGAAGAGTTACATCAATTTCGCCATCGATGCTTGAAATGGTTATTGGGCTTCCTTGACTCACTTTTGTAAACTCAACTTTCGTAGTAGTACCATCAATTGTTCCAGAGGTGATTGGTCCTGTAACATTGATGAATTCAATATCTGCATCAAGTGTATTTACAGAAACCTCATTGGTGAAATTTTTAAAAATAATTTGATCAGCTTCAACAAATGGGCTTGAATAGTTCACTTTTAGCGACATTGAATTAGGGATTTTAATAAGATAAGTTGCTTCTTCAGATTGCTTGCTGGCACCGGTAATTAAAATACTGCCATCTACTTCTGAAAATCCGAGTCCAACACCTGAATTATCTTCACCACCGCCATAAATTGCTCTTAACCCATCTGCACGTTTTGGAGGTGCTTCAAAATTACTTACTTCTACAACGATTTCAGCCCCGTTATAGCCTTCAAATATAACCTCTGCGAGTAGGTTTTCTACAACTACTCTTTTTGCGCTTTTGATAGTGTGTTTATAAGATTGTGCATTTAAGCCAGCAGTTAAAAAAACTACGAATGTGAGTATTAATGCTATTTTGTTTGATGTTTTCATGATATTATTTTTTAAGAATTTTTACTGTTAAATTGATTCAAGTTTTATTGCGGCCAGCAATTGTTATATTAAATTTTAGATTAAAATTTCGAGTCCTTTTTGCGCAATTGTTTTCACGCTTTTATTTGTTGTTGAATTATTAGCAATTTTTTCGATAAAAGCATTTGCTTTTGTTTCATGTAAACCAACCATGATGTTAATGAGTGTAATCTGAACCATTGGATCATCTTGTATTGCAAGTGAATTAATTAAAGCTTCACGAACAGATTCATTGTTTGTAAAACGAGATAAAGCTGTTGTTGCTGCCAATCTTACATTTGCATTTTCATCCTCATTCATGGTGCTTATTAAAGCATCCAAAACCTTTGGATCTGGGCTAGTTAGTTCATTTACATAACTAACAGCCTGTATCCGTGAACTGGGAGATGATTGATCGAGTTTAGAGAGCATTACAACTTGTTTCATGTAAGAAACCTCATTTTGTAGAGCCATCAACTCATTATTATTAATACCGTTGTTTTTATTGATAAGAAGTCCTAAAAGCAATCCTGAGATTAAAATTGCAAAACCGGCGGCAACTTGATACATCGGATTAATGAAACGTATTCCTGGGTTTTGTGCTTGATGGTTTCTGGTATGATATGGCTTTGCTTCAATGGCTTTCGTGTTTGATTTTTCTTTCTCAATTAAACTCATAAAATTCGAACGAAGTTTTGCTGAAGGTTTTTGATCAGAAATTTTATTCATTTCATTCATGACGATGGCTAACTCTTCAACTTCCTGACGACAGTTTTTTGCAATTCTCCAAATGAGATTGAACCATTTTTGTTGCTTCAGTATTCAATTTTTTATCTACAAAATCTATGAGTAAACTATTTGTCTTTTTGCAATCCATGATTTTAAGTTTTATGCCAATTGAAAATAATTGTTTCTTAATTTGTTAACAGCGCGATGCACTTTTACTTTAATTGCACCAACAGAATTACCTGTTATTTTTGAGATATCTTCGTATTTTAAATCTTGAAATTTGCTTAATTCTAATATTTCACGATCTTCAATAGATAGTAATTTCATTGCTTCATAAAGGATTTCATGTTTCTCTGATTTTTCCGTTTCATCAAACGCCTCTCTCACTTTTTCCGGGGTGTTTTCTATCTCATTAAATTCATTGAAATAACCTTTGTTTTTATGATAGTAGTCAATATGTATATTTCGAGCCATTTGATACATCCAAGCTTTAAATTTATAAGAATCATTAAATGTATGTTTGTATGCTATAATTCTACTGAACACATTTTGAGTCAGATCTTCAGAAGCTTCGCGACTTCGAGTTAGTCGTAAAAAAAAATTATAAAGCTTTACATTATATTTATCAAATAATGGAACCAGAGAATCTAGATCGCCATTTTTTACTTCAAGCATTAATAATTCGTCGTCTTCCATTTTAAATTTGGATCGGTTGTTTTAATAGATTACCTGAAAAACATGTAAAGGTTACAAACAGCTAATCAGTCTATCAAATTTAATTAATTAAATGACTTTTAGAGAAATCGAATAATTGTAAACCAATTATTAATAATGGGAAAATGATAATGAAATAAAGTGTTTTTATAGCGTTCGAATATAGGCGGGAAAAATACTATCAAAAGATTAGTGATAATATTTAAGAGGCAAGGATGAAAAAAGCCTGAAGTTAATCAGGCTTTAAGTTGTTTCTATTTTAGTTTAAAGTACTCCTTGACTTCTTCGTAATTTTTTAAATTTAGGCTTTCTGGAATCGGTATTCCTCCTTCAATAATTACAACCTTGAATTCCTGATCACCGGGGTTAACAGTATTGCCATCACTATCCTGGAAAGTAATTAAAACTTGTTGATACTGTAGCGTAACCCAAATACTGGTAAGATATCCTCCGTCTTCGGAATTAATAAAAGTTGTTGGGAGTGAAAATAAACTATTGTCTTGATACAAATAAACCAGTACAGCGCCATAGTTTAATATGTCTTCAGAAATCTCAGGGAAATCCATGGCTCCGATATATCCAAACCCAATACCGGGGTCACCAAACGTTTGCCATTCATCCTCGAATATGGTATAATAAAAACTTGTGACATTTGAACTTGCGCTTTCACCTGCTGGTCCTTCAGGGCCTTGAGGTCCCTCTGGTCCAATTTGGCCATCTTTCTGGCAGGCCGAAAAAGTGAGTGCTACAATAGTTAGAAATAATATAGAATAAGAAATGCTTTTGAATGATTGATAGGTTCGTTTCATAATTGTATGTTTTATTTAAATGGAGTATACCAAATACTTTGCCAAATAAATGATTTGAGACAATAATTAAAAATATATTTCAGTATTAATTTTATCGAACGAAATTTGTTTTGAAAATAAATAATCAGTGATTTCATTAATCATAGCAGAATTTCCGGATAAATAAAATTGGGCATCTGTTGGAAGTTGAATGGTCTTTAAATAGTTAGTTACCCTACCATTGAAGTCTTTCGATTTGATGCCCGAAACACAGGCTTTATAATTAGTCCCATAATTTTGGTATTGATACTTTTCTTGAGGAAAACGAATGCCATGAATTAATTTGTGATTTGTGTTTGGATATGTTGTTAAAATGCTGTGGATTGGTGAAATTCCGGTTCCCGTGGCAATAAAGTAATATTTCTGATTTTCTGATTTTGCTTTAGGGATGGTAAAAAAACCAAAAGGACCGGTTATTTCTATGATATCACCTTTTTTTAGTTTCTTGAGTTTTGATGATAAATATCCATCTTTAACTTCCCTAATTAGAAACTGTAGTTGCTTTTCCTCATGTTTATTGTAAATGGAAAATTCGCGAGATTCTTTTTCACCGGGGAAATTAAGAATCATATATTGACCTGCTTCATATTCAATGTTTGGATTTTCTATGCTCAGGATGAAGGTATCATCGGTAAGATTTTGAATGTTTAAGACCTTGGATTGTATTTTTTGTGACATTCTTTCAGTTAAGCATTTATATGTTTTTCAGCATGGTAGGATGATCTAACTAAAGGTGAACTTTCAACAAATAAAAACCCTCGTTTCAGACCTTCTGTTTTATACATTTCAAAAACTTCCGGTTTTACATATTCCGTGACCTTTAGATGATGGCCTTCGGGTTGAAGATATTGACCTATGGTCAACACTTTGCAGTTAATTCTTCTAAGATCATCCATGGTTTTCAATACTTCTTCTCTGAGTTCTCCCAAACCAAGCATGATTCCGGTTTTAGCAACGAGCCCTGATTTAGCAATAGTTTCTAGAACATCAAGACTGGTTTTATATCTAGCTCGACTACGAATACTCGGGGTTAGTCGTTCAACAGTTTCAATATTATGCGAAATAACTTCCGGCTTTGCATCTATTACTTTTTGAAGGTCATCCATCTTTCCACTAAAATCTGGAATAAGCGTTTCGATACTAACTTCAGGATTTAGTTTCTTAACTTCTTTAATACATGTAGCCCAAAATTTAGCACCACCATCAGCCAAATCGTCACGAGCCACCGAAGTTATAACACAATGTTTGAGTTTCAGTGTTTTTATTGTTTGGGCAAGTTTATGAGCTTCATTCCAATCAATAGGTTCTGGAATTAAATTCTGTACCGCACAAAAGCGACAATTACGCGTACACTTATCGCCCAAAATCATGAAACTTGCTGTCCCATTATTCCAGCATTCTCCTCTGTTTGGGCAATTACCACTCGTACATATCGTATTTAAATCGTGTTTAGCAATTAAGCTTTTTAACTGTATATAATTTTTCCCTTTAGGTAATTTCGATTTCATCCATCGGGGTAAACGCTTATGGGTTGTTTGATTTTTCATAGTCAATAATTAAGGCTGTAAAATTAATATTTTAAATAGAAAGAATCTAAATAAAAGAAACATCAATAAATAAATTAAATGTAAAGAGTTGGTCAATTCCACATAAAAAGCTAATTTTGCATGCAATTTTAATATAGAATAAATAAGAATAATACTGGAATGCAAAAATTCACTATTCAAAAGAAACCCAATAAATATAATACTGAAGGACTAAATAGTGGCTTGACTTATGCCAAACCAAACACACTGAAGGTAATTGGTGTGCGCGAACTAACCTTAACGACATATATTTTGAGGTTGGAGCGAAAAAACATTCAACTTTTTGCAGGGCAACATATATCATTAGGATTTGGTAATGATGGAGCGACACGTGAATACTCAATTTACAGCGGAGAAAATGATCCATTTATTGAGGTGCTGATAAAAGAAGTCGAGGATGGATTGGTTTCGAAGCAATTGAAACGATGTGAAATTGGCGATAAGGTGAGATTTGATGGTCCTGTTGGATATTTTAAAATTGATAACGAAAAGATTAAAAACAATAAGTTTTTATTTATTGCAAGTGGAACAGGTATTGCACCATTTCACAGTTTTGTTAATTCTTATCCGGATCTAGATTATCAAATTTTACATGGTGTTCGTTATGCATACGAAGCCTATGAACGTTTTAAATACGATCAAGGTAAATACCAACTTTGTGCTACAAGAGATGATAAAGGAAACTACTTTGGTAGGGTTACCGAATATTTAAAAGATTTTCCATTTGATAACAAGATGCAGGTTTATTTATGTGGCAATTGTGATATGATACATGATGCTTACGATATTTTGCTTGAGCAAGGTTTTTCTGCTGACAATTTACATTCAGAAGTTTATTTTTAGCATTAAATCATGAAGTATCATTTAATCACTCTGGGTTGTCAAATGAATCTTTCGGATAGCGGAAGGTTAACAACGGTTTTGAATGATGCAGGTTATGAGTTTACGAAAAATGAGGAAGATGCACAAGTATTAGGAATCTTGGCTTGTTCTGTCAGACAAAAAGCCATAGACAAAGTTTATTCGAGAATAGCAAAATGGAATAAAAGGAAGAATAATACGAATCTGATTACTTTTATTTCAGGCTGTATTTTATCTGCTGACAAAGAAAAGTTTTTGAAATTATTCGACTTTGTCTTTCAAATGAGCGAGGTTACTCAATTACCGGAAATGATTAGTCAGTATGGGGTTACAAGTCCGGCTTCGATCAAAAATTCTATTAACTCCGACATCAATCAGTTTTGGAATATCAAGCCTCAGTACAATTCATCTTTTGAAGCCTTTGTTCCTATTCAAAATGGATGTGATAAATTTTGTACTTTTTGTGCTGTGCCATACACGCGTGGAAGAGAAGTGTCTAGGCCATCTTCCGAAATTATAGAAGAGCTTAAGTCATTGGTTGATAAAGGATATAAATCAATCACTTTGTTAGGACAAAATGTGAACTCGTATGGGCTTGACAAAAATGGAAGAGAAATAAGTTTCGCGGATTTATTAAGAAAAATTGGTGAGCTAGGTACGCAAACTACAAATAAATTTTGGCTTTATTTTACTTCTCCTCATCCGAGGGATATGAACGATGAGGTTATTGATGTGATTTCCAAATACGAGTGCCTGGCAAAACAAATCCATCTTCCTCTGCAGTCTGGTGATGATAAGGTGTTGATCAGAATGAATCGCAAACATAACCTTTCTAAATTTAGAAATATTGTAGACAAAATCCACAATACTATTCCTGAAGCAACCATTTTTACAGATATCATTATTGGATTTAACGGAGAAACTGATGAGCAATTTGAAAATACCGTAGAAGCCTTCAATGAGTTCAAGTTTAATATGGCTTATATTGCCAAATACTCACCACGTCCGGGAGCTGCAAGTTCGCGGTGGGATGATAATGTGCCTGATGAAATTAAGAAAAATCGCTTTGAACGGTTGACTGAAAATCTTCGGGGACATGTTTTTGAATACAATCAAAAATTAGTCGGAAAAACACTAACAGTTTTGGTGCTAGGCAGAGATCGTAAAGATGAATACTTAACAGGATTAACCGAAGGTAAGATTAATATCAGGTTCAGAAGTGATAACCTATCGCTGGTTGGTAAATTCTGTGAAATAAAAGTAATATCTAATGCCTCATTCTCTTTAGAAGGAGAACTCTTAACTGCAAGTACAAGTATTTTCGTTTAGTATTTTTCTAAAACATTTTCTTTTTGAGAATTTCTTCAGTTGCTGAAAGCATTTCATCAGTATAATCAAGATGAGTAACGAAACGAATTAGTTGTGGCCCAAATCCAATGGCCTTAATTCCATTCTTATCTAGTTTCTGAAGAAAATCTGCATTACTAATTTTATCAGGAATTCTGAAAATTAGAATATTCGTTTCAGCAGGGGTTACCTCTTCAATATAAGATAGTTCAGACAGCACTGAGGCTATATGTTTAGCTTTTTTATGATCTTCTTTCAGCCTATCAATATTATGATCTAATGAATAAATTCCTGCCGCAGCTAAAAATCCTGCTTGTCGCATTCCACCACCCATGATTTTTCGAATGCGATGCGCTTTTTTAATGAATTCTTTAGAACCCAAAAGCAAAGAACCAACTGGAGCTCCTAAGCCCTTAGAAAGGCATATTGAAATGGAATCAAATAATTTACCATAATCTGCAGGAGATTCTCCTGTCTCTGCAATGGCATTGAATAGCCGTGCACCATCCAAATGGAATTTTAATTTATTTTTAACACAAACTTCTTTAATCTTGATGATATCATTTATGTTATAGTAACTTCCTCCACCTTTATTAGCTGTATTTTCAATAGATACAAGACTGGTTAATGGTAAATGATAGTTAGCAGGGTCATTGATTTCACTCGCAACATCATTGGCTGTGATTCTTCCTCTATCGCCATGAATCAATCTAACAGATGCTCCTGAGTTGAATCCTATTCCACCACCTTCAAAACGGTAAATATGGGATGTATGATCACAAATTATTTCATCGCCGGGTACGGTATGAACTTTTATGGCAATTTGGTTGGTTTGTGTTCCTGAAGAACAAAATAATGCAGCTTCTTTCCCAAACATTTTAGCTGCTTTAGTTTCGAGAGCATTTATGGTTGGATCTTCACCAAATACATCATCCCCAACTTCGGCGTTCATCATAGCCTCAAGCATTGATTTTGAGGGTTTTGTTACAGTGTCACTTCTGAGATCAATTATTGTTTTCATAATTTTAATTTGTAAATTTTAATAGTTAGCTAAATCCCAAATGTCTAAAAATCCTAGTTTCACAATGGTCAACATTTTTTCCCAATTTAAAGTTGAAACCTCATCATCATAATGATGATAATTTGGGTCGAAACCGGCGTTAAATGAGAAAAATGGAATGTACTCTGCACAGAAAGGCGTATAATCAGAACCTCCACTTTGAGTTCCTGCATCAATTGGATTATATTTCACATCTAAATCAAGTTTGTAATTCTCAACATTTTGAGTGGTAAGTTGTTCGAAAAAATCATTGCCTTTGGTTACTTTCATTGTCAATTGATTTCCTTTTTTATCTCCTGGGTTATTTCTGGAAATCATATCCATGTTTAAATTGTAGGTAATTCGATCTAATGGTTTAAATGTTTCAACAAAATGTTTAGATCCTAAAAGCCCTTTTTCTTCACCAGTCCAGGCAGCGAAAATAATGGTTCTTTTGGGTTTTATGCCCGTTGCTTTAATTGCTCGCGCTATGGTGAGCATTCCTACTACACCCGATGCATCATCATCAGCACCATTAAAAATAAATCCATTTCTTATACCCAGATGATCATAATGACCCCCAATCACGATAATGTCATTTAAGTCTTCACCCTCAATTATTCCCAACACATTTCTGGCTTTTATAATTTCTGATTCAACATCGGTGTAAATATGAACTTTTAAATTTGGAATAGTAACTGACGCTGATTTCATTTTCTTTTTTGCAGCTTCTTCAAATGAAGCAAAATCAACCTTACTGTCTTTGATGATTTCATTAATTGCTCGGTTGCTTAAGTTAATACTTATAAGACTTGAATTTAATTTATTCCCAATTGCCCGAACAGCGTATTCACGAGTTGTTAGTGGTGCATCACCCTCATAACCTCTCGATTCAAATCGCAATGGGTAATTAGTTGCCCAATTATCCTGTGCATTATAATCACTATTATGTTCAATGATTCCGACTGCTCCATTCTCTATCGCCCAGTTTCGTTTCGATCGACTTAGGTAATATGCCAACTTATTATTGTCATTACTAAACTTTTTAAATGCTTCTGATTCTTTATCCTGATGGCCGGGGAAACCTGTAATCATTAATACGATTTTTCCTTTAACATCAATGTTTTTATAGTCATCATAAGCATTATTTTCATCTTTATAACCGTATCCAACAAAAACTATTTCGGCATCAAATGACTGACTAATTTCGGTAGCGCTAAAAGAAAAATCAGTAAGGTATTTAAAACTTCTAACGCTTTCACTTGCTCCATTTTGTTTTATGAGTTGAAATACCTGATTTTGCCCCATTTTAGATTTTACGAGGCTAAAATCCTGAAAATATCCTTTCACCTTTTGCATCGATTCTCCTGCAGCCCTTTGCTCTCTTGTTGGTCGAAGGTAAGTGATATCTCCTGCAGGTTTAATTCCGTATACCTTAAACATGCTTTGGATATAATCGGCAGCCATAAAACTTCCACGTTCACCTGTTTCACGACCTTCGGTCCAGTCGGATGCAAGGAATTCAAGTGAGCCTTTAATTCCATCCATTGTAATTGATTCTAGTCCTTTTTCCTTAGCCGTGTTTTGACCTTTTGTGAACGAAGGAAGAATAACGAGACTAATTAGAAGAAATAAGTAAATAGCTTTTTTCATGAGATTCTAGGTTTTATGAATTATTCACTCTCGATGAGCTCTTTAATTTTTGCTTTCATCATGTCAAACTCTTCACGATCGAATAGGCGGGTTTTAAATGCAATACGACCTTCGCGGTCAATAATAACATTGCGTGTTACACCACTTTGCTTTAGTGCAAACATGCCAAAGATATCAGCATTTGGATCTAAGGCCAAAGGGTAGGTAATCTTCATTTTTTCAGCAAATTTCTGAACCGTTTCCAGTGGCTCATCACGGTCAACTCCAATCAAAACCAACCCTTTATCTTTATAAACCTGCCAAACTTCTTCTTCTAAAAACGGCATTTCTTTACGACAAACGCTACACCAACTTGCAGTAAATTGAAGTAGGACAATTTTCCCTTTTAAATCATCCATACTTACCTGAGTTCCGTCCGTTAATGTCATGGTAAATTGTGGCGACAGATCTCCATCTTTTACAATGTATCCCACATCGTCTGCTTCTTGTGCGATAATGCTAGTTGTTGAGAAGAGCACAAATGTTAAAATGGTTAAAAATAATTTTTGTTTAGTCATCATAGTTTGCGTTTTAATTGGATCAGCCAAATTACTGAAATATTTAATATTAAAGTATTTGCTCTATTCATTAAAATACCCTAATTATCAATAGAAATTATAGGTTGGTCGATTTTTTATAATACATATTTCTAAATTTTAATTTGAGCACCAATATTTCAATTATGATCGCATTTCAGAATAATGTACTTTTGAATTCATGAATAGATTTTGGCTTAGCATGGGCATCCTGATTATGTTTCTTTCTTCTTGTAAACATCAAAAACAAGAGGTTGACAAAACAGTTTTTCGATATAATGAAGCTGCTAATATCAGTTCTTTAGATCCTGCCTTTGCAAAGGACTTGGCAAATATGTGGGCTAGTAATCAATTGTTCAATGGGTTGGTACGATTGGATGAAAATTTAATTGTCGAACCTGCAATTGCTAAGCGTTGGACAATTTCTGAAGATGGATTAATTTATACTTTTACTTTAAGAGATGATGTTTATTTTCATGATAATTTAGCTTTTGGAAATGGCAAGGGTAGGAGGGTTGTTTCATCTGATTTTCAATATAGTTTTAATAGAATTATTAACCCTGCTGTTGCTTCGCCTGGCTTATGGGTGTTTAATCAAGTTGAGCATAATGGAAATAATTATTCATTTGAAGTAATAAACGATAGCGTTTTCAGAATTAAGTTAAATCAGTCGTTTACACCTTTTCTTGGAATCCTGGCCATGCAGTATTGTTCGGTTATTCCTCATGAAGCTGTTGATTATTACAAAAATGATTTCCGTGAACACCCTGTTGGTACCGGACCATTTCGATTCGAATTGTGGAAAGAAGGCGTTAAAATGGTTCTTCTTAAAAATGAAAATTATTACGAGTCTTATTTAGGAGAGAAATTACCTTTTTTGGATGCTGTTTCTATTACTTTTATAGCAGATAAACAAGCGGCATTCTTGCATTTTATACAAGGTAAGCTTGATTTTATGTCGGGTATTGATGCCAGTTACAAAGATGAAATCTTAACCAAAAGAGGAGACCTAAAACCCAAATATAAGGGTAAAATCGAGTTGACTTCCCAACCTTATTTGAATACTGAATATTTAGGGATTTTGGTGGATGATTCCAGTTTAACAAACCCTCTTAGAATTAAAAAAATTCGACAGGCAATAAATTATGGTTTCGATCGTAAAAAGATGATGAAATTCCTACGGAATAATATTGGTGAGCCCGGTATAAAAGGGATTATCCCAAAAGGATTTCCATCTTTTAATGAGCAAGCGAATTATGGCTATGATTATAATCCTGAAAAAGCCAGAAGTTTGTTGTCAGAGGCCGGATATCCCAGCGGACTTGGATTAGAAACCATTAGTATTGCTACAAATGCCGAATATCTTGATCTTTGTGAGTATATTCAACATTCATTAGGTGAACTTGGAATTAAAGTAAATATTAATGTAAATCCACCTGCTGCACTTCGAGAGCTTAAAGCCCAGGCAAAATTACCTTTTTTTAGGGCATCCTGGATTGCGGATTATCCCGATGCGGAAAACTATTTATCCATGTTTTACTCAAAAAATTTCTGTCCTTCTGGGCCTAATTATACACACTTTAAGAGTGAAATATTTGATAAAATATACGAGCAATCTTTAGTTGAAACTAATCTTGAGAGTAGATTTATTTTGTATTCAAAAATGGATAGTATTGTGATGGAGGAAGCACCAGTAGTAGTTCTTTACTACGATCAGGTATTGAGGTTTACTCAGCCAAATATTAAGGGATTGGGGAGTAATCCAATCAATCTTTTAGATTTGCGAAAGGTTAAAAAAATTAATTAATTTCAATACTCAAACCATCGTAAGCCAGATGAATATTATCCGGTAATTCTTTTTCTACATCTTCGTATTTTCCCATCAAATGGCTGATGTGAGTAATGTATCCTTTTTTGGGGTTTAGTTCTTGAAGTAGATTAATGGCATCTGTTAAATTGAAATGAGAGATATGCTCCTTTTTACGCAAACCGCTGATGGTTATAATTTCACATCCTCTCATCTTATTTTTCTCTGCCTCACTAATCGTTTTTATGTCAGTCAGGTAACAAAATCGGCCTAATCTATATCCATAAACAGGGTTTTTATAGTGAAGAGCTTCGATGGGGATTATTTCGATATTCTTGATTTTAAATGGTGTATTCTTAATTATATTAAGCTCAATATTTGGCGCTCCTGGGTATTTGTCTTCTTCAAAAGCATAGTGAAATTCTCTTTGAAGATCAGACACTGCAAAATGCGGGGTATAGACTTTCATCGATTTTTTGGCTAAAAAATTAAATGCTCGTACATCATCCAAACCTCCAACATGATCTTTATGACCATGGGTTACTAAAATGGCATCCAGTTTACTGACTTTATTTAAAAGCATTTGCTGTCGAAAATCCGGTCCGGCATCAATTGTTAGGGTCAGCTCGTTGGTTTTTATTAAAACAGAAGAACGTAATCTTTTGTCCTTCGGATCTTTTGATCTGCAAGTACCACATGTGCACCCAATTACAGGAACCCCTTGAGAAGTTCCTGTTCCAAGAAAGGTAATTTTCAATTTATTAGTTATTTTTGCGTTATATCTAGAAACTAATTCTGACTTCAAATTTAATGATTAAAATTAAGAAATGATGATTCAAAAATTTAAGGAGCTTAATCCGAATGACTTTAATGAAAATGTAATTCGACTTATTGGTAAAGAGTGGATGTTGATTACAGCAGGAACTACTGATGATGTTAATATGATGACAGCTGCATGGGGAGGATTAGGTTATTTATGGAATATGCCTGTTGCATTTATTTTTGTAAGACCGCAGCGATATACTTTTGAGTTTACCGAAAAATATCCAAATTTCAGTCTGTCGTTTTTTGAAAAAGAACATCGTGAGATTTTAAATTTTTGTGGAAAATATTCAGGCAGGGATTTTGATAAAATTAAGGAAACAGGTTTGACTGCCATTGAATCGGCTGAAGGAAATATATTGTATGAGCAGGCAAAGTTGAATATCGAATGCACAAAATTATATGCCGATGATATAAAGGAATCAAAATTTATATTGCATGCATTAGATCATAAAATTTATCCACAAAAAGATTATCACCGTTTTTATATTGGAAAAATTGATCATCTTTGGATAGATAAAAAATTAAGTTTTTAATTGATGTATATATTTAACCCTATAAAATTATTTATTGGACATCATTTTCTGAAAAGAGAACTGAAGCATGTTAATCGAAATTTAAAATTGTATAATTATAATCAGGCTCAGTCATTCGGAATTGTATATGAGTATAAAAATGAGGAAGAGTTTAAGTTAGTGGAGCAGCTCATTCATCAGCTGAACGATGAAAAGAAAAAAGTTAAGGTGATGGTTTATATTAAAAATGAAAAATTACTTGAGTATATTCCGCAACGCTTAACGGTTGACTATGTTCGCCCTCACGAGATCGATTGGTTAGGTCGTCCTAACTCACCATATGCAAGAGATTTTATGAATACACCATTTCATGTTTTGTTGGATCTAAATTATAATCAATCTTTTCCTTTAAAATATATTGCTTCGCTCTCTAAGGCATATTACAAAGTTGGTGTGTTTCACGATAGTAATAAGCAACAACTCGATTTAATGATAAAAGTGAACCCTGAGATGGGATTAAATTATGTTTTAAGGGAAATAATTAGGTATTTAAAATTGATAAAATCACGTTAAGAATAAGCAAAAAAAAAGCCCCGATCGGGGCTTTTTTTTATGATTGCCAGTTGGCAAATTCAGTTTTCGAATATTCGTTATTCTCTAATTTTTTCTTCACTTCAGCAAAGGCATTAACAGTATATTTAACATCTTCTAATGTATGCATCGCAGTTGGGATAATTCTTAAAAGAATAACTCCTTTTGGCACTACAGGATAGATAACAATAGAACAGAAAAGATTATAATTTTCTCTAAGATCAACGGTTAGTTGTGTTGCCTCAGCAACGGTACCATGAAGTAGAACAGGAGTTACGGGCGAATTGGTTACTCCAATGTCGAGTCCTTTTTCTTTAAGCCCGCTTTGAGTGGCATTCACAATTTCCCATAATTTGTCTTTAAATGATGAATCATTACGAATCATATCCAGCCTTTTTAATGCACCCATTACCATTGGCATTGGTAGTGATTTTGCATAAGTTTGTGAGCGCATATTGTAGGCAAGGTAATTGATAACTTCTTTTTTACTTGCAACAAAAGCACCAATTCCAGCCATAGCTTTCGCAAATGTGGCAAAGTAAATATCTATTTCATCCTGAACCCCAAAATGTTCGCCAGTGCCTGCTCCTGTTTTTCCCATTGTGCCAAAACCATGGGCATCATCAACCAATAATCTGAAATTAAATTTCTTCTTTAGCGCAACAATTTCATCAAGCTTTCCAAGATCGCCAGTCATACCATAAACCCCTTCAGTAATCACTAGAATTCCACCTCCGGTTTCATCAGTTATTTTTTTTGCATGTTTAAGTTGTAATTCTAACTTCTCTATATTATTATGCGGATAAACAAATCTTTTACCAATATGTAATCTCATACCATCTAAAATACAGGCGTGTGCTTCAGAATCATAAACAATTACATCTTTACGATTAACCATTGAGTCGATGATCGAAACCATACCCTGATAACCGTAATTTAACAAGAAACCTGCTTCTTTTCCAACAAATGCTGCAAGTTCACTCTCGAGTTGCTCATGATATTTAGTTTGACCAGATAACATTCGAGCACCCATTGGATATGCCATTCCATATTCTTTGGCTGCATCAGCATCTGCTTTTCTAACCTCAGGATGGTTAGCAAGTCCAAGATAATTATTTAAACTCCATGTTAATTTTTCTTTTCCAAGAAACATCATTCTAGGAGCAATTTCACCTTCAAGTTTAGGGAATGAAAAATAACCATGAGCTTTAGCAGCATATATGCCTAGAGGACCCATATCGCTGGTACATTTATTGAAAATATCCACGTCGTAACTATTTAGATTTATAAATTTATTTTGTATGCAAAAGTAAAAATTAATATTGGTAATACAAATTACCATACACCATTAATTTGATGCACAGAAATGTTAAAAATATATAAATGTTTGGGTAAAATAATTGATGAAAAACAAATGATTCTTAGCTTCGTTTTTTGTTTCAATAAAATTAGTAATTTTGCGCCATGATTAAGAGAGGGTTCCGTATACTGTTTTTTGTCTTTTTAGTTGTTTTGACTTCTTGTGGTCAATTCCATAAAGTGCAAAAGAGCAAGGATAATAATTTAAAATATAAGACTGCTATTGAGTATTATGAAGCTAAAAAGTTTTATCGTGCCATTAGCTTGTTTGAAGATCTTAGAGTCGTGTATAAAGGAACTGATAAAGATGAAGAGATTCATTTTTATATTGCCAATAGTTATTATATCAAAAAAGATTATATGCTAGCAAGCTATTATTTTGATGAATATGCTAAGAATTTTCCTTTAAGTTACAGAATTGAAGAAATCAAGTATTTAAGTGCGTATTGTTATTACCTTGATTCGCCAAAATACACGCTGGATCAGGCTAATACAGAATTAGCGATGGTCAAATTACAAGACTTTATTAATCAATACCCGGAAAGTGAGCATCTAGCCGACTGCAACCGTTTACTCGATGATTTGCGTGCTAAATTAGAGAAGAAAGCGTATGAAACTGCATTGCTCTATTTTAAGATATCTGATTATCAGGCTGCCACTGTTTCATTTAAAAATGTATTAAAAAATTTCCCTGAAACGACTTATCAAGAAGAAATCTTGTATCATATTTTAATTTCTAATCATATTTTTGCAAGCAAGAGTGTTACTGAGAAGCAAGTTGAAAGATATGCGTCTGTTTTCCAGGCCTATGATGAGTTGATAAAACATTTTCCGGAAAGCAAGTATTTGACAGAGGCCGAAAATATTTATAAAAATTCTTTACAATTTAAAAAAACCGAAGATAATGGATTATAAAAAGGTAAAAACTGATACTACAGCAGTAACCCGAAATAAAAACGATTTCTATGCCTTAACAGGTAATATTTACGAAACGGTTGTTGTGTTATCAAAACGATCCAATCAAATTTCTCTGGAAATGAAAGATGAGTTAGATAAGAAGCTTGCTGAATTTGCAACGCCTTCTGATAACTTAGAAGAGATATTTGAGAATAGAGAACAAATCGAGATTGCTAAATATTATGAGCAACTTCCTAAGCCTACTTTAATTTCTATTCAGGAGTTTTTAGATGATAAAATTTATTTTAGAAGACCAGAATTAGAAGCACCTATTCAGTAATATACTTATTCCACTATGCTAACAGGTAAAAAAATTCTGATCGGTGTTACCGGTGGAATTGCTGCCTATAAAATTCCACTTTTGGTTCGCTTACTTAAAAAAGCGGGTGCAGAGGTTCAGGTTGTTATGAGCCAGATGTCTAAGGAATTTGTCACTCCGCTAACACTCTCAACTGTTTCGGGAAAGCCTGTACTTAGTGAGTTCTCCAATAAAGATACCGGAGAATGGAATAGTCATGTTGAGCTTGGAATGTGGGCCGATCTTTTTCTGATTGCTCCAGCTACTGCAAGTAGTATGGGGAAAATGGTTAATGGCATTGCCGATAATCTTTTAATAACAACATACTTGTCTGCAAAATGTCCTGTTCTTTTCGCTCCTGCGATGGATTTAGATATGTATAAGCATTCTTCAACAACCAAAAATGTAAAAGAATTGGTAGCCCGAGGTCATGTATTGCTTGAGCCAAGAAAAGGAGAGTTGGCAAGTGGTTTATGCGGAGAAGGCAGAATGCAGGAACCTGATCAAATAATGCAAGTAATTATTGATCAATTAAAAAAAAAAGCTGATTTAGAAGGAAAGTCTGTCCTTATATCGGCTGGCCCAACTTACGAAGCCATTGACCCCGTTCGTTTTATTGGTAATCACTCATCAGGCAAAATGGGTTATGCTTTGGCACATGAATGTGCTAACAGGGGAGCGACTGTTATATTGGTTAGTGGGCCAACTCATCTTGAAATAACTCATCCGAATATAAAAAGAATTGATGTAATCACTGCGGATGAAATGTATGAAGCCTGTGTTTCATCTTTTCCGAAAGTCGATTTAGCTATCATGTCAGCTGCTGTTGCTGATTTTAAGCCCTCAAATTGTGCAGTAAATAAAATAAAAAAGGCAGAATCATTTAATATCATAAACTTGACTTCTACAATTGATATTCTTCAGAAACTTGGTGAATTGAAAACCAAGGATCAGCTTTTAGTGGGGTTTGCCCTGGAGACAAATGATGAAGTTGAGAATGCAAAAAAGAAACTGAAAAATAAAAACCTTGATTTTATCGTTCTTAATTCTTTACAAAACAAAGAAGCCGGATTTGGTAAAAATACCAATCAGGTTTCAATTATTGATAATGAAGATAAGGTGACTGATTTTGAGGTTAAATCTAAAAATGAAGTAGCTGCTGATATCGTGAATAAAATAGTTGAAATGAATTCATAAATGCTATGAAAATTAATGTACGGAAATATTATCTGATCCTTTTGTTAAGCTTTGCATACTCTGGTTTAATTGGACAGGAAATATTATGTACGGTGCAAGTTGCGTCACCCAGAATCGAAGGAACTGATCGGCGGGTATTCGAATCTATGCAAACTGCAATTTTTGAATTCATTAATAATAGGAATTGGACTAATTATGCTTTTCGTACGGAAGAACGGATAGAATGTTCTATTTTAATTACCATTGACGAACGGATTTCTGTAGATGAATTTAAAGGTAAAATTAACCTTATTCTTCGGCGCCCAACTTATAATACCGCTTATAATTCCCCATTGTTTAACTATGTCGACAATGATTTTCGGTTTGAATATATCGAATATCAAGCGCTTGATTATTCTGAAAATAGTTATACTTCAAATTTAACTTCGGTAATTGCATATTATGTAAACGTCTTTCTAGGATTAGATTTTGATTCTTATTCTTTATATGGAGGGACTCCATTTTTTGAATCAGCTCAAGCCATTGTGAATACAGCTCAGGCTTCTGCATATGCTGGTTGGAAAGCTTTCGAAAGTACACGTAATCGCTATTGGTTAGTCGAAAATCTATTAAATCCTGCTTATCAGTCACTCCGTAAGTTTTCTTATGAATACCATCGAAATGGTTTAGATATCATGTCAGAAAAAGCAGCTGAGGGACGCAGTCATATTAGTCGAAATCTTAACCTCCTCCGAACTACTTATAATGAACGACCCGGACTTTTTTTACTGCAGCTTTTAGTTGAAGCCAAACGCGATGAATTTATTAATCTTTACTCTGAAGGATCAAATACTGAAAAAACCAATGCCATAAATATTTTGAGCGAAATTGATCCTGCAAATTCAACTAAGTATCAGGGGATATTGCGAAAATAATCTTTGTTTTCTACTTCAATTTCTTTCAATTGTTTTTCTAACTTTGTTTCAAGAGTTGTAATCTTATGCTTCAAAATTTATTAATAGAAAATTATGCTTTAATTGAGAAACTGGATATTGGTTTCAGCAAAGGATTTTCGGTGATTACCGGAGAAACCGGCGCGGGTAAATCTATTATGCTTGGCGCACTATCTTTAATTTTGGGAGCAAGAGCTGATACCCAGGTGTTGCAAGACAAATCCAAAAAATGCATTATAGAGGGACACTTCCAAATTGACTCATACCAGTTAGAATCTTTTTTTAAAACTAACGATTTGGATTATGAAAAGTTGTCGGTTTTAAGACGAGAAATTAGCCCGGCTGGTAAGTCGAGGGCTTTCATAAATGATACGCCTGTTAATTTAGTTGTACTTAAAGATTTAGGTGATCGGCTTGTAAATATTCATTCACAGCATGCCATTGTTACCCTTAATGATGCCAATTTCCAATTAGCAGTTTTAGATAGTTATGCGGGGCATGAAGAAGATGTTCTCCTTTATAAAAAAGATTTTAAGCACTATCAAAAACTTAAAAACGAACTTGATGAATTACAAGTAAATGAGCAGAAATCAAAAGCCGATTTCGATTATTTTCAGTTTCAGTTTGACGAACTTGAAAAAGCTAATTTGATTGAAGGTGAGCAGGAGGAAATAGAAGCCTCTCTTGAAATTCAAACTCATTCCGAGGAAATTAAATCTGCTTTAGAATATGCGACTAAAACAATCGATGAAGCTGAATTTAATGTGGTTGATTCATTAACTGAAATTAGGAATGGTCTTAGAAAAGCAGCCAGGTACCATCCCGAATTGCAAAAAATTTCTGAGAGAATTGAGGCAAACCTGATCGATTTAAAAGATGTGAATTCAGAACTAGCCAACATTGATAGTAGCGTTCATTTTGATCCTCGAGAAATTGAGGATTCAAAATCCCGTCTGGATTTGATTTATCATTTAGAGCAAAAACACAATGTTAGAAGTATTGCTGAACTTATTGAAATTAAAGAGCAAATCTCAGAAAAGTTATCTTCTATAAATTCGATTGAAGATAAAATTGAGAATTTAAAACAAGAGATAAAGAATTTTTATGATAAGCTGCTAAAACTGGCAAAACGTATCTCAGATTCACGCAATAGTTCAATTCCTTCAATCCAAACAAAAATTGTTGATATGCTTAAACAATTGGGTATGCTTAATGCGCGGTTCTCAATTTTGAATAAGGAAATGGAAGTCCTCTCAGTGGATGGCCTCGATAGAGTCAGGTATTTTTTTAATGCGAATAAGGGCAGTGAAATGAATGAGGTTGCAAAAATCGCTTCCGGAGGTGAGCTCTCTCGTTTAATGCTCAGTATTAAATCGCTTATTTCAGGAAAGAAACTTCTACCAACTATCATTTTTGATGAAATTGACAATGGTGTTTCTGGAGAGGTTGCTGCTAAAGTTGGTAAAATTCTATCCGATATGTCTGAAAATATTCAACTTGTAGTAATTACCCATTTGCCACAGATTGCCGGAAAAGGAAAACACCACTATAAAGTCAGCAAAGAAACAGATGAAAATAAAACTCATTCGCAAATTAAGCTACTTAATTCAGATGAACGGGTGGTTGAGATAGCAAAAATGATTAGTGGAGATAGTGTTTCTGGTGTTGCTATGCAAAATGCTAAAATTCTTCTTTCCTAAAACCAGGAAGCGTAGCCTGTTCTTGAATAAATTGCTAATTTCCTATTTAAAATAAATTATAAACAAGCCATGAAATTTAAATTATTTGTAATCATTTTAAATAATTGTTAATTTTGTCGTTTTAGACACCAATTAATCACTAACCTCAACTAATTATTATGGCTTATAACCTATTAAAAGGCAAAAAAGGAATCATTTTTGGAGCGCTCGACGAGAAATCAATTGCTTGGAAGGTTGCGTTACGCGCTAAAGAAGAGGGTGCAACATTTACCCTTACTAATACCCCTTCGTCTATTCGGTTTGGTGGAATTACTGATTTAGCTAAAGAGTGTAATACCATCGTTATTCCTGCAGATGCAACAAGTATTCCTGATCTTGAGAACCTGATTGATAAATCTATGGAGTTTCTGGGTGGCCGGGTTGATTTTATTTTGCATTCAATCGGGATGTCATTAAACGTTCGAAAAAAACGTGTATACAACGATCTTGACTATAATTATTTGGATAAAACCCTTGATATCTCTGCGATTTCATTTCATAAATTACTACAAGTTGCGAATAAGAAAGATGCGATAAATGAGTGGGGATCGGTGTTAGCGTTGTCCTATATTGCAGCTCAGCGCACCTTATTTGGTTATAATGATATGGCAGATGCAAAAGCATTGCTTGAATCAATTGCACGGAGCTTTGGATATATTTATGGTCGCGAGAAAAAGATTCGCGTTAATACCATTTCACAATCTCCAACACCTACAACTGCTGGAAGCGGGATTAAGGATTTGGAAGGACTGATGGATTTTACTGAAAGAATGTCACCATTAGGTAATGCCACAGCAGATGAGTGTGCTGCTTATTCAATCATGATGTTCTCTGATTTTACGCGTAAAGTTACCATGCAAAATTTATTTCATGATGGAGGGTTTTCGAGTATGGGTATGAGCCAAAGAGCCATGCACCAATACGAAAAAGGGATTGACTGTGATTGTTAGTTAATCATAGAGTTTTCTTAAGCTGCATTCATTTGAGTGCGGCTTTTTTTTGAGTATTTGTATTGATATATTCCTGTTGATGATTAATTGATTATGATTATCTTTGCGCCAAATTTAATTTCTACCAATGATTAAAAAAATAAGTGTGTTTTTGAGTGTCGCGTTTCTGATAGCTGCATGTTCGACAAATAAAGAAATCGTTCAAACAAGAAATTCAGGAATGAGCTCATTTAAAGAGGGAGATTATAATTCTGCTTTACTGAAGTTTACCGAATTAATTAATGAAGCAAAACAGAATGGGGTACTAGCAAAGATTGAAGATTATGAAGGGGCTGGAAGATCAGCACATGCACTTGGATTTATAGATAAAGCACTACCATTTTTGGAGCAGGCAAAAGACCTCAAGTCAGCTGATGAAAATGTTTATTATGCACTTGCCGACATTTATCACTTAAAGAACAATCTATCTAAAGAAATCAGGTATCTGGAGTTTTATGAAAAAAAATATCCAAACGGTGCGCATATAAAGCTTGTTCAACTTCGATTGTTTGAAGCCTATGTAGCAAGTGAGAGTTGGGAGCAAGGTCTGGCAATTTGGCCACTTGTAAAAGGGCGAGTACCATATCTTGAATTACTTAACGAAGGCTATTTTAAAATTAATGTTGCCCTTAAGAATGATACTGAATGTGAAAGAACAGCTAAAGAGTTGCTCAGAATTAATAGTGAAAATACAATGGCATTAAAGTGGAGTGCCGAAAGGTATTTCTGGAAAGCTGAAAATTTATACCAAAAAGAAATTGCAGCCTACAATAAGAAAAAAACCAATAGTCAATATGCAAAGCTATTGAAGGCACTTAATATTGTAACTGCTGATTTTAAGCGCTCGCGTGATTATTTTGAGAAGCTTTATAACGCTAACCCATTGCCAGAGTATGCTCGGTTTTTAGGTAATATTTATACCAGATTAGACGATAAAACGAAGGCGAACTATTACAAATCGAAAGTTGGGTAATTCTGTAATATATTTTTGTTAGGAATCCCATTTTGGGTCGTATTTTATTTATCAAAAAAATGGGCGAAAAAGTTTAGGATAAAGCTTTTGTTTAAAATATTTCCAATTGCTTAATATTGTTTTTGTTTTCTAATTTCAATAATTGCTTTTTTGTGTTAAGTCCTCCGGCATAACCGATTAACTTTCCATTACTTCCAATTATTCTGTGACAGGGAACAATAATTGAAATGGCATTCGCTCCATTAGCTGCTGCTACTGCTCTTATGGCTTTTGGATTGTTCAGCCTCATTGATAAACTTAAATAAGTTTCAGTTTTACCAAAAGGGATTTTCATTAGTTCTAGCCATACGCTTTTTTGGAAATCACTCCCAACAAATAATATCGGTAATTCAAATAATTCACGATTTCCTTCAAAATAAGTAGAGAGTTGTTTCTTCGTTTCTTCAATGATAGAATTTGATTCTTCTTGATAATCTGCCTGTAAGCCCTTTTTTAACCTTTCATCTATGGCAGTTCTCATTTTTCGAAATCTCCAATCACACAAACATAACTGATTATTAAAGGAGCCCAAAATTAACTCTCCATATGGCGTTTTATAGTAATGAGTGCTTATTTTGTTCATTTATGTTAAGTTGTTAAAATGTAAACATTTTTTTGATTCAGAATTAAATATATAAAAATAAAAAAGCCCAGAAGAATAAATCTTCTGAGCCCTAAAATATTTGAACCTTATTGCTATATAAGTCTAATTTGGAATTTGAAATATATTGCCTGTGTTACGATATCCGGTAAGGTCTTCATACCAATCGGTATAAACAATACCTCCACTTTCAGCCCAATTAGCAAATTTCAAATGTGTATTAATAATTTGAGCTTTTTCCACAGGATAATCGAAAGGAATTGGAGTATCGATTCCCCACGGTAAATTGTTTTGTGTTTTATAATATTTTCCTGTTGCAATATTTGAGTCATCATGTTCTATACCAAGATACTGAGGATTTGCCAAACTCGTTGGTGTATAATCAGCCAAATGTACTTCTCTACCACGTTCCTCATTAACAATAATAAACGGATTGTATGGAGGTGTTCCTGTAATATCTAATGAAACAGGATTTTCGGTAGTCACCTTAATAGAAAGTGTTGTTGGTTCAACATAAGATGCCGAAGGAGATGTATTAGATCCAATTCCTCCGCCTGGATTAGGTATTTGTGTAAAAACATTATCAGTTACAATAATTGTCCCTTTGGCTTGACCAGCTTCCGAACCATTCCCTAGTGTATTGATGTATCCATCAACAATTGAGGTTCCTGTTACAGATGCAATATCTTCAGGGGTAAGTCCCATTTCAAATCCAAATCCATTTAGGAAAGTTGCCCCAGATGCTTTAAATTTAAAAAGCGCTTCAAGATCAACCAATTCATTACCTGAATTCACAACTTGTTTATATCGATAATCAACAACGAGATCGTTAAAATCGTAATCTCCTTTTCCAGGCCAGTTGTCTTCAAAAGCGAATGACCCCATGGTTGTTGCATCAGGATAATAAATATCAAATGCTCTTGCCGCATCATTTGGATAATCATCATCTTCGTCCGAAACACCATCTCCGTCTGCATCTGTCACAGGACCAGTTACAATCACATTGTCATAATAAATACTGGCATTTTGATTGCCATCATTATTCCAAAGCAAAACCTGACAATAGGCTGTTCCTGCCGGCATAGATGCTGCTATGGTTTTTGTCGTCCAGTTACTAGAAGGATTAATAATGTATGTGCTATAGAATGAAATATAAGTCCCATTACTCCTTCGCGGAATCAAGTAAAGATATCCGGTTAAGTTAGAACCGCCTTCGCCTTTAATATCAGCAGTGAAAGTAATTACATCACCGGGCAGTGCATCGATCCATTGAGAAGCACCTCCACTATACCAATAATATCCCGAATGGCTCACTGGTGTTCTGACCATACCATTACCACCATCATTAAACCACTCCATTGTTGAATTGTAGTATCTTATTAAATGCCATTTCTGATCCACTGGGTGTGATTGGTTCCAGTTTGAAATTAAGCCAAAAGAATTTTCACTGAAATCACCATTTGTAATAATATTTGTGACTGCAGTCGATGCTTTTTCTTGCTTCAGTTGAAATTTATATGCCTTTTGACTAGATGGAATGGTATCCGGAGCTTCGTAGCTGTAATCATCACCAAAGTCAATAATAACTCCACTTGATTTTAATTGGCCAGTTGCAGGGATTGTTGCAACAACGTTGCCAGCAATGGTTCTAACATAAATTTCTTGCAAAGAAGATGGAATACGGATGATGCCTTCATAATGACCATCCTGATCAAAACTGGCAGAATTTATTAACTTACCACCTTCATCTGGATTTGCCGTATAAATATCAAAACGACTTCGTAAATTTGAGAAATCTACCGAACCAGGCATATTGATCTCAATTTCAATCTCTTTCCAGCTTTTAAAATTAAAGCCATCTGGTATAACCAGATCTTCCATGGTTTTATCCTCGTCCGGTATTACTTCAGTATAATTATGTTTCGTACACCCAACAAAGAAAAATACGTTAATTATGGCTAGTATGATTAAATATCTTGATTTTGTCATAATTCTTATGTTAAAGAAATTTGGTTTTTTAATCTTTTGATATGTATTCAAAATTCATACCCAAAGTATAAAGTATTGAAAAAGTGATTTATGTGAAATAATTTCATTAATTAATATTCCCAAAATGAAAATAAATACCCAAAATAGGATAATGGTTCAAATTGGGATAATTGTTAATTATTCATTTCCTGTAATATGTGTTCAAAAATAAAGGATTAGGGATATTAATCGGGATGCTAATATCTAAGTTGTTAACATGTAAAAGTGGAAAACAAATAATTAGATATACCTTATTTCTCTGCCGAAAGGAGTTAGACCAACTGATGCAAGTTTGAAATGTTGCCTTGCAAAAGGAATTCCAATTATGGTAATTGCAAGCAGAAGTCCAAATAGAAAATGTGTAAGTGCAATCCAGATGCCACCACAAAATAACCATAAAATATTCATAAAAGTGGACAAACAGCCTGTACTATTGTGTGTAGGAACTGCATTTCTACCAAAGGGCCAGAGCGCGAGGCTGGCCATTTTTAAGGTTTGTAGCCCAAATGGAATGCCAATTATTGTGATCATTAAAAATATACTCGCAATTAAATATTCAATTGCAACAAGTAAACCTCCGAATAAGAGCCAGATAATATTTCCTAATAGTTTCATGCAATAAAAATAACTAAATTGTATTATATTCACCATTATCTAGCTCATCTATATAAACTAAAAATAAAATGGAATGAAAGCCAAAATTTTAAGTATTACTTTTTTTTTAATTTTCTCACTTATTAGTTTCTCAAATTATGCCCAGGATATGAAAAATACAGATAACGGAACAGCAAAAAGTATTAACAATAATGAAAAATTGGTTGTTGTTTGGACCAGTGGAGATCGTGAAGTTGCGATAAAAATGGTGTTCATGTACACTTTTAACGCAATGAAAAATAAATGGTGGAAAGATATTACATTATTGGTTTGGGGGCCTTCTGCAAAACTTTTATCAGAAGATAAAGAACTTCAGGATTATTTATTAAAGATGCAAGAGGTTGGCGTTAAAACAGTTGCGTGTAAGGCATGCGCCGATTCATACGGAGTTGCAAATAAGTTAACTGAATTAGCTGTGAGTGTCAGATACGCCGGAACTGAACTAACAGACTATATTAAAGAGAATCGTCATGTAATTACTTTTTAACTTGTAATTTAAGATAACGATTAATTTCATCCTCATAGAGCATCATTATTTTTTTTAGTAATGGATATGTTGGATTAAATTTGATTTGATCAATGGTGCTAATTGGGAGTACTTTAGGTGAAGTTCCGCTAAAAAAAGCTGCATTAAAATATCTTAATTTACTCGTACTTATAACTTGCTCAGATATTTCTATCCCATTTGATGAACAAAGATTTAGGATCTTCTGCCTAGTGACACCAGCCAGAACTTTGTTATTAGGTGATGTGTATATTGTTTGATCTTTTATAAAAAAAATATTAGATCGACTTCCTTCAGTAATATAGTGATCTCTATCGACTAAGATAACCTCGAAAACTTTATATGCTTTAATAGCTTTATCTGCAGCTTCTCGAAGGGTTTGATTTGTTTTTTTTACGTTTGGATTATCGCGCTCGGCATTAAAAAGAATGCTTTTTACTCCTTTTAGATAGTTGCTTGCGGATGGATAATGAGCTGGGATAAACTGACAGATAATGTTCTTAGTGCTTAATTTTGGGTTTCGGTTTATTGAAACTTTAATATTTCCATTTAAAGTGTTATTTTTCTCTATTAATATTTCTATAATCTGTTTTAAATCCTTTGTGCTTAGCCAGCGTTTAAAATTAATCAGCTGCGCAGAAACATCAAGTCGGCTAAGATGTTCTTCAATAAATAATGGGACACCATTAATAACACGAATAACTTCGTAAAGTGAGACTCCATTTGAAAAAATTGAATGATCAAAATCACTGGCATTGATCCAATGCTCATTGAAAT
Organism: Bacteroidales bacterium; assembly: GCA_963674935.2. Lineage (GTDB taxonomy): Bacteria > Bacteroidota > Bacteroidia > Bacteroidales. Next base: position 707,109 of record CAXXWZ010000007.1, read on the forward strand.
AACAATATTGAGATTCGTCGAGAAAGGGCATTTGATTTGTTATGATTCAGCGTTATTTGCTTTTAAAAATTCAGCAATAAACTTTTTAGCTGCTGCTTCATGTGATTCATCAACAAAAACACGATTTGATGATTCAGGAGATCCAGAAGCCCATCCTGCATGAACACTTTCTGTGAGTGAATCTCTAACAATGCAACCAATCCCATTCTCTTCTAAAATACTTTTGATGTAGTTAGCATCAACTACCGAACCTGTGTAAACTGCTTTTAAATTATGTTCTGTCATTTTGCAAAGTTTAAATAATAGTAAAGATAACTAATAAAATTCCAGATTTAACTGCTTGCACTCACTTTTGTATTTGTGGCATTTAAACTAATAATTGCAAAAATCATGATGATTGCACTAATCCATTGAACTGTTGATAGGATGGTTCCGTTCACAAAATAGTCGAGAATAATAGCCGTCATTGGAAAAAATAATTCGCAAATGGTTGCAATGATTGCTTTAACGCGCGTGAGGCCATAGTAGTATAAAAAGATAGCTCCCGAACCGGTCGTTATCGCTATCAATAGAAAATAGATCCAGTTTTCAGTGGTTACTTGATAAAATTGGGGAAACTTTCCACCAAAAAGAATGATGAAAAACATAAATAAACTTGTGATTCCGTAACGGTAAAATGTTGCTGTTTTAAAATTATACTTCTGAAGAATTTTTTTACTAAATACAGTTGAACTTCCAAAAGAAAAGGCGGCTAATATCGCGAGTAATGAAGCGTAAATTGTATCACCACTCGTATTGAAACTTGGTAGTTTAAACCCAAAGGTCATAAAATATCCTGAAATAATGGCTATTGTGGCCCATAATAGAAAACTTCTCCTAAGTTTTTCTTTGAGTAAAATTGCCGCTAAAGAAATGGCAAATACCGGCTGAAGTTTCTGTAGTAATATTACAACAGTTAACTGTTCAAAATTAACCAGAAATAATGCCTTAACGATCGCTAATGTCCCAATAGCTCCTCCGAAAATTGAAATAATAATTAAGGTTAAATAATCGGCTTTACTAAAAATTCTAATTTTTGAATATTCTTTAAAGAAAAAGAAATTCATAATTACAAATGGAATGGCATGAAGCATGAAAACAACATAGAATACATCCAGATTGAACAGGCGTGGTGTTAAAACAACTCCATCTAAGCCCCATAACATTGCTGAAAAGCTAATTGCAATAGTACCTGTAATAATAGACCTTCTCGTTTTAATCATTGTAAAAGCTATTCATATTAATGATGGCAAAATTAAGATTTTTTTGATGTGAATTTATAAGGAGAGCAAAAAGATGAATCAAGGTTGTTATTTGTTTTGAATCGACAAATCTTCCTGCTTTAATCGCAAAAGCGCTTTACTAAGATCATCTTCAGGTAAAATGAAATTCTCGTCAAACCAGTATTGAGCATTGTATCGGGATCCCAATTCGCTAAAAACACGCCTGCTATCAATTGTTTCTTTTCTTGAGAATCGAGATACATCAACTGTGTTTAAGTCAGTTGTGATCATTTCAAAAGAAGTTTCGTAGTTAGAAGCTAGTAATTTTCTCTTTTTCTTAACTTTTAGTCTTAAGCATCCTTTAATGTGATTGATATAGTATAGCCCATTTTGATGTTTTTTATAGGTAATGCCATATTCTGCTTCAATAGGATGCGCTCGAATTGCTTTACTTTGTTTAATAATGAAAGAATTCTTAAGCTTTTTGATTGATTCTCGAGTGAAATTGAAATTAACCTTTACGATGGCCATTGTATTCAGATCGATATAAATCTCTCCCCTAAATGCCATGTCATTTGTTTCTTTTTGAGGTTTAAACTCAATTAAATATGCAAGTTTGTTTTCTATTAAAATAACATCTCTGACAAAATAATTGTATTCGTTAATGTGGTCTTCGTCAAGAAAATCGATGGGATGTTTCAAAACATCTAGTAATAAACTTGTGCTCAGCCCTCCGTGTAATTTAAAAAGTACCGTATCGCGAGAATTTACATCGGTAAATTTTCTTTGTTTAATGAGCTTGAGTTGGTCATTAAAAATTGTTGGACGATACGCAGATTTGAAGATATCAAACAATGCTTCGGTATAAACCATATAGCGATCATTTCGTTTGATGGTTTCACGGTAAAAAGCCCTATGAATGAACGGATTCATATCATAATTGTCAAATCTTTTATTTAATGCTTGTCTGACTAAACTGCGAGGATCAGTACTTCTAATTATTACTTCCTGCAAAGAAATTGATTGTTGTTGAAGTTTATAAGTGTGAATTGTTTCGAGTTGCTTCACAGGAATAGTTAACATGGCATATCCAAGATGACTTATAAGTAAAGTGTCATTAAGAAATGTACTATCATAAGTAAGAATGAATTTTCCATCATGGTTGCTAATGGTGCCTTCATTGGAATTTTTAAATCCAACAGCAGCAAACGGAATTGGGTTGTTTGAACGTAAGTCGACAATACTTCCGGTAATTGATAGCGTTGTAATTGCTTTAATTTCTTCAGTTATTGATTGAGAGATGTTATCAGATTCTGGCTCTTCTTTATAAATTACCAATTGCTTATCAATAATTTTATAAGTTAGAAATGGATTATTGAATAAACTATCCAGAATAATGCTAAGTGGAATCTGAGTAAAATGTGCTCTAATTTTTTTCTCAGAGTATGTGTAGACTGAATTGTAAGTGAAGTTAAAGTTTATTTCGTTTTCGATTATATTGAGCGCTGAATCAATGCTTACATTGTTAAAGATAACGGTAATAGGTTTAAATAAAACCCGATCCTGGCTATAGGAGTGGATGAATAATAAACACAGTACTGACAGAATAAGGGTTTTCTTATGCAACACTTTTATTTTTAATGTTCTTTGTTTGCTAGTATAATTTGGTTGTTAATTTCGGTTTTTTTAAGATCAAAAGCAATGCAAATTGATTGAAGTAGCGTGTCGAGATTAATATTTTCGTATTTTGACGTTAATTTCAAATCTTTTAAAGGTTCTGTTTTCAAAACAATTTGTGTGCCATATGTGTGATTGATAACATCTAATACTGAATGAAGATTTTCATTTCTAAAGTCCATTACTTTTGTTTTCCATGAAAGATAATTAGGGTTTAAGACTTTAGCTTTGGTTAGCAGATTATCCTTAAAAACACCAAAATCGCCTTTTTTAAGTAATAAAGATTTTGAAGTGTTATTTTTTGATGATAAACTTACAACACCACTTTCAACCAGAACCTCAACTTCATTTAATTCTTTATTCGAAAGCACATTAAATTCAGTTCCTAAAACTTTTATTTCAGCATTATTTGCAAAAATGATAAATGGTTTATCAGGATTTGAGGTTATGTCGAAGTAAGCTTCTCCTATTAATTCTACTCGACGACGGTCACCTTTAAATGTTTTTGGATATATTAATTTACTATTGGCATTTAACGAAACCGAAGATCCATCGGGAAGTATGATTTCGGTTTGTGAAAATTCTGTGGCTAATGTTTGTGAGTCGTCTGTTAAATTTACGAGAATCCAACTCAACCCTAAAACAATTATTGATACCGCAGCTACCCGATATAAGGTTTTAAACAATGGGTATTTGTCATTGGGAATTTCAACTTTTTCCTCCTGCTTAATTCTTGAATGAAGTTCATCCCATGCCTGATCGGTAGTCTTCTCAAAAAGATAATCCGTTTCATCAAATTGTTCAATATTTGTATTCATTTCTTTTAACAGATTTTTATTGTCAATCTCTTGTGCCCATTCCTCGAATAATAATTTCTCATCCAAATTAAGTTCATTTGAAAGATATTTTGTCATTCGCTCCCAATATTCAGTATTTTCTTGCTTATTCATTTTAGTGTTTTTTATTATGAGCTAAGGGTAAATTCACTTAAATTTTTTCTTAAATGCTTTAATGCTTTACTCATATTTGCTTCAACAGTTTTTATTGAAATTTCCAGTTGATCTGCGATCTCTTGATATTTTAATCCTTGAAATCTGTTAAGTTTAAATATTTCTTGACATCTGTCAGGCAAATCATTCATTACTTGAAAGAGTTTGGTATGTAATTCGTCGTATTTAATATATTCAATTGGTTCTATTGAACTAGCAGAATTTGATTTTAAGTATTGTTCGTATTTTGATTTGATTTTTCGACGTTTAAGAACTTGAAGGCTATTATTTCTAACCGCACTGTATAAATAAGAATTGATTGATACATTTATGTTTATTTCCTGCTTGTTTTTCCAGAAATGAAAAAACAAATTTTGAACAACCTCTTCTGCCTCGGCACCATCCTGTAAGAATCTGTTTGCATGAATTAAGAGGGGTTTGTAAAATTCTCTGAACATCATTTCAAATTCTTTTATGTCACCATTCTTAATTGCTTCTATTCTATTTAAGTCTTGCGTTTTCAATTATTGTTTTTTTCTACAAATTACAAAAATTTTCGGAGGGTTGGGAGTAAATCCTGCCAGTATTTGCTCCCCAAATTGCCCTCCAAAAATTAAAACCAAAAGAAATATTAGAAAAATATTAATTTATTTCTGCAATAATCTTTTTATTCTTCTAATTGCTACTTCAATTGCCTGGTCTGGTTCAATTAAATTATATTCTCCCCAGTAATTTTCATCAGCGAAGGCATCAATTTTGTCCGACAGTACATCTCTTCTTCTAAATTGATCTTTATTTTTAAATCTTTCAATATTAACTTCATCTCGATCTGTTATAGCAATCTCTGACATGATGGTGAAATTGGTATTCAGAAGTCGCTTATCCCAGTTTACTTTAAATTCAACTTCACCTTTTGCATAATTGAAAAACCACTCACCATCTTGCTCTCGATATTTTACAGTGTAATGCGCATTCGTTGGGGTAACCTTAGCGCCGATCGGCTTCTTTCTAAGAAACATTCTGGCGGCTAATACTGGATTGTTAATATTTAGACTAAAATCAGCTGCAGTCAAAGCTAAGTTTTCAATATCTACATAATATTTACCGTTGTATAAAGGAAAATCAAGACCTTCTTTTTGACGGAATTCAATTACATAAGTTAATTTTGAGCCAATTTTGATCATGTTAACTATAGAGAAATCATAATATTTTAATAAGTCAGCATCCAAAATCACAGTTGGGTTTTTAATTACATCAAGAAGCATTGTTGTTGCAGGACCACCTTGAAGTTTAAACATTAGTGTGTCTAATTTTCTAACATCTGTTCCTTTTCTTCCTTTGTAAATCTGAACTTGGTCGTTTGATAAACCAGTGTAAGAGGATTTGTAAATATTAACCACAGCCTCAGAAAGGCCAACATAGCGATTTCTTTTTTTGATGGATTCTCGATAGAAACCTGTCATGTTATAAGCTTTGTTACCGTAGTTTTCTTTCACTTTGTTTAATAGCATTCTAATTAAAGTTTCTGGTGAATCAGGATAAACCGCAACCTCTCCTAGTGTTAAAACAGCTTGCTCAACCTTTATTACGTTTTTATCTGATGATAATTTTGAGATTGGATAAGTAAAGTTTTCATAACCTAAATGAGTCACGATGATATTTTTTGCTTTACTTTTCTTGCTTATTTTTAATATAAATTCACCATCCAAATTCGAAATGGTAGCTGTATTTTCTCCTTCAACAGTAATGGTTGCAAAAACAAGAGACGCGTTTGTAGTTGCATCTTTAAGTTCGCCTTTATAAACATTATAAGTTGTAAGGTCAATATCTTGTTTATCTTTTTTATTTATTACAGAATTGTCAATAGCAAATAATTGTGCACTGAGTCCAATCATTAATATAAAAACTATCAATGCAGTTTTTAAATAAGTGTAAGTGTTTGTTTTCATGATTTATAGTTTATTGTTGATTTTTTTAATTTTTTAGCGCTTTAAATATAAGAGAGATTGCTTTAGCTTTACCCTATCATTTTTGATTTTAATTTGCAAAAAAAAATGCCGCCTGAATATTCAAGCGGCATCTGTAAGTTGCGTGCAAATTTAATCCATGTTTTCGTGTTCGGTTCTTTTGATTATTTCATTTTGTAATTCTTCTGTTAAGTCAACAAAATAATCACTATATCCTGCCACACGCACAATCAAATCCTTAAATTTATTTGGTTCAACTTGAGCCTCACGTAGTGTTTTTGCTGTAACCACATTGAACTGAATATGGTGTCCATCAAGCTTAAAATAACTTCTCACTAATTGTGAAACTTGCGTGATGCCTTTCTCGTCGGCAAGAAATTGCGGGGTGAATTTTTGGTTTAAAAGGGTACCTCCGGTTTTTATGTGATCAATTTTAGCCGCCGATTTTAATACAGAAGTTGGCCCATTTCGGTCAGCTCCTTGTACAGGTGATATTCCTTCAGATAATGGTTCACCGGATTTTCTGCCATCGGGCATTGCGCCGATCACGCTCCCAAAATACATGTGTGAAGTTGTGGGTAACATATTAATTCGATATTTCCCACCTTTCATATTTGGACGGGAATCAACCGCATTAAAATAAATATCAAATACTTTTCTGGTTTGATTATCAGCGTAATCATCGTCATTTCCATATTTGGGAGTTTTATTCAACAGCATGTCATTCAATTCTTCATGCCCATCAAAATTGGCTTTTAATGCATTTAGCACAGCTTCATAGCTAAGGTTTTTTTTGTCGTAGATATGGAATTTAATAGCTGTGAGTTCATCTGTAATGCTACCTAAACCTACACCTTGTATATAATTCGTATTATATCGGGCACCTCCGGCATTGTAGTCAGTACCTTTCTCAATACAGTCATTAACTAATAATGAGAGAAATGGAACCGGTAAATTCTTTGCATATAACTTTTCAATCAGATTATTTCCTTCAATTTTAATGTCGATGAAATAATTAAGCTGCTTTTGATAAGCATCCATTAGTTCATCAAAAGATTTGAAATCGGCAGGGTTTCCGGTTTTAAGGCCAATATGCTTTTTAGTTCGGGGGTCGTATCCGTTGTTGAGGGTTAACTCCAGTATTTTGGGAAGATTGAAATAACCTGTTAAAATATAACTCTCATTTCCAAAAGCTCCTGTTTCAACACAACCACTGGCTCCTCCATTTCTTGCATCGGTGAGTGATTTCCCCTGGAATAGTAGTTCCTGCACAATGGCATCCGTATTAAAAATTGATGGTTGCCCAAATCCGGTTTTAACGATTTTGATGGCTCTTTTTATAAATCGATCAGGATTTTTTTTGCTTAATTGAACCATGGAACTTGGCTGCAATAAACGCATTTCTTCTATCACATCTAGAATCAGGTACGACAGCTCATTCACGGCATCCGATCCATCTTCATTTACACCTCCAACATTGATTAGTGAGAAATCTGTATAGGTGCTGCTTTCTTTTGCAGTAACTCCCATTTTAGGAGGTGCCGGATGATTGTTGAATTTTATCCAGAAAGCCATTAGAAGCTCTTTGGCTCTTTCTATCGTCAAAGTACCGGCTTCAATTTCTTTTTTATAAAAAGGATAAAGATGTTGATCCAATCTGCCCGGATTAAATGAATCCCATGGGTTTAATTCTGTAATTACACCTTGATGAATGAACCAATAATGTTGCAATGCTTCCCAAAAAGTTTCCGGCGCATGCGCAGGCACCCTGAGGCAAATTCGATGCATTTCTTTTAACTCGGCCAATCTTTGCTCATCTTCTTCTTTAGGAATGATGGTTTCAATTTTCTCTGCATGCCGTTTAGCGAATTCGATGATGGCATCGGCTGCAATATCCATGGCCAATAGTTCTTCCTTTTTATTAAACGCATTGGCATCATTTTCAAGATCTAATTCTGATTTGGCCTCTAAAATTTCATTCTTAAGATCAATAAATCCTTTTTTAAATGAATGCTTCCCAAGAACTGTATGTCCAGGAGCACGCTGTTCTAAAAATTCTGTAAATACACCTGCTTCGTAAGCTTCTTGCCATTTTTTAGAAAGCTTATTAAACATTTTTTCTCGAATAGTCTTGCCTTGCCAATAAGGTATTATTTTGTTCTTGTATATGCTTTTTGTTTCTTCGTCAACAATAAAATATTGCTTTTCTCTATTATTAAGTTGTTCTAAATCATCTAATGAATGCAAAGATATTTCAGGAAAAGTAGGCGTTGATTTTGGAAATAAACCTCGTTCACCAACAATCAATTCACCTTTCATTACACAAATCTTCTTGTTTTTCATGAGGTGCATAAAAGTTTTTGCACGTTGAACAGGAATAGAGCAATCTTTTGCTTCTTCACTTTGGTAAAATTCAGTCACCAGTAATGCACGTTGATGCGACATGTAAGGTTCAGCATCTAAACTTTTTTCTCTTAATAATTTAATTCTTTCGTTCATCGTTTTATAGGTTAACCACCAATGCTAACATTATAACCTGCATTGGCGAATAGGTCTTTAATTTTTAAATTGTGTTGTTCGTTTTCGGCTTTTATTCCTTCCATCCTGTTTGGCATATTCAGCTTATTATACTTGCCTGCGGCAATGGTATGATAGGGGAGTATGTTGATGTTTTTGATGTTTGGCATTTTATTTAAAAGCTCAATAATATCTGCTAAATTTTTTTGTGTATCAGTAATGGTTGGAATTAACGGAATTCTGATTGTTACGGCTTTATTTAATTTATTTAAAGTTTCCAGATTTTTTAAGATCAAAATATTTGAAGTGCCGGTGTATTTCTTATGCAAATCATTGTTAATTAATTTTAAATCATATAGAAATAAATCCGGTTTGTCGATTAATGAATCGAAGGTGTCTGTTGAAACAAGCCCTGAAGTATCAACTGCAGTATGGATATCTTCGGCTATGCAAGCATCTAGCATTTGCTCAAGAAACAGCGCTTGTATCATAGGTTCCCCACCCGAAAAAGTTACACCACCTCCCGATTCATCCATGAAAATTAATTCCTTTTTAATTTCATGCATGAGTTCTTTAACATTCAATCTTAAATGATCATCACTATCTTCAATTTTATACTGCTGGATGCTTTCGGGGTTATGGCACCACCAGCAGGAAAGCGGACAACCTTGTAAAAATACAGTTAGCCTGATGCCCGGACCATCGTGTACCGTAAATCGTTGAATGTTTGAAATAATTCCTAACATTTGATAAATAAGTTAATAGGTAAATGGAAATACTAAAAATTAGCAAATAAAAAAGAGGGTAGGGGCGATACTATTGAATCCAACATTCGTATAAGTGACGGCAAAACTTGCCATACATCTTTACAAACATATTTGCGGTATTCATTTCTTTGGAAAATTGTGTATTCACGATTCCATTTTATTAAGTTGATGGCTACAAATGTAAGAAATTAGTAATGCGAATAGCAAATAAATTATCTGTTTATTCGTAAGTTTGATAAAAATATCTTTTTACCAATCGCCTAAACTCAAGAATGTTAAATTATAACGAACCCTTATTTCGTCCACCGAGCGAAGCCTATTCACTTATCCTTCAGGTTACCCTAGGCTGCTCCTGGAATAAATGTGCATTCTGCGAAATGTACACTTCCAAAAAGTTTAGTGTTAGAAAAGAAGATGAAGTTTTTTCAGAAATAGATTTATTCAAGGATAATTCAACTATTAGAAAAGTATTTTTAGCAGATGGTAATGCCTTTGTTTTATCCTTTGAACGATTAATGAATGTGTTGAATAAATTAAAAGAATGTTTGCCAAAACTAATTCGGGTTTCGGCTTATGCCTCAGCACGAGATATTCTGAGTAAAAGCGACGATGAATTAAAACAACTTAAAGAGGCTGGCTTAAAGCTTCTCTATATTGGAATTGAGTCAGGTGATGATGAGGTTTTAAAAATAATTAACAAAGGTGAAACATTTAAGTCGACTGAGGAAGCATTGATAAAAGCACGTAAAGCCGGAATCAAAATAAGTGTGATGATTTTAACTGGACTTGGCGGAAAAGTCTATAGTCAGCAACATGCCATTCAATCGGCCAAGCTCATCAATTCAATTCAGCCTGAGTATTTGTCAACCCTGGTTTTAAGTTTGCCTTATGGTATCGATCATTTTAAAAAACGATATACGGGTGATTTTGTGCAATTAAATCCCATGGAATTGATTGGTGAGTTAGGTGTTTTTATAAACAAGTTAGAATTAGAGAGCACCGTTTATAGGAGCGATCATGCATCAAACTATTTGGTTTTAAAAGGGATTTTAAATAGAGATAAAGAATTATTGGTGAATCGAATTACTACCGTATTGAAAAATCCTGAAAATGGACACTTAAGAGCTGAATGGATGAGAGGGCTTTAAATATTGCTTTGTGAGAGGTCGATTTATCGTATTCATTATTTTTTTATGCGCTGGATAACGATTTCTAAATTATCATTTCCTTTTAATTACAAATTGGTCTTTTTTAAATACCTAAAATTTAGAGTTTTGAAAAACCGTAAAATATATTTGTTTTGTATTATAAAATGATGTTAGATTTGCAGCACAAACAAGAACAACAAAAATGATAAAAATTAACAACATAATTATTATTCTCATTATTATCCTCGTGCAGTGTACGAGTTGAGAATGTGTTGTTAACTATTAAAAATATTTAAGCCATTCTCATCAAGAGGATGGCTTTTTTGTTTAAAAGGAAAAAATACAGAAAATGAAATTTAAATACTCATCCAGCATAATTACCATTATTGTGATTATTCTCATTCTATACAGGAATTGAGAAGGGTGAGTATATGTTATTAACATAAAGCCTTTCTCAAAACGAGAGAGGCTTTTTTTTATGATTTTAAAGTGAGAAATTTAAGAAGCAACACAACAACACAAGGAAGAAAGATGGCAGGCGCAAGAAGTCTCTGGCGAGCCAATGGAATGAAAGAGCAACAATTTGGAAAGCCGATTATTGCCGTCGTAAATTCTTTTACCCAAATGGTTCCTGGCCATGCACATTTGCATCAGGTGGGGCAGATGGTTAAAAAAATCATTGAAAAGCAGGGCTGCTTTGCGCCTGAGTTTAATACCATTGCCGTAGATGATGGAATTGCCATGGGGCATTTGGGAATGTTGTATTCACTTCCTTCCAGAGATTTAATTGCCGACAGTGTAGAATACATGTGCAATGCCCATCAGGTTGATGCCATGATTTGTATTTCGAATTGTGATAAAATAACACCGGGTATGCTAATGGCGGCCATGCGATTAAATATCCCTGCAGTTTTTGTATCGGGTGGTCCGATGGAAGCCGGCAAGTTTAAAGGAAAAGCAATTGATCTAGTTGATTCAATGGTTGTGGCGGCTGATTTGGAAACCTCTGATGAAGATGTTTTCGCCATTGAGAAAAACGCGTGCCCAACTTGTGGCTCCTGTTCGGGAATGTTTACGGCCAATTCAATGAATTGCTTAACGGAAGCTTTAGGACTTTCATTGCCTGGTAATGGAAGTGTAGTTGCAACTCACGTAAATCGAAAACAGCTTTTTGAAGACGGCGCAAATACCATTGTCAATAATACCTTTAAATACTATCGTGATGAAGATGATAGCGTCCTACCAAGATCGATTGGAACCCGTGCTGCCTTTCTAAATGCCATGAAATTGGATATTGCCATGGGCGGTTCATCTAATACAATCTTGCACCTATTAGCCATTGCACGCGAAGCCAAAGTCGATTTTACCATGAAAGACGTGGATGAACTCTCGCGTTCAATTCCTGTTTTATGTAAAGTTTCACCAAGTTCCAGCTATCATATCGAAGATGTTAACCGAGCTGGGGGAGTGATGCGGATTCTCGCTGAACTAAATCGGAATAAATTATTGGATGCTTCCGTGTTCAATGCCTCATTTCCTTCCTTAGGCAAAGCCCTTGAAGAAATGGATATTTTAGGTGATCAGCCAAATGAGCAGAAGCAAAAAATTTATAAGTCTGCTCCTGCAGGTGTTCCAAATCTTGTAATGGGATCTCAGCAAAATTACTATAAGGAATTCGATAAAGATGAGAAGAATGGTTGTATTCGTTCGGTTGAACATGCTTACAGTAGCGATGGTGGATTAGCAGTTTTATTTGGAAATCTTGCCGAAGATGGATGCATTGTTAAAACAGCCGGAGTGGATTCGTCAGTATTGAAATTTAAAGGGATAGCCCGGGTTTTTGAATGTCAGGATACTGCTTGTGATGGAATACTTGACGGTACGGTTAAGCCTGGTGATGTTGTAATCATCAGGTATGAAGGACCAAAAGGAGGGCCTGGGATGCAGGAAATGTTATATCCAACCTCTTACCTTAAAGCTAAAGAACTTGATAAATCCTGTGCTTTACTTACAGATGGAAGATTTTCTGGCGGGACTTCAGGTTTGTCAATTGGGCATGCTTCGCCTGAGGCTGCTGCCGGTGGAACCATCGCATTAGTTGAAAATGATGATCCAATTGAGATCAATATTCCTGAAAGAAGCATCAATTTAATGGTTGATGCGAAAGTGCTGGCGCAGCGAAAATCAAAATTAGAAGGTGAAAACAAAGGTGTTTACCAACCCGAGACGAGAAAAAGAGCAATAAGTCAGGCTTTAAAATTATATGCTGCCCATGTATCATCAGCTGATCAGGGTGCAATTAGAATTCTTTAATCCCCAATAAATTAGTGAACCAACAATAAAATAGAACTAAAAGATCAATGAAATGGAAACTATAACAATTGACAAAAAAAATCAAAAAACTAAAACATATAAACGAGTTACAGGTTCTGATGCGCTTATCTTATCAATGCTGGCCGAAAATGTGAATACCGTTTTTGGTTATCCGGGTGGCGCAATTATGCCACTTTATGATAAGTTAATGGATTATGAAGATCAACTCCATCATATCTTAACCAGGCATGAACAAGGTGCCATTCACGCTGCTCAAGGTTTTGCCCGAGTAAGTGGAGAAGTAGGTGTTTGCCTGGCTACTTCTGGGCCGGGTGCAACCAACTTAGTAACAGGAATTGCCGATGCCTTTATGGATTCTACACCTTTGGTTTGTTTTACAGGTCAGGTTTTTTCGCACTTATTGGGAACTGATGCTTTTCAGGAAACTGATGTTGTTGGTGTTTCGATGCCTGTGACAAAATGGAATTTTCAAATTACAAAAGCCGAAGAAATTGCCGAAGCTGTGGCTAAGGCATTTTATATCGCCCGTTCGGGAAGACCAGGGCCTGTTCTGATTGATATCACAAAAGATGCAATGATTGATGAAGTTGACTTTTATTATGAAAAGTGTAAAATGATTAGAAGTTATATTCCGGTTCCGGCTACCAAAGATCATTATATTGAGGAAGCTGTTGAGTTAATTGATCAAGCCAAAAAACCATTCGTTTTATTTGGACAGGGCATCGTTCTTAGCGGAGCTGAAAATGAATTGAAGGCTTTTCTTGAAAAAACAGGAATACCTGCGGCAAGTACTTTACTTGGATTATCTGCTTTGCCCAACGATCACAAACTTTATACGGGTATGCTTGGGATGCATGGTAATGCAGCGCCAAACATTAAAACCAATGAAGCGGATTTGATTATCGCTCTGGGTATGCGTTTCGACGATCGGGTTACAGGTAAAGTTGATGCTTATGCTCCAAATGCAAAAAAAATTCATTTCGAAATTGATAAATCTGAAATAAATAAAATTATCAAAGTTGATGTGAAGGTTTTGGGTGATCTTAAAGACACCTTAGCCAGAGTTACTGCATTGGTTAGCCCAAATTCACACAAAGAATGGAGAGATAGTTTTAAGGTAATTGACGCAGCAGAAAACAAAAGAGTTATCCTAAAAGAACTTTACCCGGAATCAGGTGATATTTCAATGGGTGAGGTGATGCGACACTTGAATAATATTTCGGATAGTTCTGCAGTTGTAGTTGCTGACGTAGGGCAACATCAAATGATTGCCTCGAGATATAGCAAATCAAAACAAACCAGAAGTTTCATCACTTCCGGAGGATTAGGAACCATGGGCTATGCATTACCTGCAGCTATGGGTGCTCAGATTGCGGCGCCTCATCGAAAAGTGGTTTCGGTTTCAGGTGATGGTGGTTTTCAAATGACCATGCAAGAACTTGGTACCATCGCTTATAATAAAACACCTGTTAAAATGATTGTACTAAACAATAACTATCTCGGTATGGTTCGACAGTGGCAAGAGTTATTTTTTGATAAACGATATGCATCCACTGCAATCACAAGCCCCAACTTTGTTCATCTTGCTTCTTCCTATGGCATTGAAGGCGAAAGAGTTTTTGAAAGAGAAGAACTTGTAGCGGCAATAAAAAGAATGTGGGAAAGCAATGGTCCTTATATCCTTGAAATAAAGGTTGAAACAAAGGGAAATGTATTCCCAATGATACCAGCAGGAAGTGCCGTTGATAAAGTAGTTTTTGGAGATGAAAAATAATTTGAAAATGACATTAAATTTTTAACAATGAATGAGGAATTTACAATAACAGTTTTTTCGGAAAATAGTATTGGTCTGCTTAATCGAATAACGATCAATTTTACAAAAAGAAAATTAAATATTGATAGTTTAACCGTTTCTGAATCGGCAATTAAAGGGGTTTATAAATTCACGATAGTTGTAAGGTGTGCTTTGGCAACGGTAGAAAATCTTGTTAAACAATTAGAGAAACAGGTAGATATTCTGCGCACATTTTTCCTGCGCGAAAATGAGATTTTACATCAGGAAATGGCCATGTATAAAATTGAAACTTCATCATTTATGGAATCAAATAATGTTGAAACTATTATCAGACAGCATAATGCACGAATCCTTGAAGTCACCAAAGAGTACACCATACTTGAGAAAACGGGTCATAAAAATGAAACACAACAATTATTTGAAGATCTGAAACCTTTTGGAGTGCTGCAATTTGTTCGTTCAGGCCGAGTGGCAATTACACGTCTTAAAAAAGAATTATTGAGTAATTATCTCGAAAAATTAGAAAAACGCGAAGCGGTTGCGGATGAGTAATCTTCAACTAAAAATATTAGATAAAAGAATTAATCAAACATTTAAAATAAAAATAAAATGGCAACAATGAAATTTGGTGAGGTTGAGGAAAGCCTCGTAACAAGAGAAGAATTCCCTTTGAGTAAAGCAAAAGAAGTATTAAAAGACGAGGTAATCGCAGTAATTGGATATGGTGTTCAGGGTCCGGGACAAGCTTTGAATTTAAAAGACAATGGATTTAACGTAATCGTCGGACAACGTAAGAATTCTAAAACCTGGGATAAGGCAGTTAAAGATGGTTGGACTCCAGGAAAGGATTTATTTGAGATCGAAGAGGCTTGCGAAAAGGGAACCATACTTCAGTATTTGCTTTCGGATGCTGGTCAGATTGCACTTTGGCCAACTGTAAAATCACACCTCACCACAGGCAAAGCACTATATTTCTCTCATGGATTTGGCGTTACTTACAGCGAACAAACAGGAATCGTTCCACCTGCAGATGTTGATGTAATCTTAATTGCACCTAAAGGATCCGGAACAAGTTTACGAAGAATGTTTTTAGAAGGCAGAGGTTTAAATGCAAGTTATGCAATTAGTCAGGATGCAACAGGTAAAGCGCTCGACAGAGTTTCAGCACTTGGAATAGGAGTTGGTGCCGGATATTTATTCCAAACAACTTTCAAGAAAGAGGTTTATTCTGACTTAACCGGTGAAAGAGGAACTTTAATGGGAGCTATTCAGGGGATTTTTGCTGCTCAATTCGAAACTTTACGCGAGAATGGTCATTCTCCATCAGAAGCCTTCAACGAAACTGTTGAAGAATTGACCCAAAGTTTAATGCCGCTTGTAGCAGAGAATGGAATGGACTGGATGTATGCCAATTGTTCAACCACAGCACAAAGAGGTGCTTTGGACTGGTGGAAGAAATTCAGGGATGCAACCAAACCTGTTTTTTCCGATTTATACAAAGAAGTGTCTTCAGCAAATGAAGCTAAAGTGACCATTGAAGCCAATAGTAAACCCGATTACCGTGTTAAACTCGAAGCTGAACTCGATGAACTCAAAAACAGTGAAATGTGGAGAGTAGGATCAGTCGTTCGAGGCTTACGTCCTGAAAATAATTAATCAGATTAAGAATACACGGTATTTAAAACAAATTAACAATGGACAATAAATTATACATATTTGATACCACCTTGAGAGACGGCGAGCAGGTTCCGGGGTGCCAATTAAACACAGTTGAAAAAATTGAAGTTGCAAAGGCACTTGAGGTACTCGGTGTTGATATCATCGAAGCCGGGTTTCCGATTTCAAGCCCGGGTGATTTTAATTCGGTGGTGGAAATTTCAAAAGCCGTAACCTGGCCAACGATTTGTGCACTTACTCGGGCAGTGGAAAAGGATATTGATATCGCAGCCGATTCATTGAAATATGCAAAGCGAAAACGAATTCATACAGGTATTGGAACTTCATTTTATCACATAAATTATAAACTGAAATCTAATCAGGATGAAATTATAGAGCGTGCAATTGCTGCCGTAAAATATGCTAAAAGTTATGTTGAAGATGTAGAATTTTATTGTGAAGATGCTGGTAGAACGGAGAATGAATATCTTGCTAAAGTTGTTGAGGCAGTGATTAAGGCTGGTGCAACAGTTGTGAATATTCCTGATACCACAGGGTATTGTTTGCCTAATCAGTACGGTGAAAAAATCAAATACTTATACGAAAAAGTAAATGGAATTCATCGTGCTGTTATCTCAACACATTGCCATAACGATTTGGGATTAGCTACTGCAAACACCATTGCTGGTGTTGAAAATGGTGCCCGTCAGGTTGAGGTAACCATTAATGGAATTGGTGAGAGAGCCGGTAATACTTCTCTTGAGGAAATCGCTATGATTCTGAAAAGTCATAAAACACTGAATGTGGAGTGCAATATCAATACCAAGAAAATCTACAAAACCAGTCGCATGGTTTCCGGTTTAATGAATATGCCCGTGCAACCCAATAAGGCGATTGTAGGTAGAAATGCATTTGCACATTCTAGTGGAATTCATCAGGACGGCGTACTTAAAAACCGTGAGAATTATGAAATTATTGATCCTGCTGATGTAGGCATCAATGAGTCATCAATGGTTTTGACTGCTCGAAGTGGCAGGGCAGCTTTAAAAAATCGACTTGAAATCTTAGGTTTTAAGTTAACTAAAGAGAAGCTAGATAAGGTTTATGAAGAGTTTTTGACTCTTGCCGACAAGAAAAAAGACATTAATGATGATGATGTTGCACTTTTAATCGGGGATGTTAAAAAAGAGGAACGAAGAATCAAACTTGATTTTCTTCAGGTAATTACCGGAAAGAATTTGGTTCCCATGGCTACTATTAAATTGGATATTGCAGGTGAAAAATTTGCAGCTACTGAAGCCGGAAATGGACCTGTTGATGCGGCCATTAAATCTATAAAAAGTATTATTCATCGAAAAACTAAACTTCAGGAATTTCTAATTCAGGCCATAACCCGAGGTAGCGATGACATTGGAAAGGTTCATATGCAAGTGCTGCACGAGGGTCAAATCTATTATGGATTTGGAGCCAATACCGATATTATTACAGCCTCGGTTGAAGCTTACTTAGATGCCATTAATAAAATGAGTCCAAATGGAAGGAAGGCAAATGAAGTCAAAGAAGTTGAAAATGTGAATAGTAATTAATTAAAGACTAAAGTGGAAAATAAAACATTATTTGATAAAATTTGGGATAGACATGTGGTTCGGAAAATTGAGGATGGACCAAGTGTGTTGTACATCGACAAGCATTTTATTCATGAAGTTACAAGCCCTGTGGCTTTTGGGAATTTGGAGAAAAGAGGTTTGAAAGTTTTACGACCTGAAAAAACCATTGCAACCATGGATCATAATATTCCAACCATTGATCAGCATTTACCCATAAAGGATTTGTTATCTCGGGCACAAGTTCAACAACTTGAAAGAAATTGTAAAAATCATAACATTGAATTATTTGATTTGAAGCATGAAAACCTTGGAATTGTGCATGTAATTGGGCCGGAATTAGGATTAACCTTGCCGGGAACAACCATCGTTTGTGGTGATAGTCATACCTCAACACATGGAGCTTTGGGTGCTGTTGCTTTCGGAATTGGAACCAGTGAAGTTGAAATGGTTTTTGGAAGCCAATGCGTAATGCAGACGAAACCTAAAAGAATGCGCATCAATATTAATGGAAAAATGAATAAGGCGGTTACTTCAAAGGATCTAATTCTTTATATAATTTCTAAAATAAGTAGTAGTGGAGGTACAGGCTACTTCATTGAATTTGCAGGTGATACCATTCGGAACTTGAGTATGGAGGCTCGAATGAGTTTATGCAATATGAGTATCGAATGTGGTGCCAGGGGAGGCTTAATTGCTCCGGATCAGGTTACTTTTGATTATATAAAAGATCGTGAACATGCACCTAAAGGAAAAGCCTGGGATAGGGCATTGAAAGAATGGTCAGAACTTAAGACTGAAGAAAATGCGGTTTTTGATATGGAGTACAATTATGATGCTGCTGATATTATTCCAATGATTACTTACGGAACCAATCCTGGAATGGGAATGAAAATTAATGACAAAATTCCTGAAAATATAAACGATGAAAGTTTCAATAATGCTTTGCGATACATGGGTTTTGAGAAAGGCCAATCGTTAATTGGCAAAAAGGTTGATTATGTATTTGTAGGAAGTTGCACCAATGGGCGTATCGAAGATTTAAGAATGTTTGCCGAATTGGTGAAAGGAAAACAAAAAGCTGATAACATTACAGCTTGGATTGTTCCCGGCTCAAAAGCAGTTGAAAAGCAAGCTGAGAAAGAAGGAATTGTAAAGGTTTTAAATGAGGCAGGTTTTAGTTTTCGACAACCAGGTTGTTCAGCTTGTTTGGCAATGAATGATGATAAAGTTCCTGCTGGCAAATATTCAGTCTCAACCTCAAATCGGAATTTTGAAGGCAGACAAGGTCCCGGAGCGAGAACTTTATTAGCTAGTCCATTAGTTGCTGCGGCAGCTGCAATTACCGGGGTTATTACAAACCCTGCCGAATTGATTTAAATCCTTAATGAAAATAATAATTGAAAAATAAGAACGATGAGTTTCGAGAAATTTAAAAATTTAAAATCACAAGCTGTTCCGCTACCAATTGAAAACATTGACACGGATCAGATCATTCCTGCTCGTTTTTTGAAGGCGGTTGAAAGAAAAGGTTTTGGTGATAATCTCTTTCGTGATTGGAGATACGAAAAGGGAGAAAGTAAAAATACGTCCTTCGTATTAAACAATAAAAAATATTCAGGCAACATCCTTTTAGCTGGAAAGAATTTTGGTTCAGGATCAAGTCGTGAACATGCCGCATGGGCATTGTACGATTATGGTTTTAGAGTAGTTGTTTCTAGCTATTTTGCCGATATTTTTAAAAACAATGCATTAAATAATGGTTTGCTTCCCATTCAAGTTAGCACCGAAGCATTTGAAGATTTAATGGAATCAGTAAAGGAAAACCCGGCTACCGTTTTTGAAGTAGATCTTCAGGAGCAATCTTTGGCTGTGCCCGAGCGGGATTTTGAAGTTCAATTTGAAATTAATAGCTATAAAAAAGAGTGTTTGTTAAACGGATATGATGATTTTTCTTACCTGCAAAATATGCTAGCTGATATAGAAAAGTACGAACAAGAGCGGGCAGCAGCTTTTTAACAAATGATTATTGAATAATGATGTTCCGGATTTATCTTTTGAATTCTGAACACTGAATTCTAACTACTAACTACTAACTACAGGTTATTTTATTATGTCTTTTAATTAATTGCTAAAAGCCAACAGCTTGTAGCCAAAAGCAAAAAAATGAACAATTTAATACAAATAATGGATACTACCTTGCGCGACGGAGAACAAACAACGGGTGTATCTTTTAACGATTCTGAGAAATTAACAGTCACAAAACTATTATTACAGGATTTAAAAGTTGATAGGGTGGAAGTAGCTTCTGCCCGCGTTTCAAATGGTGAATTTAATGCAGTTAAAAGGATTACCGATTGGGCGCGAAAAGAAGGGTTGAATCATAAAATTGAAATCTTGGGATTTGTTGATGGAATGGAATCGTTAAATTGGATTCACGATGCGGGTGGTGAAGTGTTAAACTTATTGTGTAAGGGCTCACTTAAGCATTTGGTTGGTCAACTTCGCAAAACTCCTGAAGCGCATTTTTCTGAGATTAAAGAATTAACGATCAATGCGAATAAAATGGGAATTCGTGTAAATATCTATTTAGAAGATTGGTCGAACGGAATGAGGAATTCTCAGGATTATGTGCTTGAAATGGTGGATCAGTTAAAAGATTCAAATATAGATCGATTCATGCTACCTGACACACTGGGGATTTTAAATCCGGATGAGGCCTATGGTTTTTGTAAAATAATGATTGACCGTTATCCAAATTTAAGATTTGATTTTCATGCACATAACGATTATGATTTGGCTGTTGCAAATATTGTTGGGGCACTAAAAGCTGGAATTAGGTGTTTTCATACTACCATCAACGGTTTAGGCGAAAGAGCGGGTAATGCACCCTTGTCAAGTGTGATTGCGGTTGTTCGCGATCAGTTAAAAATGAATACCTCTGTTGATGAAAAAAAGCTTAATAAAATAAGTCGTATCGTTGAAACATTCTCTGGTATTCGAATTCCTACAAACAAACCACTGATTGGTGAATATGTATTTACACAATGCAGTGGTGTTCATGCGGATGGGGATAACAAGGATAATCTGTATCAAAATGAATTGATACCTGAGCGATTTGGAAGGCATACTAGTTATGCTTTAGGTAAAACATCCGGTAAATCAAATGTGTTAAATAATCTTGATGCATTAGGTTTGAGTTTGGGTCCGGAATCTTTAAAAAAAGTTACTGATAAGGTTATCGAATTGGCAGATCGAAAAGAAACGGTGACGATCGATGATTTACCTTATATCGTTGCTGATGTTTTGAAAAGTAAGTCAATTTCCGATCGTATAAAAATTAGAAATTATGTAATTTCTCTTTCGAAAGGATTAAGACCATCTGCATCGGTAAAAATTAATATCGATGATGAAAACTATCAAGCTAACTCAGAGGGTGATGGACAATATGATGCTTTTATGAATTCTTTAAAAAAGATTTATATGAAGTTAAATAAACCCTTTCCTCAGCTATTAGATTATTCGGTTTCTATTCCTCCAGGTGGAAAAACAGATGCTTTGGTAGAAACGGTAATCACCTGGCGTTTGAATAGGGAATTTAAAACCCGCGGTCTTGAAACAGATCAAACAACTGCGGCCATTGTTGCCACCGAAAAAATGCTGAATGTGATCGAGAATGATTTTAGTTGAAGACAGTAGTCAGTAGTCAGTAGTTAGTAGTTAGAATACAGAATGAAGAATGTGCAGCATACCTAGCACTTAGTTAATAATCACAAATCACGAAACACAAATCAAAAATCAAGTATCAAGTATCAAGTATCAAGTATCAAGAATCAAGTATCAAAAATCAAGTATCGAGTATCAAGTATCAAAAATCAAGTATCGAGTATCAAGTATCAAGTATCAAGTATTAAGAATCAAGAATCAAGTATCAAGAATCAAGTATCGAGTATTAAGTATCAAGTATCAAGTATTAAGTATCAAGTATTAAGTATCAAGTATCAAGTATCGAGTATCAAGTATCGAGTATCAAGTATCAAGTATCGAGTATCAAGAATCAAGAATCAAGTATCAAGAATCAAGTATCGAGTATCAAGAATCAAGTATCGAGTATCAAGTATCAAGTATCAAGTATCAAGTATCGAGTATCAAGTATCGAGTATCAAGAATCAAGTATCAAGAAAGAGTTATCAACCTAATTATTATAAAATATGAAATTGAATATTGCAGTTTTACCCGGGGATGGAATAGGCCCTGAAATTATTGAGCAAGCCATAAAAGTTATCAATGCAATTAATGTTAAATTTAAACATGAAGCCCATTACCAGTATGGAATGGTTGGTGCGGCTGCCATCGATAAAACCGGAAACCCTTACCCCGAAGAAACCCATCAATTATGTGTTAATTCAGATGCCATACTTTTTGGAGCAATTGGAGATCCGAAATATGATAATGATCCAAAGGCCAAAGTAAGACCAGAACAGGGCTTGCTTGAAATGCGTAAGCGTTTGGGATTATTTGCGAATATCCGTCCTGTAATTACTTTTCCATCCTTGATTGATAAATCACCCTTAAAAAGAGAAATCATTGAAGGTGTTGATTTTGTTTGTTTGCGCGAATTAACCGGAGGGCTTTATTTCGGGAAACCTCAGGGGCGATCAGAAGATGGTAAAACAGCTTATGATACATGTGTGTATTCTGAATTTGAGATTCAAAGAATTGTAAAGCTTGGCTTTGAAATGGCAGCTAAACGCCGTAAAAAACTAACGCTTGTTGATAAGGCAAATGTTTTAGCAAGTTCCAGGTTATGGAGAGAGACTGCACAAGCTATGGCTGAAGATTATCCGGATATAAAACTGGAATATATGTTTGTTGATAATGCAGCCATGCAAATTATTCAATGGCCCAAACAGTTCGATGTGATGGTTACAGAAAATCTATTTGGAGATATTCTTTCAGATGAATCAAGTGTAATTAGCGGTTCATTGGGAATTTTGCCATCAGCATCAGTCGGAGACGAGAATGCGCTTTTCGAACCTATCCATGGATCTTATCCGCAAGCGGCCGGAAAAAATATTGCCAATCCCATAGCAACTATTTTATCAGCTGCGATGATGCTTGATCATTCTTTTAAACTTAGCAAAGAATCAAACTTGATTAATGAAGCTGTTGAGAAATCGATTGAAGAAGGCATAGTTTCTGCAGAAATTGCAAAGGAAGGTAAATCATATGGCACAAGCGAAATTGGTGATTGGATTACAGATTATATAAAAAATAAGCAAATTTGAATAGGGTGATTTTTATTAAAGCACTCTTATTCTTGTAGTTTTACTCATAAATTGCTTAATAAAAAGGTTCATTATTAATTCGGAAATCCGGTCAGAAATTTATTTCTGACCGGATTTTTTTAACTTAGCCTGTTATTTAATACTCATGAAAAAATACTATCCCGAAATACTGGTATTCCTTCAACTATCCTTTATTGCTCTATTACTCGTTAGCGGACCAATATTCAATCATTTTAATTTTTGGCTGGTCATTGAAATTTTAGGAATTGTGCTCGTTTTTTGGGCCTTTTACAAAATAAAATGGAATAACATAAATATTAGGCCAATAGTTAAGCCTGATGGAATACTCATCACCTCAGGACCTTATCAAATTATCAGGCATCCCATGTATTCAGCGACTTTATTGGTAATGATTGCGCTGGTTGGAGAATATTTTAGCATTGTCAGGTTAGGCTATTTGCTTACCTTGTTGATTGTTTATGTTTTAAAAATTGAATATGAAGAAAAAGCCTTAAAAGCGCATTTTTCAACTTATAGAGATTATATAAAAAAGACCAACAGATTGATTCCGTTTATTTATTAAAGATTTAAACCATGATTACAAAGCTTAAAAAAAAACTAGCAGCTATTATTTATTTTGTGGCAATAGCTTTTATTGTGAGTTGCAGCAATACCAATGAAACAAAAGAGATTAAAACTATTCGCCCGCAAAAAGATACGGTAGGATTTGCACAATACCCTTGGCAAATGGATAGTTTGATGGCTCGGATAGATCGAAAGGGCTGGACTAAAACCCATGGAGAACCATGGAAGATGGCCATTTGTCCTCATGATGATTATACTTATGTCGGGAAATTATTTCCGGAAGTTCTTCAAAATGTGAAGGCGCCTAATGTGATTTTAATCGGAGTAGCACATCGTGCCGCAGCAATGGGTATCGAAGATCGCTTGGTTTTTGATTCATATACCCACTGGCAAGGCCCATGGAAAGATGTTCCGGTTTCTCCAATTCGGGAGGAGTTGTTTGAAATATTAAAAGCTGAACATGCCATCATTAGCGATACTTTGCAAAAGGTTGAACACTCAGTTGAATCAATGATTCCATACCTGCAATATTTTAATCGAGATGTTTCTATCGTTTCAATTCTTGCTCCTGCAATGAGCTTGGATAGAATGGAGGAAAATGGGAAAGCTTTAGCAGATGCCATAAAAGCAGTTGCGGATAAACGTAATTGGAAATGGGGTATTGATTATGCTGTTGTTGTAACTACAGATGCAACTCATTATGGTGATGTAGATTGGGGCGGATTCGATCGCGCACCTTTTGGCAGCGATGAGGCCGGTAATCAAAAAGCCCGAGATCTTGAATATGAAATTATTGAGAATTGTTTAAAAGGTGAGGTAAACCCGGAAAACATTACACGCTTCAGTGAGTACACCTTGAGCCCTGAAGATTTTCATGAATATATCTGGTATTGGTGTGGTCGCTACAGTATCCCAACCACATTATGGACGACCTATTATTTGAACAATGCCCAAACCTTACATGGTGAATTTATCGGCTATGCCACGAGTATAACATGTGAGCATATCCCTGTTGATGATTTGGGTTTTGGTCGCACGGCCATAGCTACTGATGGTCATTGGGTTGGATATGCTGCCTTAGGTTACCGCTAAGTGAAGAGAATCACAATAAATATAATAAATCGTATCACTTAAAATATTGAGATAAGGATTGTTAAACTGTTTGCAGTGTATTTGTTGTATAAGCTTAAATTCTATATTATAAGTTATTATCAATAAAAACTTAAAACCTATAGCGAGTTCAATTATATCAACCCTTATCTCAATTTGATTATCTATATTCCCAATGCTCTCTATCTTTTTGATTCGCCTATACAATGGGCGCAATTATCATAACCTTGCATGTGGGAGTGCGCTAATGTTCTGAAACCTATTTTGTTAGATTTTGACATTTTCTTTATCCAAATACATCCTTTTTTATGAACTTCTTTTGAGTTTTTGTTACCAATAAAATCGAACCCATCGGCATCAAGTATATTCAGAACCCATGTGTTTCTTCCGGTGGTGCCGCCATTAACAAATTGGGCAACTGCCATTTCGCAGGATTTATTAAACTTTTCAGGGATTTTCACATATAGCTGAACTTCTGATTTATCGTTGTCCTGAAATGATACATCACGCATTTGGCAAATCTCGCCGGCATTAAGTATGTAATATGCGTATCGGGTATTTGCTTTGTCAAATTTCATACCGATCAGCTGAGCACCTTCACAAAGTCTGCGTAAAATTCTCACGTAAATCTCTGTATCCTTTGGCAGTTCCTGTAGTTCAAATTTTAGTTCTGCTTTTTCATTTTTATTCCCATTGATGAAAAACTCGAACCCATTCAATCCGAGTGGTAATAAATCAACCACATTAATGTTTTTCCAGGCGAAATTATTGCTCTCGGAAATGAATTTACTATACATCGATCCTGTTGTGATTAATGTTTTATCCGGTGCAGGATCAATGGGGTCATCGAGTTCTGAAACTAAGCAAAAATGACCGATTGAAGGAATATCTGCGTCGTACCAAGGGATTTCTTCGATTCTGACCACACCAGGCAGCACATTATTAACCGCAATGGAGCCTATCAGATTCCAACTGGCTGGTGTAGAAAAAGTACCTGGTGAAGACCAGTACAAATTAACAGTTACATCACCTGCTACCGAACCCCGATTTTGCAAACGGATATACACATAGTTTGTTTGTCCTTTTTCAACATTCTCGGCTAAACCATCATTGGTCATATCCCCTAAGGTAACATTAGGATTAGCTACTTGTGCAGTGCGGGTAATAATATCCGGACTCCTGTATAATGTACCTAATGAAGGAATGGTCCCAACGTCAGTTAAACTATCCCGAACATAAATATCCGGCCCAATACCTACAGCAGTAAAGGCATTTTTAACGGAATCAAGAATTTTTAGATAATCAACATCCAATTTATAGAGTGAATCGACTGCATTCAAAGCAGCTTCCCGACATTCGAGGAAGGTTGCACTGTTATTTCCTAATAATCCAATCGATTGAACATGGAACATGATTTTCTCAGTTTTTTGATAGCCGATTGCATCTGCCGAAATCGCACTGTTTGGATGCGTACCACCGTGAAGCATAAAATACGCCGCATAAATCATCGGTCCGCAGGCAGCATGAGGATCTTGCCCGTTAAAATAACCAATACCCATGGTATCGAGTGCAGCAAGCACATGATTAGGTATTTGCGAAAGCGCTCCCGGATCTGAAGGATTCGACATTCTTCTGAGGCAATCGCCAGGAAATCCCGGAGTCGTGCATTCTTCTCCAATATCGGTGTCATCACTATCAATAAAAGCTGCAAAAATATCAGAAAATGCTTCATTCAATCCTCCCGATTCGTTATAGTAATCGAGACCTGAAGAATGATCCGTTACAGCATGCGTAAATTCATGCGCAACAACATCTTTTGGAGTTACGTAATCAAAAGTTGATAGGGTTGCACTTCCATCCCCAAAATAAAATTTCTTTTGAGAAGGAGAATAATATGCATTGTCGTAGTTTGTTCCTCTGTGAACACCTGCATAAATCGTAGAGCCTGCATTATCAAAACTGTTCCAGCCATGCGTATTTCGGTAATAGTCAACAGTTTCACCTAAATAACGATGGACATCTACTTCAGCGCCCTGGTTATCTTTTCTTGGAGTTGTAGTGAGGTCATTCCAGTTATCGTTGGTGTCCTCACTCACATTGGTACTGCCTGCATTACTTGAGGTACCATCTAAATCGCAAGTTCTTATTTCGGGCCCACCTGCTCCCACACGTGTACTATCAATTAATTTGTAGGTGCCTGCATCGAGCGTGCTATTTAGGCCTCCGGAGCCGGAGTAATATCCTGTTCCGATATTCCTGAAATCATTATACTTGAAAATGATTTTTCCATCAATGGCACTAACAAAATATTGAAGTAACTTATCCTTTTCCAGGTTATCAATGAGTATATTCCATACCAAATAATATTTGTTTTTGAATCTGTAAATGCTCAGCTTTGGCTCGTAATCTGCATCAACTTTACCTTGTTTCGCATCTTTTAATGCAGATTTGATGGCATCTTTTAAGCTGATCTTTGGCTCAGTTTCGATGCTAATTTCAGGTAAGTACTTGTTTGCAACACGATTGATTGTTTTGTCTTCGGCGAATTGTACACGAATGGTTCCTCCATTAACAGGAACACCATTATGGGTTTGTTGCATGGCCACACAAATATTCCCTGCTGAATCTGTTACTTTGTTAATTAAGGAAAGATCGCGTTTAGGATCTTTCATGCGAAAGAGCGATTTATTTTCTTCTAAAAACTCTTTTGCTGCATCCACTGCTACTTTCTGACCAACACCATGAAATGACTCAGCGATATTCCCTGAAATCAGCGCAGGTGCTTTCAGCTCATGATCCCACCTTATTTTTAATTTGGAATCACGGGTTTTGAGTTTAGCAAGGTCAAATTCCTGGCTGGCGCTCATCATTTTTTGCTTTTTTGATTTTTTCATTTTATTTACCTCCTATTATTTATTAGTATGTGTTAAAAGTGCTATTTATAACACATGATTTGATTTTCATTTCATTAAGAGGGAGCAGCGCATTACGACTTTTTATATTGCCTAATGCATAGTTTTTGAGGGAGATATGATTTAGTTTTATTCAGGCTTATTAAATAACCAAATGATACTTAACCAATTTTTAATGGTAGTTATGCTAAGAAAGTTTGTATTTGCATTAACAAGGATGCTAAGAGCTAATGTTTTATAGCGAGATATTCATGACTTTATACCAAAAATTTAAAAATGTCGCCATTTATGGTGGTAAATTATTTTTATGGTTGTCATGTGAGTTATTCTGGCATTATTGCAAAAGTGTATATACAGGTCATGCCTTAGTTTTTAGTCGCACAGATTTTGTTGCAGACTGCCATTGGGTTGGCTCTGCGGCGTTAGGTTATCGCTAAAAGGATAGTTTTTTAAGCCTTAAGTTGCCTGGTTGCTTTAGCTAAAGCGATGATGATTGTCAAACTAAATATCAGCTTTAACACAAAGCTTATTTGTAATACCGTCCATTCAAGTGTAGCGGCGGTCCAGTCGGGTAATTGATTTGCAATAGTTATGCTGAGCGTTTCTAAAACCTGCGCACTCACATAATCTTTATTGATATCGGCTAAAGCCAAAATATCGCCAATCAATAATAATAATACAATGATGCTTAGCAAGAATGCCCAGCCAATAAAGGTGTTTTTTTGTTTCATGATTGTGTTGGTTTAATTAGGTTTTGTTTGGTTTAGAACATAACAAAGCTAACTTAATAAGTAAAATATTATTGTTTAAAAAGTACTTTTCTGTTATGCTGACTCCTGAAATTCACGCCTAAAAGATAAACCAAGCATCCATGTGTTCAAGGATTATATACAGCGTACTTGAATCATTTTTTTACACTGCGTTGTAAGGTGCGTAAAATATACGCTTACAGGAGATACGTATCTATACTTAAAATGACAGGTATCTCTAAGCAAAAAGATACGTATCTCTGAGCAAACTGATACGTATCTTTTTAATAACTGATGGCATGAAGCCTTTATAAAGCGTTACACCTTTTCATACTTTAGGGTGCTAAGCATGTCTCTGAGTTCGATACCGGGACGATAGATTATTTTAGCCTTTTTTATTTGTGCCGAGGTGAGTTCTTCGGGTGTGGGCATGCCTTCGCTTTGTACGCTAATTGAAAGCTTGCCAAGTTTGCCTAAAACTACCGAACGGCCTGCCGCCAAATCTTTCATCACTTGTTCAAGCATAGAGATAATTACGGCATAGGTGTCGGCCCTGCTTACCGTTGATTTATCGGCAATCAACTCCGATAATTCATCAATATTAACCTGTGCTTTATGCACCACTGTTGCATAATAACGGGGTGGGGCTGTCCTGTCCTGAGGATTTAATTTCGGATTTGCTTTAAATGAGATGCTCATAATACGATTGTTTTTAATTAATAATTGGGTTAATGGTCTTTTAGGTACATACCCATGCGCTAAAAATGTCACAGCTGAATTTATGCACCATGCTTAAAAGCCTTGCAAATAAAGGTTTAAGACAGCGTAAAATAATTTTGTTTTGTGGTGTTTGCTTAAGCTACTGATCAAGTTTGCTTATTGTTTTAGCATATAAGGAAGGTTAAAATGATCAGATGAATTTGGGCTTTACTGGAGTTTTTCTGAACGGTTTTTGTATGAGTTCTGGCGGACTGCGGACGTAGTCCGTGTCCGCCGAGAAAACCCTTTATGCGGGTTACCGATTAAGTTTTGATTTCTTTCGCCATGACTTATACACATCCTAAGTAAGCAGTGGTATTTTATTGTGATCGTAATTTGAATCCATTTCGTTAGAAATTGAGATAATAATATTGTCCAGTAAAGTTTCGATTTCAGGGAGATTCATAAATTTTGACATTTATTAAGGGGATTGAAAAATCACCATAAACATCATAAGTTCCAGGTCCACCGCAACATTCAGTCCAAGAAGCATGAAAACTCCCGTTAATTCGGTCATTACCAATATATGTTAAATTGCAGTAACTGTCTGCTGTATTTTCTCCTAAATATAAATAAGCAAAATTGGTTTCATCAGTTTGATAAGGTACTGGTACACTATATTCTATATTCATTCCTGCAATGTTTCTCCAAGGGTTGGCAAACCAATAATCAGCATAGGCTAAGGTAAATGCTGTGTCTGAACTTGTGTTAAAATAAAAATGTACATATAACTTTTCATGTGTTTCTGAATCTGATAAAATCATTCCTTGTGCCGACATTCCAAGATTAGGTTGCGAAGGATTATTCCACACAGTCATGTTCTGTGTAGTTTCGGTAAATTTCAATTCCTTACTTTCAGAAGAACCGTTTAATTTAAAATCTGCTCGAATATAATATTCGCCTTTATAGGGATTTAAAGTGTCAGGCACAATCATTTTTTTCATATAATCTTTTGGTGGGAGTTCAACATATGGAGCCTCTTTATCTTTTTTGTTGCAAGATGCAAATAGCAGAATTATTAATATGAAGAATAATGTTTTCATAGTTTAAAACTTTGAGTTGTTTGATTTTTTCTAATTAAAAGCAATTATGATCAATATTTAAAAAATATTATAGAGTTGATTTAATTACTATTATATTTTAGGTTTTCAATATTACCGCTGATGTTTTTTTACTCTCGCTTTTGGCGAGACCATGCACTTTGAGTCGTTGTTATGCTCAGTTTTAATTTCTAGAACTTATTACTATTTCACTATTTTTGATTATCGAAATATCCCCAAACAAATCTAAATTAGTAACTAGATTAATTTCGGACTTTATTATATTAATATTACTTGGTACGAGACAACTGACATAAAATGTTATTCCTCCAATTGGGATATTGTCATTAGTCCTTAGTATTTTCCAATTTGCCCTTCTTCCAACAGCAGAGGATATTACTTTTATTACTTTGTTAGTGTATCTAAAATTGTAACCAAAAGACTCACTCTTTTCTTCTTCTGTGCTTTTTTCTGTCCCGGTACTAAATTTACTTGAAAGTTTAGTTTGATTTTCTCCAATAAGTAGATTAGGGCTTCTAATTTTATTTCCAACTTCACCACCAAGTTCAAATGATGTTGCTTTACTTTTTCTTTGAGTAAATTTACCGCCTTCAGAAATACTAATTTGGTACTCTCCCGTATCACTGAAGTCTGTTGTTGGGAAAGATTCAATAATTTTTACGTCTTCATTTTCTAATATATCTAATCTAAGTTCTATAGCATTTGGTATTAAATCATTTTCAGGAATGACAGAGACTCTAATTTCTAATAAATGAATTAATAAGTTTTGGTTTTTCCATTCTTCAGGTGTTTCAAGAATTCTTGTAGGAAGTAAATCAATGTTTAATTCACATGGTTGTGCATTTTCTAGTGAAATTTTATTAACAATATCAAATTCTTCAAATATTCCTTGTAAGAGAAATGACTCTTTTATTATTTTATTCTTTAGAAATTTTGGTAGATGTATAAGTTCGTATACCCTCTTTGTAAATAAAATGGCCCATTTTAGTGAACAAATTATTTGTAAGTAATGTTCGTTTTTTGATGGATTTACAATAAAAGGTCTTAATAATTCATCAAACTTTTCCTGTTTTATTTCAAATAATTCAGTAATATTTTTATTTCGAATTATTGAAACAAATTCATTGAAAGTTTTCGCAGGATTTTTACTCATAATGTCAAGTTTACTTTAAATTGAGCATAACGGCAAATTGTATGAGTAGCAGCAAACTGCGTGGTAATTTTCGCTCAAACTACTGCGCAGTTTGAGCGGGCTAAAAGCCTTGATATTTAATATTTTACCTACCATTACTTATACAAAATGTTATAAGTCGTTTTCATTTCCACCATTTTCCATTGATTGTAATAATTTACCTCGTGCACGCCATTTCCATTTTCCTGTTTGTGTACTGCTCCCAATTTGTACCTTAAAATAATCTTCAGTGACTTCAACGATTTTAGGGTAATTTTTAGTATCCCTATCGATACAGTATAAAATTCGGACTATTGGCTGTTCTTCAAACGGAGGTAAATCAACACTTGTACCCCAATTCATTGTATTCACCTCAAATTCACCTTCAACAATATCCATTGTCTGATTCTGACTGTCGGTGTATTTCCCAGAGAAATCAGTTTGTGTTTCTATATAATTAGCAATTCTGTTTTGGGGTTTTAGATAAAAGAAAAGCCAAAATATTATTGAAAGAACAACCAATATTAACATTAAGGTCTTTGAAGTTGCCGATAAATTTGATTTTCCTGACATTTGATAGATTGCTGCTACAAAACCAAGAATTGAACAGATGTTTCCAAAAATGAAGAAGTATTTCATAGGTTATATTTTAATTTGTAATTACTTATTTGATTATATATTATCGACAAATTCATTGACTACAAATTAGGTTCAATTACAATTTCATCTATTTCTTCTTGAGTGAATTTAAAGTCATGGGGAAGTGCTCCACAAATCGTATCCACAAATTTTAGGATAGATTCATTACCATTTAAGTCAAGTTGATTTGCATATTCGAATGCAGATAAAGGCTTGCCTTTTGTTGTATCATATTCATAGTCATGAGAACTCTCAAAGTTGTATACGGAAACATATCTTTTTGCGTATTCTTCACTATTCGCATTTGCATCCATTAACTCATTCCATATCGACTCATTTAAACTCCATGCTGAGTTATTTTTGTCAGAGCCATCTTGATTAGATTTGCGAACGTATATTTTTTCGTTTAGTTCATTAGTTGATACATTATATAGATAACGAGTATCACTATCGTGGATAATGTGCTGTTTGATGTTGAAGTGATTAAAAATTTTCTGGAAAAAAGGAATGTTATTTTTTGAGCCAGTATTGACTACATAAATATCCTTTTCAGGATATTTTCTTTCGAGTATTTCTCTTACAACAATTGCTTCTGTATCACCCTCAACTAAAATTACTTCATCTGAAAAGAAAGACTCACATACGTTTGGGTCAAATCTGTTAATCATTTGCACTTTATCTTTTTGTTCTTGAGTTGCAGAAAAAATACTCTCCCCAACTTGAAATAATTTAGTATTTGCCTCACTGTCTCTAATCATTCTTACAAGAGTTGTATGCGGTTTGGACATATCAATTAACGAGGGACTATGTGATGCACAGATTATTTGAAACGGTGAATTTGTACAAAGGTCATAGAGAACTTTCTTTAATAAACGAATTGACTTTGGATGTAAATAAACCTCTGGTTCTTCGAATAGAATAATAAAATCCTTTCTATTTGTTTCATCATCACTTGTTGTTGGTAATTCATTTTTTACGATACCTAAAAAATTAAATAATGTTTGGCGAATTACACCATGCCCATGATTTGTAAAATCTTGTTTAGCATCAGGAAACCTATCGTCTTTTATTATTACAGAGAATTCTTTTTCAAGGGCTGAAGCTAAATTGAATTCTTGCCCTTCAATTGGACTAATATCAAGAGTTAAGTTCGGAAATATTTTACGAAAGTTTTCATTTGCATTTTGACTTTTAGCTGTAATAGCTTCTTTTGAAAGTATTCTGTCTTGTAATGCATTTATTTCTGACATTACTCTTTCATAAGCTTCAACCTCCTCATCCTTCAATGTTTTTAGAACACTTTTCTGAACAGTATCTTTTATGAATTTTGTTAAATCAGCTGGGGAAGGAAAAGCAGGAATTCGAATAGGAGTAGGCGAATGCTTTGTTAAATGTTGTTCAAGTCCTCCAAAACCATCAGAAATATATTCATTTGTTTCTGGATTATAGGTTTCTTTCTTCCCAGGTACATTTACGGATTCCCATGTTTTTCGAAATTTGACTATACCTTGGTCATTTACCCATTTATTAAATCCTTTTTGTTCGAATACATCATTATCTCCATCTTCTTTTAAGAAAGTGGCTTTCATTTCAATATTTAAGCATGGATTAAATCCCAAGAAATCACTCAATTCTGCTTTTTTGTTTGGTGTTATAAAATATTCATATGCAGTTAAGAGAGATGATTTTCCTGAATTGTTTTGTCCAAATAAGAAGATTATGTCAGATTCTTTTAATGAAATTGTTATTCCATCTCCTTTAATAGACCTGAAGTTTTTTACGGTTAAGTCAAGTAGTTTCATGATTCTTTTTAAAATGGCTTATTACGGTTTATGTAAGTGGAGTGCGGGATTAAAAGTGATAAACTTTCAATAACGCACGGAGCCAATTCGTTTATTCAATATTTCAAATTTTCAGTCAATAGTCATAGACGAATTGGCGGTGTTGCAACGGAGAACTGCGGTTGAATTACCCGCTGAAACCCGCATTACATTTACATTTTGTTACCAAACGTTTTTTATTTTTTTATATTCCATGTCAAACAATTTAGAACTCCGCCGCCTTCAATAATTCTTGCTGAATTTACTTTTTCAATTCTATTTTTCTTTGCAAACTCTGGAAATATTTTTTCAAACTGCTCAAATGCTTGCCCATCTTCGTCAATTCCAAATTGCGGTATTATTATTACATTTTTAGTTTGTAAGAAATTGATGTAACCCCAATTCAATTTTTCATTTGGATTTTTCACATCGAATTTCAATTCGATAAATTCAAGTTCCGAATTTTTCAATTCTCCGAAGAAATAATTTTGAAATTTCTCACTGTATTCCTTGAAATATCCATTTATTAAAACTTTGTTTTCACTAATAAATCTTACCATTCCATCAGAATGTCCGAAATATTCATTTTCATCTTCTTTGTCCCAGGGAATTATTGTGATTTTCTCGATTTTAAAAGTTTCTTTTAGAATTTCTCTTAATTGATTTTGGTTATAAAAATCTTTGTTTTCTAATATAATTTTATCAGTCAGAATTATTCCATTCTTTGATTTAACAACATTTCCACCGTCAATTATTAAATCTGATTTTATTGTTTTTAAACCAATTTTATCACAAACTAAATCCGGATACGTTTTTAATTTTCTATATTTTTTTGCTTGTAAATAATCTGGGTCGTATCTGTATTCAATAAATTCTGTTTCTGAAATTTGAATTGGCATGTAATCTCTGCACCAAATATCTTTTGTTTTTGGTAAAGAATCGAAGCCAATTTCGTGCTTTGCAAGAATTGAAGTTATTTCAGAATATTCAAGTTCAAACTGTTGTTTGAAAAGTCCTGAAAAATATACAAAATTGGTTTCTTGGTCGGTTATCATTCTGTTAATCGTTTTTTCCAAATTTTACCTATTTCTTTTCCAATTATTTTAAATTCATCGGACGAAAAAGTATCTGTTTTTGCATTATTACACCAATAATATGAAAACACAAGATTTCTTAAATTATCATATGATTCATTTGGTAATAATCTCTCTATTTCAAGTTTTCTTCCCCGATTTCGTTTTGTATATAATTTCTTTTTTTGGAAGAGTTCAATTATTTGTTTTTCAGTTATTCCACAGTAATAGCATTTCTTTTCAGATGTTTCATGCCATTTCTTAAATTCCCAAAAACTTTTTGTTGTTTCTGTGTTTTCAAATTTTGATTTCCAGATTTTTCTTAAGTCTGATAAATATTCTCTTTGTTCTTTTAATTCTTCCCACAATTTTGAAATTTCAATTCTATCGATTCCAAGAATTCTACTGATTTCTTCATACTTTACTTGTTCAATTGCAGCAAGTTTTAAGAATTTAAATTCTAAATCTGTCATCGTATTTTGTCTTTTTTCAAAATGTTTGGTAACTAGCATTTATGTGTTTATTTCTTGCATAATAACATCCAAATAGGTGTGTATTGTGCAGGTTTTCTTGAATTATATATTTCATCGATTAATAAAAACCGAAATTGCCTTCAATAATAGGGGAGTTAAAACTCTTTTGTTAGCATGTGCGGTGCCGGGCAGTAAAGAATTTCAATACGAATATAAAAAAAATATTGATAAAATCGCTTAGGCAAGTGCTTTCCGTTTTTGTCGGCTTACAAAATAAACGCCTAAAAAAATCAGCGAAGCAGAACTAATTTCGATCAGGGTCAGGCGTTCGCCCATCACAAAAATGGCTACAATGGAGGCGATAAAAGGTTGGGTGTAAATATAAGAGCTGGTAACAATGGGGCTTACATGTTTAAGTGATGAGCTCACCAAAAGGTATGCGAGAATGGTCACCGCAAACACAATAAAAAACATGGATGCCCATGCTTTTAAATCAAATAATTGGTAGTTTACTTCAAGTGCTGGTTTGGCACAAAGCGGTAAGGCATAAAGTGCTCCGAAAATAAATACCCACCTGATAACGGTCATGGTTTTGTACTTCATCATTAGTGGCTTGGCGATGACCAAATACAGGGCAAAAGAAGCCGCATTCAAAAATAAAAACAGATTGCCCAAAAATAAATCGGAGCTGAGTGAAAAATTGCCGTTCATCAAAATAATCATAACTGCTCCTGAAGTTCCAAGTATAATTCCTGTTACTTTCATAAAGGTGAGCCTTTCCCTAATTAAAAAGAAAGCAAAAATGGAGGTGATGATGGGGCCACTTGTCATTAATATAGAAGCATTGATAGGGGTAGAGAGGTTTAAGCCTTCGAAAAATAAAATTTGGTTAATGGCCACACCAAATAAGCCACAGGCTGCCAATCTTAACAAATCTTTTTTGTCAACTTTTTCTTTACCCCAAAATAAATTGTAGATGGTGAAAAAGATTAACGCTCCGAGCACCCGCCAAAATATAACACCTTTCGGACTGATGTATTCAGGCATGATCCCTTTGGCAATTACATAATTTAATCCGTAAATTATATTACCTGTTATTAATGCCAGGTGCGCTTTTATTTTATTAGACAATGCTTGATTTGTTAATTTGATCAGATGGTATTACGAATGTTCCGGGTTTTTTATGAAGAATAGCGTCTATCATTTTTTGAGCGACATGTTTAGCCTGCACACCTCTATACTTTTTTAGTTTTCCTAAAAGGATTGGGCTAAGAATTTGGATAAACAGCTTTCCGATTTTCTCGCCAAGTCGCTTTTCTTTTCTCTCTCCTAATAATATAGATGGCTGCAAAATAATCAAGCGTTCGAAACTTAATTTTTTTAAAGATTCTTCCATTTCGCCTTTCGTTTTAAGGTAAAAGTTTCCGGAGTTTTTATCGGCACCAATTGAGGAGACTACTGCAAAACTTGAAACTCCTTTTGCAGATGCAATCGAGGCAATCTTTTTTACATATTCAAAATCTATTTTTTGGAAAGCCTCCTTCGTTTTAGCTTTTTTAATGGTTGTACCCAGACAACAATAAAGATCCTGAACATTGAACACGTCCGGATTGGAATCTAAATCTTCAAAACTTCCCTGGACTTGCTTTAGTTTTGGATGTTTAGCAGAAATTGGGCTTCTTCCGTAGGATATAACAGCATTATAATCAGCATTGGCCAGCAATAAATTAACCAGTTCGGTTCCAACCAAACCACTTGCTCCAAATACCAATGCTGCTCTATTTGTCATAATTAAAAAGGTAAATCGTCTTCCATTTCCGGAGGAATTTCATCCATTGATGGAGG
Source organism: Bacteroidales bacterium (assembly GCA_963674935.2). Classification (GTDB taxonomy): domain Bacteria; phylum Bacteroidota; class Bacteroidia; order Bacteroidales. Next base: position 744,310 of record CAXXWZ010000007.1, read on the forward strand.
AGGAGTTTGTGCATTTTCACCGGCCACCTTATCAATCTTCCATGCTTCCAGGTTAAGAAAGTAACTTACTTTTCCGTCTTTCTCCCATTTTCTGCCTTTAATATTGAAGCTGACATTTAATTCATCATTAATTTGAAAATCATTCATTAAATCACAGCGATCCTGATTTAACTGGAATTTGATTAATTCAATAAATTCTCGGCCGGCAGCATTTTCTTTTTTCTCTATAACGAATTCTCTTTTTCTAAATGTTGCAGTAACCTGTTGGGTGTCAAATTTCTCTACTAATTTTCCGTTTAATTCATAACTCATAATGCAAATAATATTTTAATATTCAATTTTTAAATTTTGTGCGTTCCATTCTTTAAAGACTTCACCGGCCTCGTTTTTCATCAATTGAACGCTTGGTATTTTTCGTTGATTTAGGGGCAAAGATACTTCTTTATAGATAAAAGAATCATCAAAATTTGCAAGTTCTGCATGCTCTCGTGTAGCGGCATAAAATATTTTTTCGGGCCTTGCCCAATAAATGGCACCCAGGCACATGGGGCAGGGTTCGCAACTGGTATAAATTTCACAACCATCCAGTTGGAAACTGCTCAGATACTTACACGCTTCCCTGATCGCAACGATCTCAGCATGAGCTGTCGGGTCATTTTCTGCTACAACTAAATTGCATCCTTCTCCAATAATTTTATTGTCTTTAACGATAACGGCGCCAAAGGGTCCGCCTTTTAAATTAGTGATATTTGAACGTGCGAGTTCAATGGCGCGTTGCATAAATTTATTTTCCATCCTTTATTACCATTTTATTTTGAAATTATGTTTATCAATTAAGCTGCTTAAAATATTCCGATAATCTTTCAAGGGAATTAATTCTCCTCCCAGGCTTTTAACCAATGGCGTTTCCATTTGCGCATCGATTATTTTATAATCCAGCGACTTAAGCTTCTCAACTAAATAGTAAAAAGCAACTTTTGAAGCATTGCTTTTTAAATGAAACATTGATTCCCCAAAAAACACCTGACCAATTGCCACTCCATATAAACCACCTACCAATTCATCGTTAAAATAGGTTTCAACAGAATGTGCATAGCCATTGTTAAAAAGATTAAGGTAAGCATTTTTCATTTCATTAGTAATCCATGTTGACTCCTGATCTTTTCGAGCTACAGTTTTACAATTACTTATTACTCCTTCAAAATTATGATCTATTCTAACTTCAAAAGTTTTTTTATTGATGAGTTGACGTAAACTTTTTGAAACTTTGAAATTGTCAGGGAGTAATACCATCCTTGGGTCAAGTGCCCACCAAAGCAAAGGTGAATGATCATCGTACCATGGAAAGATCCCATGCTGATAGGCCAAAAGCAAACGCTCCAAACTTAAATCTCCACCAACGGCTAGTAAACCGTCATCATTGGCAAGACTGGGATCAGGGAAGATGAGTTCGTCGCTTAGTTTAAAAATGGTCATTATTTGCTAGCCTGTGTGATGCATTTAGTAATGAGTTTAGAAATCTCGATAATTTGTTCGTCAGTAATTGTGAGGGGAGGCGCAATTCGAAAAGCTTTTTTGTGAAACAAAAATTGATCGACAATTAATCCCGCTTCCAGCAATTTGTTAATTATTTTTATGTTTAACTCTTCAGTTTCACATTCTACTGCCAACATCAAACCCATGCCTCGAATGTGATCAACGCCGCTTAGGTCATGCAATAATTTTCTAAATAGTTCCCCTTTAGCAATAGCTTGTTCGGCAAGGTTTTCTTCTAAAATTACCTTTAAGCTGGCAAGTCCTGCCGCTGCACAAACAGGATGGCCACCAAAGGTTGTAATATGGCCAAGTGCAGGATTATTCGTCAAAGTATTCATCATTTCTTTAGAAGCGATAAATGCACCAATGGGCATTCCTCCACCCATTCCTTTTGCTAAACAAAGAATATCCGGAACAGTATCAAAATTTTCAAATGAAAATAATTTCCCTGTTCTGCCAAAAGCCATCTGAACTTCATCAAAAATCAATAAAGCACCTACTTCATGACAGCGTGCTTTTAGTTTTTGTAGATAATTGTTTTCCGGCAAAATAATACCTGCCTCCGCTTGAATGGGTTCAACTAAAACACAGGCGGTTTGTTCATTTATTCTTTTTAAATCGGCTTCCAAATTAAATTCTAAGAAATGCACATCAGGCAAAAGCGGGCGATAGGCATTTTTCATTTCTTCATTTCCCAACACACTCAAAGCACCGTGAGTACTACCGTGATAGGCTTTGTGGAAAGAAAAAATCTGACTTCTATTCTTAACACGTTTGGCAAGTTTTAAAGCCCCTTCAATAGCTTCGCTTCCTGAATTAACGAAATAAACCGAATTCAAATTCTCTGGTAAATTTTCTATGAGTAACTTGGTTAATTGTACCTGTGGGCTCTGAATATATTCTCCATAAACCATTAAATGTAGGTATTGATCCAGTTGGTCTTTGATCGCTTCGATAACCTTTGGATGACGATGACCTACATTATTAACTGAAACCCCTGAAACCAAATCAACATATCTTTTTCCTTTATCATCATACATGTATATACCTTCGGCTTTCACTATTTCAAGTGCCATTGGTGTAGAAGAGGGAACTGCCACATTTGATAAAAATATTTGTCTGTTCGTAAGCATGCTATTTTTTTTACAAAAATAGTTTAAAGAAATTAGAAAAGTAGAATTGAGAATGTAGAATACAGAATATAGAAGACAGAATTCAGTAGTCAGTAGTCAGTAGTTATTCGTCAGAGTCTTTTACTAATCACCAATCACTAATCACCAATTACAAATCAACCAATCACGAATCAATCAATCACGAATCACCAATCACGAATCTAATGTCTATAGTCTAACCTCTCTTTTCTCTAATTGAAATTGTTAATTAAATTGTTTATAAAAACTTGCCCTGCTTTAATAAAAATAATTTATACTTGCAGCTAAACTTGTGTGAAACAGATGATAAAAAAAGTTGTAGTTATAACAGGAGCTTCATCGGGAATTGGGAGAGCTCTGGCGATGCGTTTTGCTGAGCCTGGAACGGCCTTGGTTGTAGGGGCACGGAATTTTGATTTGCTTAAGGAACTGGTTGCTGAATTAAGCACATCATTTAAAAAATATTCTTCCTGTTAAAACAGATGTTAGCATTGAAGGTGACTGTCAAAACTTAATGAATGAGGCCGTAAACAAATATGGACGCATTGATGTTTTGATTAATAATGCGGGGATTTCGATGCGCGCTCTTTTCGACGAATTGGATTTGAGTGTAATTAAAAAGTTAATGGATGTGAATTTTTGGGGTACGGTTTATTGCTCAAAATATGCACTTCCTCATTTGCAGGCAACAAAAGGATCATTGGTTGCAGTTTCATCAATTGCAGGTTATAAAGGACTTCCGGGTCGAACCGGCTACTCTTCTTCTAAATTTGCCATTCATGGTTTTCTGGAAACGGTTCGGATAGAGAATTTGAAAAAGGGCTTACATGTTTTAATTGCCTGCCCGGGATTTACCTCATCCAATATTAGAACAACGGCATTAGGAGGTGATGGATCACAGCAAGGAGAATCGCCACGGGATGAATCAGAAATGATGTCGGCAGAAGAAGTTGCGGATAGAATGTATAAAGCTATTGAAAAACGAAAAAATTCATTAGTTTTAACCTCTCAAGGAAAAATGACAGTTTTAATTAATAAGTTTTTCCCAAAAAATGCTAGATAAAATGGTTTATAATCACATGGCAAAGGAGCCAAATTCACCATTTAAATAAAGAAACAAATATTAAATAACATGAATAAATTAACACTTGATATTAAGCCCAAAATTGGATTCGGAGAAATTGATTTCGGATTTACCATCGAAAAGGTAGTTGAAAAATTAGGTGATGCCGAAGACATTGAAAATATCCAGGATGATGAAGATTTTAATACGGTAATTATGAATTACTGGAATCTTGGTTTATCTGTATTTATTGAAGGTCAGGGTGCTGAAAAATCAATTGTTTCTTGCTTTGAAACTGATAACACAAATGCAACCATGTTTGGTGAACAGGTTTTCAAAATGAATGAGAAGCAGATTATTGAATTAATGAAAAAGAATGGATTTAAGGATATTGACACCGAAACTGAAGAAAATGGTGAATATCGACTATCTCTGGAGGATGGTTTAATCGACTTCTTTTTTGAAAACAAAGAATTAATTGCCGTTAATTGGGGCGTACTGGTTAACGAACATGGTGAAATTGAAGATTTGTAATTTCTTACAACGCTTGTTTTCTGTTTTTTCTTGATCTGGGATGAAAATCCTCAATGGCTCGTTTTAGATAATTCCTGTCTAAGTGGGTGTAAATTTCTGTTGTGGTAATAGATTCGTGACCTAGCATTTCCTGAACTGCTCTTAAATCTGCTCCTCTGTCCACTAAATGTGAGGCAAATGAATGTCTTAATGTGTGTGGGCTCACATTTTTTTTCAATCCACATTTTTCGATTTGCTTTTTGATGATTAAAAAAATCATGACCCGCGATAATTTATGGCCTCGATTATTCAGAAAAAGAATATCTCCTTCACCCGATTGAATTTTAATTTTATTTCTGTAATTGTCGACATAAAGCTGAATTTGATTCATCGCTTCTTTACCAATAGGAGTGAGGCGCTCCTTATCTCCCTTGCCAACAATTTTAATATAACCTTGTTTAAAATGCAAGTTGGATATTTTTAATTCTATCAGCTCTGTAACTCTTAAACCACAACTATAAAGCGTTTCGATGATGGCCTTATTCCGCTGCCCGTTTTCTGTGCTTAAATCAAAACTATTAATGAGTAAATCAACTTCTTCAACGTTTAAAGTATCGGGTAGTTTACGACCAACTCTGGGAGATTCAAGTAGTTCGGTCGGGTTTTGACTGATGATCTCCTCCATCAGAAGATATTTGTAAAAGGCTTTAATTCCGGAAATGATTCGGGTTTGTGTACTGCTACTTACACCCAACTTATTGATCCATATTAAAAAGCCTTTTAAATCATCATATTTAACTTTATCAGGAGATATTTCAATGTTTGAATCATTAAAATAAGCAGCTAATTTCTCAATATCTGCAGTATAGGCAGCAATTGAGTTTTTCGATAAAGACTTTTCGAGCGCTAAAAATGATTTAAACCCTTTGAGGTGCATGTCCCAATTCATGTCTCAAAGATAAGGTTTATCGCTTAGCTGATAAATCCATTTTCAACATTCATCGCAACTTCAATTAATTCTTTGGTTGAAATTGCAGGAGAATTCATATTCCTTTTGATGTCATCCAGATATTGGTGTAGTTTTTCGGTATCCTTTTCTTTAATAATATCGAGTAAATTACCTAACTGATCTTTAATTCGCTCTAACTGATAAGCACTGTGTGGTCCAAATAAAATTTCAGAAATCAGGAAATTATCTTCCCGAAAGTAAACCTTCGGCAATTTTCATGTGCTTATTGAAAGTTGTTCCGGGCGCATCCTGTTTTCTCATGCAAAGCCGCAAAAACAATGGTGGATGAAAAAGGCACGGCCAAGGAATAAGCAATGGTTTGATCATGCCCAACAAATGTGTATTCATGAATGCTTAATCCTAGTGAAGTAAAAAAATGAATGGAAGAAATTCTTCCCTATTTCTGAGGATTCTTTAATTATAATTGCATGCTGGTTTTTTTAAATTATTTAAGCTTGCAAATGTAGGCCCAAACATAGGGTGGGTTGAAACGAAATCAAAGCCGCTGGTTTTTGTAAAAATTTCTTAATCCGTTTTTTAACCGAAGCAATATCCGATAAAATACATGCTTTGGGTAAAAAATGGAATTATTTCTTCAAATGCTGCAATCGTATTTTTTAAGTCGACGGAATTAATTATATAATTCAGGGCTAAACGTTGAAAATTTCTTCTAGCTTTAATCAGCCTTTGTGTATTAAAAAACATACCTTAATTTAGTCATGTCTTTATCAAAAATGGCAACTTCATGTTGAAGGCAAAGTGCGTCGGATAACCAAATTCCCATTTTTCCCGCACCAATAATTAATATTTTCATCTGATTATATATTATACTTTAATTAGGATTTTTTATTTTTTGATTGCTTTGATTTGTTCATGATTAACTCCTGATGTTTCACAGATTCTTCATGAATTGATTTAAAAACTTTCTCGCTAAACTCACGACTTAACCCATTAATATTAGCCTGCTTAACTCTTTTTTCCATTATTTCGGTGTATCGGCTTGGTTGGAAAATAGTCACATCGTTTTCACTTTTGTATTTCCCGATGTTTTGTGATACTTGCATCCGTTTTCCGAGAATGTCTAGCATGCTGATATCAAGTTTATCAATCTCAGCTCGTAAATCTTCCAGGTCGTAATTAATTTTTGGATTGTTATTGGTGCTTCGAATAATTAATTTGTCAAACACTTTCTTTAAATCTTTAGGGGTTAATTGCTGGCCGGCATCACTCCATGCATTGTCAGGATCAATATGAGATTCGATCATCAATCCATCAAAGTTCAAGTCCATGGCCTGCTGCGATACCTCAAGGATTAAATCACGTCTTCCCGAAATATGACTTGGATCGGCAATAATTTGAAGTTCAGGTAAGCGTCGTTTTAAATCGATAGGAATTTCCCAATTGGGTTCATTTCTGTATTTGGCTTTATTGTATGTTGAAAATCCGCGATGAATGGCAGCAATTTTTTTAACCCCCGCACGATTAATTCTTTCAATTGCACCTATCCATAAATCTAAATCAGGGTTAACGGGGTTTTTAATTAAAATTGGAATATCAACTCCTGTTAATGCTTCTGCAATTTCCTGCACCGCAAACGGATTTGCTGTTGTTCTGGCACCAATCCAAAGCATATCTAATCCATACTTTAATGCTTCGTAAACATGAACTGCTGTAGCAACTTCTGTGCCGATCAGCATGCCTGTTTCGGCTTTTACTCTTTTCATCCAGGGTAATCCTTTTGTTCCAACGCCCTCGAATGAACCTGGTCGTGTTCGCGGTTTCCAAATCCCTGCTCTGAATACTTTGGTACCCATTGCTGCCAATTCATGTGCGGTTGTGAGCACCTGTTCTTCTGTTTCGGCACTACATGGGCCATTTATAAAAAGTGGTCTTTTTAATTCCTGGTCGTTAACCTTTAATGTTTCAATTTCAATAATTGGATTCATGATAATTTAATATTAGATATGATTCGTGTTTTTGCGAGTTGTAATTTTTCTTGTGAATTGCTCAATGAAATTCGGATATACTTTTTCCCTTCTTCACCAAAAATAAACCCGGGAGTAATATATACACCAGTGTCATTTAACAGCTTTTCGGAAAAAGATTCAGAGGTCTCGAAGGCATTCGGTATGTACGCCCAAACAAACATTCCGACCTGTCTTTTTTGATAAGTGCATTTTAGAATATCCAGCATTTCATGAGCAATTTTTTGTCTTTTAGCGTATTCCGTATTTAGGTTTTTATACCAGGATTCTGGATTGTTCAGGGCAGAAACTGCTGCTTTTTGTAAGGGTTTGTAAATGCCGGAATCAGCATTGCTCTTGATTTTTAAAATGTGTTGAATAAAAGTTGAATTGGATGCCAGCATTCCCATTCTCCATCCCGCCATATTGTGCGATTTACTTAATGAGTTTAATTCAATGGCGATATTCTTGGCACCTGCAATTGATAAAATACTCATCGGTTTTTCATTCAGAATAAAACTGTAAGGATTGTCGTTGCATAAAACGATATCATGTGCCCGCGCAAATTTTAAGAGTTCAATAAAATCAGTTTTTTTAATTTGAGCTCCGGTTGGCATGTTTGGGTAATTAATCCACATCATTTTTACATTGCTTAAATCGCGAGTGGATAATTCTTTTAAATCAGGAAGCCAGTTTAATGATCTTTTTAGCTTATAAATCATGGGCTCAGCTCCGATCATTTTACTAACAGCTGCATAAGTTGGGTATCCGGGATCAGGAATTAGCACCTTGTCTTCTGGATTAAGAAAGGCCAAGGAAATGTGTAAAATACCTTCTTTTGATCCAATAAGTGGCAGGATCTCGCTTTCTGGATCGAGCTCAACTTTAAATTTTGATTTGTACCAATTCGCGTATGCATTTCTTAGTTCAGAAATCCCGTTGTATGGTTGATAGCCATGGACATCTGACTTTTGGATCTCTTGTTGTAAAGTTTCGATGGTTGCGTTTGAAGGTAAAAGATCAGGATTTCCAATCCCTAAATTGATGATATCTTCACCCGCTGCATTGCGTTTCGCAATCTCCTTTAATTTTGTAGAGAAATAGTATTCGCTAGTAATGTTTACTCTGTTTGCCGGTATTATCATTATAAAATTTTAATGAAGTGAACTAATTTGTTGAGATTCGATTGGTGTTACGGCTGCCGGATATTCACCCAATATTCTGAGATCTTCAACATATTTACCAATACTTTGCACCGCCCTTTCATATTGTTCATTTTTATCAAAAACCATATCGATATAAAATAGGTAAGTCCATTCCTGCCCAACCAGTGGTAGCGATTGGATTTTTGTAAGACTAATATCGAAGGCCGCTAAAACAGTAAGTAGTTGTGCCAGACTTCCTGAACGATGCGAAAGTGTTACCACCCACGAGGCTTTGTTAATTTCATTATTGTCAGCAAATTTTTGATTCCTTTCTTCGATCGGGCTTACAATTAAAAACCTGGTAAAGTTTCGTTTGTTGGTTTCGATTCCTCTGGCCAATAGTTTTAATCCAAAACTTTTGGCGGCAATTTCATTCGAAATGGCGCCTCGACCTTTGATTTGCTTTTGGCTTATTTCATATGCACTGTATGCTGTATCATCACTGTTTATTAATTTGATGTGAGGATATTTTTTGAAAAATTCTTTACATTGCTGCAAGGCCATTGGGTGCGAATGTACTTCGGTTATATTTTCAATCTTTTGTCCTGGTAGCGCCATCAAACTATGTTTTACTCTGAGTTTATATTCTGCTCGGATAAAAAGATTCGACTCTCTGAGTAAAGTATAATTGCCCAAAATACTACCCACAAGGGTGTTTTCAATAGCTACTATACCGTAATCTGCTTTAGAGGAGTGGATGGCATCAAACAATCCTTCGAAAGTCATACAGGGTACAATTTCAATTTCTTCGTTTTTAAAATACTGATGGGCCACTATCTCATGAAATGAATTGTAATACCCTTGAATTCCTATTTTTTTTCATCCGTAAATTAATTTTATTATAAGGTCGGATGGAACTCGCATATGAGTTTTTCATCCTTGTTTACATTTAACGAACATGCTCGTTTCATATTTGTAATGCAAAAAAAAATCCGCTTCTTTTAGAGCGGATTGGTTAAAAATTTATTTAAATAAAACACATAATCCGCTCATTCCTCAGGGTAACCAAAGAAGTAAAAATAAAAGCTAAAATATGTGTTGAATGTTTGCATGTTCTGTTTCAAAAAAAAAAGTCCCATCAAAATGATGGGACTTTTAAATTATATTTTTTAAGTATATACAAATTCCCATCTATCCTTTTGGATAAAAATAAAAATAGAAAAAAGTATAAAAATTGTTGTTCATAGTTTTGTTTTATGCGCACAAATGTAAGGCGTTTTTATGGGTTAATGCAAGGTTTTTATGCAAAAATATTATTAAAAGAAATTTCTGCTTAGATAAGTTTCAGATTCTAAAACTCTTAGCTTACTGTTTCCGCTGTATTTGATCCAAATAATCATTGATTGGCTTTTGAGTATTGGTGTTTTTTGAAAGAATCCAGTCAACAGTAGGCTGCATATAAGATATTGATGTATTGTAAGGATTCTGATCGTAAAGTGCAAATTTTGAGTTTTCTTGAGCGTATAGATAGTCGGTTGTAAGTACCGTGTAAACCTCATTTGTTTCAATTGGTGTTCCATCTAAAAGTTTATACCCTCCAATGGTGGTCATGCCTCCAATAATAAGATTTCCGATACAATCAATAACCTGCGCACCTGTGAGTTCAATTTCGTACAAAGTGTTTGTGAATGGTAATAACCCAACAATAGTCGCAAGCGTAATATCCCCTGGCAGAATGTCTTGCCTGATGCCTCCAGCATTTGTCATTGAAATAACTGCTTTGGGGTATGCTTCGAGCCAGGAATCAGCGACCATGTTATGCATGGCTGCTGAATTCTTGTCAATATTTTCATCACAATATCCAATGACCAACGATAGGTCTTCTTCAGCCTTCAACTTCCATTTATCAACAACTGCACTTACCTGATTGCTCACAGCGTTGGTAGCCGGATTGTTTACAATCTCACTAGATATTACGTTTGTAATTTTTGTTGTTTGATTATATTCAATAACTACTTTGCAATAATTTTTTAAGCCTGAACCTGATTCGATGAGTGAGACCCCGTTCACTGATTTCGATACCACCTGATGCGTATGCCCTCCAGTTATTAAAGTAACGCCAAGCGATTTTGCAACCGGTGCCAGTTGTGTCATCTCATACTCACCAATGTGTCCGGTAACAATAATAACTTCGGCACCTAAATCTTTTACGATAGGTATATATTCATTAATCGCATCTGCATAAGATATAAAGTCAAAATCTGCCACAAAAGCAGGGAAAGTAGTTGATGGTGTGCTCTGAGATGCAAGACCAATAAAAGCAACCTTTACCCCATCGGCTTCTTCAATGATATAGGGTTGGGCAAATGAAGGTATCTCACCTGTACTTTTGGCGCGAATGTTTGCTGCAATTAAAGGGAATTCAAGCAATCTGATATTTTTGGTCAATCCTTCAATTTTAAAATCAAATTCATGATTTCCGATGGTAGCAACATCATATTCCATTTCATTCATTACTTCAACCATCGATTCGCCCTGAAACCAGGTTGAAATGGCAGGTCCTGTCCACATGTCTCCTCCACTCACAATTAAAAATGAATCAGCTCCGTTGTACCCTTCTTTGGTTTTCCATAGTTCGAACATTCCTGCTGCTCCACCAAAAGTTTCATCAGCTTGTAGCCATCCATGTTCATCGTTGGTGTATAAAATAACTATGCTTTTTAGCTTAGATTCCTGATTCTGAGTAGGAATATTATCTCTGTTATTACAGGAGAAGAGTAAGACTACAACAAGAGCGAATGATATTTTAATGAAGTTTTTCATATGTCGAATTCGTAAATTAAATTAAACACAATTTGTTACTTAACAAATTTAGCGGTTAGTGTTTTGCGATCTGTTTTAATGATTAGCAAATACATACCATGAGTAATTTTGCTGGCATCGATACGAGAATTGTCAAATACTCCCTGGGTAATTATATTGCTTTGTAAATCAAGAATTTGATATTCACCTTGCTCAACATTTCGCAAATTTATAAAATCATTAACAGGATTGGGGTAGAAAATTATTTCAGTTTCAGTATTCCCTAAACTTTCAATCCCGACATTTGAATCCCAATATTCACCTATCTTATTCCCCCATAAATATTCAGCTAAATCTGGAAGGTCGATAAATGGGTTCCTGTTTTTTTGCCAATTGTAAATGATATTGTTCCGGTTCATTTCAAAATCATCCGGTGGATCCTGACGATGCCATACGATTAATGAATCTAAATCACCCAATTGCCCGACAGTATAATTATCAGGATTACCTGAAACCACATCAAGTGCATTATAGCGGATGCTCATAAAAAAAATGCTTCTGGCAACATCTCCTTTCCAGCTTCCATGATTCCCCTGAGGGCCACTGTATTCTTCACCATAATCTTTATTCGATCGGATTGAGTTTTCTGTATAATCAGAAGCTCGAAGTGAATGAGCATCTGAATGTCCATGCTCAATATGATCAGCACTTGTATTCATATAGAGGTCAATTCCATCAGAATAAAAGGAAGTTCCGTCAGAAAAACCTCCCCTTGATTGGGGATAAATATGTTCTCTGTTCCAGTACCCTGTTGAAGTTGTTCCCGTTTGCTGTAATGATTTGTCGCGACCTTCTTCTGAGTACAAGAGCCAAACAGATAAACTGTTGGATGGATCTTGATCAGCTTCTTTTAAGATCGCCCAAATATCCCCGTAGTTTTGGGCTCGAACCGTGTATGGATCGGCGATAATATTTTGAATGGCATTTTTTAAATCCTGGCCTTGAAGATTGGAAAGTGAACGGTAATAATTAAGGTTAGCAGTGCTGGCGACCATACCATAGGTCGGATTAAGAGGCGTTCCCCAATCACTTCCTGTTACATCATCATCTAATATTTTAATTGAGTAGTTGTTATTTATCACCGTAACATCTGCAGGGATATTAACGATTTTTACTTTTAAAAATTCATCTCCTTCGGTTTCTGTATCATTTATTAAGATAACTCTTGTTGATATAGATGTTGTCCCATTTAATATAGTTATATTATTATCTGATGTAAAATCATTTGAATTAAAGTCTCCATTTATAAGTGTAAAGGACAATGCTAGATTTTCATCCATTGCCACATCTGAAGTAAAAACAATATCAAATTCATCCCCTTCAGTAAAACTGGTATTGGAAGCTGAGATGGTAATTCTGTATTTGGTTTCAACCGTTGATCCGTCATTAGGTTGTCCGGGCGTTGGTTCTTTAACACTATAAGTGCCGTCTCCATTATTTTGAATTGAATGTTCGTTTTTATTTCCGTTCTCGTTTTCGTTAATTTGTTGGCTTTGGCCTAAAACACTTAATAATCCGGTGTCATCAGGATCGTCTGTATCATAAACAAGTGCATCGATTAAATTGTTCCCCGTTGCCGGTGTTCCCATCGGAAAATCTGAAGCACTGGCTTGATAAATTGCAACAGCATCCGAACCATTTTGCAAGGTATTTAAAGGGAAAATAATTGATGGTCCCGGCTCCACATCCGTGTTTCCAACAAGAAATATTCCGTTAGCATCTGTAGCATATCCATTTAAATCGATGGTATAATAACTGATGTCTCCATTGCCATTGTACAATACAATGATATAACCGTCTAAACTAAAATTGGGTGTTGCGGATTTCAATTCTATAAACTCTAAAGCATCATTTATTGGTGTACTTGGCGTATCGGCATCTATTTCATTTATTATTAAGTTTTGAGAAAAAACTGTACTTAAAAAAAGCATTGAGAATATTGCAAAAAGCAGGGGAGCCTTCATTGTTTAGTTTTAGTAATTATTTGAAAATGTTTTTGTCACTTGCAAAATTAGGAAAAAAATCAGTCTCAGTTTTTTTAACTTTTGGGCTTGATAAATATTAACCATTATCAAGTCATGAAAATGACACAAATATTATCACAATTTTGATAGAATTTGTGAGGATTTACTTATAATCTGACCTCTTGACTTGCAGTTTCTTTGATTGAAAATAACAGAAATGTAATTGAAGTGTAACTGAATTGAAATGATGGTTTAAAAAATCCTAATTATCAGCTAGTTCTGTTCGTCATAAATGGGTGGTTTTTTTATTAACATTTATTAACACTTAACATTTCTGCGATTTTATTTTTTTATCTTGTTTGCTGTAAAAGAAACAAAGAATTAATAAACTAAATTTTATGCTAAAACGATTTATTATGAAAAAAATGCTACAAAGTATTGCTGTAGCAGTTATGTTTATGCTTTTTAGTAGTAGCCTAATTGCTCAAGGCTATGTAAAAGGTGTTGTAACTGACGCTTCGGCAAAGGAAACCCTAATTGGGGCAACTGTTCTGTTGAAAGGAACATCAACAGGAGTAACTACTGATCTTGATGGACGCTTTACCCTTAAGATTCCAGCTGGTGAACAAACATTAATTATTCAGTTTGTTGGTTTTGTTACCCAGGAAATGGCTGTTACAGTTAGCAATGGACAAACAGTAGACCTTGGAACTATAACATTGGATGGCGATCAATTTGGATTGGATGAAATAACCGTGTTTGCCTCTCTTGGTATTGCTCGAAAAACTCCGGTAGCCATGTCATCGATATCGGCCGATCTAATTGAAAATAAATTGGGTTCTCAGGAATTTCCAGAAATCTTAAAATCAACCCCTGGTGTATATGCTACTAAGTCGGGTGGTGGATTTGGTGACGGAAGAGTGAATCTTCGTGGTTTTAATTCAGAGAACGTGGCTGTTATGATTAATGGAGCCCCTGTTAATGATATGGAAAACGGTAGGGTATATTGGAGTAACTGGGCAGGTTTAGCTGACGTAACTCGCACCATGCAGGTACAACGTGGATTAGGAGCTTCAAAAATTGCGGTTCCATCTATTGGTGGTACTATAAATGTTGTTACCAAAACAACTGATGTTGAAGAAGGAGGGAGTGTATTTACTTCGACCGGAAATGCTGGCTACCAAAAATATGGATTAACACTTTCAACCGGATTATCTGATAATGGTTGGGCTATGACTGTATCCGGTTCCAGAACAAAGGGAGATGGTTATATAGATGGAACTCAATTCGATGGTTTCAATTACTTCGTTAATATCTCAAAGAACTTTGGTTCAAAGCATGTCTTATCACTTAGCTCATTTGGTGCTAAGCAAAGACACGGACAAAGACAAAATAGTCACCTCATATCAACTTACAGGGCTGCCGAAAGTGGAACTAGGTATAATGCTGATTGGGGATTGAGAGATGGACAGGTTGTTAATGTTGAAGATAATTTCTATTTCAAGCCTCAAACTTCACTAAACCACTATTGGACAATAAATGAAAAATCAAGCCTATCAACTGCAATTTATGCCTCTTGGGGTACCGGTGGTGGCGGTGGAAGAGGCGGTGACAACGGCCTGTTTAATATTACACTTGGTGGACCAGACCAACCTATGGATATAGGTAATATCGTGAATACAAATATAGAGAATGGTCCTTTAGGTGCTAGTGCATGGTTAAGAGCTTCTCATAACGATCATAGCTGGTATGGTTTGCTTTCTACATTTAATAGAAAATTGAATGATAATTTAGATTTTATTGCTGGTGTTGATTTAAGAACATATGTTGGACATCACTATTACGAAGTAACAGATCTATTAGGTGCATCATATATTTATAATGATGACGATATTAATGCACCAAATCGAGCACTAAAAGTTGGTGATAAATACAATTATTATAATGATGGACGAGTTGGATGGCAAGGATTATTCACTCAATTGGAGTATAACAAAGATAAATTAACCACCTTTGTGTCTGCATCCCTTTCAAATACATCTTATCAAAGAGTCGATTTCTTTCAGTACTTAGATTCTGATCCCATGCAAACAACAGACAAATACAACTTTATGGGATTTGGTGTGAAAGGTGGAGCAAATTATAACCTCAGTCAAAGAAGTAATCTCTTTGCTAATATTGGTTATATTGAAAAGGCTGCTGGTTTTGATGCGGTTTTCCAAGGTTACGATAATGAACATGTTAATCAAGATGCTGTTAATCAGAAAGTATTTAGTGTTGAATTTGGATACGGATACAGAAGTGAAAAATTCACCGCCAACTTGAACGTCTATAACACTAAGTGGAAAGATAGAACAGTAACTCGTTTTAATGTAATTGATGGCGTTACATATTTTGCCAACTTAGTTGGAGTAAATGCCTTGCACCAAGGGATTGAACTTGATGTTACTTATAAACCCACAACAAAATTTAGAGCTTATGGAATGCTTTCTTTAGCAGATTGGAGATGGGATAATGACATAGAGAATGTCCAAATTTATAATGAGGATCAAGTTCCTGTTGGTAATCCTTTTAACTTATTTATTAAAGATGTAAAAGTTTCAAATGCTGCCCAAACAACTGCAGCTATAGGAATGGACTATCGAATTATGGAAAGAACACATTTTACACTCGATTATAACTATTATGCTGACTTATATGCAGATTATAACCCTGATGCAAGAACAAGTGCAGGATTACCTGCGCCATGGAAAGTTCCTGCTTATGGAATTCTTGATGCAAGTATAAGGTATAGCTTCAATTTTGGTGGTTATGATGCAACCATTATCGGACGTGTAAATAATGTTTTTGATACTGAGTATATTGCTGATGCAAGAGACGGAGCAAATAATGATGCTTTGACATCTCTAGTATGGTATGGGTTTGGAAGAACTTATAATATCAGTGCAAAAATTAATTTTTAATAAAAAATGATGTATAAGATGAAAAAAATTATATACTTAGCAGCGGTACTTGGACTCTTTTTCGCGTCAGCTTGTACCCCTATGAGCGATATCAATAAAGAGATAGACGCTATGGTAACCCCAATTGTTGGGAATGCAGAGTTCACACTCACCGATGCAGATTACGATGAATTGGGCTTAAATTATGGAAGCTTTAGTAATTTGGCAGATGCTAAATCAATGCTTCCACCATACTTAAAAAGCAAATACCCAGTTTGGGGAAAAGGCTCATCAGCTCTAATCGGGTACAAATTATATGTTGGTAATGCACCCGGCGTAAGCGATTATACTTATGCTGATGTATTCACTTTGGCTAAAGCTGATTATGCAGCAAGTGGAAGTAGCGTACAAGGTTTTTATCCTGACGTAACACCTTCAGATTATTTACCTGATGTTCTTGCGGCAAATATTACTGCTCCTGAAACTGGACAAATAGAATTAGTAAAATATACTCAATATACTGAGGTGCCTACCATTATTAGTTCTAAAGTTTATTTTGAAGAAAATCTTGATTATGGTGCTACAGCCGGAGATTTAACAACTATTTCTGCTGGAAATTGGTCAAATCATTCTGGTGCTGCAAATGAATTAGCGTATGCTGCTACTAGTTTGTCGATGACAGGTTATCCAACAACTGCTGTAGGTGGATCTATGACGATAACAAGTGCTGGATCTGAAGATGTAAATAGCGCATTTGCCACTATATCTTCAGGAAAAGTATATGCTAGTGCTTTGGTAAATTTAAGTACAGTTGGTTCTGGAACTTATTTTTTCCACTTTATGGATGATGCATATGGTTACTCTGCCAGAGTTGGAGCTAAAGATGATGGTTCTGGTAAAATTTTATTTGGTATTGGAGCTAGCTCAAGTACTTTAACTTTTGGTACTACAGCTTTTGATTTAAACACAACTTATCTTATTGTATCATCTTACGATATAGCAAGTGGTGAAGCAAATTTGTATGTTTTAACATCCGCTGCTGCATCTGAACCCGGAACACCAGAAGCAACAAATACTGGAAATGCTGGTTTAATTGTACAAAGAATTGGTGTTCGTCAAGGATTTGGTGGCCCCGATGCAACAATAGATGGAATACGAGTTGCTAGTTCCTGGACATCAATTATGAGTAATGATGTACTTGAAGATATTGTAACCGGAGCAAAAACTTATAACAAGGTATTTTATTCATGGACTGGTAGTAAATGGGACATTCCTGAAGGATCATATCTCTTAACTGCTGAGGATTTTGATGCAATGGGAACCGAATATGGACAGCCTGGATATTATAATAATTTCGGTAGTACAATACCACCTGATGATTATGTTCCTACTTTCCTAGGTATTAAATATCCATACGCATTAGCTGGCGATGAATTATTCGTGATTTATGATTACTACTCTAGTTCAAGTGGAGCTCAATTACGAGGAAATTTATATACTGTTGTTGATGGTGCATGGAGTGGTTTTCAATCTACAATTAATACCACATTACAATTTGGTCATGATGGTACCAATTGGGTTCCAGATAATACCATAAAATTTGAATTTGGGGCAGCAGATTATGCCTATGTAGTTTCTACTTTTACTGGTGTTTCCGGTTTTGAAAGTGCGGTCTCTAACTTAGCAAGTTATGGTAACTTTAGTTTGTTTAATTGGACTGAAGTTCAGGTGGATGCGGCGATTGATGCTGTTTTAAAACACAATTACCCTGGAATGGCAGAAGGTCAGAAATTTGCGGTTACCATTTATGTTTATGATGGTTCATCGCATAATTTATTGATAAATTATATTCTTTCCGGAGGAACTTATGTAAGACAATAAATGAGATTTAATTCGATTTTTTAATAAAAAAGGAGGTCATCGACCTCCTTTTTTATTTCTATTCAATATAAAATGTTTGTTAAAAATTAAATTTTAGATTGAAGCTAAACGTTCGTCCAAAGCCCCAATTTCCTTGAAATGTTGAGAGGTTATGATTGCTTCCATCTTCACCCCGCATCATGTATTCTTTATCAAATAAATTGAAACAACTCAGACCTGTGAAAATATCGTAGTCAGCTAATTTAAAGTTGTAACCTAAATGGCAATCTACAAGACTGAAAGATGGAAGTTTATAGGACTGTTCGCGATCGTTAGGATTGAAGCGTGAAGTAGGGTCAAAATCAGCATAGAGACGATCATTATAGGTGTAATTGAAACTGAAGTCGATAAGATCAAAGATTTTGCTTTTTATAAAAATACCCAATTGTGTTTGTGGTGCATCACCAACATAAAGCCCGTTTGCATAAACTTCTGTTGTATCAACCACAGCATTGTTCTCATTAAAAAGTTCAGCTACTACATCATTTTTCCATTTCCAGTCACCAAGAGTTGCCATTATACCAACACTAAGTTTCTCGCTAATTGTTTTCTCAAATTCCATCTCAATTCCTTTATGAATTGCATCAAGTCCTCGAACCAGCGCACGGGTTTGAGATTGATCTTCTAATAAAATATATTCCTTCGAAAGAAAAGAAATGTTGTGCCAGTTTGTATAATAAGCGTTCACGCTAAAACGCTGATTGTGATTTAAAAAACCGTATCCAATTTCCATCGAATAAATGTTTTCGTTGCTGATGTTTAGCGAAGGAACATTAGTAAAATTACCGTAAATAAATTTAAAGTATGGTGCTTTTGAGTAGAAAGCAGAGTTTAAATAAATTTTGTTTTTGGGATTAAGGTGATAACTCATTCCTCCTTTTATATCAAATCCAACTTTGCTAATGCTTTCGCTTTTGATGTCGGTGATGTAATTATATCTGTCTTCTCTCTGGTAACTGGTGAATGAAATACTGGAAGCGATGAAACTGTTAAAATTTTTATTGGCATATTCAATCTGACTGAATAAATTGGTGAAATTGATGATGGCTCCATTATCAACTTTTGTTACATCTCCCACTTGTTTTATTTGATTTCTGCCACTCACACCATCAACGGCCCAAGCATAATCATCAATCCAAAATTCACCGCCTAATAAATCTCTCACCTTTTCTTGAAGCTTCGATTTAAAGTATCGTTGATGGATTCCTCCAATAAATTTAAATTTATCATTGATTTGATAATCGAGGCTTGAGAGGATTCCTGTCCAAACATGACTAGCTAAAAAATCGGTTTGGATAATATTTGAATATCCATTTATATTTTCACCATTAGCCAAGTTATAGTTGGGCTGATTTCCTGTATTTAAACCATAAATTCCATCCCAATCAATCTGCTGACTGGCATTTCTGAATGAAAAAATAGATGGGCCGTAAATATAATTTGATGGATCGTAGTTAAAAGATTCAGCCCATTTTCCACCACCGTAACCGTATGAAAAATAAGCAGACGTTGCCAAAAACATTTTATCGTTAATTTTCCAATAGTGGTTAAGATTTGCTTGAGGTTTGTGGTAATAATTTTCGGAAATGTTGTTTAGTTTTCCATTGTAACTGCCCCAATCTTTATTGAATTTTATGCCATGCTGTTTCACTTCATCATTTGAGAGTAAAAGGTTACGCTGGCCATGTTTTTCGGGAGCACCCAAAAGTGTAAAAGTCATTTTATGATTTTTATTGAATTGTTTACTAGCCGATAAAAAATATGCCCAGGCATCAACATAGGTTGCATCAACATAGCCGGGGCCAGAAGTGTGTGAGCCCAAGAACGTAATGGCCCATCCATTATCCAAAAGGCCTGAAGACAAACTAATGGTGTTTTTTTTATTACCATAACTACTTATTGAATGAAGGAAAGATCCACCCTTTTTAGCATTTGTAGATTTAGTAATAATGTTGATGGTTCCACCTATAGAATTTAATGCAACTTTTGATGCACCTATTCCTTTTTGTACCTGAATCATTTCAGTGGCTTCTGCAAGCCCAATCCAGTTGTTCCAATAAACCAGGCCATTTTCAACGCTACTAATTGGGATCCCGTTGAGGAGTAGTGCAACATTTTCTTGTTTAAATCCTCTTAAGCTTACTTTGGCATCGCCGCTACCGCCACCGGTTCTGGTTGCATAAATTCCCGGAATGCTTTTCATGATTTCAGGATAGGTTTGATCGCCCAACTCTTTTTCAATCACAGCCGATCTTATGTTTGAAACTGAAACGGGTGTGTTGTTGTCTGTAACAATCGAAGAGATAATATTAACTTCAATTAAATCGATTGATTCGGGTTCAAGAGATAAATTACCCAATTCGATTAAATGATCAGAACCACCTGCTAGCACTATCGTTTGAATCTTAAAACCCAGCGAACTCACAATTAATTTTTGTGGTCTGGATTTAAGTTCTAAACTAAAATTTCCTGAATAATCTGTAATCGTACCGATTGATCTGTCGCTGGATAAATAAATATTTGCACCCGGAATTCCTTCAGAGTCAATACTACTAATAATTTTCCCTGTAATCGAGAACTGTGCCCAAATGTTGGTTGTAATTAAGCTTAGGGTGAGCCCCCAAATAAGTGTAAAAATTTTTCTTTTCATTCTTCAATAAATTAATAATTCATAAAAAAACCCCAATATAAAAGTTCGGGGCATTGAATTATCATTTATTGATACACATAATATAAATCTCTGAGCGAGACATATATATGAATAAAAAGTAAATCGATAATATTCTTCTTTCATCCAGACTGTACTGTCGGTACCTGAGTTTCACAGGTTCAGTCTCGCCTTTGGCAAGAGTCGCGGACTTTAACCGCCGGTCGGGAATTTTTGCATTTGCAAATCACCCTGCCCCGAAGAAATTAATCAGTGCAAAAATAGTATTTTAATTAATCAAAAAAGAGCAAAATCCTAATTTAGAATGGGTATTTTTTTTGTGCGAAAAGTTTTAAATAATTTTTTTAATAAGTCTTAATTTATGACTATAGGATTGTGTGTTTGAATTATAAATACCTTGATGATCAATAGAATCGATACGAACACAACCTGAAGCATGGATAATTTTTGAGTGGGGCAACAGGATCCCTACATGTGTAATTTCTCCTTCTTCATTGTCAAAAAAACATAAATCAGCAGGTGAAGCATCTGAAATTAAATTAATTGTTTCTCCTTGTGATGCTTGTTGAGAAGCATCTCTTAATAATTTAATTCCTGATAAATGATAAGCCATTTGAACAAAACCTGAACAATCAATTCCAAAGGGGGTTTTACCGCCCCATAAATATGGTGCATGATGATACATCAGGGCGTTCTCGATTATTTTTGCCTGATCATTCTTTTGTGCGGATGAAGCTACTGCACCGTTATATTGGTATTCTTGCTTATTTAAAAAGAAGGGTTTATTTTCTTCGCCATAAATATGACTTCCGAGCAAAATTGGGAATATTGAATTTGTCGTTAAGTTTGTAATTACCTGAACCAGATCAGTTGAAATAAGATATTTATTAGATGTGACGTATTTAAATTCTTGTTCTGAAATCTGATTCACTTGCTTCACTTCAATCCAACCTTCATAATTGTCGTCGGTAATTTTAATCTGAACCCAATCTTTTTTTTTAACAAGAATCGTATATGATTGCCCAAATATAAGTTGAGTTACCATCTCGGTTTTATGGCTGGCTTCTTTTCTAACCGGGATTACACTATATTCACAAACACCGTAACTCATATGATCTTTTATGATACTAAAATTAATGAATTATTAAATATCTCCTGCAATTTAGTTATATTTACTTCAAGCTAAATTATTACTATGAAATCATTTACTCTTTTTCTGAAAACTCAGAAAGCCTATATCATTAAAGGACTTTTATTTTTAATTTCTATTGTTTTATTGGTTTTCATCTTTCCAAAAGAAGGTAAATTTAAATACGAATTTCAACGAGGCCGACCTTGGATGCATCGAGACTTAATTGCTACCTACGATTTTGCAATTCTGAAACCCGCAGCTGAATTAGAACAAGAACGAAAGGAATTATTATCGAAAGTAAAATCTTATTTTGTTTATGATGAAATAGCTACGGCTGCGAAACAGGAGGAATTGTATCAACGATTCGAAGCAAATTGGAATGCAAAGAATCCGGACACACCAACGGCAGAAAGACGAAAAAATTTGAACTGGGCAAGATGCAGTATCATATTCGATACGATCGTTTCGGTTGGGATCATTGAAAATTACAAGGAAATTGATGGAATTAATCAGCTGGAAGAGTTTGTATTGATTAGAGGCAATACAGCTCAAGAAAAACGTTTTGAAGATGTATTTACAATACAGACTGCATATCAATATATACAAAATGCCATATCTCATAGTCCAAACCTGGATAAAGAACTATTATTATCAACCCTTCAAGATTTACTTTTCAGAAATATTAAATATGATCAGGCTAAGAGTGAAGAGGCAAATCTACAGGAATTAAATAAATTATCACTTACACGTGGAATGGTTCAAACTGGAGAACGTATCATTTCAAAAGGTGACCTGGTATCAGCCGAGCGATTCCAAATTCTGGAGTCGATGCGACAGGAATATATGCAACAGTTGGGTTCTTCTGCTACCTACTACATGATCCTGCTAGGGCAATTTGTTTTGATTTCAATTTCAATGATTGTGCTGTTTTTCTTTTTACTTTATTTCCGAAGAGAAATTTTCTTTGATAATGTTAAAATTGCGCTCATTTTATTGGTTGTAATCATGATGGTTTTTATAACCAGTCTGGTTATAAAATATAATGTTGGATATCTTTATCTGGTGCCTATTTGTATTATTCCGCTCATTATCAGAGCATTTTTTGATACCCGACCGGCTTTATATGTTCATATCATCACCATCATTATTATTGGATTTTTGGTTCCCAATAGTTTTGAATTTGTATTTCTACAACTAATAGCCGGTATCATCTCAATAATCAGTGTTGTGCAGCTTCAGCGTAGAGCTCAGTTTTTTATTAGTTCTTTCATGATATTTTTGACTTATTCGGCTGTTTATTTTGGGCTCAGTCTTATTCAGGAAGGAAGTTTTATGGGAGTAGATTTAAAAGTCTTTTTGTTATTTGCAGGAAGTGCCATTTTAACCTTATTCTCTTATCCACTAATTTATTTATTTGAAAAAATATTCGGGCTCATTACTGACGTAACTTTAATTGAGCTTTCAAATACAAATAATAAATTGCTCCGTGAATTATCATCGGTTGCACCGGGTACGTTCCAGCATTCGATGCAGGTTGCAAATTTAGCTGAGGAAATTCTTTTTGAAATAGGAGGGAATACCTTACTTGCCAGAACCGGTGCGCTTTACCACGATATTGGAAAAATGGATTCTCCGGTTTACTTTATAGAAAATCAGCAATCAGGTGTTAATCCTCATAATAAGTTAACTCCTGATCAAAGTGTAAAAATAATTGTAAATCACATTCATCGCGGGGTAGAACTGGCAAAAAAATATATGCTACCGAAACAAGTAATTGATTTTATTGTTACGCATCAAGGGGATAGAAAGGTTGAATATTTTTATCATATGAAAATGAATAGCAGTAGTGCTGATACAATTGATGAAAAATTGTATTCTTACCCAGGTCCAATCCCGATGAGTCGTGAAACGGCTGTGGTAATGATGGCGGACTCAGTGGAAGCTGCTTCGAGAAGCATTAAGGAACCAAACGAAGAATCTTTAAGTAATTTGGTTGAGAATATTATAGGAAAGCAGATTGATGCTGATCAATTTATTGATTCAAATATTACTTTTAGGGAAATAACAAAAATAAAGCAGATCTTAAAAAAGAAGCTTTTGAATATTTATCATGTTAGGATTGAGTACCCTGAGTAATTATCCAATTTTCAGTGATTGTATGTAATTTAAGGTATTAGGTCCTTCATTAAATAACAAGTCAAGGATACTTAAGTTAGAAATGAATCCGTGTTTTTGTTTATAAACTTGATAATATTCAGTGGTTTTGACAATGGGTGTTTTATATTTTGGATTGATGACCGTCCGAAGATCTTTGCTGCTTTCTAAATTTTTATACGAATTTGTTAATATAATTGAAGTTTTTATACCGATCTCGTTCATTAAAAAAGTAAGTAAATGCAAATTGTATTCAAGTAAATTGTTCAACTCAAATTGCATTTCTTTCCATAATTCATCTTTGTAATACATGAAAAAAGCAGATGCATTGTATGCAGTTCGCAATGATTTCCAATGTTGAAGCCTCCAATTAGTATGCTCAGAAATTTCAATATCCTTCGTCTTGGTATGATTGCCATTAACTTTAATAATAGGGATGGTAAGTGATTGTAATCCATTTGGTGCATATATATTGCATCGATTCCGATAGGTTTGCTTGGCATAAGTCTCATGCCCTTCAATTAATATCTTATCCGAGTGTGAAATAAAATAAAAATATTCAATAGGAGGAAAGTAAGCGGTGCTAAGTAGAATTTGATCCATAAACCAGGTAAATTAACGAGATGTAAAAATAAAAAAAAACCGTCTCGGTTTAACGAGACGGTTTTTCAAACCTATCTTAAATATTCAATTAATTCGCGTTATTCGCCGTTTTCGCTTTTAAAAGAACTTCTTCGATAGCTTGTTTCAGTGAATCTTTTGGTAAAGCTCCTTGAGCCATTTGTGGTTGACCATCTTGTGGGCAAAACAACATTGAAGGAATACTTCTAATACCAAAAGCACCTGCTAATTCTTGTTCAGCTTCGGTATCAACTTTATAAATATTGATTTTACCTTCATATTCTTTTGATAATTCTTCAAGGATAGGAGCAACCATTTTACATGGTCCACACCAGTCTGCATAAAAATCTATCAAACATGGAAGTTCACCTTCGAATTTCCACTCTTTATTTTTTTCGTAATTAAAAACTTTTTCTGTAAATGCTTGTTTTGTTAAATGTTCCATTTTTGTGATGTTATATGATGTTTACTTTATTTTTGACTTGCTGCACCACCACTTTGTGTTGATGGTAATAAAAATTCATTGATAACTTTTTCGTAATAATCTTTTGACATTGCGCCGGCTTGTTTCATCGGTTGACCATTTTTTGGTACAAACAAAATTGCAGGAATTCCCGTGATCTGGAAAATAGAAGCCAACTCTCTCTCGGTTTGAGTGTCGACTTTGTAAATTTTAATTTTTCCATCATAATCATTAGAAAGTTCTTCCATAATAGGCGCAACCATTTTACAAGGCTGACACCAGTCTGCATAAAAGTCGATGATACAGGGTTCTGTTCCTAAGTATGACCATTCTTGAGGATTTGTTTCAAAATCCCATACCTTTTCTTTAAAAGTAGCGTATGTCAAATGTTCAGGATGTGTTTTTCCATCATCACTAATTGTAGTTTCTGATTGTTGGCTTTCTTCAGATTTTTTGTCTTCGGCTGAAGCACATCCAAATATTATCATTCCGATAAGTAGTAAAACGATTAAATTAAGTCTTTTCATTATTATGTTTATTAAATTTTATGCAAATATATAAATAATTATATATTAAAGCGCATTAATATCACTAATTATTTTAACTTTGTATCAATAACTATTCCAAATATTTAAGGAATAGAGATAAATACCTAGTTAACCAACATAATATGAGCGTTTTAATAAATCAACTTGATTTAAGTCAGTTTAATGACAAATTTACAGACCAAGACAGCTGTTTGCAATATTTGGCTGAACTAAAATGGTCGGATGGTTATATTTGTCGGAAATGTGGCCATACAAATTATTGTAGTGGAAAGACCAATTTTTCACGTAGATGTACAAGATGTAAATCGGAAGAATCTGCAACAGCACATACGATCTTTCATCGATGTAAAATTGATTTGGTTGATGCTTTTGAAATTGCATTTAGTGTTTGTAAGGAGCCGGGAATTTCAACATATGATTTGGCTAAAAAATTAGATCGCCGCCAAATGACCTGCTGGAAGTTTAAAAAGAAAATTATTGAATGTATAGAGAAAGAAGGAGCGTTGATTCTTTTCGATTTTAAAAAGGATAACTAGTAAAATAAATAGCGCAACGAGGGTTTTAAACCCTCGTCGCGTTAAATAGCTAAAGAATTAAGAAAAAAAAAGCTCTCAGATTTCTGAGAGCTTTTTTTATTTAGGCTTGAGCAGTAGGACCGCCAAAATTAATTGGTGGAACACCTTCGCCAGCTATGGGTTCTTTAATTTTACCGTGAATGGCTTCAAATTTTAAAATATTATCCTGAAGTGCACGCAACAATCGTTTAGCATGTTGGGGTGTTAAAATTACCCGCGACTTAACTTTAGCCTTAGGCACACCTGGCATCATTTTAATAAAATCAACAATAAATTCTGCATTTGAGTGAGTGATCATTGCCAGATTGGCATAAATACCTTCAGCAATTTCTTCGCTCAATTCAATGTTTATTTGTTTTTGATTATTTTGATCATTCATAAAACAAAGATTTATTTATTATTCTTCACTAACTTCAGCTTTCGCTGCCATTAATGCTTCGTATTCTTCGCTAGAACCTGTAATTATTTTTTGATAATCACGAAGTCCTGTACCTGCAGGAATTTTATGTCCAACAATTACATTCTCTTTCAAGCCAAGTAAATGGTCAGCTTTGGCCATAATTGAAGCTTGAGTTAGTACTTTTGTTGTTTCCTGGAAGGATGCAGCAGAGATAAAACTATTGGTTTGTAGTGATGCACGTGTTATTCCCTGAAGCACCTGGCGAGCAGTTGCCGGAGAAGCTTCTCTTGAAACAATGAGTGCTTTATCCTTACGTTTAAGCATAGAGTTCTCATCTCTCAATTTACGAGCACTTACAATTTGTCCAGCTTTAAAATTATCAGATTCACCAGAGTCTTCAACTACTTTCTTTCCGAAAATTTCATCATTCTCGTCCATAAAAGCAATTTTGTTAACGAGTTCCCCTTCTAGGAATTTAGTGTCGCCTGGGTCTGCAACTTCCACTTTACGCATCATTTGACGTACGATGACCTCGAAATGCTTATCGTTAATTTTCACACCTTGTAATCGATAAACTTCCTGGATTTCGTTTACGATATATTCTTGAACTTTCATAGGTCCTTTAATTGCAAGGATGTCAGCAGGTGTCATAACACCTTCTGATAATGGAGTTCCGGCTTTTACATAATCGTTTTCCTGAGCAAGGATTTGTTTACTGGTAGAAATAAGATATCTCTTTTCTTCACCTGTTTTTGAAGTGATTATAACTTCACGATTTCCACGTTTAAGTTTTTTACCAAAGCTTACTACACCATCAATTTCAGATACAACAGCTGGGTCGGAAGGATTACGAGCTTCAAATAACTCAGTTACCCTTGGAAGACCACCTGTGATATCACCAGATTTTCCAATGGCTCGAGGAATTTTAACAAGAAC
This sequence comes from Bacteroidales bacterium, assembly GCA_963674935.2. Taxonomy (GTDB): domain Bacteria; phylum Bacteroidota; class Bacteroidia; order Bacteroidales. The sequence continues at coordinate 771,876 of CAXXWZ010000007.1, forward strand.
TTCACCAGCTTTAACTTTGGCATTTTCGCTAACAATGATGTGAGATCCAACAGGAATATCATAAGATCTGATTTCAACTCCATCAGCATTAAGGATAGAGATGTTTGGATTTTTAGATTTAGAACGCGATTCAATAACTACTTTGTCTTGATAACCCGTTTGCTCATCCGATTCAACACGATAAGTTAAACCTTCAATGATATTATTAAATACGGTTTTACCATTTACATCAGTTAAGATTACAGCATTGTATGGATCCCAAGAACTAATTAAAGTTCCTTTTTTGATATCTATTCCACTTTTAACCATCAATGAAGATCCGTAAGGGATGTTACCAGAGGTTAAAACGATTTGTGTTTTCTTATCTAATATTCGCATTTCTGCTGATCGTCCAACTACGATATCGTATTTTTCTCCGGCTTCGTTTTTATATTCAACTGAGCGTAATTCATCAATTTCAAGAATACCATCAAATTTTGCTTCAATTTTTGATAAAATGGCAACATTAGATGCAGTACCCCCAACGTGGAATGTACGAAGTGTTAACTGGGTTCCTGGTTCACCAATTGATTGAGCAGCAATTACTCCAACAGATTCTCCTCTTTGAACCATTCGGCCTGAAGCAAGGTTACGACCATAGCATTTTGCACAAACACCATGTTTTGATTCGCAGGTAAGTACCGAACGAATTTCAACTGCTTCAATAGGAGATTCATCAATTAAACGACTTATATCTTCAGTTAGTTCCTCACCCGATTTGATAATTAACTCTTCAGTTATTGGATGAAAAATATCATGTACTGTTGTTCTTCCTAAAATTCGGTCATATAATGATTCAACAACCTCTTCACTTTTCTTCAGCGCAGCAGTTGTTAAACCTCTTAAAGTTCCACAATCTTCTTCGGAAATGATAACATCTTGAGCAACATCAACCAAACGTCTGGTTAAGTAACCAGCATCAGCAGTTTTAAGCGCTGTATCAGCTAAACCCTTACGAGCACCGTGAGTTGAAATAAAATACTCAAGAACTGAAAGACCTTCTTTAAAGTTTGAAAGAATTGGATTCTCAATAATTTCACCTCCGGTTGCACCTGATTTTTGAGGTTTGGCCATCAATCCCCTCATTCCTGATAACTGACGAATCTGTTCTTTTGATCCCCTAGCTCCAGAATCCAGCATCATATATACTGAATTGAAGCCTTGTTGGTCTTTTGAAATTTGATCCATCAAAGTATGGGTGAGTTGAGAGTTGGTATGTGTCCAAATATCAATAATCTGGTTATAACGTTCGTTATTGGTAATGAATCCCATGTTATAGTTATTCATCACTTCCTCTACTTCTAAATTAGCATCTGCAACGAGTTGAACTTTTTCTTCAGGAATTAATACATCACCTAAATTGAAAGATAAACCACCTTCGAATGCCATTGTAAATCCAAGATGTTTAATATCATCAAGAAATTTAGTTGTAACGGCAGTGCCAGTTCTTCTAACAACATCACCAATAATATCTCGTAATGCCTTTTTAGTTAGGAGTTGGTTAATATAACCGTATTCTTCCGGAACAACCTGATTGAATAAAACCCTACCAACAGTTGTTTCTATTAGTTTATTAACCTTTACCCCATTTTCAATATCATTCGTTTTTACACTAATAAGCGCATGGAGATCAACTTTGTTTTCGTTATAAGCAATGATTACTTCCTCGGGAGAATAAAATTTATAACCTTCGCCTTTAATAGGATACTCAGGTGTGTTTTTTCTACCTTTGGTCATATAATATAACCCCAAAACCATGTCCTGAGATGGCACTGTAATAGGTGCACCATTAGCAGGATTAAGAATATTGTGAGATGCAAGCATCAAGATTTGGGTTTCCAGAATTGCAGCATTTCCTAACGGAACGTGAACAGCCATTTGGTCACCATCAAAGTCGGCATTGAAAGCAGTACAAACCAATGGGTGTAATTGAATCGCTTTTCCCTCAATTAATTTAGGCTGAAATGCCTGAATTCCTAAACGGTGAAGGGTAGGAGCACGGTTTAACATGATTGGGTGACCTTTCAAAATGTTTTCAAGGATATCCCAGACAACCGGATCTTTGCGGTCAACAATTTTCTTGGCAGATTTTACAGTTTTAACAATTCCTCTTTCGAGCATTTTTCGAATGATAAACGGCTTGAATAATTCAGAAGCCATATCTTTCGGAATACCACACTCATTAAGTTTTAAATTTGGTCCAACAACAATTACTGAACGACCTGAATAATCAACACGTTTACCAAGTAAGTTTTGACGGAAACGCCCTTGCTTACCTTTTAAACTGTCACTTAATGATTTTAGAGCTCTGTTGGATTCTGTTTTAACAGAATTTGCTTTTCTTGAATTATCGAATAATGAATCAACTGCTTCCTGAAGCATACGTTTTTCATTACGCATGATTACATCCGGTGCTTTGATTTCAATTAATCGTTTTAATCGGTTATTACGAATAATAACACGACGATATAAATCATTTAAATCGGAAGTTGCAAAACGACCACCATCAAGAGGTACCAAAGGACGTAATTCTGGCGGAATTACTGGTACAACTTTAACGATCATCCATTCCGGTCTGTTTTCGATTCTGGTTCGGGCATCACGGAATGCTTCATATACCTGAAGTCTTTTTAAAGCTTCTGCTTTACGTTGTTGAGATGTTTCGGTATTTGCTTTGTGACGAAGATCGAATGACATTTGATCAAGATCAAGTCTGGCCAAAAGATCATGAATTGCTTCAGCACCCATTTTTGCAATAAACTTGTCAGGATCAGAATCATCGAGGTATTGGTTTTCGGCTGGAAGACTTTCGATGATATCGAAATATTCTTCTTCAGTTAAAAAATCAAGATAATTGATACCTTCAGGAGCTTTAATACCTGCATTGATAACAATGTATCGCTCGTAATAAATAATCATGTCGAGCTTCTTGGTTTGTAAACCAAGCAAAGCACCTATTTTATTAGGTAATGAACGGAAAAACCAAATATGTGCCACAGGTACAACAAGCTGGATGTGACCAATACGTTCACGTCTTACCTTTTTCTCGGTAACTTCTACCCCACAACGATCACAAACAATACCTTTATAACGAATTCTTTTGTATTTACCGCAATGACATTCCCAATCCTTAACAGGGCCGAAGATTCTTTCACAGAACAATCCGTCGCGTTCAGGTTTATAGGTACGATAGTTAATGGTTTCCGGTTTGAGAACTTCACCACTTGATTTTTCAAGAATTGCTTCAGGAGAAGCAAGACTAATGGTCATTTTAGAGAATGTTCCAGTTCCGGGGTTTTCTTTTCGAAAAGCCATATGTTGAGTTTAATTTGAATTTGTAAAGAACAAAAAGTGTATGCACAAGGATATTTTAGAATACCCTTGTGCAAATATTTTTAATCAAATGTTACCTTTAAGCCAAGGCCTTGCAGTTCGTGTACCAATACATTAAAAGACTCAGGCAAGCCAGGAGTTGGCATGTTTTCACCTTTAACAATTGATTCGTAAGCTTTAGCCCTCCCGATAACATCATCCGATTTAACGGTAAGGATTTCCTGGAGAACGTTGGATGCACCAAATGCTTCAAGTGCCCAAACCTCCATTTCACCAAATCGCTGACCACCAAACTGTGCTTTACCACCCAAAGGTTGTTGCGTAATAAGTGAATAAGGTCCGATTGAACGAGCGTGCATTTTGTCATCCACCATATGGTGAAGTTTCAGCATATAGATATAACCTACCGTTGCTGGCTGGTCAAATCGTTTTCCTGTTCCTCCATCATTTAGATATACTCTCCCATTTTCAGGTAAATTAGCATCGGTTAAATATCGGTTGATTTCATCTACACTGGCACCATCAAAAATAGGAGTTGCAAATTTAACGCCCATTTTTTTACCAGCCCAACCAAGTACTGTTTCGTAAATCTGCCCAAGGTTCATCCTTGAAGGAACTCCCAACGGATTTAATACGATATCTACCGGTGTACCATCATCTAGGAATGGCATGTCTTCTTCACGTACAATTTTTGCAACAATACCTTTGTTACCATGACGACCAGCCATTTTATCTCCAACTTTAAGTTTACGCTTTTTAGCTACATAAACTTTTGCCATCTGAATAATTCCATTTGGAAGGTCATCACCAACAGTTGCTACAAATCTTTTACGATTGAAAACTCCAAGTAATTCTTTATGTTTAATGTTGTAATTATTGATCAATGTTTTAATCAAATCGTTCTTATCCTTATCAGTTGTCCATTTATTTGGATTGATATTAGCATAATCAACGGCGATCAATAATTTTTGAGTAAATTTTGATTTCTTAGGAATGATTTCCTCTTTGTAGTTGTTAAAAACTCCTTGCGAAGTTTTACCACTCACCAGTACATTAAGTTTTTCAACAAGTTTTTCTTTTAACTCAGCTGCGTCTCTTAAATGTTCATCTTCCAAGGCCTGAATAATTTCTTTTTCACGAACTTTGGATTTTCTGTCTTTAATAACTCTTGAGAATAACTTTTTATTTACCACAACCCCCTTCATTGAAGGTGGTGCTTTAAGTGAAGCATTCTTCACATCTCCAGCTTTGTCGCCGAAAATTGCACGTAAAAGTTTTTCCTCAGGTGTAGGATCACTTTCTCCTTTCGGAGTAATTTTTCCTATCAGGATATCTCCTTCATTAACTTCAGCACCAATTCTTATTAAACCGTTTTCGTCTAAATCTTTGGTAGCTTCAGCACTTACGTTTGGAATATCGTTTGTTAATTCTTCAATTCCACGTTTTGTATCTCTAACTTCAAGTGTAAATTCTTCAATATGAACTGAAGTAAAGATATCTTCTTTAACAACTCGTTCAGAAATTACAATAGCATCCTCAAAATTATATCCTTTCCAAGGCATAAAAGCAACCATTAGGTTTCTTCCCAAAGCAAGCTCACCCTTTTGGGTTGCATAACCTTCGCATAAAACCATTCCTTTGGATACTTTATCACCTTTTCGAACAATAGGTCGTAAATTGATGCTTGTATTCTGATTGGTACGTGTAAATTTAGTTAAGGTATAAGTTTTTAGATCATCTTCGAAACTAACAAGTCGATCTGTATCTGTTCTCTCGTATCTGATTTTAATAGTATCAGAGTCAACAAATTCAACGGTACCCTCACCTTCTGCATTAATTAATACGCGTGAATCACGAACAACCTGGCCTTCAATTCCGGTTCCAACAATAGGACTTTCAGAATTTAATAGAGGCACAGCCTGACGCATCATATTTGATCCCATCAATGCACGGTTGGCATCGTCATGCTCCAAAAATGGAATAAGTGATGCAGCTATCGATGCAATTTGATTAGGGGCGATATCAATAAGGTCAACCTTTTCTTTTTCGATAATTGGATAATCAGCTAAAAACCTAGCTTTTACCTTATCTCTTTGAAATGTTAAACCATCTTCTCTAAGAATAGTACTTGCCTGAGCAATGATTTTTTTCTCTTCTTCTTCAGCACTTAAATAAATAGGTTCAACTCCACCTTCAATTTTCCCTTCAATTACATTTCTATAAGGAGTTTCGATGAATCCGAGTTTATTTATTTTCGCAAATACACAAAGTGAAGAAATTAAACCAATATTTGGTCCCTCAGGAGTTTCAATGGTACAAAGTCGTCCGTAGTGCGTATAGTGAACATCACGAACCTCAAAGCCAGCACGCTCACGAGATAAACCACCTGGACCTAAAGCAGAAACACGACGTTTGTGTGTAACTTCAGATAGGGGATTGGTTTGATCCATAAATTGTGAAAGCTGATTCGTTCCGAAGAAAGAATTAATAACAGATGATAATGTTTTTGCATTAATCAGATCGGTAGGGGTGAAAACCTCATTGTCACGAACATTCATTCTCTCTCGGATGGTACGAGCCATTCTGGCCAATCCAACACCGAATTGAGAATATAATTGCTCACCAACAGTTCTTACCCTACGATTACTTAAGTGATCAATATCATCAACATCTGCCTTAGCATTAATCAAATTAATAAGATATTTAATGATAGAAATAATATCTTCTTTGGTTAATACCTTTGTTTCGGCAGGTGTATCGTTTTGCAACTTTTTATTAATTCGATATCGTCCAACATCTCCTAAATCATAACGTTTGTCTGAGAAAAAGAGTTTATCGATGATTCCTCTGGCAGTTTCTTCGTCAGGAGGTTCAGCATTACGTAACTGTCGATAAATAAATTCAACAGCTTCTTTTTCAGAGTTTGCGGTATCTTTTTGTAGGGTGTTGAAAATGATACTGTAATCAGAAGCATTTGCATCATCTTTGTGAATAAGAATTGTTTTAATTCCTGCATCTACAATCAAATCGATGTGCTTGTTTTCTAATTCAGTTTCTCTGTCGATGATAACCTCAGTTCTTTCGATAGAAACAACTTCTCCGGTATCTTCATCAACAAAATCTTCGATCCACGACCTTAAAACACGTGCTGCAAGCTTACGGCCTACAACTCTTTTTAACCCAGCTTTACTAACTTTTACAGTTTCAGCTAAATCAAATATTTCAAGGATGTCTTTATCACTTTCAAATCCAATTGCTCTTAATAATGTAGTAACCGGTAATTTTTTCTTACGGTCGATGTATGCATACATCACATTATTAATATCAGTTGTGAATTCCATCCATGATCCCTTAAAAGGAATAATACGGGCAGAAAACAATTGAGATCCGTTTGCGTGATAGTTGGTTCCGAAGAATACACCAGGTGAACGGTGCAATTGAGAAACAACAACTCTTTCGGCTCCATTTACCACGAAAGTACCTTTTGGGGTCATATAAGGAATCATCCCAAGGTACACATCCTGAATAATGGTTTCAAAATCTTCATGATCAGGATCAGTACAATAAAGCTTAAGTTTTGCTTTTAGAGGTACACTATAAGTGAGACCTCTCTCAATACATTCTTCTATTGAATACCTGGGAGGATCAACAAAATAATCCAGGAATTCAAGTACAAAATTATTTCTTGCATCTGTTATCGGAAAGTTTTCTGCGAAAACTTTATACAAACCTTCATTAACACGATTTTCAGGATTTGTTTCCAACTGGAAAAAATCCTGAAAAGATTTTAATTGAATATCCAGAAAATCAGGGTATTCGGTCTGAATTCGGGTAGATGCGAAGTTTACTCTTTCAGTTTTTAGAATTGCCAAGGTTTTAAAGTTTTAGCCCGCCGAGGCGGGCTGGTTAGTAGCCTAATTTATTACCAAAATCCAGAAGCTGACTGTGATTCTACTAAATAATTAGAAGATAGTCTTCATCTCTCCACTTAGTAAATAACAAACTACTTACTTAACTTCTACCTCTGCGCCTGCTTCTTCTAACTGAGTTTTTAGAGCTTCAGCTTCATCTTTAGTAACGCCTTCTTTGATTGCTTTTGGTGCAGAATCAACTAATTCTTTAGATTCTTTTAGACCTAAGCTAGTAAGTTCTTTTACTAATTTTACAACTGCAAGTTTTGATTGTCCTGCTGCGGTAAGAATTACGTCGAATGCTGTTTGTTCTTCTGCTACTGCTTCTTCAGCTGCACCTGGTGCTGCCACTGCAACTGCTGCTGCAGCTGGTTCAATTCCATATTCATCTTTAAGAATACCAGCTAATTCATTAACTTCTTTTACTGTTAAGTTAACCAATTGTTCTGCAAAAGCTTTTAAATCTGCCATTTTATTTTTGTTTTTAATTGTTTTTAAAATTTAATCTTCAATATTCTAATGCCTGTTTATTCAGGTCTTTCTGATAATGTTTTAATTACACCGGATAAAGTTTGACCTCCAGATTGTAATGCTGAAATAACATTCTTCGCAGGAGATTGTAGTAATCCAATGATTTCGCCGATAAGTTCGTTTTTAGATTTAATATTAACTAAGAAATCTAATTGATCGTCGCCAGTATAGGTCATTTCTTCAATGTAGGCACCTTTTAAAATTGGGCGATCGCTCTTTTTTCTGAACTCTTTAATTAATTTAGCTGGTGCATTACCAGCCTCAGCAAACATTAATGAGGTAGATCCTTTTAGAACGTCGTAAAGAGGTTCTAATTCTTTGTCGGCCTTTTCCATTGCTAATTTAAGCAAGGTGTTTTTAACCATCCTCAGTTCAATGTCTCGCTTAAAACACATGCTTCGCAAAAGAGTTGTCTTTTCCGAATCTAAATCTGATATATCAGCTAAATAAATATAACTGCTGTTATTCAAATCTTGTGTTAAGGTTTCGATAAACTGATTTTTTTCTTCTCTTGTCATAACTAAAAATTCTATTTACCAGACAATTATAAGGTTGCTGATTTGGGTTCAATTTGTACACCAGGACTCATGGTACTAGACATGAAAATGCTTTTAACATAAGTTCCTTTTGCCGATGTTGGTTTTAATTTGATAATGGTGCTAATAAATTCTTTTGAATTATCAATCAATTGCTCAGGTGAAAAAGAAACTTTTCCAATGGCGGCATGAATAATACCAAATTTATCAACTTTAAAATCAATTTTACCAGCTTTAACTTCAGTAACTGCTTTTCCAACATCCATTGTTACAGTACCAGTTTTAGGGTTTGGCATAAGTCCTCTTGGTCCTAAAATCCGACCTAGAGCACCAACCTTTGCCATTACGCTAGGCATGGTAATTACTACATCAATATCAGTCCATCCACCTTTAATTTTGGCGACGTACTCATCAAGACCATAATAATCAGCTCCAGCAGCTTTAGCTTCTTCCTCCTTATCAGGTGTACAAAGCACCAAAACGCGAATTTCTTTACCAGTACCGTGAGGCAAGGTAACGGTTCCTCTAACCATTTGGTTTGCTTTTCTAGGATCTACTCCAAGGCGAACATCAATATCCACAGATGCATCAAATTTTGTAAAGGTCATTTCCTTAACTAATTCGATAGCTTTATCTAAAGAATAGATTTCATCCTTTTCGTATTTCGCTAAAGCTTCTTTTTTATTTTTTGTAAGTTTAGTCATTTGCTAATCTCTTAAATAATTATTGACTAATAATCTAAATGCAACTGCACTTAGTTTTTAGCAAAAGGTGCTTGTCCTTTTATTTTAACACCCATACTACGTGCAGTACCTGCTACCATTTTCATTGCCGATTCAACTGTAAAAGCATTCATGTCAACCATTTTTCCTTCTGCAATTGCTGTTACCTGATCCCAGGTAATTGTTGCAACTTTAGTGATGTTTGATTCGGGTGAACCCTTTTTAATTTTAGCGGCCTCCATAATCTGTACTGCTACAGGAGGTGTTTTTATAATAAAATCAAAGGATTTGTCTTTATACACCGTAATAATAACAGGGATGACTTTGCCAGCCTGATCTTGAGTACGGGCATTAAACTGCTTGCAAAACTCCATAATGTTCACACCTTTCGCTCCTAATGCAGGACCTACTGGAGGTGAAGGATTTGCACTACCACCTTTAATCTGTAGTTTAATTAATCCACTAACTTCTTTTGCCATTTTGTTTTAAACTTATTGAGTTTATAATTGGGCTGAAATTTAATAATATTATTCCTTTTCAACTTGCATAAAGCCAAGTTCTAGGGGTGTTTTTCTTCCGAAAATCTTCACCATCACTTTTAACTTTTTCTTTTCCTCATTGATCTCTTCAATGATTCCGCTAAAACTGTTGAAAGGGCCATCAATAACAGTAACCGCTTCACCAACAATATAAGGAACATTAAATTCCTCACCTTGTTCAGCTAACTCATCCACTTTTCCAAGTATTCTATTAACTTCGGATTGGCGGATTGGGTCTGGTTCTCCTTTAGTTCCTAAAAATCCCAACACATTTGGTATACTTTTAACAATGTGAGGTACTTCTCCAACTAATACAGCTTCGATTAGGACGTAACCAGGAAAATAGTTTCTTTCTTTGCTGATCTTTTTTCCCTTCCTAACCTGATAAACTTTTTCAGTAGGAATTAGTATTTGCGATATGTAATCACCTAGGTTTAAACGACTAATTTCACTTTCAAGGTATTCTTTTACCTTTTTTTCTTTGCCGCTTATCGCCCGAACAACATACCATTTTTTAACTTGTTCGCTCATACCAATTCTGGAATTATTATTGATTTATTATCAAATAAAATATTAGATGCAACAATGATTAGAATAGACTATAAAAAGTTTCTAATATTGTTTGAAATGAGATATCCATCAAATAAATAACAAATGCTATTATAAGGGAAGCAATGGATACAACAATTGCGCTATTCTGCAATTCACTCCAAGTTGGCCAAGATACCTTATGAATTAGTTCATCGTAGCTATCTTTAACGTAATTGAATTTTAATAATTTAGCCATTATCTAATATTTTTGCACGGGTGGTAGGATTTGAACCCACAACCAATGGTTTTGGAGACCACTACTCTACCAATTGAGCTACACCCGTTTATTTAAACATTGCTTATATGGCAAACAAAGGTACCCGCAAAAGCGGAATACCTTTATCGGTCATAAAGTTTTATATTTTTTATTCAATAATTTCAGTTACCTGACCAGCACCTACTGTTCTACCACCTTCACGGATAGCAAAACGAAGTCCTTTATCCATGGCAATTTCTGCAATTAGCTCAACAATAATCGTTAAGTTATCACCAGGCATAACCATTTCAACTCCTTCAGGAAGCATGATTTCACCAGTAACGTCAGTGGTTCTGAAATAGAATTGTGGACGATATCTGTTATGGAATGGAGTATGACGTCCACCTTCTTCTTTCTTTAGGATATAAACCTCAGCTTTGAAATGTTTGTGAGGAGTTACAGTTCCGGTTTTGGCAATTACCATACCTCTTGTAATCTCATCTTTATCAATCCCTCTTAAAAGTAAACCGGCATTGTCACCAGCTTCACCTCTATCAAGAATTTTTCTGAACATCTCAACACCAGTAACAACTGATTTTAGTTTTTCAGCACCCATACCAATAATATCAACTGGATCACCAGTGTTAATAACACCAGCTTCAATTCTACCAGTTGCAACTGTACCACGACCAGTAATTGAGAATACATCCTCAACAGGCATTAGGAATGGTTTGTCAACATCTCTTGGAGGCAATGGAATCCATGTATCACAAGCTTCCATTAGTTCAATAACTTTCTCAACCCATTTTTCTTCACCGTTCAATGCACCTAATGCAGAACCTTGAATAACAGGAGTATTGTCACCATCAAATTTATAAAAAGTTAATAGATCTCTGATTTCCATATCAACAAGTTCTAATAGCTCTTCATCGTCAACCATGTCAACTTTATTCATGAAAACAACCAATTTAGGTACACCAACCTGGCGAGCTAAAAGGATATGTTCACGGGTTTGAGGCATTGGACCGTCAGTTGCGGCAACAACAAGGATAGCACCATCCATTTGGGCAGCACCAGTAACCATGTTCTTAACGTAATCCGCGTGACCAGGACAGTCAACGTGGGCATAATGTCTGTTTTCAGTAGCATACTCAACGTGAGCAGTATTGATAGTGATTCCTCTTTCTCTTTCCTCAGGGGGCATTATCAATTGAATCAAAAGATGCAAATTCTGCCAATCCTTTAGATTGTAGATTAAGTGTAATCGCAGCAGTTAACGTAGTTTTACCGTGGTCAACGTGACCAATGGTTCCAATGTTAACATGCGGTTTCGCGCGATCAAATTTTTCTTTGGCCATAACAAGAATGTTTAAATTATGTTTCTAATAAATGATTTAATATTTAAGTTTTCGATTGAGAGCCAATGACGAGAGTTGAACTCGTGACCCCTTCCTTACCAAGGAAGTGCTCTACCACTGAGCTACATCGGCTTTGAGCGGGAGACGGGGCTCGAACCCGCCACCTAAAGCTTGGAAGGCTTTCGCTCTACCAAATGAGCTACTCCCGCACTTTTTGAAAAGCGTTAAAACCGATTAATGCTCTTTGTCATTAAAATTGTTGTGGGGAGAGGAGGATTCGAACCTCCGAAGGCTGCGCCAACAGATTTACAGTCTGCCCCATTTGACCGCTCTGGAATCTCCCCATCAATTTCTTTGATCTGAGCCGATAGACGGACTCGAACCGCCGACCGGCTGATTACAAATCAGCTGCTCTACCAACTGAGCTATATCGGCTTTTATTTTTTAAATAAAATTATTAAGATATTCGTTTACAGGCAACTAAAAATTACTTGTTCAATTATCTCAATATTAGCATATTAATCGATGCTCATTAAACAAAAAACAGACCTCTTCTCAAAAAGGTCTGCAAAAATACATATTAAAAATTAATAAACAAAGAATTTGTATAATTTTTGTACAAGTTTTTAGAAATTATTTTTTGAACTTTTCTTTATGCTTATTTAATTGTTTTTTTAGTGCGTCAATTGCCATATCCGTTGCCTCCTCAAAACTTTTACTTTGCTTTTTTAGCAAACAGATCACTACCCTTGACTATCAGCCTAATTTCTATTACTTTGTTGTCAGGAATAACTCCATTTGCTAGTTTTAAAAGTAACGTCACTACCAATTAAATCATTATATACAATTGCTAGTTTTCTGAAGTTTGTCGGTTATAAATAAATCCAACTTTGTGTCTGTCTTAAAATGTACTGAATTGATGTTAATCTTCATAATTCATCTCCTTTCATTAAGCCTTTGGGTGGGCTTGGTTATAAACTGATTTTAATTTTTCGATCGTATTGTGAGTATAAACCTGCGTAGCAGATAAGTTCGCATGACCGAGAATTTCTTTGATTGCATTTAGGTCGGCTCCACTGTTGAGCATGTGAGTAGCAAAAGTATGTCGCAAGATATGTGGACTTTTCTTATTAATAGTAGTAACCTTACTAAGGTACGATTTTTACAAGTCGATAAACAAATTTATCATAAAGTTTATCACCCTTATTAGTAACGAAAATAAAGTTACTTTTAGTATGTTCAGAATTAATTAATTGAACAAAATTAGATATCGTTTGGCTCAAATCTGAAGTAAGCGGTACAAATCTTTCTTTATTTCTTTTGCCTAATATTTTTATAGTTTTTGTCGTGAAGTTTATATCTGAAACTTTAATGTTAATAAGTTCATTAAGTCTTATTCCTGTTGAATAAAATAATTCGATAATTAATTTATCCCGCATTGCATTGATGCCCTCTCCAAAATCAATTTCATCAACAATAAATCCATTGAATCTTGCTCCAATAAAAACAGGAAGATGTTTTGATGACCTTGGTGGTAGGATTTTTTGCATGGGATCCAGATTAATTAACCCTTCCCTTAATAAGAATTTGAAATAGCTCTTTAAAGTTGAAAGTTTACGGTTAACGGAACGGCTGGAAATAGATTTTTTCAATGTGATATACAATCCATGATCTGATAATTTGATGATCAATTTTGGAAACTTCTTTAATGTCATAATACTCATCAAGGTAGAGATAAAAACTGACTTAAGTCGGTTTTATAGGCTACTATTGTATGATCAGAGAATCGCTTCTCAACCTGTATATATTGTATAAATTTTTCTGTCAATATCTAAAAAAAAAGAAGAAACACTTATCTCAAAGTTACAAATTAATAACCCTGAAACAAAGATTTCTTCTTTATTTATTCTTGCTCGAAAGTTTAGTTTTCTTCGTTTTGCCTTAATTGCTGAATATAAATAGCTTTTAATTTCTGCTCTCTATTTACAATTGATGGCTTGGTGAATTTTTGACGTTCACGCAACTCTTTAACAACACCGGGTTTTTTCAAATTTACGTTTGTATTTTTTTAAAACCCTATCGATGTTTTCGCCTTCTTTTACAGGAATAATAATCATTTTTTACCTCTTTCTTTTAAAAATTAATTTTTTTTTCGGAGTGCAAAAATAGAACTTAGTTTTATATTAAACAAATACAATGTTATAAATGATGCATTTTAACTTGTTTTTTTATATTTTTGCCACAAATGGGGCTTTAGCTCAGTTGGTTTTAGAGCGCATGCTTGACAGGCATGAGGTCAGCAGTTCGAATCTGCTAAGCCCCACAACCCCCAATTAATAGTTTGAGATTAATTATATTGAGTTTCAGAAAGTAGGATGTCAGCACAAAGTCGAGAGAGTCAACAGCTTAAAAATATTTAATTTCCGAAAGTAACCTTTCATTCACAAAATTGAAAATAATTTTGGATTTAGCGGAATCCGAATCGCATATTCCCCCCTCTAGTTATAGGCTTTTTTTAGAGTGATAAATTTTAACAAAAAATCTTGGTCTTTAAAAGCTTTGTATGTACGTTTTACTGGTGTTAAACATAGCAAATTGGTTCCTGTTTTAGAATATCATTGAAATGTTTTTAATTTAGACTTATAATACTTTCCTTAATTTAGAAACAATTGCAAGAGCTTCGATCGCTTGGTCGTAATCCGGTTTTAATTGGATTGCTTTTGTAAAGTCTGCGAATGCAAGATTGAATTTTCTTAACTTCATATAAGCAAAGCCTCTATTGTAATATGCGCTTGCATTTTTTAGAGGTTAGTTTTAGGCACTTATTCAAATCAGAAATTGCAAGTTCGTAATTCCCAACGATTATATTGATGAATCCCATGTTTAAAAAAACATTTTCATCGCCTCCATTAATGTTAATGATTCTATAGTAGTCTTGAACGGCTAATGCATATTGTTCTATTTCTGTATATGCTTTAGCTCTGTTTTTTAGAAACTTAGGATTTTCATTAATAATGATTGCGGAATCATAGTATTTAATTGCTTTGTCAAATTCTTTTCGTTTAGAAAAGATGAGCCCTATATTGTAATAAGTTAAATCGTAATCAGGGTTAATTTTTAGAGATTTTTTGTAATCAGTTATTGCCTTTTCTTCCTCATTGTTTTCAGAATACCAAATACCTCTGTTGAGCAAAGCTCGGTATTCCTTTTGGGTTAGATTTAAGTGTATGGTTCCATAAGGTAAAGTTATTTTTCCAGACAGGAACTTGTTGAATTGTTAATACGGTAAGACCCGATATAATAATTGAAGAGTAAATGAGAATAAATTTTTTTCTGATTTTTACTTTTTCCAGAACAGCAGATATTGTTAGTGCAATGCCAAACATAGATACATATATATATCTATCGGCCACATTTGACCACAATTGAAAATCAAATTGGATTAAGCCAGATACTGTTATGAATCCAAATAAAAATATAATTGCACCAACGAGAATTAATCCCAGTTTTTGTCTGTACTTTAACGGAAATACCTGTAATTCCTATTAGGAAAATCCCAGGAAGTATAAAACCACCAAGAGCTTGATATGTATTCAGTTGTGCGCCCATAAACCAGCTAGGAGTTTAACTGGTAAAACACATTTTTTTTATGTAAAATAGTATGCTGTCAGAAAATACTAGAGGTCTGACCCAGATCGGGTAAGCTTCGTTTGACTCACCTCCCTGAGCTGAAGTCGTTAAAATTATAATTGCCAGTACTGGTATCATAAAAGGAATTATTCTTTTTATTAGGGATAATATTGGCGGGCGGTACAAATAATATTCTAAAATGACAGCGAATAAAATAATAACTATAATTGAAGGTTTGCTTAGTATGGCTAAAACAAAGAATAATAAACCATTAAATAAAATATAGATTTGATGATTTTTTTTTGCTGTTTAACATACTTAAAATCACAACTTTTTAAGTAAAGGTAAAGTGCTATAAAACCGAAGCTAAAAGACAATAGGCCACGAAATTCAGAGACCCATGCAACAGTTTCAACTTGTATGGGATGAAGAAGAAAAAAAAAGTGTTCCAATCAACGCATACCATTTGTTTTTAATAAAATGATGTAATAAAGTAAAAAACCAATATTCCGTTAATGGAGTGTAATAAAACATTGATAAGATGAAATACCATGGAGTAGTTTGCTTCTAATCCCACTAATAAACATAATTCCATAATACCACCCCAAAGCGTATAACTTACCGGAATGTATAAGCCCCAAAAAATTTCTGTCCAGAAATGAGATAAGTTTTCAAGGTTATTCGGATCGAAATATTTGTTATTAATGGTATGGATAACATCATCCCAAACAAGCTCAAAGTTTGCTGTTTGCCCATAAATTAACAATGGGATAATACCCAATATCAATAAAATTACCCCATATTGATTAGTTTGGAATAATTTCGAAAATGAAAAGAAAGGTGTATTATTTGATTCTTGGATTTTGATGGCTCTATCTTTTTCTAACAAACACTTAATTTTTTAATGAATTTTATCCAAATTTAATTTGAAGACCCCGATGTTATTAATCTCTTATCAAAAAATCAAATATATGTAAAATGGGTGTAAGTGGGAGCAATTAGAACAAACTATTTTAATCAAATATTTATCATGAATTTAACAAGCGATCTGAAGTCGCAATTGTTTATGTGATGCATTTTGGCTAAATATTATTTAGACTTAACTAATACAATTATGATTTGACAATTATTGAGTATAGTCTTTTTTAATTCTACCGAAACAATTTATTTAATTAAACGTATGATACAGCTATTAAAAGGTGAATACAAATTAATGAAAAAGTTGGGTTACCTTTTGATGAAATAACAGATTAACTAGATATAAGACTAAAAATATTGTGAAGCTCCTCAAACTAAAATACCTATTCATTGCAATGCTTATTTTTGGAAGCCTTATGGCATGTGCGCAAGATCCAAATTACTCTCAGTTTACTCATAATCCTCTTTTTTACAACCCAGCTTACACTGGTATTTCGAGTGGAATGACCATGCGTTTTAATTATCGTAAACAATACCCAAATCTACCTGGTGACTTTAGAACTTATAATTTTAATATCGATTTGGCTGCCCATACTGTTGCGGGGTCTGGTGGACTTGGTCTCATGCTAGATAAGCATACTGCAGGCTCAGGTTATTATGAAAGAACCAGAGTAGGTCTTCCGTTAGCGGTGAGGGTTCCTCTGTATTCAAATATGTTAGTTCAGTTGGGTGTCATGACTTCTTTTGTTCAAAAAAGTTTGAATTGGGACAATTTAATTTTTGTAGATCAGCTTGATCCAAGGTTTGGGAATGTAAATCCGTCTGATTTTGTTTCACCTGTTAAAAATAAAGTAACCTATCCGGATTTTGATATCGGATTAGCATTCAGGCTCATTGAATCAACCTGGAGTGGTAAGCAAATGATCGCAACTGCAGGAGTTGCAGTTCACCATGTGTTTACACCCAATGAATCTTTTTTTGATTATGAATCCCCCCTTGCCAGAAAACTTGTGGTAACCGGAGATTTTATTCTTCAGAATGATGACTATGAACGTGTAATTACAAGTTATGCTAATAGGGGTAGTGCTGGATTTAGATTTAATCCAGGTTTTATTTTTCAAAAGCAAGCAGCATTTAAGTCTTTCGCTATGGGCATGAATGTTTACAAATCAAATATTTATGCAGGTTTCTGGTATCGAAATGAGACATTTGATTTACTGAAGTCAAATGCTTTGGTTTTAATGCTTGGTATTAATGCCAAAATTAATGAAGAAAGCCGATTAAAAGTCCTTTATAGTTATGACGTACTTCTTAATGAAAGCCTTTACAGAGCTGCTGGAGGAACACATGAAATAACTCTTATTTTTACTTTAGATTCATTTGCCGCTTTAAGCGGAAGAAGCGGCGGAACTTTTGGTAGAAATAGGCTTGGAATCAACAGGTCTAATCGTTTCAGTGAGTTGAATTGTTCTCCTTTCTAAAAAATAATATAAAAGCTATTTTAAAATATTGAATACTTGAGAGCATCAGTGCGAGCCCAATTCCGGTATATATTATCGATAAATAATTTTTAGGAATAGGGGAGAGTCTGAGAGAAATTCCAAACCCAATCATGATTATAACAAGGACATAGCTTTTCCACGACATAAACGAAAAAATGCAGGGGCGACTCGGCATCAGATCTATCCTTTTTAAATTCTTATTTGCGACTCTACTAAACCCAAATCGGTGAATTATTAGAGAAAGTGCAATTCCTGAGCCAATTAATATAAAATGTTTAACTTGAAAATCTGGACTCAACCAAGAATAAACATAGGTGTTTAGGAAAATACCCACGCCAAACCACATGAGCCCGGATATGGCCAGCAAAATATACTTAGGAGCTGCGGGTTTTAAGGTTTGCTTTAACGGTCTGGTTTTAGGCTTCTGCTTCATATTTAATCTTGTATTGAGGCAATTTGTGAAGCCAGATCCTTACCTTGTTTAACTCTGTCGGCGATACCAACACCGTTTCCTATACTTCCAGCAAGGTGAAGTCCTTTATGCAACGATTCTATTTTGTCAATCGCTTTGAATCGGGCTTCAGAATCAGCACCATATTGTGCAATGGCATGCTGATAATGAGTTGTTCTAAATAAACTGGGATTAAAATCAGATACACCCATCATTATTTTAAACTCATTAGCCATTAGTTTTTTTAGTTCTCCCTCGTTAAGTGCTGCTAATTCTTCTCTTCTGATTCCTCCCACAAAAATAGTGAACAGCGCTCCATCTTTTGGTGCGCGGTTTTTAAATAAGGTTGACATGTAAAGAACGCCAAGTATATTCCTGTGCTCTCTGAATGGAACCAACCCGCCAAAAGCATTCAATTTCGATCCATTCCAATTCTCAAAACCAATCGTAATTTCTGTTACTTTGGCGTACTTAAGATCGCTAATTGGCTTTAGATTTTGGGCATCAATAAATGGCAGTAAGGTACTCAATTCTTTAGCATTAGTTGTTGTGATCACTTCAGTAAAATTATTTTCAATGGTATCATTCACCTTGATTTTATATTTCTCACCTGATTGATGAATACTAATGTTATCACAGTTTAAAGCCATATTTTCTATCCCGATTTTTTTAACAATGGCATCTGTAAGATTTTGTAAACCTCCCTCGACTGAGAATATTTCACGGGTGGCTTTTTTGTCATCTTCTGATTTTGGTTCTTTTCTCTTTTTCAGTGCGCCTCCGATAAAACTACCATATTTCTGTTCCAAATTATATAGTTTTGGAAGTGCATATTTAGGCACAATATAACCTGGATCGCCTGCATAAATCCCTAAAATGAATGGGTCGATGGCATAGTTTAAAAAGCTTTTTCCCATGCGGCGCTTCACCAGGTCTGCCAATGTTTCGTTGGGATTGCTCCCTTTTTTACGGAATGGTTCTCCTAAAATTCTGAATTTGTCGTATAAACTAAATAATGGCGTGAATACAGCTGAAACAGGCCCTGAAGGCAGGGCGTGCCACTTGTTCTTTTTCCAGATTAATCGGCGTGCTGAGGAGTGATCAGCCACTTCAAGTTTGCAGTCATTTTTTAATTCTTTAAATAAATTGGCGATTTCTACATTTCCAATTACACCGCTGTTTGGTCCAATTTCATATAGAAATTTGTCTGTTTTTTCTGTTCGGATTACACCGCCAATATGATTTGTTTTTTCAAATATTTTAAATTTAATTCCTGCTTTTTTTAAATAAAAAGCAGTGGTTAGTCCTGTGATACCTGCGCCTATAATGGCAACATATTTTTTGTTCTGATTCATTATTTATAGTGCTTTTGAAAAGTTTCTTGTGGTGTTTTGCATTTTAGGATCGAAAGTTGCGGCAATATTCCGGATAAAGAATTTCCCGATTTCGGTAATATGAATTTCATGTGTGCTATATGTTATAAGTCCCTCAGATGCGAATTCTTCGAGTTGTTTAACTTGTTCCTCTGAAAAACTTTTTAACCGATTGAGCGGGATGTCAAAACGCTTAGATAAGTTATTCCATGAGAGGTACAAATTACACATTAATTCATTAATTATTTCACGGGTAATTTTTTCTTCTATTGATAAAAAATAGGCCTTTTCGATAGCAAATTTTCCTGCATTAATACTTTGTATATATTCTGTAACATCTTTAGTGCTTTGGAGATATGCGCTTTCAAGTTGGCTAATTCCACTCACGCCAAGTGCATAAACCTGACCGGTGGTTTCGCGGGTGCAATATCCCTGGAAATTTCGATGTAGACTTTTGTCAGCCAGTGCGGTGTAAAGTTCATCGGTTTCTTTGGCAAAATGATCAAGGCCAATTGCTTTGTAACCATTGCTTGTTAATAAGTCGTGAGCTGCTTCAAATAATTTTACTTTCTCATCAGCATCCGGCAGATCGTATTTTTCTAATTTTTTCTGTGTTTTTTTAACCCAAGGTACGTGCGCATAAGAAAAAGTTACCAGTCGATTTGGTGAAATATCAATGGCCTTTTTAATCGTTTCTGAAAACGATTTTACACTTTGAAACGGGAGTCCATAAATGAAATCAAGGTTTACATCAACCCCTGCTTTTCTGATGTATTCAACAAGCTCGGAAATTGGAATCACTGAATGATTTCTGTTAATGCTTTTCATCACTTTATCATTGAAATCCTGAACCCCAAGGCTTAATCTGTTAAATCCAATTTCTATGAGTTGATCAACATAACTATAGGTTAAATGCCAGGGATGACATTCCATGGCTATTTCTGCTTGTGGTATGAAATCAAAATTTTCTGACAATTCAGCCATAATTGATTCAATATCTTCTATGGGGAGGTAATTCGGTGTTCCACCACCCCAATGAACCTGAGAAACCTTCCGGGCTGCATCAAGCTTTGATTTTAAAAGAACAATCTCTTTTTTTAAAGTTGCAATGTAGGCATCCATGTTATCCTTATCCTTACTAATAATAGTGTTGCATCCACAATAAAAACAAAGTTTATTGCAAAATGGGATATGAATATACAGTGAGATATTTTGAGGTTGTTCAGTATTTGATAATGAAATGGCATTGATTACTTCATCGTGAGTAAAATTCTCATGAAAATAGTTTGCCGGTGGATAACTGGTATACCGTGGTGTTGGTACATTATATTTTTCAAGTAATTCTGTTGGGATATTCATCTTATACTTTCTTTAATAAATTTTCTTCATAATAGCGTTCGTCAAATAAAAAGGAAATAGATGCCAGCACGACTAAGCTAATAATAAATTCAATTCTAAATAGGCCTTTATAACCGATCATTTGGGCTACTTTCCCGCTGGCTACTGCAATAATTAAACTGCTTAAATGAGTTATAGCTATTTGAATTGTAAAATCTGTTCCTTCTCTTCCTGCCCTGACATTATCCATAGAGATGGTATAGATTATAACTGTTGCCATTCCGTAGGCTGCCCAAATTAAGGCGATACCGAAAATAATTTGTGATTTCGAAGGAACGATGTATGTCATCCAACAAAAATAGGATGCCGCCAGAAAAGCAATGGTTGAGAAAAGTTGTACGCTTTTTCTTTTTCCAATTTTTTTAATCAAAAAACCAGCACCAAAAGAAAAAGCGGCTCCAAACGCAGCGCCATGAATTCCTGAAAGAATCCCGATATCCTTGATGCTAAATCCCAAATCAACCATCCAAGGTTTAATCATGCTTAGTACACCAATAATTCCTGAATAGAATATGGCGAGTAGAATAATACGTTTGTAGGCTTTTTTTTGTTTGAAAAATAAACCGATATCTTTCATGGTAATCGGCTTTGAAATTTTTGGTTTATGTTCTTGCTTACCCTTGTAAAAAGATAAGGGAACAAGCACCAAAAGCACAAAGGTTGCTAAAGCGATCAGCAAATATTGCCAACCCCAATTATGATAAATGATTAAAAGTAGGCCGCTTCCAGTAAGGGTTCCTAAAAAACTTCCGGCAGATTGCATGCTATTCCCCAAACTTCTTTCTTCTTTTTTTAATATTAAAATTGCAAAAGCATCGGTGGCAATGTCTTGTGTTGCCGATGCTGTAAATGCAATTAGCATTAAAACAATAATGATTTCAAAATTTACATCAAAATCGAGAAAAGCAACTGCTAAAATAATTATGGCATAAAAAATTTCTGACATAAAAATCCAGCTCTTGTATTTTTGGATGGTTCCACCGGTTCTGTCAACAAGTGGTGCCCAAAGAAATTTAAGAATCCATGGTAATTTAATCAGCAGAACTAAACCTATTGTTGTTAACGAATAGTTTTTTGTTCGCATAATTACCGGGATAACCGTTGAGAAAAAACTCATTGGAATGGTTTGAGCCAAATATAAGCTTAGCAGTGTAAAGTATTTACTGCCGGAAGTGTTAGGCATAGTTTAAAATTTTAGTTTTGCGAAGAACCCAAATTGAGCTGGTTTACCAAGTTGTACATAAGCTTTTCCGAGAGATGTGAAATAAAACGCATTATAATCTGCTCCAAAAATATTTTTACCCCAGCACCCAAAATCAACGGCAGAAGTTACAAAAGTGATTTTTGTATTTGTGATGCCATAATTTTTTTGAAAATCAATATTTTCTTCATCCCAATACATTTTACCCATGTGCTGGTAGCTAAGGTTAAGATGCGCTTTGTTGATAAACGAATCGATAAAATCGATACTGTAATCTGTACCAATTCCAAAAGTGTATTTTGGTACATTAGGGATAAGTTTACCACTTAAGTCGATATTACTTGTATTTGTGTATTCAGAAAATTTTGCTTCGGTGAAACCAACACTAGCCCAAAGATGCCAATCGTTGGTGATGACCATATTTGCTTCAAATTCAATTCCCTTACTTTGTGATACTCCGGCATTCTTTGTCATCGATCCTTGTCCGCTTGGAACAGGTTGAGCTACTTGCTGGTTATCAATATCAATAAGAAATAAACTGAGGTTGGTAGTAAGCTGTTTGTTAAGCCACGATGATTTAATTCCAAACTCATAATTCCAACTGGTTTCTGGTCCATAAATTCTGTCATTGTCAGATTCAAAGGTAAAGTTGAACCCTCCGGCTTTAAAGCCTTTGGTGGTTGTAAAGTAGGCAGTAAAATCATCAGAGGCCACATATGCTACTGAAACTTTCGGTGTAATTTGATCAAAATTTAAATCACTTTCAAAACCCGGTTTAATATCATCCACGCCATCTTTTGTGATGGTATAGGTATAATCAAGATCGGCCGATTCAATATCCAAACGTAAACCACCTGTAAAATTGAATTTCCCAAACGGTACGGTTGATTGTCCGTATAATGCAAATCCAGAAGTTGGTAAATCATAAGTTTTTAGATAGGAATAAGTGTCGTAAGGCCAACCTCTGGCATTAATAAAGTCATCACCATAAGTAACATTTACACCTTTATCGGTAAGTTGTTTAAAAAACATGGTACCTAATAACCAGGTAATTTTTGCGTCGGTTTTTGAATGAATATTTAATTCCTGATATATGGTGTGATGAACTCTGTCCTGATCAATGAAGTACAAATTGGCAGGTGAAAAATCCTGATCAATAAAAAACACATCATCCATATTTTGATAACCGGTTGCTGAATTAATAACAAACCAGCCGCCAATATGTTCAAGATTTAACCCAATTGATAATTGGTCTCTATCGTAAGCACTTTCTTTATTGTAGTTAATGTCATCTGCTGTTTGGGTATCCGTATTGTAAACTGCATATGCGTAGCCTAATTGGTTGTTCCTTTCAAAGTCGACCGAAAAAGTGGCTTTAAAATCGTTATTGGGCCGGTATGCAAGCTTTAATCTGCCTGAGTATGTGTTATATGCGTCTGCTTTTTTGTTGGTGAACTTATTGGTAAAAAAACCATCACCATGCGCGTAGGCAACATTTAATACCGTATAAAATTTTGAACTTAACGGTTGATTGATGTGTAAGCTGGTTTTCGACTGATTATAATTACCATAGTCTGTTTTAATGTATCCATTGAACAACCCTTTTGGATCTTGCGTGTAAACTTTGATTAATCCTCCCATGGTATTTCTACCATATAGGGTTCCTTGAGGCCCTCGAAGGATTTCTATTTTGTCAACGTCTAAAAATTCAAAATTAAAGGATCCTTTTTCGAAATACGGAATATTATCAACATAAAGACCGACAGAAGGTTGGACATCTCGGCGTAAGCCCATTCCACGAGAGTAAACAGGAGGAGACATTTTTGAACCATAATCCAATACAAAGAAATTTGGGATTCTTGCACTTAAGTCGGCCATAGTATTGATGTTTTCCTGTTCAATTTTTTTAGCCGGAATATAAGAAACTGAGATAGGTGTTTCCTGTATTTTTGTAGTTACCTTCTCCGCTTGAACGGTGATTTGTTCGAGGGTAATAATATTCGGAATTGGTTTATAAACAGTGTCTATTTTTTGCGAAAAAACAAAAAATGGCAAAATTAAAGTGAGAATAAGTAGTATATATTTTGTTTTCATCTTCATAGATATAAATAAGTAAATTATGAGCCAATAACGCTGCACATATAAAAGCTGTAAAGCGAAAAATAGCCTTAGAGGTTTAATAAATGGTTAAGAAATAAGGAAATAAGGTGGAATTAAATTCAGATTAACAAGTTGGGGGAGGTCGGCAAAAACTTGCCTGAGCAAAATGAAAGGAATAAGCGCGCTGAAAACTACGACATTTTATCGGCTTATTTTCTTTTACTTGAAGCTCTAAATTATTATTAATTTTTTTAGTCCCAATTATTAATTGATTGTAATAATCTTGAAATGAAATTTCGTAATCTTGATTATGTGTATCTGAAGAAACCTCAAGTGTAAAGGCATCTGAATTTATCTTTGATTCAATTTGCTCAGTAGGTTGACCAATGTTAAAGAACAAAAAAAGCAGGTACAAGCCTGATGATATTCCGGAGGATATCAGGATAAAAGGCAATTGTAACTGTATAAGTCCTTCAAACATACTATTTTCTTTTTGGGTTTTTAGGAAACCATCCTTTATTTACCCTTTGTTCTTGTTCAATTATTTCATTAATGCCCCAAAGGTAATTAAAACCAATGATAGCAACGATGGTTGAAAGTATGATATTTGTCAGTAAAAAAGAGACAAATACTGCCAGAATACCAACAATTAAAAATCCAATCCATAATTTTTTGGTGAAATAATATTCGCCTGCAATGCACGAATATCTTGCAAATACAATGATAAGAAATGATGCCAAACCGACAATAATTCCAATTAGATTAATGCTATGTCCTAATATTTCTACGGTCATTTATAATATTGTTAAACCAGTTAAAATTCATTTTAATCGGTCAATTATCTTGACTTCCTAACGACTTTGTTCAAAGTATAACTTGTTATGATTGTTCAATTTTTGATTTTTTCCAATTTTCATTATTCAATCATCATTAGTCATTAATCACTCATACTTTCTCTTCGGATTTCTTTTTGCACTTCCTTTTAAAACCCTCTCGTGTTGTTTGAAAATTTCAACGGTACTCCACAAACATGCAAAACCAAATACACCAAATACAACCGACCAAATATCTTTAAAAAACAAAGAGAGTACAATAAAAACTATACCCGGGAATAATAATACCCACCAACTTTTTTTACCCCAATGATATTCCATTTTAATAACGATGGGATGAAATATGCCAATTGCAAAAAATGCGAAGAGTCCAAGTAAAGGTCCAATATAATTTATGTTATCCATTCAGGTACGTGTTTGCTGGATTGCAAATTTAGTTGTTTTTTTATTATGAATTGAGGATGTTTGAAATTACTTCTATAATATATATCATATAAAATGAATGTTGTTTTTACATATTATAATACATAAAAAAAACCGCCATCAGAAACTGATGGCGGTTTTAAATGTTACGTATATTCTATTTCTAGAACGCGATACCTAATTTAAGCATAGGTCGTGTTAAGAAAGAAAACGTGCTTTGATCCGCTCTGGCCAATTCCATACCTTCAACAGCAGAAATTTGAGTCATTGCATAGAAATAATTTAATGCATGGATAGAAGCTCCAATAAATAAACCATCTGCTACGTAATATTCAAACCCAACTGGCAACGCAAATCCCCAAGAAAGAATCTCACCTTTTTGCATTCCTGTAAAATCAACTACAGGGTTAGTACCTAAATCATAATCAGAGAAAGGAACTTCGAATCTGTCTGATCCGTGTGCATAAAGGAAACTAAAACCAACATAAGGCAATAGTTTTTTGTTAGGAAGATCAAAATAACGACTTACACCAATTTCCATATTCCAGTCGAAATCTGCTTCGAAAGCAGTTGCCTCGATAGTTGGAATAATAAACGGAGAGGTTGTTACATTAGGATCTTGTTGCAAGCCCATAATTTTATCTCGGGCTGGAGTTGCTCTTAGAATCCCCAAACCAGTTAGGTTTAAACTCCAGTTGGGTTTAAACATCCAACGGAATTCTACACCAATCATGTTGGTAGAAGGGTTATCATTTTGGTTAACGCCAAAAACGTATGGTACTACAGGTTGTACACTAGATCTGTACTGAGAATAAGTTGAACCATCCAGGATTACGTAATCTGATGACGAGAAGCCCCTGCCAAAGTTCATGCTAAACTTGAACTTATGGCATGTTGCTCCATCGTTAAATTCTCCTGATTGATTCTCCTGAGCACCTACTAATGTTACAACCCCTAATATTAAAATTAAGATTATAAATAATTTTTTCATATATAAAGGTTTTATAAACATTTTGTAGTTGCTTCTTAGTTATTTGCTGCTAGTGCTTCGTCAAGTAATGCTTTCCAGAAAGCAACCTGAGCTTGTGCAGCAACTAGACGTGCATTAAGCTCTACTAAGTCAGACTGGAATTTATCATAATTAACTAAACCGGTAGCGTAAGTCCATTCAGCAACACCTACAGTAGTTTCAGCAGCTGTTACAGCACCTTCAGCTGCAGTTATAGCAGCTTCAAAAGCAGCTAAGAATGCATCTTCACCAGTTTCAAGTGTAGCATATAATCCTCTTAATGCAATTAAAAGAGTTTTTTCAACACCTCTTTGTGCAACTACACTGTCTAATAATCTGGTTGGTTCAAATACAATAGCTAATGCAGCTTTTTTAGCATCCCAAGTAGCTTTTTTAGCATCTTTGGTTGCTAATTTTGAAGCAACAGTAGCATTTAATGCAGCTACGAAATCATCATAATATGCATCTTTCCATGTGTTATAATCTGCACGAACTGCTTCTTTAGCCGCAGCAGCAGCAACAGAGTCAGCAACTAGATCATCAACAAATGTTTGGTGATATAGATAATCTGAAATTAAATCAGGTAATGCAGCAGTTGCATTATCTATAGCAGTTTGTTGAGTTGCGATTGCAGCAAAAGCAACATTTCTACGTCCGTATAATACAGCAGGGTTTACAGTAGTTGATGGTGTACCTAAGAATGCAACTAAACTTGCACCAGTTGTAGTCCAAGCAGTTGAAGCAGCTCTCCAAATTGGACCAGTAACGGCTGTGTCAGCTAATGCTGCAGTAACAGCTAAGTTGTCAAGGAATTCACCTGCACTTACATAATAAACACTGTCAGCATAACCATCCCAATATACGGTTGAATCTCCAGTACGAGCAGGACCATAAGGTAGTGCATTATATGCAGCATAATGACTAGCCATGCTTGCTACTAATAAGGCTTGTGCAGCATCGGCAGCAACGGTATCTGCAATTGCAGCATTAAGTTGAGCTGTGTCTAAAACCCATGCAGCATAAGCTACAGCAGAGTCATTTTGAATGCTATCGATATCATAAACATAAGCAATTACTGAATCACGTAATACATTGTAAGCAGCAGTTACTGCAGTAAGTCCAGTAGCAATCGTAGTTTGTGCAGCTGTCATTGCAGTATAAGATGCTAATGTATCAGCAGCTTTAGCTGTAAGAAGGCTGTCAGCAACAAATAAATTTCTTAATGCATCTTTCCAGAATTCTGGAATGTTACCATTCATAACTGTATCTGCAAGAAATGCAGTTTCAGCAGAATCTGGTTTTGCAGCAAGAACCGCATTGTTATAAGCAAGGTTAGCAGCAGAGTATGCAGCAGAGGCAGCAGCTTCAGCAGCAGCTTCAGTAGCGTAATCAGCTTCCATGTTTTTACGGTCAATAGCTAATTGCTTAAGCTCTTGTTCTAATAAAACAGAGTCTTGATACCTTTGTGCGATATTAGCTTTAGTTGCAGCAGGGTCACCTAATAATGCTTTAGCAGTAACTAATTCAGCTTCTAAACCAGCTAAAGTAGCTTGTGCAGCAGCTAAAGTAGCTTTTGCAGCTGTAAGCGCAGAGTCAGTACCATTAACAAGGTCAAGGTTAAGCATAACAATTTGTCTTTGCTTATCCAAGATGTTTGCTTCAATACCATTAACAACTAAAATTGCAGCGGTATAATTACCAAAGTATAATGTTACAGCAGCATCTTTAGCAGTTTGAACAGCTAATTCATATGCATCCTGTAATACTTGGTCAGCACGTTGTGCAGCAACAAGTGCAATTTCGTTTGTTTTAATTAATTGAGCTAAATTTTCAAGAGCTAAAGCAGTTGCAGCGTCAGTTCCAGCAGCAGTTGCAAGGTTCATTTGAGCTATGGCATCTTGTACGCCAGCTTGTGCAATTGTTAATTGAGCATCAGCATTAGCTTTAATAAGCTCAGCTTGTGCTTTAGCATTTAAAAATGCAGCGTAAGCAGTACGTATCTGTTCGATACTTGGGCTCACTTCATTTTTCATACAGCTTGTAAGTAACAAAGCTGAAGCGAAAAATGCGATCAGTGTAATTTTGATTTTCATGAGTTTTTTTTTTTGATTAAACAAATGATTAATAAATAATATGAATTGATTAAAAGAAATTCCCTTTTTGTTTCTCGGCGAATTTCACGAATTAGTACAAATATACCATTTTCAATCCGCTATAAAAAAAAAGATCTAATACTAATAGGAGAACATAGAAATCCCCTATTCTAAAAAGCCATATAATGTGCACAAATACAGGAAGTTAAAATACTATATTAATTTTGATAATAATTTATAAAAAATACGTATATTTGCTCAAAATCACATGGTTTTGCCATACGGGAATATTTTCTTCCCTTATTATCTAACCTTGATTATTTATTCTTTGATGGATTTTTGAAACTGTTGTTATTATTATGTATTCGGAGCGCGTAAAAAGAAATTTAGGACAAATTATTGCAGTCAGAATTTACGAAATCAGAAAAAGATTAGAAGTTATTTTTCTTAACATTTTTATGAACAATGCGATGTTAAAAACGATGGTGGTATTATTGTTTGTGCTAATACCTTATGTTGCTATAAGCCAGGTAGAAACGCCATATGGTACAGATGAGATTGCCAATACTTTTACTGAGGATACCTTTATATTGGGATATATTGAATCTAAATACACCTTCTATATATTGACTAAAACAGAGTATTGGGAATTGAAAATGATTAGTGAACGAAATTTGGTGAGAAATTATTACCAAAGAAATGACATGGCAATTGAGGCAGAGATAAAAGACTTGACCTGGGTTACAACTGATAGTGCTGCCTATCTTGTTGCAGAAGGTAGTGGGTATATGTATGAATTTACAGGCAACTCAATCATTAGATTAGAAAACACTTTCGATCAACGGTCTAACACTGCTTCTACTTATTTTGTGCATCAAAATTGTATCTTTAATTATAGTGGATACGGATATTTTCAATATCCGTCATTCTTTTCAAAATATGATTTTAAAACACGAAAACAATCGGCCTACCTTACCACAGATGGTGTGTTAGTTCCTCCCTCACAAATAAATTTATTGTCACTTTACAATAGCGAAAATAATTCGCTTTATGTTTGGGGAGGTGCAAAAGTTGCTTATACAAATTCAGTTTCAAGTATGATAAATAACACAAATGTACTTTGGCGGCTGGATTTAGACAAAAAAATGTGGGAGCAAATTGGGGTGGTAAATATGCCTGCAGTTTTTACCGATAATAAAAACACGGATTCATTTATAACATTTAAATCAAACAAAGAATTGTTTTCAATACTTGGAAATAAACTTTATGAATTTAATATACTCGAAAATAAAATTTCAACTTATAAGAATATTGAGGATTTTGATTTAATTGTTGATGCAAAAATCCAGCCAGCTTATAGCCCTTCTCACAAAGCATTATTATTATCTAGCATTCCTTTTCCCAATCAAAATATAAGAAGAATTCGATTTGTGAAATTGTCGAATTATAAATCTGAGCTAGAATCAGAAACAAAGTTGTTGAAGACACACCTTAAAACAATTGTTACCTATAGTATATTGATAGTATTGTTATTGGGTTTAATTTATTTGACTTATTATATATATAAAAACTATTATGTTTTTAGAAATAAACTTATCATTCTTCGAAATGCCAAGACGATTAAATTCAACAATAAACTGATTAAAGTGTTAGATACAGAAGAATCGGAATTGGTATTTTGGATTGCTCAGAGCGAGGATTATGTGAGTACTACATATATTATGGATCGCCCTTCTGATGGTTCTCAGTCGTATGAAAGTATGAAAAAAAGGAAACTCAGCACCATGAAATCCATAGAAGTAAAATTGGGTGCATTTTCGCAAGTTAAAAAACCTGTTTTTAAAGAAAAGAAATCAACTGAAGATTTACGACTTAAGGAATACAAGCTTAATAATGACTGGATTATCGTTCAGGATTAAGTTTAAAGCCCTCCTAATCAACAATCTCTTTCTTAAGTAGCTTTCCGGTTTTGAAGGAATAAAATCGCTGAATAAAGTAGCTGTAAGTTACAACTATAACCGTGGTTAAAATTTTTGATAATGTCGCATCAATTCCAAAATTTTCAACAAATAACTTTAATAAAACATAGTTCATCAAAATGGCT
The DNA here is from genome assembly GCA_963674935.2 of Bacteroidales bacterium. Classification (GTDB taxonomy): domain Bacteria; phylum Bacteroidota; class Bacteroidia; order Bacteroidales. The sequence goes on from CAXXWZ010000007.1 coordinate 802,667, forward strand.
CCACCAACCGTTACACCATATCTGAATAATTGAACACGCCCTTTCATCGATGAGCTGGTGAATGTGATATATTTGGCCAATAAAAATCCGGTTGTAAATGTGAAAGGGAAAACAAAAAGAAATGCAGCAATGTGAGGGCTAATGGCAATAAATTCAAATTCAATAATTTGCTTGTCAATAACATAGCTATAACAAATAAAATACAGAAAAATATCGAGAATTGTATTCGCTCCACCGGTGGCTGCATAACGAAAGGTTTCGATTGGTAAAATTTTTGAAAATGGGGGGTAAATAAAGTCAATTAAATTTATTATAGTTTTTTGAAGGACAGGAAGTGGATTCATTCAAAAGTAAAGTTTAGTTAAAACGGGAACACGAAAATACAATTTTTATCTAAATAGGATCAAATATATTTTTCGATCTTTAAATTGCCTTTAAATAAAGAAGCCGAAGAGTTTTTCTCTTCGGCTTCTGGAATTATTGTTCAATTTAGAACAAAACTCATGAAACGATTTTATAAATCATTTTGAACCATTAATGGGTTAGCATCCAACTCATATTGAGGGATTAACCATGCCCATTTGTTGTCACCTGCAGGAACTTGCATAATTGCAGCAAGAGATAGCTGGTGAGTAGAATTGGTTCTGTCTAATGGTAAGTTTAATCGTTTAAGATCTAACCAACGGAATCCTTCACCCCAAAGTTCAACACGTCGCTGAGTCATGATTTCCTCGATGAGTGCAGCACCTGTATTTGTTGATTTGGTGTATGCAGGATCTCTGGTAATTACCATATCATATAATACCTGAGCAGCAGCAGCATCTTGTCCTTGACGGGCTTTTGCTTCAGCTTCAATCAGGTACATTTCAGCGGCACGCATCATGGGTACATCAACCCGACTATCAGCATTATCAACCGCAATAAATTTTTGGTTGGTATAAGGATGTCGTGAATGAGAAGATAATAGGTTTACACCTGGTTGTAAATCAGCATGTAATCCATCTTCACTCCATAATGTTTTTCTAACATCAGTAGCTGAAATCATGTCGTATAAAGGACCTGATATTGATCTTGGGTTACTCCTGATAGCAGAAGAACTCATGTTTCTTGACATATAGGCTCCGTAAGCTGCCCATTTATCATTTTGATCAACTGATGTTATTTGGCTAGCCCACATAAACTCATCAATGTCCTGACTTTTGATTCTGAAACCTTCGCGATAGGTATCCATATCCATTAAGGTATAATTAGCCTTAGCTTCAGCAGCTAATTGTGCAGCAACTGCGTAATTACCCATTGTTAGAGCAACACGTGCTTTTACACCTTTTGCAACATCAGCAGTCATATTTGATTTATTAGGTGCATTGTAACCAGCTAATAAAGTTATTGCCTGATCTAAATCGGCAAGAATATTTGTATACACTTCAGCAACGGTATTTCTAGCCATACCTTCAGATAATGCTTCAACCATATAAGGAACACCTAAATGTGAATTGGCTCCTCCTGGCTCGTAACGCTTCGCATATTGTCTTACCAAATTAAAGTGGCTCCATGCACGATAAAGCAATGATTGCCCCACAATTGCATTTTTCTCACTCTGAGGTCCGACAGCTTCTTCGGCACCATTGATTAAAATATTTACGTTTGAAATAATTTGGTAATGTGTACGCCAGCCAAAGTAATTATAATAATGAGTAGGATCTACCATTGATTCCCATCTATAAACCTGACGATACCATTGAGATGCATTTTGAGGCTGATCTTCACCGGCAACATCCATTTGAATAAACCATGATCCTATTCCACCAAGGCCTTGCTGTTCAAATCGATAATATATTCTTCTGTGAACCCCATTTAACGAAGCCCACATATTTGAAGTGGTTGCCGTAACTGCAGCTGCAGAAATAGCATCTGTAGGATAGGTTTCCAGAAACTCTTTCTCACAGGAAGTAAGAATAATACTTGCTGCGAAAATAACAATGAAACTATAAATTATTTTTTTCATATCTCTCTAATTAAAATTTAACATTAAGACCCAAAGTGATTACTCTTGAAGGAGTAAAAGCATTTGAAGTATTTCCTGAGAATGCTTGTTGCATATTCATTCCTTTACGTGCGTTGATATAGAACAAGTTTTCTCCACTACAATAAGCTCTGGCTTCACTTATTCCCCATTTATCAATAAAACTTTTTGGTAAATTGTAAGAAAGAGTGAATTGTTTAAACGCTAAAAATGATGCATCTGTAAAATACCTATCAGAACTTCCACCTTCAAGATCCGTTGCTTGGGTATCGTCAATTCTAGGAATATCAGTTACATCACCAGGGTTTTGCCATCTGTTAAGCATATCAGTTGATAAACCACTACCGTAAGAATCTACTTGTAGGGTACTTTGATAGTTGCCATCGTTGATTATACCACCAATTTGGTAAGTAAACATGAATCTAAATTCAAAATCTTTATAGTTAAAAGTATTTGTAATTGCACCCCAAACATCTGGTCGGGCACTACCTGCGTAATAATATCGGGCATTGTTGTTATGAGGAGTAATTGTATCATTACCCAAAATATACACATCAGGTCCTGTAACATCATCAGCGCGATACATGGCATCACCATTGTCAGGGTTAACACCTAACCATTCTTTTCTCCAAAAATCATGTAAGCCGTAACCAACAGAGTATTTTTTAGTTCCGTCAATAATTTCTTCCTGAGGTAATCTGGTAAATTCATTCACGTTAGTTGAAGCGTTAAAATTCACATTCCATGCGAAGTCTTTATTTCTTAAAACTTCGTAGTTAAGTGAGATTTCAAAACCCTTATTCAATAAACGGCCAATGTTGGCATTTCTATCATCTAATCCTAAAGAGTAAGGTAATGGAACCTGGAAGATTAGATCTTCGGATGCTTTATTGTAATATTCAATGGTTCCGAATAGTTTATTGAATAGACCAAATTCAACAGCCACATCAAATGCATTATTAGATTCCCAAACAAGATCATAAGCAGGTAAACTTGACTGATATACACCGGCAGCACTTTGATTATTCCATCCTAGTTCATATAATGCCTGATAAGCATATAGTCCGATTCCTCTATCGGTACCTGTTTGTCCGTAAGAAGCTCTGAATTTCAACATTTGAACCCAGTCTAAATCCTGGATAAATGCTTCCTGATCAAGTCTCCAGCTACCACCAATTGACCAAAAATCTCCCCAACGGTTCTCTTCGTAAAATCGAGAAGATCCATCTCTACGATAAGATGCAGATAGAAAATATTTTCCATCATAATCATAGTTAACGCGACTTAAATAACTCTCTAAAGTTCGTTCATCAACACGTCCTCCAACGCCATTGATGTTAACATAGTTATCAAGTTGAACATTTCCTTCCAAAACTTGGGCAGTCATTGATCCTGTTAATCGTTCATAATGCCAATCGTATGACTCATGACCTGCTAAAACACTAAAATTGTGTTTGTCAATTGTTTTTGTGTAAGTAAGTAATTGGTTAAAGTTAACAGTAGTTGTATTTGTATATGTTCGATAAGAACGTCCACCTGGCGCACCATCTCCTACAAATGCGTTATTGGAAAATGCATTGAAGTATTGTCGTTGATCCCAACTTACATTGGTATTGAAAGTAAGATCTTTCATCAACTTAACTTCAAAATAAGTTTTTCCATTAATTGCAGTAACTTCATCTTGATCTGAATCCCAAAGGATTTCTGCTAAGATGTGCCTTCCTGTACTAGCTCCTGAAGGACGACCATCTTGAATATCCATAATCTTGTCACCATTATCATCTAAAATATAGGCTCCTGTTACTGGATCATGCTGATGTATTGCATAAATAGGTCCCATTTGTCTGGTGAACCTAATTGGGTTTACATAAGTAGTTGAACTTGATACCTGAGCAAAATTTGTTTTGGTATTTGAAGCAGAGATATTAAAACCTGTTTTAAGCCATTTTGTAGCTTGGAAATTTACATTGGCTCTACCTGAGAATCGTTTAAAATCTGATTCCAGAATCCATCCGTCTTCGCTGAGGTAACCTAAAGAAACATAATAATCTGCTTTTTTAGTTCCACCTGAATATGATAAATCATAATTATCACGTTTGCCAGGTTTTTCAATTGCACCTAACCAGTCTAAATCATCAGGCCATAGTAAGCGAGCACTTGAGTTTAATTTACCGTCTATACCAACAACTTGGTCAGAAGCTACATTATAAGGGTTTATTCTGAGGTGTGAACCATCAAAAAGGTTAGCACTTGCTTCAGCGTTAGCATCTGCTAAAGAAAAACCGTTTGATAATAGTCCATTTCTGTATCCTTCCCACATTGTTTCAACATAATCGCCAGGGCCCATCATATCATATTCAGGTTGAGCACGGCTCACAAATCCGTGAGAAACATCTAGTGTTAAACGTCCGCCACCTTCGCGTCCTTTTTTTGTAGTTACCATAACAACACCATTTGCAGCTCTGTTACCATAAAGTGCTGTAGAAGCAGCATCTTTAAGGATAGTAATGCTTTCCATGTCATTTGGATTGATGGTATTGAGATCTCCCTCGAAAGGAACACCGTCAACAACATAAAGAGGTGCGTTTTCGGCAGAATAAGATCCAAAACCACGTACTCTAATTTCCTGACTGGCACCTGGTTGTCCGCTACCTGCTGTAACTTCAACTCCGGCTGCTAAACCTTCAATGGCTCTTGAGATATTTGAAATTGGACGTGATTCAATTTTGTCTGCGTTGATTTGTACAGCCGAACCTGTGAAAGCACTTTTTTTGGCTGAACCATAAGCAACAACAATCACCTCATCCAGTTGCAGAAGATCTTCTTCCATTGCAAGGTTTATAACTGTTTGATTTCCAATCTCAACTTCAACAGTTTTCATCCCAATAAATGAGAATTCAAGAATTTGAGCATTGGCTGGAACAGATAAAGTATAATTTCCGTCCATGTCTGTGGTTATTCCAGTGGTTGTACCTTTTACTACAACCTGTACACCTGGAATTGTTGTTCCATCAGCTGCATTGGTTACCTTACCACTAATTACTTTCCCTTGTGCAAATGAAATTTGCATTCCAAGAAAGAGCAAGAATAAAATTGTTAATGTTCGTTTCATAAATAATAATTTTGGTTAGATTATATTTAAATAATTAATGTGAAATATTTATACCTTCTTTATTATAAAAGCATGTATTTAGTATAAAAAGTATAAATAGGGTAAGTAGTTAATGTTTTTTCATAGGCAATACGTTTTGTTCTTAAATAGGGGTTAGTGATTCGATTTATTAATTTGAGTTTATGAAAATAAGAAAAAATCATAAAAAATCATAAAAAAATATTGAAAGACTGACAGCATGTATAAGTTAACTTACTAATTCTCATAGAAAATGTAATGCTTTTTACTTTTTAAATTATTAATAATAATGACAGCTTTTGAAATCTTCTACTATCCTATAAAACAGTTAAGTAATAATGATAATTTACTTTTAAATTAAATGTTACTTTTTTTAGTCAAAGGAATGCATCCATAATTATAATGAGCTGATTATCTTATTTTTATTTTTTTAAAAAATGTTAGAAAATTAACATAAAATGTTAGGAATCCTAAAGAAAAGGAGTAAAATGCTAATAAATAGTTACCAAAAAATATCTCTGTTTTTATAAAAAATGGCGTATAATTTTAATAAATGTGCAGAAAATCGACAAATATGTAGTTTTCATTGACACAAATGCATTAATAATACATCTAATAATGGATGGATGTTATTAACAGACTTAATAATTATTTAAATCTTCAGACACTTCAATTTTTATATATAATAAGTTTAAAGGTTGGTGATTTTTTAGCACATTTTATTTCAAAACTAGAGATATAAAAAATAACATTGAAATAGTTTGGTAACAATACCTATTAACAATTGAATTTTTATACAAAAAAGTGCAGCTAATCCATCTAATTAACTGCACTTTAAAAAGTAAGATTAAAATAATCTAATTACTCAGAATTATAGGTGTAAGTTTAGCTTTTAGTTTTTCATATTCGGCTTCGCTAATAATTCCTAAATCAAGTAATTCTTTTGACTCTTTTAGTTTTGCAATAGCTTCTTCTCTGGTCATTGGGGCGTTGGCACTTTTAATTTCACCAGCAATAACAGCTTTTTCATAATCGGTTACCGACATATATTTATTTATTCCAAAAGCTCTTCCATTGGGTTCTCCTAATAAAATAACTAAGGCAAGAGGTTTCTTCTTGCTTCCTTTATGTCGAACTTTCATTTCATTAATTACAACTATTTCACCTTGCATTTCACCACTTGCATTGTCTTTTGACTCACCAGCCATTGCGTTCATAATGTTTCCAACTCCACCAGGTCTTCCCATGATAATTGTTGAAAAACTGCTTTTGGTTTTTGATTTGGCTTTACCAACTCCAACCGTATTTCCAGCACCAACTCCAGTGGTTGTAGTTATACTTCCCTCTGGTACTCCAATTATTAAAGTATCACCTAAAGCTAAAACAGAACCATCAGCTGCAATGTATCTAAGAATTCGGGTATTGTTTTTAATGTTTTGAAATACGGCAGAATTCTGAGAATCGTCAAAGCTTAATTCTTCAAGAAAGTCCTGAGCATTAGTTAAGGTAGATATGATAAGTGTAGCAATTATTAACAATTTAATTTTCATGGTATTTGTATTTATTGATTCAAAATGAAGTGTTGAAATTAAGTTAAAAGTCAAATGGTTTTAATCTGATTCAGTTTTTTCATAAAGCATTTGCCCAAATTCATCAGTTTATAATAAATATGAGCCAGTTACTTAAAAAAAACATTTAACATATTTTTTTATTATACCGTGCCTAAAAATCTCTAAGGTCATACGAAACCTTTTTGTTACTGTTTTTAAAAATAGCAGTATCATCATCAGACGAAGCTTGCACATATGTGTTAATTGGACGTATGCTCCAAGTTGTACTGGTAACATCCATCTCAAATACCCTCCAGGTGTTTCCTGTTCCGGTAAATGCAGGAGCTGCAAAAGTTTGTCTTAATCCAGTTTCATCATAAACACTCACAGATGCAGGAGATTGGTTTATCCCATTGCCGCCTGAAGTTGATTGGTCTGAATAATTATGAACAGAGTATCGGTACATTCCTACATAGAAGTTTTTGATGGTTGTAGTTTCAGGCCCATAACTGGTAACATCGTCAGTATCAAGATTTACATCAGACTCGTGATTTTTATTCGACCAGTAAATATGAAAACGGTCAGTTGATGAAGTTGGACCTGTTAAATGTGAATCTAAATCTGTTGGGCTTAATCCCCAGGTTAAAACAACCCTTAGTTCTCCACTTGCTACCTCTTCAACAATGGTTTGGTCTCCAATTGTATTGTTACCGGTTGAAATTGTAAAAGTATTAAGATTTGCTGCAAAGAATCCATCAGCCTCAATGATACAAATAAAAATTCCTGTGGGTGCATTTGAAATTGTAAACTGGCCGGAGCTATTAGTGGTTGTTTGTAATTCGGCATCTTCGCTTGAGGTTGCACTCAGGTTTCTGCTAAAACTAACTGTGGCATTAGCTAGTCCATTGCCTGTTTGCGAATTAATGATGGTGCCAGTAATGGTTGCGCCACCCAATAGATTTGTGTTCTGTGATTTATTACCTGAAACGTTGATGGTAATTTCAATTTGATTATAGCCTGTTGCATTAATTCTGAGGGTATAGGTTCCTTCTTCAACTCCGGATATGGTATATTCACCATCCCCATTTGAGGTTGCTGAATATGATGCAGTTGTTTCATCATCTTTAATGAGTTGAATACTTGCAGACACAACCGGAATGTTCGAAACATTTATAATTACACCTGATACATCGTAGGTTGATACTGCGGATTCTTTATCTTCACATGATGTAAATTCTAAAACCGATATCATTAGCATTATGACGGTTAAATAATAAAATAAGTTTTTTTTCATAGTATAAATTGTTTAATTAGACTACTCTTAGGTTTTTCGTCATTCACCTTCTTACTAATTGAAGCCATAGGATTGCTTTTATCTGATTGGCAACAAAATACAGTTTATTGATATAAATTTATTAACAAACTAAAAATAACATAAAGCCCATTTTCAGTATAGTGTATAAATCTATTATATATTTAATTATGTTTTTACTTTAACTAAATTTCAATTAGTCTGAAGAGTGGAAATTCTTTAATCTTCAATCATCAACCTAGCGGGAAAGAATTTCAATATAAATTTAGGAAATATTTTGCATAATGCAAAATATATAAATAATTAAATTGTAGGTTTTTATGATAATTTCTAAAAGCCTTGACTACCTTAAATGACGTTTTATTTGGAGGATGAAAGAATCCTGATCGTATTTTACAACGAAAATTTCAGCCAACATTTTTAGTATCAGTAATTTTTTTTGAATTGAATTTAGGTTGAATTGAGATGTACAATACAAAGGTTCAACCTTGAGTTCAATGAAGGGAAGATTTTATTAAAAACAAAAAGCATAATCAAACCAATATTGAGTATGCTTTTATATGTTTTAATTACTTGACAAGTCTTACTTTAATAGCCGTTGGTCCTTTATGCCCCATTTCAACTTCAAAGCTAACAAGGTTACCTTCTTTTATTTCGTCAACAACATTATTTATATGAACGAAAACGCCTTCTTTCGTTTCCATATCTTTTATAAAACCATAACCTTTTGAATCGTTAAAAAATGAAACGATACCTTTACGGATGGGATCCAATTTTTGAGAATCATCTCGGGTTGGAACTCCTATTTCAATGTCTTCTAATTTAAGCTCTTCTTTTTTCTTGGTAGGATCTGGTGCTTCAGAAGTGATATTTCCATCTTCATCAACATAAGCAATCATATCATCAAGGCTGCCTTTTTTTTCAGTATCTTTTCTTGCTAATCTTTTCTTTTCTTTCTCTTTACGCTTTTTCTCTTTTTTGTTTCGTACTTCTTTTTTATTGAAGGTGTCTTGTGATCTTCCCATAAATTTTGATGCTTTCGTTAATGATTTTTAGTTTATAAAAAATTAAATTATTTGATTGATAATATGTTTTAGATAAGGAATGATGAACAAAATATCATTGAATAATTGTGAACGTGAGCACAAATACCCGTACCTGAATCTTTTGCAAAGTTACGTTTTTATTCTAACTTAAATTAGTTATGAATGTTTATTTATTGTAAATGCCTGTTTTAGAAATCTCTTATTGTTGTTTATACAATGGAATTTAGGCAAAAATAAAAATCTCCGATTGAGATTATAAAATGATCTCAATCGGAGATTGGGGATAAATTATTTTTATTCACTGATTATTTGAATACTGAATCGTCAATTCCCTTATTCACGTCAATGGTTTTAACAATTACATCAAAGGATTGTGGTCCGACAGATTGAGTCATCATAAACGGAAATAAAACACCTTCTATTTCTCGATAATCAGAATATAGAATGGAGATACTCATTTGCCCTTGCTGAGTAACCGATTTTAATTTTAAACCGTTTTTTTGATCATAAAAATCAACAGATTTTTTTCCAGTCGGAGTAGTTACTTCTACTTTCCAAGCAGCCTTACCATCAACTTCTTCCGCACCTTTCAACTCAACTGTTACACCCATATCTTCTAAAAATAATTCAGCATGCATGGTTGATTGAACTTTCATATCGTCAAGTTCTGCACCGGTTAATTCCTGCTCTCCCATTGGGCTTTTTACTTTGGCAGTTATACCATCAAAAACTTGCTTCGACATTACATTGCCACCCATCAGCGTTTCAACAAGCATTTTGTTAGGCATTTTTTGACTTATATTAATGTCAAGATTCATCCCTTGCATAGTCATTCCTGATTTTGTTGAAATGTCTTTAATCAACAAAAGTTTTTCTTTACCTCCAATGGCTTCTACATAATTATTAATTACATCCATGCCGCTTAAGTCACTTGGGGCTTCCATTTCTTTAACAGGGTTTCCATAAAAATCGAATAGCTCAACTTTAGCATCAGTTGAAAATCGGGTCATTGTTTTTTTAAGTTCATCAGCATTTCCAACTGCAATAATATTTGCCTGATCCGGTTTTAAATATGTTTTAGCCATTTCATGAATATCAGCTACAGAAACAGCACTTAGTTTTTCAAGATAAGTGGCGTAGAAATCTTTGGGTAGATTGTACTTTTCGATGTTCAACGCAAATCTTGCAATGGTTGCAGCACTTTCTAATGATCGGGCAAATGAACCGTTCATTTTACTTTTGATTTTTTCTAGCTCTTCAACGCCAACTGGCTCTTCAACCATCCTTTTTATTTCGTATACCAATTCGTACATTGCGCTATCAGTTGCTTCACCTTTCACCTCGGCAGATGCTGTAAATGATCCAACTAATTTATCTGTATTTAACGATGAGTATCCTCCGTATGTGTATGCTTTGTCTTCTCTCAAATTTGCATTAATTCGTGTGGATGTACCACCGCCACCAAGTATAGTATTCAGCACACTTCCTTTAATTGCGTCAGCATTCCCGGGTTTGTAATTTAAAGGATAACTCACCATAATAAGTGATTGGACAGCACCATCTCTGTTTGAAACGGCCACTCTTGGTGTCTGGTTTTCTATCGGAAAATCATAAGAATGGGTAGGAACTTCTCCTTTTTCCCATTTTCCAAAAAACGTATTGGCTTGTTTTTTTGCATCTTTTAAACTGATGTCACCTACAATAATTAAATAAGCAACATTTGGTTTGAAAAAGGTTTCATAATAATCTTTACATGCTTCAAGTGTTATGTTTTCAATTGATTTTTCTGAAATGATTTCGCCATAAGGATGATTATTTCCATAAGTGATTGCAGCATTTACATTTGTAGCAATGGCACGGGCATCATTTTTACCTGCCTGAATTCCTGATGTATTTTGTTTTTTTAATTTATCCAATTCTTCTTGCGGAAAAGTTGGGTGGTATAACACATCACTCATAATTTCTAGAAAAACATCGCTGTGTTTTGATAACACCGAACCCGCAATACCCGTAGAATAAGTGTTTAATGATGCGCCGATAAAATCAATAGCCTCATCAATTTGGGCTTTAGTTTTAGAAGTAGTTCCGGCTCTTAACAGATTTCCGGTAACCGAAACATAACCGGCTTTGTCACCTTCCAACACAGGATCAATATCCAGGCTCAACTGATAAGTGATTTTAGGAATTTTATGATTTTCAACCACAATCACTTTTAAACCATTTTCAAGAGTAAACATTTCATAGTCTCCAAGTTGAATTTTTGGTGCTGGACCGGCCGTTGGACGGATACTACGATCTAGTTGAGCATTTACGCTTATCGCAATAAATAAAATGAATAGGGTATATATTAATTTTTTCATGGTATTATTTTTTAAGGATTATTTATCAGATGTTTTCGGAAGATAATAAAGAACAACACGATTATCTTTTCGGAAATATTCGTTGGCAACACGTTTTAAATCTTCTGGTGTTACTGCAAGATATCGATCCAAATCCGTATTAATTCGATTGGCATCCTTAAAGTAAGTGAAATTGCGAGCAAGCGTTGTAGCTCTGTTTGCAATTGTTGAATTTTCATTGACGATCTGGTTTTCAACCTGATTTCTTAATTTTTGAAATTCTTTATCAGGAATTAACTCATTCTGAACTTTTTCAATTTCCTTATTCATTGCGGCTTCAACATCTGCACAATCAAGACCCATGTTAGGAATTGCCAATGCGATTGAAAGTCCGGGGTCTTCAAAAGGAAGTGGAATGGCAGCTACCTGAATGGCAAGTTGTTGCTCATCAACAAGGGCTTTATAAAGACGTGAACTCTGCCCGGTTGCAAGTAATTGGTTTAACATTTCAACGGCGTAATAATCTTTGGTACCCATGGCAGGTATGTGATAAGCTTGAAAAATGGCAGGCAATTGAATATTGTCGTAAATGGTATCTCTAACTTCTGCGTGTTTAATTTCCTCTTTAATACTTGGGCGATAAATACCGTCAGTTTTGGCAGGGATATCAGCAAAATATTTAGTAACTAATTTTTTCACTTCTTTATACTTAACATCTCCTGCTAATACAAGCACTGCATTATTAGGGACATAAAAAGAATCATAGAAAGCTTTAAATTCCTCATCTTTTGCAGCTCTGATGTGATCTGCATTTCCAATAACCGTCCATTTGTAAGGATGAGAGGTGAACCCATGGCTCAATAATTCCTGAAGTAAAGTGCCATATGGTTGGTTGTCGACAGATTGTTTTTTCTCTTCGATTACTACCCCTTTCTGAGTAGCAATTCCAATGGAGTCAACACGTGCATGCAACATGCGTTCTGATTCTAACCAAAGGCCTAACTCAAGTTGATTTGAAGGTAGAATTTCGTAATAATAAGTTCTATCGTTACTGGTGTTGGCGTTAAGTGTTCCTCCAGCATTTTCTACTATCTTATCATACTCAAAGCGTTCAATGTTTTTGGTTCCTTCAAACATTAAGTGTTCAAAAAAGTGAGCAAATCCAGTTCGATCAGGTTGTTCGTTTTTTGATCCTACGTGATACATCACCGAAACCGCAACAATTGGAACGGAGTGGTCTTCATGCACAATCACGTGCAAGCCATTTGGAAGGTTAAATTCTTTAAATTTTATTTCTGCCCCTTGAGATGGTTTTCCTATGATAAGAGCAAAAATTGCAAATACAAATACGAATGTTTTTTTCATTATTTAATTGATTAGTAAATATTAATGAACTTTTGATATTCCTCATTACAACTTAAGGGATCAGATGTGAGGTTCAGGCTTAACTATTGTATGCAAATATAATTAATAATTATTCTAATAAGCAAAGCAAAAGTAGTTTTATGTGCTCAAATTTTGGCTAATAATCTCCTCTTTCTGATTTAAAAAGAGTTTCAACTGTGCCGGCTTCAATATAGCTCGCGCCATGATGTAAGCCAAAATTTCCGGCAATAACCACCACAATGTCCTGCTTAGTTATCTTATTTTCAGAAAGTAATTGCGTGAGTGACACCTGTAAAAATTCATGAGAACTTGATTTACGTTCCATGTAACGCGGGTATACCCCATAAGTTAAAGCAAGTTCTCGCATTGTTTTTTTATGATAACAAATGGCGTAAATCGGCTTTTCACCACGATAACCTGAAAGGTTTCTGATGGTTCGTCCGGAAATAGTATCTGCAATAATTGCTGCGGCATTTAAATTTATGGAGGCTTCGACAGATGCCTTAGTTAAAAAAGCGGATACATCGCTATGCAAAACTACGGGCTCAATATTAAGGAATCTATCATTGCTTTTTTCAACTTCGGCTGCAACTTTAGACATGGTTGCCAGGGCTTCTACCGGATAATCTCCATACGCGGTTTCACCACTTAACATCAATGCATCGGCTTGATTATAAACTGCACCTGCAATATCGCTGACTTCAGCTCTGGTTGGCCGGGGATTGTCAATCATTGAATGAAGCATTTGTGTGGCAATAATCACAGGCTTGCGTCGACTGATACATATTTCAATTAATTTTTTCTGTACCGCCGGAGTTTGTTCGTATGGAATTTCAACACTTAAATCACCTCTGGCTACCATAATTCCATAGGCATGATCTAATATTTCATCAATATGATTAACTCCTTGCTGATTTTCAATTTTGGCAATTATTTTGATTTCGCTTTTTGATTTATCGAGAATTTCCTGAACTGCCAAAACATCTTCTTTGTTACGAACAAAACTATGGGCAATAAAATCAATATCTTGTTCAATGGCAAATTTTAAAAATTCACGATCCTTTGAACTAATAGAGGGGAGGGTAAAATTAACCTGTGGTACATTAACACTTTTTCTGCTTTTGATGGTTGAATTTGTAATAAATCTGCAGTGAAGAGAATCCGTATTCTTGCGAATAACTTTAAGAATAATATATCCGTCGTCTATTAAAATTTCGCTTCCATCTTTAACCTCATTCACAAATCCGGAATAATTAACATAAATACACTCAGATGTACAAGCCTTATTAGGATTCCCTTTTATTTGAACTTCATCGCCAGCTTTAAAACTGATTCCTTTCCCACATTCTGTTGTTCTAATCTCGGGCCCTTTGGTATCAATTAAAATGGCGATTTTATCAGAAACTTCCCTGACCATTTTTATGACTTTCAATGCTCCGTCTGTAGATTGATGTGCGGTATTTAGCCTAACTACATTTAGTCCATTATCGTATAAATCCTGAATAAATTGGGTGCTGCAATTTGCATCCGAGATGGTTGCTACTATTTTGGTTTTTTTCATTAAGTGTATTTTAAATGCAAAGGTAAAATAATTGATTATTGGATGTAGGTTAAGATTTGATTAATTATAGGCACATAAATTTCAGGATTAATTTAATACTTGATCCAGGATTTTTTGAATTTTGGCTGCGGCAATTTTGCCATGTTTTACATTTAAATCTTCAAACATAATTTTATTGTATTTCTGCCGTTGATAAGATTTTTCGTAAGGATTTGACAAGGCATATTTGATGCTTGTTTTGAGCTCATTATATTCATCGATAGGGTAGGAGACTTCCTCAATTAGTTTAACAATATCGGGCATCAACCTGCGTGATTCTTTAACTTTAAAAGTGACCATTGGTTTATCTAAAGTGCAAAATTCAGCAATAATTGAGCTGGTATCTCCAACCATCAAATCTGCAAGCTTTAGGTAAAGATAATTTTTAGTATCCTCAATAAAATGAACTCCTGGTGTATTTCTAATTGTATCCGAATAGGTTTTGTTACAAAAAGGATGAAGTGTAACCATCACATTAAAATCATCGGTAAGCTCTCCTAGTTTATCAAACCATTTGTCGATGGCTGACATCCCTGAATTTTCCCAGGTAGCTGAAAAAAGAATATTTGGTTTTCGATTATTAAATTTGAGTTCTTTTTTTAGTTTTTCTACTTTTTTATCAACTCCATCTAACCAAAACGAATCTATTTTCGGAAAGCCCCCACTTTGTCCACAGGTAATTCCAAATGCTTCAGCTTCCTTTACTTCGTATTCTGAAGTAAAAAGAAAGAGATCGAAAACATTATATTTTTCAGCCCGAATAAAATTCTTAAAATGATAAGCCCCGTGATTGAGTCCGAGTTTGATGATTTTGTGACTGGGGAATTTATGAAACGCATGACGAGCCATAATCACCACATTAGGAAAGGCAGGCCAAAGATCAGCATCAACGCCATGCTGAGCTAATTCTGCTTTTACTTTTTTATTCTTGGCAACGATTCTCATTTGTGGTAAGTATTCCCTCACATTTTCAAAAATCACGTAATCCAAATAGCAGTCGCTGTAAAACACCACTTGTTTCTTTTTTCGGAATAAAGTAACCAGTTGCCAAACGAGTGTGTAAGGTGCGGTAAGTAGGTAATATGAAAATGGGAAAGTCATTTATCTTAATCGCTTAATTTTTTGAAAAGTAGTTTTTAATTTCTTTGAAAACAAGATCGGGTGTTTGTTTAACCATGCAGTTGTGATGTTTCAAGGGACAGTTATTACTTCCGTGTTTTGCACAGGGCCGGCAATCCAAATCCAGCTCCAAAATTTTGTCGCCTTCGCGATAAGGGTAACAACCAAACTTTTTAACAGTTGGGCCAAAAAAAGCAAAGACATTTGTTTTTACTGCATTTGCCATGTGGAGCGGTGCGCTATCATTACATAACACTAAATCCATTTCTTTAATTAAAGCACAAGATTCGAGGATGGACAGCTCACCTGAACAATTCGTGATGTTTGGGTGTCTGCTTTTTTTTATGATCGACTCGCATAACTTATAGTCGCCAGGGCCACCAATTAAATAAATTTCGTAGTCACTGCATTGCTTTATCAAATCAATAAAATGCGATTCAGGCCATTTTTTGGTAGCCCAAACTGATCCTGGTGCAATCGCGATTTTATTCAACTCTTCCTTTTTTTCTAGCAATGACTTTGCCTTATTTATATCTGATTTACTTAAATAAACTTCAGTATCATTATCAAATAGTTGAATTCCGTCGGTGAAATCTTTTAATAATAGGAGCACCCGATCACGTATATGTAAACTTCTGTCCACTTCAACGGGATGTGTTAAATGCTTTTGCATGCTATAGCCAATTCTGTTTTTTATACCGGCTAATAGCATGATAAGACTAGAGGTATAAGAAGATTGAATGGAGAAAGCCATATCATAATGGTTCTTTCTAAGCATGTTGGCAATAGCGATTAAGCTTAAGTATTTTTTTGCTTTCTTTCGTTTATCGAACTGATAAATTTGATGAATGAATGGATTGTTTCTGAGGACAGCTGCCGTTTCAGGTATGACGAGAACATCCAATACGGCATCGGGCCAATTTTTTTTTAATCCTTTAAAAATAGGGGTGCTCATAATCACATCGCCCAAAAATGCAGTTTGGATGACAAGAATTCTTTTCGGAATGTTTTCTAATGTTTTAATAATTTCTAAAAATAGATGAAATAAGTACCTGGCTTAAGCTATAAAATTTAAGCAAAATTAATGCAAAATTGAATAAAACAAAGGTTAGCGTTTTATTCATTGGGTAATTAATAAAAAACAGTTATCAGGCTTAATTAAATTTATTTGCAATCATGGTATGCATCACCAGTTCAGAACTGCTTTGAACTTTACCACCCCCAAGTTGCCAAACCATTTCAACATTATAAGCATCACAAAATCCCCTTTCAGGCGTGTTGTCTTCTGTTCGACCGCCTCCATTGCCAAATGCTAAAGAACAATCTGGATAAAGGCGTTGTACCCTCGCGAGTAAATCCAGTGCAGTTCCGTCTGTATCGCTGAATTGCATGACCTGATCAACATCACTAAAAGCTGAAATAATCTCAGCACGTTCGGCATAATTCATAAAACATTTCTCCTTCTTACTGACTAACCACGAATCTGAATTAATACCTACAATTACTTTATGCGCCATATTTTTGGCTGCTTTAAACATTCTGATATGACCTTTGTGCACCGGATCGAATCCGCCAGACAAAATCATAATATCATACCTTTTCATGTATTATTTGGTTTATGGGATTTTATAAATAATTGTGTTGTCAATTTTTTCTTGGACACGTCCGTTAAATTTAAGGACATATCAGACTGGAAATAAGCAAACCATTATTTAGTTTTCAACGGAGTATTTAACAATTTCAATAAAGTTAAATCTACTATCTGCCTAATTCATAGCGTAATTTACAAAAAGCACATCTAGTTTTCTACATTCTTCATTTTAGCTTCATGTTCAGTTTTTATACTTGCATCATAAAGAATCAATATATTCAATAATCAAAAAAAAATAAAAAAATGAACACACTAAAAAAACTATTTGTAGTCGCTGTAATTTTAAGCGGATTTTCATTTACAAGTTGCTCAAAAGAAACTGACTTAGTTGATGCCAATGAATTAACAACAAATACTGAATCGTATTTAAAAACTTCAGACTTTGCCTATAATTTTATGTCACAGGATTCATTATGTGTTAAAGAGTTCCCCTTGGAGGACTTAAACGAATTTGAAGTTGAAGCATTAAATCAAATGCGGGAAGAAGAATTTTTGGCTCGTGACATCTATTTAAAAGCCTATGAAATTTATGAATATCGAATTTTCGATCAAATAGCCAAGAGTGAACAACAACATACCGATGCGGTAAAATCCTTACTCGAACGTTATGAACTTTCCGATCCGGCTGAAAACCATGAGATTGGTGTATATACAAGTGCTGATATTCAGGCCTTATACGATCAGTTATTGAGCCAGGTTATGCTTTCCGGCGTTGATGCCTTAAAAGCAGGTGCTTTAATTGAAGATGTAGATATTTTTGATCTAAAAAGTTTGTTAGCTGCTGATGTCGACAATCAGGATATGATTTTTGTATTTGGAAATTTGCTTAAAGGTTCAGAAAATCATATGCGCGCTTTTGTTAGGGCTTTAACATCGCAAGGCGAAACTTATACTCCTCAATATATTAGCCAGGAAGACTTTGATTTAATTATAAGTACTTCAGGCAAAGGACAACGATTTGGAAACGGTAATGGAACTGGAAGTGGCCAGGGAAATGGAAGCGGCCAAGGTAACGGAAATGGTCAAGGTAACGGAAATGGACACGGAAAGTAGATAAAGAATAAGAGGATCAATTATAAAAGCTCATCGGATGAATTCTGATGAGCTTTTTGTTTTGGCAGGTTTATCATAGGCGATTAAAAATTATTGCGGGCTGATTCCTTTACGTTGTGCCCATTTATCAAATTTTTTCCTGACCCTATTGAATACTTTAGCGCCTACATTTACCCAGCCTTTGTTCGGAATCCAAAATGCAATATATTTTGTCCCTAAAGATTTTGCTAATGCAACAATATGCCTGTTAATCGTGTCGCGTGTTTGGGGATCGGGTTCACGCAACAAAAAAACTTCACACTGATCCAGGAAATCGAAAAAGGTTTCGGGAACTCCATCAAATATTGGTATTCTGGCATCCTGAGTGGTATATCTTAGCCGTTTGCCGTCGTAATATTGTCGGGCATCGAATAAGATACGCCGATAAAAAGGATTGGAGGCGGATTGCCCCTTCACATATTTGGTGACATAAAACACGCAACATTCACCGCTACCGTCGTGTTGCGATATAAGTTCCTTCTTGACAATGATTCCATTGTCAAGGTATTTCAATTCCATGGTGGGGATGTTTTGACTCATCACGGTCGTCATTGATCCCACTATGATGAATAGCGCAAGGATGTTTTTTTTTATGATCATTTATTTAGGTTATCATCTGGTGCGTAATAAATACATAATGTTATAATAAAGAGTTACTAAGTTAGTCATAATCAGCGCAAAAATCAATTGAAATGACAAAAGGAACAGGGGGGAGTCTGATCTCGCTACACTCAACGAGCTGATCGTTATTAATTCTTAAGATCCCGATTTCGCTACACTTATCGGGATAAATTCGACTAAAATTTTTCAGCGCGGCTGCGCCTTCTGAAAAACAGTCTCATTTACTTTCCGATACAAAAAGTAAATGTATATTGTTTATCAATTACTTATATAGATTGGGTAACAAATAGGAAACAAAAACTATCCAAGTAAGAGATAATGTATAACAAAAATAAGTAAATAAGATTTGTTATAGGTCCTTCCAGAGGACGAAATATTTTGCAATATATTGAAAACTTCCCACTTGATAAAACGCCCCTGTAATTATAACCAATAAAAAAACCGCTACATAATTGCAGCGGTTCTAATAAACGTTTAATCTAATAATGCTAAGTAATAGAACAAGTACCAACATAAGTGCTATTAGCAACGGATAAACCATCTTCAGATTTAAATCCGAGATAAACATGAACCTCATCCCCTGAGAAGTTACTTGGAACATTAAAAGTTAATGTTCCTGCACTTCTAATTGCCCCATCAATGTCATAAACTGATTCACCATTATTTTCATCAACAACGACCAATAAAGTTTTATCAGTTGCTTTTGCATCTCCAGTTCCTGAATTGTCATTCCATGTGACTACTACCTGATTTGCCAGTGGAGAGGTTAATGCTGTTCCTTCTGCTTTGGTTAGTGTACCTCTACTAACAAGCACATTAGCGTAGTCTATCACGTAGTTAGGATATGTACCTGCAACTGCATTTTTAAGGATGTATGACATCGCACTATTAAATTGTGTCATTTTGATGGCATATAATTTATATCCCACTCTTAAAAATCCGACTAAAGGTTGAAGAAAGTTGAGTACTTTCACAAACTTTGAGCGCTGATCCATTTGTGCAGGTGTTTGAGGATTTGCAACACTTGCTGGCATGATTCGTAAATAATCGATACCTTTCCAGGAGCCACCAATGACATTACCTACTTTGCCGGATACTCCTCCTAAAATTCCTTGACTAATTGTTCCCATTTTTAAATATTTAAATTAATAATTGTGATATTTCTTGGACTTGGTATGGACTTGATACGTACATACAGTTGCCCGAGAAAGTATAGTCAAGAATTAAGCCTAATAATGCAAATAACACCTAATTAGCAAGGGTTTTGGTAATAATGAACGATTATGCATTTACTTGCTTTATAATGCTCATGAGCGAAATTGAGCTTTTCTACTTCTCTTGTCAGTTTGATAAAATTGAGATTCTAACTTGAACCTCTGCATTGCATAAAACAATAATCCATTAATGAAACCTTAAACAACCTAAAAGCGGAGTGAGGGCTGAATTGCAAGGTTTTTACGATTTACGGTGTGATTGCATGTGGATAGCTAAAAAGTAAAACCTTTAGGCTTGACCTTGCAAGAGGGTTGGAGGCTTAAATTTGTTTAGGTTTTATTAATGACTACTATAATATTATTCATCCATCAGGGGAGTACCAAAGAAAATGCGAGTGGCAATGATTACGGTGGGTGGGTTAAGTTGAAAAATGTTATTACGGATGTGATCTTCTTTTGATGGGGATGGGTGTTTTTGAACTAAGCGATGGATTTACAAGCTTAGAACCGACGACTGGCGTGTGAGGGAATGTGAGTAAGCAAGAGCCATAAGAAGGGGCTAAGTGAAGGAAATGCAAGCTTAGGAAAAAGAAGTGCACGGTTTGATTTGATCTGTTGCGGGGGGCAGTGCGGCAAGTGCTGCATTAATGAAAGCTAAAATTATAGGGTAACGGACAATTGGGCAATTTTTGCTTGAATGTTTGCAGCTCTTGCATCTTTTCCTAAAAGTTTGCGGATTAGGATAAAGGCTATTGCCAAAAATAAGTGTGTAGGGTAGTGGGTAGGTTTTTGGTAATTACCTGATGCTATCTCTATGGTGTAATGATTAATTTGTGATGAGTTTAGGCGCTATTTAACATAACTGACTTATAGGACAGCTTTGGAATTTAGGGGAGCCTGTGGGGCTGCTCCTATAAGAAGCCGTTATGTTACTTAGCTTTGGGTTGAGAATAATTCAAAATGGCTAAACTACTGAGTTGTTTCCCTTACTGATTAATAATACAGTATGGAATATTTATTTATTATGCTATAGGGAATATCGGTTTTATTGTTATATTTGATCTTCTCCCCAAATAATCAGTGAACTATGAAGGCATTGGTGATTAAAATAAATGATAGAAGTACTGAAGTTAACTTAAATATTTTTTTCGATATATATAAATTAAAAATTTGCCAACAAGTTAGAATAGATTCTTTTAAGTGTTTTGAAGATCATTAAAGAAAGTATTCATTGTCACTTTTCTAATTATAAATCCAATTGTTGAGTAGGATGCTTGAGTTTTAAATAAAAATCAATAAAATTTGTCACTTTTTATAACTAAAATCCAATATGATAATATAAACCAATTAAAATAAAGTATATGAAAACAACTAAAATTTTATTAATGATTGCAACACTTGCCATATTGAGTTCATGTGGAATAAGTAAAAATTCAAATTATGGAGGAACGGATGTGACTATACCTTGTACAAAGGAAGCACATGCTTCTCCATTTAAAGGATCAGGTATTGATGAAGATTACACTCCACAAGGAGCTCGTGAAGATGCATTCACGAATGCTCAAATTGATTTAGCCTATAAACAAGAAGTTCTGATAGAAGGTGCAGTACGTAGGTTTAAGGATAAAGTTAGGTCTGGTAGTGAATTGGTGGATTCACGATCGGAAATGGAACGTGACATCTTTATTTATGTTAAACAATATATTCAGGGAGCATCTATTATTTGCGAAGAGTATCGAAATAATGAGACGACAAAAATCTTAACATGTTTTATAGCAATTTCAATCAATCCGGAAGCTTTTCAAAAACAATTATATGAAATGGAGGTATTAAAAACAAAATTTGAACGTGATAAATTCAAAGAATCATATCAAGAAGAACTTAATAATTACAAGCCATTGAATAACCCTAATATAAAATGATGATAAGGTACTTTATTATAGCAATATATTTAGGTTTGACAACCTATCTAATTGGACAATCTTATGTTTCCATTCCACCATGGGTGAGAGATAAACAATTACCTCCAAGTACAAAGGGAGTGACATATAGATCCTTTCATGAAGAAGGTAGCTCAATTGAAATAATTAGGGAAAGTACAAAAATGGCACTAATTTCTGAATTGGCTTCAAAACGAGGTTTAGATATTTCAGGTGTTCAAGTTTTGGAAAAAGAAAAGGAAAAGAATTATAATTCCAAAGGATTAAAAGGAATAACTTCTTCAATATCCTCGAGGAAATTATATGAATTAAAAGGCGAATCATTTATTGCTTCATTCTATCTAGCCGATGAATATTTTGTAGAGAAAAATGGGATGTATCAATTTTGGGGACTTTATGCATTCACAGAAGATGGAAAGCAACTAGTATTTGAACCTATTGAGTATACCACAGAATACGGAACTCCTCCAATCTGGCGCTCAGCTTTAGTGCCGGGTTGGGGCCAGTTCTATAAAAAGAAAACCCGTAGAGGGATTGCAATATTAGCTTCTGAAAGTGTATTAATTACTGCCACAATTATTTGTGAAAAACAGCGTGCAGTTAATATTCGTAAATCTGCTGAAACTCTGAATATCGATATTGTGAAGGAGTATCGTAAAAGAGCAGACACCTGGGAATTAAGAAGAAATCTTGCAATTGGAGGAGCTATTGCGGTTTATGCCGTTAATTTATTAGATGCAGCTTTAGGTAAGGGGCAAGTAAAGTACGCCTATATACCTGAAAATATTGGGTTATTCGCTTATAGTGATGGACAAATAAATCAATATGGAGTACAAATAAAGTTTTAATGATTTTAACTTATCGTATTATGAAAACAAAGCATTCAAGTCGTATTTACCCCTTGTTCATGATGATGACTATTTTGCTTATTCTTTCATGCGTAAAAGAAGACCCAGTTGTTGTCACAGGCAATATTGAAGGAACAGTTAGTGATGTCGACAATGATAATGCCATACAAGGTGTAAATGTACACCTTGTTGCGAACGCTAGTTCGACTTTTATTGAACAAAGCAAAGCAACGGGAGCCGACGGTAAATTCAGTTTCAAAAGTTTGGATGCAGGGAGTTACAAACTTTCATTCCAAAAAGAAGGGTATGAGGACAATAGTAAAAATATCACCTTGCTTGCAGGTCAAACAAGTTCTTCAGATATTGGACTTAAGCCGATTAAACCAGTGTTATCCGTTTCTAAATCGGAATTAAATTTCGGTAAAACAGAAACTAACTTAACCTTTTCGATCAAGAATATTGGCAAAGGAGAATTAATCTGGGAGGTGAAGGAAAGTATTGCTTGGCTAATAGTCAATCCATCTTCTGATATAGCTACTACTGAAACAGATGTTGTATCTGTAATTCTAAATCGGGAAGACGCAGAGCCTGGAGATCAGGAAGGCATAATTTCTGTTACCTCAAATGGTGGTACTTCTGAAATTTTAATAAAAGTCATTATTGAAGGGCCTAACTTAAATGTTAGCCCACCCAATTTGGATTTTGGCATCGATTACAATAAAAAAACGCTATTACTATCAAACACAGGTGTTGGGAGTTTAGATT
The DNA here is from genome assembly GCA_963674935.2 of Bacteroidales bacterium. Lineage (GTDB taxonomy): Bacteria > Bacteroidota > Bacteroidia > Bacteroidales. Next base: position 826,303 of record CAXXWZ010000007.1, read on the forward strand.
ATTCTTTGTTTAGTGATGATAGTTGGATTTCAATTAATCAAATTACGGGTAGCTTAACAAATGATACCGACCCTATTGAAATTACTGTTAACCGTAATGGATTGGACTACAGAGAATATAATGGGACGATAAATATTATATCAAATGCAAATTCTGTTGCTGTAGATGTAAAAATGATTGTTCCTAATCCCAACTTGCCCCAATTAAGTATTTCTCCTAAAGAATTAAATTTTGGGAAGAATATTCCAAATGCTAACTTAACGATTCAGAACACAGGTAGAGGGATACTTGAATGGAGTTTAATAGGTAATCAACCTTGGATTAATGTGAGCAAGAACTCTAACAACTTAACTGCTAATCAAATTGATGTAATTACAGTTAGTGTCAATCGTACAGGATTAGCTCCAAATGTATATTCAGGTTTTATCAATGTGACCTCAAATGGAGGCAACGAAACGTGTAATATACTTATGGAGATACCTTCTGAACCCATATTGTATTTTGAGCCAAATGTTTTAAATTTTGGTCACGACAAAGAAAGCCTACCTTTTACAATTCAAAATATTGGTACAGGAAACCTAAACTGGGATTTAACAAAAAATAAGGATTGGATAAGTATATCAGAAGCCAGTGGAACCAACCAATCAACCATAAATGTTACTGTGGATAGGAATCAATTAGATTACTTGTTATACAGTGGTCAGATTGACATAAGCTCAAATGGAGGAACAGCGGCAGTGGTAATAAATGTTGAAAAAAGGAAACCCAATACTCCACCCGTAGTTGATGTTACGGTCAACCCAACATCAGGATATCTAGAAGATAATTTTACTTTGAATGTTATATGCAGTGATGATTATACGACTACAGACAATTTACTCGTCAGATGGAAATGGCAGGACGAGGATGCATTTTCCAATTGGGCTACCGATAAAAGTAGTTCACACATGTATACCTCATCCGGAACAAAGAATATAACTGTCGAGGTAAAAGATGAGGATGGTTTAACTTCCAGTTTATCCAAATCAGTTGTGGTTAATAAAAATGAAAAACCTACAGCCTCTTTTACGGTAACACCAGCCTCCGGTACTATAAATACTATATTTACAGTAGATGCAAATGAATCTTCCGATGATTTTACATCAAAAGAAAATTTGCAGGTCCGTTGGAATTGGGGAGATAGCCAAGATTTTACAGCCTGGACAACCAGTAAGGATGCATCGCATACTTATACCTTAGCCGGTAATTGGACTATAACACTGGAAGTAAAAGATGAGGCAGGTCTTACAAATTCAACCTCTCGAAATGTTACAATTCTGGCAAGTGAAAATGAGCCCAATGGTAAGCCTACAGATGCTAATTTAATAAATGTAAATAGCACAATAATTGGCCAGAGTGATTATCTTGACTTTTTTAAGTTCACCCCAACAGAGAATGGCAATTTTATCTTCTCTATTAAAAATAATGGAACCTCATTTAGTTCAATTTCTGGTTATCTGTTAAATTATTATGAAGACCCTTATTTGAATTATGAAAATGTTATCATACAAACATATAATCCTGTTTGGGCTGGAGAAAGATTTATCTCTAGTAAAGTTCCAGTTAGTGCTGGGCTCAAATATTTAATTGCATTGTCAGGGTCAGGAAATGATCCATATGAATTAACGACAATATTTGTGCCTATTTCTCAAACTGATTTTGGTGAACCGAATAATTTTATAGATAATGCCACTTCAATTTCTTTGAATTCTACCGTAACTGCACTCATTGGATATTCTGATGATTTGGTAGATTATTACAAAATCACGCCAACTGAAAATGGAAATTTTTCATTCTCAGTTAAGAATCTTCATCATGAAGAAATAAGGGAAGGTACAATAGGTGATTGTTCCTTATATCAGTACGGTAATCCCAATGCTCTTGCAACAATAAGAAATATTTATGTGACAGAAAACATAGTCTCTAACACAATAACTTTAAGTAAGGACATACAATACATTATTAAAATCCCTAAATATTATGGGAATAATGCCGCACCTTATGAATTAACAACATTTTTCAATAATTAAAAAGATTATTATGGTACGACATGCTACATCTCATGGTTTCTCGGTACTAATGTGTACTATAGTCAGTGCATTTCTTGTAGAGGTAATACGTCCTAATTTTCCAGTGATAATTAATTCATTTGAAAGATTTAGTGGCTATATTGTTAATCTCTTTTCTTTACCATTTACAGTGAGAGAATTTAACACGGTATTGGTAGCAAGCATTCTTGCTATGATTTGGGGAGCCTTTTTTAAATTACAGACTAAAAAGTATTATACAAATTAACCGAGATTTAAATAATAAACCTGATAAATACGGAACAAATGAGCTAGTGGTTCATTGAAGAATAATCTTAGGTTTAATGCCTTTTAGTTCAGGAGAAAGCATCCCTATCTTTGACCCGATAAAGGTAGGATCACACACAAAATATTTTTTGCCTTCAAATAAGATATAAGCACCTTGTGCTTCATCGGATAAGTGAACTGCGGCAGCAACATGCTGAGGGAAATCAAGACCAATAGCTTCTAAACCGGTATAATGTTTAATCAGTTGAGTAAATAGAATAGCTCGATCTTCACAATCGGAGTTTAGGTAATACATGCATTCTTCTGCAAAAAAATATCTTTCTTTACCAAACTGATCAAAATCAGATTTATAAGGTAAGTTGTTTTGAATAAAACTTAGCAAAATATCAACCTTCTCAATATCTTTTTTCCCTATAAGTAAAGGTGTGAGCAGTTTACCGAATGCTTTGATGCTTTGATTTGTTAAAGAAGCTCTAAAATAAATCTCAAGAGAACAGGTTGGGTAGGTATTAAAAAAGGTTAATAAGGCATCATTAAATTCAAAATTAGTTTTTTGCGAAAGGTATTCCATTTGACGAATTTCCTTTTTTCCAAATGTAAGCGTTGGTATTTCGTTTAACCTAAAAGAAAAAGCTTTAGCATCCTTATAAATAAAATCCTCTTGTGTTCTTAATTTAACCGTAGTTTCATGCTCACTATCAAACAAATAAAATAGCTTACCTTTTTCAATAGTATATAAACAATTAGATAATCTGTCCAATGAATGAGGCATTAAATAAACTCTCTTAAGATCATGGCCAACTTTCACATAATACCCACTCTTGATCATGCAGTACCAAATAAACAGCGTTTGCTCATTCTTATTGCTAAATAATTTCTCGGAAGCACTCTTTAAAATGAGATAATATCCCCAATCATTCAGTTTATATTTATTTGTTATCATCTGAAATAATGACAAATTATATGCCCAAAGTGCATTATTTTGCGATAATTTTTTATAAAAAACCTTGATCGCATTTTCGTTTAATCCTTCCAGAATAGGTAGGTTATCTGGTGGAATGAAAAGCCCAATTTGCGTTCCTAAATAATCAAATGAACCTGACGTAAAAGATGATACAGGTTTTTCGATTTCCATATTTGAAAAATTGTAAATTTTACCCTTTTTTTCAATGCTATCCATTTTAACAGGTGCAATGAATTCTACTTGTCTTGAAATAGTGTCCTTAATACCAGTCATTACCGGTTGATACTTTGGTTTCGGGCGGACTGTTTGTGTGGTACGAAAAACCTCAAAATCCTTCCATCTTTTTTCTAAAAATTGAAGAAATGAAGAATCATTCTTTTCCTGAAATGCCTTAAAATCTGCTTCATGTGTTCTTTTATAATCTTCAAACCCCCTTTGATAAGCTCTATATATGGAATCTGTTTGGGCAAGTATTCTAGTACCCATCAGTATATAAACAGCTATCCAAAATATTTTCTTCATCACAAGCAATTATTTACTTATTTCTTATCTAGCACAGCATCTTCAATTTTGAAATTTCCGGAAAATGCAGTACCAATAATAAGCCACTGATATTCCCCTGGCTCAATTCCTGATAATGGGATAAATATCGAATTCAATTCAGGGAGTAATTTTTTTTGAACTATATGCTTTTGATCTACAATCCTGATAATAACAATTTCGCTTGTTTCAGGAAATCCAACCTCTCTTTGAATGTATAGAGTATCATTCAATCTAAATACATGTTGCATTGAATATAAATTTCCTTTTTCTGCTTGTTTGTCGATGTGTAGTGGAGTTATAGTCGTTGAAGTTGTATCCTTTTCAGTAGTGTTTATGGCATTCAATGCATCCTTATTTTTATATCTTGGGTAAAAAATTATTGATAATCCGAAGATAATAGTTATTGATGCTGCTAGTGAAGTTGCATACCAAATGGTTCTTTTTCTTTTTTCTTTCTTAAAGAATTGAGTTACCTTGTCCTTAGTGTCCTGAAATATTGAAGCCTCATTCCAAAATTTTTCAATTTTAATGCGGAAATTATATTCTTCAAGGAGCTTTGAATCTGTTAAAAGTTTATTTTTAAAACCTCTTTCTTCTTCTTGACTTAAATCACCTGAAAGAAAATCTTCAATAAGTTGAAAATTATTTTCGTTTTTTTCGTTCATGACAGATCAATTAAAGTTTTGAGTTCTGGGCGCATGTTAATCATTTCTTTCAATTTTTCAAGACAGCGTCGAAATGTTTGTCTTGCATTATCATTAGAAATTTTTAATTTTCGTGCAATACTTTCATGTGTTAAGAGCTTATTTGTTGACATCTTGCTGTTAATTCCATCCTTGTCAATTCTAAATCGCAAATCAATAATTTCTTGGCACTCTGCTTTTAATTGACTTTTAATCTGGTAAATAAGCTCCATTAAATAATAATACTTTGCTTCTTCTTTACTCTGAGCGTCATCTGTTTGATCGTAAGAATAATCCATATCAAAATCATCTTCTTCGCACTCTTTTTCATTTACTTTGTTCTCTAAGTATGGTGTTCTTTTGGGTCTTGCAAATTGCTCCAGACAGATAATTCTACATATAAAATTAAAATATCCAGCTAAAGGCTTATCCTTTTTATATTTTCCTGTTTGCAGATTATGTATGAGCCTTTTGATTCCTTCCTGAAATATTTCACCCACATCAAGTGAAGGATTATTGAATTTTATAACCATCCATTTTATTGCTGGAAAATAAGCTTTGATAATCGTCCGAAATGCCCATTCTTCCATTGCCAGTAAACCTGCAACTAATTCTTCATCTGTATGTAAGTTCCATTTATTTCTTGAGTTTTTAAATATTAACATATTTCTTAAGGTGCTAAGATGTTTTTATGATTGAATTCTCAATTTTCTGAAAGTTAAATTTAATCATAATTTTTTATCAGCACTTTATTTATTTTAATTTAAATCGTTCCTCCAACCACGGTACATTTCAACCCTATTATTGACTTTTTTAATATATTCTTTAGTCTCATTATAAGGAAGATAGTTGTTAAGAAAATTATACAGTTGATCATAATTCATTCCGTTAATTTTATTAATAGCTTTATTTACATTTGTATTTCCGGTAAAAGCTCTGGCAACATTTCCAGGGCCTGTGTTGTAGGCAGCAATTGCACAAAGTAGTTGGGATTTTTTATCTGTAACTGCTTTAAAATAGCGATTGATTTGAAGCTTGAGATAAGCAGATCCAAGTTCAATATTTTTATCAGCTTGAAATAAATAATTTGCGGTTAAAATTTTATCTTTATTGTAAACAAATTGATAGGCATCACGAGCACCGGAACTGGGAACTAATTGCATTAACCCATAAGCAGGTGCAGCTGAAGTTGCTTTAGGATTAAAGAATGATTCAGTATGTATTACGGCATAAATAAGTTCTACAGGTAAATTATAAATATCTGCATATTTATTTATTTCGTTTTCATATTTCGATGCTCTTACCAGAATATGATTAGGAGCCAGGGACATTCTAATGGTCAATTTTGTCCGTTCTTTACCATCATCACCTCTTATTATTTCTTGATTAATTTTACTTGAACTAACAACTTCTTTAACAAATAAATCTGTATTTGCACTATCCACCGTAGCACCTTCCTTGGTTAATAATTGACCTTCAAGAACAGGGCTGGTTGCTATAGAAATTGGTTTTTCTTTTTCTGATTCAAAATCTTTAGAACTGCCGTTTGAAATAACAAGGTTTTTTACTGCCTCTTCTAGCTTTTTATTAGTAAAGTCTTCATTATTAACATCATCATTTGTAAGCAATATTTCAACTGTTGCGGTTCCTCTCTCAAAATCTACATCTGACCGACTTTTTTTATCCATGCTATATTCAACCCAATCTTTAATAGTTGAACTCTTAAATCCACTTCTTCCCCAGTATTCTTCTATTTCTTTTTTGAATTTTTCAAATGCAAGCTTTTCTTCTTGCACGTATTTCTGCAAAGAAATATTAGTAGAATCTATATAATTCTTATAATTCTGCTGTTGCTGTTTTTTATATTCTTCAAATAACTTATCCTTCGATTCTTGAGCCTCTGTATTCATGATAATAAATAAAAGGCATAGGGTTAGGAAGAATGTTTTAAATAGAGTCTTCATTTTTTATATATGTTTAATAATTATAACTTTTTTCCATTGTATTTAATTGAGAATATCCGTTTTCAAATTAACAGATGTTTGTGTGTGATCACTATCATAATCAAACAATAAGTCACCAGAATCATGCTTCAGTTGAACAAAGTTTAGAGTATACCATACTACAAACTTACCTACATCAACTCCTGATATGATATCAATTCTTTCAGTACCATTAGGCAATGAGGTAATTTTAAGGGTGGCACCATCATTAATCTTAATTTTGTCGAAGATTACTGATCTTTTGTTTGTGAGGATACTTATTATACCATCATTATTCTTCATGAAATTAACCTTGCCAATGTTTTTATATACGCTTGGTGATAATAATTTAAATTTTGGATTGTGCTTATCAAGAGCTTGTTGCGCATCCTTGCCAGGAATTATTACTCCACTTATCTTAATTAAATTTATGACTGCAAATAAACCGGCTATGCTTTTATTCACGTTTCTTGCGATGAGTGCATCATTTTCTGCTTTTAAGTAATTAATGGTATTAAACTCTTCATTTGCGTTAAAGGATAGATTTTTTGAGTAAAATCCAGTTGATGAATTCATAAAACCAATGACAGTAAGTTTATTATCATTATAGAAAACGCCATTAGAGACTTTAGACTCATTTTGAACATAAAGTCTTTTATTTTGAAACTTCCCATTCAAATCAAATGTGATAACATAATTCATAAAATTATGATAATCCATGGCTTCCAAACCTGATTTGTTGAACCATTTTAGCTCACCGTCTGCACTATAGGCTGCGATAAAAATATCAGGATTATCTTTTTCAGTAACAAATTCTTGACCATTTAATTTTATTTTGCCACGAAATGAACCTGTTATTACAGGGTTTTCAGAACTATCAAAAGTAAGTGCAAAACCAGTTGCAATACCTTCGCAGTGGATGTTTCTGGCCCATTGAATTTCAACATCAGCATTGTATTTGACGATGAATGCTTGTCGGTTTTCATTTTTTGATTTCCATTTGATATTACCATAATCTATGTTTTGATTATAATAACCCGTTAAATAACAATTCCCTTTACTGTCAATTTTTGCATCATTTAAATTACTACCCTTATTACCGCCCCAGCGCATTGTTGTATCCCAAAATTTTTGAGTTAAACTTTTAAAATGTTTTGAATGGTTTGTTTCGATTACCTTGGGTTGTTGATTTTTATAATAAGGCATTGATAAACCTAATGGTGCATTTAAATATGTTGGATCAGCAATAAGGTATTTAGAATTGTGATAGTATATATAATCTCCAACTACCTCTACCGGTAGATGAACTGCAGTGGCAATATGTTCCTTAAATTCCAAGCCTATAACTTCTAGATGTAACAATTGTTTTATTAAGTACGAAAATAATGCTGACCGATCTTCGCAATCAGAAGCTTCATAGTAAAGCACTTCTTCAGGAAAGAAAAATTTTTCTTTTTTAAATTGATCCTGATCAGTTTTGTAAATAAAGGCTGTTTGCACAAAACTGAGTAAAAAATTAACTGATTCCTCAATATTCATTTTGAGCATATAATGCATTAAACCGTCGGCAAGGCTTAATTTAGTTGATTCAGTCATGGTTGCATCAAAGTAAACATTAAGCTCAGTGACAGGATAATCACTAAGATAACTAAGGTTGTTTTTATTTAAGATTACAGGAAAGGAGTATTGTTTTTCCTTGTATTTGAAATTGATTTTTCTTTCAAACTCATCTGTTCCAATACTTAAGGGTTGATATATGTTTAGGTTAATGGGGCGAGTCGCATCGACGAAATCAAAATCGTAGGTGTAAAAGACACTAGGTAAAGAATCCTCCATAAAATAAAAACATTTATTATTTACTGATAGAAAACTTCTACCATACAATTCTGTTGAGGAAGGGATTAACAAATAAATGCGGTTGCTGCAATAAGCTATTTTAGACTCGTATCCAGATCGCATCAATAAAAACCATGTCAATAAATTAGTTTGGTTAATATCATTTCCTACGATTGCTTCCATAGATTTCTTGACTAGCATTAGGTATGCCCAATCGTTCAAATTTAACTTATTCTTGGTGTCTAATAATTGATTTATAAAATTGTTGTAATTTGCTTCACTACATTGCTCCCACCAATCACCGATCAGTTGTTCATTAATTGTCTTTAATGTTAAATTAGTTAAGGTTTTATCTATACTAAAACTGAGGTTACTTCCATAATAGTCAAAACTAAAACTGGTAGACACGAAATTTTTCGGTTCTGTTTTTTGGACAAGAGGCACTAATGGTCTTTCGCTCCAAAATTCAGTTTTTAATTTTGGTATTAGCGCATTTATTTTTTTGGAAGATAAATCATTTATTGTTTTTCCAGAATTAAGTTTTGGGATTTCAATCGGCTTTGGCCGATTGGGAATTTCAATACTTTTGATTAAGCTATATGCTTTCCATTCTTTTTTGATATAATCGACAAAATCCTTATCCGACTTATATATGTATGCGTCAAATTCGGCAGCTAATTTATCTAATTCTTTTTGCTGATGAATCTTAAACTGACTAAATTGCTTTTCCACTCTTTTTCTAAACTCCTCAAAAGTTTGTGAATGAGATTGAATAGAAATGCCAATAAATATTAGGAGAATATGGTAATATAAGTTTTTTGGTTTCATAAGTCACTTTATCTTTCTTTATTTCAATTATTTTAACCACCCATACTTTTAACTAATTCTAACATGTGATTCTATTATATATTGGATTAAATAATTGATTTGTGACATATTTGATTATTTATATTGGAAATTTAATTCCTGTTAGGTCTGAATGGTATCAAAGCATAAAAAATAAGATAAATTAGTGTTGATGTTATTTCTTTTAGCGATTATAAAGAAACAAGATTTATTTCTTAAATCGCAAGTATTTAACATTGTGTACATTTTTAAATCTTTACAAAAACCACAAATTATCTTTTCCGAAGGTTGGGATTTCGTTGCCGTCAAAGTGGGGGAAGATTTCGGCTACCATTTCGGGGTATTTGATTGTAACAGGCAGGTTTTGCTGCCGTACCGATTTCCAATACATGCGGCTGAATTGATAGACCTGATCGATTAGCTCTTTTATGGTTTTAAAGTCTTTTGCCAATTCCTGATCGCTGCATCTAATGCTTAGCTTAATAGGGAAGGGGTAGCCATCGTTTGGATTGAAGGAGCCGTTATTATAACGGGTGTTATTGAATAATAAAAAACGATTGTACCCAATGTTGATAAATGTTCCGCTATGAGGCATCAGATCTTTCCAGTCGTTATCAAATGCTACAATATCATGGGATTCGGTTTTGTTAATGGATAGAATGAATACGGGAATGTCTAAGCCTAAGTCTTCCAAGCCTTTTTCGATGGGTCGTAGCTCTGCGTTGCTCATGTTTTTGAAAAAATGAATGATGAGGCGGCTAATATTGCTATTTACTGATACATATTCTTTTATTTGCCGAATGATTGAGCCAGCCAGTTCGATTGTTTGATTTTTTTGGAAGCATTCAAAACAATTAAATTTGCCATCGTTGGCAAAACTGAAAGCACTGCCAATGTATTGTACTTCGGTATCCATGTTTTTAAATGCACCTACTCCTACAATTAGCTCGTTTTTGAGTTTAGTGTTTAGTTGCCAGGGGATGCCATTCAGTTTGGCGAGTATTGCTATTGCAATGTTGTTGAGGCTATAATCATATTTTGTTTTCTTAGTAATGGCCGTGCGTAATTTATCCGATTCGATGGCTTGTGATGTAACGCCTTTTAACAGGAGTAGTTCTTTTATTTTATAATAAACTGATCTGTGTGTTTTATCGGAAACATGTTTGCTATGTGGACTTAAATAGATGGCGATATAATGGGTTTCGGTTTGAAAATTACGATCATAGATTATGTTTTCGATTTCCGGTAATGGGTTGGCTCTATTTTTAAATCTAATACTGAATTTAGGTTCTGTAAAATAAGGTACTTTGGCAAAGTTGTACAATCCCTTAAAAGAGTAAAGGCCTTCTTTAAAATAGTTATCCAATTTCATAGCTATATCAAAATCATCTTCATGGAAAATAAAAAAGAATTGAATTTTGCTGTAATTGCTTGTTTTAAATGGGCCTTTTGACATGCCAATATATGGTACGACGTTTTTTTCATTATTCGCAAACAGGAGTTGATTACTGGTGTCTTTAACTTTGTTGATTTTTAGATCGGGAACGGTAATAAAAGATTCGCAATTTAAGGGTATGATTGCTTTGAACTCGGTAGTGTTAAGGTGCTCTTTAAAGAATTTGTTTATGCTGCTTTTGAATTTGATGTATTTATTGCTTCGATCTGGGGTTTCGGTTTCTTGAAGGAGTGCATCTCGTAATTCAAAATTCCAAACCGGATAAACACTGTTTAGGTCTTTCTTGGCTTCTTCGGGGAGTTCATCGTATTTAAAGAGTTTTGTTTGGAAAATTACCCAATTGAAACATGAAGGGGGTACTTCTGGCATTAAATCGGTTATGCTTTTGCGGAATACTTTTGAGATTCCGGCGTAGGTGATTAATAGTTCCGGCTGCTCGGTGATACTTGCCAATTGTACTTTTATGGTGAATTTTTCATAAAAATTGTATTGTATATCTGATTTTTTTATGGGCAACCAAATTTCGGTGTCTTTAATGAAATGTGGTTTTACTAAATCGCCCTTTGCTTTAAAAAAAATGTGAATTTGGGCATTATAATGTCTTTTTAGTAGTGCTCTCTTAAATGCAGCATTTGATTCTTGTTTCCATTCTTCGTTACTTAATTCTTTTTTTGAATTAAAATCAGGTTTGCATTTTTTTGTGATCGGAAGAAAACCATCAATTTTATTTGCAAATGAAGTGTAGTAGTAATCTTGCTCCCCAAATTCCTCAATTACCTCAGCCGGAACCAGTGTTTTATAAAGTCTGCATAAGCCTTCTTTTTCTGTGTTGGTGAAGTAAAAAGTGAGTTCCTCGGTTGGGTGATTAAAAGTTAGGACGTTGAATGTTAGATTTTGGTTGGCCATAATTTAACGTTTTTGTGTTTTGGGATGGCGCCCCACTTCTACTGCCGCTCAGTGCCCTGCGGAAGCCATCCCTGTATTTTACTTTATACCAAAAAAAGGAAAATGTCGCAGTGAACCATTCTGGCATTAGGTGCCATCTGCACTTAAAGAAGAGAATTTAATAGCTTGTGTGTTTAAGTTTGTCACCACGAGGAAGATTTAATATGCTCCACTTCTCAGAACACTATGGATTCTGTTAGTTCACCCATGGGATGATGTTCCTAAAAAGTAGGATCAAAAATCTGTTTCCAATTCATGCCCATTTTCTTTTAGCCATTGTTTTGCTTTAGCATAGCTGGGCAATTTTGCTGATACTCGATTCCAGAATTCCTCGGTATGGTTTGATTCAAGTAAGTGTGTCAACTCATGGACGATAATGTATTCAATTACAGTAATGGGTGCTTTAATAATACGCCAATTGAAATGGATATTATCTTTTGGTGTGCATGATCCCCAACGGTATTTAATATCCAGTATATTAATGTTATTGTACTTCACTCCAATCTGCTTTGCGATGGAAACCGCCTTTGGAGTGATAATCTCATTAGCTGATTTAATATACCATTCTTTAAAAAGTTTGTTGGCTTGTTTTTGACTGGCTTTGCTTATGAAGAATTTGTTATCAAAAATGACTCCGTCTATAGAATCATCAAGTACATCAAGTTTGTAATAATTGCCCAAATACAATAATGATTCACCAGGAACAAATTCTTTCGTTTGCTTTTCATAAGTATATTTTTGATTGTGCTCAATTTTCTTTTGAATCAATCGCTTTCGTTTCTCAATTTCTTTCTCAATAGCTTTATTACTTGTATTTTTAGGTGCTCGCACAATAACACTTCGATCACGCTCAACAATAATGCTAAGGGTTTTTCGATCAGAATATACTATTGAGTATTGTATTCCCATTTTAATCCTCTGAATAAATTATTGCCGATGTAATTCTTTCATCCTTGGCCCATGCTAATATTTCCTGAGTAATCTCATTTCTATTTCTGAAAGCTTGTGGTATCGAATGACATTCGGAAGCGATGTAATTTGATATTTCCCCTCTTAATCTTGCCACTGATGCCGGATTGTTCCAGAAATTTATAAGTGCCAATTCAACTCTTAGTTTTCCGTAAATTTCTTTGGTCCAAATAAGTAAATTATTAATCTTATCATCGTCGAGGTTCTCATTTTTATCATAAATTATAGCATGTAATTTACGATAGATTGGCATTTGTGTTTTTCGATTTAACCCTCTTGTATCTTCCTCCTGAGCTTTTTTAATTTTCTTTCTTAATTCTTCCAGTAAACGATAAATTTCCTCCCAATTTTCTTTGAATGCCATTAAAATTCTAGCTAATTCTTCGGCAAATGATGCATATAATTCAGGATCTTCATCAATACTTATATTAATTATTTCGCGAATTGCATGTTCTATTTTGGCCGCTTTGGTTTCTTTTCTTTTTATAGCCTTTATCTCATCGAAAAACTTCTCATCTAAAATAGAGATTGGTTCAATTTTAGTCTCAATACTTTTCGATGTTAAAAATTCATCTGTAACTTTTCTGAGTTTTTCAGATACGCCTTTCATACTCATGCGCTGATCACGAAAATGTTGAGATGCTAGAGTATTTATTTCGGCAAAACGGTTCAAATCTTTTATGTAATCTAATGCCTCTTTTCGGGGAAAGACATTATCTAATGCTTTTGAAAATTTATCAAATGCTTCGGTAAAATTGTGTCGGATATCTTCATCATAAAACAAATTAAAAATGTCGTCGGGGTCAGAATAATAAGATAGGCCATTCACCTCAAAAACTTCTTGTAATTCTTTATTTGCATTTTCCAATTCGGTTAGTAATTCGGCATTATCCAATAAACAACCGGTAATTTCGCTTTGTTCTTTTTCCCAATAAGCATCTAATGCACGTTTCATGTGGTTGCCCATTCCCACATAATCTACGACAAACCCAACTTTTTTATTGTCATCGTAAACACGGTTTACCCGAGCAATTGCTTGCAAAAGGTTGTGGTTTATGATTACTTTATCCAAATACATCACCTGCTCAATCGGAGCATCAAAACCAGTAAGGAGCATTTCGACAACTATCAAAATTCCAATATTGCCATTGGCTTTTATGTTGTCTGAATGTTTTAATTTTTCTGTTTTGCCAAATTTCAGTTTGAATCCGGCAATTGAAAGTCTTCTGGCTTTACCATCGGCATATTGTTTTAATTCTGGTTGGTCATTATGACTTACATCTGAAATAACAACAGCTGTTTCAAGGTTTTCCAAAGTTTCAATAGAAATATTAAATGGGTTGTTTGCTTTTAGCTCTTCTATCAATTCCTTTTGTGCCAAATCAAATGCAAGGCGGTAACGATGTGCAGCTTCTTTAGAAACAGAAACAACCTGAGCCTTATAACCATTCGGGAGAACATGCTTTATATAATGTTTTAACATGTCTTTAGCTTTTTCCCTTATAGTATCTTGAGATTCGAGATAGGCTCTTTTGGTACCATAAGCCAATATTTCAATTTGTTCACCTACATTATAATCTTTAAATACATCCCGGAATTTTTTATCAGCTCCTTCCTGATCATCAATATCTGCTTCGTGAGTCCTTCCTTCATATACAATTTCAAGGGTAACTCCATCTTTTATTGACTGACGCATGGTGTATTTATCGATGTAGTCACCAAATGTTTGTTCGGTGCGAGCAATAGGCGTACCCGTAAAGGCTATTCTTGTTGCATTTGGTAAAGCTCTATCCAAATTCGCTCCCAAAATTGTATATTGGGAACGATGAGCTTCATCTGTTAGTATTAATATTTTCTCAGATGTATTTAGTTCAGGGAAAGAAGTTTGATAATCTCTTTCCTGAAATTTATGAATCATGGAAGATACAATTTCAGACGTATTTGTTCTGAGATTGGATTTAAGATCCCTAATATTCTTTGGGTCATTAATTGTATAGCCAACTGACCGGGCAGTTTCTTTTATTTGATCATCTAATTGGGTCCGGTCGGTTAATAAAATAACTTTATATGATTGTAAGATTGGATGCAGATACATTTCCCTGATTAGAAATACCATGGTCAATGATTTTCCAGAACCCTGGGTATGCCAAATAATCCCACTGCGTTCATCTCTGTTTTTACCACATAACAAGCGTTCCACTGTTTTCTTGGCAGCCCTTAGCTGTTGGTAACGACCAATGACTTTTATAAGCTCCCCGTTTGCGGTAGTTGTCCAAATAGAAAACGTTCTAATAATGCTTAATAAATTTTCAGGTTTAAGCATGCCGTGAACCAATCGTTGTTGATCGTTTGGAGAGGTTCGGATATCCAAAGAAATATCCAAGTCGTCATTCCCTTCTTTATCAACAAAGTAGGTTTTTTGAGGGTTGCAATATTCTGCAAGGGTTTCTACCGTGTCAGGGTAGGGGTCTGTCCAACGGTAAAAATGTTTTTCAATGGTGGTTGTAATGGTGCCAAATTTTGCTTTGTTACGACAAGTAGCAACAATAAACTGATTGTAATAAAACAGCCTTTTTGATCCTTCTTTTATATAATCCCTTTGTTCGCCATACCTCATTAATTGGTCAATTGCTTCCGGGATGGGTTCTTTGGCTCGTGGACTTTTACACTCAATGACTGAAATCGGTATCCCATTTATAAAACAAATGATATCGGGATAAATATGCTTGTCTGTACCAATGATTCGGATTTTAAATTGTGATACGGCTACGAAGCTGTTATTGTTTGCTTTATCAAAATCAATATACTTAACAGGTTCGTATCTTAATCCTTCTGTTGTCTGACATTGCACACTAGTTCCTTTAATGAGGAATTCCAACACCTGTTGATTGTTTTTATGCACATTTTCACCTTCAAATGAAGATATATCGGTAATAGCTTCAAAGACCTGCTGTTCGTTCATCCATGGATTGATCTTTTTTAACGCTGTTTCCAAATCTTTTTTCATTAATACCTGAGAAAAATCTTCCCGTTGGGTATTTTGTGGGGTCTGGCTCGGCCCCATTTCCAAACGCAACACTTTCCAATGAACGCCTGGCATGGTTTCAAGTTGCTTTAAAAAAGGCTCTTCGACGTGATTTTTTTCATCGAGATGAAGAAATTGGATATTTTTGTCGTTTACTGCCATGGCTAATCAATTAGGTTTAATAATTCGAGGGTTTTGTACCAGTAATAAAAAGCTCTATTAATGATCTTTTTAAAAGACATGAAACATTTGCCACAATATCTACAATAGTGGCAAATGTTCTAGTATTTATACTATCATTATTAATATCACAACTCTTAAGTCTGATTATAAGTTCAATATATACACTATTTACAGTTTCATTAATAATTCTTAATACATCTTTATTATGACTAACATCCGGACAAACATGTCCGGATATATGTCCTTTATCAATTCTTATTCCTTTTGCTTATCCAATTTATGGGACACTTTGTCCTTTATCTTGTCCTATATCTTTATAATCATCTTTAGTACAATCTATATAAAGGACAGTTTGACCTTTAACATGTCCTTTAATATCATTAGATTAATCAATAGCTTTATATCTAGCACCCTTTCTATCACCAGTCATTTCAATAAGATTTAACTCAATTAATTTAGCCAAACGTCTTTGGGCAGTTTTCTCATTAAACCCAAATTTAGTAACAATCTCACTTCTGGAAACTTCTCCTTTTTGTTGAATGAAGAGAAATAAATCTCTAACATCATCAGTAAGCTTGGCTAAATCCTTTAACCCTGCCTTTTTTGCAATATATTCTTTTGTCCGGCCAAAAGTTATTTCTAACATTCCAGCTTTAAGTTTAAAAGATGGCAAAGGAAATCCTTCATTTGGCAAATGCTTCATATTTCTTAGCCCAATACCCCGTTGCTCGGCTAGATGCATTTGATTGAAAATGTACATTATTTTGGGATTTCGACTTAATGACGGAGCATCAAAGGTGTTCAAATCGGTTAAAGTAATTGGGTAAACAGGAGCCCCAGGACTGCGAATAATAATTTTATCGGGGTCGATGTATAAATAATTTGTTGCACCTTCGATAGAATAATCGCGATGTATTACAGCATTGGCAATGGCTTCTAACAGTACCTCAAAGGGGAAATTGGCGATATCTTCCCTTTTACCACTTGATTTGTCCATGGTCATTTTGAGCCCTTTATCTTTCACATAATCCAAAATTTCGGGCAATTGAGCAACCAAAGGACCTTTGAAATCCTTTATTTCGGGCTTTCCTGTACCATAATTAATTTCCACCTTAAAAATGGTTTGAGGAAAAGTAATCTCAGGAGTTTTACCAAAAAGCATAATGCCTAAACCCGTAGGCAAATAGCCATCGCTTTTCGCATCCTTTTCAACGAATCCAAATCCTTGAACCCATTCATTAAAATCAGAAGAAGGGTAACTGAACTCAGCCTTCGATTCTTTTATAAATATATTTATTGCTTTGTCTGAAAAATTTGAAATGACTGAAACTGGGACGGTTTGCTCTAAAACACTCAATTGAGGTATTTCTTTCTCTAATTTAACCATTAAAGCTTCTGCTTCCTTTTCTTTTATGAATTTGTCGTTGTCTTTCCAAATTCTTTCCTGCAAATCTGACGGAAACATTTCTACTTCAATCCCATATTCTCTAATTTTTTTTATTCCTTCTTTCGCTATTTTAGGATTGGGGTCTTCAACTCCAATATAAACTTTACTTAAACGAGCTTTTCTGATATGGGTACTACAACCTCTTTTTTTAACCTTATTCGGGTCTTTACCCTGATTCCTCGATTCATCAGTACAA
Organism: Bacteroidales bacterium; assembly: GCA_963674935.2. Lineage (GTDB taxonomy): Bacteria > Bacteroidota > Bacteroidia > Bacteroidales. The sequence goes on from CAXXWZ010000007.1 coordinate 843,732, forward strand.
GGTTCGAGTGTAACATACAATATGCATCCGTTTAGATTCATATTTGCCAACTTGCGTTCAATAAGGGTGAATTCACAATGTTCCCCTTCACGAAGTTCGCCTCGGTGGGCAGTAGCAAAATTTTTTCCGTCACCAGTGTTTAAAATTTCACCATCTGCAGTAGTAATAATTGCACCTACTAGTGGGTCGGTTTTGTCTGTGTGCTCAGGAATAGACTTATGGCTCTCTTCAATGGCCAATTGCATTAGTTCTCTTGGAGTGTATTTGTTGCCGATTTTGAATTCTTTTTTTGCCATTAGTATAATTTATAATGATGGTTGGAAAATTTATTGTCGGATGTATCTTTAATAGCTAATTCCCTGATGTTTTCAAGTAAAGTATTCAATTTATCTTTATTGATGCCATTTAGGTCATCTGTTGTAATTAATGAATCGGCAAGTCCGTGCTCGAAATAGTTCTCCTTTCTCTTTTGCCAATCATTGAAGTATTTTCTTGTGTCCAGCATGCCTAAATGCTCTAGATAAAGTTCTTTTTTATCTCGCAAATAGATGGTGAAATCAGGATGAATGGTATATGACAAGTTTTTCAATTTCAGAGGAGCTTCATACCTGAACTTCAATCCACTTTTTTTTAGAGCTTCATAAATAATGAACTCTATCTTTGATTTAACAGTTACACCATATTCCGGTACAAATTTTGCCTTCTTATCTTCAGGTTCTGAAAAAATGGAAGTATTTCGATTGACTAAATGAGAATTGTTTTTTGCAATCATTAGTAAGTTCTCATCAGTATCCTGAACAAAAATGAAAAGACGGTATTTTGAGCGTGTCAAGGCAGTATAAAGCAGTTCCTTAGATAGCAATGATTGCTTTTGAGGAATTATTAAAAATACGTTTCTGAAATCACTGCCCTGTGATTTATGAACAGTAATGGCATATGCCAAATCAAAGTTCTCTTCATCATCCACATAATTTATTGGTTTATCTGAATCCCTGAAATAATATTTTCGTTCTTCATAGTTGATTTCCTTACCAGCCTTATTCCATGTTTTGGGTTTTACAGTAACCAGACCCGTTGAACCATTTGATAATTTCAGTTTTCGATTTTCACCTTTTCCTGTGTACCAATTATACAATCGAATTATTTTATCAGCATGGTGGAAAAATTTATCCCATTTTTCTTTATCGTTCTTCACCCTGAACTTCCCCTGCACTTCTTTATTCAACCCAAGTGTCCCAAAATAACCTGTGCGATATGGAGAAAGTAATTGTAAGTTTTCAATCTCAAGTGTTTCTTTGAATTTAAAATCCTGATTATTCACATATCCGTTATCATAAAGCCCGAAAAGGGAGTTCAGCTTTTCAAAATCAGTTCTGTCTTTTTCAGAAGTTTCTAAGTCCTTTTTGAATACTTCTTCAAGAGCTTCTTCCATTTTAGTATTCAGTTCGGACTTATTCTTCCATTTATAAACAAATAGGCCTTTGCTTTTTTGACCTTCACCACTTTCAATAATATTGAAGGCTTCTTCATAGCATCTGGTTTTATCGGTGAAAGCATCTGCCAATTTCAATATGTTTTCATCATTTTCCTGCCGACAATTTGATTTCAGGTTGATATAGTGAGCATCCAGAAGTTTTTCTGTATTTTGAAAGTGTTGAATGATGTCATGAAAAGGTTTGCCAAAACCAATGGGAGGCAGTTGGTTTTCGTCACCAACCAATATTAATCGTTTAGGATATTTATCAGTAAATTTAATGATAGACAGCAGAATGGCCAGCTTATTCAGGTCTAGCATTGATGACTCATCTATTACTAAATTTTCTACAGTCAATTTATCATCTTCATCAATTTTTAAGGTTCCTTCCCAATCATCATAACACCAACCAAATTTGTTTTCATAAATGTATTTATCAATGGTTTTGGCTTCAATATTGGTAAGTGATGTGTGCTTCTTAATGTTTTCTGTGAGTCTTAAAGAAGCTTTTCCTGTTGGTGCTAATACCAAAACGTCTTCCCCAATTTCATTAAGATGTTCAATAATTTTACTGGTCTCGTAAGTTTTTCCAGCTCCTGGTTTACCCGTTAGTAGATAAAACGAATTGGCAAAAATGTTTTTGTATAACTGTTTTCTTTCCGAAGTAAAAAGGTTCTTCTGTTCTTCTGTTTTTACAATTTTTTTTAATTTTTTCAAACTATACCTGATGTGCTCTTCAATATCAACTTGCTTTTTGGGTGAATTTCTTTTTATGGTCAGCTTAGTAATAAGTTTCTCAATCATTTCCTCCGACTTTTTCACCACATTCAAATACAGATACTTATTCTCAGAGGTTTCTTTAATGAAAAGTTTTTGAATAAAATGATTTCGGTAGTCATCTTCTAAATTTAACAGGGCATCATCATCCAGTTTTATTTCGTTCTTGTAAATTAGCGGATGTTCATAAAGATCCTTCAAAATATAATCAACGGAATCATAACAGTGTCCAAAGTTTCCAATTTGCTTTAAGTTATTAATTATTACAGAACGCACTCTTTCAGGACTGTCTTCCACTAAATTTTGAAGTTGGCGATGACGGACAACATATTTTTTGTCCGGAATCATTCCCATGTCAATTTTGAAAACATCTATGGGTTCATCTTGCATGTCGGGATTGTCCAAATCATCTTCGTTGCTCATATATTCTTCATAAAGCGAATACGGATTGCCCTCCATTTCTTTTAGTAGTTCTTTATCAGCGATTATTTTCTTAACCTGATTTTCGGTTAATAGAAATAGCGACAGCTTCGAAAATGAAAGGTGATGCTTTTTGAAAATTCTATTGCTGGCTATATCCAATAATTCATCTTCATACTTACACAGTTCATCAGGAATATTTTCATCTTTTACATTTTTGAAGAATTTAATTAAATCGTATTTCCCATCCAATAATGGGACTATAGCTTTGACCATTTCTTTGGAAATATTCAAATCCTGAATAAAATTGTTCAGAACAAATGAGAGGGAAGGATATACACCTCTTTTCTTCCAAACCTTTTCAATCAGCTTATTTATGCGGTTTTCTTCCTCTTTCAAATCCGATTTCAATACCTGTTGCTTATGCTCCTGTGCTTTCATGATGGATTTGCGAAGTTTGTAAAGCAAATAAAGACATTTATCGTCATCCATATCCATGCTCACATATTTGAAAGCCCTTATCAGGGACTCTTCTTCAATGATTACCTTCACATCCTGAAGCAGTTGCTCACTTTCCGGATTTTTATCGACATATTTTATATAATCTGTATAAGGCAATAAAACAGCAGTTTCCGGGTCGTGTGTGAACTGTAACATCCAGTTCATAGTAGGGAAGTTCGACATTTTAATGCCAGAACCCTTAGTTTCGTCCAGTTCTTCTTGTGTAAATGGAAAGTGCTTGGGTTGCGGGAGTTCGCTTACCACAGAACAACCCAATAGCAAGTAGCGCATATCATCAGCTGAAACAGGGTTGTCATAATTGGCATAAAAGAAAACGATTGACTCGCCTGGCTGAAATTTATTGATATAATCGTCAATCCGTTTATTCAGGTCAGGCCAGTAATTGCCATGTACTTTTTTCTTCTTATCATTATGCACAAATGAAAGCTTAAATGGCCATGTAAAAACAGAATAGGGTTTAACTGTATCCTTGATTGAGTGTTTTACCCAATTAAATGCATGATGATGTTCAACTGGAAATTTCTGGTCACTAAAGGCATTGATACTCCAATAACATGGGGGAACATTGGCAGGGTTAAAATTTTCAGATACATATTCACCTTTTACACCTTCTTTACTTTCAGCCTCTGTATCTTTCTTTTTCTCGATACGACCTGATAATAAAGAATGTGCACCCGTACAATAGGTGTTTCCTTCCGGGTTACAGCATACTTTGCCGTTCCAGTTATTATCGTGCCATGCCATTCTTACTGTTAAGTGCATATTGTTTTAATTTTTATTATCCATGTTTACCCCTGGCTCCATAATCATTTCGGCAGGTAAGCGAACCTTGCCACTTAGCAAATCTTGCATTAAGCCAGTTTTAAGAGAATTGAGTTTAGATAAGGTTTGGAGTTCATTGCTAACGTTTTTATTAAATGTTTCTATTGTTGAGATTATTCGTTTTTGTTCATTTGGTTCAGGTACACAAATAGGTAGTTTTAATAAAGTAGCTTTATTTAATTTATACCTTCCAGCTCCTTGACGAGTTAAATAATAGGTTATATCCTTGCTACAATAATAATAATGTATCCACTCAGTTGAACAAATACCTTTTCCATTAAGAATATGAGCATGGTTAGATACATTAAATTGACCTTGCACCAAATGAGTCATGTCTTGTTTCTCAAATTTTAAATAATGGTCTCCATCCTCACCTATTAACACAAATCTACCATCAACTCTAAACTCATCAATATAATCGATAATCCCAGTTGCTCCATAATATGGGTAACTTCCTTTTTTCTCAAAACGTTCTAATGCTGAAATCGGTTTTCTAAGATTATTATGAAGATTGCAATGAAGACCTAAAGCGTCAACCTCCCACTCCTCTGGCACTTCAATCCCATTTTTTACTACAAACTTATGTGTTTCTTTACTGCGGATATTGCCGTTTTTGTCAATGCCTTTAGTTAACAGGTCTTGCATAAGCCCGGTTTTAATGCGCTGATATTTGGCTATCAAGGCTTCGGTGTGGGTTATGGCATCGTAGGCGGTGCTTAGGATTTCGGCTATGCGGGTTTGTTCGGGTTTGTCTTCGGGATATTGAATTTCAAATGCTTTAATTGCTTTTTGTTGGATGTTTGGTAGTCCAGAGCCTACTCTTAATCCCATTATTTTCGATTCATTTCCTTTTAAGGCAAAATAAAGAAAATCAGTATCAAAATCATTTTTAACCTTCATAAGTGAATAGCAATGTCCTCCACTCCAAAACTTTGTTTTTAAATAATTAACGTAACCACATGAATTACCTCCTTCGCTTATTGTAATTGTATTTTCAAGTCTATTCCACTTTTCAGAGTAACCTGACGCTTCAATACCGCCATTAATACAAGGATAGTCGCCACTTTTATCTAAGTCAAGCTTATTAAATTGCTCTCCTTTTACAATTTCGCAAATATCATCTAAACTATTTTGTTTCCAATTACTCATCAGCTCAAATACTTTAATTCGGTTAGAAACTTATTTAATTGGTCTAATGAGTCTTGGCGTTTGTTTTCCAATTGCTGCGAAGTTACTTTGTATTTGTCCCAAAGCTTTTCAATACCTGCAATTAATGAGCGTTTTTCGGCATTTAGGTATTTTAGCAATTCCTTTTGCACTAAATTGTTGTGTTTTTGCAGTATCAGTGTTTTGCATTCTTCGGGCGTAATTATACCACCAATGCTTTCTAAAAAGGCATCCAATCCTTTTAAGTTTACTTCCATTTTCAAGCTATCTGCTTTTAGAGCTTTGAGTGCTTTGGTATAGGCTGTTTTTTCTTTTTTAGTTCCGGGTTCGCCTTGCTCTTCTAGTTCTGAAATTCGTTTTTTTGTATGGTCTAATAGTTTTATAATATCTTCTTTGGTATCGTCAACCCCATACATTTTATATTCAATTTTATGCTCTAAATCGGCCAGTAGCTCTTTTACTTTATTTTTCGCCTCTTTTATCTCTTTCTCAATCCTTTTAATTCCGTCTAAGGTATCAGTCAATTCTTTCAATTCTTTTTCTGCTCCCTTTTGGGTTTTCAGTTCTTTAATTTGAGTAGCCAAATTATCTTTAATTACTTTTGGAGTAACTTCATCGGGTTCTTTGCCTTCCTCTGTTTCTTCGGGTTCGTACTCCACAGCTTCAATGGCTTCCTGTAAAGCATTTTCCTTTTCTCCTATTAAGTTCTCAGCTTCTTGTATGGCTTGCTGTTCGGTTTTAAAATAAGTTTCAATAAAGTATTCCTTGGGAACAAGGCTTGGCACCCAGCCAATGGTTGCAATGGTTTTCAGGTCGTATTTAATCGTTGTCCACCAGTTAACAAAAACACCTGCCAACTGGTATTCATCCAATACGTTTTTATCAATGAGTTCATTTTTTAAAGTAGAAATAAGCTTTTGCCTTATTTCGGGCAATTTACTACTACCCAAGGTCAGATAATCGGCAATGGATTCTTTTACACTATTGGCTTCTGTTATTTCAACCTTCGGTTTAGCGGCTATTTTTGAAAACTCATCGCGGGCAAGTAACCACCATTTGTCAACAACTTGTTGCATATCAGTAATGGTTTTTAATACATGGACGTTTTCTTCAACTATAGTTTTTATGGTTGATTTTTCGTCAATACCTTCTTTAAATAATTGGTAGTTCTCTTTGAACTCCTCGAATGATTCATCGGAAACAAAACCAAATTTATCGTACTGCGGTTTCTGGCTTTCAATTTCAATAGTTGGTACACCACCTATTAAATGGGCTTTTACATCTTCTGGTTCGGGTTCAGGAGTATTGTCAACATAACGACGAATATTCAGGTTGTAATCGTGTTCTTCGGCAATGGTTTTTTTATCGACTAGTTTGCTGTATTTGTCGATTTCAATTTTATGGGTAAATACATAGTCGATTTTTTCAATGTCTTCCGGTCTTAAAAAGTTTTGCACCTTTCCTTCTCCGTATTCTGCATCTGCATTGATAAAGAAAATTTTATCTTTTAATTTTTCGTCTTTATTTTTATTGATGACCAATATACAAGCAGGAATACCTGTTCCATAAAATAAAGCAGGAGGTAAACTTATGATTGCTTCAATCAGGTTAGCTTCTACAATCCCTTTACGAATAATTTTTTCGGCACTACCCCTAAACAATACTCCATGAGGCATTACTGTTGCCATTTGTCCTTTGGTATTGAGACTGGCTATCATATGTTGAACAAACATCAAGTCGGCCTTTTTGCCTGTTTCGGGAGCAAATCCATAGGCGAAGCGGTTGGAAAATTTCATGCTTGCTTTGCTGTAATTCTGGCTAAAGGGAGGATTTGCAATTACCCGATCAAATTTTTGCCAAGAACCGTCTTTCAAATTCTTTGGATCTTCCAGCGTATCGCCATCTTCAATGGTGGCTGAGGCAATGTTATGAAGAATCATATTCATTTTACAAATAATCCAAACTGTAGGTGAACTCTCTTGCCCATATAACATCACATTCCTGGGGTTTTGGCCCTGTTCCTCAACGTATTGTAAACTTTGGATGAGCATACCCCCTGAACCAACAGTGGGGTCGTATATTTCCATGCCCTCCTGTGGCTTCAACAATTGCACTAACAACCGAACGACTTGGTTTGGGGTATAGAATTCACCACCCTTTTTGCCAGCACTATCGGCAAAATATTTAATCAGGTATTCATAAGCAGCACCTAATAAATCGGGAAATTCAAAGTTCTCATTGATGAGTGCCGGCAGTTTACTGTTAAAATGAGCTATCAAATCTATCCATCGCTGATCGGGGATTGAGGACTTTCCTTTTTTAATGTTAAAGTCAATGCCTTTAAGCACGTTGCTTAATAAATCTGCATTGCTATCTTCAATAGCATGAAGTGCCTTGTTCAGAATCGAACCTACATTTGATTTTTCATCTCTTAAAGGTGGATGGTAAATCTCATTGACTTTGCCATCTTCCTCCTTTATCTCAATCCAGCTATTATTCCATCTAGCACGAGGAGGTACATAAAAATTGGTGTATTCCTTATATGTAGTTGGGTCGTCCAGCAATTCCATTAATTGCTCGGGTTTTAGATGCTTGAACTGTTTCTTTACTTTGGTTGTGGCAACTTCAAATTCATCCGATAGTCTTTTAAGAAATAGTATGCCGAAAATGAACTCTTTAAACTCTGAAGCATCCATCTTTCCACGCAGAATATCACATGCCTTTAAAAGGAAATCTTCGAGTTGAGAGAGTGTGATTTTTGTTTTTTTCATTCTAAATTAGATAGTTTTTTAATACAATGAGATGAAGAACAAATTTATATATTATTCAATCATTAAAAAGAACCAAATTCATGGAATATAAGATCCAATTTATACGCAAATAAAGTACACACATGAATAAAAAGCGAGGAGAGTACATTTTTAGATAAATATTAAATACGAAAGATATACTGACTTTTTAATCAAAATCAAATATATGGAATTTGTTTGGATATGGCTAGGCAGATTAAGGATTTTAAGGAAACTGAGGAGTTTAAGTCCTTATTCCTTTTAATCCTTAGTTTCCTCAATGTGCATTTTTAAATAGCAATCCTTTTTATCGCTGTGAATTAAGCCTTTGTCTTTGAATTTAGCAATATAACCCTGTGCCGTTTTATCAGGAATTTCCAGCTTTTTTGCAATTTTTAAATAGTCTTGACGAGAAAATGTATCGGGTAATTGACTGTAGAAACGCTGTCTTCTGTTTTCAGGTGTAGGAAGGTTTACAGAGATAGGTAATCCTGAATACACTTTTTTGGCGTGTTGTATCAGCACTTCTGTTATAGATAGGGCATTATTAAAATCAGTTTCGCTGCAAATCAGGGGACGTGATATTTCGCCTGTTTCCATAATCCTAAGTACGGTAAAAATCATTGCAGTACGGAAAGTTATTAATCCTAATCGCCTTACTGTTGCGTTGTATTCTATTCCCAGTATTTTTTCGTAGAAATTCTGCCATTGCGAAAATTTTTGATTAAAAGTTATTTGTTGTTCATCAGTTAGTATAAATTCAACCTCCAGATTTGATTTTAGCTCTTTGAAGAGTTCGTAAAATTGATAGCCCAAATTATTAAAATAATTTTCCAATCCATTGTCGGCCTGTCGTGCAAATACATCTTTCCATTCAGATTTCATGCTTAAATAATAAAATATAAAACGGCTAAACAGTCCATTCTCCGCATCGGGGATGAGATTGGTTAATTGTTTAGGTGTACCTGAAAGAACAGCCGAAAGACAGGGTTGTTCTATTTCGACATGTTCCTTGTCGGTTCGACGGTAGTAACTTATGGTTTCATGCTGGAATGCCTTACGGAATCCATCGCTATAATTACCGTAATCACTTTTAAATGTAAATGCCAGGGTGTCGCCTTCGGTTTCAAAAATCAAGCCTCTTCCTTTATTATCTGACAGCAATTGAAAAACACCTGTTGCGCTGCTGTTGGCAGGAATGTAAAGTAAGTTCTCCGGGGGCTTTGTTGGTTTCTCCATATCAGGGGTTTTCTTTTTATTTGCATTGTAAATATTCATTTCAGTTTCATACTTATCTTTTAATGACTGGCTTTCTTCACGTAATGTTTTATGAATTGGATAAACTAGACGTTTACAATGGGTAAGGATTCCTTTTCCTGCCGATGCGAGAGCTGTAACAAAGAGGTATAAATTGCTGTACACTTTATGTCCGCCATATATTCCGTATACTTTAGGAATGCAACTGCTTAGGGTTGTTAATGAGCCTAGTAATAAAATATCCCTTTCATCATCGCTTTGACCAATCTGACAAGCATCCTGCAAAAGATCAGGAATGCTGTTGTAGACTTCGTTGGGAATTAGGGGGAGATTGATACTACCCCTCTCCCGCTTCGCAGTATCTCCCCGAAGGGGAGAAAAAGATTCCTCCCCTGATGCCGCTTTAATTGAAGATGAATTGATGTGAGGAATAGAAATATCTATTCCTGCTTGTTTTGCCAGATGGAAAAAGGTTTTTATAGTAATACCGCTTCCATAAGCTTTTAAGCAATTATTGAATTGTATGTTGCATCGTGTTTCTGAATAATTGGGATAAAAGCGGCTGATTCGATTAAATAATTCTCTGCCATTTTCTGCAAATTCATCGGCAAAGGCAAAACCGAGATCACGCCAGTTTGCATAATCGGCTGTAATGTCGATTTGATGGGATTCTATGCGTTGGATGATTGCTTCAACACTTCGGTGGTGCTCAGTAATCGAACTTTGAAGGAGGTCGGCGTGATTAGGCACCCTTCGACTTCGCTCAGGGTGCTGCTGGGGTGTGAGCCATTGATTTATGTTGAATTTTTCTTTGGTCATTGTTGGAGGTATTTAGCATTGATGAAGACGTCATGATCGTGAGGAATGAAACAAGCTCGGGAAAGATCTTTCCCGGACTTGTCAATATCCAGTTTGTAAGTGTGTTGGATGTAAGCAGAAACCGCTTTAAAGTATTGCTGATGTGTGGCCTCGTTGAGGTCAATGGGAATAATCCATTTTAAACCATCGCCTGATGGTGAAACAAACATTAGTTCCGTTTCAAAATACTGATCCTCTAATAGCTGCTTTTTGAGCGCAGGAATATCTGAGATATGGTCGAAGTCGATAGTCAATAAAGCTGAATGGTTTATCATGGCCTTGTCATTTCTCTTTAAGAATATTCCTGAGAAAGTCACATAATCAAATTCTTTAGCCTTAAAGTCCCTGGCTTGATCTTTATCCTTGATTGATCTTAGCTTGATCGTCTGCTGCTTGTAGGTGTCGGATTTAATAAGCTGATAGAGCTTTACTAAGTTGATTTTATCCGATGGCTGTGTATTTGTAACAGGCCTTTTAAAGAAACTGAAGTTTGGAATATTTATCTGTGCTTGTAAAACTTGTGAAACAGTTTCAGGATTTTTAGTAATGAAAGATTTCTTTTTTACACCAATACGTAAATTGAGTTCATTATTTAGCTTTTGTAATAGGTCTTCACCTGAAAGCTTATAATGTAGTTGTGCAAAATCAAAGGGATTGCCCGAAAAATCTTTCAACTCAGAATCCTTATACAGAAATACCCAATCTTGATTATACAGATTTAGGGTTCTCCTATTGTCATTAAATGGATTTCGGGCAGGTTTGCATTGTTTGCCTGATAAAGAAATCCAATACTTGGGATAATATTGCCGGATGATATGGGCGTAAATGTTTAATCCGTAATGCGTTCGATCTAATACTTCTTTTTCCTTAATCATGGCTGTTCTTTTTAGGTTTAGCAGAATAATTGCTTTCCAATATTTTCTCTAAATCGGAAACCTTGTAATAGAACTTCCCATTGATTCGGGAGTACGGAAGTGTTTTTGCATCTCTTAATGATTGCAGTGTTCGCTTGCTGATGTTGAGTGCTAGCATTACGTCTTGCCCATCAATCCAGCTTTCTTTGAAATTGTCGGCACGGGTCTTTTTAAATTGTTGTAGATGTGCCTTAATTTCTTTTATGTCACCTGAAAGGTTCAGGAGGGTTTGCATGAGTTCTTTCATAATTCAACCCTTCCCTTTTTGATGAGGTAATTTGCTGCTTCTTTTTCAATCTCCTCCTTAGATAATTGCTTGTTTGACAATAGCCATGCATCAAGCTCTTTACGGTTGAAATACAGCTTTTTGCCATTTGGTTTGTAAGATGGGATCACGCCCGTACTTGTCATTTTATAAAGGTGTGAATGCGATACCTCTAAATAGATGGCAGTTTCGTTAAAAGTTAATACTTCCTTTTTGAGCATAGTCTGCTCAGTCAGCATTTGTTCAATGCTTTCTAGTTTTGTTAAAATAATTGAGTCCATTGTATCAGACATTAAATTTGATAATGGACTTCTGCGCAAAAGTCATTACTGATTATCAGTAACAAAGCGAACATACAAAGAGTAGGATGGAAGAAAGAAATTGGTATTTTAGAAAGTCAAAACCCATTGTATAACAGCAAGTTAGTAGCTTTGTTGGTATTATGGAATGGTAAAATGACAGTAAATTACCGCAATTTTAACAGGAGGGTAAATTAGCTAACCATGGTCGTTTTTCGATAAACTTAGCTCGTTTCTGAATTTTGTTATTTAATAACCGAAACTGTTTATCTGCATCTGTTTTATACCTGTAATCTAAAAACTTAACAAAATCTCTAGGTTTGAAAAGTGTCCTATTAGCATCATTAAAATTTTTGAAATATCCTCTGGCTATAAGGTGATGATAAATAATAGCTAATTCATTTTTATAGCCATGTTTAGCAGTAAATGTGTATTCTGTATTAATGTATCCATAGTTAAATAATTCCGTTTCAAACATTGCAAAACGCTGAGGATTCTTAATTAGGTTTTTGTAGGATGGAATACCTTTTGATTCGCTGCGAAAATCAGCCAAGATTTGTTTAAACTCAGGTGTCTTTGAGCCCCTTGGCGAAATTTGATCGTTTTGCATTATGTCGATCTTCTTGGCCTCAACTAAAAAGGATTTGTCAGGGATATTTTCTTTTATAAATCTCGTATAAAGGTCATCTTCAATAAATAAATCTTCGGTAGTAAGGTGTTTAAACGCTTCTTGAATTTCAAGGTACATTTTTATTAAGGCCACTTTTACAAGATGAATTATATAGGTTTCTGTTTTGTGCTCTGTGTCAATCTCAAAGCTAGTTTTTCGAGGATTTATGAAATCAATATCATACTGTTTCTCTTTAAGCATTTTGCCAATTGTCTCTAATCTTGATATTAATTTTTTCTTCAGCGTATCGTTATACCAATATTTTTGAAGCCTGAAATTATCATCAGCATTTATTAGATCGAATATTTGGTTGCAATATGCAGTGGCTCCATTGGTGATAAGCTTATGATAGTATTGCGTTTTATTATTAAAGGGACGGTGAAAATTAAATTCATGCAAATTCTGGAAACTTGGGTAAACGGTTTCTATTTGAGAAATCATCGATACAAACTTTTCATCTGGTTTATTGTTATCCAATGAAGGAATTAAATTACCATAGAGAATTTGATCAAATAAAGTGAGTTTGTTGTCCATAGTTTATAGCTTTATACGGTTGGCAGCTTCTGTTTTCTTTTGGTCAATAATTTTGGCATAAACTTCTGTTGTTTTTAAACTTTTATGGCCAAGCAGCTTAGATACTGTATATATGTCAGTTCCTAAAGTTAATTGAAGTGTTGCATAAGTATGACGAGCACAATGAAAGGTGATGTGCTTTTCAATTCCTGCACGTATCATCCACTCACGGATTTTTGCATTGTTATAATCACTGTATGTTAGATCCTCAAATACTTTTTTATCTCCTTCTCTTCGTTCACCCATAAATTTAAGGGCATCATCCGACATAGGTAAGGTTTCCTGTCCTTTGGTTTTCTTTTGTTTGAAACGTATGTAATAACCGTTTTCATCAGAATGCTGTATTTCAGACCAGGTAAGCTTTTCAATATCTGAAAAGCGAAGCCCTGTAAGTGCGCTAAATATGAAGGCGTTCTTTGTGACTTCAATCTCACAATTGGCTTTTACAGCCTGCTTCAATTCATCAAGGGTTAAGAACTCTCTTTTGGTTTCAGCTTCTTTGATCCCTTCAATATTCTCCGCAGGATTGCGAATGATAATGCCATCCTTAACAGCTTGCTTTAATGCTGCCCTTACCTTATTAAAGTAAGATACACAGGAATTTTTAGAAAGGTTTTTGCAATGTTTCGTTTTGGCATCATGTACCAAGTAATGTTTTAAGTCTTCCAACCACTCATTATCAATGTCAGCAAAGCGGACATTTGATTTCTCCCAATTCTTTAGATGCTTTAAGGCACTTAGCCAGTTTCCGTAATTTCCATCTGAATCCCTTCGCTTTTCTGCCAGTAATTCAAAGTAGGTTAGGAAAATTGAATTGATCTTTTCAGTATCATTAAAACCATAAATACCGCTTTGAAGTTCTAGTTGTCTTTTGGCCCGTATATTTTCTGCAAGTTGTTGCGTCTTTTTGTTAAAGGATCTTTCTTCTGCTGAGCGGGGTTTGTCAATTAGATATATCCTTAGAAATTCGTACTTGCGTTTACCTTTATGGTAATAATCAAGATAGAGGCTGGTTTTACCGCTTTTGTTGCGTTGTCTTAGAGTTACCTTCATGATGCAAAGAGTTTATCGATTTCAGAACGTTTGATGATGGTGCGCTTACCAAGTCTGGCAGCTTGTATGGTTCCGGTTTTCATTAGCCTGTAGAACGTTCGCTCACTTAATCCGAGTAATGAATAGGCTTCTTTGATGGATAGAAAATCTTTCTGCTTAATAGCTTCAAGATTTAATTCGGTAAAGGATTGCAATATTTTGCTATTGGTTTTTTTGTTGGCTTTACCAATCTTATTTTCTTTCTGACGCTTTTTGTAGTCTCGTGAATTACATGTATGACTACAAAACCTAGTAACAGTGGTTTTGGCGGTAAATTCATCACCGCAGAACTCGCATATTTTTTGAATTTCAATTTTGCTACTCATGTCATTAACTGCCTATAGCTGCCTATGACTGTCAGAAGCTGTCAATAGCTGCCATCATTTCGCCAGTCTTGTTGCCGGGCAACAAATATTGCCTTTTGGGCAACAACTGAACAACAAATATAAACAATAAAGAGCAATTAGGCAACAAATAAAGGAAAATAAATATTTGTAAAGTGCAGTAAATGAGGAATGATAACAAATATCGGAAAGAGATTTACTTTCCGATACAAAACTTACCAAAAATATTTCCTAAAATTTCATCGGTAGTAACTTCTCCGGTAATTTCCCCCAAATAATAAAGTGCTTCGCGAATATCGATACTAATTAGGTCGGTGGGTGTGTTAAGGCTAAATTCGTTTTTTATCTTTTCAATACCTCTATGCACTTTGTTAAGGCTGTCGTAGTGCCTGACATTAGAAATGATGGTATTGTCTTCGAAATTTCCTTGATCTACGTTTTTTAGTAAAATATCGGAAATCTCGTTAATATTTTCCTTGCGTTTTGCCGAAATGAAAATGGTTTCCAAATCCACAAAATTTGTAAAACCATGAGGAATCTCAATTAGTTGGTCGATTTTGTTGGCCACTAAAATCATGCGCTTATTTTCGTTTTCGATCACTTCTTTGTACTCAGTTAGAAGTTCGTTTAAATCTTCGATACAGGTTTGGGTAATATCAAAAACATACAGTACAATTTTAGCCTGAATTATCTTTTCTTTAGTTCTTTCAATACCGATGGATTCGATGCTGTCCGTTGTAGCATCTCTTAGTCCTGCCGTATCAATAAATCGAAATGAAACGCCATTGATGATTACCGTGTCTTCAATAACATCGCGAGTAGTCCCGGGTATAGCCGATACAATGGCTTTTTCTTCGTTTAAAAGGGCATTAAGCAAAGTTGATTTTCCAACATTGGGTTTGCCAATAATGGCAACAGGAATCCCATGTTTTAAAACATTGCCAAGCTTAAAGGATTCAATCAAACGCTTAACTTCTATATCCATTTCAGTCAATAAAACATTTAGTTGTTTGCGATCGGCAAATTCCACATCTTCCTCTCCGAAATCAAGTTCAAGTTCAAGTAAGGAAGCAAAGTCAACAAACTTTTGCCGCAGTCCTTTAATCTTTGTTGAAAATCCTCCACGCATTTGATTCAGAGCCAATTGATGAGATGCAGAAGAGTTTGCAGAAATCAAATCAGCCACAGCTTCCGCTTGCGAAAGGTCAAATTTACCATTCATAAAAGCCCGAAAAGTAAATTCTCCGGCTGTGGCTGCTCTGGCTCCGCAATTTATAATCAATTCTAAAATACGTTGCTGAATATAGGTCGATCCATGGCATGAAATTTCAATAGAATCCTCACCAGTGTAGGAGTTGGGGTTCTTGAAAATACTTAATAAAACATCGTCAATTTGCTGTTCACCATCCATGATGAACCCATAGTGAATTCGATGAGATTTGGCCTCATTTAGCTGCAATTTTGTGTTGTTGGGTTTAAATATTTGTGCAGCAATTTTTAATGATAATGGCCCTGAAAGTCTGATGGTTGCAATGGCTCCACTGCCAAAAGGACTTGCAAGGGCACAAATAGTTTCGTTGTTTGTTTGATCACTCGAATCGTAAAACATAATGCTAATTTAAAGAATTAACAAAATTAGTCAATTCTTTCAGTAATTATTTAAAACATATTACCTTTGCCTTCAGAAGTTAGAAATTAGAAATTCGGTGTAAAATAAAACATCACCTTTCAATTTTAATCTCTAAAATCTGATAATCTAAAATCTAAAAAATGAGCATATTAGTAAACAAAGATTCTAAAATAATAGTTCAGGGATTTACCGGAGGAGAAGGAACTTTTCATTCTGAACAAATGATTGAATACGGTACCAATGTCGTTGGTGGAGTAACCCCAAATAAAGGTGGACAAACACATTTGAACCGACCTGTTTTTAATACTGTTGAAGATGCAGTAAAAACTACCGGAGCAAATGTAAGTTTGATTTTTGTGCCCCCTGCATTTGCTGCTGGTGCAATTATGGAAGCTGCTCAAGCTGGAATTAAAGTAATAGTTTGCATTACAGAAGGGATTCCAACGAAGGATATGATTCAGGTGAAACAGTATTTGAAAGATTTTGATTGTCGTTTAATTGGCCCAAATTGTCCTGGAATTATTACACCGGGTGAAGCTAAAGTAGGAATTATGCCTGGCTTTATTCATAAGAAGGGAAATGTTGGGATTGTTTCAAAATCTGGTACATTAACTTACGAGGCTGTTGATCAATTGACAAAACTTGGTTTAGGTCAATCTACAGCAATTGGTATTGGTGGCGACCCGATTATTGGAACCACAACCAAAGATGCCGTTCAGCTTTTTATGGCGGATAAAGATACGCATGGAATTGTACTTATTGGTGAGATCGGTGGAAATATGGAAGCAGAAGCAGCGGATTGGATTAAAGAAAATGGAACCAAACCCGTTGTAAGTTTTATTGCCGGTGCAACTGCTCCGAAAGGAAGAACCATGGGACATGCAGGAGCAATAGTCAGTGGAAAAGATGATACTGCAGAAGCCAAAAAAGAGAAGTTAAGAAGTTGCGGTATTTATGTGGTTGATTCTCCGGCAGATATTGGAACTAAAATGGCAGAACTTTTGAAATGATTAATGAATATTTTAAAATGAATAATAAAACGGGAATTCAATAATCACTTGGCATTAAACATTATTCATTTCAATATTTGAGGATCCAGGCTTCATCATATTTTTTAATAAGTTGAGATTTGGCTGTTTTCGCCAATTCAATAGTTTTATGTGAAGAGAGCGTTAAACGATATTTATTATCAGACCATAGAATAACAGCATCTTCAAATCCGTCTTTTTGTAGTCTTGTTAAACGTTTTTCAGCATCTTTTAAACGGTTGTAACTTCCAAAAATGAGATAATACATTCCTGTTTCTTGTTCGATTAGTGATGTTTCAGTCTTTGGTTCTGATGAAGCCTTATGCGAGAAATCGGGTGCTGGTTCATTATCAGCAGCTCTTCCAAACCAAACTACTGCATACTCATTTTTAGCACCAACGCCCATGGCTCTCCACTCATTTGCCCATTTGCCTTGATTTAAAATCATGTTTGATGCTTCCGGAATATCCATCAATCCTTTTAAAATTTCTTCGGCTGTAAGTTCATCATCCTGATAAAAAGCCAATTCATATCCTCTGTATTTATAAGGTGTTAATTCTTTGGGTTTATTCCACATGCAATCCTGATTTGGAATGTAAGGCTGATAGCAACAAGCAGTCCAATCGCCTTTATCCGACCACGAGTGTAGATTACATAAACTGGTATCCGGATGGTTCAGAACCAAATCTGAAATGTGAGTTGCCGCAACAAATGACAAAGATGCAGAGAGTTTTATCTTAGTCAAATTATTCGCTGTTCTCTGATCATTAATTAAATTAAATAATTCAATCGATTTTTCGGAAACCCTAAAACTCTTTGGGATTTTAGTGTTTTGCCCAATTGCCAATGCAAAGAATAGTATTGAGGATAGTGATATAAGGAATTTTTTTTTTGTCAACATGTTTTTTTTGTATATCTCAAAATTAACAAAAACAAAACATTCTGCGTTTAAAGTATTGGAAAATCATTTAACTTAGTTGAACCATTTAAACGAATGGGATTGTTAAATGTTTTTCAATTACTAGAATAATTAATGAATTCTAAAAGTAAAGATCGTAAGCTTGGTTTTGGCACAGGGCCTGTGTTTTTTACAGCAATTTCAACCATACTTGGAGCCATCCTGTTTTTGAGATTTGGTTTTGCTGTAGGTACTCTTGGGATGGGTGGTGCATTACTTATTGTTTTATTGGGCCACATGGTAACGATACCAACTGCATTGGCAATTTCTGAGATTGCGACCAATACAAAAGTGGAAGGTGGGGGAGAATACTACATTATCTCACGCTCGTTTGGGCTGAATATCGGTGTGACAATTGGTATAGCACTATTTCTTTCTCAGGCTATCAGTGTGGCATTTTATGTAATAGCTTTTACGGAAGCATTCGAACCTGTTATTAATTGGGTGAATACAAGTTATGGAATATTGTTACCACGACAGGCTATAAGTTTGCCGGCCATGGCATTATTAAGTTTGTTGATTCTGACGAAAGGTGCAGGCATCGGAGTTAAGGCACTCTATTTTGTAGTTGTTGTGCTTTTTGCTTCTATCATTTTGTTTTTTTTAGGTTCACCAACCGAATCATTTTTAAGTGAAGAGGGCACACATACTGTGTTTGGTAATTTTGATAACTTTTTTGTAGTTTTTGCAATTATTTTTCCGGCATTTACAGGAATGACAGCTGGAGTTGGACTTTCTGGTGATTTGCGAAATCCTGGTAAGTCGATCCCCATCGGTACTACACTTGCTACGGTTGTTGGGATGATCGTTTATGTTTTTATCATTTGGAAAATTAATGTGTCCGCAAGTGTTGATGAGATGCTTACCGAGCAATTAATAATGAGTAAGATTGCAACGTATGGATGGCTGATTATTCCAATTGGATTGGCAGCTTCAACTATTTCTTCAGCATTGGGCTCTGTAATGGTTGCCCCTCGTACACTCCAGGCTTTAGGGGCCGATAACTTTTTGCCTTTTAGCAGAATAAACAGTTTTTTTGCAAAAGGTAAAAAGGTGTCGAATGAGCCCATTAACGCCTCCATTCTTACCGTTATTATTGCTTTTGTTTTTGTCGCAATGGGGAATGTTAACTCTGTTGCAGAAGTTATTTCAATGTTTTTCATGGTTACATATGGCTCCATCTGTTTAATCTCTTTCTTGAATCATTTTGGCTCCGATCCATCATACAGGCCTGTATTTCGTTCAAAATGGTATTTATCACTGGTTGGATTTGTACTTAGTTTTTGGTTGATGTTTAAAATTAATGCCTTGTACGCCTTTTTAGCCATCGCGCTCATGGTAGTTCTCTATTTGTGGGTTTCGCGTAAACATAAAGAAAGAAGAGGTTTGCAATCAATTTTTAAAGGCGCTATTTTCCAACTAAACAGGCGTTTGCAAATTTATCTGCAGAAGTCGGGTAATATGCGGAAAAGTGAAGGATGGAGACCCTCGGCAATTTGTGTTTCCAGAAATTCACTGGAGAGAGATGCAGCATTTAATTTCTTAAACTGGGTGTCGTTTAAATATGGATTTGGTACTTATATTCATATGATTGAGGGCTTTTATAATGAAGAAACCAGTCGACAAGCCCGTTCAAGTTTAAAGAAACTTATTTTACGGTCCAATTCAAAGAAAAACAATGTGTATATCGATACGATCATCTCCCCTTCTTATACTTCTGCCTTGGCACAGGCGATTCAATTGCCCGGAGTTTCAGGTATGGAAAACAATATGATCATCTTTGAATATGATAAAAAGAATTTAACCGAGCTTAAAGAAGTAATTGATAATTTTCATCTCACTTCTTCGGGGTACCACGACGTTTGTTTGTTTGGAAGTTCTGACTTGTCTATAGCTCCCAAAAGCCCTATTCATGTTTGGATCAGGAGTTTTGATCATAAAAACTCTAACCTCATGATTTTATTGAGTTATATTATTTCTGGTCACCCTGATTGGCGCAAATCAACCATAAAAATATTTGATATCTGTAAGCCTAACGAAGTGGATAAAACCAGACATGAACTTGTCGAATTAATAAAAGATGGCCGAATTCCAATTACGCCTCAGAATATCGAAATTATGCGCAAGGATGAGGCCGTAAGTAGTAAAACCCTCATCAATGAAAAATCAGCGGAAGCCGGATTAACCATTATCGGTTTTAGAACGGAACATATCGAAACCTATGGCCTTGACCTGTTTAAAGGGTACGATAATGTCGGAAATGTTATTTTTGTCAATTCTCATAAATTTAAAGAGATCGAATAAGTCGATCTATACTTTTTTAGTAAATCTTGATTCTTTTACCTGATTTGATGATGGTTAAGATTTTTGAATCCGATGTTGGATTATAAATGTTAAATGTCAAAATTCGAGTCACGCATCCCAGATTTTATTTCATCTATTCTGTCTACTGACTACTGTCTACTGACTACTGTCTTCTAAAAAAATAAAGAACCCAATAAAGCATGCTCTAATTTTCTTAGCTTTGCCGAAAATTTTAGAATGAAAAAAGATCTCCTAATCTCGTCACTTGTTTTTCTATTAACATTGGGTATGGTTTTTATTGTGACCCGAAAATTCTTTTTAGCATTCGCCCATGATTATAAATTGCTCGGTGGTTTTGTGAAATTCTTTTTTTTGGCAACCATTGGTGATTTTATTGGGTTAAGAATCAAAATTAAGGCATGGAAAATACCTGCTTCAATTATTGCTAAGGCTACAGTTTGGGGTATCATCGGTATTTCTATTGTTTTGATGTTTAAAATATTTCCGATAGGTGTAGCTGATTTACAAGCTAACGGAATTCTTCCATTTGAAGGTGTAACCATTGCTTTTGCAATTTTGGTTTCTGTGCTAATGAATTTTACATTCGCGCCCACCATGATGGCTTTTCATCGCGTTACGGATAGTTATCTTGAATTAAAAAAAGTGAATAAGAATACAAGTGTTGGTGATGCCATTGAAAGCATTAATTGGCGACAATTTATTAGCTTCACCGTTTTTAAAACCATTCCTTTGTTTTGGGTTCCTGCGCATACCATTACATTTTTATTACCTGAAGAATACCGAATTATTTTTGCGGCTTTACTCGGAATTATCCTCGGAATTATACTTGGGTTATTTAAAAACGAAAAGAAATCCTAAAAGTTAATCTTACTTGTGACAATATCTTTTCATTACAGAATAAGCATTCTGAATTCCTAATTCACCGGCTTTACTTAAATCCTGACAACCTATTTTGTTTTCATTTTGAAAGATGAGAATCAGTCCACGGTTATAGTAGGCCTCCGGAAAATTATTGTTTCTTTGGATGGCGAAAGTGAAATCATCTACAGCATTCTTATAATCTGCTATGATGCAGTTTATGTAGCCGCGATTATAATATGCGTAAGCGAAATTTGGATCAAGTTCAAGCACTTTAGTATAATCACTTAAGGCATTTAAAAGATGTTGATCACTCGCATTGTCCTCTGTTTTTTCCGGCACTTTTTCATCCTTGCTAATCGTGATGGCTTGTTGTTTGTACCCGATAGATTTAATCAGTTCAGTTAATAAATAATTACTATTTGCTCGGGTAAAATAGGCCATGATATTGTTTGGATTTTTCACAAGTGCAGAATCTAAATCTTTAAATGCGTCGTTAAAGTTTTGAATTGAAGCAAACATTTGCGCTCGCTTCAAATAGTTTGAAGATTCATTAGGGGAAGCAGAAATTAGGTCAGTCAATGAACCAATTTCTGCTGAGATTACTGACACATTGTTATTTCCTGGATTATTGGTTAACGAAAGCAAAGCAATATCATAATGCGGATTTCTGAAAGCGTCGTAATACTTTTTATCTTGAGAAATATTATTATTTATTGAAACTTGAAAAATAGGTAGCATATCAATATCAAAATACTGATATTGAGGTAAACTATTCTCATCTTTAATTGCAGTAAAATCGGCAGTTAGATGGACTAAGCTGTTTAAATAAGCAATTTTCTCCGGTGTCATATTGCTCGTTTCTAACTCAGTCAGATTTCCAAACTTTATGGCTTTGTCATTATCTGCTTTAGCATCATCAAACAATCCCATTCTGTTTTTTATGTTGGATCGTTCCATATAACCATTCGAAAATTCAGGATGAATTTCTATAGTCATATCAAAATCCTGAAGGGCTCCTTCAAAATCTTTCAATTCAGCTTTGATTTTGCCGCGGTAAAAATAACTGGTGATATTTTTGGGATTTATCTTAATGACTTTATCAAATTCTTCGATGGCGCCTTTTTTATCACCTAAATTTATTTTTGCTATGGCTTTATTAAAAATGGCGTAGGAGTTTCGTGGTGAGATTCTTAAAACCTGATCAAAATCAGTCATTGCTTCATGGTATTCTTTTTTTTGCATTTTTACCAAGGCACGACTAAAATAAGCCATGGCATTATTGGTGTCTCTTTCAATCACATAATTAAAATCAGCTAGGGCCGTATCCAATTTGTTTAGCTCCATCCAAACCTTTCCGCGTTGAATATAGCCTAAGGTATATTCAGGATTATAGTTCAAAACCAGATTCATATCTTCAATAGCTTCCTCATAATATTTTCCGCCAGCTTTTGCACTTCCTCTTAAAATGTAAATTCCTTCATGATTATATTTTAGTTCAATGGCCTTATCACAGTCTGCAATTGCCTCATCATACTTATTTCGGTTCATATATGCCTTGGCTCGATTGAAATAAATTGAAGCGTCGGTTGAATCAATCTTTACCGCACGGTCATAATCTTCAAAAGCTTGCTCGTACTTGAATAAGATACTTCGCGCATTGGCACGGTTAAGAAAAAATTCTGCATAATAGGGCAAAATATTGATTGCAGTGGAAAAATCCATTTCGGCTCCGGAAATATCAGCTAAGTTAAATTTTGCTATCCCGCGAAGATAATAGGCAAAGTATGAATTTGGCTCTAACTGTATGGCCTGATTAAAATAGCCAATCGCATTAAGATATCTTTCGGCACGTAACTCAACACTTCCATAGGCGAGGAAGTTTGACCTTACTTGTGCTTTTGAATTAAAGTTTAAGATTAAAAGAATTAAGATTAGGCCGATATAACGTATTATCCTCATCTATGAGTTATGCTGAATTAATAATGTTTTTTAAGAGTGAATAAATTTAGAAACTAATTCCCAATATCAAACCAAAAACCTTAGAATTATGATAATTTAACTTCTCTCATATAAAAAATAAAACCACACCGAGTACACTAACCAAAGCTCCAATAACCTCTCGTTTGGTTACTTTTTGTTTGAAAATCAACATGGAAGGTAGGATGATGAATATGGGAACTATTGCCATTAAGGTTGACGCAATTCCGGCTTTGGTATTTTGTACGGCAATTAATGAAAATGAAACGCCTAAAAATGGACCAAATACAGAACCAATTCCAATGCGACTAATCGCTTTTAAATTTGAAAAAGTATTGAGGATGTTTTTCCATCTTCCAAGAATTGTTACGATGATGGCAAATCCAATCATGCCGGCTATAATTCGAATTTGAGTAGCGGCAAAAGGGTCATAATCTCTCATGCCGTATTTGCTCAAAACAATACCTCCGGCCTGGCCAAGTGCACCCAAAGCGGCGAAAATAATTCCTTTAACTGGGAAGTTTAAACTCATTTTTTTTGCCCCTGTTTGTTTGCTCCAAATGGCAAGGGCAATTCCACCCAATACCAACAACATGCCCAAAATGCTGATTGGGGTCATGCTTTCACCTAAAACAAAATACCCCATTATGGCTGCCATAGGCGGAGCCAAAGTCATAATTAGCATGGCAATTCTGGAAGTAATGATGGGGTAGGAGGCAAACAAAAATAAATCTCCTAAAATAAAACCAATTAACCCCGAAACGGATAACCAAATCCAAGCATGCATATCTGCATCCAGAGGAAGAATCATTCCTCTTCTGAAATAGGAGAGCATAGCCAACAAAATAAAGGCAAAACTCAAACGAATCATGTTTACCGAATAGGTTCCAACTCGCTTTGTTGCAACTTCAAATGCGAGTGCCGTAATAGTCCAGAACAGTGCAGTTAAGAGCGCTGCATATTCACCCGTATAATTCATCATTTATTCATTTTCTTTAAAAGCACGAATGTACTTACAATTATTCAAATTTGTTATCGTTTAGATGGTTGTATTCTACAAATGTGTTAATTTTATCGATCATTAATAAAGAATAAATCCAAGCGAAATAATGAGTCAAAAATCGAATAGATTAATAAGGGCTGAAGAAATAGCAAATAGCATCTCTCATGCGGTTGGTATAGGTTTGGCTGTTGCCGGAGTAAGCCTATTAATTGTTTTTGGAGCCATTTATGGAAATGCGTGGCATGTGGTTAGTTTTTCGGTATTTGGTGCGAGTATGATCACTTTGTATTTGGCTTCAACTTTATTTCACTCTGCCAAAAACCCCAGAATAAAATACATGCTGAATAAATTTGATCATTCAGCCATTTATATATTAATAGCAGGAACCTATACACCAATAACACTAATTTCTCTTCATGGTGCTTTTGGCTGGGTGATTTTTGGTTTGATTTGGGCCATGGCCATCGGCGGAATTGTATTTAAAGTATGGTTTTATAGTCATCGATGGCGGAAACTTTCAGCTTGGCTATATGTTGGTATGGGTTGGTTAATCCTCATTGCCATCGTTCCTGTTCTTCGAAATGTTCCAAATACTTCCTTGTACTTTTTGTTGGCAGGTTGCTTAACTTATAGTGGAGGAGTGATCTTCTATATCAAACGAGAAATTCCTTTTTTTCACTTTGTGTTTCACCTGTTTATTTTAGGTGGAAGTGTTTGTCATTTTTTTGCATTTTTGTACTTGTTGCCAATATAAAGCTAAACATTATCCAATTTCGTATGGCTTGTAATTATCGTCATTCCGGACTTGATCCGGAATCTCAAAACCTTAAATAATGAGATGCTGAAATGAATTCAGCATGACGTGCAGATAATTTATAAAATAATTTCTTTAATTCTATTTTGTTTTTTCCATCCACAAATTTCGAACCCTGCTGTTGGTAACATAAATTCCTAAAACTTTACCACGTTTATCTTTTTTTACTTTGAAAAAATTAAAGTAGGATGGATTTCCGTTAAATTCATCATCTCTTACTTTTCGAATATTAAAAAAACCATGACGGGTATGATAACCCACTAGTTCACTGTTTTTGACCAATAGTTTATAGTGGGTTTCCAGTTCTGGCGACCAATAGGAACCGCTGATTTTTACCAGTTCATGGCTTGTTAGCGAATAAGATTTAAGCTTGGTTCCTTCATATGGTTTGTCAGTTTGATATTTAATCCTAGTTTTTTCGCTTTCGCTATCCTTACCAAATGTGATTTTTGTTTCAGTTTGATCATTCTCAAATTCAGTATCCGAAACTGGAATAATTCTAAAGTTTTCTTGACCCTTTTCTGCTGCATAAAATGAATTTCCTATTCTGAAAATATCAATTGATTTTGCAGGGTGATTGATTAAAGAATACTGGCCGCTTATCTTATCAAAGTCTTCAGCCGCGATTCTGAATGGCATGGAAGCTGCTCTTTCAATAGCTTCTTTATCTAACACAATATCTGCAATTGTATTGGCTTTTCCGCCTGGATTTGAGCTGGAAAAATTGGTCAAAATAACTATGTCTAAATTTATATTGGGATAGGTTGCCACAGCTGATCTAAATCCTCCAATAGAACCTCCATGTTGAATTCGAAATTCATCATTATAGGTTTCAACATTAACTCCGAAAGCATATTTATTGTGCGTGCCATCATTAAAAGGATCAGTCGTTCGCATTAACAACATGGCTTCTTTCCATTGGGGTTCCGGATCGCGTAATTGCTTTAGCCAGATTAGTAAATCCTGAACATTGGTATGAATATTTCCCGAACCAACATATCCCCAATATTCTGTGGAACGATCAAAACTTCCCGTTTTGTTGTTACTATATGATGTAGCATTGTTCTTCATCACCCTGTTGTATTGTTCTTCTACATAAGTGTTGTTTAAACCAAGCGGCTTAAAAACTTCTTTTTGCATCCACTCAGTAAATTCCATATCGCTAATTCGTTCAATGATTTCTGCCATAAACATAAAGCCAGTATTACAATACATGTATTCTGATCCAGGGACGAAATTCAGATCTTTTTGATTAACCATCAATCTTAACAAATCTTCATTGGTTCGGGAATCATCACCTCTCCAACCAGCAAGCGCAAGCAGTGTGTGCAGGCTTCTCATTCCACTGGTGTGATGTAGCATATGCCGGATGGTAATGGTGTGACCAAAGTCAGGCAGTTCAGGTAAATGTTTTCTGATGTCATCGTCAACTGATAATTGCCCACGCGTTTGCATCAGGGCAATTCCATAAGCTGTAAATTGCTTAGAAACTGAAGCAATATTGTACTGGGTGCCATGGGTGTTGGGTACCAAATACTCGAGACTTGCCAATCCAAATGATTTTGCATAAACCAATTCATTATCATAAACTACACCGATTGAACCACCTGGGTGATCGGGTGAATTCCATGATTCAAACAGGGCATCAATTTGTTTGATTTTTACTTCAGAAAGTTGAGCAAATAAAGTTGGAGATAAAAGAAGGCTTATCAAAAATGCGATAAGCAATTTGTTGATTCTTGAATTCATAATTTTTTTAATTAGATTATTTTGTATTCATCTTTTGATACATTTCAATAGCCCTTTGAGCCAGTACTTTTGTAGCATTCACCACAGGAACAGTTGACCGATCAGGATTAAATGCCAATGGAATTTCCGTACAACCGAGTATAAGAAGTTCTGCACCATTATCAATTAAATGTTGCCCTGCAATAGCCAGCAAGTCTTCATTGATTTGTTGATCAACCCCAGACTTAATTCCCCAAACAGCTTTCATCACATTCTCTTCTTCAATTAAATCTTCCGGTACAATCACTTCAAATCCATTTGCTTTTAATTCATCATTGTACAGTTGGGTTTTTATGGTTCCGCTGGTGGCGAGCAATCCAATTTTTTTTACCGTAGGGTAGTTTTTCTTTACTTCGTTTACGGTTTCTTTAATCATGTGGATAATTGGAATTGAAACGGCATCCTGCATTTCATCATAATAGTAATGGACCGTATTACAGGGGATCGCAATATAAGATGCGCCCGATTTTTCAAGTTTTTGTACCCCTTTAGTTATAAAAGTTATAATTGCCGGATCTTGATTATCAATACTTGCAATGCGATCAGGTACCTGAGGTAAACTGTAAATAAAAGTTGGAATATGTTCCTGATCTTTAGTTGCCGGTGTAAGTTTTACAATTTGTTTGTAAAGATCGGCGGTAGCTTCGGGGCCCATTCCACCAAAAATTCCGAGTATGACTCTATCATCTTTTTTAACTTCCTCACTTTGGCATGAAAAGAGAGAAGTGACAAATATAAAACCAATTATTGTTAGAATTTTTTTCATTTTAGTTAAAAGTTAGTATCCAGAATCCAATATCCAGCATCCAGTATCCAGTATCCAGTATCCAGTATCCAGCATCCAGTCTTTAGTATCAAGCCACAAGATGTTTAACGCTAGACATTAGATGAAAGATCTGAGCTTCATTTGAATTAATCATTGATCATTGATCATTTGTCATTTAATAAGAATCGCTTTAAAAAATCAGCTGCCGCCTTATTAACCCTCAATTGATTTCTGTGCATCATAAAATGATGGGTGTCATCCACAATTACCAGTGTTTCATTAAAGACTCCTTTTTCGTTCAAACGTTGCACTAAATCTGTACTTTGACTAAATTGAACATTTCTATCGTCGTCCGCATGAATAATTAATACAGGAGAAGTCCAAGTTGACACCGAAGAAATAGGTGAAGATTCCCAGGCAATTTCTCTTGCCTTTTCCCGATCAGGAGCCATTTCATATCCATCCGGATACATAAAACTTCCAACCCGAGTGGTTCGATCATGAACCCCATGAATATCAACACCGGCAGCAAATAAATCTGAATTTCTTCCTAAAGCCATTGCAGTTAAAT
Source organism: Bacteroidales bacterium (assembly GCA_963674935.2). Lineage (GTDB taxonomy): Bacteria > Bacteroidota > Bacteroidia > Bacteroidales. The sequence continues at coordinate 871,696 of CAXXWZ010000007.1, forward strand.
ATCCTCCGTAGGAGCCACCATAGATTCCAATCTTCTTGCTGTCAATAAAATCTTGATTTGCCAACCACAAAGCTGCAGCTTTAACATCTTTGTATTCGGAGGCACCTCTGGTTCCTCCGTCAACAGGGCGATGGAATTCGTATCCGTAACCAATACCCAATCTGTAATTTACCGATAGTACAATAAATCCCTGGCTTGCCAGGTATTGATTTACTGCATACCCATTTGAATAATATGATGAATAATGCCAACCCAACAACATTTGTCGTGGTGGGCCTCCATGCACATAAATGATAGCCGGAGTTTTATCTGTCATGTTTTTAGGTTCAAACATGGTCGCATGCACATCCCAGCCATCCTCCGATTTGAAAATGACTTGTTTTGGCGTGACCAGTTCATCAGTTGGATAGCTTTTTGGGATGTAATTTTCAGCGATAAGTTTAAACTTTTTATTTTTAGGATTCATTACCGCAGGCAAGGGTGGACGTTGTGGTGTGGCACTTAAATAAACCAGGTCGCCTTTTTCTCCGGTGATGAAAGGAGTCCATTCTAAACCTGAACCGGGAGTCATTACTTCAGCATCAGCCTTGTCAACCGAAACCATTACAATGTGGCGACGGTCAATATCAAGTACATCTTTACCTGTATTTCCGGCAAAAATAACTCGTTCACCATCCGGACTTACCTGAACATATTCGGCCATAAAATTTCCGGGAGTGAGCAACAAAGCATCTCCTCCGTTTTCTGAAATACTGTACATATGTGGCCATCCATCCTGATAAGACATAAAAACAATTCTTCCTTTGGCAGCCCAATGTAAATTTGCACGCCCATGCGTTGACGACATATTGCCTCTTAATGTTTCAGGAGCTTTCCAGATTTTTTTGGAACCTTTCTGGCCGATTATTGCTATTCTTAATTCCCAGGGATCATGTTGGTCTTCAAGTATAGGTTTAATATTTCCTCCCCGGCCATTTTGTCGGGTGAAAACGATCCTTTTCCCATCGGGTGACCACCGCGGTGAAGCATCACGATTAAAAGATGGATCTAACCAAATAATGGGCGTATTTTTATCGGTAAAAACACCAATAAATGAATGATCTTGTCGGTTAGATTGAAATGCTATTTGGGTTCCGTCAGGCGACCACATGGGTGATCCGTTGCTTCCACGTGCATTAAAAAGTTTTTCTGCTTTTTCGCTCCCATCAATTTTTGTTTTCCAAATCTGTCCACCTTTAACGAAGGCCACAAAATCATTATTTGGCGAAATTGTTGGAGTTAAGCCCTCTCCCAAAAGAATAGGTTCACCTCCTGCGAAAGGAATACTCCATATCTGTACTTTTGGAGGTTCAGGCAAAAATCCAGGATTAAGCGGATCTTCATCGTTCCAGTTTGAACCAAAGTCACCGCCTCTGATATAAACAACCCAGTTACCATCGGCAGAAATACTCACACTTGAAAGAGCCTGACCTTCGTCTGCATTATATGGGGTAAGCTGACGTTCTCTATATTTAGGTCCTTCAGCTACAAAAAGATTGCGATGCCCATTTTCGTTGAAAGCCCATACAATGCGATCTGTTTTAGTTGAAGCGGTTAGATCTGATGGGAAGGGATAAGAAATTACTTCTTCCATGCTGAAAGCTTCTTTTTGTGCATGAGCTGTTGTGCTGGTAAAAAGGATCAACAATAGAATCATTGCCAATTGACTTAAGCTTTTGCAAAGAAAAATGTACTTATTTTGTTGAAATTGATTATTTGTTTTCATGTTGTTTATATTTAATCAGTTAATCATCATTTACCCTTTTATAATCGGAGCTTGATATCTTCTCCAAAATATAAACCTGCTGAAAGAGGTAAAGATTATAAAATTGTTAATCCATTTGTATCGCATTAAAAAATGCAAAATTCGATAGCTAAGAAATACAAAAGATACAAAAACAATCCATTTGGCAATTCGCAATAGTACCAATGACCAAATTGGATTTCCCAATTTGTTAATTCCTAAATCATGAATTAAGAACAATAATGCCGGCAGTAGAATCAGCGAATATATGATGAGTAATCCGAACGAAAATGGATGGACAATTTGAATTGCTCGCTTTGGACAGGTACTGATGCAGCGCATACAACTTTCACATTTGTATGTCCAGAATGGTATTTCTTTTAGTTTAATTGCTTCAACCGGACATTCATGAATGCATTTCATACATAAATTGCAATCGTTTGATGCCATAAGGGTTTTCGACAGGTAAAAGCGTCCGACAAAATAATAACCAATCGCAATAGGTATCACGGCAATGTCGAATGGTAAACTCAGCAAAGCCTTATATTTTTGTTTCCCGTTCAGGAGTTGTTTTGCAAAATTTTCAGTTATTTTTTTTATCCTTAAATGGATAGAATTGACCACGGTAGTTTTTAATCCGGGGTGAAGAAAGAGCCAGTTAGAAGGCATGTCGAGAGGCTGCATACCAACTACACGATAAGATTTGAGCAAAAAAATGATGGCCGGAAATATTTGAGCTAACCCACTTAAGCCGGGTAGAAATAATTTAGAGAGTTTCAGTCCTCCACGGGTATTCATAATAAAAACATCCGTGTTTTTTAAACGTGGAAATTTTAGGATGAATTTTAACATAATGTTAGGGAGGTTAAACCCATGAGTTGGCGAGCAGAATCCAATTAACGTTTTTTTGGTTGTTTCTGGGATTTCAATTTTATCAATACGATCAATATTGATAAGTGTTGAATTTATTGATCTTTGCTCTGCTACCTGTTTAAACCAAAGAGCTGCGTTTCGGGCATTTCCGGTACCCGAAAAATAATAAATAATTATTTGCTCATAGTTCATTAATTATAATCAAAGGATGAAAGGGGATGGCATCCCAACACAGAAGCCATCCCTAATATTGCGTGATTCTTTATTTTATTTTCCCGGATGATAAGTTCGTTTAGCATTTTTCTCCACATCTTCTCTGTAGAAATTAACATCTTTAAATTTTCCTTTGGTGTAATCTAATGCCTGGTCGTAGAAATGAGGGGAATTTGGATCACCACTTTGACCTCCGGCCAAACTACTTTTGGCAATGATTTTATCACCGAACTCTACCATGGCTACAAAACTATTCCCTCGTGTTCCGTATAACTTTTTGGTTCTTTGAACACCACGTGCTCCATAAGCTGCTAATGATCCCCATCTAGAGGAGGTAAATCCGACGGGTAAACTTGGCAGGTCGTCATTAAAAAACTGAACAACATCACCGTTTACGCGCTGAAAACGGTTGATTTCACCCCATGGTGTTTTCCAATTTCCAAAATCATTTTGCAGTTTATACTTAGCAGCTACCAGTGAAGCCAGTCTGTTTTTACTGCCCAGGCCTTCGGCCATATACTCATAAATGTCAGTTCCAGCGGGCATGCCCATAACATAGGATGCATTCATCATGTCACGTCCCCAGAAAATGGCTAGTGAAGTTTCGACAGATTCCTCAGAGAACCTTAAATCCCAGTTTCTCAATAACTCAATTTGTTCTTTAAGTCCAGCTTTCAATTTTTTGTCTTGCAATTTTTCGTAATCATCTAATAATACGGGGATATAAACTTCAAAAGCTGGTAAATAGGAATCGTATGCTGCATCGCGTAATTTTTCAAGGGTAAAATCAGTTTGATCTTCCAAAACCATTACCGCATGAATTTGTCTGAAATTTTGAAGATCAGGCGCCATGTAATTTGGATAATCTTCGGGTTTAGGGCTGAAATCACCCGCAACTGTAAATGGCGTACCATTACAGTTCTGGATCCATCCATTTTCAGGGTTTTTAACAATTAGCATATCTTCAAGTTCATGCAAACCTTTCCAGTCTGTTTCAGGGTCACTTCCATCAACAATTCCTTCCCAGTTAAATTTCTCGTTTCTAATCGGCATGAAATTCCCGTGGAAATAAGCGATGTTTCCGTCCACATCTGCATAAACCGTATTGTTTGAAGAGTTTGTTTTGATCTTCATGGTATTATAGAACTCATCATAATTTTGCGCTTTTGTACGCATGTAAGATTGTGTTAAAGCTTTTTCATGCTCAACCATAAGTGCAATGGCAATCCATTTATCACCTTCTGCTCTTATGATTGGTCCGTGATGTGTAAAATAGGCGGTTACTATTTTTTCCGACATGGCATCACCATCTTTATATTTTAAAGTGATGTCTCTTTCAATAATCGGTTTTAGCGCTTCTCCATGCTTATAAAAATATTTTCCATTCTCTTCAATGATGGTTTCTGCATAATAATCTATCACATCTGCTTTACTTGAAGTATGCATCCAACCGCAGTAATCGTTAAAACCCTGATAAACGAAAAATTGTCCCCAGGTCACTGCACCATAAGCATTCAACCCTTCTTCACTGTTCATGTGAATTTCAGGTCGGAAATAGAATGAGGTGTGAGGGTTAATCAGAAATAATGCATTTCCATTTACGGTATTTTTTGGTGCAATTGAAAATCCATTCGAACCTGTGGGTTCAGCATCCGGATCCTCCTGAACATGGGCTATGGCTAATTTTTCGTCACTCAGATAAAACCGTTCCAGGTCGCGTGTAGATATTCTCTCAATATCTCCACCGATGCTTCCTTCACTAAAGGTTAATGCCATCCAGGGCTCAAAATGAGTGATTACTTTTGGTGTTACTTCCGGATGTGTGTGCAAATAATAGTTGGCACCATCGGCAAAAGCATCCATCAGTTTTTTCAACCATTCAGGGCTATTCTCATATTCTTCTTTTACTTGAATTGGATCGATATAAAGTTGCATCCGAAGATCGGCTGCTAACGAAGATTCCCCTTCAAATTCAGCCATGCGACCCATGGCTGTGGCATAATTAATTTCAACGCGATTGAAATCATCTTCGCATTGGGCATAAATCATCCCAAATACGGCGTCCGCATCCGTTTTTCCATAAACATGGGGGATTCCCCAATTATCGCGAATAATGGTAATTCCATCTGATTGTTTCTGTAACCTGCTAGTTTCATTATCTGTGGAATCACAGGCAGTTATTATTAAAAACAGAATTAATAAACTGAGGATAGCTTTTATTTTCATGATGATTATAATTAATGTTAGTGGTTTGGTTTTTTGAACTATGTAAATTAGACGATAAAGAATTTTGTTTCAATCAGATGAAATTATGAAAAAATAGTGAAGAATGAATGAAAATTTCCACAAAATCTGCAAGCCTAACAATTCATCGACCATAACTAAGAATCTATCGGTAAAATTTGAATGAAACTTATAAAATGATATCATCAAGTGAATTAGAATGCCACAAGTTCATCATAAACGAAAGGTGCAGAAGCTTCCGGAATATTACCCAGGGCATTTTTCCCTCTTAGTTTTTGTACGGTATGACAGGTCAGTTCATCCTCAGCGAAAGGTCGTAATAGTTGTTTTAGGTTTTTTTTAAGATCGGTTTCATTTTTTATATCCAACCACAAATCTTCAGCTTTTTCTGATAAGATAAGAGGCATACGCGCTTCCTTCAATTTGGGGTTATTATGAATTTTTGCCATGAATTCATTGGCTTTTGTGGTCACCAAAGTAAAAGATTTAATAAGTTCTCCACTATCTTTATCAAGCCATTCACTCCATAATCCTGCAATTGTGACGGGCTGCTTGTCTTTTCTGTAAATGAAAAACGGGTAGGCTTTTCCTTTGTAATAATGATGCTCAAAAAATCCATCCAGATAAATAATGCATCTTTTATTTTTTGCAGAAGCCCTGAATGAGGGTTTCTCGAAAATGGTTTCAATACGGGCATTAATTGTATTATTCCATAGTTTTATTTTTTGTTGTTGATCTTTTACCCAATGAGGAATGAGACCCCAAATTGCCGGAGATGGAATGATAGGGTTGTCATTGTTGTAAATTAATAAGGATTGATGTGCAAATCCTGAGGTGTGATAATAATTTGAATAGTAAGGTTCAAGCTCTTCTCTGATTTTTTTGATCCCTTCAAGATCATGAAATCGAATTGCTCTTTTCAGAAGGGTTTCTAGTTTTGCCTGAACATCATAACACATTTTGTCGATTTTATTGCTAAGTTAATATATTGTAAGTAGATGAAGAAGCTGGTGCTGTGTATATTTTACTAAATTTAATATTCTTAAAAATCCATCAAAAAATGCATGACATGAAAAAAAATCTTTTTAAAACATTAAGGAGCCAACTCTTAACCTTAATGATTTTCTGCTTTGTATTGATTGCAAATTCTGCGCAATTACAAAACAGAATTACAACGCCGATTGAACAGTTTGGTTTCGATATCGGTGCTAACTATAGACTTATCAATTATACCCAGATTATTGCTTATTGGGAAAAATTAGATGCTGAATCAGATAGAATGAAATTGGTTGATATTGGACCAACTGCCGAAGGCCGAAGACAATACATGGCCATTATCAGCTCTCCAGAGAATTTGAGAAATCTTGAGCATTACCGACAGATCTCACAAAAATTAGCTTTGGCTAAAAACTTAACGGATGAGGAAGCAAAAGAACTGTCTTTAAAAGGAAAAGCAGTTGTTTGGATTGATGGTGGTTTGCATGCCACTGAAGTAGTCGGTTCACATCAACTTATGAGGATGGTATATAATATGGTTAGCAAAAATGATGCTGAAACACTTCGAATTTTGGATGATGTCATATTACTTGCCGTTCATGCTAATCCAGATGGTCTTGAATTAATTTCAGATTGGTATATGCGGAATGAAGATGAGCAAAAGCGCTCAACCAATGGCTTACCAAGATTGTATCAGAAATATGTTGGTCACGATAATAACCGTGATTCGTATATGGCTACACAGCCGGAAACAGAAAATATGGCGAGAGTGATGTATAAAGAATGGTATCCACAATTTATGTATAACCATCATCAAACAGGGCCAAATGGTGCCGTTGTATTTATCCCTCCGTTTAGAGATCCTCCAAATTATTATTATGATCCCTTATTGACCATCGGAATTCAGTCGATTGGCACAGCCATGCACAGTCGTTTAATTGCTGAAGGATTTCCTGGTAGTGCCATGCGATCAAAAGCAAGTTATTCGATCTGGTTTAATGGAAACCTTCGCACCACAGGATATTTTCACAATCAAATTGGAATTTTAACAGAAATAAAGGGAAACCCAACTCCGCAGCAATTGGGTTTGTATCCTGATGAACTGCTTCCCAGCACAGATATGCCATTTCCGGTAAAGCCACAAATGTTATATTTTAAAGACGCTATTCAATATTCCATTTCGATGAATATGGCGGTGCTTGATTATGCTTCGCGAAACCGTGAGCATGTACTTTATAACCGTTATATAATGGGTAGAAATCATGTTAATAAAGGAAGTCAGGATAACTGGACTTTGCATCCTCAAATTGTGAATGATGCAAAAAAGGAGTTGAATAAAGATCAGGAAATAAAAAAGATATTAGCCTCAACTTCATCCAGAAAACCAAGTATTCCGGTTGAACATTTTAATCTGTTTGAAAAACCAGAAAACAGAGATCCCAGAGGATTTATTATATCTGCTGATCAAGATGATTTTCCAACAGCAACAAAATTCGTGAATACCTTTATTAAAAATGGGGTAGATGTTTTAGAAGCTACTGATAGTTTTGAGTTAGATGGAAAAACTTACCCAAAAGGTTCATATGTTTTTAAAACAGATCAGGCATTCAGGCCTCATATTTTAGACTTGTTTGAACCTCAGGATCATCCTGATGATTTTATTTATCCGGGAGGCCCGCCAATTCCTCCATACGATAATGCAGGGTATAATTTGTCATACCAAATGGGAATTGAATTTGATCGGATACTTGAGGGGTTTGATGGCCCGTTCAAAAAGATTGATGGATTAGCTAAACCCCTGGCAGGAAACGTTATTAACTCAAAAAATGCCAAAGGGTATTTATTGTCGCACAAAATTAATGATGCAAGTATCGTAACTAACCGATTGTTGGCTGCAAAGCATCAGGTGTATTGGTTGGATGAAGCCATCGAAATTGGGGATCAAAAATATCCGGAAGGAACAATTTACATAAAATCAAAGGCCTCAACCCTTAAGTTGCTGAATGAAATGGCAATTGAATTAGGAATAAGTTTCGTCGGAGTTAATTCTGTTCCAAAAGGAGAAGCACTTCAACTGTCAAGCCCGAGAATTGGGTTATGGGATCGTTATGGTGGATCAATGCCTTCTGGATGGACCCGATGGTTGCTTGAGCAAAATGAGTTTGATTTTAAAGTGGTTTATCCAAAAGAATTAGATGCCGGGCAACTTAATGATAAATTCGATGTATTGGTGTTTGTTACCGGAGCAATCTCTTCCGGAGAATCAAGATCAGCATATTCAGGTGGAAGGCAAATGGATCCAAATTCTATTCCTGAAGAATATAGAGATTGGTTGGGATCAGTTACATCCGACAAAACCATGCCTCAATTAATTTCATTCTTGAACAATGGAGGGACCATACTCGCCATTGGAAGTTCAACAAATATAACGGATTATCTGGATTTACCATTGAGTGATCATTTAGTTGATAGAAATGGTCAAAGCCTTCAATCCGTTGATTATTTTATTCCAAGTTCAATTTTACAGGTACGTGTCGATACTAAGCAACCAATTGCATATGGAATGAATGAAAGAATAGATGTTTTATTTAGTCGCAGTCCGGTGTTTAGATTTAAGCCTGAAGCGGATAAAATGGGATTAACCAGAATTGCCTGGTTCGATAGCGATAAACCATTGCGAAGTGGTTGGGCCTGGGGTCAGGATCGCTTATTCGGAGGAGTTGCGATAGCAAAAGCAGAAGTTGGAAAAGGGAAAGTTTATTTGTTTGGACCTGAGGTGCTTTATCGAGCACAATCGCACGGAACATTCAAATTTTTCTTTAATGGCTTATTTTTAAGTAAAACAAAGCAAGTTAAATTATAAGAATAAAAATAATTTATTAGTAAGGACGCTATCCCTATTTTGGGATGGCGTCCTTTTTTATTTTTTTAAAGAGTGGATATAACATAATTTAGTTTCATTCCTTAATATACTTCATAACCGCCGGTAATAAAATATCATGATAAAATAATGAAACCGGAGAAGGGTTTACGTTGCTGTGCATCCTGCCTACATTTGTAAGCAAAACAATGGTTACATCACTTTCTTCCAACCAAAACATCATAGCTGTGAAACCAAGCGTTCCACCCGAGTGGCCATAAGCTTTCTCTCCATTATAATAGTTTAGTGTTGAAGAAATTCCTTGTAAATACTCTCGATCTGGATCACTGATATTCTTCGGCGGATGAAAACTAAAAACTTCTTTTTGCATTTTTTCTCCTAACAATTCTCCATTTTTAATGGCTTGAGCCCACCTAACTAAATTTGATGCAGTTGCAACCATTCCTCCTGCAACCCACTCAGGTGAAAGGTTTGCAGGTGTGGACTCAACAAGGTAAGGTCGGATTTCTTTAAAGGCAGAATGAACTCCTGCAACTTTTGCAAAGGTGGGCGTTGCATAATGATAATGACTCACAAATCCACCCGGGATATCTTCAAAAGATTCCAGGTAAATTCTGTCAAGACTTAGGGGTTTGAAAATTCTGTTTCTGATCTCTACCATCACGTCATTACCTGTAACCGCTTCAATAATTAAACCCAACAAAGTATAATTGGTGTTTGAATATGCATAACTATCGCCGGGTTTAAAATCAGCATCAATTTTATCATTGGTGATGTATTTTAAGGTTTCTGTTTTACCCCAAACATGATCCAGTTTCATCCGATTACCTCGGCCATCTCTAATCCAATCGGCATCAAATTCCCAGGTTGGAACGCCACTCTGGTGATTAATTAATTGAGTGATGTTTGCTATATTTGCGTTCGGAACTTGTTCAACGATTTCAAGATCGACATAATCGGTGGCGGTTTTGTTCAGATCAATCTTCCCTTCTTCAGCCAACTGTAAAATCACTCTTGCCACAAATGTTTTCGTAATGCTCCCGATTCCAAACATGTCATTTATGGTTACAGGGGTTTTGCTGACAATATCGCTATAACCATCAACACCGGCCCAAATCAATTGGTCTTTATAGCCGATAGCCACTGACATGCCGGGAATACCCATGCTTATCCCGGTTACCATTGCCGTTTTAAGAATTTCATCATTCAATTTTTGAGCATGAATATTTATGTTCATAAATGATAAAAGAGCTAAGGATAAGAAGAATTTAAACGCGATTGTTTTGATTGAAGAATTCATAAGATTCATTTATTTTTTTTGATTTCCAATTCGAGGTACACAATTTTTAACGTTCCACTATTTCTGATTCCTTACTTCGGTCTTTTAGTAAATTGAGTTGATAAAAAGTTTCAGTTTCGGGTAAGCCGATCTGCAATTCATGAATGATATCAATCGAAACTGTAGCATTAGTTAATATACATTCGAGTAAATGCCCGCCTTTGCTTTTCGATTCATTCATAAAATGATAATGATAAGCCGGTACATTAATCCCTTCCATGTATTCAGGAACCCTAAATCCAACCATAATTCCTCTTTCAGTATTAAACTCGAACAAAGGTTGTTCTTTCACGACTTCAATCAAATCGGGATATGGCTTTTTTTGTTTTGGAACACTTCGTGTGATTGCTTCCTCAAATTGCCCTTCAACTTTAATGGCATAAAAAATATTTTTTGTTGGAATGAGTTGGTCAATTAATTCATTGAGCTTATTATATGTTAAATTGTTAGAAATCTGAAAAGAAGTGTCGGCCATAAAATTTGTTACAACTGCAAAAGGAGTTTTCATTTCAGGTTTTACTACATAAACTAATCCATCCGACTTGATTTGATAAAATTTGCCATCGAGAGCAATCATTTCACCGTCAAGTTCATTGAAAGTGCCAATCCCGAAATCACCTTTTTTGGCAAGATCGGTAAAGGTTGTTGTTCCTTCAAAATTACCAGAAAGCAGGGCGTCGAATGTTGAAGTTTGATAAAGAATATCATTTTTTTGAATGCTGACTTCGTTGCATGAACATAGTAAAAACAGTACGGCTGCAAAAGTCAAATATTTTGATTTTGACATGATTAATATATTTAATCTAAAGTAAATATGAAGTTATTTTATGGTTTTGATCATTATGGCTTTCAATTTGTCTTCGATAATCACTCCGTTCTTATTATAAACAAAATAGGCGTTGTTTTTCTCATCCATCTGAACAATATGATCAACCTTGCCATTTTTAAAAATGATGCCGGCAAGATTATCAATGGCATAACCGTCTGCTAAAATCCCGGAAAGTATATTTTTGTGGTAAGTTGGTCTTCTGCTCTTTTCACTTGAATAGTGTGGGCTGTGACTAAAAGGAAGAAATCCCAGACATTCAACCGTTGTTAATTTTTTTGGGCGAGAATCTGTGGTGCCACTTTCAAACCAGCACAGCGACCCTGCACTCCCTCCGGCTAAAACAATTCCCTTTTCGTAAGCTTTACGAAGCACGGTATCAATTCCCTGGGCTTTCCATATCGCCATCATATTTAAAGTGTTTCCGCCACCCACGATAATGGCATCCATGCTTAAAAGTACTTCTTCAAAAGTCTGATCTTCAGAATAAGAGCTAATAAACATTTTTAAGACATAAGGTGTTACAGGAAGTTCAGCCGCTCTTTCAAACCATCTTACAATTGAGCGATCATTATCGGCGGCTGCAGTTGGAAGGTAGCAGATGGACGGGTTTTCTTTTCCGGTTAAAGTGGCAACATAATTGATAAATGTTTTGTTTAAACCACCACCATAGGCAAAAATTGTTTTATCAGGATTTAGGTTTTGAGCTTGAGTATTTATCCCATTAAAAGAGATTAAAAGGATAAGTGAAATTGTAAGTCGGAATCTAAGCATATTCATATTTTTAAAAGTTCAATAATTATTATTCATTTATAAGTAATCATTTGCTAATTTCCCAGCCATAATCAATAAATTCATAGCTGAAATTACTTTCAGTTACTGTAAACTTCAAAAATCCTTCCTCAAAGCCTTGATAGCTGCCTTCCCACCAATTACTGGCGATTGAGCCACCCGTGATGTAATGAATTCCGTTTATTTCAATATCTTCTTGGATATGCAGATGGCCCTGTAAAACCAACTTTAAATTGTGATTATTAAAAAGATCGAGAACCTCTTTTCCATTGTCGATAATCCAGGACGAACTGCTGGCAACAGTTCTTTCTTTAGCTCTTTGATTATAAGCAGAAATAAAAGGGAAATGGGTGCTCAAAACGATTGGCATTTCTGCATCAGTTTTATTAAGTTCATTTTTGATCCATTCAACCTGATCAGCATCAATCAATCCATGATACTTTTTTTGTTCGTTTTCGGCAACCGAATTAAGAATCATAAATTTCCAGCCTTTGTGTTCGAAGCTATAATACGAATTCCCAAATTTCCGCTCGAAAGAGATTTTACCATAATCTGCATGGTTTAAAATGGCTTCATCCTCACTATACAAACCAAAATAATCGTGGTTCCCCATGGTATTGTAAACTGGCATCTGTCAAGTTTTTTGAGATCTCTAAATATAAATCGTAAACTGCATTAGCTTCTTCATGCGACACTCCAAGCGCATCCATAACCTGATCTCCACCTGAAATTACAAAATCAGGATTTAATTTATTGATGGTATCGATAGCCTGAGAGAAGCCTTGAACTGCATCAAGTTCATTTTGAATATGAACATCCGACATAAAAACAAATGAAAAAGAATCAGCCTCAGGTTTTGTTTCTTCGCAGCAGGAAGAAAAAGAAATGAGTAAGATTAAAAATGAAATGGGGATAAGTAAAAAGGCGAATATTTTTCATACAAAATTTGATTGATCTGTTAAAGGTATATATTCTGAGAATTAAACACCGAATCATTTTAGTAAAAATAAATTATTTTTTATGCTAAATAAAAACAAGAGGCTGTCCAAAAAGGGCAGCCTCTTCATTTTTCTGTCAGTCCGGACTTGATCCGGAATCTAAGAGTTTGTAAAATAGAGATTCTGAAATAAATTCAGAATGACTATTTGTAGGCATTTTAGACACCCTCTTGTTTACAAGTAAATTAGATTTGTTCTTTTTTTAAACTAATTGCAAGATTACTGTTTTTAGCTGTTTTTAGCTGTTTCTAATATTCTCTACGTCTTCTATGCTTTTTGGTTTTTGTTTTCCAAGTAGTTTAGCTCCTGTTTCTGTGATCACAAAATCTTCTTCATTTCTGCAACCACTAAAGTTTCTGAATTTATTGATCTCATCGTAATTTAAAAACTCAGTAAATTTATTTTCAGCTTTCCATTTATCTGTTAATTCAGGTATGAAATAGATGCCGGGCTCAATGGTTAAAACAAAACCTGGTTCTAATTTTCTTCCTAATCTCAACGATTTTAATCCAAATTGGGTACTCTTGGCTTCGCCATCATAACCCACAAATTGCCTCGCCTAAGCCTTCCATGTCATGAATGTCAAGTCCCATCATATGACCAAGCCCACATGGAAAAAACAGCGCATGTGCACCTGCTTCTACTGCATCATCTACATTTCCTTTCATCAAACCAAAATCTTTCATTCCCTGGGCAATTACTTTACAGGTTGCCAAATGAATTTCTTTAAAAGGTCTTCCTGGCTCAAGTAGAGAGATTGCATGGTTGTGAGCATTTAATGAGAGTTGATAAATATCTTTTTGTATGGAAGTGAATTTTTTGTCGACCGGAAAAGTACTGGAAAGGTCGCCTGCATAATAACCGGGAGTTTCAGCACCTGCATCAAGCAAAAATAAATCACCACTTTTAATGATATTACTGTGATGATGATTATGAAGGGTTTGCCCGTTTCATGGTAGCAATAACCGGAAAGGCAACATGACCGTCATGCGCCAGTGCAATGCCTTCAACCGCACCTGCAATTTCAGCTTCCATCATTCCGGGTTTTACCATTTGCATGGCTTTAACATGCATGTCAACTGAAATATCTACGGCCTTTTCGATTTCAAAAATTTCTTCGGCTGTTTTATAATTTCGTTGTGAAATTACCGCCAGAGTTAATTCTAATGAAGCCTTATCTTTTTAGCCTCGTTTGGCATGAAATCTCCAGCGCCAGTTAAATATTTTAACTTCATGCTCGGCACGATAAGTGGGAAGATAGTGAATTGTGCGGCCAAGTTTTTGATTCTTCTTTTTAAATATTGATTTAATTCTTCGTTGTTTCCTGTTTTTTGAACACCCACGCTTTGACTTAGTTCCTTTATTGTAGGCAGTACGCCCATCCACACGATATCTTCAATCGTAAAGTCATTACCAAAAACATATTCTTCACCCGAGTCCACGTCGATGATGGCTGTAAGGCCCTGCAATATTTAATCCGAAATAGTAAATAAAACTACTGTCTTGTCGGAAATGGTATCCATTGTCTGTATAATTCATCGGGCTTTCTTCATTGCCAGGAATGAGAATTATGCCAGAATTAATTTTGCTTTTTAAAACCTGACGCCTGCCGATATATGTGTTCTTTTTTTAAACATGATTTAAATTATTTGGTGTATGTATTTTTTGTCTGCCAAACTTACCCAAGTTGAGGCAGAAATCAAAAATATTTGTCCCATAAATTATGGAGTATGTCTAAAATTAGTTTTAAATATTATTATTTGCAGATATAGTTTTAAATTGCATAATAATCACCAAAAATTAACCTAATATGAAAATAAGATACCTTTCAAGCAATTTAAAGGTTGCTTTGGTAATTCTGCTTGTTCTTGCAAATTCCATAACAATGAAGATGTTAGAAGCACAGACAGCTCCGGTTATAGGATTACACAAAAATGTTCCGGCAACACATGCGCTGCTAAATGCTAATATCGTTATTAAGCCGGGTGTGATAATTAAAAATGCAAATCTTATACTCAGAGATGGCTACATTGAAGATGTAGGAGTGAATGTCGAACAATTCCAGCCGATGCAGTTGTTCACGATTTGAAAGGAAAAACAATTTATCCGGGATTTATTGATTTGTTTCACTAATTACGGCGTAACCGTTAAGCAAACACAAGAGCTAAAACAGAGCCTAGATAACGAAAACGAGGGAGCTGCATATTGGAATTCGGAGGTTACTCCCCAGATCAAAGTTATAGATCAATTAACTAAAACTAAATTGCAAGCTGTTAAATTCAGAGAACTTGGATTTACTTCGCTTGTTTCATTTCCGGTAGGTACAACATTTCAAGGGCAAGGATCTCACTTGCTTTTAAATGACGATATCCTGAAAAACACTATTCTTCAGGCAGATATCATGCAGTCAGTAAACTTGACTAAGGGCTTACATGCTGGCTATGATTATTATCAGGAGTATCCGGCTTCTTTGATGGGAAATATTGCCCTAATCCGACAAGCTTTGATGGATGCGAAATGGTATATTCAAGCTTGGGATAAATATAAACGTTCACCAAATAATCAATTAAAACCAGAGTTAAACAGGGCGCTTGAAGCATTGATTCCGATTGTTAAAAAAGAGATGCCGCTGGTTGTTAAGGCCGATGATGAGTTTGATTTAAAAATTATCGAAAATATCGCCACTGAATTTGGGATTGAAGCTTGGATTGTGGGCTCAGGTTATGATTACAGAAAGATTGAAGAATTAGAAAATTTTGATCAGAAGATCATTCTCCCACTTAATTTTCCTGAAAAACCAAACTTAATTTCAAGTACTGATGAATCAAAAATGACATTGCGCGATTTGCGACATTATGAGATGGCATCAGTGAATGCAAAAAAAATAAACGCATTAGGTATTGAGTTCTGCTTCACTTCAACTTCTTTAAAAAAAGAAGCTGATTTTTTACCTAATCTAAGGACGGCTGTTGCTGCAGGTTTAAATAAGGATATTGCTTTGGCAGCCTTAACTTCAAATCCTGCAAAATGGTTAGAGATTGATCATTTAGTAGGATCAATTGAAAAAGGAAAACTGGCCAATTTTATAGTGACTACAGGAGATCTTTTCGAAAACAATACGGAAATTGCGCAATCATGGGTTGCTGGAGAGAAGTTTGTGGTTGAAAAGGAAGATCTAATCTCCGGAACATGGACAGGGAATTTGTTAGAAGAAAACCAAAAAATCAAACTAAATTTAATACAAAAAGATGAAAAAATTAGTGGAGAAATAAATATTGGGAAAGCTTCTCGGGAAATTTATAAGGCTGAATTAAAAGGAAATTCACTTAATATTTCTTTAGCTCAAGCAAGTAAAACTACTGGGATCATTCGATTAACTGCCAGCTTGAATAAAAAAGAACTCATCGGTTCTGGTAAATGGATAAATGGCGAATCATTTACTTGGATTGCTAAGAAAGAAGCTCAAAGCCCAACAAAAACTCCAAATAAAGCAATTGAAAAAAAGCTTGATTTGAAGCCTTTATTTCCTGAAGGATTTTATGGACTTGAGAATCCAAAATCAGACAAGAATGATGTGCTGATTAAAAATGCAAACATCTGGACTAGTTCTGAGCAAGGTGTTTTAGAAGCTTCTGATTTGCTGGTTAAAAATGGAAAAATTGCAGAAATTGGAAAGAATCTTGCTACACCCGAAGGTGTATTTGTTGTTGACGCTAAAAACAAGCATGTTTCCGCAGGAATTATTGATCCTCATGCACACATCAGCGCGAAAGGCAATATCAATGAATATTCGCATGCCATTACTACCGAAGTTCGGATGCAAGATATTTTAGTTGACGATGATATTAATGCATATTTTCAACTTGCTGGAGGTGTAACAACTGTTTGTACGCTTCACGGATCGGCCAACCCAATTGCTGGTTTGTCATCAGTCATAAAATTAAAATGGGGCGAAAATATAAAGTCAATGTTGGTATCGGAGGCACCAGAAATTATGAAGTTTGCGTTAGGTGAAAATGTAAAGTCTCCAAACCCTGTCGAAAATCAGAAGTCAAGGTATCCTCAATCCAGAATGGGCACAATAGAAATTATGAAGGATGCATTTTTAGCTGCTCTGGATTATCGGAAAGAATGGGAAAAATATAATCATGATGTAAAATCAAACAGTGATTTAATAGCTCCAAGAAAAATTATTAAATACGAAAATTTATTGGGTGTTTTAGACGGAAAAACGATGGTGCACTGTCATGCCTATCGACATGATGAAATTCTCGCTTTTATGGCATTAGCTGAAGAATTTGGATTTAAAGTTGGTGCATTTATTCATACTGTTGAGGGCTATAAAGTAGCTAGTGAATTAAAAGAACACGGGGCAATGGCAATTGTTTTTGGCGATTGGTGGGCTTATAAAATGGAAGCTTATGATGGAACTCCATATAATGCTTCTATTTTACATAATGTAGGAGTGATTACTGCTTACCATTCTGATAGTCAGGACGTAGCCAGGAGATTGAATACTGAAGCAGCAAAGGCTATGCATTATGGTGATGTGTCGGCTGCCGAAGCGATGAAAATGGTTACTCTAAATGCAGCGAAAATGCTAAAGCTTGAAAATTCTATCGGTAGTTTGGAGGTTGGAAAAGACGCAGATTTTGTAATCTGGAGTGCTTCACCTTTATCGACTATTTCAGTTTGCGAACAAACTTGGATAGAGGGGAAGAAGTATTTTGATTTGAAGGAGGATGAGCTTCTAAGGCAAAGGGATGCAAAACAAAGAAATGAAATTATTCAGCATATTTTATCTGCAAACAAATAAATTAAAAACTTGTGAAAATGAAAAGATATATTCTAATTAGCATTATTTTTCTGGCTTATTTTCAGGTAAGTGCAGCAGATTATATGCAGAAAGTTACTAATGATAAGACATTTGTCTTCTCCAATGCAAAAATAAAATCAGGAGATGATTTAATTGATAATGCATCTATGATTATTGAGAAAGGAATGATTGTGGAAATTGGAAAAGATCTGAATATTCCTGAAGGTGCAGAAATGGTAAATATGTCAGGTAAGTATATTTATCCTGCTTTTATTAATGCTTATTCGGCCTTAGGAATAACAGAAGTTTCTGCGGTTTGGCAAACCATGGATGGAGGAGAAAAAGAAGACTTTAATCCAAACATCAAAGTTGAAAAAGCCTTCAATACTGAGTCTGCTCATATTGATGTAACCCGAGCAAATGGAATTGCTTACAACGTTACGGTGCCAATGAGTGGGATTATCCCAGGAACAAGTGCACTTATGAGATTTAAAGGCTGGAATTGGAAAGAAATGTTGGACAAAGCACCTGTAAGTTTAATTTTGAGTTGGCCCACCAGTGCCACTATGACAGCCTTTGGTTCAGGCCCAAGTTTAGGCGGCCAATCCAAAATAGATCTGCTATACGAATTCTTCGATCAGTCAACTGCATATTTAAAAGCCGTTGAGAGTGGTGCTTATTTAAAACATGATTTGCGATTTGAGTCAATGTTACCAGTTTTAAAGGGAGAAACTCCGGTTTGGATTACAGCTAATAAAGCTGACGATATTCAATCTGTTTTAAGTTTTGCTGATCGATACAAATTGAAAATTGCAATTGTTGGTGGCTTGGAAAGCATTGCCTTTGCAGAAATGTTGAAGCAAAGAGAAATTCCGGTCATCGTCCCAAATGTTTTTGAATTGCCAAATCGTAACAATCCTTATTTTGATGCATATTATGCATTACCATCAAAATTATATGCCGCGGGTATTAAATTTTGTATTTCTGTTGGTGGAAATATGGAGGTCCGGAATTTACCTTTTCATGCAGCTAAAGCCGCTTCATATGGTCTTCCAATTGATGAGGCACTCAAATCAATTACGCAATATCCAGCAGATATTATCGGTGTAGGTGCGGGAAAGGGAAGTTTGACAGTGGGTAAAGAAGCTACTTTTATTGTTACGGATGGAAATCCACTCGAAGTCAAAACAAAAATTACAAAAATGTTTATTCAAGGAGATGAGGTTAGTCTTGAGAATAAGCATAAAACACTTTATGAGAAGTATAAATCTCGTTACGAAAAATAAGGGTATATATGTCTAATTGAGGTAAGCTGCTATATCTTTTAGTACAATAATTCCCAATAAGGCTTGATTATCCATGCCGCTTTTTGTGATTAATAAAGCATCAAAATACCTGTTAACCGGAAGTTTTCTGAAGGATTGTTTGTACATTTCAGCCGCTTGAAATACAGTGTAATTTTCCGGGATAATTGCAAAATTTTGACGATTCTGTGAACTACTTAGCACAGTGCTTATCAGCGTTTCTGATGGAGTGATTTTTTCCGATCCTGCCATCCATTCAACAATTTGCAAACTATTTAAAACATCAATAATTCGATTGTTTTCAAGAATGGGAATTTGAGAAATTTTATGTTCATGAACTAATTCTAAGGCCTTGTTTAATTTGTCATTAATATCACATGTATAAACTTTTTTTAAAAAAATATCAACTTTGGTCGGGTTTTTAATTTCATTCCAAATATCTGAAAAATGTGAAACTACTTTATCCCGCGGTACTGCAATGGCTTCACCATCTTTTTCAAAATTATGCATGATGGCATTACGTAAATCACCATAAGTAATCAAATCATTTTTGTACTTTTTAATAATTGGATGGAAACGAGACGATTTTACCAATAAATACCTAAATGACGCATGCTTTCCCTGATTATAGTTATTCTTTAAAAATTTTTCAACTTCATTGAAAGTTCCAAGAAATATTTCGGCATTATCTGACATAAATTATTTTAAAAATTTAACCTTTTAACGTGATGAAATACATTTTATAATCACTGTTTCACCAACCATACAAATGCTTGCAAGCGGAGCATTCTCATAACTCACCCATATTTTTTTATCTTCTTCCGGAACAATTGTAAATTCGCTCAGATTGGACGGTTCAATAACACTTTTGTCTGCTAACTCAATTACCCATCCACATCCATCGAGGCCGGTTAGATTTTTAAATGTTCCTTTCACCCCTTCATCGCAAGATTCCGTTTTTTTGCAAGAACCTATTCCCAGCAAAACAAGGCTTAAAATGATAAATATGAATTTGCCTAATTTCTGCATTGATTATAAATTAATTGCTAATGTATGCATTATTCTCATTAATTGGAAGAACTCCACACTGTCATGGAATCATGTTAAGTCTGTATTGGAATATTGAAATTAAAGTCCTAATTTTAACCAATTCTAAACTATTAATTATGAAACGAGCATGTTCATGAAACGCTAATCAGGATGAAAGTTTCACCTGCGAGTTCCATTTTATCAATTTAAAATAAATAATTTACATATGAAAAATACACTAAAATGTTTTATGATTGGCGCTTTAATTCTTTCCAGCCAACTCATTTTTTCTCAAAACTGGCAAGCGCTGGAAGAAGGCGAGGTTTTGAGTGTGAACAATATGGAACTGAGTTTTATTACCTCATCAATTAAGGAAGTCAATGGGCAGGATGTTTATCAAATAACTGCCACTTTAAATAATGCTGGAGGAGACAATTTAATTTTATTTCCAAAAGCCGAATACGTATTTACAGAAACACCGCAAAATGCCTGGGTTCACTTCAGGTTCTCGAATGCTACAGGTAAAGGCTTCTCGGCCAGGGAAGGTTTTATTTATCCAAATCCGATAAGCATGCAGTTCCCATTCAAATGTAATCCGGAGGACAAAACACCAACATGGGAAAGTCGTGTTATTGGAGTCGGATTTTATGCTGGTGATTTTAAAACAGTCGAATGGCGTGTACGTGTTGAAAAGGGAGAGAAACTCGAAGTCATGGTTTTTAATAAATATTAAAGCCTTTTGAGTTTGGCAATTCTTTGCTATCTTTCAACATCCTAATTTTTTCAGATGATTAATCTAAAGCGTTTACGAAAAATCCGACTGCATTGGCAGATCCTGATTGCTTTGATATTGGCAATTATTTACGGTGTAATCTTTTCGAATCATTATTCCATTACTGATTCGACCATGAAAAAGCTTACCAACAGAATTGTTCAAGATGAGGTTTTAAGTTCTGTAGCTGAAATGACGGACGTGAATTTTAATACGCGTAAAGCCTTTCTGGATGAATTAAAAAAACATTTATCTGCCGAACAATACGCCAAGCATAGCTCAACCATTGTTCAGTTTTCGGTTCAAAATCCATATATAAAAGCCGTTGATTGGATGGGAATTATTTTCTTGAAAATGTTGAAACTCCTGATGATTCCGCTAATTTTAAGCTCCTTGATTAGCGGGATCACAAATGTAGGAAGCGTTGAACACCTTGGCCGACTTGGGTTTAAGACCATTAGTTATTATTTGTTTACCAGTTTTATTGCCATTATCACAGGCTTGTTTTTTGTAAATTTATTTAAACCGGGCATTGGGGCAGACTTGAATTTTAGTTATAAGGTTGAAGGCCTGATGGAGCAGCAGCGATCATTTAAAGAGATTGCCATGGATATTGTGCCCGATAATATTTTTACGGCATTTAACGACAATCAAATCTTATCAGTTATCTTTTTTGCCATTCTGTTTGGATTTTTTATCACCAGAATAAGCCCACGACCAAAGCAGATCCTTAGCGAGGCTTTTAATGCCATTTTTGAAGTGATGATGGAAATTACCATGTTCTTTATCAAATTTGCGCCATTGGGAATCTTTGGAATTGTATCACGTATCATTGCAGAGCAGGACGATTTGGGACAGTTGGTACAACGAATGGGTCTTTATATGGGTACGATTATTCTTGCTTTGTCTGTACATTTTTTTATTTCACTTCCATTAGTGACTCGCGCACTTGGTCGGGTAAATGTGTGGAAGCATTTAAAAAACATGACAACACCATTGTTAACTGCATTTTCTACTTCTTCTTCAGGCGCTACTTTACCCTTAACCATGAATGCGGTTGAACACAATTCTGGCGTTTCTAATAAAATTACCAGTTTTACTTTACCACTTGGTGCAACTATAAATATGGATGGAGCCGCACTTTACGAGTGTGTTGCAGCTATTTTTATTGCACAAGCTTACGGTATTGAATTAAGCATGATTCAACAAATTATTATTGTATTTACTGCCTTACTTGCTTCCATTGGTTCTGCTGCAATTCCGATGGCAGGACTTGTGATGATTACAGTTGTGTTATCAGCTGTGGGATTGCCTCTGGAAGGAGTTGGTTTAATTTTGGCGGTCGATCAATTGATAGATATGTTTAGAACGGCAACCAATGTGTGGAGTGATAGCTGTGGTGCTGTTGTAATTGCAAAATCGGAAGGAGAAAAATTGCCGATTGATTTATGAGAAGATAGAATACAGAAGTTAGAAGACAGTATTCAGGAATTGATAAAGTATTTAATACATTTCTAAAAACTTATCACTCATAACTTTTAACTAATAACTCTCTTACTCAGCCAATCAAACATTTGTTTGAACGCCTCTTCCCTAACTTCCTTTTTTGATAAGAATACATCGTGCATGGCTTTGTTTATTTCAATAACTGTCAAATCTGAACCAAGTTTTAAAACTTTTTGTTTGATTTTTTTTACATTAAGGATAATGTCTGATTCCATGATGCTATCCTCCCATACCTTTGGATTAAAGGATTTGGATGAATATAAGAAGAGAATTGGGAGTTCAATTTTATCGTTTTTCACTACTAAGTTTTGTGCATCACTCACAGCTTTTAACCAGGAAAAATATCCAGGGAAGCCCTTAATTGGTTTCCAATCATTATTGATTTCCCACTCTCCGTAAAACTTTTTATCGAGGCTTTTGGGATAAAGTGGATTGATAATATTGTTGATTTTTGCGTAAGGAAAAATCCTTGCGATTATTCCTAAAACAGGCATTGCCAGCTTTTGAGTGCTTGGGTTTAAGTTTAAATCTAAAAAAGGGGAGTTTAAAACAAGTAGTTGAATTAGATTTCTGTTTTCGCCATATTTTGCATAAAGTGAAGAAATTAATCCACCATTGGAGTGACCGAGTAAAATGGCTTTTTGTCTGCTTTCTTTGGTAATTATTTCAAGCGATTGATTGATTTCTTCGAAATATTCAAATAAGCTTTTACAATAATTTGGGTGCTGATGCTCCCTGATAGCGCTTCCATATTTTCTCAATTCCAAGGCGAAAAAATTATAGCCTGCTTCATGAAATTTTTCCGCCATATGCGGATGAAAAAAGTAATCAGAAAATCCGTGGATGTATAAAACGGGAATCCCGTTTGTAATTTGCTTTTTGCATCTGATTAAGCTTGCGTTAACCTTGCCTTCATAATCAGTACCCAAATCAATATTTTGAATGGTGAAATTTTCGATTCCCGCTTCGAAACCAGCTTTCATTTAAAAATGATTAATGAATAATGAATAGTGAATAATGGTTTTGACTAATATAGAAAAATAAAATTGAAAATTAGGCTTTCAACCAGTTTTTAATAATCTGGAAGCCGTGCTTGGTGATGATTGATTCAGGATGAAATTGCAGACCTTTGATGTCGTAATCTTTATGCTTTAAGGACATGATCGTTCCGGATTGAGAACGGGAAGTGATTTCGAGGCAATCAGGTAAGTCAATTTCAGAAACAGCCCACGAATGGTATAAGCCAACAGAAATTTGATTGGGCAATTTGTCGAATAAGCTCTCCTTTTTTAAAATTTTAACTTGATGCTCTTGCCCATGAACCACCTCTGATAAATTATAAAGTTGTCCGCCAAAATATTCATTCATGGCCTGCATCCCTAAACAAATTCCCAAAAAACATTTATCCTTGCCGTAAAGTTTAAATAATTTATTCAAAACAGGATAATCTTTGGGTAAAGCCGGGCCGGGTGAAATTAGAATTTTATCGTATTTCTTAGCTTCCTCAATATCAATCAAATCATGATAGATTACATCATAGCTTACACAGCCTGCTTCTTCAATCATTTGAACAAGATTATAGGTGAAAGAATCGTAGTTATCGACAATTAAAAGCTTCATTGTTTTGTTATCTTTGCGAGTGTGTTGAAGATACAGGTTTATGATTCAAAATTATATAAATGAGTTAAATGATTTGGGAAAAGCTCAGATTCCGTTTTTGTTCATTATCGATTTTGAATTAAAAAAACCGCTTGTATTTCAACTCAATCAACTCCCTGACAATATTTTATTTAATATTCCTGGCTTTTCAAATTGTAAGCCGCCTAAAAATGCCTTAAATAGGACTGTCAAAATTACTAAATTTCCTTTGAGCTTTGCGCAATACCGTAAGGCTTTTGATTTGGTAAAGTCAAATTTAGATTTCGGGAATACTTATCTGTTGAATTTAACCATGCCCTCCGAAATAAAATCTAACATTTCATTGAATGAAATTTTTAATTATTCAGCGGCAAAATTTCGATTAAAGTATAAAGATGAATTCGTGTGTTTTTCGCCCGAAATATTTGTCAGGATTGCTGATGGGGAAATCTCATCTTATCCAATGAAAGGTACCATCGATGCCAGAATTGATCATGCTGCAGATAAGATTATTCAGAGTAAAAAAGAATTCTCAGAACATAATACAATCGTTGATTTAATCAGGAATGATTTAAGTATAGTCGCAAAAAAAGTGAGAGTAAAAAGATTTCGCTATATCGATAAAATCCTAACTCACGATAGTGAATTATTGCAGGTTAGTTCTGAGATTACAGGTCGACTGCCTGAAAGTTATAATGAAAATATTGGGTCAATTCTTTTTAAACTTTTACCGGCAGGTTCGGTGAGTGGAGCTCCAAAACAAAAAACGCTTGAAATCATTAAGGAAGCTGAACCTAGTGACCGCGGATATTATACCGGTATTTTTGGGATATTTGACGGGAAGAATTTGGAAAGTGCTGTAATGATTCGGTACATTGAACAAAAGGATGATAAATTAATTTATCGGAGTGGGGGAGGAATTACTGCGCTAAGCAATGTGAACGACGAATATCAAGAATTAATGGATAAAATTTATGTGCCTATTATTTGAAAGTATTAAGATAAAGGATGGCATTCCTTTTCATCTTGATTTGCATCAAAAGCGAATGGATCGTAGTGTTCGGAATTTTTTTGGTGTCGGTAATAAAATTCAAATTTTAGATGTGCTAAACCAACAAGCTTTGCCTAAAAAAGGATTATTCAAGTGCAGGATTGTTTATGGAAAAGAGATCAATGAAATTCTAATTCTTCCTTATAAACAAAAGAAAATAAAATCGCTGCGAATTGTAAAATGTGATGAAATTGAGTATGAATATAAATATGCTGATCGTCAATTATTAAATAAACTACTTCTTGAAAACTCAGATGTTGATGAGATTATTATTGTGAAAAATGGTTTAATTACCGACACGTCTTATTCAAACTTAGTTTTCTGGAATGGTTATGAATGGCATACGCCATCTTCAGCTTTGCTTAAAGGAATTCAACGTGAATTTTTGATCGCTGAAAATATGATTAAGCCCATTGAAATTAGATTATCTGATTTGCGTAAATATCAAAAAGTCGGACTTATTAATGCCATGATGGATATGGATGAAATGCCAATTATAGAAATCGATAAAATTCAAATTGCATAAAAAAGGGATGGCGTCCTCTAAGAGGAAGCCATCCCTTTTTTTTAACCGATAATTTATCTGATAAGTAAAACAGTTCCAGAAGTAGAACCACTTCCTGTATTGTTTAGGTCATTTCCGTTCCAAATAGTTCCGTCTTTAAATACACCACTGGCTTTCCACATATAGGCTCCACTTGGTGAGTTGCTCCCATTATACATTCCATCCCACGATTCTGTGGGTCTTCCATTTATGTCTAAAGCCGAAGACTGCCATACCATTTGCCCCCATGTACTATAAACTTCAATATTAAATGATTGAAGATTAACCCCAATTGGTTTGAAGAATTTTAAGGATTCATTTGTGCTACTTGGGACAAATGCGGTTGGGATATATAATCCTTTAAAATACAAATCATAGAGATGAGTGGCTGTGTCAGCACATTCAAAATCATTCAAGCTTATTAATTGTAAATTAAGTCCTTCATATCTTGAAGACTCTAAAGTACCCGTGCTATCATATTGATGAACAGGGTTAATTTCATCAGAAATCCAATTATCTCCAAAGTCCCATTCATAAAGAGTTGCATTTGTTGATTCATTCGTAAAACTAATTTCACCTTGACCAGTTTCAGCAAAACTAAATTTGGCAGTTGGTGTTGGTGTAATTACAACTGAGTCGATAACGCTATTGGAACAACCAATATCATTCACTACTTCTAAACTGACAAAATATTTTCCAGTAGTATTATAAATGTAGAATGGATTTTGTATTGTTGAAGTGTCATTTGTTAAGTTTCCAATTCCAAAATTCCAATTCCAATTTTCTATTGGGTTTTGCTCATATATTGACAAATCGATGAATTCAGTTGGCTTACCCATACATTCATTAGAAAATTTGAAGTTTGCTATTGGTTTTGCACGAACGCTGATTGTCGTATCAATTGTACCGCCGCAAGTGCTGTTATCTAATGTTAAAGTAATGGTATATTCACCAGGCTCTGTATAAATATGAGTTGGGTTAACTACATCAATAAGTTCATTCCCTTCTGAACCAAGATCCCCAAAATTCCAACGAATTTCATTAACGTCTCCAAGGTTTATATTTTCGTTCATGAAGAACTCGGCCGTTGTATTCTCGCAAATTGCAGTGTCGAAGGTAAATGGCTTAAGATCAATTTCATTGGTAACAATAATATCTTTAATAATGGTATCGCTGCAACCCTCGGCATCTACTACTACTAATCTAACCGGATAAGTACCGCTGTTAACATACTTATGTGTTGGATTTTGTTGAGAAGAAGTATTGCTTACTCCAGATTCCGGATCACCAAAATTCCAGAACCAATCAATAATGGTTCCTCCTTCGCTTTCTTGCGATAAGTCAAAAAATTCAGCAAAATGATCGATACAAACTGTTGTTGCATAAAAGTTTGCATCAGGGCCATTCAAAACAGTCACTTGCTTTTCAAATGTATTTGTGCACCCATCTAGTGTTACAACCGTAAGTTTTGCATTGTATTCATTAGATTGAGAATAAAGATGTGTTACATTCCAGTTTTCTCCTCTGGAAATCGTATCAACTGTGCCATCTCCAAATTCCCATATCCATTGATCGATTACAGAACCACTGGTTTCTAGCAAATAAGTGAATTGAACTGCATTACCTTCGCAAGAAGGCGCATCTGTATCAAATCTGGCACTTGGTAATGTTTTAATATTAACTGATTTTGAAACCGTATTTGAGCATCCATTTGCATCGATGATCGTCAAGGTAACTGTGTAAATTCCCGATTGGGTATAAATATGAACAGGATACTCTTTTTCGTTTGATTGATTATTATTACCGGATGTAGGATCACCGAAATTCCAGATTACATCAACCGTTGTTAAATCAAGATTTGGTGCAATAATTTCAAAATTAGTTTCCTGATTTAAACAATTACCTCCAGTAATATTAAAATCAATATCACTTAATTCATTAATTATTATTTCAAAAGTTGTATCACTTATACAACCATTATCATCAGTTACTTGCAAATAAACATTGTGAGAACTGTCCTGAACAAAAGTATGCTTAGGATTTTTGCTAAATGAACTGTTTAAATTTCCTGAAAGCGGATCATCAAAATCCCAAACCCATTCTGTAATTACGCTGCCATCAAATGAACTTGATAAGTCGATGAATTGTGATTCACTTCCTAAACAGGCGATGTCGAATTCAAACATTGCTGTTGGGCCATGTTTAATTTCTATTGTTTTTGGGCTTGATCTTTTAATACACCCATTTGAATTTGTAACTGTAAGAATAACATTAAATGAGCCACTTGCACTATATTCGTGAGTTACATTTGGGTTATTCCCTCTTGTTATTATCGTTGAATCTCCATCCCCAAAAACCCAAACCCATTCAATTATTTCTCCAATTTCAGTTGTAGAATGATCAATAAAATTGATTGTGGTAGACATACAGCGTTCTTCTGATATTTCAAATACAGGAATAGGAAGTGGGTCAATTGTCAAATCATGACTGATAATATTACTACAACCTGTTAAGGAATCAGTTACTGTCAGATTTATTGTATAATTTCCTTCTGAAACGTATAAGTGCGTTGGGCTTTGAAGATTTGAATTTACACCATCGCCAAAGTCCCAGTTGTAACTCAAATTAGGATTTATAGTAATTGGATTAAACACCGTTTCGGTGTTCAGACAGCTTTCAACTATTTCAAAATCAATTTCCGGAGGCTGAACTATTGTAACTGAAATGGTAGTGTCGGCTATGCAACCATTTAAATTCTCAGTTTGAAGATTAACAAGATAGCTCTTTGCTTCACTAAACAAATGAGTCGGGTTTTGTATAGTTGAAATATTACTTGTACCTGTTGCAGGATCATTAAAATCCCAGGTCCACTTTATAATTGCACTATTTCCGGTAGCAACAGATTCGTCAAAAAACTGGGTCAAACTTCCAAAACAAGTATCGGCATAACTAAAATTTGCTTCTGGTGGAGAAGTAACAACAATATCCACCCAAGTAGAATTTACGCAGCTATCCGAAGTCATTATTGTTAATATCACAGGATAGGTTCCGGCAGAGGGATATATATGCTCAACCGGACCGGAGGCTTGTTGAATAACTAAAGGAGCGGTCCCATCTCCGAAATCCCATATTCTTTCAATAATATAACCTGAAGGTGCAACTGAACGATCGATAAATACAGTTGAATTACCTGCACAGGAAGGCTGGTTTTCAAAATTTACAATTGGAAGGGCATTTACGGTAACATAATGCCAAACCACATTGGTATAACCGGTTGTATCAACAACCGTTAAGATAACTTTATAGGTACCTGCCGAATTGTAAATATTAGTTGGATTTGGGTTGGTTGGATCCGTAGAAACCTGTCCGTTTCCAAAGTCCCAGTGATAGGTTGAGATACTTCCTAAGTCGGTACTACTTGTATCCGTGAAAAACTGTGTTGGAGTTTCAACGCAAGATGAAACCCAATAAAAATCAACGATGGTGTCGTTCACTGTTAATAACATCGAATCTTTAACCGGTACATTACAGGCACCTGCTGGGCTTGCCGTTAGAATCAACCATACCTTTTTATTCGCAAAATCTAAGGCAGAAGGTGTATAAGTAGGAGTGAGTGTGGTTTCAGTTCCGGTGTTAAATGTTCCGGTTCCGGTTCTTGTCCATAAAACGGGAGAATTATCAGAAACTGTTGCAGTTGACACCGTAAAACTTGAGCCTAAATATACGGATGCATTTTGTCCGGCATCAACAGTTGTAACTCTGCTAAACGTAAGTCGCATGATATCTGTGGCTTCCTGACAAGGTGGATTTTCACCATGTATGGTTAAATCGACATAACCCTGTGCAAGATCATTAGTGCCCGGTGTATAAGTTGGTGTCAGTCCACCTCCACTAAATATTCCATCACCAGAAGATGTCCAGAAAATATTTGGGGCATAACTGGCCGATGCATGTCCATTCGGGAAAGTAAAATTATCGGTTTCACAAATGGTAGTGTCATTTCCAGCGGACGCCATAGGAATATTTTTAATTTCCAGATCAATGGCGTCTGTAACAACACCAGAACAAGGACCAGCTTCGTTCACCGTTATATCCAATGTTACTGTTGTACCTTCATCTCCAATTCCTGGAATATATGTAGGCGTTCGGGTATTATTAATCCCATTCAACCAAGTACCGGAACCATTATGAGCCCAAAGTATTGAACCATAATTGCCTGTGATGGTTGCATTTGCGGTATAATTACTGATAAAACATAATGATGTATCCGCACCTGCAACAACTGTAGCAGAGCCGAGTACAAGAGTCATAGCATCAATAGCATCGTTACATGAAGAATTCGAGGCCGTGATGGTTAAGGTGACGGCTCCAAGAAGTACATCTGCAGCACTCGGAGTGTAAACAGGGTTTAAACTGTTTATGTTTGAGAAAATTCCTGTACCACTACTTGTCCAGCTAAATGTATTGGAGAGACTATTAGAAGTTGCTTTCCACAAATGATATGGGGTTTGTCGACAAACTGTGGTATCTGCTCCGGCATCAACAATTGGTGCTTTAACTACTGGTAAGGATATCGTTCTGAAAGCACTATCTGTACATGGTGTATTGGGTAAAGCAATGAGCTCTAGTGATATGGTACCAGCGGCTGTATCGCCAGCACTTGTATTATAAATCGGAGTAAGACTAGTGCTATTTAATAATGTTCCTGTTCCGGTAATAATTCGCCATAACAAACCACTATTATTTGCAACCGCTGCACCTGTTATAATATTTGAACCCTCGCAAATACTAGCCAATGATCCGGCATCGGCAGTGGGTAGTTTATTAATCGTCAGAGTTAAATCGCTAACATCATGATTACAACCATTACTTCCACTTCCATAAGCATGGAGTGTTAGTGTTAGAGTCCCGTTAATTTTATCTGCTGTTCCGGGTGTGTAAGTTGGTTGAATGGCTGTGGTACTGCTAAAAGTTCCGTCTCCGGATGTTTGCCATAATATGGAAGTTGCATTAGTTGTATCAGCATCTGTATTGGCGTAAACACCATCTGCGCATATAGTATCATTCGCACCAGCAATAGCCGTTGGACCAGATAAAACGGTCAATCTGAAAGTATGTGAAGCCGGTGTGGCGCAAGGTGACTTTGGTACAGCTGTTAAAGTAATATCAACATAAGTATTTGCAGCATCTGTAGTGTTTACATGATAAGTAGGAGTTAAAGACCCATTGTTAATGAATCCCAAAGTACCTGAAGAGGAAGAACTCCATGAGAGGCTTGAATAATTAGTTGCAGTAGCTCCTTGAATGGCATAATCAGCAGCTGCGCAAGCAAAAGCATTATTTCCTGCAAAAGCAGTTGGTTCATTATAAATGGTCAATACTTTAGTATCGCTAACATTACCCGAACATGGAGCATTGGATGAAGCAGTTAAAGTTAGGGTAACGACCCCTCCGTTTAAATTGATGTCATCAATATGTGGCGTATACGATGGCGTTAGCGTTGTCTCATTGTTTAGAGTTCCATGTCCGTTTGTTGTCCAAGCATAGGTGTTTTGATTTGTAATACTTGCATCGCTCACGGTATAAACTCTTGCAATACATCCATCGGCATCATCACCTGCATCAACTACAGGTTGTTTGGTAATTGTTATGGTAATATCATCCGTATCTGCTGCGCAAGAACCAATTCCATTTGATGTTAATCTAAGAGTGACAGCACCCAGACTGATATCATTTGCACTTGGTTGGTAGGTTGTAGATAAGTTATTGGCACTAGTAATAAAAGTTCCTGTACCACTCACTATTGACCATTCAACGGACGAGTGATCAACAGATGTTGCTGTTGATGTAATATAATTTTGGGTTTCACATATACTGGCATCAGGTCCGGCATTAGCTACAGGCCCGTCGCTAATGTTAATGATAAAGCTTTTAACAGCATTTGTCGCACAAGGTGAGATTGGGCTGGCTGTCAGCGTTAGTGTAGCTGCTCCTGCAGCAATATCTGTTGAGCCAAAAGTATATCTTGGGTTTAATGCATTTGCATTGTCAAACGTACCATTTCCTGAAGAAGTCCAGGTTAAGGTATTATAATTTGCAGCTACCACATTTGATATTTGATAATTAGCTCCACAAACTGTGGTTTCAGTAATGTTTAGATTTACGGTTGGATTTTGAAGTACACTCAATACCAATTGATCTTGAACAGGAGTGCAAGTTCCGTTTCCTGTAACAGTCATGGTAAAGGTTACATCATTCCCCATATCAGCTGCTCCTTGTGTATATGTTGGTTTTTCAAGATGAATATTATTTAAGGTTCCAGCTCCATCATGTATCCAGGTGATATCTGAATAATTTGTGGCTACTGCCGAACTTATAAAATAATCAGCACCTTCACAAACACTGTCAGCAGCTTTAATAAATGCAGTGGGAGCAGGAGTAAACGTAACATTTAACGAATCACTCACGGTTGAACTACATAATGCCGCACCGGTAACTGCAAGCTTAAGCTTAATGGTTCCGGCAGCATAATCACCGGCTACCGGATTGTAAGTTGGATTTAATGCGGTATTACTTGGCGAGAAAGTTCCACTGCCGGAAGTGGTCCATAAATAACTGACCCCATTGCTTACTGTTGGGCTTAAAGCAATGGATGAAGTTGTTGCACAAACAGTCATGTTTGACCCAACATCCACAGTTGGAATTCCGGCTACCGGAAAAGTAATGTTTTGTGTTGTTGAAGCCGTACAAGGGCTGGTTGCATCTGCGGTTAAACGTAGCACAATACTTCCACTCACCGCATCAGCTGCGCTTGGTGTATAGGTTGGATTAATGGTGGTCGCATTTGTTAAAACACCGGTTCCACTTACCAATGACCATGATACTGCACTTGCATTAGTAGTGTCAGCAATGGTAACGGTATAAGGAGCTCCTTGGCATAAAGTTGGGATGCTGCCTATGGTTATTTCCGGTTCATTTGTAAATTCTATTCTTATGTCGTCATAAGCAGTTGTGTAGCATGGGTTACCATTCGAAACGGTTAAGCGTAATATGGCGAAACCATCCACAATATCAGCTGCACTGGGAACATATTGAGCACCCGATAAACTTGTTGGGCTCGAAATTGTACCTGTGCCGCTAATAACTGTCCATGCTGCAGATGAATGATATTGAGCTGTTGCATCTGAAGTGGTGTATGTGTCACTTTCACATATATTTACCAAGGCAGGGCCGGCATTAACTAAAGGTAATTTTTTAATTTCAATAATGATATCATCGACAGAATTACCCGAACAAGTTCCGGTACCAGTAGCCTCAAGTGTTAAGGTCACAAATCCATTTACAATGTCAATCGAATCAGGGGTATAAGTTGTATTGAGTATGGCATCATTATCAAAAGTTCCATTTCCATTGGTGGTCCATAAATAAGTTGATGGAGTATTGGTAGAAGGGCTGGCTGTCCAGGTTTGACCTTCACAGATTACTGCGGTTGATGGGCCGATTTCGATAATTACATTTTCTGAATAAGTTAAAATTACATCTGTGCTATAATTTCCGGAACATGGTGCAGAACCGGTCACGGTCATCCTTAATCGCACAGGAGTCAAATAGTCAGCTGCAACGGGGGTATAAGTTGGGTTTAAAATATTTGTGGCAGATAATGATCCATTACCAGTTACAATCGACCAGACAATGGTACCAATGGTGTAATTAGATGCACTTCCATTTAAGGTGTGATTAGTGATACCGCAAATACTTGCATTAGCCCCAGCGCTAATTGTTGGTTCAGGAATAATAGTTACATTAAATGATTCCTCATCGGTACAACTTCCATTGTTGTCATAAATAAAGAGGATATCAGAAGTGGTGATCGCATCACCAGCATCATATCGGGTTCCATTTCCACCACTTGCAGTAAAATAGGCTTGATTTCCGGAAAGGTTAGATCCTCCTATTACCGGTAAGGTATAACTTCCACAAGCTGTTTGATCTCCAGGATCTGTTACAACAGGAGGAGGTAATATGGTGATGGTAAAATTTTCTTCATTATCACAACTACCATTAGTATCATAAATATATAAGAAGATGCTACTTGTAATTACATCACCGGCGATATACTTAATTCCTCCACCTGAAGAGGCGGTATAATAAGCTTGATTTCCGCTTAAATTAGTTCCGGCAATTGAAGGTAAGGTATAGCTGTTACATGATACTTGATTACCTGGATTTGTTATATTAGGAGAGTGGGTGATATTTACCGAAAATTGTTCCTGATCACTGCAGCTCCCAACAGCATCATAGATGTACAAAGTAGCAGTACTAGTAAGAGTAACCCCTGCATTATATCTGATTCCGCCTCCGGCAGGGGCTGTATAATAAGCTTGCCCTCCACTAAGATTAGTTCCTGTAATAGTTGGTAAGGTATAAGTATCACAAACGGCTTGGTTTCCTGGATTGGTAATAATTGGAGTTGCATTGACCGTAATTGTAAATTGCTCTTCTGAATTACAACTGCCATTTGAATCATAAATATAAAGTGTGGTTGTAGTTGAAATAGTTTGACCTGCCACATATTTTGTTCCAACACCACCCGAAGCGGTATAATAAGCCTGGTTTCCTGTTAAATTTGTACCGGTAATCGTTGGTAAAGTATAACTGTCGCAGGCAGTAGGATTAGAAATGTCATTTACAACTGGCGTATTCGTAACCGTAATTGTGAAGCTTTGTTCATCGCTGCAACTTCCATTGATATCATAAATATATAGTGTTGTTGATGTCGTAATGAGGTCTGTGGCAACATGTTTTACACCCAGCCCGCCTGATAAGGTATAGTACGCCTCATTTCCTGAAAGGTTAGAACCGGTTATGGTTGGTAAAGTATAAGAATCACAAACTGATTGATCAGGTATATCATTAATTGCCGGTGAAGCAACTATTGTAATTGTAAAATTTTCTTCATCACTACAACTTCCATTACTATCGTATATATACAATAACATATTACTTGAGATGCTTTCTCCTGCATTGTATTTCGTTCCACCACCTCCGGTGGCAGAGTAATAAGCTTCATTTCCTGAAAGATTAGTGCCTAAAATGGTAGGCAAAGTATAGGCATCGCAAACAGTTGGATTAGTGATATCCGTTATATTTGGAGATGCTGTGATAGTAATGGTGAAGTTTTCCTGATCACTACAACTTCCGTTAGTGTCGTAAATATACAAGGTCATCGAATTGGATATTGTCTGCCCGGCAACATATTTGGTGCCTCCACCTGCTGTTGCAGTGTAGTATGCCTGGTTTCCTGAAAGATTGGTCCCTGTTATGGAAGGTAAGGTATAACTGTCGCATGATGCCTGATTTCCAGGATTATTAATAATCGGGGTTGAATTAATAGTGATCGTAAACTGCTCCTCATCACTGCAACTCCCATTTGTATCATAAATATATAATAATTGAGTTGTGGTAATCGTTTGACCAGCTATGTATTTTGTTCCAACGCCACCCGAAGCGGTATAATATGCCTGGTTTCCTGAAAGATTAGTTCCTGTAATTGCAGGTAGGGTATAGCTGTCGCAAGCAATGGGGTTGGGAATATCATTTACCGTTGGCGTATTGGTTACGGTAATCGTAAAATTTTCTTCATCACTGCAACTTCCATTGGTGTCATAAATATATAAAGTAGTTGTGGATGTGATCACATCACCGGCATTCCGTTTTACTCCCAACCCACCAGTTGCAGAATAATATGCTTGATTTCCTGTTAAGTTGGAACCTGTAATAGTTGGTAATGTGTAGCTGTCGCAAACGCTTTGGTTTGCAATATCATTTATTGCAGGCGTATTTGTAATGGTGATGGCAAAGCTTACTTCATCACTACATGTTGTACCAATTGAATCATAAATAAATAAGGTTTGTGAGCTTGTTATTGATGCGCCAGCATTATATTTTGAGCCTCCTGCACCAGTGAGGGTATAGTAAGCTTGTCCGCCACTAAGTCCAGTTCCCGAAATTGCAGGGAGTACATAACTATCGCAAGAAGTTTGATTTCCGGGGTTAGCGATTATAGGAGAAGAAACAATCGTTATGGTGAAATTTTCTTCGTCTGAACAGCTTCCGTTTGCATCATAAATGAAAAGAGTACTTGTACTTGTTATTGCTTGACCTGCATTGTATTTTGTACCTGTTCCTCCGGTACTGGTATAATAAGCTTGTGTACCACTTAAGTTCGTACCTGTGATTGTGGGAAGGACGTAACTGTCGCAAGTTGTAAGATCAGCAATATCATTAACAACTGGAGAATTAACGATGGTGATCGAAAAATTTTCTTGATCCGAACATTCCGTATTGGAATCATAGATATATAGCGTTTGAGAGCTGGTTATAGATGCACCAATAAGGTGTTTAGTTCCAGTTCCATTCGGTCCTTCATAATATGCTTGAGTTCCGCTTAAATTAGTTCCTGTAATTGGGGGCAAGGTATAACTGTCACATGCAGTTGGATTTATTATGTCATCAACAACTGGAGGATCTGTAAAATTTAATGTAAAAAACTTGGTACT
Source organism: Bacteroidales bacterium (assembly GCA_963674935.2). Classification (GTDB taxonomy): domain Bacteria; phylum Bacteroidota; class Bacteroidia; order Bacteroidales. The sequence continues at coordinate 907,860 of CAXXWZ010000007.1, forward strand.
ATCTATAAGTGTTGATGGATGATATGGGTAAACGTGAATTTTTAATATTACTGAGCCGGCAGATTTGTCTCCACTGGTTGGGAAATAGGTTGTGGTATCGTTGTCTACGCTGAAAGACCCAGTACCGTTTGTTGTCCAGATTACAGCCGAATCATTCGATGCTTGTGCAAAATTGATATTGAACGTAGTTTGAGTTGCGCAAATTGTGGTATCGGTAGGTGATATTGTGGCTGAGGGATCTTGTCCCAAGGCTATGAATATTCCTGAGAATATGAAAATAAATAATAGAACAAATTTTCTTTTGATGTTTTTTTGATTCTTTTGATACCTGTTAGTCATGTCTTTAGTTTTTACTATTTTAACAATAGTTTACACCTTATCATTTATTAGAAACAATATATACGTGAAAACGCTAAAAAGGTTGTCGATTTAGTTATATAAAAGCATAGCTATACCACACTATCTTTTTTGAATTTGAAGTACAAAGTTTATTGTTGTTCTTTTTGATAATTTTTTATAAAATCTTTAAGTTGTTCGATTGATAATCGTTTAGCAATGATATATTTGTTTTTGTCGAGTAAATAGGCAGTTGGGGTGCTGTAAATATCATAAAGTTCATGATAATCAGCGGAAAAGCTTTGGGTTCCGTTCACATGATTCATTTGGAGCTTATTTTCGACGATATATTTTTTCCAGTCATCAAGTTTTGAGTCGGTTCCAACTGCGAAAACTTTAAGGTCAAAAATATTTTCAGCAAGTAAATCTTTCAATAATTTAATTTCTTTTTGGCATACCTGACATTCCTGATCCCAAAAGAGTACTAAGGTGTACTCCGCATCCAAATTATATAATGATTGTGGCTTATTTAACGTATCCATCATAACTAATTCAGGAGCTTTTTTCCCAATTAAAACACGATCAATTTTTGATGCCCTTTTCTCAATGGTTTCAATTACAGTCTGACTAAGCCTGGTTATTTTATTCGTGTGAAAATAATTCTGAACCAGATGCACAAAAACCTTATCTAATCCCATAATTTCGGGATATTCATATTTAAGTGTTAAATGCCAAATAATATGATTCTTTATATCTTCTGCAATGTGTTGATTTAATAGCAAATCAATCTCTTTAATTAATGAATCAGGATGCTGCATAACAATTTTATCAAAATAGTTGATTAATTTGCTATGCAAGATAGGCGTTCTTATCAGTCGTGAATCTGTTAAGTCAATCTGATTCCAATACTTATTTTTATAGTTCAGATAAGCTTGTTCTCTTGATAAATTTTGATCAACTTCCGGCTCTTGCATGCCAAGGAATATTTTTGAGAGCAAGGCTTCAGGATTATCATTAATAAATCTCGTTTTAAAACTTACTAAGCCAACATTGATATCTTCAATTGATTTTTTAATCTGATTGGTTTCCGAAATATTTTCAGATTTTGTAAGTTGGTTCTGCAATGCTTTTATTTTATCGTATTCATTTTTATTAAATCTCAGATATTCAAAAAATTGCTCATTGTTTTTAGATCCAATAGCTCTCATCGATTCAATGGGTTGTTCTTTTGAAACTGTAATCTTGAACGTTTGATCTTTATCAACCAAAAATTCAAAATATTTATTCATTTTTTCACCCGCCAAAATATAAATTCCTCCAGCTAATAAAGTATCTCCGTTAAATTCAATTTGGTTATTCATAGAAATGGATGTGTCAACTGCCTGAAATTTATCTGCATAATAACTTACCAAATAATAAACACTATCGTTAAAGCCATTAAGTTCCATTTTTAGATGATACTCGTTGTTTTGCGCATGACCTGCAATGGTTATAAATATGATGAATATTCCAATTACTCTTCTCATCTGATGGATTTCTATTAATTTCAAGTTTTATTTCAGGTTTTGGTCTGAAATTTAAGTATCAAAAATAATGATAATCACAATGACTATCATTTTAAATTGGAAAATGTTTAATGGGCAACGCTAATGCGGTTTGAAAACAGGATTTTAATATTTAAGACTATTTAATTATTCTTGTGTAGATGAATTTCTGAATTTTATGCACTAAAATTTTGCAGTGTAGAAAAAAGTTGCCAATCAGCAGGTTTACATTCAAGAGTTTGGTGTTTCATTTCTCCCGTCATTTTGTTTACCCAAGTAGGATGCTTGATTGGTGAAAAATCAATTTGATTTGAGTTAATTGATCTGATAGGGATGGTCAATATTATTTTTGTTCCTAATCCGGGCGATGATGTTATATCTAACTTGCCATCAATTAATTGAGCTAATTTTTTAGAAATTGTAAGACCCATCCCTAAACCGTCATGTTTTTTTGAATATGAATCATCCACTTGTGTGAACTGATCAAAAATAGTTTTGCATTTATCTTTAGGAATACCTATTCCGGTATCAGAAACAAAAAAATGAATACTTGACCCATTACTAAGATCATATCCGAATTCTATTGATCCTTTTTCAGTAAATTTAATAGCATTGTCAATTATATTAATAAAAATCCTGCTCAGAATTCTGGGATCAGTAAAAATATAAGGATTACTTTCACTGTTAAGCTTAAGTTTTAAAGAGATATGATTTTTTTTCTTAAATCTTTGAGAATCACAAAAAGAATTATAAATATTTTCTAAAAGATCGTTAATTGGACATGCCTCATCAATTTTTTTTATTTGATTTGATTCTATCTGTGCTGCCTCAATCACATTATCGATTATGGATAATAGTTGTTCCGAACTGGAAGTAATACTATCCAAAAAGAAATCTCTCTCTTCAATTGAAATATCTTCATTTTTTAAGAGATCTGAAAATCCCATTATTGCATTCATGGGAGTTCTAACCTCATGTGAGATATTCGAAAGAAATGAAGTTTTTATTCTATCTGCTTCTCGGTTGTTCAAGAACAAATTCTTTTCAGCTTTCTCTAGTCGTTCTATTAGTTCAGCTCTATCTAAGCCATCATAGTTCTCATTCTGCCTGCTATTTTTCATCATATTCTATTCTTAGTCGGGAACCTTAGTTAATACTTAATTCCTTAATCTTTCAAAAGGTAACCCTGAATTCATTAAAAAAATGAAATATTTATAATAATTTGATAAATTAATGGCTAATGCGATTGGGGATTATACACTTAAAAAAACTATCCCGACAATGCAGGATAGTTCGTGAATTTAGTGTAATATTGGCTATGAAGTATTTTTATTTTATCATTTTTAATATGGCTCTGGCATTTTCAGTATAAAGATTGTTATCCTCAAGAATACTTGAGAAAAGTTTAGATGCAGCTTCTTTATCATTCAGTTTAAGTAAACAAAGTGCTTTATACCATTTAGCTTGTTCAATGAATATGTTATCTTTCTGTTCAAGAATTTTTTTAAATGATTTGTTTGCATTGCTGAATTGCTTAGTTTCCATAAAGGATAAACCTAAATAATATTGAGCCAGATGATTTTCCTTGAATGGACTCAAAAGTTCTATCGCTTCAATAAACTCATTATTTTGGAATTTATCCACGGCAATATTCAATTGACTATTTTCAAAATTACCTGAACGACTTGTTATTACGGCATCTTCTGTTGTATAGTATTTTTCATAAATACGATCCGTAGAAAGCCTGTTTAAGTTTGAAAGTAAGAAACTTCCAACCATAATTAATACTGCAATTGATGCTGCTGCTAAGTGCCAGTTTCTTGAAATCAAATGCTGAACTTTACCAGATTGTGATCTTTCAAATTCTGCATAGATGATTTTTAGATCAGATCTTAACTTCATCACATCTTTCTCCATGAGCGCCTTATTCACATCAATTCTTAGCTGAAGTTCTTTTGATAAGCTTTTATTTGAAGCAATTAGTTTCTTTACCGAGATCATCTCCTCAGAACTTAAATCTTTCTCAATAAATTTTTCTAGTAGATCAAATTCTTCTTTCTTCATATAAATAAATTTAGTGTCAAGTCTTCATTTATTCAAGACCTTCATAAAGGTTAATACCAATTTATCATAAAAAGTAACCCTTCACCCGGAAACTTTTTTATAATGACGTCGTACAAAACCTTTGTAAACGTTGTGGAATCAACAAAATAATATCTTTTTGAAAAGTTTATTGATTATGAGGGTTACCTTTTACAGTATTAAGGAATTAATAGTTATTAATTCCTTAATACGGAAAATTGCTCATTTAAATTAACCGCTATGAAAAAAAAGTTTACCCTTCTCGTCGTTTTATCATTTTTGTTGATTTCAGGAAATATCTTTTCTCAATCAGAATATGAAGGTACTGTCAGGTATAATGATGATGCCCGAACTCCGGTTAAATCAGTTATAGTTAGTTTGTATGATAGCTTTGGAAGCTTGGTAGCTACAGAAGTTACTGACGGAATTGGAAAATATAAATTCAAAAATATTATTCCCGGCTCTTATACAATCAGATATAGTGGTCAGGTAAGTGGTGCTACGGTAAATCAAAGAGATGCATTTTTGTTAATGATGAGATTATTTGGTGTTATTAGCTTTTCTCCAATTCAAGAATTAGCTGCTGATGTAAATGGTGACGGTCGGGTAAATTGGAATGATTTAGAAGCTGTTGTAGTAGATTATTTTAGATTTGGGACAAGAAATGCAATTGGAAAAGTTGTTGCGCTGCCTAAAACAGTTCAAATAGGTGGCATGTCACTCAAAGAAGATGGCGATGATGACGTTGGTTCAGGAGGTGATATGGAAGGTGCCTTTCATCCAACAACCAAAACTGATCCAAAAGGTATTGAATTGCAATATACAAAGGGAATTAATTTGCGAACAAATGAACTAATAGAGGTGCCGGTTTATTTAAAAGATGAAGCATCAGTTGGTGGTTTCTTAATGTCCTTTACTTTCCCTGAGCAAGCAATAAATATTGAAGGTGTTAATTCTCAATTTGAAAATGTTGCGTACAGTAATTTAAATGGGGTAATTAAAGTTGTTTGGCAAAATATGAGTTTGAGTGTTGCTAACTTTGACATTAGTCAACCATTATTTACATTAAAATTTAGAACCAATAATATTGGTGAGTTTGATCAAATTGAAAACATTCGTTTAAATAGTGAAAGTAACTTAATAGACGGAAGTGGTATAGCGCTTAAGGATGCGCAAGTAAGTTTACCCTCATTTGTAGGTCTTGGGCTCAGAAAACGAGTTAAGCGATATTTATCCCAATCCAATTTATAATTCTGCCACCATTAATTATTCCCTGTCTTCAGTTTATAAAGTAAATTTAAAAATTTATAATACAGTAGGACAACTCGTAAGTAATTTGGTGGATGAGGAGCAAGCTGCGGGCAATTATGAGGTGGTGTTTAATAGGGCAAATTTACATTTGAGCGCCGGAAGTTATATATACAGATTAGAATGTAAAGGCGAAAATCCGTTCGTACAATCAAAAATTATGATCATACGTTAATTAGATAAGCAATTTATTCAAAAGAGGCTGTCCAAAAAGGGCAGCCTTTTCATTTTTCTGTCAATTCGGACTTCCTGCCCGTCCGTTCCGGAATCTCAAAGTCAACTATTTAAGATTCTGAAATAATTTCAGAATGACGATTTGTAGGCTTTTTAGACACCTCTTTTTTTTTAATAATAAATTAGCATTAGGATATTTGGGCTCGGTTTTTTTTTTAAATTTAAACATTCAAATGTTTTAAAGTTATTAATATGTTCCTCCCCTCAGTGAATTCCAGTAAAGGGATCGTTATTTTCCTTGCTGTTATTCTTCAATTAATGTTTTATCAAAATAGCTTTGCCCAGATATCAGACCCTCCAGCATCTGAGAGTTTAGAAATGCAAGCTGAGCAATTTATGAGTCATGCAGCGTATGACAGTGCAATTTTATTATTTAATGAGCTTAAGGATAAGACAATTTTAATAACTGATTGGCGGAATACCATCAAATTTACACTGAGAATAGTTGAAGCATATAGAAGTGCCGATCGTTTTGCTGAAACGGACAGTTGTTTGAATCAAATTGAGAATAGTAAAAATTATAGATTAGATCAATTTCCTTTACTTAAAGCTGAGTTTCTTCATCAAAAAGGTACGTCTCTTGGAAATCAAGGTAATTATATTTCCGCAATCGACATATTAAATCAATCAATAAAAATAAGGGTTGGTTTTAGTGGTATGAATAGCAAAGAGTTAGCTAAAACTTATAATAATATAGGGGCGTATAATTATTATATTGGAGAGTTTGCCAAAGCAATTAAACTTTATGAACAAGCAATAAGAATCGTTGACCATGATAATGACCGAAGGAGTGATTTAGCTTCATACTTGCAGAATGTTGGTATAATTTATGCTCGAATGGGTGATTTTGAAGAAGCGTTGACAAATTTTAACAAAGCACTGAAAATAAACGAAGTTTTACTAAATCAGGATGATCCAAGTATAGCACATCTTAATATAAACTTAGGTCAATTTTTCTCATTACTTGGTCGTTATGGTGAAGCACTTGATTTTAATAATAGAGCTGAAAGATTTTTTCTTGAAAAATTTGGTAAAGATTATAGCACATTAGGAACAGTATATCTAAATAAGAGTAGAATATATAGCAATTTATCAGATCCTGAAGAAGCCGAGAAGTATCTTAAAAATGCTTTAAATATTTATAATTTACATCTTCAACCTAATCATCCGAATATTGCAAGAGCATACAATAATCTTGGTATTGTAGCAATGGCAAAGAAAAATTACGCTGAAGCCATTGAATATTTTAAAAAGAGTTTGGATATTAAAAAAGAAACAGATTCACAATCCATACAATTGCGGAATTTAGCCGAAGCTTATAGCAAGATTGAGTTTTATGAAGAAGCTGAAATGTATTATAAACGCTCGATTTTTAGAGCAAAATCTGAACTTGGAGAAAATCATTATGAATATGGAAGTTCATTAGTAAAATATGCAGAATTCTTAATTAACCAAAAGAGATTTAGTGAAGTGGAAAAAGTTATGCAAGTTGCAATTGACAATTATTTACTAAATTACAAGGAACGTAATGCTAATATTGCCGAGGTTTATTTATTATACGGGCAATATTTCGAAAAAATAGGGGATTATAAAAAGTCACTAGAACAATTTCAGAAAGCTATTATTGCCAATAATTACTCATATACTCAGACAGATGTTTTACAGAATCCTTCGCTAGATAGTGTGATTTCTGAATCTTTATTTTTAACTTCTCTTTTAAATAAAGCCGATGTTTTTTCAAAATTGTACAAGGATTATCAATCAAAAGATTATTTGAATGCAGGATTGACGTGTTATCAAGAAGCCATGCCAGTATTCGAGCGATTAAGATCTAAGCTTAAATACGAAAGTAAATTTATCTTAATGGAGAAAACGAGTAGTCATTTTGATTACGCTTATGAACATTATTATAATAATTATTTGGCGAACCCTGGTGATTCTGCGCTAAATTTCATTTTCGAGTTTACTGAAAAAAATAAAGCTGCAGTATTACTTTCATCCATGAAGGATATGGATGCCATTAAATTTGGAGGCATTCCGGAAGAAAAACAAAATATCGAGAAACAATTGAAAGAAAGAATAAGTGGATATGAAAATTTGATTTATGATCAAAAAGAATTGCGAAAACCAGATAGCACTAAAATTGTTTTATGGGAGCAAAGACTTTTTGATCTGACAAATCAGTATGATAGCTTAATTACTGTATTTGGAAAAGAGTACCCAAGCTATTACGATTTAAAATATGACAATAGGGTAATGACGTTAAGTGAGACTCAGAAAGGATTATCGGATGATGAAGTTATTATTGAGTATACCTTAACAGATTCTTCTCTTTATGCTTTTTTTATTGATAAAAAAGGGAGTAGTTATTACAAAACTGCTGTTGATTCTGTGTTTTTTAAAAACCTGGCTACCCTCCAAGCGGTATCTGAAATTGATTTTGCAAATCATAGTTTAACGGATTATAAAAAATATGTTAATTCATCACATGGTGTTTATCAGGTTTTGTTTTCTGATTTTGATGAGAGAATTGAAGGCAAGAAATTGATCATCATTCCTGATGGAAGATTGGGATATCTTTCCTTTGAGTCGTTGGTGTCAAAATTGCCTGATATGCAAAGCATTAACTATAGAAGCCTTGATTATCTCATTAAAAAACATCCAATAAGCTATTCATATTCATCCACTTTATTATTTAAAAATAATATTGAAAGATCTGGTAGAAATGAAGTTTTGGCCTTTGCTCCTTCTTATGAATATTCTGAGAATCAAAAAGAGGAAGAGAGTGCTTTGAGACAGATGACCAATCGCCTTAAACCTTTGGTTAATGCACAGGAAGAGGTGGCAAATGTTATCAATATTTTCCATGGTGATGTCTATAGTAATGCAAAAGCAACAGAAACAAATTTTAAACTAAATTCTAAAGGATATGATGTATTGCATTTGGCTATGCATACCATCATCGATGATGAAGATCCAATGTATTCGAAGATGGTATTTACCATGGATAACGATAGTACCAATGATGGATATCTGAATACATTTGAAATTTACAATCTTAATTTAAAAGCACAACTTGCCGTACTGAGTGCTTGTAATACTGGTTCTGGAAAAATTCGAAATGGAGAAGGTATTATGAGTTTAGCAAGAGGGTTTATATATGCTGGCGTACCGAGTATTGTGATGACTTTATGGGAAGTTGATGATAAGTCTGGTGCCGATATTATGACTAATTTTTATTCGTATTTAAAAGAAGGACAGACTAAAGATGTAGCGTTACAGAATGCGAAGTTAAAATATTTAAGTACTGCTTCCCAACTGAGAGCACATCCATACTTTTGGTCAGCATACGTAAATGTTGGTAATAGCAAGCCTTTGCGTAAGAGTCATCAGTATGATTTTATAATTTATACAGGCATTATACTTCTGGTAATTTTTGTAATTATATATTATTGGAGACAAAAAAACCATCCCAGGTAATTGGGATAGTTTTAGGGATAATTCTTTAAAAAACTTACTTTAATTCTTTGAGGATTTCTTTTGCATTTTGGTTATAAATACTTGAACTCTGACTGATACTTGTGAAAAGCGCCTTGGCTTCAGGCAATTCTTTAAGCTTAAGTAAACACAAACCTTTATACCATTCAGCCTGTTCTGTAAATAAGTTACTATCTCTCTCTGTGAGCTTATTAAAAGTATATTTGGCCTTTAAAAATTGGTTAGTCTCAATATAACTAATTCCCAAGTAGTATTCAGATACAATATTGTCAGAAACATTTTTTAACAAATTAATGGCTTCTATATAATTTTGTTTTTGAAATTTTTGTAATCCGGTTGTAAGATCTAAATTTTCACTCAGTTCGCTGGATCTTGCTGTGAATATTGCATCGGGGGAGTAATACTGTTTAAATAGGTTGTCAGGTCCAGGTGCATTTAAATTACTAATCAGAAAACTACCAATAAGAATGAGAATTGTTATTGATGCAGCAGCCAAATGCCAATTTCGTTTAAATATATGGCGAATCACATTACCTTTATTTTTGGTAATTTCTTGATCATGAATCATGCTAAGTTTATATCTCAATTGCATGATGTTTTTTTCTTTGATGGCATTGTTAATTCCAAGCCTTAATTTGTATTCCTTTTGGAACTCAGGGTCAGTTTTGATTAGTAGCCTAACAGATTTCTTCTCATCAGGCGTCACCTCTCCTTCAATATACTTTTCTAGTAGTTCAAATGGTGGTTTCATTACACAAATTCTTTAAATTGGGGGTCATTTTTTATCTCATTAATCAATCTTTCTTTGCATTGGTACTTCCTCTTTTTTGCGTATTTCTCACTTTTGTAACCCATTATTTCCGCAATTTGTTTAAGAGAAATTTTTTCAAGCGACATTTCTAAAACCTTTCTGCAATCTTCACCAAGACGTTTGAAGTATTTTTGATACAAACTGTATTTTTCGTTCTGCTCACTTAATTCTTTTGTATCGTCTGCCAGTTCAATGAAGTTTTCATTATCGAGCGAAAATTCATTTTTAGCTTTTCGTCTTTCCAGTTGCTTTAACCACAATAACCTGCAAACTGAATAAAGATAAGTTTTAAATGTACAATTGATGTTGAGATTGTTTTCGTCCAGCTTTCGGTAAATTATAACAAGTGCTTCTTGAAAGACATCTTGTGCATCATCATCATTTCCGCTGTTGCTGATAATAAAATATTTTATATATGAATAAAACGTTCTATAAATATATTGTAATATTTTAATGTCATGCCGACGAATTCCATCTAGTATTTCTTCAATGTTGTACCTCGTCACTTTGTATTGATTAATTCCAATTTATACTAAAAAGTAACCTATGATTTCAAGATATTTATTCACAAAGATTTAAACATTTTTATAATATGCTGTTAATCAAAGTATCGTAGTTTTATATCTTGAAAATTAATATATTTACTTCAGAATTTATTATTTAATTTATAGAATAACGTAAATATCTAGTCAATTATTGGCTCATTGTTTACTGAGTAAGCCTCAACTGAATATCTTGGTTATCTACTTCAACGAATTTCTCCCTCTTTTGTTACTTATGAAAGCTGGTATTATCAAATCTGTAATTTTAAAATGTTTAATATTTTGTATTTTATCGTTCAGCAATTTTAATATTTTATTTGGGCAGACAAATAATCTGTTAAACGATTCATTGCAAATTGTGTTCTATAATGTTGAAAATTTATTTGATATAAAAGATAATCCTATTACGCTCGATAATGAGTTCTTGCCAAAAGGTGAGAGACATTGGACAAAATTTAAATATGACAGAAAATTAAATCATCTTAGTCAGGCTATTTTATTTTTCTCCTCTTTTAAATTACCAGAAATTATAGGATTATGTGAAGTTGAGAATAGAAGTGTATTAACAGATTTAATAAATGTTCAATTATTCAATCAATCAAATTATAAAATAATACATCAGGATTCACGCGATAGACGAGGAATTGATGTCGCATTAATTTACGACAGCACCAAAATTACCCCTTTGTTAATTGAATTTATACCTGTGAAGTTACCGAATAACAAATACAGTAGAGATATCTTATACGCTGAAGTATTAATAAATAAAGATAGTTTGCACCTATTTGTTAATCATTGGCCATCCCGATTTACGGGTTCAAAAAATACAGAGGAATTTAGGCAGTATGCAGCCCAGATCTTGGTATCAAAATGTGATTCAATTTTAAGAAATGATAAGCACGCAAAAATTATTATTATGGGTGATTTTAATGATGAGCCAACAGATCAGAGTCTTAGCTATTTATTGGAATTTAAAATCAGTTTCTCGAAAGAAAAAGTTTTTTATAAATTAATAGATGATAATCGAAATTTTGGAACTATCAAGTATCAGGGCTTATGGTCATGTTATGATCAGTTTGTTGTCTCATCAAATTTGTTGAATAAAAATTTGAACCTATATATAAGACGTTCAGAAATTGCCAAACAAAGTTTTTTATTCACAGATGACACAAAATTTTTAGGAAAGAAACCTTTTCGAACTTATAATGGGTTTAAATATTTGGGCGGCTACAGTGATCATTTGCCGATAAAATTGATTCTTAATGTTGGAAAATAAGTTTGGATAATCCTATCATAATGAAAAAATTATCGATTCCTAAATTAGGCTCTTGAATCCCTGCGTTTGATATGTGTCGGAATCGGGTTTGGATATTAATCTCGATTGGATTTTTATCATTAATTAATTTCCGATATCCAATTATAAAATTATCTGAAAAAATAAAACCATTGGCCTGGAGACTGGTTTCAACAGAGATGTAGTGAGGGCCGCTTCCAATTCCTCCGAAAATAATAGATTTGTCATTTAGACTCAAGTGGTAAAGAAATCCAACATTAAAGCCAAGTTCAAAAGCATTTTTTGAGTTTGTTACAATTACTGGATTAAATTGTGGTTCCAATTGTAAAAAAATATTTGATTTTCTTTGAGTATTATTTTTTAACAGAGGAATACTATAATTATAAATAAATTTAATTGGATGATAATTGCTTCCACCCGGAAGGTGTTCATCGACATAGGAAGTTCCTATAAGAAAACCACTTGTTTTTGAGTTAAGATAATGGAAGTCCTGAGCATTTATTTTACCTGCTAATACTAATAAAACAATAATCAGTGAGCAATATGGTGATTTAAATATTCTTAAGTTTTTCATGAATTGAGGTCTTCATTTTTTAATTTGAAAATTAGTGATTTTTTAAGATATGATTAACTTCGAACATAATTTTATTTAGAAATAAAAATCTGAGCTGTAAAAATGAAGGATTTCTATTTAAGTAATTCAGAAAAGTTGTATTTGTTAAAGGTTGCAAGAAATTCTCTTGAAGAGTTATTTGAAAGAATGACTACAAAAGAGGTTAAGGAGTCTTTTAACGAACTAACTACCATGAATATGAAAACTGGTGCTTTTGTGACATTGCATCATCGTGGTGAATTGAAGGGGTGTATTGGAAGAATGGAATCTGGTGAGCAGATTACTGAGCTTGTTCGGAAGATGACAATTTCATCTGCTACACAAGATCATAGATTTAAGTCGATCAGTCGTGAAGAAATTAATGAAATTGATATTGAAATCTCTGTTCTAACCCCAAAAATAAAAATTAATTCTACTGATGAGTTTGATCATACTAAACATGGAATATACATTCAGAAAGGCGAATTAAGTGGTACTTTCTTGCCTCAAGTTGCTGAAGATACCGGATGGGATAAGGAAGAATTATTAGGGAGATGTTCACGTGATAAAGTTGGTATTGGTTGGTTTGGATGGGAAAATGCTGATTTATACATTTATGAAGTGATAAATTTTAGTGAATCAGAATTTAAGGTCTGAATGATTAGCGATCATATTTTAAAAAAAATCCCAAAAGTGTATGAATGAAATTTTTTGGATTTTCATTGTGAATAGAATGGCCAACTCGTTCGAAATAAACAGGGTAGGAGGCCATTGTAATTCCCTGATATAGTTTTTCAGAATCTGAGGCCAAAGTTAAAATATCTTCTTCTCCTATTATTATAAGAGTTTCTGCCTTAATTTCACTTAGCTTCGAACTTGAATCAAATGTTGCAATTGCATCAATTTGAAATTTGAAGTCTGTTATGTTAGCAGGATTTACATAACTTAAATTAAACTCTATCAGTGCGTTAATAAAATCAGTGTTTTCAAGGTATTGAGCAGAGTAAATCCATAAAAAATAATCTCTGAACCATAGGTTTCTATCAGTATCTTTTTCTAATAATTTATTAAAATTATTTAGGAGTTGATTTTGACGGGCATTAGAATAAGGGGCAGTAGCTTCCAGAACAAGTTTATGAACACGTTCCGGAAAGCTAATTGCAATTTCCTGAGCAATGAAACCTCCCATTCCGTGACCCAAAATATGAGTTTTTTGAATCTTTAAGAAATCTAACAGCTTAACAGTATCTTCGGCCATATCAGAAATAGAAAACTCAGTATCAGTGCGATCACTCTGTCCAACACAGCGATTATCGATGAGGATAAGTTGAAAATGTTTCGCGAGCTTACTAACAACAAATTGCCATGATTGTGAACTTTCCAGTAAATCTGGTATAAATACTATAGGTTCACCAATACCATGAATTTCATAATATAAATTAATTTTCTCAAGTTTGGCTATCGGCATGCTATTAAATAGTTTTTATACTCTATAAATTTAGTGTTTTTTTTAGAATGAGCTTATTTATTTAATGAAATCAGTAATTCTCCAATTTTTCTCAAGGATAAAATGTGATCAACTTTTGTAGCTTTTATTGCAGCTAGCGGCATACTATCAACTTCCGCTGTTTTTGGGTCTTGAACTATTGTTAAGCCTCCGTATTCTTTTATTTTATTTAATCCTTTTGATCCATCGTTATTCGCACCGGTTAAAACAATTCCTATCAACTTTTCTCTGTAAGTATCAGCAGCGGTATCAAAGAGTACATCTACTGAAGGTCTGGCGTAGTTCACGCGTTCATCAATCGATAAAGATAAAGTCAAATTTTCTTCAACCAATAAATGGAAATTCGGTGGCGCGAAATAAACGTATCCATTTTTTATTGTTTCTTTTTCATCCGCCTCCTTAACCTCTAATTCACATTGATCGTTTAGGTAGGTTGTGATGTAGTTATCAGAACTCGGACTGGTATGTTGTACGATTATAATGGGAATCTTAAATTCTTTATCTAACATGGTCAGTAGTGTTCTTAGTGCTGTTAAGCCGCCTGCTGAACTCCCAATTACTATGGCCTTGTATTTCATTTATTAGTTTATTTAAGTTTCTTTTTAAAAATCTTCTCATTATCAAAAATGGTTTCATAATGCTGAACACAATCGGTGAACTGGATTGTTTCCTTAGTTCCTAAACAAAGATAACCACCCTGCAAAATTGAAGAAGTGAAAAGCTTTATTACCTGATTTTGCAGATCTTTATTAAAATATATTAATACATTTCTACACATTAGTAAATGAATTTCGGCAAAAGCGCTATCATTTACCAGATTATGTTCAGCAAAAACAATATTTTTCTTTAAATCATTATTAAAAATTACCGATTCATATTTTGCCATGTAATAATCAGAAAAAGATCTGGTTCCACCAGCTTTTTGATAATTTAAAGTGAATTCCTTTATCTTACTTATCGGATAAATTCCTTCCTTAGCTTTCATTAAAATTTGATGATTAAAGTCTGTGGCATAAATTTGAGTTCTATCATATAATCCTTCTTCCATCAATATAATAGCCATTGAATAAACTTCCTCTCCGGATGAACATCCTGCATGCCATATTTTAATAAACGGATAGGTTTTTAGAATCGGAATGATTTCATCTCGTAATCTTTTGTAAAATGAAGGATCTCTGAACATCTCTGTAACATTAATCGAAAAATCTTTCAGAATCAAATTAAAAAAAGATTCATCGTACAAAATTTTATGCTGCATTTCTGAAATGCTTGACAGTTTTGATAATTGCAGTCGATGGAGTAATCGTCTTTTTATATGCGCCCTTCCATAATTTCTAAAATCGTAACCATGCATTTGATAAATGGCTTCTAAAATTAGATCGATTTCAATATTCTGGCTTTCCTTGGTTGTGTCTTTTTTTGTATTCTTCATTTGCTATATAGCCAAACTCTTAGTAATGATAATAATTTTTCGGTATCAACAGGCTTAGCTAAATAATCATTGGCTCCGGCTGCGATACATTTCTCTCTATCCTCCTTCATGGCCTTAGCAGTTAAAGCGATAATTGGAAGTCTTTTATATTGTTTTTGTTCTCTTATTTTTTGCATGGCTTCGTAACCATCCATTTCCGGCATCATAATGTCCATTAAAACAAGATCTATATTTGGATTCTTTGAAAGCTTTTCTAGTCCATCTAAACCATTCCTAGCTGCAACAACCTTAATACCCTTTTCTTCAAGCAGGCTTGAAAGTGCAAATACATTTCTCATGTCGTCATCAACAATTAAAACATTTTTACCTTTCAGCATTTCCTCTTTATTGTGAAGCTGTTGAAGAATTTTTCTTTTATTTTCAGGCATTTCTGATTCTAACTGATGCAAAAATAGTGTAGTTTCTGAGAGCAAGCGCTCAAAGGAGCGAGCTCCTTTTAAAATGATACTATCAGCATATAAGTTTAAACGTTTTTCTTCTTCTTTCGATAAATCTTTTCCGGTATATATAATGATGGGCAGGTCTATAATTTTTTTATCTGATCTGATTTTTCCTAAAAGATCAAAGCCCGACATTTCTTTTAATCCGAGATCCAGAATTTGACAATCAAAACTTTCATTCTGCAGCAGTTCATATGCTTTTTCTGCAGTATCAACTGCTATAATTTTAACATTATTATCGCCAAGCAATTTTATTATACTGGTTCGCATTATTTTGTCATCTTCAACTACCAGAACTTTTTTAATTGGTTTTGAGATAATGTTCTCAATTTTTTTGAAAGCTTCATCTAATTTATTATTACTGACAGGTTTGGTTAAATATCCGATAGCTCCCATATTCATTGCCTTTATGGACTTATCAGAAGCTGATATAAAGTGAACTGGAATATGTCTTGTTCGGGTATTGTCCTTAAGGCGTTCCATAACTTCGTAACCATCTATTCCGGGTAAACCGATGTCGAGAATAATTGCACTAGGTTGATGGAATTCTGCCAAATGCAAGCCAGATTCACCATCCAGAGCTACCATGCATTTAAAACCCCTGTCGTGTGAAAGATCATATAAAACTTTGCTGAAATTTTCATCATCCTCAATTACAAGAATAAATTTATCTCCAGCTTCAATACTCGATCTATCATCTTTGAAATTAGGTTCTTTTAAAGAAATATTTTTATTCTGTAATTCAGGGAGTGCCTTTTTTTCAGCTGCAAAAGTTGATTCAGCTTCAGGTTTTTGGATTTTATTCTGATATTCTTCCTCGTCGAAAACTAAAGGGAGATAAAGTGTAAAAGTTGTGCCTTTTCCATATTCACTTTCCAATGAGATTTCACCTCCTAATAGTTCAGAGAAACTTCTTGAAATAGTCAGTCCAAGACCGGTTCCACCATATTTTCTGCTGGTCGTTCCATCAGCTTGTTTAAAAGCTTCAAAAATTAAATCAAGTTTATCGCTTTTTATTCCTATTCCTGTGTCAATTACTGATATTGCAATTGTTTTTTTTGGATCCAAACCACTCTTATCAAGCTTGGTATTGGGATCGGGGAATTGGATATCTAATGTAATATCACCAGTAGTAGTGAACTTGATTGCATTTGAAAATAGATTTTTAAGAACCTGATAAACCCGCTGAATATCAGTTCTTATAAAAGGAGGTACACCTTCATGTATAACTGTATTTAGTTGAAGTTTCTTTTTGTCAGTTAAGGGAGTAAAAGTTCTCTTTATAAAAGCGGATAAGTCATCAAAATATAATTCTTCGATGTGCAGATCCAGTTTTCCTGATTCTACTTTCGAAAGATCAAGAATCTCATTAATTAATTCTAATAAATCTGATCCGGATGAATTAATTGTTTTTGCAAATTCTACTTCTTTTGGGTTTAAACTCTCGGCCTTATTTTCCATGAGTAATTGAGAAAGTACCAGAATGCTATTAAGTGGTGTTCTTAATTCATGAGACATGTTAGCCATGAACTCTGATTTATATGTACTAGCCTTTTCTAAGTCGATTGCTTTTTTCTCAATTTCTTCCTGTGCTTTTCTGAGTTCTTCGTTTTTGCTTTTTATACTATCACGCTGAATCTCTAAGTCATTAGTTCGTTCTTCAAGCTCCTCATTTGTAACTTTCAATTCTTCTTGTTGGTTTTTTAAGTTTTCTTCCGAAAGTTTTAAGGCTTGAGTTTGCTCTTCTAATTCCTCGTTCGTTTGCCTTAACTCTTCTTGCTGAACTGTAAGCTCATTAGCTAATTCTTGAGTTTGTTTTAATAATAATTCAACCTTAATTCTTGATTGAACAGAATCAACCGTAATGGCGATACTATCAAGTGCAGTTTTAAAGAATTGCTGCTGGATTTTATCAAATTTTTGTGAGGAACCTATTATGATAACTCCACTGGTTTGCTTTTCGAAAATGAATGGTGCAACCATGAAGTATTCTGGAGTCTTTTCTCCAAAACCCAGGTTAATACTTGGGAGTATATCTTTAGATTCGGTGAATGTGATTAGTTTTTGATCCTTTGCAACCTGTCCGATAATGCCATCTCCAAATTCAAATTTTTTAAATGATTTATCAGATTTATTAAAAGCATATGTTGAAGAAAGAACCAAATGATCTTCCTCTCTTAAGTAAAGCAAGCCAACCTGTGCTTCAAGGTAATCTATAAAAAATGAAATAATATCATCAGTAAGTTTTTGAAGTTCTTCCTGACCACTTAGGATTCCATCAATTTTATTAATTCCTGTTTTTAGCCAATCTTGCTCTTTTATTTCTTTTGAATTAATCCTTAATTGTTTGGTCATTTCAAACAATGAAATACCAAGGGCATCCTGTTCCCCTCTGGGTTTAATGTCTGTAGAGTAATCTCCTTTTGCAATTTTATTGGCTTGACGCACCACCTCTTTAAAACTTTTGATCATGGCAGACATTGAGTTTCCTAAAATATCCTTATCGCTTCTGATTTCGACAGGGTTGGAATAATCACCAATAGCAGACAACTGACTAATATTTGCATATTCAGATAATGAAACAACAAGCTCATTGAAGGAGTCAACCATTTCTCCAACTTCATTTTTTGGAGCTTTAATGCTTTTTGGTTCAAGTTCTCCTTCTGCAACTTGTTTAGTCCAGGCAGAAAGTTTTTTAATAGGGTTAACGAACCATCTGGTAACAAAAATTGAAACAAAAAATACAATGATGACCGTGATGATAAATGATATTTTAGCAATATCTGATAATTGCTTCGCATATTCAAAAGCTTCATCATGCTTCATTTCCTCAACCAATACCCAATTCACACCCAATTTGCTCATGAATGGCAGATCACGATAGATGCCGAGCACAAAATATCCTCTATTATTAATGTAAGTATCTATTTCTTCAAGATCGAGTTTGTTTAATGCAAGATATTGCGGATCATCTTGATGTGTTTTAAAATTAAGCCATTTTAAAGTTTTAGTGTTATTTGCTCTCTTATTCAAAATGACTGTATCTTCTTCAAATCGAGAGGACGAACGAAATAATAAATCTTCTCCCACGATATAACTTTCACCTGTTTCACCAAGATCAGCTGCATACCTCATGATGTAATTTATGTCCTTCACTGAAATTTTCATCGCGATAACACCGATGCTGTTGTTGTCTTTATCTCTTAACGATTTTGCTAAATAACCTGAGATTTCATCTGTTGGACTTTTAGGAATTTCAAGATCAGAAAACCTAACTTCAGAAGAATTTAAAACTTCTTTGCAGATTTGTTTTAATTTGTTTTGTGGGGAAAGTGTATTAAAAAGATTAATACCCAGATTTTGTTCATTATTTAAAGTAAATAATAAATTCCCACTTTTATCGATTAAATATAAATCTGAATATTGTTCTTTAGCATTTTGGGTGGCGTACTTTTTTATTGCTTTTTCAGAATCAGTAACTCTTACATTTGAATTGATATACGCATTTTGATTATTTGAGTTGTCAAAGGTTCTTTTTAAATTTGAAAAAAGATCAATCATTTCCTGTTGATCACTTTCAATGTCTAAGAAATCGATCTTGCGTGTAAAAAAAGATTCAATATATTCAAGTCGGAGTTGAGACGTGGTAATTAGAGATTTTTCAGCGATGATAGTTAGTCCAAGATATGAGTTTAGGTAGTTTATAAAACTAACAGATGCGAGAGGAATAAACGAGATGGCCAAAAACCAAATTAATAAGGATTTTCCCACTCCAATATAAAAGATTGATTTGAAAAAATGTTTAACTCTTTCTTTAAAATTTTGATATGCCATACATCATTTTTGTTTGAAAAATGCTTCTATTTTTTTTCCGAAGATTGTGTGTATTTCTCGATGGTTTCATATAGTTCCACAGGATTAACAGGTTTGGTAATATAATAATCCATACCTGCAGCTATACATTTTTCTCTGTCTCCCTTCATTGCATGTGCTGTCATGGCAACAATTGGAATGTGAGTATTATTGCCCTTTTCAAAACTTCTAATTTGATGTGTTGCATCATAACCATCTAAAATTGGCATTTGAACATCCATAAGAATAATGTCAAATTTTTCTTCTTTTACCTTATTCACTGCCAGATGACCATTCTCTACCAGGGTAACTTTATAGCCTTTTCTTTTTAAAAATTGATTGATGATTTTCTGATTTATTACCTGATCTTCAGCAACCAGTATGTTTATTTTATTATTATCCTCAGTTTCCTGAGCTTCCTTTTTTACGTCAATCTGTTCAATGGGTTTAGGTTTTTCAGTCAAATGTTTGCTGAATAATAATCTTAAGTCTTTCTGAAGTATTGGTTTAGATAAGAAGTGATTAAACCCTGACTTTTTTAATTTCGCAGGATCGAATGAATATTGAATCGGGGTCATTAGAACAAGTGCTGGCATGGCATCTTTTGGGACTAAGTTCCCAATTTCTTTTGCGATATCAATTCCTTCTTTAACAGGTAAGCTATAATCTACAAAAACAGCATCAAATTTAGTTTTTTGATTTTGTGCATTTTGAAAAAATACAGTTGCAGTTTCTAAACCATCCACCATTTGGAAATCGACTCCAAGGAATTCGAATAATTCAGCCATTGCCTCTCTACTCAGCTGACTATCATCAATGACAAAAACATTAGGCCTTTTCTCATTTGTATTTAGTTTGTCCAATCCTTCATCCTGAATATTTGAACTTGCCTGGAATTCAAGATTGAAATAGAAATTACTCCCTTCTCCCAGTTTGCTTTTAACATTAATACTTCCGCCCATGATTTCAACAAGCATTTTTGAAATGGCAAGTCCAAGGCCGGTACCTCCATGCTTTCGGGTTGTTGATGAGTCGTGTTGGCTGAATGATTCAAAAAGTCGGTCGGCATCTGTATCATCTATGCCAATTCCGGTATCAATAACCGAGAATTGAATAATTAATTTTTCACTTGGGTTTTCAAAGTTTTTAACTGAAATTGTAACACTGCCACTTTCAGTGAATTTTATGGCATTTCCTATTAAATTAATTAATACCTGACGAACACGCACAGGATCACCGATAAGCATGTCAGGCACTTCAGGAGATATTTTGCAAATAAACTCAAGTTTTTCTTCAAAAATTTTAACTGATAAAAGGCGAATTACTTTTTGAATGATATCTCTTAAACTAAATTCAATATGTTCGAGTTCAAGTTTGTCGGCTTCAATTTTTGAAATATCAAGAATTTCATTGATAATATCAAGTAACGATTCTCCCGATTGTTTAATATCTGTGAGTCTTTCTTTATGAATTTCAGATATGTCAGAATCTAGTAATGCCAGATCAGCCATTCCAATAATTCCATTAAGTGGGGTTCGAATTTCATGACTCATATTTGCTAAAAATGAACTTTTAGCCTGAGTTGCCTCTTCTGCCATTTTCTTGGCTATATGGAGTTCGCTAACTGTTTTTTTAAGTTTGCTAGTGGTTAATTCAAGTGTGTGTTTTTGTTTGAAGAACTCAATATAGGCTTTAATTTTACTTTGGAGAATTTCTAAATCAAGTGGTTTGTATAGATAATCAACCGCGCCAGCCTCGTAACCTTTGAAAATATGTTGTCTTTGTTTGCTAATTGCCGTCACAAATATGATGGGTATGTTTTTGGTACGTTCGTTACTCCTCATTAATTCAGCAGTCTCAAATCCATCCATTTCAGGCATTTGGACATCAAGTAGAACCATTGCGAAATTATATTCCAACATTAAACCCAGTGCCTCATTTCCTGATGTTGCCTTAACAATATTTAATTCAGGATTCTCCAGTATTCCTTCAAGTGTTAACAAATTTTCTTCTCTGTCGTCAACTATTAGGATGTTAAATTTTTCAATAATTTCCATGATGGCATATTAGATTTGGCAGTTATTTTGAGCCATAAAAATTTTTATACAATACATGCAATTTACAAAATAGTAAGCTAATAATGATAATAAAAATTATAATTATTCACATTCAATTGTTCAATTTATTTATTGCAAATAGAACAATAAGTGCAATATTTACATGTAGTTAAGTCTTTAGTTTGTTCAAAATTAAGTTCAGGATCCAGGATATCAATTAGTAACTTTGAAAGTAATGATTCGAATTCATTCAAATCATCACTAGTTAAGGCATGATCCTTTTGTTCGGGTATTTCTATTCTTAAAAATCCTGATGAAATTCTTTTAATTGGATAAATACCGGAAACAATTTTCGAGTGCTTGTTTTTGGTTTGATTAAATAACCACGCATAAAACAGAAGTTGAAAGGCTTTATCGAATTTTTTATTTGTAATTAGGTCTTCCCACGATTTAAATTTTAAATCTCCCGAATTTATCGACCCTGTTTTGTAATCAATCACTTCAGTAATTCCATCTATTGTTTGTATCCGATCAATCACGCCATGTAACTTTGTTTTTTTATGCTCCCCATTAATTGTCAGATCAAGGATTGTGCTAAATTTTTCTTCTAAAGTGGTAATTGATTTTGGATTTTTAATTACCGTTGAATTCTTCAATTCCTTTATGTCGTGTTTAATGAAATTCCGAAATAATTCCCGTGCAACATTAACTACTAATAAATTTTTCCCATAATTAATATTTCCTTCTTTAAAATGAGCTTTAAATGCTTCGTTTATAATTGTATCAGTATTTTTTAAATTTAGTTTTAGTTCCTCATGGTTCAATACTTTGTTTTTGAAGGGATCGTAAAAAGTTTTTAATGCTTCGTGAATAACGGTTCCAAGTGTTGCTGCATCAATGTTGTCATTCTGTTCGTCAGGTTCGCCAAGATTTGCTATCAGCTTGAAATAGAATTGAAGTTGACATCTTATGTAAGTGTTAAGGCTACTGGCTGAAAATCCTTTTTCAGTAAGTTCATTTAACCTAAGTAATACTTCATTATTCTTGGATATAGAAATAGGCTCATTTCTTTTTAATTTTATGATTGATGTAACAGACTTTTCCGAAATATTTATGTTAGGATTATAGGTTCTCAATTCATCAGTAATTTGATGAATGAATCTACTCTTATCTCCACCGGCTAATAAATCAGGTTGTGAGTTATACACGATGCTAACATTTTTTGCTCGCTGAATTAATCGGAAGAAATGATAAGCGAAAATGGCATTTTTTTCGCGATAGGTTGGAATATTAAATTCGCGCTTTAATTCAAACGGAATAAAAGAAATTTGTTTTCCTGATGCCGGAAGTATGTTTTCGTTTACCGAAAGAATAATTAAATTATCGAAATCGAGGTTCCTTGATTCGAGCATACCCATTAATTGCAGCCCTTTTAAAGGTTCTCCATACAAGGGCAATTTTTGTGTGCTGCATATTTGTAGAAAAATTGAATGAAGAATTTTTATAGAATTAATTGAACCGTATTCATCAATATAAGACGATATTTTATTGATGAGAATTGAAAATTGGTAAAGTAATTCAAGTTCAATTTTTAAATCAATTTGATCTGTTTTTTGACAAACGATTGCAGCGTCTCTTAATTCTTCAATAAGTTTTTGAAAAATATCAATTGCTTTCAGCGGGTCTTTTTCCCAATCAGAAAATAAAAGACGTGCAAAGCCTTCATCGCAATTTTCGTTTTTTAAGAAATCTTTTAATTCTTTAATATTAAAATCAAGTTGCCCCGAGCTTTTTAATTGCCTTAGAAATGCATGCGAATTGTATTCAGGGTTTTTAAAAAGTTGGTTGTCCAGTCTGTTAATTACTGAATGCCTCAGGCATTTTGAAATGTCGGTAAATCTAAATCTAAGTTCTAAATGGTTTAGTGTTTCCTTTTTATTCTCAGTGTAAATTTGACTCTTAAATAAATGATTAAAAAATCCAAAAAGCGGGCTTGTTGAAAGAGGTAATCCCATGGTAACATTCAATTCTGAATATGCTTCAGGAATTGAATTTAAAACCGGAATCAGCATGTTTTCGTCGGCCAAAATAATAGCCGATTTATGAGTTGCTGATAAAATATTTTTATCTTGCTGCAATAATTGACCGCAAAATTTAGCCTGGCCAATTTGCTTCGGAACTCCGTAAATTTGAATTTCTTTTTTATCCGTTTTTAAATTTTGATCAACCCATCGAATTTCAGGTTCTTTCAAATCCTTAAAATATTTTCTGAGAAATAATCCGGCTTCATGTTTTACTCCGGCATTTGCATGATAGAGGTAGTATTCATCCACATCCCATAAAAATTCGGCTAACTCTAAATCTTTTAAAGTAAATAGGATTTTTTCTTCAGCTAAACTGAGTGCATTAAAACCGGCGAATATGACTTTATCCCATGGTAGTTTTTTAGAAAAGCTTGTGATGTTTTCGGCAACAGATCGGAATAACTTGCCATTGTATGCTTGCTTTCGTTTTGACAGGCGATCATTTAAAAGCTTGTAATAAGTTTTAAGAGATTTAAAAAATTTTAGATAATTAGTTTGAAACGAACTTAAATCTTCAAATTCCAATTTCCATTCGGCCAATGATTTAACCTCGGATAAATAATTATAAAGATTTTCAGCATCAACCAAATGTAAATCCAGTTCATTAAAATCCTGAACCAAAATGCTTCCCCATTTATAAAATTCATCAAAACTTTGTGCATTTTTACCTTCAATTATTTTATGGACTTCATAAAGTTCGAAAGTCGTTTTTAAAGAATTTATACTTTGATAATCCGATAGCTCTTGGATGAAATCTTCAATGGAGAACACATTTGGACCCCATGTGGTTTTTCCAATAAGCTTAGCCAGATGCTTTTTAAGAAACAAACTTGCACGCCTGTTTGTGAGAACAATACATACTTTTGAAATTCGATCGGGATAGTGCTCGATAAGATGTTCAGCAACGCTTTCCAGAAATGATTTCATTAAAAATTTCTTTGGTTAATTATTTATTTAAATGCTCAGGGCGACCTAAGTCAAGCCAGAAATCTTGCGTGTCAAGATATCCTAAAATGGTATTTTCCTTTGCTAAATTTAAGTATAATTCGATGACAGAGAATTTGTTTTTTGCCGGCATAAACTCAAATATTTTTGGATCAAGAATTTGAATTCCGCTGAAAGAAAACATTTTTGAATTAGGGCATTGCCTTGCGATAATATTTTTATTGGTACATAAATTGGCCCACCCACTGAGCCTGAAATTTTCATCAAACATTAGTTTTCTATTCGATTCACGTTCCTTAACTGCTAAAGTTGCAATTGGTTTTTGTTTTATGTGATAGGCAATTAGATCCTTCAGATTGATATTTGAAATAATATCAACATTGTAAGCAATGAAAGGTTTTTTGTCGAAAAACCAAGCTGCTTTTTTTAAGCCACCACCCGTTTCAAGCAATTCATCTCGTTCATCAGAAATGGAAATTTTAGCTTTAAAATTATTTTTTGCAACAAATTCGATGATTTGATCGGCAAAGTGGTGAACATTGACAATGATTTCTGTAATGCCTACTTCCTCCAATTTTTCGATGGCATGTTCCAAAATTGCTTTGCCTTTATAATGCACTAATGCCTTTGGTTTATCAGCTGTCAATGGCATTAGTCGTGTACCCAAACCGGCTGCAAAAATCATCCCTTTCATTTGTTATTGCTTTATGGGTTTACATAAATGCTTTTCTTTAGTGGCTTTTTCATTGCAAACTTTGCATTCGTATTTGGGGTATTTGACTTTAATTTCTTCCCCGCTCTTTTTTACTTTACACATCTTTTTACTCATCGTTCTTCATTTTTAAATAGTTGTAATCCAGTTGTTTTTTTGAGTGTGTTGTAGTTCAATATGTACGTTAAAATTTGATTTTAAATATTTCTTTACCGATTCGGTCATGTAAACAGATCGATGCTGACCACCTGTGCACCCAAAATTAATGGATAAATCTGAAAATCCACGTTCTTGAAATTTTGAAATGGCGGGCGCTAATATTTTAATTACGCAATCCAGGAATTCTGGAATTTCTTTATGTAACTCTAAATATTTTTTAACTTCTTTATCCAATCCGGAAAGGTGTTTGTATTCTTTCATTCTACCTGGGTTAGGTAAGCTTCGACAATCAAAAACAAATCCTTCACCATGACCACTAAAATCTATTGGTATTCCGGCTTTGTAAGCAAAACTATTGAGATGAATGGTTAATCCTACTTTTCTCCTCTGAGGCAAAAGGTAATTTAATTCACTAACACTTTTCAAAACATTTAATAATTCAGATGTTTGTATCTCCATTTTTAAATGCCCCAAAAGTGATTTTAAGCTTGAAATCGCAAATGGAATACTTTGAATAAAATGTGCTTTTCTTTCAATTAAACCCCTGAAACCATAAGCACCCATTACTTGGCACAAGCGCATCAAAACGTAGGGGTAAAAATATTTTCGGAAAGAGGAAATATTAATCTCAGGATTTTTACCAAGGAGACCAATGTAGTATTCCAAAAGTTCTTGTTTAATTTCTGAATTTAAATTGGCTTTTACTTGAAATAGGAGTGATGCCACATCGTATTGGAGTGGCCCCATTCGCCCGCCCTGATAGTCGATGAAATAAGGTTCGTTATCGCGAATTAAAATATTTCTGGATTGAAAATCTCGATGAATAAAATAATTTTGATCAGCCTCAAGCAAATAATTAATGAAGGTATGGAAATCGTTTTCCAGTTTTTGCTCATCAAATTCAATTTTTTGAGTCTTTAAAAAATAATATTTAAAATAATTTAAGTCCCATAAAAGTGATTGTTTATCAAGCGTTGAACGTGGCGTACATTTTGTAAAATCAATTTGTTTAACAGCCCTGGTTTGGAATTCGACCAATGCATTTAAACTTTTCTTGTAAAGAGAAATGGTTTTATCTGACAGCGATTCAGCGTCGGTTAAAACCAATGAAAATAGATCCTGATCACCTAAATCTTCAATTAAATAAATTTGATTTTGAAGTTGCTCAGCAAAAAGTTTAGGAGTATTAAAATTCAGGTTTGAAAAAGTTTTAGAGAATGAAATAAATGCCTGATTTTCCTTGTCATCAAGATGAAATACACCAATTGCCACTTTGCTATTAGATCTAATCCTGAAATAATTTCTTTCTGAGCCGGCTGCATGAATGGCTTCAATGGAAACCATTTTTTCAGAGGCCCAATCTTCAAAGAGTTGACTTAGTTTATTTTTGATGTCTGGCTTTATTGGCATAGTATTAAGATAGATTACAAATATATTTATTTCTCTGCGAATTCACTTATCTTTGCAATACTAATATTAAATGTAAATTTTAAAACGATAAGTATGAATGATAATTCAGCAATAAACGTACTCAAGTCTGCAATTTTACTCGAACGAAAAGGAAAGGCATTTTACTCAACCATCGCAAAGCAAACCCAAAGTGCTGCAGTAAAAAAAATATTTACAATGATGGCCGAAGAGGAAGATGAACATATTAAGTTTTTGTCTCGCCAATTTGCAAGTTATGATAAGCATCATGAGTTTATAAAGAATGAAGCTGTAACTCCAGAGGATGATACGGAAGAAGTAAAGATTTTAACTGAAGAAATTAAGAAACAGATTAGTGCGGCAAGTTTTGAAGCTGCTGCAATCTCTGCTGCCATTGACTTCGAAAATAAAGCGATTGAAATCTATTCTGATCGTGCCGAAGCTGCTACTGATCAGAACGAAAAAGAAATGTATCAAATGTTGGCTGATTGGGAGAAAACCCATCATCATCTGCTACATCGCTTAAGTGAAGATTTGAAAGAGGAAATTTGGAACGATAATAATTTCTGGCCTTTCTAAATTATATATTAAAAATTTATTCTTAGGGGTTTCTTGTAAAAGAATACCCCTTTTTATTTCAGTTGTTTATATCTGAAACAATCGGTGGTATGATCGTTAAACATACCGGCCGCTTGCATAAAAGCATAACAAATTGTTGAACCAACAAATTTAAATCCTCGCTTCTTTAAATCTTTACTCATGGCATCCGATTCAGAAGACGTAACTGGCATTTGATCTATAGATCTTAAGTTGTTGTTAATCGTTTTATGATTGGTAAATTGCCAAATGTATTTATCGAAAGTACCAAATTCCTTTTTGGTTTCGAGGTATGCAATTGCATTGGTAATTGCAGAATGTATCTTTAATTTATTTCGAATAATTCCTTCGTTTGTGAGCAATTCTTGTATCTTATTCTCATCATATTTTGAAATCTTCTTAGCATCAAAATTGTCAAATGCTTTTCTGAAATTTTCTCTTTTATGAAGTATAGTTTTCCAACTTA
This sequence comes from Bacteroidales bacterium, assembly GCA_963674935.2. GTDB lineage: Bacteria > Bacteroidota > Bacteroidia > Bacteroidales. The sequence goes on from CAXXWZ010000007.1 coordinate 935,840, forward strand.
AGCCGGCTTGAAAACCATCGAGAACAATGAATTCAAATAACCTGACATCATTATGCAGCGGAACGCCCCATTCCTCATCGTGGTATTTTATCATCAATTCATCAGTCGAAGGCCAATTACATCTTTTTAAGTTTTCGGACATTTTTTATGAGTTTTGTAAGTAAATAAGTCGTAATTATAAATATATGTAGATACGACTTATGGATATATAAATTATCTTTGTGAGGTTAAATATTAAGTAATCAAAAATACATAAAATGAACTTAAAAGAGGCAGGATTTAATTCCAAATTAATTCATTCTGGGGGAATCACAGATTCAAAAGGTAGCGCTGTAACGCCTATCTATCAAACTTCAACATTCAGCTTTAAAAGTGCCGAAGAAGGCGCAAAATGTTTTACCGGCGAAAGCGATGGTTTTATTTATACACGTATAGGAAATCCAACAATCCTTGATTTAGAACGAACTGTTGCTGATCTTGAAAATGGGTTTGGTGGAATTGCTACAAGTTCAGGCATGGGTGCTGTTAATACTGTGTATATGACTTATTTGGGTAAAGGTGAACATGTGATTTGTACACAAGCAGTTTATGGGCCATCCAGAAGTGTTTTAGAGAATGTTTACCCTAAGTTTGGTGTTGAAGCAACTTTTGTTGATTCTTCAAATCTAAATGAAATTAAGGATGCAATTCAAAAGAATACTAAATTAATCTACCTCGAAACTCCTGCTAATCCAACCATGCAAATTACTGATATTGCTGCGGTGTGTGAATTAGCTCATCAACACAATATTCCGGTTTGTGTTGATAATACTTTTAGTAGCCCATATTTACAAAAACCTTTAGATTTAGGTGCCGATATTGTTTTGCATTCAATGACAAAATTTATTAATGGCCATGCCGATATTGTTGCTGGTATTATTGTAACAAAAACAGAAGCTGAATTCAAGAAATTACGTCCCATGATGATTAATCTTGGATGTAATATGGATCCCAATCAGGCTTTCTTAACGCGAAGAGGTTTGAAAACATTGTCAATTAGAATTGAACGTGCGCAAGAGAATTGCATTAAAGTTGCTGATTATCTGGATAAGCATCCTAAGATTGCATGGGTAAATTACCCAGGTTTGAAATCTCATCCGCAATATGAGCTCGGCAAAAAGCAAATGTCGGGACCAGGCGCAATGATTAGTTTTGGTCTTAAGGGTGGATATAAAGCCGGTGAAGCTTTAATGAATAATGTTGACTTAGCTTTGTTGGCAGTTTCATTAGGTGGAATTGAAACTTTAATTCAGCATCCGGCATCAATGACCCATTCGAAATTAAGTGCAGAAGGAAAATTAAAAGCAGGGATAACTGACGATTTGGTAAGGTTATCTGTTGGTATTGAAGATGTTGAAGATATTATAAAAGATCTTGATCAAGCACTCGTAAAAGCGTAAAATTATTTTTATAAAAAAAGAGTCCTGTGATGAGCAGGACTTTTTTTTTGAATTAAAATAAACCGTAATTTTATTAGTTAATTAATAAGTGAAAAAAAAATCAATGCCGAGAATAAGAATCGCCTGCTTTTTAATCTTTTTAATTCCAATTTTTATTGGATTTAAACCGTTGCATGCCCAAAAAGTGGCACTTGTTTTGAGTGGGGGTGGAGCTAAGGGATTGTCGCATGTTGGCGTATTGAAGGCATTGGAAGAAAATAATATTCCAATCGATTTTATTGCCGGAACCTCAATGGGAGCAGTTGTTGGTGGCTTGTATGCAAGTGGCTTAACTCCTGATGAAATTGAGTTTTTATTGACCTCGAAAAATTTTACACGCTGGGCTTCTGGCGAAACCGACATAAAGAATAAGTTTTTCTTTAAGAAGGAGGCTGATAATTCTTCCTGGATAAGTTTGCCCATAAACTACGATACAAAGCTTCGATCTAAATTACCCATAAATTTGGTTTCAACTGATGAGATGGATATCACTTTTTTAGAAATGTTTGCCGAACCGAGTGCAGCAGCAAATTATGACTTCAATAATTTATTTGTTCCATTTAGATGTGTAACTACCGATATTGAAGCAAGTGAATCGCTGGTTATGAAGGATGGGCAATTAGGTGATGCCATCCGGGCTTCAATGTCGGTTCCATTTTATTTTTCACCTATCAGGGTTAAAGGTAAATTACTATTCGACGGAGGTATGTACAACAATTTTCCGGTTGATGTTGCTTACAGAGACTTCTCTCCGGATTTTATAATTGGAAGTAAAGCAGCCGGAAATTTTGCTCCTCCAAAAGAAGATGATATCGTATCTCAGTTACAGAATATGTTAATGTCGAAAACAGATTACAATCATATGCCTGGCAGAGGAATTCTGATAGAGCCTGAATTAGGGAGTATGAATGTTATTGATTTTAGTAGGGCTAAGGAATATATTGATAGCGGTTATGTGCATACGATGAGTAAAATGGAACTGATCGAATCCATGATTGAACGTCGATCTAATCCTGATTCTCTCTTTTCAAAGCGAATTCATTTTAAGGATAGAATGCCTGAGATCTTGGTTGATTCTGTTCAAATTGAAGGATGTAATATTTATCAATCAACTTTTGTTAACAGGCACATTAATCGAAAAAATAAATACTTAAACTTTAATACACTTAAACGAGAATATTATAAACTGTTAGCGGATAACAATATTAGTTCAATTTATCCAAACATTACTTATGATTCTAATTCTGTTGCCTATTTACTTAATTTGAGGATTAAAAAAACCAATAACTTCATTGCCGAATTCGGTGGAAATGTATCCTCTAAATCAATTAATGAAGCCTATGTCGGGCTTCAATACAACCAATTTGGAATTACTTCAAGTAACTATAGGTTAGGTCTTCATTTTGGTAGGTTTTACAGCGGATTAAAGGTGAACGCAAGAATTGATTATCCCTCACGATTACCTTACTATTTGAAAGCAGCTTTCGTTTTGCATAATCGTGATTATTTCAAAAGTGCTACGTATTTTGTTGAAGATAAGACACCTTCATTCTTAGTTAGAAGCGAATATTACGGAGAGGTTGAATTTGGAATTCCTGTTACAAACCGATCGCGGTTAAGTACAGGGCTAACAACAGGGCAGCTCACAGATGATTATTACCAAACAAATTATTTTTCAAGAAGTGATACGACCGACCGAACAAGTTTTTTATTCACTTCACCTTTCCTGAGATTTGAATATAATACTTTAAATAAAAAGCAATTTCCAACTCTCGGTGCCCGACATTATTTGTCGTTTAATTATGTAATAGGAGATGAGGAGCATACCCCGGGATCAACTTCTCCTGTTCAACATACATTCTCGGGATCGCATCAATATTTTCAGTTCAGAGCAATTTCAGAAAGTTATTTTAATTCGTTAGCAGGAATAAAGACAGGGATATATGCTGAATTGTATTTCTCAAATAAGAAATTTTTTAATAATTATACTGCAACAATATTAATGGCTCAGCAGTTCAAGCCAACGCCCGAGAGTTCAACCCTGTTTTTGCCGCAATACAGAGCTAATGACTATGTCGCCTTTGGGTTAAAAGAAATTTTTCCATTGTCAAAGGCTTTAGATTTAAGAACAGAAGTTTATTATTTTCAACCCCTAAAACAAATCATATCTGATAACGAAAGTTTGCTAGCCTATTATGGCGATAATATAGATACACAGGCATATATGGCATCGGTTTCAATGGTTTATCAAACACGAATCGGCCCAATTAGTTTGGCCTTAAATTATTACGACAAACGAAAAGATTCATTCTCGTTAATGTTTAATATCGGTTATATCCTATTTAATAAGTTTGGATTAGAATAAATTTAGATCATAAAAACTCCTTGTTTTATACGTTTTATTTTGTGAAATAAAAATTATTTCATTTGATTAACATTGCAATTAATTGTTATTTTTGCAATTGAAGTTGAGCTAATCATTATGTTTTGAAGTACTTCAAATATAATGAACTCTATATTTTATATGTAATTAATTTGAACATTATCGAATTTCCGGCTTGAATCTGGAAAAAGAATTCTACAACTGTTAATACAGGAATTATGAATAAGGAAAAGTCAACACCTGAGAAGGACGCGTTAGAAGTTAAAAATGCAGAAGATCAACCAAAAGCGTTGATAAGTGAAGTGAATGCTGAAGAACAGTCAACTCCCACAAGCGAGAAAGTTCAACAGGAGATTCAGGCAGAAGAAACTCAAATTTCAGATACAGAGAATAAAAATGTTGAAGTAGAAGTTTCAAAATCAGCCCCAGAGCTTAAGCCTGAAAAAAAGGAGAAAGAAACCATTCTCGCCCCCTCAGAATCTGAATCTATTATTGAAAAATCGGAACAAACACCTCAAGAAGGAAAGGTGATTGAGGCCGAAAAAAATCCCTCAGCTGATAAAGATGTAACAGAAGTTAAAGATGTTGAAGAAAAGCAACCAGCATTAGATATAGCAGATACAGAAATAGAAACATATTCACGTGATCAATTGGTCGATCTTCTTGAACAAATTGTAAAGGAAACTGATATTTCGCTTATAAAGAAGAAAGTAGCCACAATTAAGGTTCTCTTTTTGAAATTGAACAAAATTGAACGCGAGAAGAAAAAGGAACAGTTCATATCTGATGGTGGCAACATAGAGGAGTATGAACATGTTAGTGATAATCTGGAAGATAAGTTTAAAGTTTTATTTGATATTTACAAACATAATAAAGCAAAGTTTAATAAAAGTCAGGAAGAATTAAAACTTAAAAACCTGGATTTAAAGAAGCAAATTCTTGAAGATTTAAAAGCTCTAAATAATTCGGAAGAAACCCTGAAGAAAACCTACGATGAATTTAAAGTATTGCAGGAAAAGTGGAAAGAAATAGGAATCGTTCCACAAGCTGAAATAAATAATTTGTGGCAGAGTTATCATTTTCTTATAGAAATGTTCTTTGATAAAGTAAAGATTAATAAAGAATTACGTGATCTGGATTTAAAAAAGAATCTTGAGGCTAAAGTTGAGCTTTGTGAAAAAACGGAAGAATTACTTCTTGAACCTTCAATTACTAAATCATTCAAAGAACTACAAAATTTTCATGATCATTGGAAAAAAATAGGTCCGGTTCCGATGGAGGTTAAGGAGGAAATTTGGGAAAGATTTAAACAGGCAACAGATAAAATTAATGAACGTCGCAGAGAATTTTATTCTGATTTGCACGAAGAACAATTGAAAAATCTAGAAGCCAAAACTAACCTTTGTGAGCAAGCTGAAGAATTACTTGAAGTTGAGTTAAATACTCTTAAAGAATGGCAAGAACAAACAGATAAGGTTAATAAATTACTTGAAGTTTGGAAAACAATTGGTCCCGCTCCAAAAAAACATAATGATGAGATTTGGAGGCGTTTTAAGGCAGTTTTGAATTCATTTTTCGATGTAAAAAAAGAATTTTATGGTAAATTAAAAGAACAACAATTAAATAACTATAATAAAAAACTTGATTTGTGTCTGCAAGCCGAAAGTCTTATGGATAGTGATGATTGGAAAAAAACCACCATCGATCTAATTAATTTTCAAAAAGAATGGAAAACAATTGGGCCTGTTCCCAAAAAATATTCTGATAAAGTTTGGAAAAGATTTAGAGCAGCTTGCGATAAGTTCTTTAGTAATAAAGCTGAGTATTATGCCAATATTCATGTTCATGAAGAAAGCAATTTTAAGCTTAAAAAAGAGCTAATTCAAAAAATTAAAGATTATAGCTTTGGTGACGACAAAAAAAAGAATCTGGGAGTTTTTAAAAACTTTCAACGCGAATGGATGGATATTGGACATGTGCCAATAAAAGAGAAAGAATCACTTCAAAATGAATTTCGAAAAGTTGTTAATTCTCATCTTGAGAAATTGAAGATAAACCAGGTTGAGATTAATACAATAAACTATAAATCAAAAATTGAGAATCTAAGTGAAAGTTCAAATTCTCGAAATTTTATTTATAAAGAACGCATCTTCCTTACAAATAAAATTACCAAGATGAAGGAAGATATAAACCTGTGGGAAAATAACATGGGATTTTTTGCAGAGTCAAAAAATGCAAACTTACTAAAGATTGAATTTGAGAAAAAAATTGAGAATGCGAAGAAAGATTTAGAAGTAATGCAAGCAAAATTAAAGGTTATTAATTCTTCAGAAATTAGCTAAAAATACAATCCTTAAAATAGTTTAAAAGACCAGAAATCATGGCTGGAAATTCCTTCGGTAAAATATTTACGTTCACCTCATTCGGAGAGTCGCATGGTACAGCAATCGGTGGTATTATCGATGGTTGTCCTCCTGGCATAACTGTTGATACAGATTTTGTTCAGTCCGAACTAGATCGAAGAAAACCAGGACAGTCTAAGATTACAACCCCAAGATCAGAGGCTGATACTGTTGAATTCTTGTCCGGCATTTTTGACGGAAAAAGCACAGGTACACCAATCGGATTTATCATTAAAAATAAAGATCAGCAATCAACAGATTATGATCACCTAAAAAATATCTACAGACCTTCTCACGCCGATTATACCTACGATAAAAAGTATGGAATCAGAGACCATAGAGGAGGAGGAAGGTCATCTGCACGAGAAACTGCAACCAGAGTTGTGGCAGGTGCGGTCGCAAAATTGATTTTGAGAGAATTTAATATTGAAATATTAGGCTACGTTTCACAAATTGGTAATGTTTCAATGAAGGAAGATTCTACAGAAATAACCTTTGAAGCGATTGAAAATTCCATGGTAAGATGTCCTAATATTGCTACTTCTGATGAAATGATTACACTGGTTGAAGCGTTGCAAAAAGACGGTGATTCAACAGGTGGAATCGTAAGCTGTATCATTGAAAATTGTCCTGCTGGGCTTGGTGAACCTGTTTTCGATAAATTACATGCCGATCTTGGAAAAGCCATGCTCAGTATAAATGCAGTTAAAGGATTTGAATTTGGTCATGGCTTTAAAAGTTCTGCCATGAGAGGTTCAGAGTTAAATGACTCTTTCAGAAATAAAGATGGAAAGATTGTAACAAAAACTAATTATTCGGGTGGAATTCAAGGTGGGATTTCTAATGGAGAAAGAATTTATTTTGATGTTGCTTTCAAACCTGTAGCTACGATTATGAAGCAACAGCAAACCGTTGGAAAAGATGGTGAAAATATTGATTTTAAGGCGCAAGGGAGGCATGATCCATGCGTGGTGCCACGTGCTGTACCCATTGTTGAGTCGATGGCGGCATTGGTAATTGTTGATCACCTGCTAAGAAATAAATTATACAATAATTATAGTCAATAGAAATTACTGCAAAAAATCACATTTAATACTAGGATATTATTTTGAGAATTAATAATTTTGCAGTCCGAAAAAATAAAGTAAGTTAAAATGGCAAAGAAGAATAAAGACGCAAGAGGGCAGATAATTTTAGAGTGTACTGAGCACAAAGCTAGCGGAATGCCTGGTACCTCAAGATATATTTCTACCAAAAACAAAAAAAATACTCCAGATCGACTTGAAATCAAAAAATTCAATCCGATTTTGAAAAAGATGACTGTTCATAAAGAAATAAAATAATTAAGTTATGGCTAAGAAAGTAGTTGCGAGTTTACAATCAGCAAGTAAAGATTTTGCTAAAGTAGTACGAATGGTAAAGTCACCAAAATCGGGTGCTTACTCATTTAAAGAAACTATTGTTGCAAACGATCAGGTAAAAGAATTCTTGAAAAAATAAATGATCATTTCGAATGATACAAAGAAGCTTTTTCCGCTTAGGAAGAAGCTTTTTTTTTAATACAATTATCAATGAGTGTATTTAGTCGCTTTTCAAAAGATAAAAATAAACCTAAACTCGATAAAGGTTTAGAGAAAACAAGAGAAAGTGTGTTTTCTAAAATTTCGAAAGCAATTGTTGGTAAATCTAAGGTTGACGATGAAGTTTTAGACAATTTGGAAGAAGTTTTAGTTACTTCAGATGTTGGTGTGAGTACCACCCTGAAAATTATTGAGCGCATCGAGGAACGTATTGGCCGAGATAAATATTTGGGAACTTCAGAATTAAATATGATTTTGAAGGAAGAAATTGCTGCTTTGCTTAAAGAAAATGAATTGGGTGAATCAACAGGATTTGATTTAAAAGGTGTGCAAACTCCATATGTAATCATGGTTGTAGGTGTTAATGGGGTAGGTAAAACAACTACCATTGGTAAGCTCGCTCATCAGTTTAAGCTAGCAGGGAAATCGGTTATATTAGGAGCGGCAGATACTTTTAGAGCTGCTGCTGTTGATCAGCTAACTATTTGGTCGGAAAGAGTAGGAGTGCCTATCGTTAGTCAGGGGATGGGCGCAGATCCAGCTTCTGTAGCATTTGATACACTAAAATCAGCAGTAGCAAGTAAAGCTGATGTTGTGATCATCGATACCGCCGGGCGATTACATAATAAAATAAATTTAATGAATGAGCTTTCTAAAATTAAAAATGTAATGCAGAAAGTCATCCCGGATGCACCTCACGAAATCTTGCTGATTCTTGATGCTTCCACAGGTCAAAATGCCATTGAACAGGCCAGGCAGTTTACTGCTGCTACCGAAGTAAATGCATTGGCGTTAACAAAACTTGATGGAACCGCCAAAGGTGGCGTTGCCATCGGCATATCCGACGAATTTAAAATTCCTGTAAAGTATATTGGGATTGGTGAACAAATGGAAGATTTACAACTATTTGACCGCTATAAATATGTCGAGACACTCTTTAATAAATAATTTGTGAAAACCCGAAATAAAAAATCTAACATCAATGTAATCACCCTCGGTTGTTCAAAAAATCTTGTTGATTCTGAGCATTTGATGAAGCAACTTCAAATGAACCAACTATCTGTTACTCATAATTCAAATGACCCATCAGATATTGTAGTAATCAATACCTGTGGATTTATTGCTGATGCAAAGCAAGAATCAATCGATACTATTTTACAATACCTTGAGGCAAAAAAAGCAGGTTTGATAAAAGCTGTTTATGTAATGGGTTGTTTAAGTCAGCGTTACGAGAAGGAATTGAAGGAAGAAATGACTAATGTGGATGGCTATTATGGAGTTAATGATATTCCAAAAATAATTGAGGACTTGGGAGCCAAGTATAAAAAAGAACTTGTTGGCGAACGATTACAAACAACCCCAAAACATTTTGCTTATATAAAGATTTCAGAAGGTTGTGATCGCACCTGTTCATTTTGTGCGATTCCACTCATCCGTGGTAAGCATAAATCAAAATCAATTGAGGCTATTGTTCACGAGGCTAAATTATTGGTTGAGAATGGAGTTAAAGAATTAATTCTCATTGCGCAGGATTTAACCTACTATGGACTCGACTTGTATCATGAAAGAAGACTTCCACAGTTGTTGAACGAACTCGCTGATATTCCAAATTTGGAATGGATCAGATTGCATTATACCTATCCAACAGATTTTCCGTTTGAGCTTTTGGAAGTGATTAATAAACATGAAAATATTTGCAATTATATCGATATTCCATTGCAACATATTAGTGCGCCTATTCTTAAAGCGATGCGTCGTTGGAGTTCTCCTAATCAGGTTGAATCATTAATAAAAAGAATTAGAACTAAAATTCCTGATGTTTCCTTCAGAACTACTTTGATTGTTGGATTTCCAAACGAAAGCAGAGAAGATTTTGAGAAATTATTAGAGTTTGTTAAAGCCACAAAATTTGAAAGACTGGGCGTTTTTACCTATTCTCACGAAGAAGATACACGTGCATATAGATTGGAGGATAATGTGGATGAAAAGACCAAAAACGATCGAATGGAGGAATTGATGGAAATTCAGGAACAAATTTCTTTCGATTTAAATCAAGAAAAAATTGGGAAGGTTTTCAAGACGTTGATCGACCGAGAGGAAGGTGATTTTTATATTGGCAGAACTGAATACGATTCTCCTGAAGTTGACAATGAAGTTTTAATTTCAAAGCAAGATAGCCAATGCAAGATTGGCGAGTTTTATAATGTTCGCATTGTGTCTACTTCTGCCTTCGATCTAAATGGAGTTGTTGAAGTTAAAGCGTAAATCGCTTTATAATTATCCTTAATATTCCGATTGCTTTCCAGTTAAATTCTGTAATTTTGAATAGGAATTCATATCATTATTAACTTTTACATATTTTAATGAAAAGAGAGATTTTGAATCCTTATGATAAACTTGAGGAGCATCAATGTTTTGCATGTTCAAAACACAATATCAATGGTTTGCAAATGAATTTTTACGAAAAGGATGATTTTGTTATTTCTGAATGGCAACCAAAACCTGACTTTCAGGGTTACCACAACATACTTCATGGAGGTATTCAAGCCACTTTAATGGATGAGATTTCAAGTTGGTGCGTCCAAATTAAATTAAAAACTGCTGGAGTAACTTCTCGTTTGGAAACCAAGTATCGTCGACCTGTTTATACCAATAAAGGCAAAATAAAATTAAAGGCAAGAATTGAAGACTTTAGCAGAAATATTGCTAAAATTAAAGTTCAATTATTTGATTCTGAAGATCAACTTTGTTCAGAATCAGTAGCTAAATTTATTGTTTTTTCTAAGGAGGTATCTGAAAAAGATTTCTTTTACCCTAGTTATGAGAGTTTTTTTGAATAAGTCGCTCCCATTCTATATATCATCAACATCTTCAGGAAACTCATCCATGGTGAAGTTAGAAACTTTGTCTGTAAGTTTATAATCGTATTCAGGATATTTGTACAAAGGATTTATTGGATCTGTTTCCCCAATTGAGTAACCATAAATACTTTCGTAATCAGCTACATTCTCGCCCATCTCCTCCAACTGTCTAATGTATTGAGCCGTTGATTTTGATTCAATAATGATCACCTTTTCCATTTTACTAATGATGGGGCTGTGATTCCGGTTCTTATCATGATCAAATTGCAAAATTCGACGACCGTGTCTGGTAAGCCCTATGGTTCGGTAATTTAAACTCTTTCCAATTCCTGGAAGATTTAGCACACTTCTGTCTGTGGCCAAAAATGGAATTTTTGCATCTTTTCTGAGCTTTTTGATTTTCGAAATAACATCAGCTGAATCAAGTGCATCGTCGTCGATTTTATCATAAAAATCTTTTGGAGGGTGACCAATTTGCTTTTCTTCAGACTGCTCCTGAACCAACCTGGCCATGGTTGTAAAATTGTGATAATTTTCCATATAACCTTTAACTCCAAAAGTGTAATAAGGAATTACCCCAATATCACTAAGAACTTTTCGCAGTTTAGCCGTATGTCCTCTTCTTGAAGATGCTACCGTGAAAACCAATTGGTTGGTAACTGTCCAACCAGCAGAGATTAAACGTTCAATAGCAATCTTAGCTTCCGGCGTAATTTCCATTGCCGACTGAATATGAGTTTGAATAAAGAATTGCTTTATTCCAATTTGGCTGGCTTTATCTTTAAATTCTTTTAAGATACTTGTAAGTTCCGGCGTGATACGTTGTGGAAGATAAACAGGTAAACGTGTCCCCAGCCTAACACGTAACATTTCAGCATGTTTTTTACCGTCACTTAAACTTTTATTGGCTTCAATTTTTCTTTTGGCCATATCGTAAACTGCATCTAAAATATGCCTGAGCGATTTATCAGTACTCATTAATGCATCACCACCGGTAATTAAAATATCACGAAGCTGTGAATCTTCTTCAAAGTATTCCAATAAACGAGCTAATTTCTGAGGCCATGTTTCTTTTGGACGTAATTTATCCAAATTGAAGTTTAAGTTGCCTGCCTGGAAATCGTACATTCTTTGGCAAGAAACACAAAGTCCACCGCAAGCTCTGCCAACAGTATCTGGGATTAGAATAGCAACTTCAGGGTAACGCCTGTGCACATTGTGTGCTGAAGGCAATATCCATCCTGCAATGTTTGGTTTGCCGGGTTGAACAATATCTTCTCTTTCCCAGGCCACAAGATTTCCAAATTCTTCGATTAGTTCTTTGCTGTAGATGATATAATCACGGATTGGCATGTCAGCGCCTGGAGCAAATCCTGGCTCGTTTACATTTACTAAACTTAAATAATATGGATTGATGAAGAATGGAATACCTGCTTCCTGCGCTTTTTTTAACAAAAGCATGGTGTCTGGATCAAGAGAAAAAGCTAATAATTCATTCAGTAGTTTAGGAGATCTGATCGCAAAACGAAGATGGAATCGTCGATCATCCCACCATTGTAACATTCGTAAATATTTTTGCTCGTACGACATGCCGGCTTCGAAGTAATAAACCGGACTACTGATTTCACCATCATTTATTTTTTCGATTAAAATATTGATAATTCGATCTCTATTCTTCTCTCTAATTTTAATTATTTTTTTATCCAATCCAGATGGATGTCTGTCCATCCATTCATCCAATAAAATTGAATCGGGTGCATAAGCAGAAGATTTTCCGCTGAATTGTCTGAATAAGTGGAGCATATCAAGGAAAAAATCTTCTTTGGCTCCACCGGTTCCAAATTTTACAGCCATCCAAATGTATTTTATAGGGTTGTTTCCAACCAATTCTCCTCTTAAGTTTAAATCATTGAATTTTTGACCAGCATTATCAATGTAATCCAAAAGTCGGATGGCGGCAATATCCCTCCAATTCAATTTTTTATAAAGATCGGATGAACCAGTTGAATAATATTTATAGGCATCAGAACGATGTGTGATGTAGGCCATAGCCCAATTTTTAATTCCTATAAGTGCTTCAGATTTACTATTTGCTTTTCTGATTATTTGCTCAAGTTTTGGGTTCTCTGCCAATAATTGATTTAAAATTCTTAATGATTTTACATTAATGGCTACTTTCTCTAAGGTCTTAATTTTATTCATGAGCAGTTTAGTTTGTGTAATTCTTTGAATTCATCGTGCAATTAAGTGCTACATAGTTAAATTGCAAAAATGCAATTTAAGATGCTGAAAGATAGATATATAGGTGCTTTTTATGCGTTTCTTATGCAAAAATACAAAAAATGTCGTTTTTAAGAAAGCAATGTTTATACCAATTTTGTGAATTCGATGAGTAATTTTTAATTTAGAATAATTCTAAATTAAAAATATATTGATTATCTTTGCAGCGTAAAAAAAGATATCATAATGACAAAAGCAATATATAAAACACCTCAACCAATAAATGAACCTGTGCTCGATTATTTACCAGGTTCTCCCGAGCGAATAGAGCTCAAAAAAACTTTAAAATATTATAAAAATACTGAAGTTGATATTCCAATGCTTATTGGCGGTAAAGAAGTTCGTACAGATCAAGTAATTTCTATACATCCACCTCATGAAATTAGCCATAAATTAGGCCAGTTTTATATGGGAGCTGAAGAACATGTTTATCAGGCCATTGATGCGGCATTAGATGCAAGAGCAGAATGGCAAGCTTTACCTTGGGATCAAAGAGCTGCAATTTTTTTGAAAGCTGCTGAATTAGTTTCAGGTAAATATCGTCAGAAACTTAATGCAACTACAATGCTGGGGCAATCAAAAAGTGTATTTCAGGCTGAAATTGATGCAGCATGTGAGTTTGCAGATTTCTTAAGGTTTAATGTGCATTTTATGACTGAGATTTACCAACAGCAACCAATTTCTTCAAAAGGGGTTTGGAATAAACTTGAACAACGACCCTTAGAAGGTTTCGTTTATGCAATTTCACCTTTTAACTTCACCTCACTTTCCGGCAACTTAGCAGCTGCGCCTGCACTAATGGGTAATGTGGTAGTTTGGAAACCTTCGGAAACTCAAATTTATTCGGCAACAATAATCATGGATGTTTTTAGAGAGGCTGGTTTGCCAGATGGTGTTATCAACATGATTTTTGTTCCAGGGCCAGTAGGAGGGAGTGTCATGGCTAAGCATCCTGATTTTGTAGGTGTGCATTTTACGGGTTCAAATGGTGTGTTTAATAAAATTTGGAAAGCCATTGGCGATAACGTTCATCTGCATAATACTTATCCGAAAATTGTTGGAGAAACTGGTGGTAAAGATTTTGTGATGGTTCATAAATCTGCACATCCAAAACAAGTGTCGACTGCACTTGCAAGAGGCGCATTTGAATATCAAGGGCAGAAATGTTCAGCAGCTTCAAGAGCTTATATCCCTTCAAACTTATGGGAAGATGTAAAATCACAATTGGTAAATGATGTGCAATCATTTAAAATGGGAAGCCCTGAAAACTTCACCAACTTTATAAATGCAGTAATTGATGAAGTGGCTTTTAATAAAATTACTTCATATATCGATGCTGCGAAAAAAGATTCAGATGCTGAAATAATTGTTGGAGGAAATTATGATCAAAGCAAAGGCTATTTTATTGAACCTACCGTAATTGTCACTACTAACCCAAGTTATGTAACCATCAGAGAAGAGCTTTTTGGTCCGGTATTAACCATTTTTGTATATCCTGAGGATGAATTTGAATCAATATTAGATTTGGTTGACAAAACATCACCTTACGCGCTAACCGGTGCTATTTTTGCTCAAGACAGGTATGCCATTAATCTGGCAGCAAAGAAATTGGTTAATGCGGCAGGTAATTTCTACATCAATGATAAACCCACAGGTGCGGTGGTAGGACAACAGCCATTTGGCGGTGCGAGAGCATCCGGTACAAATGATAAATCCGGGTCTCCATTAAATTTATTAAGGTGGGTTTCTCCGCGAACAATTAAGGAAAATTTTGATAGTCCTGAAGATTACAGATATCCATTTATGAAGGAAGATTAAATCTAATAAAACTTATTTAAGAAGAGATTCAAATAAGCTAAAGGTGGACAATATTGAAAGATATTGTCTTACCTTTATTCAAAATAAAAATCATTAAAATATGCAAAGTAAAATTAATTGCACCTGGAAAAGTGGTATGGCATTCGAAACCGAAATAAATAATTTTAAACTCATGATGGATGCTGACGAAAGTGTTGGAGGACAAAACTCAGGCCCTCGACCCAAAGCACTGACGCTTGCTTCTCTAGGTGGATGCACAGGAATGGATGTAATTTCAATTTTAAAAAAAATGAGGGTAGAGCCTTCTTTTTTTAATATTGAAATCTCAGGAGAACTAACAGAAGAGCACCCCAAATATTATCACAAAATTCATCTTATTTATCAATTTAAAGGTGATGATTTACCAATGGCAAAACTTGAGAAAGCGGTTACACTTTCGCAAGATCGATATTGTGGTGTAAGTGAGTTACTAAAGAAAGGTGCTGAAGTGACTTATAAAATCGAAGTGCTGAATTAAGTTCAGTGTTTAGGTTTTAATAACATCAATCAATTCATTAATAATCATCGCGGTTGCACCCCAAATTACTAAATCATTTGGGCAGTAAGCAGGAACTTGAACTTTGGTTTTATTTCGATGAAGGATTTCTCTGTCTCGACTATTTTCAGGATTGATTAAATCACTAACTTTTACTTCAATAATCTCATCAACTTCCTCCAACTCAGGAATAAAATTGGGTCTTGTTAGGGTATATCCAACAACAGGTAATACATTAAAGTTGCTGGGAGGGATGAATAGCGTAGTCAAACTACCTAGTATTGTAACCTGTTTGGGTTCAAGCCCAATCTCTTCTTGAGCTTCACGCAGAGCTGTGTGGGTTAAATCAAAATCTTCAACTTCAAACTTACCACCAGGGAAAGCGATTTGTCCACCATGAACACCCGGATATTTGGGTCGTTTTATAAAAACAGTGAAAATTTCATTTTGATGCGGATAAAACAGAATAAGTACTGCACTCTCTCTGGGTGCTATTTTATTCTTGAGTTTGTCCATCTCCATTTTACGAGTGATGGGAGACATTTTGATCTGAGATTCCCAACCTGGCAATGGTTTTAAGAATTGGCATTCAACTTTTTTAATGAATTGGGTAAATTTTTTCATGCGTTTTATAAGTACTTACAAAGTAATGAATTAATTTTCCATGGTTCAATTTTTTATTTAACTTTGTTAGCATACAAAACAATAAATCAATGGGATCAGAAAAGACTAAATCGATTGTTAAAAATAAAACTACTAAGGAAGGTGTTCGTGAGCTTGTTTTATTTAATGACGATTTCAATACTTTTGACTTCGTTATTGAAACATTAATTGAATTGTGTGAACATGATGCTATTCAAGCCGAACAGTGTGCATTTATGGTTCACTTTAAAGGTAAGTGTGCAGTTAAATCAGGTGCATTTCGAGAATTAAAGCCAATTCAACAAGAAATGCTTAATCGTTCGTTAACCGCAAGTATTAAATAAACCCATCTAAAATGAGCTGGACAATTATCGCTGTCTTAATTATAATTGGTCTTACATTCATCGTACTCGAAATATTAGTCATCCCTGGTCAGGGTATTGCTGGTATCATTGGCTTAATTATAATGGCCGTAGGGATTTGGCAAACTTATTCGGTTTATGGTACAACTTCAGGCCATATCGTTTTGGCCGCCTCATTCGTTGTTTCTGTTATTTCACTAGTTCTTTCCTTAAGGTCGAAAACCTGGAAAAAAATGATGCTGAAATCTGAAATCGGTGGAAGAGTAAACGAAATTGATGCTAATAAGATTCATAAAGGTGATACTGGGAAATCAATATCAAGGTTAGCACCTGCAGGGAAAGCACTATTTGGAGATGAATATTATGAAGTACATACTTACGGAACATTCATTGATCAAAATACAGAAATAGAAGTTATTAAAATTGAAAACAATAAAATATTTGTTAAACAAATAAAATCATAAAATATCATGGAAGCAAACGTAGTCGCAATATTAGCCATAGGCATAGGATCAATATTTGGTCTTTGGATCATATTTTATTTTATACCAGTAGGTTTATGGTTTACGGCACTTTTATCAGGTGTTCGAATTTCATTACTTCAACTTGTATTTATGCGATGGCGAAAAGTACCACCCCAATTAATAGTCAGAAATATGATTGGTGCAACTAAAGCTGGATTAAAAGTGATTCGTGATGAACTTGAAGCTCATTATCTAGCTGGAGGAAATGTAGCAACTGTTGTAAACGCATTGATCTCTGCAGATAAGGCAAATATCGAATTGGATTTTAAAGTAGCCACAGCAATTGATTTGGCAGGTAGAGATGTTTTGGAAGCCGTACAAATGTCGGTTAATCCAAAAGTTATTGATACACCTCCTGTTACAGCTGTTGCCAAAGATGGTATTCAGCTTATTGCTAAAGCAAGAGTTACGGTAAGAGCTAACATTAAGCAATTGGTTGGTGGTGCTGGTGAAGAAACTATTTTGGCCAGAGTTGGTGAAGGTGTTGTGTCATCAATTGGTTCTGCAGATTCTCATAAATCTGTACTTGAAAATCCAGATAGTATTTCCAGACTTGTTTTAGAAAAAGGATTGGATTCAGGAACAGCATTTGAAATTTTATCTATTGATATTGCAGATATTGATATTGGGAAAAATATTGGAGCTGTTTTACAAATGGATCAAGCAAATGCCGACAAAAATATTGCTCAGGCAAAGGCTGAGGAAAGAAGAGCAATGGCTGTTGCCGTTGAGCAAGAAATGAAAGCAAAAGCTCAAGAAGCGCGTGCAAATGTAATTCAAGCTGAAGCTGAAGTTCCTAAAGCAATGGCCGAAGCATTTAGAAATGGAAATATGGGTATTATGGATTACTATAAATTTAAAAATATAGAGGCAGATACCAATATGCGCGAATCAATTTCTGATTCTACCGGACCTAAAACCAAGGGAAAAGGTGGGAAAGATATGAGTAAAAAATAAACCTTAAAATTAAAGTCAAAAAAAAGCGTTTATGAACTCATAGACGCTTTTTTTTATGAAGATTATTATTAACTTTAAGTCATGATGATTAGGGAAGATCGCAGGTCGGAAATAAACGAAAGATACCTGGAATTAATTGAATCGTGTAACAAATTTGCGACTGAAAGTGAGTTAAGAAAAATTGCTAAAGCCTACGAATTGGCTTACAAAGCAGAAGTTAGAGATTTAAATAATTCGAAAGATTTAGATATATCACATGCCATTGAAATTTCTCTAATTGCCGTAAATGAGATTGGGTTGGGATCGGTTGCTGTTGTAAGTACACTCCTGCATAATCTTTACGAATCAAAAGAAATTAGTCAGTCAGATATACAAAAGAAATTTGATAAAAATATTGCTGGAATTTTAGCTGGATTTAATCGGATTTCTAATTTGCAAACAACCAAAATATCTGTTCAATCCGAAAATTTCAGAAAGCTATTTTTGACTTTAATCGATGATATTAGAGTAATTTTAATAAAAATAGCTCATCGCTTATACGATATTAGAAATTTTGAAAACCTTTCAAAGGAAAAACAAACGAGATATCTGGATGAAGTTACCCATATCTATATTCCAATTGCACATCGTTTAGGCTTATATAAAATTAAGGCTGATATGGAAGAGCTCTCGATGAAATATTCTCATCCAGAGGTTTACCAATCACTAGTAAAAAAAATTCAAGCCAGCAAAACCAAACAAAAATCATTTTTAAAGGAGTTCATTAATCCAATCGAACGCGAACTTCATGTTCAGGGTTTAGATTGTGAGTTTAAAAGTCGCCCTAAATCTGTTTCTTCACTTTGGGATAAGATGAAGAGGCAAAACGTAGAATTTGAGGAGATTTATGATATTTTTGCGGTCCGTATCATCACTAAAAGTAGCCCTAAAAAGGAGAAAGAAGATTGCTGGCGAATTTATTCCATCGTAACCGATATTTATTCACCTAATCCTAAAAGACTTCGCGACTGGATTACAACACCCAAGGCAACCGGTTATGAATCGCTGCATACGACTGTTCAGGACCCAAATAACAGATGGGTGGAAGTTCAAATCAGATCGCAGCGAATGGATGAGAATGCAGAGAAAGGTCAGGCAGCCCACTGGCGCTATAAAGGATTTGGAACAAAAAAAGATTCAGAAGGGTGGTTGGGTCAGGTTCGTGATATCTTGGAAAATCCTAGTCAACTTAATTTTGAGGATGGTTTTATCAATCGAAAAAAACAATCGAGTGAAAAGATATTTGTGTTTACTCCGGTTGGTGATTTAATTCAATTACCGATGGGTTCCACCGTTTTAGATTTTGCTTTTGAAGTTCATACTCAGGTTGGTTCAACGTGCAGTGGTGCTAAAGTCAACAATAAAGTTGTTCCTATCCGTTATATTTTAGATAATGGGGACGAAGTTGAAATTATTCGAAATAAAAACCAGAAACCAAAGCAGGATTGGTTGAATTTTGTAATTACAAACAAGGCCAAAGGGAGAATTAAACGTGCATTACTTGAAGAAAAATATAAGGAAGCTGAAGCTGGTAATGAAACCATCCGCCGAAAGTTTAAAAGTTGGAAGGTTTCCTACAACGAAGAAAGCATTGATAAAATAATCAAGCATTTTAAGTTTAAAACTGCTATTGATTTTTTCTACGCTGTTGCTACGGAAAAAATAGAATTACCTAAAATTAGAAAATTTTTAATTGGAGAACCCACAGTTGAAACTCAACTTAAGCCTGAACAAATTATTGAACAGGCAAAAGTTGGTAACAAAGAAAAGGGTAACTCCTTAATGATTAACGATAAACTTAAAAATGTTAATTATTCTCTGGCCAAATGTTGTAACCCAATTGCCGGAGACGATGTTTTTGGTTTTGTTACTGTTGGAAAAGGAATAACCATACATCGGGTGAATTGTCCGAATGCACAACAAATGATGGATAAGTATGGCTATCGGGTAATTGAAGTAAAATGGCATGATGCAGGAGAGGCTCCATCATACAGTACAAATATTAAAGTTACAGGAGCAGATCATCTCGGTATTGTTGGCGAAATATCCGATGTTATTTCAAAGGATTTTAAAGTAAATATGCAGTCTATTTCTGTGAAAACTGATGGTGGTAAATTTGAGGCAAAAGTAAAAGTTCAGATTAAAAATCAGGAACATCTCGATCAATTATTACATAAACTAATGAACATAAAAGGAATTGATAAGGCCAGCAGGCTGGATAAATTTTAAATATTTTGATTAGTGCCAATCACCCTTTTTTATTAGCCATTTTATCATTCGTTCAATAGTTCAAGAATGACCAAATATGCACAATGATCGGAAGCAATACTGTCCTGAATAATGCTTGTTTCCAATACCCGCCATCTGTTTTTAGGATAAAACATAACATAATCAATTTTTTTAACGGGATTGTTGGACGGGAATGTATAATCCAAACGATTGTTTTTATAGGCTGGGGTCCAAAATTCTTCAAGCATGTTTATGGGGATACTCCTAGGTTCAGCATTTAAGTCGCCCGCTAAAATAGTTGGATATTTATTTTTTAAAAATACTTCATTAATTTTTTCTACCTGTATCACCCTGTCTCTTTCATTTTTGGTATGATCCAGATGCGTTCCAATAAAAGCGATGGTGTCTTTTAGATTAAGGGTGCAATCGATTTCCAGTGCTGCCCTCGGCTCTTTCCCCGAAGTATAAGGTAGTGCCACGTTTCTACTTGTTAATAACGAATGTTTCGATAAGACACCTTCACCATATTCACCACCATCATAAGGCATGGCTCTGGCAAAAATGGGTGCCAGTTTTGTTCTCCATCCAAGTTCAGTTACTAAATCATATTTAGCCCTGTTGGTTTTATAATCAACTTCTTGTAAGGCCACAAAATCAGGGTTGGCCGCTATTATCACTTTTGCAATGCGGTCTAAATCAAAATCTCCTTTGGTAGTTGCACCATGCAAAATATTAAAGGTGAGTACCCGAACAATTCTGCTATGGTCGATGGCCGTTTGGGCAAATGCCAGGTTTGAAATAAAAATTAGAGAGAGGAAGTATAATCTGTGTTTGAGTTTCATTTTTAATTCATTTTGGGGAGTTGAAATTCTGAATCAACAATCCTATTCATGAGCGGCAGAATTCCAACTATAAATGTAACAAAATATTTTATGCAAGAGGGGTTTTAGATGATATGTGCGACATAAAAGGCCGACATCACACAAAGTGATACCGGCCTCTTTAATTGATAAGATTATGCCTCTTAGGTTGTAAACTCCAAGCCTAATTGCTTGAGTTTTTCAAAGCTTGGTTTGCTGTTTTTAAGATCCCATTCGCGTTCGGTATAATAATTCCCGATCCATTCCCCAAAATCGGCATGGGTTGCCAGTTTACCTTCTCCTTTGCCATAGGTATGCGCATCTTTAAAAAAGCGTTCGGGCAAACGATCATCATCGTTATTAAAGCCTTCGCGATAATTAAACATTTTTTCGAGGTTAAAAATTCGCTCGCCAATCATGGCAAACTCTTCGTCGCTATGTTCAGCGCCGGTAATGGCTTCAATAAAATGACGATAAGAAATATCATCGCGATACCAGCGTCCTGCAAAGCTACAGGCACCCAACGAATCTTGCAATGCATTGTTGTTTTGTCTGCTTGGACTTGAGCTGTTTAAGTGACAAGCACCTCGGTTGGCGGTTCCATATGTAAGCATCATGCCTTGGGCATTGGCATTTACATTCCAGGCAGCCAGCTCATGCCCTTTAACATGAATGGCAAATTCTTCAGAACCTTGCCCAATATGTTTAGCCAGTGCTTTCACACCTTCGGCAGCTAATTTACCAACCCCGTCGCGATTTACAATTTTATGAATCATTTGTATGGATGCATCGATGTTGCCCCACTTTAAATCTACCCCATCTAAAAAGTTAAGGTCGATCATTCCTTTTTCTCTGGCTTCCATTAAAAAACCAAGCACACCACCTGTGGTAATAATATCAATACCGTAGTCATCACAAATGCTGATCATTTTATTCAGTCCGGCTAAATCTGAAACCAGAATATTGGCTCCAAGCATGGTTCCGGTTTCGTATTCGGGGCCATCATGAACCACCCCGCCATAAGCGCCTTTTGCAAACCCACTCTTTTTACAAGCTAATTGACAAGAGAAGCAGGCAAAATCGCGTTTCCAAATTTGGGTGCGGGCAGCTTTTGTATTGATTTTTTCGATCTCTTTAAAAGTTCCTTCCCGATAATTTTTAACTGCCATAGTTCCATTATTGCTGGAACTTTCCAGTGCATTTGCGGTGCCGCCAGAGCGCCATGATTGAACGCCATCTGTATCTTCACGAAAAGCAGTTCTGGCCTTATCAAGCAAATCCAAATACATTTTATGGTTAGCCAATCGGGGTTGTTGTGTGCCTTTAACAATGATTGCTTTTAGGTTTTTAGAACCCATTACAGCACCAACACCACCGCGTCCTGCTGCGCGCGCTGCTGTGTTTAGTATACTTGCGTAAGGAATTATATTTTCTCCTCCCTGTCCGATATAACAGGATTGATAATTCTTTCCGTATTTTTCAATTAAAATTTTATCGAAGCTTTCGGTGCCCATTCCCCAATAAGTTCTTGCACTTTTGATTTGAACTTTGTCATCTTCTATTAAAATAAAAACAGGAGCACTGGCTTTACCTGAAACTACAATGCCATCATAACCTGCAAATTTTACTTCCGGTCCGAAGAAACCGCCCATGTTTGCATAAGAAATTGTAGACGAATGTTCGTATTTCTTATTCACGGGAGAGGTACGTGGCGATTTTGTTACTATGGTGGTTCGTGAGGAAGAGGGGATAGGTAAACCACTAAAAGGTCCCGGCATAAACATGAGTACGTTATCCGGTGATAATGGATCAATTCCTGGTTCTTTTATCCGATCCCAAAGGATTTTCATCCCCAGGCCTCGACCACCCAAATAATTTTTTAAATCTGCTTTACTAATTTTCGTTTTGCTAATTTCTTTGGTGCTCAGGTTTATATCCAAAACCACACCGTATTGTCCAAAAATATTATCCATTGATGACCTCCTCTCCTGAATAGTAACGTTCAAATAAATGCTCCGAAATTTCCTGGGGCGATAAACCGAAAAACTCTCTTTCGATATCTACCTCAATAAAAGACAAGGCATCATAAGGGCAATGTTTAACACATTGGGGATCGCCACCGCAATGGTCACAAATATGTTCGGGATGGTTGGTCACGGAATTCATTTTTATAACTCCGGTTCGTTCCATTTCACAAGCATTGGCGCAAGATCCGCAACTGATACAAATATTATGATTGGTATTAATTGCCAGTGTTAACTCATCGCGATAAATAGCTTTATGGCCCGAAGAATCAGGAGTAGAAGGGCATGCATTTACGCAAGGTGTATCCGGGCAATTGGCACAAACGCTCGGGATATCAGCATCAGGGTTGTGATGATATACCTGAATGTTTCCAAGCTTTGGATTTCCAAGTCCGTTAAGCATTTCACCGTCGATTTCAACAGGATGATGAAAGGCAGAACATGCTGTTTCGCAAGTTTGACAACCAGTGCATTTATCAAAATTAACAACAATGGCTTTTAGCATTCCATTATTTGCCTCGTTTGCAAAAAGGAAGCGGTACTTTCCGAGCATAACAACACCACCGCCACCGATAGCTAGTTTTTTCAGAAAGTCTCTTCTGTTGTTTGTGTTTTTCATAGTCAGATAGATTTTAATAATCTAAAGGTAAGAGTTAAACACATTCAATAAGATATATACGACAATTTGTATTCATTTTAAATTGATAATGAGTGCGTTATGAAATATTATACATATCGCTTTATCAATAAAGATTAATTGAAGTAAAATAAAAAAGTGAATTTATTTAGAGATGATTTATTGAAAATTGCAATACAATACAGGTGAGTAGGTATTTATTTTTAGAAAATAAATTTAAGCAGAAGTATGATAAAAAGAATAATGGCCAGCGTGAAACCGGTAATCCTTTTCTTTTCCTTATTGTAAAATATGTTCATACTCAGTTTGTTTAATTGAATTGTAGCTATAAATTTACACTTTTATTCTTTTCATTTGGTTGAATAAAATCCCATAAATTTCCGTATAAATCTTCAAACACGGCAACTGTTCCATATTCTTCATTATTGGGCTTACGAACAAAATTGATTCCTTTCTCTTGCATTTTTTGATAATCTCTCCAAAAATCATCGGTAAACATAAATAGGAAAACGCGACCTCCGGTTTGATTACCGACACTGGCCAATTGTTTTTCATTAGCCGCTTTGGCAAGCAAGATATTGCATCCAGCAGAACCAGTAGGGGAGATAATTACCCAGCGTTTGGTTTCGCTTAGTTTGGTATCCTCAATAATTTTAAAATTTAGCTTTTCGGTATAAAACTTTATGGCTTCATCATAATCTTTTACAAGCAAGGCAATATGTGCAATTCTTTGATTCATCTAAACAAAAATAGGTTAAGTGCATTAGCGTGTTAGTTTCCTTAAGCAACATGAATTGGATCAGTTATGAAAGATTTATTTTTTTAATTTACCAATTGACTTAAGAGCTGCAAATCGGCCAATTTCAACTAATTCTTCAGCTCTGAAAAAATCAAAAGTTGAACAAGATTCACGGGGTATTTCTATCATCATATCAATTGAATATTGCTCAAGTAAAAGTTGAGTAGCGCGTTGCATCATCAAACTTATGGTTTTATCAATCAAATTAAAATAATTAAGTTTTTCCTCCTTGGTAGATGGATGAATGCTTTGCAGATGATCGTAGAAACCAGTTATCTTTTTCTTGTAGATGGATAGTTTGGATTCTCTTTCATTTTTTGAAGACAACATCTTAATTAATGGAATATCAGCATTTACATCAACTACTACCAATAAGTCATCTTTGCATCTGATGGCATTTTTAATTGGAATATTATTTAAAACGCCCCCATCAACTAATAAAGTATCGCCAACTTTTACAGGTGTAATTACTGTAGGAATTGCTATTGAAGCACGTATGGCGTCGTAAATACTTCCTTTTGTGAAAATTACTTCCTTCTTATTTATGATGTCGGTTGCAGTGGCCGAATATAAAACATCCAAATCTTCAATGTTTTTATCCTCAATAAATTCCTTCATTTTCTTTAGGACTTTATCGCCTTTAATGAATCCATGAGAATTGAATGTGAAATCGATGAGACTAAAGACTTTTATTTTATCAAGGGTGTACAACCAGTTTTTTAGCTCATTCATTCTGTCCAGAGCATACACTCCTCCGATTAATGCACCCATTGAAGTTCCAGATATTGAAGAAATCTGATAACCTTGTTTTACTAATTCCTCGATAACACCAATGTGTGCAATCCCTCTTGCACCGCCACCTGATAGTACCAAAGTAATTTTTTGTTTCATGATCAAGTTAAATTTAGAATAAATGATTAAGATGAACTTTTAATCAAACAAAATTATTGATTAAAAATCCAGATTTAAAAATAGGCCAAACTTTTTAAAGTTCAGCCTATTTTTAAATATTCGCCAAGGTTTACAATCAGATCTTAATCTTCTTTGCGTTTTCTTTTCTTTTTGCTTGGGTCGAGTGCTTCAGCAATTTCAATATTAACAGCACGACCTCTGTATTGGGCACCTTTTAATGATTTTAATATCTTAGCTTTGGATTTTTCATCAACTTCAAAAAATGAAAAGTTCTCTTTAATATCGATGTCTCCAATTTTTATATCTCTATCATTCGTGTTATCGTTAATTAAACCAATCACACTTTTAGCAATCAGACCATCTTTGCGCCCCATGTTAATGAAGAAACGTGAAAATTTACCTTTCCCTTTGCTTTTAAAACGATCTTTGCCTCCGTCTTTGCTATCACGTCCAAATCTGCCTTCTTTAGCATCACGTTTGCCTTTGAAATCACGGCTGTCTTTTCTTTCTCGTCCTCCATCTCTTCTTTCACGTCCACCATCTCTACCTTCTCTTCGTCCTCTGCCTCGACCATCTCTGTCATCACGATTGTCTCTGCGGGTATCGGCCTTCTCATTTAAATCGGGTGCATTTTTATAATATTCCAAAAATCGCGTAAATTCAAGGGATAGAAATCGTTTAATAATTTCTTCTTTGTCCAGCCATTCAAGTTTTTTATTCACGCTTTCCATAAATGGGGCAATATGTTCTTCATCAACAACTGCATTCTCCATTTTGTCAATTAATTTGAATAATTGTTTTTCACAGATTTCCGGTCCGTTAGGAACAGACAATCTTTCAAAACTTTTTTGAATGAGTTTCTCGATTTGTGGAATTCGGTTAATCTCTCTGTAATTTACAATGGCAATTGAGATTCCTGATTTTCCGGCTCTGCCTGTTCTTCCACTTCGATGGGTGTAGATTTCGTTATCTTCAGGAAGGTTATAATTGATAACGTGAGAAATTTCTGTTACATCAATTCCACGCGCTGCAACATCTGTTGCAACTAACATTTGCAAAGTACGTTCTCTAAAACGTTTCATTACATGATCGCGTTGTGCTTGAGATAAATCTCCGTGCAATGCATCGGCATTGTACCCATCTTTGATCAGCTTATCTGCGACTTCCTTTGTTTCCATTCGGGTTCGACAAAAAACCAAACCATAAATATCAGGGTTTATATCTGCAATTCTTTTTAAAGCCAAATAACGGTTTCGGGCATGCACCTGGTAGTATACGTGACGCACGTTATCTGCACCTGCATTTTGTTTTCCAACAGTTATTTGAACAGGATTCTCCATGTAATTTTTTGCAATCCGTGCCACTTCTTTGGGCATGGTTGCTGAAAATAGTAAGGTTCTTTTTGAGTTTGAGGTTTGTTCTAAAATTCCGTCCAGCTCATCACGAAAGCCCATGTTGAGCATTTCGTCGGCCTCATCCAAAACTACAGTATTTATGTTACTTAAATTAGCTGCATTTCTGTTGATTAAATCGAGCATACGACCAGGCGTTGCAACAACAATTTGAGCACCTCTTTTAATTGCTCTAACTTGTGTATCGATACTGGCACCGCCATACACAGGCACTACTTCAAGGTCTTTAACAAATCTTGAAAAGTTTTGGAGGTCATTTGAAATTTGAATACACAATTCTCGGGTAGGAGAAAGTATTAAGGCTTGAATTGATTTGTTTTTAACATCGATTTGTTCGATGATTGGTAGGCCGAAAGCGGCAGTTTTCCCCGTGCCGGTTTGCGCAAGTCCTACGATATCATTTTCAGTTTCGAAAACAATAGGTATAATTTTTTCTTGAATTGGGGTCGGATTAACAAATCCGAGGGCGTCGATGCCCTTGAGTAAATTGGGCGACAATCCCAATTCATTAAATGTCAGCATATTATTATTTTAAAATTTAAGCTGCAAAAGTACACAAAATTAATGACTTTGCAGGATAATTAGTTATTTGGGAAATTGTGATGAGCCTTGGGATAACTTTTTACCTATTTTCCAATTTTTAAATTTTGAAGAGCCTTTAGGTTGGTTTCTAAATCACGAAGTATATTTGATTTGGTTTCTCCAAATTTATCTTTTAGTTCACCAAATAAACTTTGATAATAATTGATGCCTGATTCAAGATTTTTTTCGAAGGATTCGAAATATTTTTCTTGTTTTTTTGTCATTGAAGTTTTGGTTTCTTCAATTTTGTTCTTCAGGTAATCAACATAAATTCCTAATTCTTTTACGAACATATTTGGGCGATCTGGCTGCAACATCATGTTGGCCTTTCCATAAATATGATCTGTAATTTCTTTAAGGCTCATCTTTTTTGAAAAATAGGCCAGGTTAGGACCTGGGCAAACAGATACACCCTCATCTTTGGTTTTACTGGTTATATTATTCGCAACCCTTGCAGAAGTGCCGAGGCCCAAGCAAATACAAGATTTTTCGACAATCTGATTATATCTTTTTTTGTATTCTTCAGGCGAAATATCTTCTTTATCAAGATCTGCAATTTTTAATTTCTGATATTTTCTGGATGCAATACATAGTCCTTTAACTGAATATTCACAGTTTAAGGCCGCATATCTGTTTGTACATGCACTTCCGGGTTTTCCCTTTTCGATCAATGTCGCTTTTTCAAGATCCTTTGTATTTGTTCTGAGATTATTGAACGGAATTCCTAAAGGAGATATATTACTTAAATATAAATCACTTTCTTTCGCCACAATTAATTTATCAAGTGTTGAATCATCGATAGATGTTGCTTCAGGGACTAGTAAAAAAGGAGTTCCCCATCCTACGGAGTCAACTTTATAGTGATTGATTAAAAAGTCGTGTTCTTCTGCCGTACCAACACCACCTTGGGCAGTTATTTTAATGGGTAAAATTGATTCGGGTAAAGTTCGGTTTTTAGCAGTTAATGCCTGAACCAGCAATTCGTAAACAGATTCAATTAACTCATTTTTATGATCTCTGAATTCAGCTAAAATTGGACCTAATAAATGCCCTTCAGTGGCAAATGCATGGCCACCACAATTTAAACCGGATTCAATTCTGTATTCCGAAACCCACAATCCTTTTTTTGCCAGAAATTTTCCTTGAATAATGGCGGATTTATAATCACTAACTTTAAGTACAATTTTCTTTTTTATGTATCCGTTTAGATCAGGATAGAAATCCTCAAAACGTTCCATATAAGCATATAATCTGGGATTCATTCCGGCAGAAAGCACAACGGATGATTCAAGCTTACTATTGGCAAAGCCTCTGATAGCAGCATGTGCATCATTAAATTCGGTGGGTAGTTTTTCACCTTTGATATAATTATCTTTATCAACCTTAGTCATGATATTTACATCAATGCTGCCCATGGTAAATTTTTCATTGATCCATTTTTTAACTTCTGATGGGTTAATGTATTTCGATGTCAAATTTTGAAAATCTTCCTTTAAAGCTGTGGCATTTGGGAGTTGATTTAAAAATTCCTTTAGTTCATTAATTTTCTGTTCGGTCGAATTTTTTATTCCTTCGAATTTACAGACTGCAGCATTTTTTAATTCTTCTTTGATGTTTGAAACATCCAGGTTATTGACCAGGTGTTTTAATTCGATGCGCTTTTCCTCAGCCGCATTTATTAATTCATCAATTTTTTGTTCGGTATTGGATTTGAACTCTTCAAATTTTTGTTCGGCAAGGCCATGCATTAAGTTTAAATAAGAAGTAATTCTTTTGGCTCTGAAATCCTCAATCTTTTCTGTGATTTTTTCATAAGGAATTTCAAACTTTTTGCAATACATTTCTCGCATTTTCTCGAGCAGTTTATCATCAAGTAATGAAATTACCGAATCGATACCAAACTGTGCAACCTTAACTGGAGTGTCGATGGTGTATCCAATGCCCATTACCGGTATGTGAAACGAATGCGATTTAGTCATAATTGAATGTATTTAAAGCAAATTTTATGAAGTTAGATTTTCTATAGTGGGTGACTGAGTTTAAATGCTTTTGCAAACATAGTCATTTAAAGAAAAAGCCCATCATTAATGATGGGCTTTGTTTTACTAAAATTGTAATGAATAAAAATTAAACTACTTTAACATTTATCGCATTTAATCCTTTTTTACCTTCTGTTAGTTCAAACTCTACAACGTCACCTTCGTCAATTTTATCAATTAATCCAGAGATATGTACAAAATAATCTTCGTTTGAATCTTCATCAGTTATGAATCCAAATCCTTTAGTTTCATTAAAAAATTTTACTGTTCCTTTTTTCATATTAAATTTATTGTTTTAAAACACCAAAGGTAAGGTATTTTGTATTACATGAAAATATTTTAGGTGTTTTTTATCCAAGCAGCAAAGAATCGACATCTGAAAAAGAATAATAAAAATGATTTTTCTGGAATAGAAATACTTGTTTAATCATTCTATTTCGGTGAAGAATTTAAGATCTGGTTAGTTCGGTGATTATATTTTTATGCTGTGGGAATTTGATTGTAAGTTCATTACGGCCTGTTAATTCAAAATCTCTAAAGTCAAATCCGGGAGAAACTGTGCAACCAACCAGCGAAAAATCATCTTCATTAATTACAGTTGCAGCAAACCAATTTCCACCTTGAACCACAAATTGTGGTTGTTGCCCTTTCTCTATATCTCGGCCAATTATAACATTTGAATAGCTTCCGTTGGCAGATATTTGGTGAAGGTTGATAGGAGAACCATCATAAAAATGCCATATTTCATCCTGATTTATTCGATGAAATGCCGAAAATGTATCGGATGTTAATAAAAAGTATATGCAAGTTGAAAAATTCCTTTTACCCTGGTATTTTGAATCAAGTTGATCTGTTTCTTCTAAACTCCTATAAGTTTCTTTAAAAAAACCACCTTCGGGATGAGGCTCTAATTTAAGTCGTTTAATAATGTTCTCGATTTTATTCATCTTTCTGAATTATATAATCCAACTAAATCCTGCACCTAAAAAGCTCATTTCGTGATTTAATCCAAATCCAAATGAAAAATCTAATTGGAAATTATCCTTTAATAAAAAAGTTAATCCTGTATCAAAATTAGCCATTAGTTCGTCAAATTCGATAACTTCACCATAGGGCTCAAAAAAGATACTTATTTTGTCAGAAACGCCAATACCAAGTGCCACAGAATAAACAAAATCTCCTCGGCCTACACCAAAATAATTATACCCTACATTATAGCCGAGTCCAATATTCTCGCTTAATGAATGTGAAATGGCTATTTTATTAACTGTACCCCATTTGTCACTTCTGAAATTATCAGAGCCAGATGGAATGATTAGATGAGACAGAAATGCAATTTCGGTATTGATGTTTTCATTTTTTAGGATTTGGAATTTTGCACCGATTTCAAGGTCATTCATTCCGAACTCCGAATTATTGTCCTGTTTGATTCTTTCGAATTGGTTAACCAATCTTAGCTCAATCCCATCTGTAAGTCCAAACCTTAAAAGCGTAGTTGGAAATACAAAACTGTTTATTCTGAAGGCTGATTTTCCTGTTGATCCGATGAGAAATCCTGATTCAATTTGAAATTTACCAAAAGGAATGGTAACAGAACTTTCCGTTTGATCAGGTCGATCAGTAACTAAGTCTTGGCTGAATATATGTGTGCTTGAAAAGCAAGTCATTAAAAAGAAAAAAAATATACGTTTAAATAACTTCATGGTTTTTATTATGTTAGTGATAGTAAATTTAGTGTAGTAGTTTGTTCAATATTCCTGTGAAAAATTATTTACACAGCAGGATGTGCAATAAAATAATATTCTTTATTAGTCCTATAATAATATTCAAAGTCATCCAAAGTTAGCTGTTTTTGGTTATTAAGAAATGATTTTAGTAAATAAATCCTAAAACCAATTTCTATTGTTAGAAAATTATAAAGTTCATTTGGGGATGCTTCGTAATAATTGTTTGCACCCAATCCACATTCGAATATCACATGGGGTTGATCTCTTTTCAATAGTTTTTTGGCGCCTTTCATTACATCATATTCACCACCTTCAACATCAATTTTTATAAAATCAATTTTTGTATCGGGTGGAATAATCTCATCTAGTCTTTTTATTTCAACCGTGATTTCTTCAATGTCTGGATTTTTAATATCGTAATCTCTCTTCCTTAAACCGCTGTAAGCAGGAGCATTTTTAATAAACTGAAAACTGGAGAATCCTGTCTTATTCGATAAAGCAAAAGGATGAATCGTTGTTTTGCTCACGTATTTTCTGCTTAGTGATTCATAAAGATGGGGTAGGGGCTCAAACGCAAAATGTTTTCCATTAGGAGATTGTTTTAGGATCAGATCTAAAATTTCCCCCTTATGGCAACCTACATCAATGCAATTTGAATTTTGATTGATTACTTGCTTGATTATTAATTTAGTTTGTCTGTCGTAGGCCATGTTTTTAGATAAATCCAGCCTCAGAAAAACCAATCCTGATTTGATTAAATTTTTAATTTTCATTTAATTTATTTCGATATCGTATTTATCTAACAAGCCTTGAATTCCGATGATTGAAAATTTTGCTTTTTTTATTATGTTGTTTTCAGGATCAATAGAATAATTATAGGATGATTGAAAGTTTGCTTTTTTAAGGTTGGTGTTTTCAAAAATAGCGCCTCTTAAATCGCAATTATTAAAGCTAGCATTAAAAAGATTTGCTTCTGTAAAATCAACTTCGAGAAGCATTGAATCAATAAATTTTGTTTCTTTTAATTGCAATTTGTAAAAGGAGGAGAAGTTCAGTTGACAGCCTTCAAAACAA
Source organism: Bacteroidales bacterium (assembly GCA_963674935.2). GTDB lineage: Bacteria > Bacteroidota > Bacteroidia > Bacteroidales. The sequence goes on from CAXXWZ010000007.1 coordinate 967,996, forward strand.
ACCGAAAATAAAAATGGGTTACAGTTTTCAAAGTGTAATCCAAGGAGTTTAGAGTTTTTGAAACTGATATTTCTGAAAGCCGTTTTAACTGTTTTTGACATGCTAAAATCACAATTATTGAACTCGCAATCGATAAAATTAATCTGCGATAAATCAATATTTGAGAGGGTGCAATTTATGAATACGCAATTCTCGTATTCTCCATTTTGCATGCCTTCTTTTGAGAAATCAATACTCTTAAATGTTTTATCCTCAATGTATTTTTTTATCATATTTTAAAAAGAAATAACCTTTAATAAAACAATAATTAATATTGTAAAAAAATTAATTATTCTTATAAGACTTGATAAGTTGTATCGTGTGAGTTAACAAATCCGCATTGCCATATTTGCCGTGACCGGGAATTACAAACTTTGAGTTGGGATATGCTACCTTCACTTTTTCAACAGTCTTATCCCAATTTTCGAGATCTGCTTCAGCAATATTTCCAAGATTTCGTGTTGTTAAAGAACGAATTAAACAACCGCCAAAAAGTACTTCTTGTTCTGGAAAATAAACCACAATATTATCAAGGGTATGTCCACCTCCAAAATATTGACAAATAATTTGTGCTCCATGAAAGTTAAATTCTAATTTTTTGGCAAATGTTTTTATCGGAATTGGAAGTTGTTTCTCCTGACAAATCTCCTTGGTAAGAAAATTTGAAATAGATTCAATTTTGAGTGATTTGAGGTATTCTAAACCTCCCATACAATCTGAGTGTGAATGACCCACAATCACTTTTTCAATTTCAATATTCATGTTCTTAGCTAAATAATCGACAAGTTGTTTGGTTTGGATATTGTCATTTGGCGTATCGATTAAAATGGCTTTTCCATTTTTAATGAAGATTAAGCCGTTAGAAGCAAAAGTGCCGGCACCATCGAAATTGAACAGGCTTTCATGAACATAAAAAGATTCATTTAATTTAATCAATTTGATGTTATCGTTAATTTTAATTTCAGTTTCCTGTGAAATTAAAACGCCTGAAGTAAGAATGATCAGGGAAAGTAGGAGTGTAATTCTTCGCATAATAATTATTTTTTTTGCTTAAATCAAATCCAATACCATTATCAAGTCTGTAACTCTTTTACCTTGATAATCTTTTTGGGTATCCGCGAAGTCGAATAAAATGGCGTCAAATCCATAATCAAGTGCACCTTCAATATCTTTTTTGAGATGATCTCCAATCATCAAAACATCTTCTGTTTTTACATTTAATTTTTTAATTATTGAATCGAAATAAGCTTTACTGGGTTTTGAAAATCCAATTTCTTTGAAACAAAAAATGTCTTTAAAATATTTACCTAATCCAACACGGTTAAGTGCTTCAATGATGTCCGCTTTTTCAGAATCCATTGCATTTGTAGCGATGTAGCAATATGCAGTTTTGGAAAGTTCTTTCAGGAGAACTTCTGCATTTGGCATGGCTTCAACTTTTTGCCATGTAAACATTTTGCCTTTTTCATTGGGGAAATCTCGCATAACGGTATTTCCCCAATCAAATAAAATTACTTTTTTCAATACTTTAACCCTTGTTAATTATTGAGCTGAAAGTCTTAGAATTTCAACAATCATATTCAACGCTTTCTCCATGTCTTCAACATAAATATGTTCGTCTAGCGCATGTTCATTACGTGCTCCAATACCTACAACTGCCATTTCAATTCCCATATTATTATAAATGGATGCATCGGTAAAACCAGTCATGAATGTAGCTTTTGCATCTATACCAACTGTTTTAAGTGCTTTTTTGGATAGGTCTACCGTGAATGAACTTTCCGGAATATCAACGGCTTTGCAAAGGTTATTTTCAATAATCTCGATTTGTGCACCTGCAGCTTCAACTTCACGTTTCATGATGGCGGTCATTTCATTTGCCAAACGTTCAGCTTTCTCATGATTTAAACTTCTGCATTCAGCCTTAAACAAAACTTTGTCTGGAACTCCATTTCGTACAATACCTCCATCAATGATTCCAACATTAGCAGTTGTTTCGTGGTCTAATCGTCCAAGTTTTAAAGCGACTATTGCTTTTGAAGCTGCAGCAATGGCATTAATTCCTTTCTCAGGTTCCATACCTGCATGGGCAGATTTTCCTTTAACTGTTACATCAAAAGTGAAGTAGGAGGGACCTCCGATGATGATGGTATCAAGGGTGTCGTTATCCAGTAAAAAGCCTCTTTTGGCTGTTAGTTTTGAATAGTCAAGATTCTTGACGCCAAATAATCCAATTTCTTCTTCGCGAGATATGGCAATTTCGATTGGTGGCCTAACTTCAGCTATTCTTAATGCTTCCAACATTTCCGCAATACCTGCTTTATCATCAGCTGCTAAAATGGTATCTCCTTTTGATCTGATGACACCGTCTTTAAGAACAGGTTGAATTCCAATGCCAGGTTTTACCGTGTCGGCATGACAAGACAATAAAATTGGATCTTTACCTTCACAACCTTTAGCCGGCAATTTCGCGATCAGGTTTCCATAACTATCTTTCTCTGTAGTTGCACCTAATTTTTGATATTCTTTTTCAAGGTAGCTGATAAATTTTGCTTCGTTACTTGATTCACTATCAATTTGAACCATTTCCATAAATTGCTTGATCATTCTTTCTGACATGGGATATTTTTTAAAATTGATTAATATATTATTTTTTGTTTAAATACTTTTTGGTTCTACAAATTTAAAAAATCAAATTTGTTAGATTTAAAATTAATTCCTTAGTGTAAGGTTTTAACATCTTTCTCGAGCTTCCAGATCTCTTCCTTTTTTAATGATTTTTACAATAAATCAGGACTCATATTTTTTGCATTTTTTTGATAATTCGTTTTTTATTGGTTTTAAGACTGTAGAAAAAAATACCACTTTGGAGTTTATTTCCATTAAATTCTATTTCATAACTTCCCGGAAATTTCTCTTCATCCACCAGAATGGCAAGTTTTTTCCCCAGTTGATCATATACCGAAATTTCAACTTTGTCTTTCTCATCAATAGTATATTTTATTTTTGTTAGGTTCAAAAATGGATTTGGATAATTTTGATCAAGAGATAGGTTGTTTAAATGGTCTGGTTTGGAAATACCTGTTGTGATATCATTAAAAGTTGAATCAATATAAGGCGTGATTTTCCATAATTCAAGGTCATTTAGTACAATTTCGCTTGCTGTTGTTTTAAGATAATCGCCTTCGGCATGGTCTAATCCTGAAGGATAATACGGATTGTTGGTGGTACTTTCAATAAAAATAGAGGAAAATATTACGCAAGCAGCTAAAAATGAACCTTTAGAATTTGGATGGTTCCAATCATCCGAATGTAAATAATGTAGTGGAAGTTCTTTTTCGTAGAGTACTCTGTACCATGCCCATCCAACGGGACTAATTGATAAGTCAAGCGCTTCTGAAAATTCTATAGTTTTCAAATAAATGTCGACCTGCATTTTAAAATAGTCTTCTGTTCTGTTTGCTACCCAAGTCATACCATCTTCATCGGCCCAGGGCATAAAAAAAAGGATCCGGGTTGAGACGCAATTTTCATGAATAATTTGTTTAAGACTTGTAAGTGCTTCAAATGAAGGATCAGAACTATAGGATTCGGGATAAGCAATTCGCCTGCCTGTACCTTGTAAAATGATAAAGTCCCATTTTTTTTGATTAATTCTTAAATAAGTTTCGAAACTTGAAGCATGATCGTGAAGTGATTGTCCGCCCGGAGCGTATGATTCTACATAAATTTCTTTGCCTGAATTTAGCGCCAAATCGGAAACGATATCAGGTAAGTGATTGTAATTGGTATAACTATTTCCCAGAAATAGAATTTCAAGTGGCTCAGTTTGGCTATGGGCTTTGTTTGCGCTGAAAGCTATACAACACAAAACTATAAGTGCCGAAGAAATAAATTTTCTAATCATTCTATTCAGTATGAAATAATTATTTTGACGAAAATGAATAAACAAAGACACTTTATTTTGAGGTTTTATAGTATAAACAAATATATAAATTAAGGATGAAAATAGAGATCGTAATAAAAAAGAAAATCCCATCAGTAAGATGGGATTTCTATAATTAAATAACTTGCTAAATTTTATTTTGGAGCAGACATTCCTAATATTTCCCATAGATCGCCGGGTACTTGCTTATAGGTATCGTTCATAATATAAACGGTTGCAACAATAAAAGCTATAAATGCAAATACGATAAATATCTGAGTCCAAGATGTTTTTTGGATTTCTTGCCGGTCTTTTACTTCGCAAATTTCGCCGGGGCAGTATTGTGCTTTGTCTTTCTTAATCCATCCGTAAACCAGGCATCCTAAACAAATTCCAAAAGCCGATTCAAAAAGTAAAAATATAAGACAGAACAAACAAATAAGACCGGTGATGATGCTTCCGGCGTTTAATACTATAAGATGCACAAACATTAGCGAACCTAACGCGATACCAATATACCAGGCAAACTTTTTTTGCTGAGCTCCAACATATTCAGGTGTTTGTCTGCGAACAATTAATCGCCCAATGATTAAAGAAGGTGCAAACCGTGGGCTAATAATAACACGAGTTAAGATATCTGCTAAAAATATGGTAACTGCATATTTCAATAGTGTGAAATCTCCGGTGTAAACAACATTCAAAATGGCCACAAACATGAACACAAAAAGTATTCCTGCTGATGCTCTAATTTCACGTTCATTTAGTACCGGTATGTTATATCCTTCAACGTCTTCTCCGAATTTTATTATCTTACTCATTCTTGTCTATTTTTAGTTTAGATTAGTTTTATGATATTCTTTATCAGTGATTTAGTGATGCTTAGATGAAGATATAGCAGCGTTTTAAATCACTAATGGCACAAATATAATTGTTATACCAACAGCTAAATCTTAATAAATTGTTAAAAAATGGATTTAAAATCTTAATATTCAGTAAGATTTAGAAAAGGTATTATCAGGTTTTGATAAAAAAATGCGATTAGTTTGAGATCTTTATCTCTTTAATTCGTACTTCGATATCTTCTAAAATATTGCGATGTGCATATTTCGAGCAATGCCCTTCCATGGGCGAAAAAACTATTTCTGCATCTGAAACAGGATTTGTGGTAGTGCTTAAAAAATCATTAAAATCTCTCATTGAAGTATTGAGGTAAAAGTTATCCATGTCTCCCATCCAAATGTGAATTTTGCCTTGAATTTTAGGCCCAAGTTCCGACCAGTTTTCTTTTACATAGTGTAGTAAGTCATATTTTTTCCAATGAGCTGCAACCTCTTTGTCGATTTTTCCAGTAAAAGGATCAAAGATAGCTTTTGGTAAACCGTCATCACCTTTTGGACTGTAAACTGCATTCCATCCTCCCCATTGTCCTCCTGAAGTAATGTAGGAATTGGAATAACCTTGAACATTTTCTGTTGCTACTTCAAGTTTAATCGAAAATCCGGGTTCACCATAGATATCTCTAAAACTTGGTCGGAGGTATAAGCTTTTATTATAAAATGCATTTTCATCCTCATAAATATTAATTAATTGCATTTTGTGAAAATCTACAGGGTCAGGACTATACGACCAACAACCATTAAAATGCTCGGGGTAAAAAAGTTGTAGCGCGAGCGATACCCAGCCACCTGTTGAACAACCATCAACAAAACGTGTTTTGGGACTTGGGTTAATATTGAATTCCTTTTCGATAGCCGGAATTAATTCTTCTATTAAAGCTTCACCATAAGGTCCGTTATTTTCAGAATCAAGTTGGTAGCAATCTCCGAAAGGGCCTTCTCCATCCAAAAATACAGTAATGATTTGGGGTGCATCTTTCGATGTCCACCACGACATAAACGCCTCATTATTAATTAAACGACTAACTCTGGTGTAGCGCCCACCGTAACCGGCAACATTATACCTAACCGGGTATTTTTTATTTGGATTTGAAACATAACCGGAAGGTAGTAAAACTGAAGCCTTTAATTCCATAGGTTTGTTCCACCAGTTAGAAAGTAGTTCGCTTCGGAGAGTAAACATTTTTACCAAATCGTGTTCAATTAATGTACGAGGAGGGATGATTTCTGATAAGGAAACTGAAAATATGCTTTCATTATTTAAATTAATCTTTATGGGCTTGCTATATAAATTGCCAGGTGCATTGCTGCGCGATTCATTTTTATCCTGATCCCAAACCACCTGAAGATTGTAAGTTCCAGTTGGGATTTGATCTAATTCCCATTCGGAGGTTTTAATCCATTCGTCTTTTGAACTGAGCACAATGCTTTCATCTCTTTTCCATTCTGAAATATTTTTACCAAATACATAAGTCCCAAATTCTGTACCAGAATTTCTTCTGGGTTCACGATCTTCATTCTCGGTTAAGTGAAGCAATAACCGACCTTGTGACTTAAATGTCTCTCTAAGTTCTTCCGAAATGGAAATGTTAATTTGTAATCTGGGGGTTTCTTTTTGTGTGCATGCAGTAAGTCCGATAAGTAAGAAAAGAACTGCAATTAATTTTAGTTTGGTAGTCATTTTCCTTTTTAATTATTGTGTCTTTTATTGAAAAATTACAATTTGCATACGTTGGTATTCGTAAATTAATACTTCATTTCCCAACATCTTGCTTTCTGATGCGATGCAAGTTTTATCTTCAATACAAAGTAAAAAATTTTGTAGTTTTTTCAACTGACTATACTTAACATAAGGAGTGCCATGCGCCCCATATAATTTGTATTTCGAATCTAAAATTGACATCAGTAAATCAACACTTTTTTTGTAAACGGCTATATCGTTATTATGAAATAAAAATAAAGCACCGTTGTATAAAAAATCTCCCAGCAAAGCAATTTTGTTTGTTTTGTCAATAATTGCAATAGATTCGGGAGAATGACCAGGGGTGTTAATCAATTGGATAATCCTGTTACCAAGATCAATATCGGTGTTTAGCGGCAGCCACTCGTTAACTTTAACCTTGACAGGATATGTTCCTAAAAATAAATCTTTACTCGTAAAATTATAATTGTTTACATCGGTAATGTTTTGCTGTAATAATGATAAATCAGGAAATGACACCCCGTTAAATTCTGAGATATTTTGGGTGTGATCAAAATGAAAATGAGAAAGAATTAATTTAGTAGGAAGGTTGGTAAGATCAGAAATGAGATGCTTGATTTTATAACCGTTCTTAGTTTCATTTTCGCCACTACCTGTGTCAAACATAATGGCAGTATCTGTTCCAATAATTAAATAACTCACATTTTTCTGCGAACTTTTTGGCTCTTCAATAATGTAGATGTTGGCATTTAAATGACTTACCTTGAACCAGTTTGAATTATGCTCAATAAAGTATTCTTCTTCCTCAACTTCTTTAGCCATATCATTGTTGGCACATGAAATGACCAGAAATAAAAACAGACTATTAAAAATTATTAATGGCACTTTTAAGTTGACTTTGAGCATGGTTAATTCAACCTTAAGAGATACTTCCTAATTTGTAGCTCAATTTAGTAAAATTATTTAAACGATTAATTTTAAATCACAAAGCATATAAAAAATTTAGTCAACCATAAAACATACAGATGTATAACTCAATTTAAAAATAAATTTTCAGAATAGGAGCTTTAGATGAGCACCACTAAATAGTTGACAATATTCATTCAGTTTATAAATTCAAAACCGTTTATTAAATGAATTAGATCGTTCGGTTTAAATGGTTTTGCAAGGTATTCATTCATACCGGCACCTAAACACATCGAGCGGTCACGTTCCATCACGTAAGCTGTAATGGCTATGATTTTTATTTGCTCTTTTATTTTTTTTGCCATTTCAATTTTTCGAATTTCTTTAGTTGCTTCAATACCATCCATTACCGGCATTTGGATATCCATTAAAATAAGGTCATATTTTTTCTTTTTATACAGTTCAATAGCTACTTTTCCATTTTCAGCAATATCAATTTTGTGTCCTTCTTTGCGCAGCGTAGCAATAGCAAATTTTTGATTTAATAAATTATCTTCAACTAAAAGAATGTTAAGTGGCGTGATCTCTTTTTCTTTTAACGGAGCAACATTTTTTTGAATTAAATCGGATTTGTCTTGATTCCGTAAAATTTTTGCCGTAAACCAAAAAGTACTTCCTTTTCCTTCTTCACTTTCTACTCCAATATCTCCACCCATCAGCGCTGTTAGGTTTTTGGCAATGGCGAGCCCGAGTCCTGTTCCTCCATATTTTCGAGTGGTGGTTGAGTCAATTTGTGAGAATGCTTTGAAAAGTTTTTCCTGACCATGCTTTGAAATTCCTATTCCAGTATCAATGATACTGAATTTCATCTCGCAATGTTCTTTCTCAATTTTCTCGGTTTCAATTTTAATGGTTACACTACCTTCTTTGGTATACTTTATGGCGTTGTTCGTGAGGTTAATTAATATTTGCTTAAGCCTTGCCTGATCACCAATATATGCATTTGGAATTTGATTCTGAAAACTCGTATAAAGTTTAATTCCTTTTCCTTTGGCTTTGATTTCAAGTAAATCAAGAACTGCGTTTACTTCATCACTTAAATTGAAATTGTTTTGTTCAAGAATGAGTTGTCCGGCTTCAATTTTTGACAAATCAAGAATGTCGTCGATAATTGTTAAGAGGTTGTTGCCCGATAGGTTAATGATGTCGAGAAACTCTTGTTGCTCTTCAGTCAGATTGGTTTGTTTGAGAACGTTGTACATTCCAATGATCCCATTCATGGGTGTTCTTATTTCATGACTGATATTGGCCAGAAACATCGACTTTAGATGATTGGATGCATCGGATTTTTCCTGATAATCTTTTAATTCTTTTTCAAGTAAATTGATGTGCTTTTTTAATTCAACAATTTCCTTTTTTAAATTTTCCTCTGATTTATCCATAATGATTAAGTCGCTAAATTTTATTTCTTTTCAGTAATTCCAATATGCTTAAAAATAATATTGATCAATTCATTTTTATTCACAGGCTTAGCAATATAATTGTCAAAACCAGCATCCAATAACCTTTCTCTATCGCCAGCCATTGCATAAGCAGTTTGTGCAATAAAAGGTACGAATTTATATTCTTTCCACCTATTTTTTACTTCATGCATTAGTTTAATCCCATCCCAAGGAGCTGGCAAGTTAATATCAAAAAGCATCACATCAAAGATCACACCATTCTGATGCGCTCTTTCAATAATACTAATAGTTTCTTCTCCATCAACAGCTAATGAATTGTTTCCCACTTTATCAAGCATTTTGCTTAAAACAAGTCGATTCATTCTATCATCTTCAACTATGAAGATATTTATTTTTTCGTCAGTATTTCTGTTTTTTACTGTTGCTTCATCTTCTATTTCTTCTGTCGTTTCAATTTCAACTGCTACTTTTTGGCTCTTAGCTGGAGCACCACTGGTCTGTAACAATATTTTCACAGTTGTTCCAATTCCTTTTTTAGATTCAACTGTTATGTCACCTTTCATTAAACTAACCAATCTTTTTGCTAATGGTAATCCTAATCCTGCACCTTGATAGTTCCGTGAGTATCCTAAACTTTCTTGTCTAAATGCTTCAAAGACATGATTTAGGTATGATTCATCAATACCTATTCCTGTATCTTTCACCGAAATAACAACCAAATTTTCCTCTGCGTCGTAATCAGTTATAACGTTAATAAAACCCTTATCAGTATACTTTACCGCATTATCAATAATATCACTGATTATTTTTGTGATATTTTTTTCATCTGCTAAAACATTAGGAATTTCATTATACTTGGTGTTAAATTTAAGTTTCTTTTCGTTTGCTTTAAATTTATACAGGTTAGATACACTTTCAATGATTTCATTTGAATTACATGAAGTTAGTTTTACCTCCATATCATTAGCTTCAATCCTGCTAATGTCTATAATATTATTCAGAAGGTGTAATAAACGATCGCCACTTTCCTGTATTCCGCTTGCAAATTCAAATAATTCCTGATTCTCCATGATGGAGAGTTCGGTGACCAATAGATTTGAGAATCCGATAATTCCGTTCAAGGGCGTTCGGATTTCATGACTCATATTAGAGAGAAAAGCATTTTTTAAATAATTGGCGTCTTCGGCATTTTTAAGTGCTTTTTTAAGATCAAGATCGATCTCAAGACGTTTATTCAATTCTTCCTGTATGTCTTTTGTTTTTATCCCAACTTCTGATTCTAATTTATCATTAAACTCCTTTAATGAATTCTCAAGAAATTTAATGTCATTTTGTTTTTGTTTGATAGATATAGCAACTTCCTTTTTCCTTCTATAGTTTCTAATGAAAATTAGGATGATTAAGATTGCTAATACTGTAAATATAATAATGGAAATTGTGAGGCTAATATCATTTTTAGCGTATTGTTTGTTCAATTCAGAACTAAGTTTTTTTTGAGTGAACTGATTTCTGGTCTCTGCAATTTTATATTTATTTTGTATGGCATCTAAGGTTTTTACTTCCTCAAATTTATTTACTTGAAGTAAATATTTATTTGCTTCTCTTGCATGATGCAAAGCTAGTTTAGTTTCTCCTCTGGTTTCGTAAATATCGGCAGTTGCAATATGAGTAATGCTTTTAGTTTTGTTGATCTCAACATTATTCGGTAAATCTATTATTGTTTTAAAATAGTTTAAGGCTAATGCAATTTTTTCTTCTTTTTTGGCAATTATACCCAGTTGATAAGCACTTTTAGCAATGACCTCGTTCAGTTTTATTTTGATAGCATTTTCCAAAGCATTTTCAAAACTGGTTTTTGTTAATTCATTGTTCATTTGCTTTAGTAGGATATTCCCTATCTCTAGCGCATTATTAGCTTTTTCTTTCGTATTGCTTCCCGATTGGTAAATTAACCCAGCTGATTGGTAGTACATGATTGCATTTTCATAATCCTGTAATGCAACATGATTGAACCCAAGTTTGGTAAAAATTGAAGCGACCATTTCACTTTGTGCATGCTCTTGGGCTAATTGTAAACTTTGCTTTAAATATATGTTTGATGTATCATATTCTTGTAGAGCAGTATAAGTAGATGCTGTAAGTAATAAAATTTTAAGTTTAGTGTCAAAATTATTGATTTCCGGTATCAGTATTTCAGCTTGTCTACAATATTTTAACGCATGCTCATTTAGGCCTGCATTATTATAAAGATTAATGAAATTGATATAAAGTTGAATTTTATTTTCAGGGTCTGTTAGTAGCTTACTTTGTGATTCTGCTTGTAGTAAATAATTTGCAGCATCATAATATTCTAATTCTTTGAGCAGTTCTTCGGCAGTTTTAATAAATTGTATAACATCTTCTTCATACAACGGAATATCAAGCTGCGGATTTGTTTGTAAGTTTTGCTCCTGCGACCAGCAATTAATTGGTGCAACTAACCCTAAAACTAAAAACAGAAAAAAAAACCTTTTCATTAATACCTATTTTTTATGGACGACATATAATGTTTCGTCTTTATTTATAGCAAACTTTTCTAGATCTCCAATGTTCCAATCACGACTTGGTAAAATTTCTTCAACCTCAAATCCTGCAGCTTTCAATCGTTCGGAATAATCCTTTCCATAAATTCTAACATGATCAAATTGCCCAAAATGTTTTTCGCGATCTTCTTCAGTGGTTATAGTTGAGTCTTCATAAGTTGATTCAAGCACGGTTGATATGGGTACTTGTAAAATGGCCCAGCCATTTGGCCTAATAACCCTATATAATTCTTTCATTGCTTGATGATCTTCAGGAATATGTTCCAGTACGTGATTACAAAAGATGATATCGTAGCTATTATCTTCGAAATCTAATTGGCGAATATCGATAATAGAGATGTCTTTTGAATAATAAAAACCCTGATGATATTTAATTCCTTCTCGATAATTGAGGGTAGGGATCTTTTGAAGTAATGCTTTTAAGCTGCCTGATGGAGCCACGTGAAGCATTTTATTATTATCAGTAAATATTTTTGTAAAGTTTGTCAAATAAAGATAAATAAGTCGATCCCGATCAGTTGAATAACATCTGGGGCAGATACAGTTCTTTCTGCGGCCACCACCAATAATATTCATCTCTTTAATAACGGGAAGGTCGGAGCCTCCGGGTAATAACATCCGTAAATTGCTTTTGCAAAACGGGCAGGTATACCTATGCCCATAGTAAAAAATTGATTGTGAAATTTGCCAAAGACCTCTCAGCTTTTTACCGAGTGAATAAGGGATATATTTTTTTATTGCTGATTTCATTTATTTTTTTTTGCGTCTGTTCAATCAAGCTTTTTGACTGATTTAACTGATAAAAGTACTTGATTTTAAATTATAATTAATTTTTCAGTGAATCGACCTAAGTTACACTCAAGTACAATGTAAAAAAATCCCCTTCCCAGCATTTCTTTATTGATTTCGATTTGATAACTATTTTGCTGCTGTTGTTCATCAACCAATACCCGAATAATTTTTCCCATTTTGTCAACAACATATAGTTTAACTTTTGAAGCAATTGATAGTTCATATTTGATTATAGCAGAGGTACTAACCGGATTAGGCATTACTTTTTGAAGTGTTGATTGCTTGTTTGTATGATCCAGATCTCTAATCCCATTAATCGACTCCTGACTCTCGTAAGCCCCAATATCGTAAGCACCTCCGTAGGGCCTTGGACGACCATCAATATCGGTAGTGAGTCCTAGTGAGGAAAGATCAGCACCTTCGTTATATGCTGGTGATGTAATCTTCAGGTCAAAATTATTTTCAATCGTATTTACAAATTGAATTTCACTTATTTGCTGCTTAAATAAATTGTTTAGTTTAAATATTGTGAAATCATCCCCTGTTGAGTTCATAAATGGATTATCTACTGCAGTAAATGTCCCTGGGTCAGTAATGATATTATTGAATACTTTATATGATCCAATTTGAGCGTTCGCTAATTTAAGGCCATAATATTTAGGGCTAACAATGGTATTATTGTAAATTAAAAGTTCGGTGTTTAGTTCGGTTACAACATCTCCAACCCAAATACCATGTTTTTCTGGATTGGAATTATCAAAACTTGGCACAAATGTTTTACCCGGTCTAACAATCAGATTATTATAAATATGGTGATTTCCCAATCCAAGAATGTCAATACCATCACCCTTGCCGTCAAAAATTTTATTATTATAGCAATCGCAATTACTTCCTCCACCAATTAAAATTCCACTCATTTGATATTCTGTTGCCTTATAGGAATCGTTGTGAATGGTATTATTGTAAATCTTACATCCACTTATTGTTGAGCTCACCTGAATGCCATCCCATCCTGTATTTTCTACGATATTATTATAAACCTCAACTCCTTCTATTACATGAGGCATCACAACAGTTCCACTACATGGATATAATGCTGCATCAGCATATATAGTTTGACCTGTATATTTAGAACTGCCAATGTACATGCCCTCTTCTCCAATATCATGCAAATAACAATCGTGAATTTTTATATTGTACATGGTAAATTTATCTCTGGTTACAAGGTTGTTGCAATCTCCTTGAAAAGGCTCTGTTTTTACATAAATACCGGCGATAAGGGTATTGGAAATTTCAATATTTTCAATCTCGACATCTGTACTTAAATTATCGACAGATATACCCGAGCCTGACTGTACAAAAGAGATGTAAATACCATATTGAAATCTGGAATCACCTTTTCCGCTTAGTTTAATGAATGAGCAATTCTGAAATTTAATACCATAATTATGTCCGGTTATAATTTCTATTTGTCCACCACTATTAATAATAACAATGGGATTATTTTCATCTCCATGTATATTTCGGAATAAGAAAAACTCTCCTTCAGGTTCAGTACTAGCATCTAAGCATATAGTATCTCCAGGTAAATAATCAGCTCCATCAATCACTTGAGTGCCTCTTGGAATTAAGTTACAGGTTGATTGCCCATAACCAAAGAAGCTAAGACCTATGAATAGGCTTAAAACTATAATTAAATGTAAATTAATAATTTTTGAATGCATATTGAATTCTGTAATTACCAAATCGCTAATAGCTTCTAAACTAGTTCAGCCCTTATAATGTTTCAAGAATAGGACATTTTTTAGTAAAAGTAGATAATTATAAAAGATTTAGTATAGGCAATTCACCTAGTTTAAATTTACAATTTTAAAAATCGAATGGTTTGGATCTACGCCATTTGTTGTAATCTAAAATAGAAATTATTTTCCTCGTTTAGCACGCTCCCAATTAACCGATTGCTGCCCTTTTAAAAATCTCTTGAAACCTAGGTAAACAGACAAATTCATGATAAAAAAGTAGTAGGGTATAAAGAATACTTTGATTTTAATCTGTTTGTTTTCCAGGTACCATCCAAGTAATGCAGTGATGTAAAATATAATTTGCCCCCAGAATAACCAGGTAAATAGGTCATTAAAATTAGAAAATCCGCTTTGTAAAGTAATGATTGCATTAAGAATCAATAATATGGGCAATGATAAGGGAGCCAGTGTCCAACGTAAAACCCGATGTGATACAAATTGAAAAGATAACCACCCATGTTTAAATATATTCAGCAAACTCTTTAATCGGAGTATAGATTGTAAGCCACCAGCCGAAATTCTAATTTTTCGTTTGAGTTCTTCTTTTACGTTAGCAGAAGCTGTTTCAATGGCATAGGCCTCAGGGTCATATTGAATAGTATAGCCTTTCATCGCAACTCTCAGTGAAATAATCATATCATCAAGCAAGGTATCTTTTTCAACATGTTGAAACAATTCAGTTCTTATCGCGAATAATTCTCCTGCGGCACCTACCACTGAATATAATTCAGCATCCCATTTTTTTAACAAAGACTCGTACTTCCAATAAATCCCCTCGGTACCGGCAGCAGTATCCTTATCTTTTTGGAAAATTCGCTTTTCGCCTGAAACACAACCTACTTTCGGATCGCTGAACATATTAACAATCCGGCGAATTGACTCTTTGCCAAGCATGGTATTTCCATCAGAAAAAATAACAATTGGAGATTTAACAAAAGCAACACCCCGGTTCATGGCTCCAATTTTTCCACCTCTGGCATCTTCGTGATATACCTCAACACCTTTATCAGCATATTTTTTTAAAATGTCAGGAGTGCCATCATCAGATCCATCTGTTACCCATACTTGTCTCACTTTTTCATGTGGATATTCAAGTTCGTATGAATTTTTAACCTTGGCATCCACATAATCTTTTTCATTATATGCAGCTACAAACAATGTTACCTCCGGTTCATATTCAGGATCAAATATTTTTTCTCTACCCAACTTAAAAATTCGCTTAATTTTAATCAGGATATAGAGTAGAATTCCGTAGCCGATATAGGCGTAAAATACGATAAACAGTGCTACCCAGAATAATATTTTAAGTGTCATCATAGTTTTAGTTTTAAATTAGATGGTTTTTATTGCTAACATATTAAATTCGTCAATATTTTCAAATTCGTAATTTCCGTATTCTTTTATTAGTTTTTTAATGTTTTTAGCACCTGAATGCTTGGTTTCAATAATTAAACAAATATTCTTTTTTTGATTAAGCATCTTTCTCATGCCTTTTAGTGCATTTAACTCCATTCCTTCAATATCAATTTTTATCAGAATGTTTTCAGCCATTTCAATCTCATTTAATCCAAGTTGATCAAATTCTTCCAATTGAACATTTATTATGTCACCCATTCGTTTATGTGGATGAATACTTGATGCACCAGGTTTTAAGGGATCAAAATTAAAATCTACCTGTTCTTTCTTTTCCGATAATCCGAACATCAATGGTTGAATTAAATTATCAAAATTGTTTAATTTGATATTCTTTTTTAACGAACAAAAATTACTCGGTATAGGTTCAAATGCAATGCTTTTAACTCCGTAACGAGCAGCAATTAAACTGTAGGTTCCAATATTCGCCCCGACGTCAATAAATACTTGATAGAGGGGAAGAAGTGCTTTAAACCTTTTCAGAACTGATATTTCGTATGCACTGTTCGCTAATTTAAAATCGATGGTGTTTTTTCGAATAAAAAATATGCCATTATTCGTTTTTACCAGCATGTTTTTCACATTTGATTGCTTCGAAATCAAATATTTAAAGCTTATCCAAATTAACTTATATTCGTTATTGGACAGATTGTCTGACAGATATCTCAAAAAAATAAAGAACTTTCTAAAAATATTTAAATATGAAAGGTTTTCGATAGAGCTCATCATTAAACTAAACCCTTTCCCATTTCTTTGTTTCAGGATTGTATTGCTTTAATAATTTTGCGGGGTTACCGGCAACAATAGAGTAGGGTGGAACATCTTTTGTAACCACACTTCCTGCTGCAATTATAGAATGCTTACCGATTGTGATTCCTGCAACAATAACTGAATTGGCTCCAATCCAGGCTTCGTCTTCAATTGTGATTTGTGCGGTTGTAACCGGCTGGTCATGAATTGACATGGTGATGTCTTCATATCCATGATTTAAACCAGACATAACTATGTTTTGCGCAAACATAATATCGTTACCTACTTTAATCGGGCCTATAAATGTATTTCCCAAACCAATTCTTGTTCTATCACCAATGATTACATCACCCACACCATTATTAATGGTTGTAAAATCTTCGATAGTTGAATAATCACCCAAACTAAAGTTATTCCAAGGCAGTACATCCATTCGTGTTTTTCTTCTAATCCTTGAACCTTTGCCTTTTTTATGAATAATTGGGTTAACAAAAAGTTTAACCCATAACCTTGGGCGTGGCTGATTTTTAGGTGTAAGTGCCCAAATGGTAAACTTTTTTAATTTCGGATTTGAATTTATTTTCTCTTTTAATCCCATAATCATTAAATGTTTGGTGCAACTTTTAATATGGATTTGTAAATTTCATTTACATTGTTATTCCAGCTATGCGTACTGGCAAATTTAATTCTGGATGCTCTTTTCAAGTCATCATCTTCTTGCAAAGCTCTTTCAATTAAATCAACATATTCCTCTTTATCTTCTGCAAGATAACAATGGTCTTTAAAAACACCCATGGTTTCAGTTTTAGTTGCCACAACAGCTTTTCCGAGTGCAAGATATTCATCTATTTTCCGAGGATAATTTCCAATTGTTAAAGGATTTAATGCTTGAGGATTTAGTGCGATATCAAATGCTGACAAATAAGATGGAAGTTCCTCCATCGGTTTTGAACCAATAAAATGAATGTTTGAAATTTGATGAAGATCGCTGCTTTTAAACTGTTCATCTTCCGGTCCAACTAAAACGATACTCCAGTCCAATTTGGTTTTGGCAATGTGTTCAATAGTTTCAATATCAAGTCGTGAACTCTTCAGCGCACCTATATATCCAATCAAAGGTTTTTTTATGCCTTTAAGTTCATTTGGGATTTCAAAACTTATATCAGGATTAAAAAGCGTTAAATCACAGCCCTGGCCTACATAAAAAGAATTTGTGTTTGCTTCCTTGGCAATTTGTGTCAAATAAACAGAATTAGCGACAACCAGATCAGATTTACTCATCACTTCATTTTCAAACTTAGCCCCATGTTTTCTGAAATAGTGTGTAGCACGCATATTATCGCGGGTGTAGTAAACACTCACTTTTGGATTTAAATGATCTTTAAAATCAATTGCACGGGTAAAATCACTGTCATTAAAGATGATATAATCTTTAAAGTTTAGTTTATCGATAGCTCGTTTTACTGAATTGGCATATTTTTTACTATTTCTTTTATTTAGATAAGAAAACAGGGGTATGAACCCAATTTGATTTACAGATTCTAGGATAATTTCAGGATACAAATTCCACATATTTTCCTGAACTTTGAGAAGGCTTTCATTATGTCCTTTAATAATTTTTAATCGTTTTTTAACCAGTACATCCGATCGATGGCGTAAACTGGTTAACCTGTCGAGAGGGTAATTGACGTAAAGTACCCGATTATGCTTAGCAAATTCATAGGCCAGATTCACACAATTGCTGCCAATTGGAGAATCTAGACTTTGCAAGCCATGAACAATGATATCTTTTCCTTTTATCATGAATGATTCTTTTCTTCTCTCTTTTTGTAAAGGATATTTACCTGATCGTAAATCTTATCTACAAAATTTTTCCACGAATGACTGGTAGCAACAGCAATTCTTTTTTTTGCTAGTTCAGGAGAATCTTCTTTCAACGCGCGATCAATTTCAGTAACATACTCTTCTTTTGTTGCAGGTAAATAAGTAATGTCCTTAAAATAAGCCATGAATGTAGTTTTTGTTGCAACCGTAGGCTTACCCATTGCCAGATATTCATCAATTTTAAGTGGGTAATTTATATCGGTTATTGGATTAACTATTTGTGGATTTAGTGCTACATCAAAACCTTTAATATAAGCTGCCAACTCACTTGGGTCTTTTCTTCCTAAAAAGGTAACATTAGACAACTTGTGTAATTTGCTTTTTTCAAAAGCTTCATCTTCGGGGCCTACCAAAACTAAACTCCAATCCGGCCGTTGTTCGGCAATGTGCACCAAAGCTTCAATATCCAGCCTAATCTCAGTTAAAAAACCAACATATCCAATTACGGGCCCTTTAATATCTTTTAGATCATCCGGAACCTTTAAATTTTCATCATCTTTATACAATCTTAAATCGCAACCTTGACCAATCATGTGCGAATTTGGATTGGTTTGACGGGCATAATCTGCAAAGTAGTCGGAGTTTGTTACAGCAATATCAGCCTTTGCAATTATTTGAGGTTGCAATCGACTACCGTGAAGCTTGTGATATGGAACTAAAATTACTGCATCTCTGAGTAAGTAAATAAAAACATCAGGTTTAAGTAACTCTTTTAAATAAAATCCTGTTATCATTGAATTATCATTGAATAACAGATAATTTTTAAATCCCAATTTATCCGCTGCTTGCTTTATTTTGCGAGCAAATCTCTTATCATTAATTTTGTTAAAAAAATTGAATGCTGCCGCTGACTTAATCCAATTAATAGATTCAGACATGGTTCGTGGATAAAGTGTCCACATATTCTCGTTGATTTGTTCTAAGTCAGGAGCTTCTCCCTTAATGATTTTAAGCCGTTTTTGTACCTGAGGAAGATGTTTTTCAAACATTGCAAATTTCCTTTGCAGCGGAGAGTTTACATAAAGAACCCTGTTGTTCTTAGACATTTCCAAGGCCGTATACTTACAGGTGCTTGCAATTCCTAAATCCCAGGGTTGCAAACCATAAACAATAATATCTCGATCTTTTATCATGTTGTCAAATTAGGAGTTAGTATTAATGCGTTTGTTTGTAAACCTCTTTGTAAAGTTCAAGCACTTCTTCTGCCATTGTTCTCCACGAGAATTTCTTAGCTTGTTTTAAGCCTTTTGAAATGATATCTTCTCGATAACTTTTGTCGTTCAAAATTTTATGAATTCCGGCAGTAATTTCCTCCGGTTTGCTTGGATCAACAATGTATGCATTACCACCAGAAATTTCAGGCATTGATGAAGTATTTGAGGTAATAACAGGTGCACCACTTCGCATGGCTTCAAGAATTGGAATACCAAAACTTTCACGCATTGAAGGATAAAGAAATAATTCACATAAATTGTAAATGGCCGGTAAGTCAGTATTTTTAATATAGCCGGTTAACATAATATGTTGCATTAATTCTTTATCTCCGATATCAGCAAGTATACTTTCCAAATAGCCCTCACCAAAATCTAACATTACCAAAGGAGTTTTTTTGTCAGAAGATTTAATGAAATCTGAATAGGCTTTTAAAACGTTAGGCGTGTTCTTTTTAGGATCCGTATTTCCGAGGAAGAAAATAAATTTATCAGGCAAGTTGTACTGTGCTTTAACGCGGGCTAATTCTGCTTTATCATCAATAGGTACAAAATGCTCACTAACTCCATTATACACTGCAACCAGTCGATTATCTTCTTTTGAGTGACCGAAGAAACTTTTGATTCGATCTCTTTCAAATTTTGAAACGGTAATAATTTTTTTACTTTTCTTTATGTTTTTTGGAACCACATATCGGCGGTACATATTTCCAATCTTCTGATACCAGGTTCCACCTTTTTTGAAAATAGCAATGCTCTCCATGTAAATAATGTCGTGCAAGGTGATAATAAGCGGAATTTTGGTATTAATAGGAGCGGTATTACTTGTACAGTGGAGAATATCGCAACCTTCTTGGCGCGCTGCCTTGGGTAACGCAAATTGTTCCCATTGCGGGTAGGAGCCACCTTCTAATTCAACTATTTTAAAATTCTTTGTTTCTTTTAAACAACCTTTGTCTTCATCAGGTTTAACAAAAACAACATATTCATTTTCCTGATCGATCTCTTGCAGGTAATTGATTAACTCAAGAGCAACCATGTCCATTCCATGTTTTTTTACCCGAAAAAGCCTTTGACCTTCGATTCCTATTTTCATGTTTGGTGCAGTTTATATGTTAATTACTAGTATGTTCAGTATGAATAAACTTTTTATTTGCTCCCTTAATCTTCAATAGAGAAATAAACATTAGGATAAAAGCTTTGGGGAGCGTAATTACGGCCAATAATGTTTTAAAATTATAAAATTTACCAGGGATAGAAAAAATAAATGTTAATACTACTGCAGCCAAAACGCAAAGCCATGCTGTCATCCAATGAAAGGGATTAAAAAGTATTGATGCGGCATTAATAAGTACTAATATCCCAAGTAGCATAATTCTGGGTGGTTGTATAAATTGAATGGCTTTATCGAAATAATCGAAATTTCGATATTTAAATAAATGTTTTACTGAATTTAGAAAATCTTTACTGAAGTAGTGAACTTGTGCTGACAGCCATCTTCTTCTTTGATTTGAAAATACTTCTGCTTTTTGTACTTTTTCGTCATATACGTAAGCATCTTCAAGGTAGCCAATAATCCTTGTTTCTTTTAATATTTGAAGTTCAAGTTCCTTATCGAATCCACCGATGGCTTTTATCGATTTCATGATTTTTTTAAAATACTTGTAATCGATAGCCATGCCGGAGCCAATTAAGGCCGCAGATAAACCTACCACACGATGTCCTTTTCTGAAGATACGATTGTTAACTTCTTCGCTTATGGCATCTAGAATAGCGAAATTAGTATTTGTGTTCTTGGCAACACGATGCCCCTGAACGGCAGTAAAACCCAAATTAAAAGCGTGATTAATTTTATGAATAAAATCTATTTGCATTAAATTGTCTGCATCCAGGATGAGCGCAACATCATAATTATCTCCTAATTGATCCATTGCAACATTTAGCGCTTTTGATTTTGTACTAAGTTCGAAACTAACCTCAATAACCTTTACATCTATTTCGGAAAGTGCGTCTAAAGTTTCCTTTTTAAAAGAATCGGCTATAACTATTACATCAAATAATTCTTCTGGATAATTCTGATCTAGCGCATCAGCTGCAACATTAACAATAACCTGATCTTCTTTGTAACCGGGAATAAGAACAGCATATTTTCGCATGACATCAAATGATGGCTTTTTCGGACGGACTTTGAACAGACCGGCAAATGCAAAAACGAAAATATAAAAGCTTGAAAAACCAAGATAAGCAATTAAAATATATTGAAATATGTCGATAAAAATCATTGCTGAGTTTTTTTGTTTTTAACAGCTGTATTGCCGCGATTAATTGAGGTTTGTGTATGTGGTGTGGGTTCAAAACTTTTTTTAGCATCTTCATAACGAAATAATGATCGGAGCATGAGAATGAATCCGTATGGTAAGCTTACCACAGCCTTCAAGGTATTTATGTTATAAAATTGTTTAGGGATCGCAATAATAATTCCTAAAAAGCAAGCAGCTGCTTGTATTATCCATGCATAAAAAAGAATTCCGGAATTTAAAAACAGGGATGCAGTTCCGATTATAAAAGTAAGTCCCAGAAGGATGATTCGTGGTGGTAACATTTGTTGCATTACTTTATCAAAGAAATCGAAATTCTTTCTTGCAAATAATTCAACAAAAGCGTCAAAAAAGAATCGTTTGGCATAAATCAACTGAAAAGCAAGCCATCGTGATCTCTGATTTACGAATACTTCAGGTTTGCTAACCTTTTCATCGTAAACATGAACATCATCTAAATATTCAATTTGATGCTTTTTAAGAATTAACTTAAACTCCAATTCCTTGTCCTCAGCAAAAGTATCTGCCTGTGCCATTATTTTATGATACAAGTTATATTCAAGTGCCATTCCTGAACCAATTAATGCAGCAGATAATCCAAGTGCAACATGCCCTTTACGAAATACACTGTTATTTATTTCTTCACTGATGGCATCTAAAATAGAAAAATTAGCGTCCATGTTTTTGGCGATTCGATGACCTTGAATGGCATATGCACCGTCATTCATTAATTCGTTCGATCTGGATAAGAAATTAGCGTCCATTAAGTTATCAGCATCTAAAATGACTACCGCATCATATCCCTCTCCGGCAGCACGCAAGCCTTCATTAATAGATTTAGCTTTTGTACTGATTTTAAATGATACTTCAAGTACGTTGACCGAAAAAGATCTGATTTTCTCAATTGTTTCCTGCTTAAGTTGATCTGCAATTACATAAACATCATACAATTCCTTAGGATAATCCTGATTTAGCGCTTCTTGTGCAACATTTACAATGACAACATCCTCTTTATAAGCAGGAATTAGGACTAAGAATTTTCGATTCTTCCCCCCGACTGAAGTTTTTTTCTCTTTATAGAAAAAAGAAGCGAACGCAAATACAAAAATGTAAACCGAAGCTAAGCCAAGGTAAAGCAGCAGTAAAATTTGAATTATGGTTATGATTATCATCTATGCCTTCTCTAAAATTAGTAGATTAAAAATACGAAATAAAACAGCTTATAACATCGGGTTTTCGTGAATTTCTTTATTAAATAAATTTTTTAAATGCCATCCAATGGCTCTATTGTAAGCATGAAATAATTGAAATTTCCCCTGAATCAGAAATTTAAGTGCATTTTTAGGGATTGCTATTAGCAATTGATAAAGGATTCCTATATAAAAATCTTTGCCTGTTATGTTTCGCCTCATAAAAACCAATCGATTTCTATTTAAATAATAGATTTTCATGGGGCTTAATTTACCAGTCGAAATTGATTCTTTATGATAAATCATAGCATTGTGCACGTAAAACATTTTATATCCTGCCTTCTTAATTCTGGCACACCAATCGGCCTCTTCATAATATAAGAAGAAAGTATAGGACATCATTCCAATTTCTTTAACAATTTCCATGGGAACCATCATGGCAGCACCATGCGCGTATGCTGTTTCTTTATCTTCATCATATTGCCCATTGTCTATTTCTTTATAACCAATTGAAAAATTACGCATAGTATGTGTGTCAATAGGCGTGAAACCTGCGTATTGAATCGTATCAGGTGTATGATAAAATCTAATTTTTGGGCTGACTGCTCCAATTTTCGGGTCAGACTCAAGTTTTTCTAACAAAGGCTCGATGAAATTTTCTTCAACAACCGTATCATTATTCAGAAGCAAAATGTACTTACCCCGTGCTCTCATTAATCCATAATTGTTTCCGGCAGCGAAACCATAATTAATTGGATTTTGAACCAATATAATATTCGGAAATTTGCGTTTAATGATCATAGGATCGTCATCTGGCGAGCAATTATCGATTACGATTATTTCAATATTGGGATAAGAAATTTTGTTCAGCGATTCAATCAAATCACATGTTACATCAGAGTGATTGTAATTAACCGTGATTACCGAAATTAATGGATATTCTGACCTTCGTTTCTTTAGCAACATAGAGCCTTTTCTGATTTAATGGCAAGATACTATAAACTATTATCATGTTCAAATTTAAAACTATACATGCCTTATCTTTTTATCAAGAAAATGTTTTATAAACCAGCCAAAGGCTTTGCGATATGCTTTTGCATTATTCCATTTTTTTCGCATCAAAAATATTGCAAGGTTTTTTGGGAAAGCAAATATTAATTGAAAAAAACTACTGAAAATGAGTAAAGGGAATTTAATGTTCCGCCTCATGTAAATTAATCGTCCACGATTTAAATAATAGGTTTTGAGTGGGCTATCACTGCCTGTGCTAGCTGAATCTTTATGGTATATAACTGATCGGGGGATGCAGAAGATGTCATAACCATGGTTTCGAACTCGCTTACACCAATCCATTTCTTCGTAATACAGAAAAAATATTTCACTCATAAACCCAACTTCGTCAACCAAGCTTGCTTTAAAAAGAAAAGCAGCTCCATGTGCATAAAAGGTTTTTTTTTCTGAATCATATTTACCTGTGTCAGGCTCATTAAACCCAATTCCTTTATTTCGAATTGTGATGGGATGAATGTCTGTGAATCCTGCGTACTGGATCAAATTAGGTGAGTAATGATAAAGTATTTTAGGACTTACAATTCCGACATTTTTGTTCAACTCTAATTTATTCACCAGAGGTTGCAGGAAATCAGGCGTAACAATTACATCATTATTAATTAGTAAAATATATTCACCTTTTGCTTTTCTAATCCCTTGATTATTTGCAGCAGCAAATCCCAAGTTTTTATCATTTTTAATTAGTGCAAGATTTGGAAAGATACTTGTGAATTGATCTAAGTTTTCGTTTGAATTGTTGTCGATTACAATAATTTCTACATTAGAATAAGTAATTTTTTCTAATGATTTAATGAGTTCGATGGTGTCCTGTAATCGCTTATAATTTACTGTAATTATTGATACCAATGGTAAATCGCGCATGCTGATAATCATTTATGAAACCCAATACAAATCTAACTAATTAAAGCTAAATTGTGTAAAGCAATTTAAGCTCATTCAATTCATAGATGTAAAGAATGAATCTAATGAATTTTAAAAATTGTCTTATCTTTAAAGGCTGTTAATAAAAAGCTCTTCAAGATTTATTTTTGTCAGAAAATTAGAATTTCAAATTAAGCAAATGACTTGGATACAGAAACATAAAAATAAAATTATTCCTTTTCTGAAATTTGTAGGTTACGATCATAAACAATGGGTCAGAACAGTGATGTATGAAAGATGCTATGCACTAATAAATAAACTTCACCCTGAAAGTCTGGATACACTTGAAATATCCGGAGCTGAAAATTGGCAACATTTGGGTTTTAAGTCATTTACCACGACTGATTATCCCGATTTTGATATCTGCAAAGATCAACTTGATCAGAAATTCGATCTTATTATTGCCGATCAAATTTTTGAACATTTAATTTATCCGTATCGCGCTGCCAAAAATGTTTTTGATATGTTGAAGCCCGGAGGGCATTTTTTGATTGCTACTCCGTTTATGATAAAGATTCATCCAATGCCTAACGATTGCACCAGATGGACTGAAACAGGAATGAAATATTTTTTAAGCGAATGTGGTTTCGAACTTGATAATATTCAAACAGATTCGTGGGGAAATAAAAGTTGTGTAAAAGCTAATATGGGTAGGAACTGGGCACCAAGAGGTTGGTTTGGTTCATTAAAAAATCACCCTTATTTTCCTGTTACAGTGTGGGCTCTGGCTAAAAAGTAATTAACCAATTGAACAGATTAAAATAGTATGAAAGGATCATTTAAACTGAATTGGTTAATTGAACAGTTCACAAATCTCAAGTTAATAAAGTTGAACTTTAAAACTTTGCGTAACCCATGCGCTTTCTATATTGGTAGCTTCCTGAAATTATTTCCATCTTTTAAAAATAAGATTATAACCTTGAGATTTAAAGACGGGAAACAGATTAAGGTTTATGATTTTATGTCATTTTATATTTATTCTGAGATTTTTATTGATAAGTGTTATGATATTCATCTGAATACTCAAAGTCCTATTATTGTTGATGTTGGAGCTAATACAGGTTATTTCGCACTAAGGATGAAGCAACTTTATCCAGATGCTAAAATTATATGTTTTGAACCATATCCACCTTGTATTGATCAACTGACCGAAACAATTAATATCAATGAGCTAAATAGTGTTGAAATTAAAAAAATGGCGGTAAGCGATAAAACTGAAAAAAGTAAATTATATATTCATCCAACAAATATTGGTGGCCATAGTATTTTTTCGGAAAATGTTAGCGTTAACTATGTCGACATTGAATCCATCACCTTATCGGATGTATTAGAAATGATTGAACCAAACAAAAAGTGTAATTTATTAAAACTCGATTGTGAAGGTGCAGAATATCCAATTATAAAGTCAATGACATCATCGTATAAGAAAAATTTTGAACATGTTATTTATGAGCCAACATATGATTCATACAATATTGATGATTTAAATAATCACTTTAAGGCAATTGGGTATAAGGTAAAAGCTCAACAGAGTTTATACCATGCATTTAATGATAAAATTAGTTCTTAATTTTTGTAATTAAATATTATGATAGGAATAAGTCTTCCAAAATGGATGAAAGCACATTTATACTCAGATAAGAAATTTACTGACTTAACTGAGGAAGAAATAATTGATTTAAAACTGCGAATTCAGAAATTTCATTCAGATAATCCATTGGTATCTGTTGTCATTCCTGCTTGGAATGAGGCTGATAATATATTCCGTACGCTCTCAACCTTGGCAAGCAGCTCTACCTCAAAAAAGGTAGAGATTATTGTTATTAATAATAATTCAACGGATAGAACACAGGAAGTCTTGGATCAGTTAGGAGTCAGAAATTATCTTGAACCAAAACAAGGAACTTCTCATGCCCGACAATGTGGATTGGATAATGCAAAAGGAAAATATCATCTTTGTGCTGATTCAGACACTTTTTACCCTCCAAAATGGATTGATTTAATGATTAAACCTATGGAGAAAAATGAAAAGATTAAGGGTGTTTACGGCAGGTATGCATTCATTCCTCCTGAAGGAGTAAGTCGCTTTTCAATGTGGATTTATGAGCGAATAGTTGGCATATTAGTACGAATACGAATGCGTAACCGCGAATATCTGAATGTAATGGGCTTTACGATGGGATTGGTAGCAGAAACAGGCCGAACCACAGGTGGGTTTAAAGTAAAAGAAGTAAGAGTTTTTAATAATACAAAGGATAGTAAATATTTTACAGAAGAATCTGAAGACGGAACAATGGCTTTAAATCTTCAGAAGAAAGGTAAACTGAAATTAGTAAGTCATGCTAAGGCAACGGTTATTACTTCTTCCAGACGTATTGTTTTTGACGGAGGAATATGGGAATCTTTCAAACAACGGTTTGAGGTGCATGCAAAAAGATTAATTGAATATATTATTGGGAAATAATTTCTACATCATCAGTAGGTTCAGGAATTCCACGAACTTCTCTATCTAACATAGGACCCATAAATAAAAAGCCCCAACTTATGTATGTTAAAATACCGGTTGGAATTTGACCGAGTACACCATTACCATAACTAGCACCAATTACACCAGCATAAGCACAAGCTAATGCACTTAATTTTCCTCTTAGTTCGGGATCTTTCACCCGAAACATTATGAGATAGGACGATTTTGTTAGGATATAAGCTAAAATAAAAAGGTGTAATGTTAGCCCAATAATTCCCATTTCTGCCCAAATTTGAACATACCAACTGTCTGTTGCAACATTTGCTAAAAAGCCGTTAGGTGAGAACCTCAAACCCCAGTTACCTGCACTACCAATTCCTCCACCAAATGGACGTGAAGCGAGGTAAACTTGTAATACTTTTCTGTTATCCAAACGAACTTGCAAGGAGGCATCATCGGTAGGGAAGAAGGCGGTACGCATTCGACGAATTTGAGAAATTCCTGATCCTATATAAGTGTATTTAAAAAACACGTAAATACCTGCAATTACAACTAATCCAAGCATGATAACCCTTAAATTTTTTCGATGAATCAGGTATAGAAGTGCCCCAATCATCGGTACTATAATTGCACCCCTAGTTCCTGAAATCATCATTCCCCAGATACCGGTTATTCCCATGATTAAGAAGAATATTTTATCAAATGGTTTTTTGGCA
Organism: Bacteroidales bacterium; assembly: GCA_963674935.2. GTDB lineage: Bacteria > Bacteroidota > Bacteroidia > Bacteroidales. The sequence continues at coordinate 996,044 of CAXXWZ010000007.1, forward strand.
TTTAATGCTACTAATATACCAACTAACCCAGCTGCACCTTGAGCCGCACCGAACTGTCCTGCATCAGTATAAAATGAGAAGACCCTTAGTTCACCAAATAAAATATGTGTAATATAGCCCACCTCATTCAACCAGCGTTGTTCAGCATAATCCAGCCCAATATACACTTGTTGCATTCCTTTTATTGAGCCCAGTATTGAAATGACTCCCCACATATAAAGAAATAAATTAAGAAATTTTACTTTATTAAATAGAAGGAAAACAAGAGGAACGGTTAATAGAGAATATAATGCCACACCACGCATGGCATAAAACCACGCAGTTTTACTTAAAGCTTCAGGGTTTATTATTTCAAGTACGGCGTATAAAAACCAAAGTGCGAGTAGTATGACAATGTCATTATTAAATGCTCGCTTATTGAATCCGTCATAAAATGTGCGAAAAAAAACAGCAACCAATGTCAGTACCAGAAACAAGTCGATAGTTAATCCGAATGGTATATTACGAATGTAACGTGTAATTCCGACAGCCCACCAGGCAAGAATAATAATTGTAATAAGGCCGATTCTGGGGTTTGTAAATAATCTGTTTAGATATAACAATACCAATGGAAATAGCATCAGTATTATTCCGATCTGCAAACTTACTTTTGCTAAAATAAAACTAAAAATAATGGCCAATATAAAAATTCCGAGTATAAAAATCGGATTATTAAGTTTATATGAGCCAGTATTTCGTTTTAAATTATTAAACATAAGTTGGGCTAAAGTAATAAAGATAAAGTTACAAAGTTTTTAAACAATAAAAACTGATTTAATGTCCTTAATAATCGTTATAAGGAACTTCCAGCCATATATGAATATAAATTTTAATGAAATTTTTAAATCTTTATTTAGGTAATATAATCCAACTACAATACCAATAATAGTGAAGAGGATGGTCACTATTGCAACCATTTCTAATATATTCATAACTGTGAACTCATAACTATGAATTCCAAAATTTAAAATGGGTAAGAAATAAGATCCAATGAATGTAATTATTGATACAAAAAAGATTAGTTTTCCTATATAGAAAATTACAAAAATATCGCCAAGTATGTTAGCTGATGCCATATAGATAACCTTAATGAAATTCATTTTAGGCCGATTAATACTATCCAGAGTTATGCCGGTAAATTTATCAACTGCTATAAATAACCCGTAAACGCAAAATATTCTGAAAATGTTTTGTGTTTGAATATATTCTGGTCCTCCTAAAATATATACGAATTGTTCAGAAAAAATAAATCCAACAACAATAACTGGTAGAATTATAAAAGTTAGAGCTCCGGAATAGGAGTAAAACAAACGCCTGACTTCTCTCATGTTGTTTTCAATACTTGCCTTTGAAATTTTCGGAAATGCAGTTGCAGCAAAACTACGTAATGGAATTTCAAGAATTTCAGTCAATCTCAATGGAACTGCGTATAAAGCGACGCCTGCTGTACCAATAAAAGGGCTAAGTCCTAATAAAATTTGATCTGAACTCTTTAATAAATTTGCACCAATTAATGTACCGGTCGAATACTTACCGAAATTAAGAATGAGTTTGTTGGTTTGTTTATTTGCTTTAAAAATATGTTGATAGCCATCCCATTTATTTGCCATTGAGATTAAGGATACCAATAAATTAACCAAAATGTGAACGTAAACGATTTCGATAAGCCCCCATTTTAGTACGAAATTATTAATAATTAAAAAAACCAAGAAAACACCAACACTAAGCATCCTTATAAATAATATTTTACCAAACCTTTGATCGGCATGCATGACTGAAGTTGCCATATTATGTGGTAAATTTGCAAATGACAGAATTGGGTAATAAACAAAAAATAATAAATATCCGGAATCTTTTATTGTTTCAGGGAAAGAGATAAATACAAGCCAAATTATAAGTGCCAGAATAACAGTTGCTATCAAACCAAGTGCCCAATTTGTACCAATAAGCTTTTCTCTTTCATCGCCTTTGGCTCCGGAAAGAAATCGAATTATTGCAGTGCGTGTTAAACCAAAGCGTAACATTTCGAAAAAATTTCCGGCAGCGATATAAAGTACCCATTCTCCAAAAATATCAGGTGCTAAGTAGCGAGCAAGAATAACGAAAGTTAAAAATCCAATAATAGCAGTACCGACGTTATTCGATAAAGATAAAAAATTATTGTTATTTAGTGCTTTAGAAAAGTTAGATCTCACATTTGTCTTTTTAGTCAACCCTTATCTTTACCCTAAGTCTAAACGGATAAAGAATAGCATTTTTGAACTTTCGCCTGAACGATCGTTGTTCATTTTCTGGAATATCATTGATGATATCTTCCAAAGAGTTAAGCTCTGTTTGATTAAGAACCACCATTGGCTTTTCTCTAGACACTTCCTCCATCATTTTTAAGGCAGCGACATCAGCACTCCTCCAGTAATCATTTGCTTTAGCAACTAATAGTGGAACATCCACAGAACCCATGAGTTCAAGTGGATAAGAATTGTAAATAATAGCTGGAATTTCTAAGAAAATATAATCATATTTATAGTTATCTTGTCTCAAATAGTTGCTTACAAGTAATTCATTAATGTGTTTTATTTCGACAAATTTGTTATCAATTTTATAGGTTATTGTGCTGTCTAAATCATCGCTACTTTGCTTATTTTCTTCTGTTGAGTAATTCAGATACAGTACATTTTCGCCATACGATCTTAGCTTTTTGATTAATTCTGTTGCAATTGTTGTTTTACCAGTTTGCCGCTGGGTACTAAATACCAATATAAGATAAGGCTTTTCAGAAGTAAATATAGAATTATGTGTGATCTGTAATTTGATTTGTTGAAGTAACATTTCAGTTAAGCGATTGCTCGTATAAGAAGTATCACGACCAGGTTCAATAACAGGGAATGCACCAGCAAGTTTCAATTTAGTTGATTTTTCAACATCAGTTGGGTTTTTAACAGTTGTATCAAAATATTCAAGCATAATGATAATAAAAGCAACAATGAAGAACCCGAAAACAGCAGCAACCAGTATGATTATTTTAGTTCTTGAAGCATTTGCTTGCAATGGGAATGATGGCTCATCAACAATCTTGATATTTGAAGATAAAAGATTGTTTTGTTGCTCCATTTTTGCCACATTAAAGCTATGTAAAAATTCAAGATACGATTGCTCGGCCACACTAATTTCACGCTCAATTCGTTTTAGCATGGCGCCTAGTGGTGCAAAAATTTGATAAATTCGTGTAAAATCATTTTTACGATTACTTAAAACTGTTAAACTTGCCTGTGCTTCAACAAAGGTTATATTGTTATTCATGTATTCAACCAAAAGATCCTTGATTGGAATTCCTTCATTTGATCGGCCATACATGTATAATTGATCCACGTGGGCTTTTACTTCATCTTTTAATTTTTTAGATTCGGCCTTTAACAAGTTCAGTCTGTTTCCTATATACGGATCATATTCAGTAGAAATCTCATTAATGATGACAGCTTCCGATATTTCAGAGATTCGCTTCATCTTTTTCATGATTACGTCACTCTTAGTATAAATACTATCTTTTCCCATTAATTTGGTACTAATCTGACGTAAGGCAGCAGATGCACCCGCTAGTCTAATTTGTTCGTTTTGATAGTAAAGATCTAAATCTTCCTTTTGCGCAGCGATATATTTACTTTGCTCATAATAATTAATGATGTTATTATCCTTATTAAACTGCAGGAGTCTATCCTCTGCGTCTTGAAGCTTGGCATCAGCTTCTTCTACTTTTCTTTGGTAATAGGCAACAACTTCATCAGTTTCATTGGCTTTAAGTAAAGTATAGTTTTTAATAAAAACTTCAGCTAAAATTTTCAATGTTTGCTGACAAATTCCTGGGTCATTTGCCTGATAAGTTACACGAATGAAATCAGAATTACTTACCCTATATACAGATGAATTACTTTTAATACCTCCAACACTATAATGTGGGTGATTGTAGTGCAATAATTCATAGATGAAATTATCATCACTTGAGTTATAATAGTTTTTGAAATTTTCAACTGTTCTGTAAAAATCATCACTCCTGATGTAGGGCGGAATTACAGGGTCTTTTTTGTAGGCCCATTCAAATCTACTAAAATCAATTCTGGCATCATCAGGGTTTACAATTGCAGTTGTATTATTTTGCTGTTCAGCTTGATAACTTGTCCCACTTGCAGAAGTTGGGTTTAGTTTTCGAATCATTAATCGGTTACCCACTACCAAATCATCAGAATACAAATTATTTATTCTTCGAACATCGCTAATATTGGTATTGTATAATTTAGAAATTGAAAAAACAGATTCGCCCGGTTTAATAATATGATACAAATATTCAGTCGGGATTTCTTTTCTGATAACAATTGTTTGACCAATATTAACTGAATTATTTCCTAATTTGTTCTGGTCAACAATTTCACCGGCGCTAACTCCATACATTGATGCAATTGAATAAATAGATTCTCCAGGTCGAACAGTATGGTATGTAGTGTTATCAGACTTATCGATATTATCCTGAACTTGGGTTGAGCTGGAATTAGTATTAGTTTGGTTGTTTAATAATTCATTAGAACGTTTTGTGATTATTTGTTGTTCTAATCCTTGAATTTCATCTTGTAAACGACGAATCTGCTCTTCCTTTTCACGAGCAAGACCCATTTTCCCATTTTTTACAACTAAGTTCATTACTTCTCGAGGAACCATTTGATGCAGGGCGGCATGATTACTACTCGAAATATATTGAGGGTTAGGTTCTTCCAACGATACATCTTGAGCCAATAATTTTATTGCAGTATTCTCAATCGTTTGATTTGAGTTAATCAAATTAATCAGATTGTCAAATTGGATATTTGTTGAAAAATAGTCAACAGATCGTGCGTTTGTTGATTCAATTGAGTATCCGGTAGCTATTCCCGTATAAATTATTACTTCAGATGAGTAAGTTTGTGGTTGATTACGTGTAAATAGATATACCATTAATGCCATAAATAGTGGCACTGCAATAAGTAAAAACAAATGTCTTTTTATCAGTTGTAAAATTTTGTGTAAATCCATTACTTTAATACATTAATGAGATTAAATCTGATACCAACTAATTCTTCGAGCAAGGTATATGCCATATTAAATCTACCAATCGTTAAAGCATAATCTGTTGCTCCTCTTGTTTGATAATCTTTTTGTCTTGCATATTCTTCAGGTGGAATTTCACCATTTAAAAATGCATTTTCCGCATTCCGCATCATCATATCAGCAACCTGCTGATAATCGTTCGTAATTCTTAGAATCATTTGTTGTTGCATCAGGGTGTTATAAGTATTTATCACTTCCTTACGGATAACCCTTACATGTGTTTCTCTGGTAACAATAGCAATTTCTAAAAGTTTTTTCTTTTTATTTATTTCATTTTTCCGATCAACAAAATAAAACATAGGTATTCTAACATAAACACCTGCACCATAATTTAATCTTCTCGACTCAGATAAGTAAAATTTATCAAGTCTGGTTAATTCATCTCTGTCATTATATAAATAATTACCATAGTTCGCAACCATGTCAAGCCCCCAGTGTCTTAACCATTCTCTTCTGGCCGATGTTATTTCATATCTTGTCCAATCTGCATTTAATTCTTCAATTTTAATTTCAGGGGAATGAGCAACTGCTGAATCAATGAGCGCTTCCAGAGCCGGAAGTTTACTTGCAATATCATCTCTGATTGGATCGAAAAGCAATGAGCTATCGATAGACTGTGCGTGTGTTGTGGAGCATGTAATAATAAATAATAGATATAAGGACACTTTCATTAATAGTCTACTCTTATAGATCATGGGCTCTGTTTTTTTCTAAACAATTATTAATAATTAAAATTATGATTTTTTAACTATACAAACTACAACTATTTTAAATAAAAAATAAATGCTTAGGCTAAATAGTTATTAAAGAGTTTTTAACAGTTTTAAGATAATGGGTTACACTAAATTAAAACTGTTAAAAACAATTAATTTGTTATAATCACTTATAACTATACGTTTTCTTTTTGAAAAAGAGCGGGGATCGTACGCAATATAAGCTTTATATCTCCCCAAAAAGAATAGGTTTTCGCATAATTATTATCTAAAACCTTTCGCTCTTCTTCAGACATTTCACCACCTCTACCTCTTAACTCTACTTGCCAGAGACCGGTAATTCCAGCAGGTCCCAGGAATCGTTCACTCCAATCGTCAGAAGTTAATAATTCTGCTTCGTATAGCGGCAATGGTCTATTTCCAACTATCGACATATCACCTTTTAAAACATTGATTAATTGAGGGAGTTCATCAATGCTTGTATTTCTAATAAATTTTCCAACCTTTGATACACGAGGATCATCTTTAATTTTAATGAATGTTGATGAATCGGATGATTTTTTAAGCTCGTTATACCAATATTCACAAACTTTTTGCCCACCCGTATAAAGGGTAGGAGAACAGTAAATTCCTTTTTTAAGTTTGGAGCATTTAGGGCATTGTTCTCTGAGGTAATCATCCCCATCTCCAACATCATGTCCATTATTTGTTTGTGCATATTGATTCAAATGATCAAGATCTTTTAATCGGGCATCAGCTCCATGATACATTGATCGAAATTTATAAAAATCAAATATTTTATACCCTGTACCTACGCGTTTAGAAGTGTAATAGACTTTTCCTTTCGACTCTATTCTAATAGCTAGCGCCGCAATAATAAAGATTGGGGATAAGAAAAGCAAGGCGAAACCGGAAACTAAAATATCAAATAGGCGCTTAATGAGGGGGATACTGTAATCGTGCACATTTTTATTTGTGGTTTTCTCTTTAGAGTAATTTGCCTTAAATGACTTTAGAAAAATGATTCGAGTATAAATTTCTTCAGTATCCATCGGAATGATGTAGAAATCATCGATTCTTTCTTTTATAGCAAGTTTATAATTCTTTTCATCAGCTTCGTGGGTAATTATAATAAAAGGAGTTTTGGGATGTATGTTGTCATTTCGCAACATTTTGTAAACCTCAATTCCATTTATTCCTGGCAAATGTAGTTCCGAGATGATAGCATCTAAGCCCTCAATTTCTTTAAGTTTATTAATTGCTTCAAGGCCGTTTTCGGTTTCTATGACCTCAAATAGTAAAGATGAGTCTTGATATTCTTTGGTAACTTTTTTATTACCACCAATGTAAAGAATATTAAGTTTTCTTTTATTTTCGTTGTCCATCAAATTTCAATTTTAAGATTGAATTATGACTTTCTGGAGATAAGTAATTCAATTCTAATTGATAACTCTTCAGGGTTGAAGGGTTTAACAATGTAATCGTCTGCACCAAGTTTTAAACATTTTATTTTTTCTGCTGTACTTTCGATTCCTGATAACATGATTAATGGGATGTGTTTAAAATAACCACTTGCACGTAAGTTTTTGATAAAATCGTATCCATCCAGATTTGGCATTTGAATATCAGCAACAATTAAATCGGGGATATTGCCTTCTTCTAACCAGGTAAGTCCTTCCATGCCGTCGTTTTTAGTCACAACGCTATATTCCTTTTTAAGGAAATTCTCTAGTAACATGCGGATACTTAATTCATCGTCAATAATTAGAATCTTTTTTTTCATGTAATGCAAGTTTATTTGTCATGCTTGACTCACTCGGAGTCGTATTAATGTTGTAAAAATAGTATAAAAATATAACTAGTCATATATGTTTAACAATATTTATTTACAATAAAAAGTTAATAAAATTTTAATGATTCTTGATAATTAAGTTGAGAGTAGTTTTTTTAAATCAGTAATTTCATCTCGCAACCTTGCTGCTTCAATGAAATCAAGTTCTTTTACTGCTGCCTCCATAAGTTTTTTATTATTCAGAATGGCCTTATTTATTTGATCTACATTCATGTATTTTATAACTGGATCAGCTGCAACGGTCAATTCATCATTTTCGATGTAAGCCTTTGAGTTAGCTACACTCGTTTGACCCATAATGGACGCTTTTGATTTAGTAATCTGAGTTGGTGTAATTCCATGTTTTGTATTGTAGGTTATTTGCTTTTCTCTTCTTCTTTCTGTCTCTTCAATTGTTATGCGCATTGAATTTGTAATTTTGTCGGCATACATTAGTACTAAACTGTCAAGGTTTCTGGCGGCTCTACCAGCAGTTTGGGTAAGCGAACGTGCCGATCTTAAAAAACCCTCTTTGTCCGCATCAAGTATGGCTACCAATGCAACCTCAGGTAAATCAAGCCCTTCACGTAATAAGTTTACACCTACCAAAACGTCATAGGTTCCAAGTCTCAGATCTCTTAAAATTTCAACCCGATCAAGTGTTGTTACATCCGAATGTATATAGTTGCATTTTATATTAAGTCGAATCATATACTTGGTTAGCTCTTCTGCCATGCGCTTAGTTAAAGTGGTTACTAATACTCTTTCTCCACTTTTAACTACCCTGTCAATTTCATCTAATAAATCATCAATTTGATTTTGACTTGGCCTAACTTCTATTACTGGGTCAAGCAAACCTGTGGGTCTAATAATTTGTTCAACATAAATTCCATCTGATAATTGTAATTCGTAATCAGCCGGAGTCGCACTTACATAAATTCCCTGATCAATTATGCCTTCAAATTCTTCAAACTTTAACGGGCGATTATCCATGGCCGATGGTAATCGGAATCCGTATTCCACAAGATTTTGTTTCCTTGATCGATCTCCTCCATACATCGCTCGAATTTGAGGAATGGTTACATGACTTTCATCAACCACCAATAAAAAATCATCCGGAAAATAATCAAGTAAACAAAAGGGGCGGCTTCCAGTTTTGCGACCATCAAAATACCGTGAATAGTTTTCAATACCGGAACAATATCCAAGTTCACGCATCATTTCTAAGTCATATGTTACACGATCCTCAAGACGTTTTGCTTCCAAATGCTTTCCGATTTCTTTAAAATAATCGACCTGCTTCATCAAATCATCCTGGATATCGAAAATGGATTGGGTCATTTTTTCTTTAGAAGTCACAAAAATATTTGCGGGATAAATAGTCATTTCATCCATGCTATTTATGGTTTTACCCGTTAAAGGATCAAATGTTTCAAGTTCCTCAATCTCATCACCCCAAAAAACGATACGGCAACAAATATCGGAATATGCAGGAAAAACGTCAACCGTATCTCCTTTAACCCTGAAATTACTTCGATTTAAGGCAACCTCATTTCTTGAATATAAACTTGCAACCAAGGCATGCAAAAATACATTACGTCCAACTTTATCTCCGATTTTTAATCTAATTACATTACTGGTAAAATCATCCGGATTTCCAATTCCATAAATACAGGAAACCGATGAAACAACTATTATATCTCGTCTTCCCGAAAGGAGGGAGGATGTTGTACTCAATCTCAATTTTTCAATCTCATCATTAATCTGAAGATCTTTTTCAATGTAAGTATTCGTTACCGGCAAATATGCTTCGGGCTGGTAATAATCGTAATAGGAAACAAAATACTCCACTGCATTATTCGGAAAAAATTGTTTGAATTCTCCATACAGCTGTGCGGCAAGTGTTTTATTATGACTTAAAACCAAAACAGGTCGATTTAATTCATTAATCACATTTGCTATGGTAAACGTTTTTCCGCTGCCTGTTACACCCAATAGTGTTTGAGCCCGATCTCCTCTCAAAATGCCTTCGGTTAGCTGTTTTATAGCTTCAGGTTGATCGCCTGTTGGATTAAAGTCGGATGTTAAATCGAATTTCATGCTTTTATTGTTGAATCCAAAAATACTAATTCATCTAAACAATACTTGGATTAATTTAAAGATAATTTGGCTTTAATTGGATAGTGGTCGGATAAGTTTGAATTAATTTCATTGTAGTCCAAAGAAGTAAAAATAGGATCGAAAAGAATATAATCGATTCGGAAGGCTGGAAAATTACCATTAAAGGTTTTAGCGATGCCGTTTCCACTTTCTACAAAAGCATCATTGAGGTTTTTTGAAAGTTTTTTATAGTTGTAAGAGTTGGGAAGTTCATTAAAATCGCCACAAACGATTACGGAATAGGGAGAATTTGAAATATGATCTTTTAGGATTAATACTTGTTTTGTTCGGCTTACAAGTGCTTTTTTTAATTTCCCCAGAAGTTTACTGGTGTTGGGTTTTGCTACACTGTCGTTTGCGCTTATTCCTGTTACAAATGAATAATCAGCATAATTCAAACTAATAGATTCTAAATGAATATTATAAACCCTAACGGTGTCTGTTTTGTATATGATATCGATAAAAGTGGCAAATTTTCGAGTTTCTTCTAAATCAAAAATACCTGAGTTAATAATTGGAAGTTTACTAAAAGTAGCAAGTCCAATAACCCTGTTTTTCTTTGGATTAAAATAACTTTCGAAGAAATAATTATCTGCTCCTAATCGCTGTTTAAGCTGGGCATGCGATGCATAAATATTTTCCCCAGTATAGCTAAACTCTTGCATACATACAATGTCGGCATCCTGTGTCTCGATGAAATTGAATATGTTTTCCTGAATCTCTTTGTTGAATGAACCTGTTTTTGAATGATGAGAAAAGTTATGAACATTAAATGATAAGATTGAAATAGATTGGGCATCCATATCATGGTTCTTGTTGAAATTTAATTGAATGAATTTTCCGGGAAGTGTAAAACCCAAAAGTATGGCAATGGCAGAAATTCGAAAATATTTACACCACATAATTAACCAAAAGATCACAAAAAGAAGATTTACTAAAAAGATAAAAGGGTAAGCCATCCCGATAAGTGAAATGCCCCAAAATTTTAGTGGACTGATAAAAACTGATAAATAAGATAAACCAAGAAAGATAACTGTTATGTAGTTCAGATAAAGTAAATACCTGAATATGTAATTTTTTTTCTGTGGGTTTTTGAGCACTATTTGTTGCTGTTTTTAAACAACAATTCCTTTTCCTTCTTTGTAAGGCTGCTGTATCCTGATTTAGAAATTTTCTCTAAAATCGTGTCTATCTCTTTTTGCTGTTTATTTTTATTTCGATTATACTCATCATCGCTAACCGGTCGTTTGGGTTTGCCAGGATTGGTATAAGCTTTACGAGGTTTATTCCGAACTGAAAATTTTGGTAATTTAAAACGACTCCAGTTCATCGAATATCCATTTTTTAATAACCAAATATAAGTAAATCCCCATAGGGCTCCACCAAGGTGGGAAATATGACCTCCGGCATTTCCTCGTTGAATACTTAAAACATCGATGATGATAAAGAAAATGGCCAGGTGTTTTAGCTTTACTCTTCCAATAATTATTAAATGAATATTATAATTCGGAACATGAGTTGCGATGGCTACTAAAATGGCAATAACAGCAGCAGACGATCCAAGTAATGGCACAGAATAATATACAGCTCCCTGAAATACCGGAAAAATATTATAGGTAATTACAAACAATAAACCTCCAAATAACCCACCCCAAATATAAACACTCAATAATTTAACAGAATTTAGGTATTCAGAAAAAATTCTTCCACTAAAATACAAGATGATCATATTAAAAAACAGATGAAAGAAACTCTCCTGCAAAAACATGTAAGTTAAAAGCGTCCATGGTTTTAAAATGAGATCGCTTATATTTGAAGGAACCGCAAACCACGCTACCATAAGCGAGGTCTCACCGCCAGTTTGTGCCAGCCAAAAGAGTAAATTAATTAGATTGGTTAATATGAATACTGCAACATTAATTAAAATCAAGCGCGACAGTAAGCTGCGTTGCTTAAAAAAAGATTTTATTTCTTCTATGGGACTGTTGTAAGCTTGCATTTTTATAGCCTAATTTCGTTTCCAATATTTTATTAAAAAGAAGCCAAATATCATCCCTCCCAAATGTGCAAAGTGAGCAACATTATCTGAAGGATTATTAGCTATTCCGGAATAAAGTTCAATGGCACCATAAATCATGACAAACCATTTTGCTTTAATTGGAATGGCAAAATATAAATAAATAACCGAATTAGGAAATAACATTCCGAAGGCCAACAATAAACCAAAAACAGCTCCTGAAGCACCCACCGTTGTAGTGTTAATCATCAGATTTAATTTAGCCATGGCTAAGTTTTGATAATTCATCCCTTGATCTAGGATTGCACCACCTTCTCTGTAAACCACATCAATTAAATCGGCTGTTAGCGAAGCTTCAATTGATTGAATTCTAATAAAAGTTATAATGGTTTGAATGACGGCCGCACCTATCCCTGTAACCAAATAATAAGTCAGGAATCTTTTAGGCCCCCAAACCTCTTCAAGTGTTTTTCCAAACATCCACAGGGCGAACATATTAAAAAAGATATGACCCATACCACCGTGCATAAACATATAAGTCACAAATTGATAGGGGCTAAAATTTTCAGACGCTACATAATGTAATCCGAGATATTTACTCAAATCCATTTGAAATGCACTTTGAAAGGCAAGCATGGCCAAGAAAAATAAGCCATTTATTATTAACAGGTTTTTTACTACAGGAGGTAAAATATTAAATCCTGTAGGCCTGAAAGATCGCATGTTCATATTCTACACTTTTAATTAAATAATTTTTCTACTTCTTCTATCGAAACAACCTTAAATACAGGTTTTCCACTTGGTGACAAATCAGGTACCGAACAAGCAAATAGCTTGTCGACCATCGTATTCATTTCTTGCTTTTGCAAAATAACACCTGGTTTTATAGCCATATTCCATGAAAGTGATCGAACTAAATTAATTCTTTTATCTAAACTTAAATCAGTTAAATTTTTACGATAATTTTCAATAATACTTTCAATACTTTCTTTAATGTTTATGTCTTTTAGGTCTGCCGGTCGTCCGGTAAAAACGTAAGCATTTTTACCTAAATCATTGATCGCAAAACCAATGGTTTTTAAGTCTTCTCTTATTTCATTAATAATTTCAGAATCTGACGAACTAAATGTGATGGTTTCAGGAAAAAGCTCCTGCTGTGAATGTGCAACATTTCCATCAAATTGTTGAAGGTATTCTTCATACAAAATGCGCTCATGTGCTCGTGTTTGATCAATTAACATGATTCCGGAACTTACCACCGTAACAATAAAACGCTGCTTAAACTGAAATATTTTTTCGTTGATTAATTTAGCATTGCCCGAATGAAGAGGATCAAGTTCTGTTTGTTGGCTATCTCGGCTAATTTCTTGTTCAAAATTTTCCCTGTAATTTAAATTGCCCTGATATAATTTCCCCCAATTTTCTTGATTGCGAATTTTTCTGGGCGATTCACTTTGCCTCTGGTTAATCTCGAAAGGATTGTAATCCTGGTTAATTTTAATTGTGGGTTGATTAATTTGAATGCCTTTTGGCGGATCAGGAAAATCGAGCGATCGTTCACTTTCAAAATCTAAAGATGGCGTGATATTATATTTGCCTAAGGATTGACGAATAGCCGAGCGCAGCATGGCATAAATCATTTTACTATCCTGGAAATTCACCTCTGTTTTTGTTGGGTGAATATTGATGTCGATCGTTTTTGGATCGATTTCAATGAAGATAAAATAGCTCGGGAAGGTGTCCTTTGGCAATAATTCCTGAAACGCTGCATCAACAGAATGATGCAAGTATGGATGTTTAATAAACCGATTATTGGCAAAGAAAAATTGTTCACCTCTTGTTTTTCTGGCAAATTCTGGTTTTCCAACGAAACCATAAATTTTTAATTTTTCAGTTATCTCTTCAACCGGCACCAAACGATTTGAGTATTGAGATCCAAGTAAAGCTGTAATTCGTTGTTTTAAATTTGAATTGTTTAAATGAAAAATCATTTTCTCATTATGATGAAATGACATGGTTACATCCGGATTAACCATGGCAACTCTGGTAAATTCATCAATGATGTGGCGGGTTTCAACCTGATTTGATTTTAAAAAATTCCTCCTGGCCGGCACATTAAAAAAAAGATTTTTAACGGCAATATTAGTTCCTGAAGAACATTGAATAGGTTGCTGGTCAAGCACTTTTGAACCTTCTGTATTTAATTGTGTACCCAACTCATCTTCGGTTCTTTTTGTTCGTAATTCAACATGTGCTATTGCAGCGATAGAGGCCAATGCTTCTCCTCTAAAGCCCATGGTTCGAATCGCAAATAAATCGGATGCCGCTTTAATTTTTGAGGTTGCGTGCCGCTCAAAAGCCATTCTCGCATCGGTTACCGACATCCCACATCCATTATCGATCACCTGAATTAGAGCCTTGCCCGAATCCTTAACTACAAGTTTGATAACTGTAGCACCGGAATCAATTGCATTCTCCAGCAGTTCTTTAACAGCAGACGCAGGTCGTTGAATAACCTCGCCAGCTGCAATTTGATTTGCAACCGCATCAGGAAGTAATCTAATAATGTCAGACATTAATTTTACGTTATTGAATTAACCAATCGTTGAACAAAATCAGTGAAGAAAATATAATAAACAGCAAAGAGAAGTAAGGCAAAATAAATCATGGTACGTATTCGCGAATTTTTTTTATTGTCAGTTCCACCTCTTCGCCATTTTCTCTGAAGTTCTCCTCTGTAAAACGATTTATGATCTGAACTGTCGTCTAATCCAAGATCTTTTCTGCGTTGTTCCCGTTCTTCTTTTTCAGGGTCGTAGTACAAGGGTTTGTATTCAAACGCCTTTGGTTTAGATGTTCTGAAGAAAACAAATTTCATCTGATTATTTTTTTAAGTTCATTTCTTATTTAGTTCACACCCATGAATACCCAATGAATATGTTATACGTATTGTCATTTCAATCCAAAACAAAATTATCGTTTTTTTTTAAACAGACACGATTGATTCAGTATCTTTAAGTAAATTTAACTTGTTGTTCAAAATAATGCAATGAAATCGAATTTAAAGAATAAAATTGACAATTTAATTGTGGTGGGTGATCGCCTGTTGATTAAACCCAAAACGCTTACTAATAAAACCAAGAGCGGACTTTTTTTGCCACCTGGATACAAAGAGCGTGAAGAAATCCAAACGGGATATATCATAAAATGTGGTCCGGGTTACCCAATCCCATTGCCATCAGAAACTGACGAGCCATGGAAATCTGGCGAAGATCAGGTTAAGTATGTGCCTCTGCAAGCGAAAACAGGAGATCTGGCCATCTTTATGCAAAAGGGTGCGATTGAAATTGTGTACGATGGAGATAAATATTTTATTGTGCCTCAGCATTCAATTCTTTTGCTTGAAAGAGATGAGGAATTGTTTGATTCCTAGTTCGATTAAATATCAGTTGTGGTTTAAAAGATGTTAGCAAAATGAAACATCTTTTTAGCGAGCAGCAGAAATAATTTCTACATTTGCATCTTTGGTGGTTCATTCTATGTTTTTTTAGAATAACCTTAAAACGGGAATCTCGTGTAAAATCGGGAGCTGTCCCCGCAGCTGTAAGTTCAATAAAAGCTTAAAATACTTCAGCCACTATCTGAATTAAATAGATGGGAAGGCCATTTTAAGTGAACGAGCCAGAAGACCTGCCAATAGCTATTCATTCCGTATTAGGAATGAGTGTGCCGGGTAGAGCATAAAATTATTCTTATGAAAAAAAAATTTAAAACTAATTTGATTCTTGGATTTGCGCTGGTTTTCTTAATTCCCCTAGCTCTCAAATCACAAAATATTCAACGTATTATTTCTTTAGCGCCTTCACTTACACATGATTTGAAGCTGATGGGACTTGAGGAAAGGATTGTTGGGATTACAACCTGGTGTGAAAATAATGCCGATAATAGCATACCAATTGTAGCTTCGGCTATTGACGTAAATATTGAAAAGGTAGCCAGTCTTAAACCTGATTTGGTTATCGCAACTTCATTAACCAATCCTGAAGTACAAAAATCACTTGAGAATATCGGAATTAAGTTGGTGTATTTTCCTTTACCAAAATCATTTGATGAAATCAATAAACAATTTCTTGAGATTGGCAGTATGGTGGGAAAAGAAGCTTTGGCAAAGGAAATTATTGAACGAGAAAAAGCAAAGGTTGAAGCTTTAAAAAAAATGATTCCTGAAGGAAAGATTCCCAAAATTTTTGTTGAAATTGGAACCAAGCCGCTTTTTTGTGTAATTCCGAATACTTTTTTAAATGATTATATTACTTTTTCGGGAGGAGTGAATGCTACTGAAGATTTGAAAAATGGAATGGTTTCTCGCGAGAGTGTTTTGTTACGAAATCCGGATGTAATTGTGTTGGTTACCATGGGAAATGTAGGAGAGGAAGAGAAAAAAAATTGGATGAATTATTCTTCTGTTAATGCAGTTAAAACCAATCAGATTTTTATCGTTGACTCTAACATTGCTTGCAGTCCAACACCCGATCATTTTACGCAAACATTAGAAATGTTTTTTAAATTTTTATATAAGAAATGAAATATACGCGCTGGCTCATTTACATAATCGTTTTACTGATTCTTTTGCTGTTTGCAATTGGATTGTCGTTGAGCATTGGCGAACTTAATTTTTCGATTTTTGATATTCCGAAAATTTTAAATGAGGGCGAGGGCAGTGTGGAATATTCAATCCTTAAAAATATTCGATTACCGCGGGTTTGGATGGGTTTGGCTGTGGGTGGAGCACTGAGTCTTTCGGGTGTTATTTTGCAAGGAATTTACCACAACCCTTTGGTCGAACCATACACTTTAGGTATTTCCGGAGGTGCCGCTTTAGGAGTTGCTTTCACCATCGTGTTTGGATTGCATTTTGTATTGGGAGCTTTTATGTTGCCAATGTTTGGCTTTATTGGTGCTTTTATCTCCATCACACTCGTTTATTTTATTAGCTTGAGACATGGCAAATTGAAAATTAACAGCATGTTACTGATTGGAGTAATGATTAGTTTTATTTCATCTTCTTTAATGATGTTATTGATGGCAATTACCACTACTGAAAATTTACATGGAATTGTATTTTGGATTATGGGATCGCTTGAAGAACCAAATCAAGCATTGATTCAATTGACCATTTGGGTTTCAGTTTTCGGATTAATCGCATCCTACTTTCTGGTTCAGTCTTTAAATGCCTTGCGTTTGGGTGAAGAAAAAGCCAGACATCTTGGAATTAATACAGATCTAAGTATTCGACTGCTTTTTGTAATTGCTTCTTTATTGGCAGGAGTTAGTGTTGCAGTGGCAGGTGTTATAGGATTTGTTGGATTAGTTATTCCGCACATCATGCGAATCTTGGTTGGCTCCGATTTTAGAATTTTGCTCTTGTCTTCCTTTCTTGGAGGAAGTATTTTTTTAATTCTCTGCGATGCGCTCGCCCGCGTGCTAATTCTTCCAAATCAATTGCCAATTGGAGTTATTACAGGTATTGTTGGGGGAATCACTTTCGTGATAATCTTAAGTCGAACCTCACTAAAAATTAATAAATCCTAAGATGAAGAATAATTTACTTTCTATACAGGATTTTAAATGTGGCTATGATAAAAAGTTTCATATTCAAGATATCAATTTTGAGCTTCCAAAAGGATGTTTTGCTGGGATTATCGGACCTAATGGTTCAGGCAAAACGACTTTGTTCAGAGGTATAAGCGGCGAACTTCCTACACTTAATGGCAAAATTAAAATTGGCGAAAATAACCTGAAGCAAATGGGTTTTAAAGAAAAAGCCAGAAATATTGCAGTGGTGAGTCAAACGATTGAAGCCGTTCATATGAGTGTGGAAGATTATGTGCTTATGGGTAGGATTCCTTACCAAGGACGTTTTCATTTTTTTGAAACACAACAAGATATTGATATTGCTCACAAGTACATGGAACTTACGGGTATGCTGCAACACAAGAATAAAATCATGTCGCAAATTAGTGGAGGAGAGCAGCAATTGGCAGCCATTGCCAGGGCTTTAACTCAAGAGCCAAACTTGCTTTTGCTGGATGAACCAACTTCTCATCTGGACATTACTCATCAGGTTCAGGTGCTAAATTTAATCCAACGTTTAAATAAAAATTTAGGTTTAACGGTTTTAATGAATATACATGACTTAAATCTTGCCGGAGAATATTGCGATTATCTCATTCTACTAAAAAATGGAGAAATGAAAATGCAGGGTAGTCCCGAAGCAGTTATTCGTTATGACATTTTGGAAGAAGTTTATGAAACGGTTGTGATTACCAGAACCAATCCCATTTCAAAAAAACCTGTTGTATTCTTGGTTTCAGAAAAGGTTTTAAATGAAAAATCAGCTCAAAATGAAACTTTGGATCAAAGCTAGCATTCCAAGTTTTTCCACGTTTGAGGCTTTAAAATATTCTCGATTATTAATAAAAGGACGGTGTTGGTATAAAATAATTTTAATTTCTAATCTTATTCTTTACATTTGTTAACATCACCTTTAAATCAATAACCATGAAAAAAATTATTTCATTTTTCCTTTTATTACCTCTTTTAATTTCTTGTTCACAGATGAAAACACAAGTCGACCTTATTGTATTTAACAGCAAAATTTATACCGTTGATAATGATTTTGGAATTGCCGAAAGCTTTGCCATTAAAGACGGGAAATTTGTTGCAGTTGGTACAACCAAAGAAATTTTGGATAAATACAGTGCTACCAGATCAATTAATGGAATTGGACAGTTTGTTTATCCCGGACTCATTGATGCCCACGCTCATTTTTATGGGTATGGAATAAGTTTGCTAACCAATGCAGATTTAAGAGGCACAAAATCTCCGGAAGAGATAGTAGAAAGGTTAAAAGCTTTTCATGAAGCACATCCATCGGAATGGGTAACTGGTAGAAGTTGGGATCAAAATGATTGGGAGGTGAAAGATTTTCCAACAAAAGAAATTTTGGATGCTGTCTTTCCTAACAATCCAGTAACATTGCGCAGGGTTGATGGTCATGCAGCCTGGGTTAATAGTGAGGCACTAAAGCGTGCAGGAATTACCTCAAAAACTAAAATTCAGGGTGGTGATGTGATTCTGGTAAACGGCGAACCAAGTGGTGTATTGATTGATAATGCCATTGATTTGGTAGACAGAATTGTACCCGGTCCAACTGAAGAAGTTAGTGCTAAAGCTTTAATTGCGGCTCAAGAAAATTGTTTCGCAGTGGGTTTGACTTCCGTTGTTGATTGTGGCCTTGGTTATTCAACTGTAAAGCTTATCGACGATTTAAATAAAAAAGGCGAACTTAAAATGAGGCTGAACGCCATGTTAAGTCCGACAACTGAAAACTTTGAAAACTATGTAAAAAATGGACCATACGTTACCGATTATTTAACGGTTCGCTCCATTAAATTATATGCGGATGGTGCACTCGGATCTCGCGGTGCATTAATGATTGAACCTTATTCAGATGATCTGGAAAATCGTGGTTTATTAATGATGGATAATGAAGATTATAAAAAATTCTGTCAATTGGCCTACGATAATAATTATCAGGTTTGTATTCATGCCATTGGTGATATGGGTAATAGATTTAGTTTAAATCTTTATGGTGAGTTTTTAAAAGGTGAAAACGACAGGAGATGGAGAATTGAACATTCTCAAATTATTCATCCCAACGATTTCCAATTGTTTGAAAAATATTCAATTGTTCCTTCTATACAACCGACCCATGCAACCTCAGATATGTACTGGGCTGAAGATCGGATAGGAGCTGAGCGAATGAAGGGCGCATACGCTTACAAGCAATTATTGGCAACCAACGGATGGATTCCAAGTGGTACTGATTTTCCTGTTGAAGAAATTAATCCCATGTACACTTTTTACGCAGCTTCCATCAGAAAAGATAATTCAGGTTATCCTGAAGAAGGATTCCAAATGGAAAATGCTTTGACTCGTGAGGAAACTTTAAAATCAATGACTATTTGGGCAGCAAAAGGTAGTTTCGAAGAAGCTGTTAAAGGTAGTATTGAAGTAGGTAAATTTGCTGATTTTGTAATTCTTGAAAAAGACTTAATGACTGTTGAAGAACAACATTTACCGCATATGCGAGTAATGTCAACCTTTTTAAATGGAGAAGAAGTTTTTAAGGTGGAGAAGTAAAATATCAATTAGCTTATTAAAACTATTAAAGGTTTCCGAATCTTGTATTTATTCTGAAGCTTTGACGCAGTTGTCAAAATATGAGTGTTAATTCCTTGACATTCAGTAATGGCTGTTGTAATTTTATGTTTCTCATGATTACTAAACTAATACTAAATCACCTCCTATCTTCGACTGGTATTAATTAATTTTAAACTGTCATGATATGAAAAAATTAGCATTATCCACGCTCACATTCATTTCCATTTCATTGTTGTTAATATTATCATTTTGTTTTGATTCATGTAAAAAGGACGAAGATAAAAAAGTAGACCCTCCAGTTTCAACTGAAATTGTAATTGGCAATTGGAAAGCTACCTGCGGTTTTGGAACCTTTAATTTTGTTGTTAATTCGTCCCAAACTTATATTAGCGAATTTAGTTTGAATTTTGATAGTTGGAGTATGGGAAATTCAACCTATAATGGCACCATGACCATGTCAAGCACACCGGGTTGGCAAATTTCAAATCGTCAGTTTTCATTTTCAAAAAACTTAAATCCTTTTCCGCCGGGCAGTCAAATGATGACCATTACCGGTACATTTAATGCAGCGGGTACTGGAGCAAGTGGAACCTGGAATGCAAACTATGATGGAGTAACTGATTCGGGAAATTGGACAGCCATTCCTCTAAATAATTAAAGTGTTAAGCTTTGTCTTGCTAAGCATCAAGCTGCTAATAAACAAATTTTAAGTCGGTAGTCTTGGTTATCCTATTTCATTTCATATTCGTATGGAAGCAAATCTCCGGTACGTTTTTTTACCATTTCTCCATCCCATTCCAGACCCTCACCAAAATATCCAACTTCATTAAAATAAACTTCGGGTTTATGAAAAATAACGGTACTAATTGAGCCAGTATGGTATATGTTTAGATTAGTGGAACTTGTAAAGAATCTTTTGTACCTGTAAATAGCATCTTTGAGGTAACTATCTTTAAGTATTACTATATCAGCATATTTTAAATCTTCACCTTCAGAAGTTTTTATAATAAAATCAGCAGATTTTATATCATTTCTCCAAAGTGCTCTGAAAAAGTGCATTCTTGATCCAAGATAGGCCTCTTTTCTTCTTATTTTATAATCTTGCTTATCCTTTTCATCAAGCTCAAAATCTTTTCTAAAAATATAATTACCCTTGAATAAAAAGGTTTGGTTTTTTTTGTGATATTCAAATTTATCAAGCGTATAAGATATTTCGTAGCCTAAAGCATTGTTTGTTATAAGAATTGGCTTTGATGCAAAAGCTTTCAGCGTATCACGGTCAGAGTCGTAGTTGAAGGTGATGTCTTCTTCATTATGAATATTACAACTTGATGCATTATTGCCAGTTCCAAGAAATATCTCTTTGAATGTTTTTAAATTTTTTTTTCTTTTTTTGACTAAAGATTTAGAATGAATATCCACTTCATTTAATTTAAATGTTTTAGGTTTTAAATAAATAATTAATGTTTCTTCAGTTGAATAATCAGTTAGGGTTGTAGAATAATATCCGATTGCACTTATTGTTAATGGCATTGAATGAGTTTTCGTAACATTAAATTCAAAATTTCCGTTCTCATCAGAAGTCGTACCATTAAAAGTACCATTGAAATAAACTGATGCAAATAAAATAGGTTCCTTGCTTTTATTGTCTAAAACAGATCCCTTTATTACCTGGTTCTGTACCGTTACAAATAAGCTGATAAATGAAAATAGTAAAATGATTTTTTTCATAGGTAAATCATTAGTTAAAACGTTTTAATAAAACTACTAACTATTTTATCCTTTTATCTTTGGTTACCAATTACGTCCATATTAAGGATATAAGGTACTAATTTATTAATTTCTATATTTAATAAAACCAATAAAATTTTCAATCATTTTGGAGAGTTCGAAATTCTTAATCAACAGCAATACCCAGATGGGAAGAATTTCAAGAAATAAAGATAGTGAATAATTTGTTAATTTGAGAATTTGATGATGTGCTTATGGAAAAAGCTCAGATGTTCAGAAGATTTGGGATGTTCAATGTTCGATTTTCAATCTAGGTAGGACAAAAACAATCGCATTACTATTGAATGTCGACTGAATGTCTATGGAATGACAATGATGATTTTCAATTTGCAATATTCGATTTGAAATTTCTAATTTAAGTCGAGCCAATGCGTTGATGAATATAGAATGATCTTTAAAGATCTTTTCTGCGCACCGGCATGGTCATACAACGGGCACCACCACCACCACGAGAAAGCTCGGAGCCATCGATGGTAATAACACATTTTTTGCTATCCGCAATATTGCTTTTTCCATTTACAATATCCGCAGCCGGAATGATATCGTAACCATTTTTGCTTAATTCTTCGATGGTATAAACATTTCTACTATAGCCCATAATTTTTCCCGGTGCGAGCGCAAAAAAGTTTGCTCCACTATGCCACTGTTCTCTTTCCTGAGTCCATAAATCGGCAGTACCACCACAATAAATTGGTTTCATGTCGCAACCAATTTTTTTAAGGCTCTCTAATATATTTTTCTCTTCGCTGATATTTACTTTACCATTTTCTATTTCAATATGAATGGTTCTGAATCGATTAGGTTGCATAATGACCGGCTCATAAACCATGCATTCGTCATGATTTAGAAAAGTAAAAACCATATCAAGGTGAATAAATGATTCACGGTCGGTAGGTAATTCCTGCACGATAATATGCTTCTTTATTCCACGTTTTTTAAAGTTCTTGATGATTTTATCAATTCCTTCAGTTGATGTTCTGGCGCTAATGCCAATAATTAATAAGTCTTCTCCACCAACTAAAACATCTCCACCTTCAATTTTAATATTGGCTTTAGGATCGTTTTCGATATAAAAAGTTTTGGTGTTGAAAATAGGGGAGTGGGTAAAAATTGCCTCCATTATTTGGGCTTCTCTTTCACGAACAGCGCTAGCCATGTGTCCGACTAAGACCTCATTTTGTATTGAAATAGAGGAGTCTCTGGTGAAAAAGAAATTGTGCAAAGGACGAATTGCAAATCGTTGATTGGTCAAAAATCGAGTGAGATTATCTCTTGTTAAAACGACTCCTTCAATGAGTATTTTTGCGAGATCACTTGCGTTTAAATCATAGATATAGTCTAAAGTGCTTGAGTACCTGCATGAATTACAAACTTTTTTAAGCAGTTCGGTTTTAGCTGTTTCATCCGCTAAAACATCCTTTAATAAATCTTGAACTTCAAATACTTTTGTTGTTTTCCTTAGCACTTCTCTGAATGAAGAATATTCTTGTTGAGCAACAGAAAGGTTTAGAATGTCACTATACAATGCACGTTCAGCATTTTCGGGTGTCATATTTTCAACTTCACTACCCATGCTGTGAATAATCACGGCCTCAAGTTCACCTATCTCAGAATTAACATTAACACTAAAATTTTGCTTTGTATCCATCTCCTCGGTTTCTTAGTTTTTGCAAAGGTATGAATTCGGTTGCATATTTATAGCAAACTATTTTAAAGCCGGAAATAATTCCGGAGCTTTCCGATGATGAGTGCCCTGCTCATAAGCATAACAATATTTTATCAATGTTGGTTCGTCAAACATTCTGCCAAGGAATTGTAAGCCAGCCGGGAGGTTTCCACTTGAAAATCCCATTGGGATCGTAAAAGCAGGTTGTCCTGTATGAGGAGCAATAATCTGGCTGTTATCACCTTTATATCCATCGTCATCACCAATTAGGGCTGGTGGATAATTCCATGATGGATAAATGATTGCGCCTAGATTAAACTCATCCATGATATCCTCAATTGCCTTTCTAAATGCAATGCGATGCGGATCAGTATAGGGATCGCTGCAAGGTTTCTCAGGTGAATATTCGTCTTGGTTTTCGAGATGATATTTTAAATTACCTTCGATATAAGCTGAATACTTACCTGATTCTATAATTTCTGTTAGATTTTTTACCGGTACATTTTTTCCTAAGGATGCCAAATAATTATTTACATCTTCACGAAACATCGAACACCATTGGTTTTTTCTGAGTAAATTAAAATCAGGAATTGTAATTGGATCGATAATCTCTGCACCTAATAATTTTAAATCTTCAATGGCTTGTTCAAATAATGCTTTAATTTCTGGGTGAGGATCATTTTCACTTAACTCACGTAATACGCCAATTCGTGCTCCTTTTAATCCATCAATATCCAAAAACTGTTGATAACTATTTGGAATTTTTCCTTCAGATTGAATGGTCACCGGATCATTGGGGTCATATCCGGCAATTACTTCTAATATTCTGGTGGCATCAGTAACAGTGCGCGCCATTGGTCCGCCAACATCATTTCTCAAATAAAGTGGAGCTATTCCGGCACGACTGGTTAATCCCAGTGTTGAACGAAATCCAACCAGACAATTGTGAGAGGATGGACCTCTGATAGAATTTCCTGTATCGGTTCCAAAACCAACTGTTCCGAAGTTGGAAGCTACTGATGCACCTGTTCCACCACTTGAGCCGGCTGTGGTATAATTTAAATTGTAGGGATTTAATGTTTCTCCTGCAATTGAACTAATTGTTTTTGCCGGACTAAAAGCCCATTCTGCCATATTTGATTTAGCCAGCACGATAGCTCCTGCATCCTTTATTGCTTTTACTTGATAAGCATCTTCCTCAGGTTCAAAGCCAGCCAAAGCAGCAGAACCTGCTGTTGTTTGTAATCCTTTTGTATTATAATTATCCTTTACAATAACTGGAATACCATGAAGCTTTCTTAATTTTCCAGTTTCCTTAAATTCTCGATCCAATTCCTTCGCATGTTCAATAGCCATTGGGTTGATTAAAACTATTGAGTTTAAAGAAGTGGATTGATCGTATTTTTGAATTCTATCAATGTAAAGATTAACGAGCTTTTCTGCTGTCAAACTACCATTTTTAAATGCTTCATGTATATCAGCAATGGTTGCTTCTTCGAGAATAAATTTTTCAGTTCCGATTTCTTTGTCCATGCTATGATAATTACATGAAATTAAAGATGCAATAAATACAAAAGTGATTAGAATTAAGGGCTTTTTCATTTTAGTAAAAAATTAATGGAAGTTTAAAGGTAAGAATAAAACCAAATTCCATAAAAAAAAGACCATTAGTTTTTACTAATAGTCTTTTTAGTGAACTCGGCGGGATTCGAACCCACAACCTCTTGATTCGTAGTCAAGTGCACTATCCAGTTATGCTACGAGTCCAATTTTATTTATAAAATCTCTACCAATGCCTGATTTAAAATAGATTTCTCTATTTCTAGCTTTTTCCCTGGTGTTTACCTTTTCAAAATAAAAGAGTCTCCAAGGTTTATAGCCTTTGGTTGAATTATTCTTTCCAATATTATGTTCTTTAATCCGTCGTTCCAGATTATTTGTGATTCCTTTATACAACCTTGAATCAACTTCGCTTCTTATTACGTAAACGTAATACATTTTTTTTAATCAAGTGCACCCTGCCTGCGGCAGGCAGGTATCCAGTTATGCTACGAGTCCAATTTCTTGAAAATCTCATTGCTGATTTTTTCGTCTGCAAAAGTAATTAAATTCTTTGTAAAAACAACGATATTTCATAATGTAGAATTTAATAAATTTGACAAAAAAAGGAATGGATACTGAGCATTTGATAAAAACGTTTAATGACATTTACGGAGAATCTGAAGAAAATGTAAGAGTTTTCTTTGCTCCGGGAAGAGTTAATTTAATTGGTGAACATACTGATTATAATGCAGGTAAAGTATTTCCTATGGCAATAGATGCAGGTACTTATTTAGTTATCAGACCTAACCTGAGTAAGCTAGTCAGTTTTACTTCAACTAACTTCCGCGTTAAAATAAGTATTGAATTAGATGATATTCATAAATTGGATGCTGGAACTTGGGTTAATTATCCGTTAGGAATTATAAATGAATTCTTGCTAAAGAAAATAAAACTCAATGGATTTGATGTTCTTTATTCCGGAAATATTCCACCAGCAGCCGGTTTATCTTCCTCTGCTTCCATCGAAATGGTGACTGCCTTTGCACTAAACCAATTATCTGGTATTGGATTAGACACCATGGAAATGGTTAAATTATGTAAGAAATCAGAGAATGAATTTATTGGTGTTAATTGTGGCATTATGGATATGTTTGCAGTGGGTTTTGGGAAGAAGAATAATGCCATTGCTTTAGATTGCAATACTTTAGATTTTAATTACGCTCCTTTAGAATTAGGCGATTACCATCTCATAGTTTCAAATACAAATAAAGAAAGAGGTTTAGCCGATTCAAAATACAATGAAAGAGTTGCCGAATGCGAGGAGGCAGTTCAGGTCGTAAATAAGGTAAAATCGATAAACAGTTTAAGTGATTTGTCATTAAAAGATTTTCGTGAAGTAGAACATTTATTTTCAAATCCGGTGATTAAGCGCAGAGCTTATCACATTGTTAGTGAAAATTACCGCGTAGAAGAATCTTTAAACGCTTTAAAAAAGAATGATCTTTTGGTATTTGGCAAATTAATGAATGCCTCACATATATCCTTAAGAGATAATTATGAAGTGACAGGTAAAGAATTAGATGCTTTAGTTGAGGCTTCCTGGAAAGTTGAGGGTGTTATAGGTAGCAGGATGACAGGTGCGGGCTTTGGCGGTTGTGCAGTAAGTTTGGTGAAAGGAAACAAACTCGATGATTTTTACAGTAGAGTGGGGGCTGAATATAAAAATCTATCGGGATTATCTGCTGATTTTTATTTATTTAAACCTTCAGATGGGGTTAAAGAAATTACAGTACACTAAAGGTTCCTAGCGCCGAATATTGAGTCATAAAGAAAAAGTCCAAATGAATTTGAAAAAACTATTTTTGTTTTAGATTACAATCCGACGGAGACAAGTCAACGACGGAATTAAAAATTCAGAAACCGAGACGTTTCTGCCTTTCGGGCTGAGAACAAAAATCCTTCGGTTCTTAAATCACTCATGAATTAAAAACTCGAAAGATGAAGATAAGTAAGTGAAAACGATCAACGCTATCTTAGTCATGGACATACTGCGAATAATCGTAATCAAAATATAGTTTAAAAAATTTATCATTTTATTGCCATTATAAGGTAATTTTCTGCCACAAACCATGTTGAAAATCAGAAACATGGTTTAGCTTTATCCTAACTTAGTTCGCTTTAGTTTAATTACTTACACTAAAATGATTTCTTTTACGCAACCTTTTTTGTTTGAATCACGTCTATCATAAAAACCATTCAATGAAAACCAAATTATCAATTCTTATTGCTACTTTGCTAACTTGTATCTACCCCACGTTTGCGCAAAATCTTTCTTTTGGTATTGAAAGTGGAATTAATTTCTCCAATATCAATAAAAAATTGACTGATGTACGTTATGTTGCGCAACCGGGTCCGGTAAACGGGATTTTTGCAAAATATGAACTGGGTAACTGGTTTGTAATCCAATCGGGAGTGAACCATGCAACTTTTTATTTTAATAAATATAGTTATAACCACTATTATCCCGATTATTACCCGATGTCATCTTCATACTACAATCCATCATCGCTGTACTCTTCAAGTATTTGGGCACCTCCTTGTTACTATAGTTATAATCAATCGAAATTTAGTTTTTTGCGCATTCCGCTATTAGTTAAATTTAAAACTCCCGGAAGATTAAATTTCGAGCTTGGCGGTGGTGCTTATTATGCTTTTCTTACCAACGATGAGTTAAGGGGGAAAGACAAAGAAATTTATGATATAGAATTTCATGATGAAAATTTTCCGCCCATGAATAACTGGGGTTGGATATTGGCAAGTTCTGTAAATTATAACATCAATAAAAGATGGAATATATTTGTTAGCGGACAAATAACCACCGGGAAAGAAGAATATTTTGAAGATATTAAAGGAAAAATTGGTTCAACGGAATTGATTTTTGGAGTTGGGTACAACCCTTTCATTTCGGATAGAAACACACAAGTGAAGGATTCCACATTAGGACGTCATATTAGAATAATTCCTCATATGGGAATGAACTTCTCAAATACAAAAAATTCATTGAATTCAGATGAATATAAATCCTCAGTTGGCTTCTCTTCGGGCATTTCCTTAGAATTCAGCCTGGGAAATGGAGCAGCACTTTCTACCGGGGCATGGTACGAAAGAAAAGGTTACGGATTAAATTATGAAGGGACAAATCCTTTCATTTATCAAATTCAACAAAATGGAGAATTTACAATTCAATCAGAAGTTGAATTGGATTATGTTACAATTCCCTTTCAGTTTAAAGTGTTATTTGAGGGAAAAATTCATTCCTCTATAAACTTTGGTCCATACTTTTCGTTATTGCAAAATGCCTTTTCGCAAGGTGAAAAAACTGAAACACGCAGGCATGATAACGGATACGAGATAACAAAAGATTATTTTAATGAAAGATTAGACCAATGGTTTAAAAAAACCGATGCAGGATTTATGATTGGCTATCGTATAGATATTCCACTGTTTAATTGGGGTGATATATTTATTTCTGCAAACCAGGCGTGGGGGCTAATGAATATCTTAACAAACAACGACGATTCAGATCAAACCTCCGTATTTCGCCACGACGAAAAAATAGTTAACAACTCGTTTTCAGTACTTTTTGGGTTAAATATTCCTGTATCACAAAACTAATCACTCATGAAAAAAATAATATTTATCCTTTTCGTTTCAGTTGTACTATTTTCATGCGAAAAATATCCGGAACCGGGACGCCAAACATTAGAACAATTCAATTTCAATATTATAGGAAATAACCAATTTGCAGAAGAAGGCGAGTACATTCCATTGGAGATAGGTGTACAAATTGATTTAAACAATTTAATACCCAAAACTAACAAAGAATTTTATATGGAATTAGAAGTGATCAAAGGAGGTGGCACTATCGAGAATTCAATTATTGAGGATGATAATGAAGGGAAAATGGTTACAAAGTGGCAATTAGGACACGATTCAAATGAACAGGTTGTTGCGTGCCATATTTTTGATTCAGACGACAAGCTGTACTCTGAATTTATCATTGAAGCCACTGCCTTTTTATTAGATCAGTGGAACACGGTAACCAAAGGTTATCTGGTTGGTATTGACGATATGGTTTGCGATACCATTCGCC
Organism: Bacteroidales bacterium; assembly: GCA_963674935.2. Taxonomy (GTDB): domain Bacteria; phylum Bacteroidota; class Bacteroidia; order Bacteroidales. Next base: position 1,025,315 of record CAXXWZ010000007.1, read on the forward strand.
AACGTACTTTAATGTATAACGAGGGACAAATGTGGGTATTAAAAAATACTTTTTATTCCTGGGAACCCCTGGGTTTTCCGTTTAACACCAATGTTCGGTTTATTGATATGACAAGTGATGGAACCGTTTTTGCCGCTGGCTGGAATGGAGCTTTGTACAAAACAGAGGATTGGGGAGAAAACTGGAATTATGTTTGCCACCCTTTCCCTGAGAATATATACTATTATAATTTTAACATTACCAGCGATGATTATTTATGGGCAACCAAATCCTCTTATGGTGTATATTGTTCAAAAGACAATGGGCTAACATGGACAAAAGATACGACTGAAAGGGTAAAAAACACAACGCTTGGTCCAATCTATAAATACAGAAATTCATACATTGCTATCGCTGGAGATCCTTTATCGATAATACAAAAGTTTAATGATTCTCTCACCTGGAAAAATATCAACACACCAGAGTATTCTTTGTCGATGTACATTCCAAACAACTCAACTATTATTGCTCAAAACCAGGGAGGATTTAAGTTGCATAAATCTACGGATGACGGGCTAACTTACAAACATGTGTTTGCACCTTATACGGAGATGGGAGGAGGAGACCTCTGGCATATTTATAATAGGTTCGGCAACGATTATTTTATTTTGGCTCCCAGCAGTGGCGTATGGCGAACCAAAGATTTTGAAGATTTTGAACAACTGATTAATATTAGCACTTACCAATCAAAGCTTTTTATTGACCACACTGGAACGATATATGCAAGTGGAAAACCTGATGAGCTAACATATATTCTGCCACAAAACGAGTAATGCAGGCTTGAATGAGTATTGACTTCTTTTCCTGTTTTTTAAGAAATATTCAAAGTCAATTCAGTAAATGGAAAATCAAGAACAAGCTACAAAACAAGCATACTCAAAAATGGCACAATTATGTAGCCGCTCAGAGCAATGTTCTGCCGATATCAGAAAAAACTAATTGCATTCGAATTGGTTAGAAGTAGTTGATGAGATAATTGAAAAATTAAAAGCCGAAAAATAACTGAATGACGAAAGGTGAATTGTCATTAAAAGATTTTCGTGAAGTTGAACATTTGTTTTCAAATCCGGTGATTAAGCGCAGAGCTTATCACATTGTTAGTGAAAATTACCGCGTAGAAGAATCTTTAAACGCTTTAAAAAAGAATGATCTTTTGGTATTTGGCAAATTAATGAATGCCTCTCATATTTCATTAAGAGATAATTATGAAGTGACAGGTAAAGAATTAGATGCTTTAGTTGAGGCTTCCTGGAAAGTTGAGGGTGTTATAGGTAGCAGGATGACAGGTGCGGGCTTTGGCGGTTGTGCAGTAAGTTTGGTGAAAGGAAACAAACTCGATGATTTTTACAGTAGAGTGGGTGCTGAATATAAAAATCTATCGGGATTATCTGCTGATTTTTATTTATTTAAACCTTCTGATGGGGCTAAAGAAATTAAGATTTAAATATTTCTTGCACCGAATATTGCACTTCCAATTCTAACCATGGTACTTCCTTCTTCAATGGCTATTTCATAATCATCCGACATCCCCATTGAAATTTCTTTAAAGGATTGCACATTCGAATAAAATTCTTTTTTCAATTTATCGAAACATTCCTTCAAATACTTAAATTCACTTCGTACAAGATCTTTGTTATCTGTTAAGGTTGACATGCCCATTACGCCAACTATTCTAACATTATTAAGTGATTTAAAATAATCACTCAGAATAATCGATTTTGCTTCTTTAAGATTTAAACCAAATTTTGATTCTTCTGTTGCGATATGGAATTGTAATAAACAATCAACAATACGCTGATTTTTATAGGCATGTTTGTTAATTTCTCCGAGCAATTTAATGCTGTCGACTGAATGGATTAAACTGGCAATTGGCGTAACATATTTGACTTTATTTGTTTGTAAATGTCCGATGAAGTGCCAATTAATATTTTGTGGAAGTAGATCATGTTTTTCGAACATGTCTTGTGCTTTGTTTTCACCAAAGTCTATTTGTCCTGCATTGTATGCTTCAAGAATATCTTCTTTAGGTTTGGTTTTTGAGACTGCGATCAATCGAACATGATTTGGGATGGTTTTTTTTATTTTCTGAAGTTGCTTTTCTATATTCATGGAAGGTATTTTGTACAAATTTAAAATTTTAAAGAAATCCACAGAAATTTATTTCATAATTTTGCTCACAATATTTTAAACATATGCTAAAACTTTTAAAATCGCTTTTAAAGCAATTATTATTTTGGATAACTTTTTTTGCGCTGTTGCGATTAATTTATCTGATTTATAATTTTCGTGAACTTCAAATTGAGCAGGTATCAATTATTGAAGCCATTTCAGTGTTTTGGTATGGATTGAAACTTGATCTTGCAACCGCTTGTTATTTAATAATTATTCCATTCATTTTAGTTTTATTACAAGCTGTTTATTCAAGACCCTGGTTAGGACTTGTTAATAAAATTTATACTGGCATTTTTATTTTTTTTTATGCTTTATTAATAACTGCCGAATTAGGAATTTATGAAGAATGGAAAACCAAGCTTCATTATAAAGCCTTGTTGTATCTTAACAATCCTTCTGAGGTTTACAATTCTGCCGAAACAAAGAACTTTTTTATTTTACTAACGATCCTGATAGTAGTTGTAATTTTTTCCTTCTGGATTTATCAAAAATATTTCTTTAGTAAAATTGAACTGGCAAAAGCCAAATTATTAAATTTTGTTGTTATTCTGATTTTTCTTCCACCCTTTATAGTTTTAGGAATGAGAGGAGGATTACAAGAAATTCCGATAAACCAAAGCCAGTCTTATTTTTCAAAAAAGAATATTTTAAATCTTGCAGCTGTCAATTCCGGCTTTAATCTTTACATCAGCGTTTATGAAAATCTAAATAATATGGATGTAAATCCATTTAACTATTTCTCTGATGAAGAGGCTACGAAAATTGTTAAAAACATTTATAGCGTTGAACAGGACTCAACGATATTCATCTTAAAAACTCAAAGCCCAAATATTGTGTTGATTGCCTTAGAGAGCTGGTCAGCAACATTAATTGAATCCTTAGGCGGGGTTGCAGGCACTACACCTCAATTTCATGAACTTGAAAAAGAAGGCGTTTTATTCACTAAAATCTATTCTCCGGGTTCCAGATCAGAACAGGGTATGTCGTCTATTTTAGGTGGATTTCCATCTCATCCTATTTCATCAATAACGGTTCAACCCGATAAATTTGCTCATTTGAGAACACTCACGCATGTTCTGAAAGAGAAAAATTATAAAAGTTCGTTTTATTTCGGAGGGCAATTAATTTACGGGAATATTAAGAGCTTTATCATGCATAATGGGTTTGATAAAATAAATGAAGTTTATGATTTTCCCGACGAACCAAAAGGTAAACTCGGGGTTCATGATGAATTTGTGTTTGCACGCCAACTAAAAGAATTGAATGCTGAGCAAGAACCATTTTTTTCAATGATTTTCACTTCCAGTACCCATTCGCCTTTTGATATGCCAATGGAGAAAATAATTACCTGGGGTGATGATATGAATATGTATTTAAACTCGGCTTATTATACTGATAGATCACTTGGGGATTTTATTGCAAATGCAAAGAAAGAAGACTGGTATAAAAATACTTTGTTTATAGCAGTTGCTGATCATAGTCATCATTCTTACCCACATGATCCCTATCATTCAAAGGAATATCATCAAATACCAATGTTGTTTTTTGGTGATGTAATTAAGGATGAATACAAAGGAATGAAGGTGGATAAATTAGGTTCTCAAACTGATTTAATTGGCACGCTTTTTCCACAATTTGGGTTCAAGGAAGAGAAAAAGCAATTTCCCTGGAGTAAAAATTTATTAAACCCCTATACCCCGGAATTTGCATACATTGCATTTGAAGAAGGAATAGGGTGGGTAAGGCCTCTTGGTGATTTCTTCTACGACAATCAACTTGATTATTTTTACCATAATAATGTTCCTGAAATTTACAGTGATTCAATTGTAAAAGAAGGAAAGGCATTTTTGCAAAACCTCTTTCAACATTACATGGATTACTAATTCACTACTTTGTTTTTTATATAAAAACAACTTTTAGCTGAATATGTTTTTGCATCTTTCATTCGTGTTTTTGTTTCATTATCTATATAAATTTTACCCCATTCGGAGAATATTTCCATCTCTCATACTTTGAATAATTATCATCGATTTGCATTTTTTGGTGGATAATCTTTAATTCTTCCATCATTTTGTCAATAAAAATTAAATTTTAATTAGAAGACAATCAGTGCCTTAAAAATTATCTTAAAAAAAAATGAAAAATAGTTGAATTTTAGGGGTGACTTTTTGCTAAAAACAGAATAAACTATCAGTAACAGTAATTTCAAATCAATTTTGACAGACTGTTTCCTACCAAAAGTTCACACGTGCAATTGGCTTCGGTTTTCACTCCAGGTTCATATTTCCAGAACCGGAGCCAATTTTTTATTGAGTCGTCCTAAAATAGGTTGACAGTTTTACAAAAGTTTAATTTAAACCGAAGCGGATATCCGCTTCGGTTTTTTCGTGAATAAAGTTAGGTGTTTTCATGTTTAAACTCAAATGAGGTCTTTTGTCATTGTAGGTATCAATAGATTGTTTGATTAGAGTTTCTAATTCACTGCCTGTATTACAGGTGTGTATTAAAAATTCTTGTTTTAATATTCCATTAATTCTTTCTGCTAATGCATTCTGATAACAGTCATATCCATCTGTCATCGACGGAGTTATTGCGTTGTAATTTAATTCATTCTGATAAATAGATGAACAATACTGCAAACCTCTATCAGAATGGTGGATCAGGGGTTTTTCTGTTTTTCGTTTTTTAACAGCCATTCTTAAAGCCTGTACTACATTTTCAGCACTCATATCATCGCTAAGTTTATAACCCATTATTTTTCTGCTATAAGCATCTGTAACTAAAGAAAGGTAATGTGTCCTTTCTCTGGTTTTAATGTAGGTAATATCACTCACAAAAACTTGTTCGGATCTTTTAACCTTCCCTTTTTTCAATAGATTTGGATATTTGTGTAACCAGTGTTTTGAGTTGGTTGTTTTAGTGTAGTTCTTTTTAGGTTTAATTAATAGGTGTTGCGAACGTAAATAATCAAAAAAAGCATCCCTTCCTATTTTTATGTTTAAGCTCACAAAATCATCTTTTAGTAAATAGTACAGTTTACGTGTTCCAATTCTTGGCATTTGCATTCTTAGTGCTTGTACAAACGGCTTGATTTTGGATAACTCTTTTGTTCGATTATCAATTCTATTTCGTGCTTGATAAATCGCTTGTCTGCTTATCCCAAACAATCTACAACATCGTGATAAACTCACTTGCTTGTTTTGTTTGATCTGTATGATTGTTTGGGTGAAAACTTTTTTCTGATTGCAGTTCCATACTGTTGATCTGAGATATCGATCATCTTATTGAGTATCTCGTTTTTCAAACGTTCATCAGAAAGTTCTTGCTCTAAGCGTTTGATATTCTGGGCAGGGGATTCTTTTGATTTTGACATAAATAACAGTCCTGGTTTGCTCCAGTCTAAGTTACCATGTTTTCTTAACCAAACCAAAACTGTGCTCCGGCCTTGAATCCCATAGACCGCCTGAGCTTGTTTATAGGTCAGTTCGCCTTTTTCTACTTGAGAAACAACTGCTAATTTAAAGCCTAGATTATAATCTCGCTGGCTTCGCTTTTGATGGCATAATGTCGTTCTTTCCATAATAAGTCCATTTAGTGTCAACTTATTTCAGGATGGGACATATGCATAAAAAAAGGCAACGCTAAAAGTTGCCTTAATTTTTTAATAAAAATTATTTATTAATCAAGTGCATGAATAATTAAACCACTTCTTAATTTAGGTTCAAACCATGTAGTTTTCGGAGGCATAATATTACCTGAATCAGCGATATTAATTAATTGCTGCATCGAAACAGGATAAAGTGCAAATGCAACTTCCATCTCTCCATTGTCAACACGTCTTTTTAACTCACCTAATCCTCTTATTCCACCAACAAAATCAATTCGTTGAGAACGTCTTAGATCTGTGATATCCAAAAATGGAGCTAGAATCTGACTTGTTAAGATGGTTACATCTAAAACGCCAATTGGATCATTGTCATCATAGGTTTCATTTTTTGCAGTTAAAGAATACCATTTGCCAGCTAAATACATTGAGAAATTATGTAATTCAGTAGGTTTGTAAATTTCTGTTCCTACTTCTTTAATTTCAAATGCGCCTTTTAATGCTTCTATAAACTGGTCAGGAGTTTGTCCATTCAAATCTTTAACAACTCTATTATAATCGATTATTGTAAGTTGATTATCTGGAAAATGTACAGCTAAAAAATAATTATATTCTTCTGTTCCATTATGATTTGGATTTTTGCTTTTACGTTCGTTGCCAACAAGCGCAGCAGCAGCAGTCCTGTGATGACCATCAGCAACATAAGTTGCAGGTAGTTTTTCAAAAGCTGTGATAATGCGATCAATTTTATCCTGCTCACGGATCACCCAAAAATGATGACCAAATCCATCTTCACTCGTGAAATCATATTCTGGAGTAGCTTTAACAACTTCAGCAACAATTTCATCAATTTCAGCAACTGCTGGATATGAAAAGAAAACCGGCTCATAATTCATCCCACTGGTACGAACATGATTCATTCTATCTTCTTCTTTATCCGGACGAGTTAACTCATGCTTCTTGATTATATTATTCATATAATCATCAACACCAGCAGCACCCACAAGTCCATATTGTGTTTTCCCGTTCATGGTTTGAGCATAGATGTAGAGATAATCTTTATCATCTTGCACCAAAACCTTTTCTTCCATTAAATTGAAAAAATTCTCTTTTCCTTTATCGTAAACAGCTTCACTGTGTAAATCAATATCGTCTGGTAAATCAATTTCAGGTTTAATCACACGTAAGTATGAGTATTTATTTTTACCTGCTTCAATTCTGGCTTCTTCCCTGTTTAATACATCATAGGGACGAGAAGCTATTGCCTGTGCTTTATCAGCAACAGGTCTGATTCCTCTAAAAGCTTTTAAAATCGCCATTTTTAATTATTTATTTGTTCTCGAATAGTTTTAATAGGTATTTGCATCATAATCATGCTCATATTCAGATTCATCTTCAACTTTAACAGCACTCCTTTGTAATGATGAAATGAGTGCCCCAATCATCTTGGTCATTTCCATCAATTGATTTCTTGAGTGTATTTCTTGTTCTTCTGTGATGAGTTCTAAATTAAATGCAAGTGTTCCATAAACAAGACACTCTCTTAACGCACTTTTTGCCATTTTTAAATAATAGATGAACTGACTCTTATTTCGCGCAGATCCCTCTGCGATATTTATAGCGATGGCCTGCGCTGCAACACTATATTTTGTTGCTAAATCAAGATTAGCAGGTTCGGAAAAAGAATTAGATGTAGTCTTCACCCACATTGCGTAATCCATTGCTTTGTGATAAACTCTTAGGTCTTCGAATCTGAAAAAAGTAAATTGTTTGTCGTCGTTATGTTCCATTACAGAAGTTTTTAGTTTTTGATCAAGATTAAAAAACCTAAGATCAGTTTGCAAAGATGAATGAATTAATTCACTTTGAATGTTTCGTCTCCATTTTCTAATAGATTGACAATTTGATTTGCAGCCGCAATACCAGCATTTATATTTGCTTCAGAAGTTTGAGCACCCATTTTCTTTGGGGTGAAATAACATCTGTTTTCAAAAGCTTCCATTAATTCTTCAGCGCAGTTTGGTGCAATATCAGAAAGGTATTTGAAATCATCTCTTGCTTCAAATAACTTCTTTAGGTCTGCTTCATGAATTACCTCTTTTCTTGCAGTGTTCACTAAGGTTGCGCCTTTAGGCATACTATTTAATAAATCAAAATTAATCGATTCTTTTGTTTTATCATTTGCAGGAATGTGTAAAGAAATATATTGGCATTTTTGATAAAGTTCTTCTACAGAACCTAAGGCAGTAACACCATCATTTTCAATGGCTTCTTTTTTAACAAACGGATCAAATGCAAATACTGTCATTCCAAATCCTTTTGCAATTGTAGCAACATATCTACCTACATTACCATAGGCATGAATTCCAAGTGTTTTGCCTTTTAATTCAGTACCAGCAGTTCCGTTAAATTTATTTCTGGCCATATAAATCATCATGCCAATTGCCAATTCTGCAACAGCATTTGAGTTTTGTCCTGGTGTGTTCATTGCAACTATATTATTTTCAGTTGCAGCTTGTAAGTCAATATTGTCATATCCGGCACCTGCTCTAACAATAACCTTAAGGTTTTTAGCCGCGTCAAGAACTTCTTTAGTTGCTTTATCACTTCTAATGATAATGGCATCAACTTCTTTGGCAGCATTTACAAAATCAGATTGATCGGTATATTTTTCGAGCAAAATAGTTTCATAGTTTGCTTTATCAAATACCTCTTTAATTTGATCCACAGCAGCTTTTGCGAATGGTTTTTCTGTTGCAATTAATACTTTTTTCATCTCTCTATTTATTAAATAATTCAGGCCATTAGAACCTAACAACCTGAATTATATATTGTGAATTATAATAAAAGTTCTTAAGAAACTTTCTTTTCAAAATCTTGCATTACTTTAACTAAGGCTTTAACACTCTCAACAGGTAAGGCATTATAAGTAGAAGCCCTAAATCCTCCTACTGATCTGTGACCTTTTAATCCCATCATTCCTTGTTCACCTGCATAAGCTAAGAAATCAGCTTCATGAGCCTCATGTCCTTCTGCCATTACAAAACAGATATTCATGATTGATCTGTCATTTTTATCTCCAACAGTTCCTTTAAATAATGTATTTCGGTCAATTTCGTCGTAAAGTAAACCAGCTTTGTAAACATTTGTTTCGTTCATTTTAGCTACACCACCATTATTCTTCAACCATTTTAAAGTTTGTAATGCTGCATAAATAGGAACTACAGGTGGAGTGTTGAACATTGATTCTCCATCTATATGAGTTTGGTAATTTAACATTGATGGGATTACCCGATCAACTTTACCTAAAATATCATTTTTGATGATAACAAAAGTTACACCAGCGGGAGCAAGATTCTTTTGTGCACCGCCATATATTATGGCATATTTTGAAATATCAATTGGACGACTAAATATATCTGAAGACATATCAGCTACCAATGGAATATCGCAATCAATATCTTCTTTTATTTCGGTTCCATAAATGGTGTTGTTAGTTGTAATATGGAAATAATCTGCATCTTTTGGGATAGCAAATCCTTTAGGGATATATGAAAAAGTTTTATCTTCTGAGCTTGCAACTACTTCGACCTCACCGAAAAGTTTAGCTTCTTTTATTGCTTTTTTTGCCCAAACACCAGTATTTAAGTAAGCTGCTTTTTTATTTAGAAGATTAAAAGGAATCATTGCAAATTGAGTGCTGGCACCACCACCAAGAAATAATACGGAATATCCTTCAGGTATGTTCAGTAGTTCTTTGAACAGGGCAATAGCTTCATCAACAACTGCAACAAATTGCTTACTTCTATGTGAGATTTCCATAAGTGACAATCCCATATCTGCAAAATTCTCTATAGCATTCTTAGTATTCTCAATAGTAAATTGAGGAAGAATTGATGGACCTGCATAAAAATTATGTTTTTTCATTCCTTTGATTTTTAATTGATTATAAATTGTGATTTAATTAACAATATTTAAATAACAAAGATATAATTTTAGATTTAATATTTGTTAAAAATCGGTATAAATTTTAATTGTAGTTTTGCATATAAATTACTGTAAATAAAAGACAAATGGATGTTTCTCTTCCTCAATTGGCCTTTGTTAAATTGGGCGAATTCTTAACAAATTATCTTGACAATAACTTTCACAATGACAGTGTATTAAAAGTGGGAGATTATAAAGATTTTAAGGTACAATGCGATTTGGCCTACCATTCAAATCCATGGTTTACTCAAGAAAATATTAGCTATGCCCTTCGAAAATGGGCGTATATTTTAACCGATAAAAATTTTGATAAATGGCTTAAACCTTATACCAGACTTTTGTCAAATAATTCAGCAAATATTATTGGAGTGGTATTGGCTGGAAATCTTCCAATTGTTGGCTTTCATGATTTTTTAACGGTGTTGATTTCAGGAAATAAATTTCTTGGAAAACTATCTTCATCTGATAAATATTTACTCCCGGCAATCGCAAAAATACTGTATAAAATTGAACCCTATTTTTTATTAAAAATTGAATTTACTGAAGACAGATTAAACAATTTTGATGCAATAATTGCGACTGGAAGTAATAATAGTGCCAGGTATTTTGAATATTATTTCGGAAAATATCCTCATATCATCAGAAAAAACAGAAATGGAGTAGCCGTGTTAACTGGTGAGGAGAAAAATTTAAGTTTGTTTTCGGAAGATATTTTCAGATATTTTGGTTTAGGTTGTAGAAATGTATCAAAATTGTATGTTCCCGCAGGTTATAAATTTGATGACTTGCTGGGATCGATGAGTGAATTTGAATGGGTTGGAAATCATAATAAATATCGAAATAATTACGATTACAACAAATCCATCTTTTTAGTAAATCGAGTTACACATTTTGATAATGGCTTTGTTTTGTTGAGAGAAGATGAAGCAATACCTTCACCAATTTCTGTTATTAATTATGAATTTTATAATGATATTGATAAGTTGAATCGAATATTAGAAATCCGGAAAAAAGAGATCCAATGTGTGGTTTCGGAAGACAGTCGGGTGAAAAATAACATTTTACCCGGAGAAAGTCAGAATCCTAATTTATGGGATTATGCTGATGGGGTTGACACGATGCAATTTTTATTGACCTTATCATCAAAAAAATAATTAAAATATTAAGCTGTTGTCTTTGTTTTTAAAAGAATAAACAGTATTTTTGCCGACCGAAAAATCAAAGAATTAAAGATGAAAAAAGACATTCACCCACAAGATTATAGATTTGTTGTTTTTAAAGACATGTCAAACGAGTATGCGTTTCTAACAAAATCAACAGTTAACACAAAAGATACCATTGAATGGGAAGATGGTAAAGAATATCCATTGGTAAAATTGGAGATTTCAAATACTTCTCACCCGTTTTATACTGGAAAAATGCAGCTTATCGATACTGCTGGTAGAGTTGATAAATTCAAAACCAAGTACAAGTCGCATTACGAAAAAAATAAATAAAACTTTTATAGTTTTAGTGAAGCCTTCAACCATGTTGAGGGCTTTTTTTGTTCTATTTTGATTTAAATAATTGTTAGATTTGTTTAAATAATTATCCGTATGATGAATTATATCTTATTCGATACACCCTCAAGAACAAATTTACTACCATTAACATATCTCCGACCTATAGCAGATATCCGAATTGGGATGATGACCATTCGTGAAAAATGGGAAAGTTACCTTGATACCAAAACTTCAACAATAACTGAAAAATATCTGAGTGAAAAATTTACGCTAAAAAGCTCAAATCAAAACATCTTAATTAATGGATCAGTCTGTCCGACAAAAGCTTTGGTTAATGAAATTTTAAAACTTAAGATAGGCAATGCTATTGTTTATAAAGGAACTGTAGTTGCATTAATGACTAACGATGTTGACAAATTAACCTTATCATCGAAATACGACAATTATAAAAAGATAACCTTCAATGAACCTTTAGTTATTATTGAAAACACCTGGGATATTTTTGCTAAAAATGGAGAAGCTATTGAACAGGATTTTAAACACCTAGCATCGCGGAGCAAAACAACAATTCCTGAATCCGTTAGTTTTATTGGCCCTTCAGAAAATATTTTTATTCACCCTTCTGTAAAAATTAGCCATGCCTTTTTAAATGCTTCAAACGGCCCAATTTATCTTGATGAAGACAGTGAAGTTATGGAAGGGGCAATGATTCGTGGACCTTTCTATTTAGGCAAAAATTCTACCGTTAAAATGGGTGCGAAAATTTATGGACCAACTACGATAGGACCCTATTCAAAAGTAGGAGGAGAAGTTAATAATGTGGTTGTTTTTGGTTATTCAAATAAAGGTCATGAAGGCTTTTTAGGAAATTCAGTAATTGCTGAATGGTGCAATATTGGTGCCGATACTAACAACTCTAATTTAAAAAACACCTATGATGATGTAAAGCTTTGGAATTACGATAAACGAGCATTTGTGAATACCAAGCTTCAATTTTGTGGTTTAATCATGGGAGACCATTCTAAAACAGGTATCAATACGATGTTTAATACAGGAACGGTTGTTGGGATTGCATCTAATCTTTTCGGAACCGGTTATCAACGGAATTTTATTTCATCATTTTCATGGGGCGGCCCTTCAAAAATGATTAAGCATGATTTAAAGCGTGCACTCATAACTACAGAGAAAGTTTTCGCGAGACGAAACTTAGAATTTGGTGAAATTGACAAAAGAATTCTTCAATATTTATATACTAAAACTCAAAATGACCCACAGTTGTAAATGGGTAGTTTGGCACATTAGTTGACTATACAATAATCCAAAAATAATTATAACAAAAAATATCATAAGTAACTGTATAATATTTGATTAGAATTAGTATTATAAAACTATTTCAAATTACTGACATATTATGCTGACAACTTGACCTAAGAAATTAAAATATATATGGAATTTTTAAACTTCACCGATATCATTGATTCAGATACAGAATTTATTCCCTTGTTAACATCCGAGGATGAAGAAATTATGAATGCTGAAGAAGTGCCTGATGAACTCCCGATTTTACCTTTGCGAAATACTGTTTTATTCCCTGGTGTGGTCATTCCGATCACTGTGGGTAGAGATAAGTCTATTAAACTGATAAAGGAGTCGTATAAAAAGAAAGCGATGATTGGAGTTGTGGCTCAAAAAGATGTGGAAATTGAAGACCCTGAATTTGAAGACTTAAATTCAATTGGCACAGTTGCTCAAATAATTAAAATTTTACAAATGCCAGATGGTAGTACAACTGCTATAATTCAAGGAAAAAAAAGATTTACACTTCAGGCATTGGTGCAAAATGAACCTTATTTTGTTGCAAAGGTCACACAATTTGGAACTGCCGAAAAAATCAGCTCGAATGAGAAATTTGATGCTTTAATTTCATCATTAAAAGATCTTTCAATTCAAATCATCAAACAGTCGCCTAATATTCCAACTGAGGCTAGTTTTGCCATTAAAAATATTGAAAGCCCAGTTTTTTTGGTAAATTTTGTTTCTTCAAATTTAAATATTGATGTAGTTGAGAAACAAGTTTTACTTGAGATAGGTGATCTTTACGAACGAGCTAATAAGGTTTTAAAAGCCTTAACTGATGAACTTCAGGTATTAGAACTAAAAAATCAAATTCAAAAGAAAGTAAAAATTGATTTAGATAAACAGCAAAGAGATTATTTGCTAAATCAACAACTAAAAACGATACAAGAAGAGCTAGGAGGCAGCCCGAACGAGCATGAAATTAAAGAGCTTAAGGAAAAGGCAAAAACTAAACTGTGGTCAAAAGAAATTGCCGAATCATTTCAAAAAGAATTAAATAAATTGCAACGTATCAATCCCCAGGCAGCTGAATATTCAATTCAACTCAATTATTTGGAAATTTTAGTTGAACTTCCCTGGAATGAATACACGCGTGATAATTTTGACTTGGATCGGGCCCAAAAAATTCTGGATGAGGATCACTTCGGACTTGATAAGGTTAAAGAACGAATTATCGAACATCTCGCAGTTATAAAATTGCGGAACGACATGAAATCACCTATTTTATGTTTGGTTGGCCCTCCAGGGGTTGGTAAAACATCGCTGGGGAAATCTGTTGCTCGGGCACTCGATCGTAAATATATCAGAATGTCGCTTGGTGGATTGCGTGATGAAGCTGAATTAAGAGGACATCGCAAAACTTATATTGGTGCTATGCCGGGTCGAATTATTCAAAACTTGAAAAAAGTAAAAGCGTCAAATCCTGTTTTTGTACTCGACGAAATTGACAAAGTCGGAGGAAATTCAGTTCAGGGCGATCCCCAATCTGCTTTGCTTGAAATTCTTGACCCTGAACAAAACAATTCGTTTTATGATAACTACCTAGAGTTAGATTTTGATCTGTCAAAAATCATGTTTATTGCTACAGCTAATAGTTTATCAACGATTCATCCTGCTTTAAGAGACAGAATGGAAATTATCGATTTGAGTGGTTATTTGATTGAAGAGAAAATAGAAATTGCAAAACGTCACTTAATCCCAAAGCAATTAAAAGAACATGGATTAAAGAAAAATCAACTTGCATTTAGTAAGCAAGTAATTGAAAAGTTAATCGATGATTACACACGAGAGTCAGGAGTTAGATCCCTGGAAAAAAATATCGCAAAAATTATTCGTAATAAAGCCAAGTTTATTGTTATGAATAAAAGTTTTGATAAAAAATTGAGCGACAACGACATCACCGAAATTATGGGAATCCCAAGATTTCAGCGAGATAAGCATATCAAGAATAATGTGGCGGGTGTTGTTACAGGCTTAGCCTGGACTTCAGTTGGTGGTGAAATTCTTTTTATTGAAGCCAGTTTGAGTAGGGGTAAAGGTTTGCTTACGATGACCGGAAATTTAGGTGATGTGATGAAAGAATCTGCAACGCTGGCTTTTGAATACCTAAAAGCGCATTCAAATATTCTGGGAATTGATCCGGAATTATTCAGTAAATGGAATTTGCATATCCATATTCCGGAAGGTGCAACTCCCAAAGATGGACCTTCTGCCGGAGTTACCATGTTTACTGCAATTGCTTCCGCTTTCACACAACGTAAAGTGCGTTACAACATTGCGATGACTGGAGAAATCACTTTAAGAGGGAAAGTGCTTCCGGTAGGTGGAATTAAGGAAAAAATTTTGGCTGCAAAAAGATCGAAAATTAAAGATATTATTCTATCTGCTGAGAATAAAAAGGATATTTCTGAAATAAATGAGAAATATATTAAAGGGCTAAATTTTCACTACATTGATGAGATGATCGAATTGATCGATCTCGCTCTTTTAAAAGAAAAAGTCGATCAACCAATCAGCTTAAATTAAGCCTAAAAAAAGCTGCTTAAATTTAAAGTTCTGTGATTGATTCACAGAATTTTTTACATTTGATATGAATTCATCTGTTTAAGTATGCCCATTTACGCCATCCTATTCCTGATTCCCACATCCAAGTTTACAATCAATCCCACTTTATTCATTATTCTAAAATCGTAGCAATATGTTTGATGTGATAATTGATTATATAAGGTATGCAGCAAGTTGGGTGTGGTCTTATCCAATGATTATATTCTTATTCTCAGTTGGGATTTACTTTACCATCCGATTAAGAGGTTTGCAATTTATCAGTTTTTTTAAAGCCGCTAAATTAACATATAAGACCAGGACAGGATCAGGAAAAGGAAATATTTCTCCGCTTCAATCCTTATTTGGAGCACTTGGAGGCATGGTTGGTAATGGGAATATTGCCGGTGCAGCTACAGCCGTTTTTATGGGTGGTCCCGGTGCTTTATTATGGATGTGGGTAGGAGCTTTTATTGGAATGATAATCGTATTCATAGAAACTATGCTAGCCTTAAGATATAGAATTAAAGATGAGGACGGAACTTATAGTGGAGGCCCGATGTACTATATTCAGCAAGTTTTGAAAATTAAATGGCTAGCTATCGCTTTTGCATTAGCTATGGGATTAAAAACATTATTCGGAACCTCTTTGGTACAATCAAATTCAATTTCGTTAGCTGCGGCCTCAATTATTGATGTTTCTTGGGTTCCTGGATGGATGTCTGTTCAATTTCCATTTTGTATTCTTATCGCATTTCTTACATGGCTTGTAATAATTGGTGGCTTAAAATCAATTGCACGCGTACTCGAAAAAGTTACTCCATTGATGGTCTTTATTTATATTTCGCTCATACTATTCATAATTTTTGCAAAGATTGAATTATTGACTGATGTATTTAAACTCGTTTTTAATCATGCTTTTACAACAAGTAGCGCAACAGGTGGATTTGCAGGTGCAACAGTAATGATGGTAATTCGTTATGGAATGGCTCGTGGTTTTTATTCGAATGAAGCCGGAACTGGAAGTTCCCCAATGATGTATAGTGCAGCGCAAGTTGATAATATTTATCATCAAAGTTTAGTAAGCATGTTTGGTGTTTTTATTGATACCGTCATTTCTACAGCAACAATTATCGCAATTCTAATCACCGGAGTTTGGACCAGTGGACTAACTTCTAGCGCATTAACCACTGCTGCTTTTAGCAATCAATTTGGAGATTATGGCGGAGTACTCTTACTGTTTTCTTCATTTCTTTTTGGTTATTCTACACTTATTGCATGGTGCTTTTATGGTGAGCAATGTTTTGCTTTTATCTGGGGAACGCATGTTAAAAAAGTTTTTAGATGGGTTTTTAGTTTTGCCATTTTGCTTGGTTTCCTTAAAGTAGAAACAATCTGGAGTATTGCTGATATCCTAAATGCTATATTAATTCTTATTAACCTGATAGTTATTGTAATTATTTTAAAAAAGGTTTTTGAAATATTAGGAACACCCAAAATAAAGTGAATCTTATACCTGAATAATTGACCTTTTAATCACAATCATTTATATGATCAAGTCAAGAACATAGTTGGTAAAATAAAAAGAAAAAGCATTAAAGATTTAATATTTTAAATATTTATAGAGCATTCTCTTTTTTGGGTGCAGCGTAAGTGTCTTAATGTTAATTACTTAAATTTACTCATCTTCGTCATCGTCACCCTCATCATTATCCTCATCGTCTTTTCTTTTATCATATTCGTCGTCGTCATCATCATTTTCAGTTTCTTCTTCGAGCTCTTTTTCAATGCTCTTTTTATCAACAGATGACTCTACATCCGTAAGATCATCTTCTTGTTCCCAGTAGTCAGATGAGTCTATATCAAATGGTACTTTTACCATATAAGATACATCTTCATAGTCAAGCTCTATTGCATAAAAATAATCATTATTAGGCTTTGTAATTTTCCTCATTTCACCTTCCCATCCTTCAGGATATCTTTCTTGAAGCGCATCTAACACATCTTCTGGAAGTTTTTCAATGCTAGCAATTTTCTTGATTTTTGTCATATTTAATAATCAATTTTAAGTGTGCAAAATAAAACAAGATTTTAAAAAATCAAATACAAATATTTTTTTTATTTAATTATTTTAATCATTATTTTCTTATTAATTGTTATTTGATTTTGAAGATGATTTCTCAGAACAATTTGTAAATTTGTATCGATATGAAAGCTGTTAAAAGAACCAAACAACGATATAGGGATGTGATCATCTTTCTGGGTATTCTGCTTATAACAACTTATTTATTACCTCAAAGTTCAATTCAAGATTCGTGGATAGTTTTACCTTCTGAAATAAATCCTTATACAACTGAGCAACTTGAGTCGAAAGACCTTTCAATTAAACTAAAATATCCTCAAGAAGTTAATGGTGAATTATTAGGCGATAAACAATTTGGGGTGATCAAGATACTTCTCGACGGCAAAAATTATTATTTGCCGGTTCGATTAGTAATAAAGAAAACAAGTCTTAATCTTGAAAATAAAAATATACCAATTGGACAAGAAGTTGTAGATATCGAGATTCCATTACCTCATGATTACAAACCGAATGATTTGGTAAAAATTGAACAAAAATGGAATTATCATGCGGTTGATTACTCCAAGTATTTAAGAAAAGAAGCAGCTGAAGCCCTAACTAATTTGTTTAATGAAGCAGACAAAAAAGGTATGTCATTAAGGGTTGTTTCGGCTTTTAGAACTTTTAGTAAACAACGGCAACTTTACTTAAAAGCCATCAAAAAAAATGGGCTTGAACAAAATGCTGTAGCAAAGCCAGGGCATAGCGAACACCAGTTAGGAACCACTGTTGATGTGAGTTCCTTCAACCCCGAATCAGTTCTAAATATAAGCTTTGGGGAAACAAAAGAAGGGAAATGGATGAAAGAAAATGCAAGTAAATTTGGATTTCATCAGTCCTATACGATTGTTAATTCTGATGCAACAGGATATATTCCCGAACCCTGGCATTATCGCTATATGGGCGGAAAAAAATAAGAGAGCAAAAATTAACCCAAAAAAAATATTTTTTATTTTTTATTTGTTTTTTAAAAATTAATTATAATTTTGCCATCACTATTTACAACTCCTATCCAAAAAATAGGTGTTTAGTTATAGAGAAGAGGGGAGAGATTAGGCTCTACGAACCTCTAGCAACCTTCTAGAAATTGGAAAAGGTGCTAAAACCTAACCTGCAACGTTGCAGGAAATGATAAACAAACACAGTAATGACAACATTTAATCTTTTACATTTTACGTTTTTAAGTAATCATTTTACCATGCCCGAAATGCCTATGTGCATGGTCTGGATCAAGTCTATTTAAAATAGATTTGAGATTATATCCGACAGGCAATGCAAAAGCAAAGCCAAATAATTCATAAATTATCAGAAAAAAGTACACATAATGACAAACAAAATTGTTATAAAAATTGGCGGATCAAATTTGAAAGAACTGGGTAGTTTGGGTAAAATTATCAAAGTAGTTAATCAGTATCCTAAGCCCCTAATTATGGTTGTTTCTGCATTTTTTGGAACCACGGATTCTTTAATCAATTTATTAGAGAATGTAGTAAATAAACCGGATATCCTAAAGCCTTCGCTAGATAAAATTAAAGACCATAAATTTGAAACACTCTCTTACTATATTAAGGATCAGAATACATTAATAAAAGCAAAAGAAGAAGTTGAGATCTTAATTGATGAACTGGAAAAATACCTGTATGGCACCGCATATATAGGTGAAACTCCAGATTTTTTATCAGATAAAATTTTGAGCTATGGAGAAAAGTTAAGTGCAAATGTGATTAATTCTGTATTTAATTGCAATGGAATTAAAAGTAAAGAAGTATTGCCTGGTGAAATCGGATTGAGAACCAATGATAAATATGGGGATGCCAGTGTAGATTTTAAACTTTGCACAACTGATTTAAATCAAGTTTTCAAAGAGGAGCAAGTTTATATTGTTCCCGGTTTTTATGGAATTTCATCACAAGGTAAAGTGAATTTGTTAGGTAGAGGTGGAACTGATTATTCAGCAGCCTGTATTGCACGCTTATCAAATGCTAAATCCTTAGATATCTGGAAGGATGTTAATGGATTTATGAGTGCTGACCCAAAAGTGGTTAAAAATCCACAGCGAATTAATCACTTATCTCATTCCGAAGCAGCAGAGCTCGCATATTTCGGAGCAAAAATATTGCACCCTCGTACCATAGAGCCGCTAACCGATACAGATATTCCGATTCGGCTTTTTGATATTGGAGCACTTAACGGAAGCATTAAACCGCTAACAATTATTAATTCATCAAGTTCACACGGACTTGAAATCGTTAAAAGTATTACTTCAAGCCGAGAATTTTCAGTTTTAAAACTTAAAGGTCCGGGATTGGGAATAATGCCTGGGATATTAGCCACAATTGCAACAAGTCTTAACAATGCTGATATCAATATAAAATCGGTTATTACTTCGCAAATTGCCATTAACCTTTTATTATCAGCAAAGGATTTGAAAAAATCTGCAAAAATTATTTCAGCCTTAAATTTAGATGAAGTGAACGAAGTTGTTCCTGTTAAAGACATTGCAGTTGTTGCTGTGGTTGGGCAAGGAATACTTGAAAAGCCAGGAATTGGTTCTAAAATATTTCAATCACTGGCAAAAGAAAACATCAATGTTTTGATGAGCACACTAGGCGGATCAGATGTCGTATGTTATTTAGTAATAGATAAACATCAGGAAAAAATCGCCATCACTGAAATTCATAACACATTTTTTACTAAGACAAATTAACAATGAAAAATACAAACTTACATTTCGATACATTACAAGTTCATGCCGGCCAGGTAGTTGATGAAACAACATTGAGCCGTGCAGTACCACTTTATCAAACCACTTCTTATTTATTTAAAGATTCAGAACATGCAGCTAATCTGTTTGAGTTGAAAGAAGAAGGAAATATTTATACCCGAATCATGAATCCAACAACTGATGTTCTTGAAAAGAGAATTGCAGCACTTGAGGGTGGAGTAGGAGCATTGGCAGTTAGTTCGGGTCATGCAGCCCAATTTATTGCGCTTTCAAATATTTTAAGGGTTGGAGATAATTTTGTTTCATCACCCTTTCTTTATGGTGGATCTTTTAATCAATTTAAAGTTACCTTCAAACAATATGGGATTGAGAGTCGTTTTGCAGCTTCTGAAAATGCAGAAGATTTTGAAAAACTGATAGATAAAAATACCAAAGCAATTTATTTTGAAACCATTAGTAATCCTGGTTTCACAATTCCCGATTTTGAAAAATTGGCAGCGCTTGGTAAAAAATATGGCATCCCCTTGATCGTAGATAATACTTTCGGTGCCGGAGGCTATCTTTGTCGACCGATTGAACATGGCGCAAATATCGTAGTTGAATCTGCAACAAAATGGATAGGTGGTCATGGAACGAGCATCGCTGGAATTATTGTTGATGGAGGGAATTTTGACTGGGGTAACGGTAAATTTCCGCAATTTACAGAACCATCTGAAGGATACCACGGATTGGTTTATTGGGAAGCATTGAAAGAACTCTCATTTATTGTTCGTGCAAGGATCGAAGGCTTAAGAGATATCGGAAGTTCGATTAGCCCTTTTAATTCATTTCTGCTAATCCAAGGACTTGAAACCCTTTCATTAAGAATGGATCGCCACTGCGAAAACACTTTAAAGTTGGCTCAATGGTTAGATGCTCAGGATTGGGTAGATGAAGTGCTGTACCCAGGTTTAGAAAACAGCCCGAATCATACAAATGCTAAAAAATATTTAAGCAATGGATTCGGTGGTGTGCTGTCATTTAGCATAAAAGGAAGTAAAGAAGACGCAAGTAAATTTGTTGAAAAACTTGAATTGGTGAGTCATCTGGCGAATGTTGGTGATGCTAAAACATTAATTATTCAACCAGCTGCGACCACCCACCAGCAATTAAGTGAAGCAGATCAATTGGCTGCAGGAGTTACACCTTCATTGTTGAGAGTTAGTGTTGGTATTGAGAAGATTGATGACATCATCAATGACTTTAAACAAGCAATTTCAAAATAGAATTAATCATGCCTATAAAAATTCCAAATCTGTTGCCTGCGAAAGATATTTTGATTAGCGAAAATATTTTTGTGATGCCGGAAGAAATAGCACTTGTTCAGGATATTCGTCCTGTGAAAGTAGCGGTATTAAATTTAATGCCGCTTAAACTTGAAACTGAATTGCATATTCTGCGTTTGCTTTCCAATACACCTTTGCAAGTTGAGATTGACTTGGTTAAAACCAGTACATATATTTCAAAAAACACTTCGAAAGATCATCTTAATCAGTTTTACAAAACATTTGATGAAATTAAAAATGAGAAATATGATGGTATGATTATGACTGGTGCTCCTGTTGATCAGATTGAATTTGAAGAAGTGTTGTACTGGGAAGAGATGAAAGGAATTATGGACTGGGCCTCCGAAAATGTTACCTCAGTACTTTATATTTGTTGGGCTGCCCAGGCAGGATTATACCATCACTATGGAATTCCAAAATACCCGCTCAAAGAAAAAATGTTTGGAGTATTTGAACATTATGTATGTGATCGAAAACATCCAATCATCAGAGGTTTTGATGATACTTTTCTCGTGCCACATTCACGTAACTCCGAACTGAGAAGAACTGACATTGAAAAAGTGGATGAATTAGCCATCATTTCCGAGTCAGAGAAAGCAGGGATTTATATCGTGGCCTCTAAAAACAAGCGTAAGATTTTTGTAACAGGGCATTCAGAATATGATGCATTAACATTGCAGTCGGAATATGAACGGGATGTTAAAAAAGGTTTAGATATTACAATTCCTGAAAATTATTTCCCTGATAATGATCCAACAAAAAAACCCAGCATAAATTGGAGAAGTCACGGGAGTTTGTTATTCTCAAACTGGCTAAACTACTATCTCTATCAGGAAACATCTTATATGGTTCACCAAATAAAAGGAAAGTAGTCTTAAAGATCAATTAGGAACTAACCCTTGAATTAACTTAGTTTTGTAAATCAATTTTAAAAATATAAAATCATGAAAGTAGCAGTAGTTGGAGCCACTGGGCTCGTTGGTAGGAAAATTCTTGAATTAATTGAAGAAAGATCAATCAAGTTTACTGAATTAATACCGGTAGCTTCAGAAAAATCAGTCGGTAAAAAAATCAATTTTATGGGTACTGAATACACGATTAAATCTTTAGAGGATGCTGTTAACTTAAAGCCAGATGTTGCATTGTTTTCTGCCGGAGGAGAAACCTCTCTTAAATGGGCAGAAGCCTTCGCAGAGAAGGGAACTTTCGTGATTGATAATTCTTCGGCCTGGAGAATGAACCCAAATAAAAAGTTAGTGGTTCCTGAAATTAATGCAAAGGAAATTACAGCCAATGACAAAATTATTGCAAATCCTAACTGTTCAACCATTCAAATGGTTTTAGCTCTGGCACCCTTGCACAAAAAATATAAAATCAAACGAGTCGTAGTTTCCACCTATCAAAGTATTACAGGTTCTGGAATTGCAGCTGTTAATCAACTCGAAGATGAACGCAATGGCATTGAGGGTGTAAAAAAATATCCTCACGTGATTGATAAAAATTGTATTCCGCAATGCGATGATTTTAGTGATGGAGATTATACCAAAGAAGAACTAAAATTGGTTAATGAAACCAAGAAAATTCTTGGTGATGACAGCATTCGAGTTACTGCAACTGCAGTAAGAGTGCCACTCGTTGGTGGTCATTCCGAATCTGTGAATGTTGAATTTCATGAGGAATATGAATTGGCAGACATTATTCCATTACTTGCTAATGAAGATGGGATTACGGTGATGGATGACATTAAAAAAAATGTGTATCCAATGCCATTAAATGCACATGAAAAAGATGATGTTTTTGTTGGACGGATACGACGGGATTTTTCTCAGCCAAAATCTCTAAATCTTTGGATTGTTTCAGATAATTTGAGAAAAGGTGCTGCAACCAACGCAGTTCAAATTATGGAATACCTAATTAAAAATAACTTTATTCGTTAAGCTGTTTTAAAACATCAAAGGTTTTTGCAGCATCTTGTTCATCAACCACAATGGTGAATTCATTGGTAGTTGAGATAAGTTCGATGATGTTAATTTTATTCCAGGCGATTTTTTTAAGGATATAATAATACAAACCTGCTAGTTTGGTATTGTCTTCGGGTAGTCTTAGCGTAACCGACGATAACTGATCTATTCTTGATACCAATCTTTCCGATTCGAAAAGCGCTGCCAGATCTTCACTCATCGAACTACTAATTACCATTGTGGTTTCATAAATACCTTGGGAGAAAGTGTAAAAACATTCTCTTTTATCTTCGATGAGTTTCAGTAAGGATTTTTGTTTTTCAACAATACGATCTGAATTTTTATAAGTAAAATCTGATAGTTTGGAGCGAACTGTTATTTCACCCATTCGATCTAATGATTTCATAAGTTTAATATTGAGACTCGGATCGAGCTTGGAAGTATAGCGCTTAAGTGCCATTAAAATCGCACCTTCATTAGCTTCTCGCCCCAATGATTTTTCAATCTCAGGCTGAATCGTTCGTGCCATGGCAGATAAGTTTACCAATCCTTCTGACATAACTTCTTCTAAAAATGGACGCTGACTTACTACTTTTTCAACAATTTGTGCAATGGTTAACATAACAGATAAATAACATTTTGTTAATAATTCAACAAATATAAAAAATATTGAACATTTATAATAAATATTTTATTTATATAATATTTTTGGAATACTTTTGTTGTTTCAACATTAATTTAAAAACATGAATAATATTTCAAATCTTAGAGGTTCAATTGTAGCAATAGTTACACCATTTAATGAAAAGGGTGATATTGACTACCGTGCATTAGATACACTGATAAATTTTCATTTAGAAAATAATACAGATGGAATAGTTGTATGTGGCACAACTGGTGAGGCAAGCACCATGACTGATGCTGAATATGCTGAAATAGTTGAGTTTGTAGTACGCAAAGTAAATCATCAAATTCCGGTAATTGCCGGATCGGGAGGTAATTCAACAGTTCAAACACTGAACAAATCAAAAATTGCCATCAAATGTGGAGTTGATGCTTTATTGGTTGTTACTCCATATTATAACAAACCCAATCCAAGAGGAATGTACGAGCACTACAAATACATTGCAGAAAATGTTGATGTTCCTATCATTTTGTACAATGTTCCTTCCAGGACAGGTAGTAATTTGTCGCCAACACTTACGCTTAGGTTAGCAAATGATTTTTCGAATATTGTTGCTATTAAAGAAGCAACGGGTGATTTAAATCAAATGATGGAAATTATAAAGAATCGCCCAAAGGGATTTATGGTTTATTCGGGAGAAGATACACTTGCTTTATCCATGCTTTCGATAGGAGCGGATGGTTGTATTTCGGTAGCTGCGAACATTATTCCCAATGAGTTTAGTCAATTAATGCATTACGGATTAAATTTTGATTTTACTGCCGCGCAAGAAATTCAATATAAATATTTTAGAATTATGAATTTGAATTTCATTGAGTCAAATCCTATTCCCGTAAAAACGGCACTACACTTGATGGGAATGATTCAAAATCAGTTCAGATTACCTTTAGCACCACTTTCATCCAATGAGAATCTGGAAATAATCAGAAAAGAATTACAATTCTTGAAATTAATCAATTTATAAATATTGAGTTCATAAATTACTTTGAAGAAAGTGTGAGATGAGAGTATGCAAATTTGGAGGAACCTCAGTAGGTTCTGCAGAGAGAATGAGGCAAGTTGCCCATATTGTTCGTGAAAACAAGTCAGCATTTGTTGTTTTATCAGCCATGTCGGGTACAACAAATACCCTTGTAGACATCATTCATTTTATTAAAGAAAAAAACACAAATGGAGCCTCTGGCTTGGTTCACGAACTAAAGTCAAAATATTTAAAAGAATCAGAAAAACTATTTTCTGATTTTGGTAACGCTACAATTTTGGATGACACGATTGAGAACTATTTCGAAAATCTGATGCAATTAACCAAACAACCTTATCAGTATGAAATAGAAAAAGAAATATTAGTGCAGGGAGAGTTTATTACCACCCAAATATTTACCACCTATTTAAGTTTACTTGGAGTGAGAGCTAAGAATATTTCTGCATTGCGCTTTATGAGAACAGATCGGGCTAACGAACCGGATCAATATTATATTTCTGAAAAACTATCAGAAATTACTGAAAGCAACACTGATACAGATTACTTCATAACTCAGGGTTATGTTTGTAAAAATGTTGATGGTAAAATTGATAATCTGGGAAGGGGTGGAAGTGATTATTCAGCTACAATTATAGGTGCTGCAATTGATTCAGAAGATGTTCAAATTTGGACAGACATCGATGGCATGCACAATAACGATCCAAGATTCGTAGAAAATACGCAATCAATTGAAAACCTTTCATATAGCGAAGCAGAAGAATTGGCATATTTTGGTGCTAAAATTTTGCATCCAAATTGTATCTTACCGGCACGAACCAAAAATATTCCTATTTTTATTAAAAGTACACTAAGACCGGAAGCAAGTGGCACTTTGATCACAAGTAGATTGATTGAAGAAGGTGTTAAGGCAGTTGCAGCTAAGGATGAAATAATTACAATAAAGATTAAGTCGACACGCATGATGTTGGCTTATGGATTTTTAAGAAAAGTATTTGAGGTATTCGAGGATTATAAAACACCTATTGATATGGTAACAACCTCAGAAGTTACTGTTTCGATGACCATAGATAATGATAAATATTTAAATGAAATTGTTGAAAAATTAAATCTTTTCGGAGATGTGCAAGTAAGCAGAAATCAATCAATCATTTGTATCGTTGGGAACTTTCATTCACGAACCCGAGGGATGATTGGTCTGGTAGGTTCCAGCCTAAAAGATATTCCCATCAGAATGATTTCTTTTGGTGCAAGCAATAACAATATTACACTTCTTATCGATACCGAAAACAAACCCAAAGCATTAAATTTATTAAGTGAATCACTATTTTTAAATACGCCTATATATGTTTAGCAAAGAAACAATAAACATCTTCAATAATACACCAACCCCATTTTATTACTATGATTTAGATCTGTTAGAGGAAACTATTTTACGATTGAAAAGATTGGTGAATGAGAATGAATACCAAATTCACTATGCCTTTAAAGCCAATGTGAATGAACCAATTTTAAAGAAAATAAAGAAACATGGTTTTGGCGCAGATTGTGTAAGCGGAAATGAAATTCTTTATGCTTTACAAATGGGTTTTGATGCCGATAAAATCGTTTTTGCCGGTGTTGGAAAATCAGACGAAGAAATTGAGCTGGCTTTAGATCATAATATTGGTTTTTTTAATTGTGAATCTTTACAAGAAGTTAGGGTTATCAATGAAATGGCAGTTTCTAAAAATAAGATTGCAAAAATTGCCATTCGAATCAATCCAAATGTTGAAGCCAAAACCCATAAATACATCACAACCGGCATGCAAACCAATAAATTTGGTTTTAGTCAGGAAGAATTGGAAGAATATTTAGATACTTTGAACGATTTTTCGGCAATTGAGATAAAAGGTTTACATTTTCATATTGGCTCGCAAATTACCGATATGGATGTTTTCAAGAATTTGTGCTTAAGAGTTAACGAAATTCAGGATTGGTTTGAGGCCAGAAATTTTAAGCTGGATCATATCAATTTAGGAGGTGGTTTAGGTATTGATTACATAAATCCTGATGACAACCCCATTCCGAAATTTGATAAATTAATTCAAACCATTGAAGATAATTTAATTAGAAGACCTAATCAAAAAATTCATCTTGAGCCAGGAAGATCCATCGTTGGACAATGTGGTACATTGATTAGCAAAGTATTGTACGTGAAAAATGGTGGAAGTAAAAAATTTGCAGTGATTGACGCCGGATTTACCGAACTTATCAGAACTGCTTTATACCAGGCATTTCATAATATTCAAAATATTAGCTCACAATTAGCACCCATGTCATACGATATTGTTGGTCCCGTTTGCGAAACAACTGATAGTTTTGGTAGTGAAGTTAAACTACCCGAAACCAGGAGGGGTGATTTACTTGCCATTCGATCTGCCGGAGCATATGGTGAAGTTATGTCATCTTTGTATAACTTGCGAAAAAAAGTTAAAGCTTATTATTCTTCTGATTTTGAAGAACAAACTATTGTTGAATATTTTGGAACTAAACGCGAGGATATCTCAATGGAAATAAACATGAATCTTTAAATTACTAAAATGAATATTGCAATTATTGGCTACGGCCGCATGGGGAAGGAAATTGAAAAAGTGTTGTTAAACAGAGGGCATCATGTTAGCTATAAAATTGATCAGGACAATTTCAATGATATAAATAAAATGACATCTAAAGATGTGGATATAGCCATTGAATTTACAAATCCTGATTCGGCTTATAAAAATATATTAAAATGTTTTCAGTTAAACATTCCTGTAATAAGTGGCACTACCGGATGGACTAATCAATTGCCCGATATCAAAGAACGTAGTTTTAAAGAAAAAAAAGGATTTCTGTATGCTTCAAATTTTAGTGTTGGTGTTAATATATTATTTGCTGTGAATAAGAAGCTTGCTAAAATTATGAATTCTCATCCAGAATATAATATAAGTATTGAAGAAGTTCATCATGCTAAAAAACTTGATAGTCCTAGTGGCACTGCCATTACGCTTGCTGAAGGAATTATTCATAATATAGGACATTTAAATACTTGGCAATTAACTGATAATCCTAAAGATGACACCCTTGCAATTAATTCAATTCGTAAAGGTAAAGTGCCGGGCATTCATGAAATAAAATACGATTCAAGCGCAGATGTAATCAGTTTATCTCACTCAGCTAAAAGCAGGGCAGGCTTTGCATTAGGAGCTGTTTTAGCTGCTGAATTTATGCAGGGGAAAAGAAATTATTACGAAATGAAAGATGTATTGCATCTCAATACAATCTAGTTTTCTTCAAATAGAAAACCTGTTGGATTTATTCAGCAGATTTTAGCTTTTTAAACTCTTCCCGAACCGGATTAAAGCAATCGATGATAAAACAATCGGTTAAAGCTTCAATGGTGTGAGGGATATTTGAAGGAATGTGTGCAGCCATACCTGGTGCCAGTACCTGAGTTTCATCACCTATTGTAAATGAAAGCCTCCCTTCAATTAAATGTGTCCATTGTTCGTGGGCATGGGAGTGAGGTTCCAGAATCGTTCCTTGTTCAATGTAAAGACGTGCAAAAGTCATGGTATCCGAATGAGCAACATAACCAGTAATTCCATCCCATACTTTGACTTTATCGAGTTTGTTGAAATTTATAAATGGCATGATTTTCTTTTTTAATCAAAAATAATCATTTTAAAATAAAGTAATGCATCTTACAGAGTTATCAGATTACGTCATTCTCAGCGTAGTTTGGAATCCTTTATCTCCTTTTTAAATGCTCAAACAGATTCAGCATGACTGCATTAATTATCAGATAACTAAAGCCGGTTGATGCCCTTAAAATTCCTACTTGTCGAAAAGCTTATAAAGCATTTTTTTATTCTTCTAAATCCAATTATATTTACTTAATTATAGTGTCAAATTATTAAACCAAATTATTTTACTCATGAACAAGCTAAACAAATTCACAGCTCTTGCACTCTTGTTTTTATTTATTTCTACAACATTAAGTGCTCAAAAAATTTATTTTCCTGAAAAGAATAAAATCTGGGAAACTAAAAATCCAAGCGAAGTAGGAATTAATCAATCAACGGTGGACAATGCCATTAAATTTGCCATCGAAAATGAATATTCTGGAAGCGAGGATATGCGTATAAATATTTTGGAAGGCTTTAAGCACGAGCCATATATCAGTATTGTTGGGCCAACAAAACATCGTGGCGGACCTGCCGGGATGATTATTAAAGATGGATATGTCATTGGCCAATGGGGTGATTTGAGTAGGGTTGACATGACTTTCAGTGTAACCAAAAGTTACCTTTCAACAGTGGCCGGTTTGGCACTTGAAGATGGTTTAATTTCAGATGTTCACGATAAGGCCAAAGATTATGTTTGGGACGAAACATTTCAGGGCGAGCATAACTCAAAAATTACCTGGCATCATCTATTAACCCAATCATCTGATTGGTATGGGAACTTTTGTGGCAAATACGACTGGGCTGATAGACCACCACGTGAAGGTGGAATTGATGACTGGCGAAACCGTAAGCTTCACGAGCCCGGAACTTTTTATAAATACAATGATGTGCGCGTTAATGTAACCGCTTACTCACTTTTACAAGTTTGGCGTAAACCATTACCAATAGTTTTAAAAGAACGAATCATGGATCCGATTGGTGCGAGCTCAACTTGGAGATGGTTTGGTTACGAAACTACCTGGACCAATATTGATGGTGTTAAAGTGCAATCTGTAAGTGGGGGAGGCCACAGTGGTGGTGGGCTTTTTATCAGTACTTACGATCATGCCCGATTTGGTTATTTGTTTCTAAATAACGGAAATTGGAATGGCAAACAGCTTATTTCTAAAGAATGGGTGAAAGCTGTTCAACAACCATCTGAAGCGTATGAAAGTTACGGATACATGTGGTGGCTTAATCATGGTCCCAGAGCTATGAAAGGAGTACCTGAAAATATTTATTATGCTTCAGGTTTTGGAGGTAATAATATTGTGGTTGATGAGAAAAATAATCTTGTAATTGTTGTACGTTGGTTGGAACCAAGTAAATTGGGTGAATTTTTAAAGAGGTTTTATGAAGGGATTTAATAAATAATATTTATTGATAAAAAAGCCATCAGCTTACTGATGGCTTTTTTATGTGAGGAATCTGCAGGTGCAAATTTGCCTGCTTGCCGCAAGCGAATAATCT
Source organism: Bacteroidales bacterium (assembly GCA_963674935.2). Classification (GTDB taxonomy): domain Bacteria; phylum Bacteroidota; class Bacteroidia; order Bacteroidales. The sequence continues at coordinate 1,055,532 of CAXXWZ010000007.1, forward strand.
TTACCTTGTTTGATTGCTTTTTCTGAGAATCTTTTGATTTTTTTGATCTTTTGAATTATGGCAAAAGAACAGAAGAAGTATAAAAATTTCAAGCACCCTTCGACACTGTTTCTTCTATAAAACTCAGGGTGCCATCAATTATAAGGTTGAGTATTTTACTCTTTACAGCTCTTATCGCAGATAGGCGGTGTTGAAGTTTTCTTACACATACACCACATTACTTCCTGGTTTTTTTCGAAGGTAACAGCACAAGGTTCTTTACCTGAACCTTTGTGCGAGCCATCGCAAAACGGCTGGGTTGAACTTTCTCCGCAAGCACACCAGTGATATTCACCGGCTTCCATTTTCATTATCTTGGATTGGACATCCTTTTCGTCAGATTTATTTTTCATAATTAATAGGTGGAATTAAATTATAAATTTTATTTATTTCTATGTGATTTGGAGTTGAAAAAAACTTTTTAAAATAGTGATAAACTATAAGGCTCTTTAAAAATCCGATAAAGCGAAGATCGTAAAACTCATGATTTTTTCATAATAAATGAGCTTAAATTTTAAATATTTTAGTACAGCACATTTTTATCTTAAGTCTAGAATCTTAAAACTAGTGTATTGATTCTTGCCGCTTAAACCTAGAACAAAAATTAAACAATTAAAATAAAGTAAGCATTTCCCATATCCTTATCTTTGTTTAATGCTCCTAAACTGCCACAGCTATTTCAGTTATAAATTCGGTACCCTCTCTATTGAGGAGTTGATTGATGAAGCGGTGGTAAAAAATCACAGAGAACTTTGTTTAACAGATATCAATAGTACTTCTGCCTGCATCGATTTTATCCGGCTGAGCAAGTTAAAAGGTATCAGACCAATAATTGGTATTGATTTCAGGAATAAGGTAGATCAAAAATATATTGGTATCGCAAAAAATAATATTGGTTTTCGAGAGCTAAATGAACACCTAACTTATCATTCCCATCAGGAAATTAAATTTGAAAATGAAGCTCCGGAGTTTAATAATTGTTTTGTCATTTATCCCTTCGATGCAAAGCAACTTCGTTCACTTAAAGATTATGAATTTATTGGCATTAGACCAGAAGAATTAAATCGGCTGGTCGTTTCTCCATGGAAATCACAAATACATAAATTGGTAATTCTAAATCCGGTTACCTTCCGTCATCAGCGCGATTTTAATATTCACCGACTGCTTCGTACCATCGATAACAACACTTTATTAACCCGTTTACCTATAACAGAGCAAAGTATTCCTAACGAGATAATGCCGAAAAAGAGTCAACAATTGGATTCCTTGCTTGAATTCCCTCAAATTATTAAAAACACCCAACAATTAATTGAAAATTGTAGCATTGATTTTGTATATGGAAAATCTAAAAACAAAGCTTGTTTTACAGGCTCCAGAGCTGAAGATTTTGAATTATTAAAAAGTGAAGTTGAGGAAGGAGTAAAATATCGATTTGGAAAAGCGTCTACGGCTGTCCGAGATCGGATCAATACGGAATTAAAGGTTATACACGATTTGGATTTTTGCGCTTACTTTTTGATTAATTGGGATTTGGTTAAATATGCCAGAAGTCAGGATTTCCACTATGTGGGACGTGGGAGTGGCGCAAACAGTATGTTGGCTTATTTGCTGAGAATTACTGATGTTGATCCCATCGAATTGGATTTATATTTTGAGCGTTTTATTAATCCTTCTCGTAGCAACCCGCCCGATTTTGATTTGGATTTTGCTTCCCGAGAACGGGACACAATTACCAAATATATTTTCGATAAACATGGTTGGAAGTACACGGCTTTGGTTGGCTCGTACAATACTTTTCAATACCGTTCGATGATCCGTGAACTAGGGAAAGTATTTGGTTTACCACCAGAAGAAATTGAGGATTTACAAGCCAATAAAGCACGGAAGAATATAGATCATATTGGGAAAATGGTTTTAGGCTATGGAAAATTAATTCAGGATTTTCCAAGCCATTTAAGTGTACATTCCAGTGGCATTTTGATTTCTGAAGAACCCATTTCTGCTTACAGTGCTACCATCATGCCTCCCAAAGGTTTTCCTACCACCCATTTTAGTATGTTGGAAGCAGAAGATATTGGTCTGGCTAAATTTGATATTCTTGGCCAGCGGGGAATTAGCAAAATCAAGGATACCGTTGACATGTTATCGGAACGGAAGAAAATCAATATCGATATTCATCAGCTGGAGCAATTTAAACGTGATCCTAAAGTTCGTTCCTTGCTCAAACAAGGCATGGCCATTGGTTGTTTTTATATTGAATCACCTGCCATGCGAATGTTGCTTAAAAAGCTTGAGGCTGAAGATTACTTGCGTTTGGTTGCAGCCAGTTCAATAATTCGCCCGGGTGTTGCTAAAAGTGGAATGATGCGTGAGTACATCCTTCGTTACCGTGATCCTGAAAGAAGGGAAGCTGCTAAGAGGGCATTACCAGAACTATACAAATTGCTCGAAGAAACCTATGGTGTTATGGTTTATCAGGAAGATGTACTTAAGGTAGCCCATCTTTTTGCGAGTTTGACTTTAGCCGAAGCAGATGTTTTGCGTAGAGGAATGTCGTGGAAATTTAAACAGCGTAATGAATTTCATAAAGTTAGAGATAAATTCTTCGAAAACTGTATTTTAAAAGGTTATCCAAATGATACCATTCAGGCGATTTGGGATCAGATTGAAAGTTTTGCGAACTATGCTTTCTCAAAAGGACACTCTGCCTCATACGCCGTTGAAAGTTTTCAGGCGCTTTACTTAAAAGCCTATCATCCGTTGGAGTACATGACAGCCACCGTAAATAATGGTGGGGGATTTTATAATACTGAACTTTATTTACATGAAGCCAGAATGCACGGAGCTGAAATCGAAGCACCATGCGTAAACACTAGTGATGGATCTTGTTTATTAATTGATAAGTCCATTTATATTGGGCTTGCCTTTATTAAAAATTTTGAAACCAATAGTGTTAAAAATATTCTAAAAGAGCAACAAAACGGAAAATTTGATTCTCTTGAAGGATTTATTAAAAGAGTAGCCATCAGCCTCGAGCAGTTGATTATTTTAATTAAAGTTGGCGCATTTCGATCCATCAATCCAAATAAAAAAGAATTGCTTTGGGAAGCCCATCTTTACCTCTCAAAAGGTAAAAAATCTAAACCAGCCAAGCTTTTGTTTGATGAGCAAGCGAAGCATTATAAGTTACCTGACTTAACGCATATCCCAATTGAAGATGCTTTTGATGAAATTGAATTACTTGGGTTTCCAGTTAAAGTGAGTCCTTTTGAATTATTGATTGAGAAACCTGATCTGCCCCTCCGAGCAAAAGACTTAAAATTAAAAATTGGAAAGCAAGTTGAAATATTAGGTTATTTAATTCATGTTAAAGGCACAATGACAGGGGAGGGCCAGCGAATGAGCTTTGGAGTCTTTACTGATCTGGATGGGCATTGGATTGATACCGTACAATTCCCGAATACAGCTAAGCGATTCCCTTTTCAGGGCAGAGGTTGTTATGTGCTAAAAGGAAAAGTTATGGAGGAATTTGGATTCATCAGTATTGAAGTTAACTATCATAAACGATTGATTAATTTGAATATTGACGATATTTGATCCAATATTAAGTTTGTCATTCCGGCCTTGAGTCGGAATCTATTTTATATTGAAGGGGTGACACCCCACGATAACTAATTTCTTTTCAAGCTTTTCACTTTTGCGTTATAAAATAGACTAATTTTGCACCTCCAAAATTTGAACAATGCAATCAATTCGAAATATAGCCATTATTGCCCACGTTGATCATGGCAAAACAACCCTTGTAGACAAAATTATTGCCGAATGTAAAACCCTTGACTCACGAGTTGATGCCGGTGAACTTATTCTGGATAGCAATGATTTAGAGCGTGAACGAGGAATTACCATTCTTTCAAAAAACGTTTCTGTAGTATATAAGGGAGTTAAAATTAATATTATAGACACTCCTGGTCACGCTGATTTTAGTGGTGAAGTAGAGCGTGTATTAAAAATGGCTGACGGTGTTTTACTCCTTGTTGATGCTTTTGAAGGCCCCATGCCTCAAACTCGATTTGTTTTAAGTAAATCGCTTAACTTAGGAATGCACCCCATCGTTGTAATTAATAAGGTCGATAAATTAAATTGCCGTCCGGAAGAAGTACAGCAGGATGTTTTTGATTTAATGTTTAATTTGGATGCCACTGAAGAACAGCTTGATTTTGTTACTATTTTCGGTTCTTCTAAACAAGGTTGGATGAGCACGGATGTAAATAAACCAACAACCAATATCATTCCATTACTTGATGCAATTCTGGAAAGTGTTCCAGAAGCTCCATTTATTGAAGGAACATTACAGATGCAGATTTCTTCTTTAGATTTTTCAAATTATGTTGGAAGAATTGCCATTGGTAGAATTTTTAGAGGTGAAATAAAGGAAGGCGATTATTACACGCTTTGCAAGAAAGCAGGAGCACGTTCCAAAGAAAAAATAAAGGAGTTATATGTTTTTGAGGGATTGGGTAAAGCAAAAGTTAAGGAAGCAAGATCCGGAGATATATGTGCCATTGTTGGGATTGATGATTTTGAAATAGGAGATACGGTAGCAGATTTGGAAGCACCCGAACCAATGCCAAGAATTGCTATCGACGAACCAACCATGAGTATGTTGTTTGTCATTAATAATTCACCATTTTTAGGTCAGGAAGGAAAATATGTTACCTCTCGACATTTAAGGGATCGATTGTTTAAGGAAATGGAGAAGAATTTAGCACTTAGAGTTGAAACCACTGATTCGGAAGATAAATTTAATGTTTTCGGTCGAGGGATTTTGCATCTTTCAATCTTGATTGAAACTATGCGTAGAGAGGGCTATGAATTTCAGGTTGGCAAACCAAAAGTAATTTTTAAAGATATTGATGGGATTAGATGTGAGCCTTTTGAAACTTTAGTAATTGATGTTCCTGATCAATTTGCAGGAAAAGCAATTGAATTAGTAACGCAAAAAAAAGGTGAATTACTCATCATGGAACCAAAAAGCGATTTGCAACATCTGGAATTCAATATTCCTGCAAGGGGTTTGATTGGATTAAGAAATAATGTTTTGACTGCAACAACAGGTACGGCAGTCATGACACACCGTTTTAATGGTTATCAGGCATATAAAGGCGATATTAAAGAAAGAATGGCAGGATCGCTGATCGCACTGGATGGCGGCCAAGCATTGGCTTTTGCTCTATTCCGACTTCAAGATCGAGGAAAGTTTTTTATTGCACCACAAGAGCAAATCTACAAAGGACAAGTAATTGGCGAACATACGCGTGACAATGATTTGGAAGTTAATGCCACCAAAGGAAAAAAATTGACAAACATGCGTGCCTCAGGTAGTGATGAGTCAACCAAAGTTTCACCTAAAATTAATTTTTCTTTAGAAGAAGCGATGGAATACATCAAGGATGACGAATACCTAGAAATTACTCCAAAGAGTTTACGAATGAGAAAAATTAGTTATAGAGTAGCTAAGTTTCAATAGAACAAAATCAATAAGAATTGATCATAAAAAAAGCCAGCATATTAGCTGGCTTTTTTTATGATCGAAAAATTAAACTATTAATTGTTAATCTTTTTCAAAATTTGTTTTGGAATTACATCTTTATGAACGTAAATTGATAAAGTTTTGTAAAGTACAAATGCCTCCGAAACATATTCGAATCCTTTATTTTTTCCTTTGGTACCCCACGAATTTTTAACGTAATAATATAAATTACCCAGTTGATCATTCGCCATTCCCATAATCAACATGGCATGATCATCAGTTGTAATAAAATTATCGTATCCACTTTGACGAAATTCCTGAGTCACTTCTTTCTGTTCAGCTGGTGCATTCAAAAAAGCTTGCTTTTTCTCTTTATCCATTTGACTTATATCTTCCTTAGGTAAGGTCCAGATTCCATCCTGTCTTCCTGTAAATTGATCGCCCATGTCGCTTGCCCACGCCACAGAGTATCCCTTTTCAATAGAATTTTTGATAATGCTTCTTAAATCTTCTAAAGGAATATTCATCGCTTTTGCCTGGCTCCAGTTATCAGGTACTTCTAAAACAAATTCTGAATAAAAAGGATAATGAGTAAATGAACTTAAAAGAACATAATCATCAGGATTAAAATCTAAAAACTTGGCAAAAGATTTTGGGGTATAAGTTTTTCCCTGATATTCAAAAGTTGTAGGTGGTTCACCTAACCATGTATTTAAAAGTGCTTTAAATCCTTTTTCCCACATCGGCGATACATAGCTAACCTCTTTATAAGATTTTGAACGATCATCCCATGCGCGCTTGGTGGAAACGCTTTTTAAATATGCACTAAGTACCCTTGCAAATTCGCTGTGATTATGGGTTTCACTTCCATACTGTAATCCATTGTAAACAGAATTTGGAATAGCTCCATAAATTCGAAACATGTCAGGTACGTCATTTAAAGCTCCTCCCTCAGGGAAATTTGCAATATCATAACGTTTTAAACGTAAATATCTGTTTGCTTTATAATGATAAGCATTGTAAACAGTGAACATAGGTGATAATTCATGTTCACCTTTTCCTTTTCGAATGGCTTCAGTTTCAACAAATGAAGTCAATGCAAATGACCAGCAAGTACTGGTTCGACTTTGATTTTTTATAGGGGTTGTTTTAAGGGATTTAATCATTTTAAACTCAAAAGAGCTTTCCTCCTGAGCTGATACATTCACAACAAACAACAACGAAATTAAAATACTAATTAAATAATTTTTCAAATACATGGCTTTTATAGGTTTTGGTTTTTACAAATTAACGGATATGAGAGAGAATAAAAAAACTAAATCTATCAACATTCTGTATTTTTATTCAAAACCTTAAAAGTAGTTAATCAACACATGCTTTCAAATCGAATATATTTAGCGCAAAAAAACTTCCAATTAAATAAAAAACCTTGCATTTTATTACTAATTGGCTGATTGTTATCAAAATGTAAAATAGGTCTTGTTTTTTTATAAAATGTGCATACTTTTGTGGCATTAATGGAGAAGACGAATACATACCAATTTTTAAATCCAATTCAGCAACAGCCGTCGGAGGTAATTGTATTGTCTTTAATAACCGTCGTAAGACATAGACGCCCGTCCCGGGCATAATTTATTTTGCGGGGTTACGTACCCTGCTGTTTCATCAGACATAATTATATTTTATTCATTCTTTATCCAAAGAATAACATTCATTTTATCATGAAAATTACTGTTAGCGTGGCGAATAATAGCCACCTATATTTTGCTACTGAGGTATGCAAAATGATTGAAGAAGCATCCAAAATCCGAGGAACCGGAATTGCCAAAAGGGAACCAGTCTACATTCGACAAAAAATTATTGATGGAAAATCGGTAATTGCAATGCATGAAGACAAAATTGTAGGCTTTTGTTATATCGAAAGTTGGGAAGGCCAGAGATTCGTGGCAAACTCAGGTTTAATTGTTCATCCTGATTATCGTAAAACTGGTTTAGCTCGTAAAATAAAATCAGCCATTTTTGATCTATCAATTAATAAGTTTCCGAATGCAAAGTTTTTTGGAATTACAACCAGTTTAGCTGTTATGAAAATTAACTCAGACCTTGGTTACAAGCCAGTAACATTTACAGAACTGACCAAAGACGATAAATTTTGGAAAGGATGCGAAGGTTGTGTCAATCACGATATTTTGCTCCGAACAAAACGAAGCATGTGTTTATGCACGGGCATGGTTTGTGATCCCAAAAAACTTCCGATTAATAATAAACTGGTTCGACAAAAAATATCCTGGTCGAATTTTAAATCATTCCTTACAAGCCGAAAAAAACGAATGATGTTAAAAGCAAAGAAATATCCAATTTTAAATACAATTGAAAATGAAAAATAATAAAGTTGTATTGGCATTCAGTGGTGGACTCGACACCTCTTATTGCCTTAAATACCTAACAAAAGAAAAACAGATGGAGGTCTATTCAGCCATAGTGAATACCGGCGGTTTCTCGGCTGATGAACTTCAGTTGTTGGAGGAAAAGGCTTATGCCTTAGGAGCTTCCAACCATATTTGCCTGGAAGAAACCGAAGCTTATTATGAAAATATTGTAAAATATTTGATCTTTGGGAATGTATTAAAAAATAATACTTATCCATTATCTGTAAGCGCTGAGCGGGTTTATCAGGCCATTTCTTTAGCTCATTATGCGAAAGAAATTAATGCAAAATATATTGCACATGGCAGCACCGGAGCAGGAAATGATCAGGTAAGGTTTGATCTCATTTTTCAACTTATTGCGCCAGAAATTGAAATTATTACACCCACCAGAGATTTGCAATTAACCCGAGAATTTGAAATTAACTATCTCACATTAAATGGAGTTGATAAAGATTGGGTCGCTTCGGAATACTCAATTAATAAAGGTTTGTGGGGAACTAGTGTAGGAGGGAAAGAAACCTTGACCTCACATCAACCACTCCCGGAAAAGGCTTACCCAAGCCAGCTGATTTCAAAAACACCAAAACTTATAAAGTTAGAATTCAAAAATGGAGAAATCTGCGGATTGAATCAAAAAAAGATGAATGCCATCAAAGCCATACAGAAAATTGAAGAAATAGCTTCCAAATATGCAATTGGTCGTGATATTCATGTGGGTGATACCATAATTGGAATTAAAGGTAGAGTAGGATTTGAAGCAGCTGCGGCAAGCATCATAATTAAAGCACATCATCTTCTCGAGAAACATACGCTTTCTAAATGGCAGCTCCATTACAAAGAACAAATGGCAAGTTGGTACGGAATGTTTATTCATGACGCACAATACCTCGATCCAGTAATGAGAGATGCTGAAGCCTTTTTAGAAAGCTCGCAAAAGAATGTATCGGGGTTCGTGAGCGTTGAATTACATCCTTATCGTTTTGAAGTATTAGGAATTAAATCGGAACACGATTTAATGAATCCTGAATTTGGAGAATATGGAGAAATGAACAAGGCTTGGAGTAGTCAGGATGTAAAAGGGTTTACCAAAATTTTAGCTAATCCAATTCGAATTTTTAATCAAGTAAATAATATAAAATGTTAGATATTGGAATAATTGGAGGGAGTGGGTTTGTTGCCGGAGAGTTAATCAGGTGCTTACTAAATCACCCCGAGGTAAATATTGATTTTGTTTACAGTCATTCAAATTCAGGTAAAAATATTAATGAAATCCATGAGGATTTGGTTGAATATCCGGATTGGCAATTTACAAACAAGGTCAATCTAAAGGCCGATGTTGTATTTCTTTGCCTGGGACACGGTAATTCAACAAAATTTTTAAAAAGTCACAAATTTTCTGACCAAACAAAAATCATTGATTTAAGCAATGATTTCAGACTATTGAACGATTCAGTCTTTAAAAAAAGAAAATTTATTTACGGATTAGTTGAGTTAAATAAGCATGATATTTTGCAAGCCAACAGCATTGCCAATCCGGGATGTTTTGCAACTGCCATTCAGTTGGCCATTTTGCCATTAGCGAAATACAGTGCAAACCTAAAAGATTTGCATGTTAGTGCCATTACAGGTTCAACCGGAGCAGGTCAATCACTTACACCAACCACGGCACATAGCTGGCGAAATAATAATATCTCGGTTTATAAAGCTTTTACACATCAACATTTAAGTGAAATTAAAGAAACCATTTCAGGGTTGAGAGAATCTGATAATCTTGAAATTAATTTCATCCCATACAGAGGCGATTTTACCCGTGGAATTTTTACAAGTATTTATACCGAATCGGATTACTGTCAGAGTGAGTTAGTAGCTCTTTATCAAGAATATTACAAAGACGCCAAGTTCACTTACATTGTTGAAAATGAATTGAATTTAAAACAGGTTGTAAATACCAATAATTGCCTGATCCAGATTCAAAAAATTGGAAACAAAGTACTCATTAATTCAGCCATCGATAATTTATTAAAAGGAGCCGCAGGTCAGGCTATTCAAAATATGAATCTCATGTATGGCTTCGATGAAGCGCTTGGCTTAAAGCTTAAAGCAAATTTTTTCTAAAATATTAATTAAAAAAATCATGAAAATGTTGAATGTTTATCCACGTTACCCGATCAATATTGTGAAAAGTAAAGGTGTTTATCTTTGGGATGACATCGGTCAAAAATATCTAGACTTATATGGAGGTCATGGCGTGATTTCTATCGGGCACACACATCCTGCGTACGTTTCTGCCTTGCGAAAGCAACTTAATAAAATCGGGTTTTACTCCAACTCCGTTGAAATTCCTTTACAACAAGACTATGCAACCAAACTGGCAACACTAAGTTCATATGATAGTTATCGTTTGTTTTTGTGTAATTCAGGAACAGAAGCCAACGAAAATGCATTAAAACTTGCATCTTTTCATAATGGTAAAAAACGGGTAATTGCCTTTAAAAACAGCTTTCATGGCCGAACCTCAGCGGCTTTGAATATAACCAATCAGCCAAATATTTCAGCTCCAATTAATCAGGATCAATTTCAGGTTGATTTTATTGAACTGAATAAAACGGATCAATTAAAGGATGCATTAAATAAAGATAATATTTGTGCAGTAATTTTGGAAGGGATTCAAGGTGTAGGCGGTTTAGACATGTCTTCAAATTCCTATTTGAAGCTGCTTTCTGAACTATGCATCGAAAAAGGAATCATTCTCATTATCGATGAAATTCAAAGTGGATTTGGGCGCAGTGGGAAGTTTTTTGCTCATCAGCATTCCGATATTAAAGCGGATATCATCACCATGGCAAAGGGCATGGGCAATGGTTTTCCGATGGGAGGTTTATTGATAAACCCAGCCATTGAAGCAAAGTTTGGAATGTTAGGAACAACCTTTGGCGGAAATCATTTGGCATGTGCCGCTGGTATTTCAGTGGTTAAAACTTTAAAGAGCGAAGTATTAATTGAAAATGCAAAAAAAGTAGGACAACAACTTATTAAAGATTTAAAGAAGATCCCTTTTATTAAGCAGGTTAAAGGAAAAGGCTTGATGTTAGGTGTTGAATTCCTGCATGAGGCAAACCCAATTCGTGAAGAACTACTAAATAAACATTTCATTTTTACGGGTGCTTCTGCTAATAAAAACCTGCTAAGGATTTTACCCCCGCTTTCGATAAGTTATGAAGAAATTAAAATATTCCCTGAAGCCTTAAATAAAGTTCTGAATTCAATTCATAAATCATCATGAAAACAAAATTAGACATCATCAAAATTGGAGGTAATCTGATTGATGATGAACTGTTACTTTCTGCTGCCTTAAACAATTTTAAAGAGAATAAGAATTTAAAGATACTTGTTCATGGAGGGGGAAAACAAGCAACTATACTAAGCCATAAATTGGGAATTCAACCACAAATGATTGAAGGTCGTCGGGTAACTTCAGTAGATGATTTAGAAGCGGTTATAATGGTTTATGCGGGGCTAATCAATAAGCAAATCGTAGCAAATCTTCAGCATTTAAATTGCAATGCTATTGGGCTTTCCGGCTGTGATCTAAATAGTATTACTTCAAAAAAAAGACAAGATCCAATAATTGATTATGGCTTTGTTGGCGATATTGAAAATATAAACATCTTAAATATTGAATTACTACTTAAGGATAATTTTATCCCGGTATTTTCAGCCATTACGCATGATGGAAATGCACAGTTATTAAACACCAATGCAGATACGATAGCTGCACAATTAGCAATTGCACTCGCAAGTATTTATGAAGTGAGACTACTTTACTGCTTTGAAAAAAATGGTGTATTATCTGATCCTGCTAACGAAAATTCTGTAATACCCAATTTCGATAAAAGCACATTTGAAGTATTAAAGGAAACTGGATTTATTAGTGCCGGAATGATCCCCAAATTAGATAATTGTTTTTATGCTTTGGAAAATGGTGTGCGTAAAATCATCATCGGTAATTCAGGAATTATAAATGAAAGCACCCAATTATTTACTAAACTAAGCCTTTAATTATGAGCACCAATAAACTTAAAAATGAAGCGATTGAGTTATTAAAAAACTCAATTATGATTTCTTCTTTTTCAGGAGATGAGGATGGAACATACGCTTTGTTAAAATCATTTTTCGAAAAACGAAAAATAAAAACACGCGAAAGTAAAAACAATATTTGGGTTTTAAACAAGCATTTTTCAAACAACAAACCAAGTATTCTTTTAAACTCACATCATGATACAGTCAGGCCAAATGAGGGATATACAAGAAATCCATTCGAAGCTGTGACAGAAGATGGGAAATTGTATGGTTTGGGTAGTAATGATGCAGGAGCAAGCCTCGTATCGTTGCTAGCATTGTTTATTTATTTTTATGATCGGTCAGATTTAAATTACAATCTGATTTATGCGGCTACTGCTGAAGAGGAAAGTTCTGGCCCAAATGGACTGAATAGCATTTTGGAATACCTACCCTTAATTGATTTTGCGATAGTTGGTGAGCCTACGGGGATGAATTTAGCAATCGCTGAAAAAGGATTATTGGTTATTGATGCAGTTGCTTCTGGAAAAGCCGGCCATGCTGCTCACAACAATACTGAAAATGCTATTTACAATGCCATGGAGGATATTGAGTGGATCAGGAATTATGAATTTCCTAAAATTTCGGAATCGCTGGGTAAAGTAAAAATGACGATCACGCAAATATCAGCAGGGCATGAACATAATGTAGTTCCTGGGATTTGCCATTTTGTACTTGATGTGAGAGTTACAGATCAATACACAAATCAGGAAGTGTTTGATATTATTGACCAGCATACGAAAAGTTCAGTTAAGGCAAGGTCATTCAATTTAAGTTCATCCTCAATTGATTTGAACCATCCCATTGTAAGGGCAGGAGTGGAGCTAGGTCGAAAAACCTATGGTTCACCAACATTGTCTGATCAATCGGTACTAAGTTGCCCATCTTTAAAATTCGGGCCTGGCGAATCAACCCGATCACATCAGGCAGATGAATTTATTAAAATAGAAGAAATTGAAGAGGCGATTGATTTGTATATAAAAATATTTGAAAAAATTCTTTAAATCAATTAGAAATGAAACTTTGGGATAAAGGGTATGAAACCCATCAAAAAATCGAAAAATTCACGGTAGGAAATGATCGGATTTTAGATTTAAAACTTGCTAGGTATGATGTTGCAGCTAGTTTAGCTCACGCAAAAATGCTTAAAAAAATTGGGATTCTTAAAAAGGATGAACTGAAGTTAATTCAAAAAGGCTTGCAGGAAATTGAACAGACTATTTCTGAAGGTTCGTTTACAATCGAAAAAGAATTTGAAGATGTTCACAGTAAGATTGAATTTGAATTAATAAATTTGATTGGAGAAAGTGCTAAAAAAATTCATACAGCGCGTTCTAGGAACGATCAGATTTTGGTCGCATTACACCTCTATGTGAAGAATGAAATTGGTGAAATTAAGTGTTTGATAAAAACTTTCTTTAAAACGTTACTTATACTAAGTGAAAAGCATAAAGATGCACTGATGCCCGGTTATACACATTTTCAGGTTGCCATGCCTTCTTCATTCGGTTTATGGTTTTCTGCTTACGCCGAGAGTTTAATCGACGATTTAATGATATTGGAGGCCGCATTTAAAATTGCTGATCAAAATCCATTAGGTTCGGCTGCCGGATATGGAAGTTCGTTTCCAATTGATCGTGAAATGACTACTAAATTGCTTGGTTTTGAAACCATGAAGTTTAACGTTATTGCTGCTCAAATGAGTAGAGGGAAACTTGAAAAATCACTGTCCTTCGCTTTAGCTTCAGTTGCATCAACTTTATCAAAGTTTGCCATGGATATTTGCTTGTACAACAGTCAGAATTTTAATTTTATCAATTTTCCTAAAGAACTAACGACCGGTTCTAGTATCATGCCTCACAAACAAAATCCTGATGTTTTTGAATTGATCAGGGCTAGTTGTAATAAAATTCAAGCTCTGCCAAATCAGTTAACAATGATGACAAATAATTTGCCATCCGGTTATCATCGTGACTTTCAACTTCTCAAGGAAGAAATGATGAATGCTGTTGATTCTTTAAAAGATAATTTGGAGATTTTTAATTTCATGATTGAGCAAGTTATCGTAAACCCGAATTCTCTTTCAGGAAAAATTTATAACAATATTTATAGTGTGGAAGAAGTGAATAAATTTGTGATGAATGGAATGAGTTTCAGAGAGGCTTATAAAACTGTTGCTGAAAATATCAAAATCGGTGAGTATAAACCTAAAAGGAATATCAACCACAGCCATATTGGGAGTATCGGTAATTTAGGTTTACCAGAAATTATTAATAAGTTTGAAACTAATTATCATTAGACACCTCAAACGGATTCAAATTAAAAATTGATCATAGTCAAGGTGCATTTGAGATATTTTTCAGTTTACCATGGTTTTGAAATAATGATTGATCCCCATTTTGGCCTCTGTGATTCGGATTCATTTTTAAAAGTTGGGTAGGAATTAAAAATAAATTAAAAGTCTTTTTAAAGCACTTTTTCAATTTTGTAACAGTTTTAAATACTAACTCTTGAGTTCTGGAAACCAGCATAATTCTTTTTACTCGAGGTAATTGCATTTTTATGTGATTTGTACAAGTGTTTTGGTTGAATTCCAATGTTTCAGCATCTAAAATAAATCCTATTTGGATATTTCGTAAGAATTGCTCCAACAGATTCAAAATAAAATTCAAAACAGAATACATTCTGACATCTGAACATATACGAGCAATGTTTACAGCCATATACTCATTACCCTGTTCTGAATCAATGGCCAATAACAAATTCTTGTTGTCATTATTTAAGTTTGTAATGGCATGCGATTCATCATCAGGTTCAAAAATTAAATTTTCTGATAAATCGATAAGATATGTTTTAAGCTTTTCCCATCTGGAACTAAAAAATGGTTTTTGAAGATCATATTCAATTTGGTCGTTAATTTGTGTTTCTCTAAAATAATTACGCTGAATTTTTGATCTGTTTCCATTTCGAAGTTCATAAATGCTTACAAATTCATCTGTAAATTTTTCTTTAATTTTTGGCTTCATAATACTAAATATTTTTATTTAATTCTGGTTCTAAAAAAATAAATTTTGATTTATTCTATTTGCAAATACAAGAATACGAAGTATATATAGCTGTAATCAAATAATTTAAGTTAAATTTGATGCTTAATTATATTTTTTAGTTACTTAATTTAGTATACTTAAATATATTAAATTCACACTTAATTAGACTTAATATATGACTTAATAAATATATATTTACTTAATTATTTATTATATTTGTTATAAATTTTCTTTAATGAATTATCGCTATACATTTACCGGGAATGATTTTGAGAGCCTATTAAAAAATGTGCAACTGATTGTTCCAGGTATAAAGAAAATGATTGCGATTTTTAATTCTGGGAACGAGGAGCCAATACAGGCGATAATGTGCAACCATCCTGATCGTTTTAATGATATTGAGCCTCTCATAATAATTGATCACTTAGATCGGATTTCAGAACTTCGTTCAAAAAAAAATCGTTACGATTGGTTAGATGAGAATGAGGTTGGAATTGAAAGTAAGCCTTCCGTTTTAAAAAATGTTGAGATTTTTGATGAGTTAAAGAAAAACATTCTTTTACTTCGATTTAAAAATGAATATGATGGGCTTCAAGACTTGCTTCTGATATACCTCAATGCAAATCAGGGGAATTATAAGTTAAGCCTTTCAAATAAGGCACTGTTCAGTGCTCAAAAAAGCATCATTGAATATCACATGTTCAATTCTATCAATGCTTTCTTGGTTACCAATAGAAAAAACAGAACCATTCAACAGCGGATAATAAAAGACACTGAAGCTTTAATTAAGGAAAATCGAAAACTCAAGGACGAACTCGAACTGAGTGAAGCAAACAACCGGAGAAGCCTAAAAAACTTAGCTAAACAATACTGTGAAACCTATTCAATCCGAAATAGGAGAAATTATATTTTGACAGAATTAGCCAATGAGAAAATTCAAAATTTCGGAGGCAATATTAATCACCTATCGGCCATTATTGAGAACGCAATTATCTTTACTGAAAATGCAAGTACACAAACTCAACCTGATATTCTATATATTGATGATTGGCATATTAATTTAAGCGATTTTGAAATCAATGAAATTGATGAAGTAGTTGTTCAATCATTTAACGAGCAAAAATATGCCAATACTATTGCTCTGCTTAACAGGTTGGAAGAGGGGGCTAAAATTGTTACGAGTAGAAAAGAGCGTTTGACAGGGATAAATGTTGGACTGGCATGTAACCGACCTATGAAAGCCCCTGGAATTACTGATGCTTTGAAAAACCACAGATCAAAAATCCTAACCTTATTTCAAAAATATCCCAATAAATGGGAAATTATTCGCAATGAATTTACACCCGTTAAAAATTTAATTATTTCCTCAATAAATAAAAATCAGCTAAGCGCTTAAACTGATTACATTTGCTGTCTTCTAAACATTTTTTTAGAATAAAAATATTTTAAAGGTGATACATATTGCTACATGTTGTTTATAATCATTTACCTTAACTTTGCATTCAAATTTTAGTATATGAATGTTTTATCAGTAGAAGGATTAAGCCGTCAGTTTGGAGAACGGGTATTGTTTGAAAATATCAGTTTTGGTTTGGAAAAAGGGGAAAAGGTGGCTTTAATTGCTCCTAATGGTACTGGTAAATCAACTATTCTTAAAATAATTGCCGGTATTGATGAGGCTAGTGAAGGGAAGTTTATTATAAATCCGAATTTCAAATGGGCTTATCTTGAGCAGGAACCTACCTTTAAAGAGCATCTCACCATCAATGAATATATCAGGGGAACACATTCAGATGTCTTAAAAATTATTCGAATTTATGAGGATGCAGTAGCTGCACAAAGTGAAAATTGGAATAAGGACACCCAAAAGCAATTTGACAGAGCATCAGCATTGATGGATCAAAATGAAGCTTGGGATTACGATAGAAGACTGGAGCAACTTTTGACTCTCTTTCAGATAAAGGAGTTAAATCAGAATATTGAAGAATTATCGGGTGGGCAAAGAAAAAGACTTGCTTTGGCTCTGGTTTTACTCGACAAACCTGAGCTACTCATTTTAGATGAACCTACTAACCACCTGGATTTTGAAATGATTGAGTGGCTCGAAAAATATTTAGAAAAGTCAAATATCACCTTGTTAATGGTCACTCACGATCGTTATTTTTTAGATCGAATTTGTACCCATATTCTTGAATTAGCGAATGGAAAAATATATACGCATAAAGGCAATTATGCGCTTTATATTGAAAATTCGGCAGCACGAGAAGAAGTTGAACAAACAGAAATTCTGAAAGCCAGAAGGTTGTTAAAAAAGGAACTGGATTGGATGCGCAGAATGCCTAAGGCGCGCACACATAAATCGAAATCGAGAATTGATGCCTTTTACGAGACAAAGGAAGTTGCAGATATAAGCATTACAAAGCAAGAAATAAACCTTGAGGTACAGAGTACCCGGATGGGTGGTAAAGTATTAGAGGTAAAAAATGTTAGTAAATCCTTTGATGAGCTTAAATTAATTAACAACTTTAGCTATAACTTCTTAAAAGGAGAACGCATCGGAATTATCGGAAATAATGGAAGTGGTAAATCCACCCTTTTAAATATGCTAACCAATGATTTAGCACCGGATACAGGAACTATAATTAAAGGCCAAACCATTAAATTTGGTTATTACAGGCAGGAAGGTATTCAGTTTGAAGGCGACCAAAAAGTGCTGGATTTGGTAAGAGAGACGGCAGAAGTGATTCAACTCGATAAGGACAGAAGCATGACTGCAGCTCAATTTCTGCATCACTTTATGTTTAGTGCACAAATGCAACATTCACCTGTGAACTTGCTAAGTGGTGGTGAAAAACGTCGTTTGTATTTGCTAATGGTGCTAATCCAAAATCCTAATTTCTTAATACTTGATGAACCAACAAATGATTTGGATTTGATAACCTTAAATAAGCTTGAGGAATTTTTACTTAGTTATAAAGGCTGTTTGATTTTGGTTTCGCACGATCGCTATTTTATGGATAAGCTGGTTGATCATATTTTTATTTTTGAGAAAGATGCGACCATAAAGGATTTTGCAGGAAATTACACCCAATATCGAAATGAAGTAATCTTACCATCACTTCAACAAAAAGAGAAAAAACCAAAGGAGAAGGTTTTACCAAACACAAGCAAAGCAAAAGAAAAAACCAAGCTGACTTTTAAAGAGCAAAGAGAATTTGAACAACTAGAAATAGAAATTAAAACGCTTGAAGAAGAGAAAAAGAATCTCGAAGTTTTACTAAATTCTGGTGAATCAGATTATCAAAAACTGCAAACCGCATCCGACCGAATTAGTGAAATTATTACAAGCCTTGAAGATAAGGAAATGAGGTGGCTTGAATTGTCGGAGTATATTTAATATTTATATAATATCAAAGTTTAAATCGCCTTTCTAACATCTCTATACAACTCATTGCATTTTGTGAAAATGAAGGATAGATATCATTTTTTAAAGCAGCTTTTTGGTAAAGCTTAAAAAAACCAAAAGGATTTCTAACTATTGGAATTAAGCTTTTTTCACCAAACACTTCAATAATTGCATTACACATATAAAACCCCGTTTGATGCCCTGAGCGTGGAATCATTCTGCTAAATTTTCTTGAAAACACTTTGGCAGAATCAGGTTGAATTAAAATTTCAGCAAATATGGAATCCATTCTTTGAATTAGATTTGGTTGAATTGCTAAGTAACTGAGGTATTTTTCACCTTCTTTGGTATCAGCAAAACAACCCGGGTAAAAGTACTGGTTTTGCTTATCTATTTGATCAGCTATCCCTTCATTTTCAATCTGATTCATAATCCAAATTAAGGAATTATAAGGGTCATTATTTTCCGGGTATTTAAATTCTTCTTTCTTTTTTCGATAATAATGGAATGCCTCATGTGCATATAACAACTGAAAACTATAATTTTTTTCAAACCCCTTGCTAATCATACAATCCAGTGCTTTGTTATCTCGATCATCCATCGTGTTGATAAAACTATTTAAACTCAAAATAATAGGGTCATAACCTCTCGAATCGTTAAAAATAATAAATGCGATTTGGGGAAAATTTTCAAACTGTTGATCTGGCAAAAACCGGCTTACTTCCTTAATTGTAAAATCGGTGTATTCAAGGTTCTTATACTCTTTCATTAATTCAATCAATTCATTTTTTTGATTTGGAATATTTTCATAAGCTGCAAGCAACGAAGTGACCCAAGCAGTCCACCAATTACCTTTACGATCTATTTTTAATAGAATATCTTCAATGGATTTTGAACACCCGGGTAAATAAGCAGCTCTAAGCACTTCCTGAAATCTAATCGGGTTTCTGAATTCCCTGCTGATTAATTCCTCATACGCAGGGGTATTGAACAGCTCATCCCATTGTTTGGTAGCTGGCTCTTGCCCGGAGAGAAGTAAATCCATGATTATAAAATGCTGTTCAACAGCGCTAAAGTCAATATTTTTTGGTGTTTCCTGAGCTATGGATATGCAACCAATACCTATCAAAAAAATTAGAACAATATTTTTTTTCATAATAAAGATCTTTATTCACAAAGACGTTGTTCAAAATTCATTGTTACACCTGAGTTGTTTTGATTACAATAACTGTATTTTTGTTGCACGCAAAATGAAAGTACATGAACTATGGATGGACGTAACAGATACAATATCAATATAGGAACAGAAGTACAGATTGTCCTGAAAAAAGATCAAAGAAGTGGGGCGCTTACACATGGTTGGATAAAAGACATCTTGACAAAATCTCCAAATCACCATCATGGCATTAAAGTGAGATTAGAGGATGGGCAGATAGGAAGAGTGAAGGAAATAGTGATGAGTGATGAGTGAAAAAATAGTAGTAAGTAGTCAGTATACAGTATTCAGAAAGTAGAAATTTTTATATTTCTAGAATTTAAAGTAGTGGATAACGATCAATGTTAATTTAGAGGTTAATAGCATGAAACTGACATCTCACTGAAATCCTTCTTTTAAATTAATCTCTACAGCCAGATGGTATGCAGCTAATGTTTTAGCCTTTTTAATTCGTTTAAGCACTTTGTGAGAATCAATAAATGAATTGGAAAAGTACTGCCAGAATCCCAACATTTTTAACATCAAATGCTTTTCGCCTGATAAATGTGAAGCATAACTTTCAAGTAATAGTTCATGGAAGTTTTTAAAGATTTCTTTGTGATTTATGGGAAGTTTATGAGTATCATTTTTTATCATTCCTTCTAAAAAAGGATTGGCAATTAATCCGCGACCAATCATCCAACTATTAATTTGTGGGAAACGAGTTTTTAAATCAACATATTTTTGATAACTATCAATATCGCCATTGTAAACCAATTGGTGTTTTGTTTTCTCTATGCAATTTCCAAAAGCATCCAGGTTAGCAATTCCTTTGTACATTTGAGTAGCAGTGCGTGCATGAATGATAATTTCGCTTAAGGGATAATCATTTAGTTTTGGAAGTAATTCAAGTGTCTCATTTTTATCCACAAATCCTAAACGCATTTTAATCGACAATTTGTTGGAAATTTGAGGAAGAACTTCATCTAAAATTGAACTTATCTTTTCAGGATACTTTAAAAGATCAGATCCCAAACCTCTTTTAGTAATCATGGGATGGGGGCAGCCTAAATTCCAATTTAACTCTTCATAACCCAAATCATTCAAGTAGTTTGCCAGAAAAATAAAATCATCAGTCTTATTGCACATGATTTGTGGAACAAGCTTAATTTCTGAGTTATTCTCGGGGTTCACATCTCTAATTTGAGGTTTTTTTATCTTCCCTGCTCCATCAAGTTTTATCCAGGGAGCAAAATATTTATCAACCTCACCAAAATACTTTTGATACGCATTTCTAAAATGAAAATCGGTTAAACCTTGTAATGGAGCTAAATATATTTTTTCCTTTGAATTCACAAAGTAAAATTAGTTAAAAGATTAGGATAGCGTAATAAAACATCCATGAGACTTTAAATGTTAAAAACGGTATCTTTGTATCCTAATTTTTTTTTATGAAATTTGAACAGTATCGCATTGCCGACGGAATTAAAACCAGTATCTCTAAACTTGGCTACAAAAAACCTACGGATATTCAGTTTAAATCAATTCCTCCCATTTTAAAAGGAGAAGATGTTTTAGCCATTGCTCAAACCGGTACAGGTAAAACAGCGGCGTTTGCGATTCCAATTTTACATTTACTTCAAGAACGAAAAATTGATAATCGACCTGATGGTGTGAAGTGTTTGGTAATGGCACCAACGCATGAGCTGGCTTTACAAATTGAAAGTGTTTTTTATCAATTAGGAAAGCATACCCGAGTGACTTCATTTTGCATTCACGGTGGAGTGGATCAGGAACCTCAAATCAAACAACTTAATAAGGGAGTAGATGTTTTGATTGCTACACCAGGCCGTATGTTTGATT
The DNA here is from genome assembly GCA_963674935.2 of Bacteroidales bacterium. GTDB lineage: Bacteria > Bacteroidota > Bacteroidia > Bacteroidales. The sequence continues at coordinate 1,077,160 of CAXXWZ010000007.1, forward strand.
TGGTAAGTCAGGGAGTACTTGATTTAAAAAGGGTTGAAATTCTGGTTTTAGATGAGGCCGATCACATGTTGGATTTAGGCTTCATAAAAGATATTCGAGATTTAATGCGTCATCTTCCGCGTAAAAGACAAACCTTGTTTTTTTCTGCAACTATAAATGAGAAAATAAAAAACCTTGCTTACTCGTTGGTTACAGATGCCATTCGAATTCAAATATCACCTAAAGATCCAGTTGCAAAAAAAATAGAGCATGCAGTAGCTTTTGTTGAGATGGACGATAAACGTTTTTTTCTGGAAGATATGATCAAGAATAATCTAGAGAAAAAAATCCTAGTTTTTGTTAGAACCAAAGTTAGAGCAGAACGTGTTAAGAAAGCCATGGAACGAGTTAAGCTTGCAACAAATACTATCCACAGTGATATTTTACAAGAAGAGCGTGAACAAGTAATGCAAGATTTTAGAACGGGAGAATTAAAGGTTTTAATTGCGACCGATGTGAGTGCAAGGGGAATTGATATCCCAAATGTAGAATTTGTAATCAATTATGATTTACCGGATACTGCAGAAAACTATGTGCATAGGGTAGGGCGGACCGGAAGAGGAAATCAGAAAGGACAAGCTATTTCATTTTGCAGTTCAGAAGAAAAAATATTGCTTGAAGAAATTGAAAAAAATCTTGGTAAACCCATCCATAAAATTGAAATTTCAAAAAATGATTACCAAATCACTTTAGATTTTTCTGAAGAAAGACCACACGATTGGAAAGCACTTTTGGTAGAAGCTGAAGAATTCGACAAAGGTCGGAAAAAGAAAAAGAAGAAATTTAAGAAGTAATCTTCTTCAATCATAAATTCCGTTAATTCGTACCGTCATACTGAACTTGTTTCAGTATCTCTTTGTTTTTTAGATTCCGAAACAAGTTCGGAATGACGCTTAATTATTTTAATAATTGTTAGTGATAAATTCCATGTACTTCTGGGCAAGTTCAAGTAAAACCTCCATCGACACATTATTCCCGGAACAAACGGCCACAATATTTTCCCCAGGTAATTTTGAATCATTATTCAAAAGGGCTGCAATTGTAGCAGCTCCGCCACCTTCCAGCACCAATTTTTCTTTGAGTAATGCATAAGCCATAGCCTGTCCGATTTGATCTTCTGAAATTAGAAAAGCATTGTCAACATATTTTTTACACATTTCAAAAGTGTATTGATTATCCAATGGAATGGGACCTGTTAAAGCATCGGCCAAACTTTCAAATTCACCAACCTGAACGATATGACCCGCTTTTAAACTTTTATACATGGCAGGTTCTGTATCATTGGTAATCCCTATCATTTTTATTTTCGGATTAATAGCCTTTGCTGTAATTGCCATTCCACTCATGAGCCCGCCACCACTTAAGGGGACAATGATGGTGTCAGTTTCCGGTGCCTGTTCAAGTATTTCAAGCGCTGTTGTTCCCTGGCCTGCAATTACTCGAGGATCGTCAAATGGAGAAACATAATACAAGCCTTCTTTTTCCTGCATCAGTAAAGCATGTGCCGTTGCCTCATCCTGATTTTTGCCAATTATTTTTACTTCTGCACCTAAGGATTTCATGGCTTCTATCTTCACTTTAGGTACCAGTTCTGAGATGCAGATTACTGCTCTAATTCCTAACTTAGCTCCCAAATAAGCAACAGCTTTACCATGGTTGCCGGTTGAAACTGTAACCACACCGCGTTTTTTCTCCTTCTCAGTTAAACTTAATATTGCATTTGCTGCACCACGAAGTTTAAAAGCCCCGGTGGGTTGCATATTTTCCAACTTTAATGAAATGTTTTTATTCCATTTATTGGATAAATGCATCGATCTCATTAAAGGCGTATGATTGATAATTGGAGCAATTCGCTCTCTCGCTTCATAAATTTTATCCAGATTAATACCTTTGAAATCAGTCATTTTGCTTTGTTTATTTAAAGTCCAAATCTTTCTTTTAAAGCTTCTTTTATTCTTTCGAATCCCTTTAATAAGTAATCTTTTTCAGCTCCAATTCCTATTCTAAAATATTTATCCATACCAAAACAATCGCCTGCCAGAATAAATACACTTTTTTCTGTTCTTAACCATTCAGCCAGTTCAGTTGAATTGATATCCAAATTATATTTAATAAAAAGCATTCCGCCTGCTTGTGGAGCCACGTATTCAAAAAGCTCTCCGTATTGATCCAACCATTGTTTTACGGCTGTTAAATTCTCATTTAACATGGTTCTGTTCCGTGTAAGAATCTCCATTCGTTTTTCTGGCTGCAAAGCAATTTCTGCAATATAATTACTCATGATGCCTGCTGTAATTGAAGTATAATCATGATAGGCCCAGGTGTCGGCAATTATTTTTTTTGGCCCGACCAACCAGCCCAAACGCAAGCCGGGTAGGGCATAGGCTTTTGAAAGTCCGCCATTGACCATAACTTTATCGTACATGCCCACAAAACTGTCGATGGTTTTTGAATTAAGTTCAGCTCCTCTGTAAACTTCATCTGAATAAATCCATGCATCAGCTTTTTTGGCTATCTCAATTATTTCATTCATTTCTTCAGCCGTTAACGTATAACCGGTCGGATTATTCGGATTACAAACCACAATCATTTTTGTTTTTGGCGTTACCAGGGATCTTAATTCATCCATATCGGGTGCCCAATTATTTTTTTCAATAAGATGCCAGGCCTTGGGGATACAGCCCATTTCTTCTGCAATTCCCCAGATTTGCATATAGTTTGGAACCATCATCACCATCTCATCACCTTTTTCAAGCAAGGTATGGCATGCAATAAAGTTTGCTTCCGCAGAACCATTTGTTACCAAAACATTATCATCATCGCAGCCTTGGTATAAATCACTTATTCTTTTGCGCAAGGGAATAGAGCCATTGGTTTGACCATAACCCAAATTCATTTTAGTCAATTGCGCTATCTGGCTCTCATCTAATAATTCCGATAGGGTATAAGGATGAAAACCACTTTCGGTTAAATTAAAATCTACTGTATTTTCAAATATTGATTGTACCCTTTCTAGTTCAAAAATTGGAATATTCATTTTGTTATTTTTTATTAATTAGATGTGTATTATAAACAGCTTGTGCGACCATGATGTCTTGAACTGCAACCCCTGTTAAATCAACAATTGAAATCTGATCATCATTTTTTCGCTGAAGGTTTTTGTCTTGAATAGCTGTACCAAGTTCAATAATTTTAGCTATTTGAAAGGATGTGTTTTTTCGTGCCTGAAATATTTCACCTCTCGATTTGCTTTGTTCAATGCTATCCGAAATAATAAGATCAGCCATTTCAAGAATCTTATTTGATAACTCTTGTTTTACAGCCGTATCAGAACCAACAGCTGTGATATGTGAGCCGGGCTGAATATCATCCCATTGCAGGAGAGGAGCTTCCGATGGAGTAGTGGTAACGATTAAGTTACAGTGTTGAGCCACCTCTCTTGCACTTGCAGCAATACTGATATCATAACTTGCTCCTAAATCTGCTTTGTATTTCTGGGCACCTTCCATGCTTTTATCCCAAATCCATACTTTTTTACAAGAGCTTACTTCATTTAAATACTGTAACTGAAGACGGCCTTGAATTCCTGTTCCGATAATACCTATGGCTTTTACTGCTTTGGGTGCAAAGTATTTTGCAGCCAAAGCTCCTGCCGCAGCAGTTCTGATATTGGTCAGATTACCCCCATCCAATAACACAGCTTTTGGCTCACCGGTTTTTTGACTGAATAATAACATCATTCCCTGACTTGAAGAAATTCCAAGTTTTGTATTTTCATAAAATCCCGATGCGATTTTAATACAGTAATAAGCCTCATCTTTGATATAACCATATTTGATATGCGCGTCTCCTTTAGGCTTATCAAAAAGTAATTCACCAACAGGCGGAACAACCGCCAATCCATTGCTATACTTTATAAATCCAACTTCCATTGCTGCAATAACATCAATGTTTTTAACAATGGATAAAATTTCTTTTTCTTGAATAATTGCTACCATAATTTTATTTTAAAAGCCACAGAGGGATATAAAAAATCCTCCATAAACCACAAAACAATCTGTTTTAAGGTATACGGAGGTTCCGCACGAAATTCGCAAATTTTTCCAATTTCTTCCTTAAGATAAAAAACCAGCGAGTAGGGTAGGCCTACATTATTTCTTCTGATACAAATATATAAAATATAAGCATATTTAAAAATGAGTGTTAAATAAATTTAAGATTTTAATTTAGAATAAATATAAATAATATTATATTTTTGCACTTAAGTATGCTGATTAAGAAATAAAATATGATAAAATATAAGTTCATAATACTTTTATTAATTGGATTAATAAACTATGAAGCAAAAGATAGTAGGGCAGATGAAACAAAACAAATAATAACCATGAATAAAATAGATACAGCAGTTTTTGGAGCAGGATGTTTTTGGTGTGTTGAGGCAGTATTTCAATCACTAAAAGGAGTAATAAAGGTTGAACCTGGCTTTGCAGGAGGTGCTTTAAAAAATCCTACATATAATGAAGTAGTTACAGGCAATACCGGACATGCAGAAGTTGCTCGAGTAACTTTTAATCGGGATGAAATATCTTTTGAGATTTTACTTTCTGTGTTTTTTAAAACACATGATCCAACAACATTAAATTATCAAGGTGCTGATCGGGGAACACAATATCGCTCGGCTATATTTTATAATTCAGAAGAACAAAAAAATCAGGCAGAAAAAATTATTTCTGAGTTAGATAAATTACAGGCTTATCCAAATCCAATTGTAACTGAAGTAACAAAACTAACCACATTTTATCCGGCTGAAGATTATCATGTAAATTATTATTTGAACAATCAGGATCAGCAATATTGTAAATATGTAATTCAGCCTAAGATGGAAAAGTTTAAGAAAGTGTTTAAGGATTATTTGAAATAATTAATATAATTCGCTTTAATCCCGGCCACAGTCGATACAGCTTATAAAACCATTGACGGTATTTGGAAAAATAGATACATAGCTTCAAGCTAAAAGATGCGTATCTCTGAGCAAAAAGATACGTATCTCTAAGTAAAAAGATACTAATCTCTGAGCAAGAAGATACGTATCTCTTGTAATACCTTATTCTATTATATTTTCCGAAGCCCTTTTTAAGGAATCAAAATTAAGCCAAAAAATGTAAAGCGACTTTAAAAATGTCTAATCACCATTCAATGCTTATTGTACATTGAGTAATCCGGATATAATTGGGATTGTCTCGAAAAACCTCGCTCAACAAATCAGGTTTCTTGTCACATCGAGCCTGTCGAGATGCAACAAGAAATTTGGCATGAGAGTTCTCGTATTCTAAGATAAAAGCAAATATACTTCAATAAATTTTTATGCTGCATACGCATGTAAGTTTACATACGGTGATCCTCTTTTAATAACAGCAAATACTCTTGAAACAATTTTATTTTTAACAGCATTCATAGTACTCATTCTGCTTTTACCAGCTTCAATTCTTTTTTGATAATAATTTTTAAATTCCTCATCGTTTTGAATTGCAGATGATGCAGCTAAGTATAACAAAGATTTTATTTTTTTATTGGCATAATGACTCACCCTGCTTTTGCTTTTTATACTTGTCCCAGACTGGTTTGAAAAAGGTGCTATACCGCTATAGCAAGCATATTTTCTACTGTTCTCAAAACGTGTAAAGCAATTTGTTGTGACTAATAAATATGCTGCTACAATCAATCCAATTCCTTTTATTGAGACCATAAGATGGTATTGCTGGCTCATTATTTCATCAGAGAAAATTAATTTGTTTATTTCCTTTTCAATTTTTTTTATTTGTTTATCCAATTCTGTTTTCATTCTTTCTATCGAGCTAAATAAAAGTTCATTTTCTTTTTTTACAAAAAGAGCCTTATATTCTCTTAATGTAGCCTGATAACCACCTTTCTGCCTTGCCATTCTATCGCGGATTACAAGTATTTTTTGAAGTTTTGAAACATTTTTTGAGGGAAGTTGGAATAGTTTAAGTTGATCTCTTCTCATATATGCATAAGAAGCAATTTTTCTTGCATCCACTTTGTCATTTTTCCCTCTTGTAATTCCTAAAGATCGCTTGATCTCTAAGCCTGGCACAATGGAAAATAAAATCTTTTTTTTAGTCAGATATTCTGATAATTGGTAAGTGTAAATTCCAGTATGTTCCATGCAAATTATCATCTGCTGAACCTTTAAACCAGATTCTTTTTCTGCCCACTTAATCAATTTATTAAACCCTTTTGTGTCGTTAGTAAACTGACAATACTCTTGATTAATGTGTAATACAACATCAAGTGTCTTTTTTGAAATGTCAATCCCAATTGCTTCTTTAAATTTCATACCTTTATATTTAAGTTTATAAAAATAATTGCTATAACTAAGACCTTTAATCAGACCTGGTAGTCTATAATTCTAAATGGTTCTTTAGCAATTGTAAAAAGAACAGGGACTAATACGAAATATAGGTGCTAATACACCTGGACAAGCTCAAAGTTCACCCTGTTCTTTTTTAAATTTACTAAATCTTAGAAATTCAAAAGGAATTGCATTATCTTATTTGCAAAGCTAAAGGACAAGCTCGAACTGACATGTTTTGTTTCATTACGATTGTATCGAAATGACAGTTAATCGAAACGGCACCCTTCGATATGCTACTGCAAAGCCTAACACCCAAAAAGATTGCATATGCTATCGTATTAAATACGCCGTATTACGGAATATGCTTATTGTTGTCTTATAATGTATTGCGTTATGTTACTTTGCTTTGCTTAAAGTTGTTTTCCCTCCGTAGCGAAGCGGAGTGGGGGAAGAGCCACTTTAAAACAAGGTGAGGTAATGCCCAATTCTTTTTTTGTGTCTCGGCTGTAGCTTTAGCGAAAGCTTAAAGCGAGGCCATAGTTCTTCTTCGAAGCATCTGCGAAGAACGAAGGGAGGCCGAGCATTTGGGGAGAAAAAATTATTGTTTCTTTATATAAAGCTCAGTATTAAATAAAAGAATTTGCTACATTTGATATCTTAAAATTTATATCATATTTCAATATGTTTGAATATTGTATTTCCTTATTTCAGAAGATATATATTTATTATACATTTACAAATCAATACAAAAGATTATTAAAATACAATAACATACTGTATTAATTGACCTTATACATTAAACTTATGTCTGATAAAGAACATATGAATAGAATTAAGGATATACTAAGAGAACAAGGAAGGACTCAAACTTGGTTAGCTGATCAAATTGATAAAAGTTATGTTGTGGTTACAAATTATTGTAATAATAATACACAGCCAAGTGTACCAATTCTTACAAAAATTGCAAAAGTCTTGGATGTTGACGTTCGCCAATTATTAATTCCAACGAAAAAATAGGATCTATTATTTCAAATTGACACAGTTTATATTTAGATGTTATGGACGAAAAAAAAATAGAATATTTAGATGTTAATAGTCTGGTTTTTGATCCAGATAATCCAAGATTGCCACAAACTCTAAGAGATAAAAAGAACGATGCTGATTATGAAAGTTCTATAATTGATTGGATGTTACAATTCGAGAATGTAACGGAACTGATGGGGTCGATTGGAGAAAAAGGTTTTTTTGCAGCTGAACCAATATTGGTAGTTCCTAATGGTTCTGGTAAATATGAAGTTGTTGAAGGAAATAGGAGACTCACGGCCGTTAAGTTACTCAATGAACCAAGCTTAGCATCCAAAAAGAAAAAAGCAATTGAGGAAATTCTATCCGAAGTAAGAACTGATATTAATCTTAGTTCAATTCCATCCATTAAATTTGATAAAAGAGAAGAAGTTTTGGCATACTTGGGCTATAAACACATCACAGGGGTTCAACCTTGGGATTCGTTAGCTAAAGCAAAATACCTAAAGCAATTATTAGAAACTATACCTGATGGTTCATTAAATGATAAATGTAGAGTCTTAGCAAAGATAATTGGAAGTAAAGCTAATTATGTAAGATTGTTGCTAGTTGGTGTTGATGTTTTTTCTAGAATTGAAGAAAATAATTTTTACGACATACCAGCTCTTGGAGAAGAAAATTTTGAATTTGGTGTTTTCTATACTGCTCTTCAAAAAGGAAATATTGCATCATATGTAGGAATTGATTTCGAGAGTGATGAACCTATTCAAAATCTAATAGATGAAAATCTTGAAGATTTAACTCAATGGGTATTCGAGCGAAATTCAGAAGGATTTACTCGACTTGGTGAATCACGTAATCTTCCCAAACTTAATAAAATTCTTGACGAAAAATTTCCTAAAGCATTAGTTGCATTTAAAGAAGGGGGAAAGACTTTAGATGAATCGGCAAGACTAACGGATCATCCATTAGAAGTTTTTCAAAAAAGCTTGAATGATTCTCTATCTTCTTTAAGAGTATCAAGAGATTATAGTCATGAGATAGATCGTCCAACAAATAGTCAACTAGATACTTTGAAAGAAATATATTCAATGTCAAGAGATTTGTATAAACTTGTTCAATCTAAAATGATTGATTTAGATGACTTAGAACTATAGTTATGGAAGAAAAAGTGAATTTTTTTTTGCAGAAACTTAGAACATTGCCAGAATGCAGGAATGATGAGTTTTATAGATTAGCTGATTATATTGAGCTCAAATGCTTAGCGAATATTGATGGATCCTATTCTCATAAAGAATTTTTGGATGACTCCTGTCAAAGAGCAGACGATCTTGGCGAGGGAGATTTTGAAAATAATCAAGAAATCAAAAAGTTACCAAAAGCACAGAAAAATGACAAGTGGGAATCTATAGCAGCCGATAGTTTTAGAGTAATTGAAAGTCGAATAAATCTCTTTGGTGATTTATATCCATTTACTCTTACACCAAATAAAAAAGCAATTAATCTGAAAGAGAACATTGATAAAGAGCAGGTTTATATATTTCTGCTTTTATGTTCTGATTTAAAATACACTCTCAAATTCAAAAAAGAACTTACAAGCTCTTTTGAATTGGTAAGTTTAGAGGTAATGACAAAGATATTTCCAAATGGAGAAATACATCTATTTGGAAGTAGTAATACTGAGGATGAGGATACCGAATGGAAGTCGAATAAACTTTGGGATAAATTAGAGTGGATGGAGGTTTTCTTAAATGAAAAATTAAAAATCTCGAAAGATCAAATTTCTAAACATGATATGGGGGATAGAGGAATTGATATAATTGGAAAAATTCCAATTGGTGATAAATTATCACATATACCATTACTTTTTGCCCAGTGTGCATGTAGTCCAAAAGATTGGATCGTGAAGCAAGATTCTATGAAATTTGACTCATGGTATGAATTAATCACGATGAGTACTGATCCAAATTATTTAATGTTTATCCCTCAATCCTATAGAGATTCAAAAGGTGAGTGGCATGATCGAACAAAAATAAAAAGAACTAATGTATTTGATAGGTATAGGATTTTAAAAAACACTGAAAATCATGAGGCATTCAAAAAATTTACAGCTTATCCAATCTTAGAGACTATGCTAATAAAAAAAGAATCGACATTTTAATATGAATATAATTTCATTATTTTCGGGCTGTGGGGGAATGGATTTGGGATTCCATAGAGCTGGTTTTAATCCTGTATGGGCGAATGATAATTCGCCAAGTGTATGGGAAACATATATAAGAAACTTTCCAGATTGTACTTTCGATAAGAGAAGTCTTACTAATATTCAAGGAAAAGATATCCCAAAAAACATTGTAGGTGTTATTGGTGGACCACCTTGCCAAAGCTGGAGCAATGCCGGTAACGGAAAGGGGTTTGAAGATAGTAGAGGCAAATTATTTATTGATTTTATAAGAATAATTGAAGAAAAACAACCACTATTTTTTGTTGCTGAAAATGTTCAAGGATTACTCTCAAAAAGAAACGAGGAGGCATTAAGTAAAATTAAAGATTCATTACGGAATGCAGGGGAAGGGTATAATTTAAGTGTCGAATTGGTCAATTCTGCCGATTATGGCGTTCCTCAAATTCGCAAAAGAGTTTTTTTTGTAGGCTATAGAAAAGACACAAATTTAGAATTTAAGTTCCCTAACCCCTTAAGCACAAATAGGACAGTTCGAGATGCTATTTGGGATTTAAAAGACACAGCCTTACCAGGTATGACAAAAAGTGGTAATGTCAGTAACAAAGACAAATGTAAATTCCCAAATCATGAATATTGGGTTGGTAGTTACTCCTATATTTTTATGTCTAGAAATAGAGTGTTGTCATGGGATTCTCAATCTTATACAACTCAAGCGAGTGGAAGGCAGACATCAATTCATCCAAGTGCACCCAAAATGGAAAAAGTTGAGAAAGATGTAATGAGGTTTGCTAAAGGCAAAGAACACCTATACCGAAGACTTTCTGTACGCGAATGTGCTAGGATTCAAACTTTTCCTGATGACTTTATCTTTTATTATAATGGTAATTTAAATACTGGGTACAAAATGATTGGTAATGCTGTTCCAGTTGACTTATCATATGAAATTGCTAAAGTTATCCATGCCGATTTATATAAATCTATGCAAAGGAGTAAGACCATTAGTGATTTAAAGAATTGGGAACAAATAATTTTGGATTCACGACAACCTGTTAGAGTTTAGGATAGTAAAAGTTTGCTAATTGAATTTATAGCCCGAAGAAAATGCGGGACAGGGCAGGAGTGAATTGGCATTTAGGCTCGAACAGCCGTAATGTGAGAGCCGTTAAAAATGACAAGAGCGTGCAGAAGCATATTTTCTTCTTGAATTTTTCTTTGGTTCTGTTTCTTTTGTTTCAAGACAAAAGAAATGAACACTAAACAATTAAAACATCTACATCTGTATACATTTATTATCCCCATAATTTCATCAAATAATTTTTGTGCGTCGGCAAAAAAAGAATGGCATTAGGCGTTGGCTTAGGGCTGGTTAGCGTGAGCAAATGTGCGTAAGCCGCAGCGGCAATTTAATATAACGACTAAAGGTGAAGCCTTCACGAACACTGATTTTTTTATATTTTTTTTGTGAGTAATTATAGGACAAGCGATTTTTTTTTCTTTTGGGTTAGCTTGTGAGAGAAATTTACCCAAGTGGAAAAACACTAGGGCAAGGAACGCAGTGACGCAGACATAATATTTATTAAAGCCTGCCTGCCGCAGGCAGGTTGACACGAGTACGGATAATATCAAATAATTAATATGAATTTGCTTTAACATAATTTCGTTGCCGATATTGAACAACGCTACGCTTATGTCGCAATATCTGAAATTATGTTAATTACTGGCGTAACCGCAAACATCATATTGTTGTCCTATAATTAATATTATGTTAAATACAATTGATAAATAAATAGGGAGAACATTTTAAATATCCTCCCTATTTAAATTTTATAGCGTCTTATTATTCAGCATCTGGCTCACCAATTTCAGCTAATTTATCATTAACTGCTTTGTATTTTTCAGTTGCCCCTGTTCTGGAGTATATTTGCCTTAATGAAAATAATGTATTATAATCATCTCCTTTAAGCGTTAATGCTCTTTCAAGATAAGGTAAAGATTTTTCAAGAAATCCGTCTCCTTGATCTTTTAAGGCATCGTAACCTTTATCACCATATGGTAATGCATCAGCTTTGGTTAAATAAAATACCCCTTTATTAAAGTATAATGCACCTAAATTGTAAATGGCATCAAAGTAATCTGCTTTTAGCTCCATTGCTTTTAAATATGCAGATTCACTTTCATCAAAGGCAGAAAGTCTTTCTTCATCAGAAAACTCATCATTATTAAAGATAATATCGTATTGTGCAGCGACTGCATAGTATATTGAGAAGTTATTATCATCCAATGTAAGTGCTAATTTAAGATTTGCAAGCGCTTTTTCGGTTTGATTGGTTTCCAGAAAAATATTTGTTTCGGTTAAAATTAAATTAAAATCAAGTGGGAATAGTTCTCTTCCTTTTCCAGCAACCTGAAGTGCTTTAACAGTATCACCTGCGTTTTTTAACAAACTTGCATACGCATAATATACCATTTCACTGTTATAGTTTAAATCAGCCAGTTTTTCGTAACTAAGCAATGCTTTATCAAATAATTCGGCTTTATAATAAGCCATGGCACCATTAAATAATGCAGTTGTATCGCTTCGACCGTTTTCAGAAGAAATCTGATAAGATTTATCAAACAATGTTCCGGCTTCTGCAAAGTTATTATCATTATACTTGGCTACAGCATTATTAAAGAATACTTCTGCTGACATACTTAAATATAAATTGATATCCTCTGTTAACTCTTTTTCAGTATCCAATTCCTGTGCTTTTAACAAAGCTTCATAACCTATTTTTGCAGCTTCTTCATTACTAATTTTAACAAGGTCAGCAAGTGGGCTTTTAGCTATTTCAATATAAATCTCACCCCTATATAACCAGGTTTTTGCGTCATTCATTGTTTTTGAATGCTCAATAGCATCATCAATTGCAGCCTTGGCTTTGGGTAAATTTCCGCTTTTCATATAATTGAAAGCGCTATTTCTTTTTCCTGTCTGCGCATGAGTTAATCCAAATACGATGAGCAAACTAAACAGAATTGCGTATTTTTTCATAGTCAAATGTTTTTAAGATTTTTTTATGGCGCAAAGATACATATTTGCCATATTTAAAAATCGATTATTACTTATTTTTAAACGTTTTATATTGTGTCTCCTTCAATTTCCTTGCCATTCTCTTCATTTGTGATATCTTCTTCCTCAACACCTTCACTATCAGCCTCATCTATTTCATCAGCTCCTTCAACATATTTTACTTTAGCTACCGATGCTATTGAATCATCTTCTTTTAGATTGATTAACCGAACACCTTGTGTTGCTCTTCCCATCACTCTTAAATCTTCAACCGAAAGACGAATGATTAAACCCGAACGATTAATAATCATCAAATCATCTTTATCCTGAACGTCCTTAATGGCTATTAATTTTCCTGTTTTATCAGTAATATTGATTGTCTTAACCCCTTTTCCCCCTCGATTTGTAATTCGATAATCATCTACCGATGAACGTTTTCCATAACCGTTTTCGGCAACTACCAGTATATTAGAATGTTCATCATTGATACAAATCATACCAACAACTTCATCTTTAGCATTGGCAAGGGTAATTCCCCTCACTCCTGCTGCATTTCGTCCCATGGGTCGCACTTTGCTTTCATTAAACCTGATCGCCTTACCTGATCGCAGGGCAAGTAAAATTTCACTTTCTCCTGTGGTAAGTCTTGCCTCAAGTAATTGGTCTCCTTCATTAATGGTTATTGCATTAATGCCATTCTGACGTGGTCGCGAGTAAGCAGCCAGCGATGTTTTTTTGATGGTTCCTTTTTTAGTGGCCAGAATAATAAAGTTATTCTCAACGTATTCAGTATCCTTCAGGTCTTTAACATTAATGAATGCCCTAACTTTATCATCAGGATCGATATTAATCATATTTTGAATGGCTCGTCCTTTTGAAGTCTTCCCTCCTTCTGCAATTTCAAATACTCTCAACCAGAAACACTTACCCTTTTCGGTAAAGAACAACATATAATTATGCATAGAAGCAACAAATAGGTGTTCAAGAAAATCTTCATCACGGTTTCCACTACCTTTTGCTCCACGTCCTCCCCTTTTTTGCTGGCGATATTCACTCAATTGAGTTCTTTTTACATAACCCATATGTGATATGGTAATTAATACATCATCATCAGGAATGGTGTCTTCAATTTTGAAATCTTCAGCAGAATAGATAATCTGGCTTCTTGAAGTATCCCCATATTTTTCTTTGATCTCGGCAAGTTCGGTTTTAATAATATCCATTCTCATGGATTCGTTGCCTAAAATTTCTTTATATATCTCTATTTGTTTGATTAATTCATCAAACTCAAGTTTAATCTTATCACGTTCAAGTCCGGTTAATTTCTGAAGGCGCATATCTAAGATAGCACGAGCCTGCAGTTCGGAAAGCTCAAATTTTTCCATTAACCCGTTTCTGGCTTCTTCAGGTGTTCTTGAAGCCCTGATAAGCTTGATTACTTCATCCAGGTTATCGAGGGCAACCAATAATCCTTCTAAAATATGTGCTTTTTTCTCAGCTTCAGACAATTCGTACTTGGTACGCCTAATCACCACCTCATGGCGATGCTCAACAAAATGATAAATCATATCTTTCAGATTTAACATTTGAGGGCGACCTTTAACAAGCGCAATGTTATTTACACTAAATGAGGACTGTAGAGCTGTTAACTGATACAATTTGTTTAGCACAACATTAGTTACAGCATCTCTCTTAAGTTCGTAAACAATTCGAATTCCATTTCTATCCGATTCGTCTCTAAGATCTGAAATTCCAACTATTTTTTTATCATTAACAAGATCAGCAGTTTTTTTAATCATTTCTGATTTGTTAACCTGATAAGGAATCGAAGTCACAATAATACTTTCACGACCATTTGGGAGTTCTTCAATATTTGACTCTCCTCGCATCATTACTCTACCCCTGCCCGTTTCAAAAGCATCTTTAACACCTTCATATCCATATATCATTGCACCAGTTGGAAAATCAGGCGCTTTAATATATTTCATTAATTCAGGAATGGTAATATCTTTATTGTCAATGTAAGCAATGGTTCCCTCAATTACTTCTGATAAATTATGAGGCGGCATATTAGTCGCCATTCCAACAGCAATTCCTGATGCGCCATTAATTAATAAATTAGGGATGCGAGTGGGTAAAACAGTAGGTTCCTTTAGAGAATCATCAAAGTTTAACTGAAAATCAACAGTATCCTTATCTATGTCAGCAACCATCTCTTCAGCAATCTTTCGAAGTCGAGCCTCTGTATAACGCATGGCAGCAGGGCTGTCACCATCAATAGAACCAAAGTTACCTTGTCCGTCAACCAAAGGATATCTCAATGACCATTCCTGGGCCATACGAACCATGGCATCATAAACGGAAGTATCACCATGAGGGTGGTATTTACCTAAAACCTCCCCAACTATACGTGCTGATTTTTTATATCCACGATTGGATAAAAGCCCCAAATCAAGCATTCCGTACAAAACCCTTCTATGCACAGGCTTCAAACCATCACGCACATCTGGCAGTGCTCTTGACACAATTACCGACATCGAATAATCGATGTAAGCTGCTTTCATTTGGTCTTCTATATTAACCTTCAGAATTCTACTTCCTTCTTCCATATTTATTTTAGCTTAAACTGCTGTATATTAACTATTTAGTAATACTAGTTATGACATACGAAAATACTAATTTTTTTGCTTTACTCCCACCTTTTGACAAACTTTTTATTACTAACAGAAGTATGTTAATAATTATTAAATCTTACTTACTGCCAACTGTTTATAGTTTTTAATTTTAATGAAAGCTAACTGTCTGTTTTACTTGAAATTATACGAATTAAACAGGGATTTAAAATCAATAAAATAATTGCAGATTTGAGTGGCATTATATTTGATCAACGATATTAATCAGATTATGATTATTTTTGTAATAGTTAAAGAAATAAAATTCATATATGGAAGCGAAGTTTTCACAGAGAGTAAAAAATGTTTTAACCTTTAGTAGAGAAGAGGCCATTAGGTTAGGAAATAGTTATATAGGATTAGAACATCTTTTATTAGGGATTATAAGAGAAGGCAATGGGATGGCCATACAAATACTTAAATATTTTAACGCAGATATTGATGAGATTAGAAGAACAATAGAGGCTTCCATCAGAAATACAGAAAAGGCATATAAAAAACCTGAAAATATACCTTTAATCAAACAAGCCGAAAGAGCGTTGAAAATCACCTATCTTGAGGCCAAACTATTTAACAGTGAGCTAATTGGAACAGAGCACTTAATGTTAGCTATATTAAAGGATGACGATAATGTTGTAACTAAGTCACTAAAAAAGAGAGGGATTGATTACGATGCAGTAAAGGATGAAGTTAAAGCATTAACCATGAGAAATGATGAAACAAAGATAAGCCCAAGTGCTGATATCCCAATCGATCCTTCAGAAGAGGAATATGATGATATTGGTAAAAGTTATGGTGCACCAAGCTCAAAAAAAGTTCAGGATTCAAAATCAAAAACTCCTGTTTTAGATAATTTTGGTCATGATTTAACACTAGCTGCTGAAGAAAATAGACTAGATCCCATCATTGGCCGAGAAAATGAATTGGAGCGTATTGCTCAAATTTTAAGTCGACGCAAGAAAAACAATCCAATTTTAATTGGTGAACCAGGTGTTGGCAAATCAGCAATTGCAGAAGGCCTGGCCTTAAGAATAATTGATCGGAAAGTTTCTCGTGCTTTATTCAATAAAAGAGTAATTACTTTAGATCTTGCATCATTGGTTGCCGGTACAAAGTACCGAGGTCAATTTGAAGAGCGAATGAAAGCTGTTTTAAATGAATTGGAGAAAAATCCCAATATCATTTTATTTATAGATGAAATTCACACGATTGTTGGTGCTGGTAATGCATCCGGAGCATTAGATGCTTCAAACATGTTCAAACCAGCTTTAGCACGAGGCGATATTCAATGTATTGGAGCTACCACACTCAATGAATACAGGCAATATATTGAAAAGGATGGCGCCTTAGAACGCAGATTTCAAAAGGTTTTGGTAGATCCAACTACACCCGAAGAAACGGTTGAAATTCTAAATAATATTAAGGAAAAATACGAAGATCATCACCTTGTAACCTATACACCCGAAGCTATCAAAGCATGCGTATCTTTAACAACGCGTTATATTAGTGATCGTTTCTTACCGGATAAGGCCATCGATGCGCTTGATGAAGCCGGATCGCGTGTTCACATTACAAATATTCATGTACCTGTCGAAATAATTAATATCGAAAGTCGGATTGAAGAAACCAGACAAAAGAAAACAAAAGCTATAAACAGTCAGAAATTTGAAGAAGCTGCTGAATTCCGCGATTTAGAGAAGAGACTACAAGCTCAACTTGAAGATGAAAAGCGAAGATGGGAGGAAGAATCAAAAATTCACAGGGAAACTGTTGAAGAAGATAATGTTGCAGAAGTAATTGCCATGATGACAGGTGTGCCAGTTCAACGAATTGCGCAGAATGAGGGTGATCGTTTGGTTAATATGGAGAAGGAACTGGAAAGTTCTGTTATTGGTCAGAATGAGGCAATTAAGAAAGTAGTAAAAGCGATTCGAAGAAATCGAGCAGGATTAAAAGATCCAAACAAACCGATTGGAACTTTTGTTTTTTTGGGCCCAACCGGTGTTGGAAAAACATATCTTGCTAAAGTATTGGCTCAGTTTTTATTCGACTCTGAAGATGCATTGGTAAGAGTTGATATGAGTGAGTATATGGAGAAATTTGCTGTTTCCCGTCTTGTTGGTGCGCCTCCCGGATACGTTGGTTACGAAGAAGGTGGACAATTAACCGAAAAGGTTAGACGGAAGCCATACTCAATTGTTTTATTAGATGAAATTGAAAAAGCACATCCGGATGTATTCCACTTGATGTTGCAAGTTCTGGATGATGGAGTTTTAACAGACAGTTTAGGACGAAAGGTTGATTTTAAGAACACCATCATCATCATGACATCAAATATTGGTTCACGTCAATTAAAAGATTTCGGATCAGGTGTTGGTTTTGCAACGGCTGCAAAAACTGCTTCTAAAGCAAGCTACGCAACCGGAGTTATTCAAAATGCGCTTAAACGAGCCTTCGCTCCGGAATTTCTAAACAGAATTGATGACGTTATCATTTTTGATCAATTGGTTAGAGAAGACATTCATAAAATAATTGACATTGAATTAAAACATCTTTTCAAACGTGTGTTTGATCTTGGATACCAAATGAAGATCTCTGCTAAAGCAAAGGATTATATTGCTGAAAAAGGCTGGGATGTTCAGTTCGGTGCGCGTCCACTTAAGCGAGCAATCCAAAAACATATAGAAGATTCCTTGGCTGAAGAAATCATAAAGATTAAAATGGTTGAAGGTGATATTATTAATGTTGATTACAGTGCAAAATCGAAGGATATTGTAATCAAAATTAGCAAGCCAAAATTGCCTGCTACACAAGCTAAAAAGAAACTGAAGTAATTCATTTTCTTTTCTTTAGTCTCTATTTCAGTTATTTACTATCTATAAGGATGTAATTTAGAATGTACAAAAAATAAGTACTATCGACTTCTATTATGTGCGGCTCAGCTTTGTTTCTAGTATCGATATTTATATATTTGCCGTTTTAAAAATCAAACTAGAAAAATAAGATTAACACAAAAATATTCGAACATGCAAAATGATCAACTAATGAAGGGTGGAGAATTTTTACTTAAAGAAACAACTGCGAAAAGCGTTTTTATTCCTGAGGAATTTGATGAAGAGCAAAAAATGATTGTTCAAACTTGTGAGGATTTTTTAGAAGCAGATATTTATCCAATTCTTGATCGGATTGATTCACAAGAGGAAGGATTAATGGCTAGTCTGGTCTCGAAAGCTGGTGAACTTGGTCTTTTAGGGATTTCAGTTCCTGAGGAATACGATGGATTCAATCAGAATTTTCTAACGAATATGAGAGCTAACGAAGCCATGGGCGCAGCCAACTCATTCTCGGTAGCTTTTATGTGCCATACTGGGATTGGAACTTTGCCAATTCTTTATTACGGAACCGAAGAACAAAAACAAAAATACATACCCAAATTTGCAACCGGTGAATTGAAATCAGCCTACTGCCTTACTGAACCTGGTGCAGGCTCTGATGCTAATTCAGGAACTTCAAAAGCTGTTCTTTCGGAAGACGGGAAACATTATATTTTGAACGGTCAAAAAATGTGGATCACCAATGGTGGTTTTGCTGATGTTCAAACAGTTTTTGCCAAAATCGATAATGATCGTGTTCTAAGTGCTTTCATTGTTGAAAGAGCATGGGATGGTGTGGTAATTAATCCTGAAGAAAAGAAAATGGGAATTAAAGGATCCTCAACCACCCAAATATTTTATAATGATGTAAAAGTACCGGTTGAAAATCTTTTAGGAAAGCGTGGCGAAGGATTTCGTATCGCCCTAAATATTTTGCATATCGGGCGAATTAAACTTGGAGCTACAGTAATTGGAGCTGCCAAGAATGCGATAAATCATTCCGTAAATTATGCAAATGAGCGTAAGCAATTCGGAAAAACAATTGCAAATTTTGGAACCATTAAGCACAAACTAGCCGAGCAAGTCATCCAAACTTTTGTTACAGATTCATCAGTATATCGTGCAAGTAAAGATGTTAATGATACCATTGATACCTATATCGCAGACGGAATGTCGCATGGAGATGCAAATATTAAGGGTACTGCTCAATTTGCCATTGAGTGTGCTTTAATTAAAGTACTAGGTTCCGAAGCCTTAGATTTTGTTGTTGATGAGGCGGTTCAAATTTTCGGTGGTATGGGTTATTCAGCAGAAGCACCAGTTGACCGAGCTTATCGTGATTCAAGAATTAATAGAATTTTTGAAGGCACGAATGAAATCAACCGATTATTAATTGTTGATACCGTACTTAAACGTTCGATGAAAGGTGAAATCAATTTATTTGAAGAAGCCAAAAAAGTAGTTGAAGCTTTGAATGTAACATCCAGTCATGAATTTGTGATTGAAAATTATTTCGAAGAAAAAAGAAGTTATATTAAAAACTTTAAAGATGCAGTATTGATGGTTCTTGGAGTTGCATCAGAATTTTTTAAACGCAAATTTGTTGATGAACAAGAAATTTGGATGAATATTTCTGATATGATTATTCAACTTTATGGAGCTGAATCAACCATGTTAAGAGTTGAAAAACTTGCCATGATAGAAGAAGCGCAAGAAGAAAACGAGAATAATACAGAAGATGGAGAAGCTTTAAAATTAAATAAATTGATTTTGAATGTGAATATTTATGATGCAGCTGATAAAATTTACAAAGCTGGTGCGGATGCAATTAATTCATTCACAACAGGCAAACGACAGGAACTTTTATTAAATGCACTTACTAAATTCACCAGGGTTGCTCCTGTAAATGTTAGAGATGCCAGAATAGCAATTGCTGATAAATTAATTGAAGACAATACTTATAAATTCTAAAAAGAATTAGATTTTAGCAAAAAAGCCTCCCGAATTATCGAGAGGCTTTTTTTATTTGTAATCTAGCTTATTTCAAGATTGCTTTTGAAATTACAATTCTTTGAACCTGGTTGGTTCCCTCATAAATCTGGCAGAGTTTCACATCTCTCATAATTTTTTCAACACCAAATTCTGTTGAATAGCCATCTCCACCCATAACTTGTACGGCATCAGTTGCAATTTCCATGGCCATATCTGAAGCATACAGTTTTGAAATTGCAGACATTTTAGATGCACTCCTTATTTTGTTATCGTATTCCCAGGCAGCTTTCCAGGTTACCATTTTTGCTGCTTCCAATTTAGTTGCCATATCTGCAAGCATAAATCCAATGGCCTGATTTGAGGATATTGGTTTACCAAATTGAATTCTATTTTTTGCCCAATCTTTTGAAATTTCGTAAGCCTCTCTTGCTGCACCCACACTTAAAGCTGCAACACCGGTTCGGGTTCGATCAAAAGTCTTCATGGCAAATAAAAATCCATGTCCCTCCTCTCCTAGCCTGTTCTCAACAGGAACTTCAACATCAGTAAAAATAATTTCATTTTGAACAGATGCTTTTTGTCCCATTTTTTCAAGATGCGGTTTAATCTCAATTCCTGGTGAGTTCGCAGGAACAACTAATGCAGTTAAACTTCTTGAACCTTTAGTTGGATCAGTCTGCGCAAATACGGTAAGGAATTTAGCCACCTCTCCATTGGTAATAAATCTTTTATGTCCATTTAAAATATACTTATCTCCATTTCTGATAGCAGTAGATTTTATTCCTTGTACATCTGATCCGGCATTGGGTTCAGTCAAACAATAGGCAGCAACTGCTTTATCCTCAACGATCTCAGCATAAAATTTATCTTGTTGTTTTTCATTCGCTGCCAATAATAATGGAGTTAAAGCCAATGTATTTGCATCGATACAAATTCCGATGCCTATGCATCCTGCGCCTAATTCTTCTGATGCTAAAGCGCTATCAAAAATATTAAATCCATTGCCACCATATCTTTTCGGCATTGGTCCATTCATAATTCCTTCTGCATATGCCTGCTTTACAATTTCCCATGGAAATTCCGCTAACTTATCATACTTAAGGCGATTGGGCCTGATCACTCTGTCAGCAAAATCTTTATATTTCTCGATAATTTGCTGCTGCTCATTTGTTAATGAAAAATCTATCATTTCTTATAATAATTAAGGTTAGTTTACGTATTTCAAAAGTAATTTAAGACTTGTACTTTACGAGATCAATTGAGTTGTTATCCTGTTAACAAATATAAAAAATATATCGATAAATGAAAAGTGTGAAGACATAAACATTGAACAAGCATAAAGACAAAAATGCACTCATGTTTAATCGTCATTCTATTCCTTAAACTTAAAATACAATAATGAAAAAGCACTCATCCTTTCTATAATTAATAATTATAAGTTATTTTTACAACTTGCAATCATTGATAACCCAAATCTCAAACTTCAATTTAAATTATTCAATGCAGTCATTCATTTTTAATATCCCAACTAAAATAATTTTTGGTATTGGAAGTCTCGAAAAGCTAACAACTGAAATTCCGGAAACAACTCAATCAATTCTTATTGTTACCGATGAAAACCTAAATCAAAATACTGATATTATTCGACAAATTGAAGCTTTACTCTTTGATTTCCATATATGTATTTTTGATAAAATCGCGGAAAATCCTTTAATTGAAACTGTTGATGAAGGTGCAGCTTTTGCACTAAAAAATGAAGTGGATCTAATAATTGGAATTGGAGGTGGTTCCAGCATGGATGCTGCAAAAGGAATAGCTTTGGCATACACCAATGATATTAAGTTTAAACTAATTTTAGATGGCGCATCACCAAAAAAATCTGCTTTACCAATAATTTGTATTCCGACTACATCAGGGACAGGAAGTGAGGTAACACCTTTTGCTGTTTTTACAGATAAAGAGGATGAATCAAAAAAAGGATATTCACATCCGAGCATATTTCCGATGGTTTCGATTATCGATCCAGAATTAACCTATTCGATGCCCGAAAATGTTAGAGTTAATACAGGATTAGATGTGCTCGCTCATGCATCAGAGGCCTACCTCTCTTTAGAGTCTAATGTTTTAAATGATCAAATCGCATTGGAATCAATAAAACTTGTGATTCAAAATTTACCATTAGCGGTTAAAGGGGACGAATCAGCAATTGCTTCAATGGCTTATGCATCAGTATTAGCCGGAATTGCCATCACACATGCAAGCACAATTTTACCTCATATCATGGGTTACCCCTTAACTGTTTATCATCAAATTCCTCACGGAAAAGCAAGTATACTTACGTTACCCGCTTTTTTAAAATTTTTAGAGGATGATGAAATAAATATTCAAAAACTTAAACAACTGGAATCTATTTTTAAATTGGCGGGTGGATTAAAAAGCTTCTTAAGTAAACTTAAAATTTCAAGCAAATTAACGGATTACGGAATATTAGATTCAGAAATTGATTTGTTTGTTGAAAAGACGATTTGTAAGGGAGATATAAAAATTACACCAGGGAATATTGATAAAGATAAAATTAGAAAAATATACCTGAATTCAATGTAGAGATCTTCAGTTGTTAAATTAAATTTTTAATCGAAAACCAAAATTAGCAAGGAGGTAAGTAATTGGCTTTCTGTCTACTCTAATTTCGTTAGCAGTCCAGAAAGTGAATTCGGCAACTGCATGATTATAGGATGAATGAAAAATTAAACTCCAACCCTCTCTAAATTCATATTCAAAATCAAGTGAAAACTGATAAGCAAAAGCATAGTCAGAAGCCGTGGTAATTTCAAAATATTCGGGGCCGAATAAAAAATATTTGGGTTTATGAAGTTGGTAAGGAGATCGAATTTCCATCACTCCTGCATTAATGCCAGCTTGTATATTTAACTTTCTAATCAATTCTTTTTCATAAAACACCCCTCCCATCGCACTCAATACTATAAATGGATCGGAACGAATACTAACATCACTGAGGAAAGGATCAGAAGCAACTCTGACCCAGCCCAAACTGGCAACATCTACAGGATTCATCACACCACTCATTAATACCCTTAATCCAAAAGGTGGTTTTGCAAGCCAATTAAAATTAATTAAAAGATTTCCTCCAGGTTCCGTAAAACTACCTTCGATCAAGTCCTGACTGCTATACTTTCCGATTGGAAGAGCCAATCCACTTGAGATATCGAGGTAAAACTTATCAGACTGTGTAAAAGCTGAAATGCTAAGTAAAAGAATAAATGAAAGTAATAGCTTCTTCATCATCATCAAATTAAAATGGAACAGTGTATGGATACAGATTTACCACGATTACGCCCAATAAAATTCCCAATAATCCCATCAATACAAAAAAATAACCCAATACTTTTTTCTTTTTAAAAAACATGATTATCCCGAGAATAAAAAATAGTGCTGAAAATATCAGCAATTGAAGAATCATCATAAGCGTTTATTGACAAAACTAATAAATAAAGAGAGGAATTCATCCAAATCTGGTTAAATTCCTCTCATCATATTTTAAGATATTTTTATTTTACCCTCTCAATAAATTCAATTTCAAAAATAAGTGGAGTATAAGGTTTAATCATTGGCATTCTTCCTGCAGGGCCATAGGCTAAACTAGAAGGTAACAGCCAAATAGCTTGGCCACCTTCACGCATGAGTTTAATTGCTTCGTGCCATCCCTGAACAATCCCAGGCTGGTCAATGGTAAATTCAAGAGGTTTACCACTTTTTACAGATGAATCAATGGTATCATTATTAAGTGTTGTAACGGTATAATGTACTTTAACTTTATCACCGCTAATTGGAATCTCACCATCACCAACTTTTGTTTCAATATAATATAATCCACTTGCTGTAGGGCTTACATTTAAATTGTTATCACTTAAATATTTAGCAATGGTTAATTGTTCTGCCTGAGCTAATTTCGCATTTTCAGCTTCGGCCTTAGCAGCTTTTTCTTTTTGAAATTCAGCCTTATCTCTAATATCAACAATTTCAATTTCGTATACAAGCGGTGTGTATGGAGCTAATTGCTCACCTGCACCCTGAGCGCCATAAGCCAAACTTGAAGGAACTAATAAAGTGGCTTTTCCACCTTTTCTCATTTTACCAACTGCTTTATTAAAACCTTTGGTATCGAATTGGGTTCCGTATTCAAAATCTATGGTTTCGCCTCTTGTTGACGTTGAAAATAATGTGTCACCGTTCGTATATTTCAAAGTGAAATTTAGAACTATAATTAACCCATCTGCAACTTTTTTACCGGTACCTTTTTTAGTTTCAATAAAATATAACCCTTCTTCATCCGGCTTAACAGAAATATTATTTTCTGCAACATATGCCTCAATAATTCCAGCCTCTTCGTCTTTCATCACTGCCAATTCAGCTTCTCTTTCAGCTCGAGCTTCATCTTGCGATTGAATCTTATTAACCTTCACATTAAATGTCATATAATCTGTACTATCTACAAAGGGAGGTAACATCGGTGCACCAGCCGTGATATAAAAGAACGAATCTGCTTTAATCATAAATTCTGCACTATCGCCTAGCGATAACATTCCAATACAAGCAAATACGTCACCTTGGTATTGTGGTTCTTGTAGTACAATTTGGAAAGGTCTTGTTTCTGTATAACTACTAAATAATAAACTATCGCCTGCCTTATAAGCCATGCCTAGGGTTAGCACATCTCCAACCTTAGCTGATAAAGTATCATTTTGAGAGAAAATTTTGTAATAAATTCCGGTTTTTGTTTTATCGTATCCCGAAAATTCATTGTTACATGATGAAATGGCTAATACGGCCAAAATACCAATAGTTGCAAATAATAATTTTTTATGTGTCATTGTTTTGAAATTAGTTGTCAGATAAAAATTTTTGGTGCCTAGTTTTAAGCATGCGAAGATAATAAAATTAAGTATTGATGCCTAGCTTGAACTACTGAATATCATCAGTTGAAATTAGAAGCTCATCTTTATGATTTTCAAATGATTTGATCATTTTCTCGATTGTTAATGTCATTGATTCGGCTGAATTACCACCGGCAGCCTTTTGATGTCCACCTCCATCAAAATATTTTCGTGCAAACTCGTTAACAGAAAAATTACTTTTTGATCTAAACGACATCCGGATTAATTTATCACGTTCAGTAAGTAAAACAGCAACATTAACACTATCAATTGAAAGTGCATAGTTAACAACACCTTCTGTATCACCAACCTGATAATTAAACCTTTTTAAATCAGCTGAAGTGAGATATACATAAGCAACTCCTATATCTGCTCTTACCTTAAGTCTTTCACTCAGGCAAAAACCCAATAAATTAAGGCGGTCTTCAGAAAAAGTATCATAAACCAGTCGATGAACCCGTTCTCCATCAATTCCGGCATTAATTAAAGTTCCGGCAATATGAAAAGTATTTGGATGATTACAAGCATAACTAAAAGAGCCTGTATCTGTCATTAAACCAACATAGAGTGCCTCAGCTAGTGCTTTATTAATCAACTCTTTGTCACCTGCTTTCTCAATTAAATCATAAATTAACTCAGCAGTAGATGATGTTATGTTCGTTGAATACATCAAATCAAAATCTTTACTTGGCTCGAGATGGTGATCAATAAGAATTTTAGTGCCATTAAATTGCTCAAGAATAGTTCTCATATCCCCGGTTCTATTCATGGCATTATAATCGAGTGAAAAAAGTGTTTGGGCTTCAGAAATTATTTTTTGTGCCTTTTTGGCATTTTCCTGATAATTAATAATTTTTTCATTATTAGGGAGCCAACTTAAAAATGCCGGATAGTCATTTGGAATAATGACTGTAACCTCAAGTTGTTTCAACTTAAGGTATTCATAAAGTGCAAGTGACGATCCTATTGCATCTCCATCAGGGTTTTTATGACTTGTAATCACAATTCGACCCGGATTAGTTGTAATATGATTAATAATTTTATCTAAATCGTTGTAAATCAATATTTATTATTTAAAAGAGTTTAAAATTATCTTAGAATTAGCGGTAAAATTAAAACAATTTATTTAATTATTTTCTGAAATAAATAATCACTACTTTTGTTAGTAAATATTAATATTTACAGTATTATGAGAGGAAATAGAACTTTTACAATGATCAAGCCCACTGCAGTAAAAAGTGGTCATATTGGTCCGATTTTGGCCATAATTAATGAAGCAGGATTCAAAGTTATTTCGATGAAATTGCTAAAATTATCTTTTGAACAGGCACAGCAATTTTATGCCGTACATAAAGATAAACCTTTCTATGCTGATTTGTGTTCTTTCATGTCATCAGGCCCAATTGTGGCTGCAATACTGGAGAAAGATAATGCTGTTGATGTTTATCGCGAATTAATTGGTGCAACCAATCCTGATAATGCGAAGGAAGGAACAATTAGAAAACAATTTGCTACCTCTTTACAAGAAAATGCCGTTCATGGCTCTGACAGTGATGAAAATGCCATTATTGAAGGTAATTTTTTCTTCGCGGATGTAGATAAATATTAGAAATTCTCAGGAATATATTCTGTAAAAGTATTATCTGAATAAAATATAACAACTTTACTTGCTCTTTTTGCATCGGTATTGGATATTGGTTTACTTATACTCTTAGGAACATCAACAGAAGGTTTTGTGTGTTGCTTAGGTGCATCATCTGGTTGCTTATCTTTGGTGGAATTTACCTCTGTTTTTAAACCAATTACAGGATTCTGAAATAACTCATGCTGTCCTTCATCAACAATCATCTTTCCCTTACCCAAAATTAACCAATCCGCATTTATTTCAGGAAATGCCTTTAGAATTTTTTGAATAAAATCTAAACTGGGTTTATTTCTTCCAGATAGTACATGTGAGATACTTGACTTTTGCACCCCTATGTCATCTGCAAATTTAGATGAATTTGTATTATAAAACTGTAGTATGCTATTGATTCTTGTGTTCATTTCTTTAGCTTTGTGATTACAAATGTAACACTTTAAGAGTTAACTTATGTAATTTGTGATAATTTACAAATGTATCCATTAGTTTCTAATTAGCATTAAGTGCTATTCTCCATGTATATCAATAGATAGAGATAATAATAGGTATTTCAAGTCATGTACGCATATACCAAAATTAACACATTAGTTAAACGATGTATCTTTCTGATATAGTGTTAATAAATCTATTCATATATTAATATTTATTACAAAAATAGATAGATTTTAATATTTAGTATTTATTCTAAATTTTAGTGTAAAGTTTACAATTGTAATACGAATATTATATGCCTGAAATTTAGTTATTTAATCTGTTTATTTAATTAGTGTTTACATTTGTAACTTGATACAAATGAATGCTAAATAAAGGTAACTATATATATGTTTACACTAAAAAATAACAAAAGTAAATTGGGACTTGTAAACAAGGTTCACTCCTTTCTTTAATAAAATAAAGGATAGATTATTTTTAAGGAAGTATTTAGGATATTAAATTTATTCCTTGATTTCTGTGGATATTTTTTTAGATAGAAGAAGATGGGTCCTTTCTTGAACCTCCTTGTATTAGTTTTCTTTCGATTTAAACCCTAGTCCTCTTTTTAGGTTTTTATTAAATTCTGATAATTCCTCTCTTGATTCTAATTTCTTTTTAAAAGAACCGCTTGCTAATTCTCTCCTTATTTCTGGAGAATCAAGCTCTTTGGCATTTTTGTGAGTAATGACTTTCTTACTTGTTTGTTTCTCAATCTTTTCAATCGCTTCTTTTGTAATGTTTCCAGCGATATGAATAGCCTCTTTAGTCTCTACAAATCCCTCTGCATTATTCTTTGTTATTATTTCAGTTGAAGTAGCTTCACTAAAAATAACTGATGCCAATTCTAATGGTGTCATATTATCTCGCAGACTATCCTTTTTGTCTAGATGCTTGTAATCCTTGTATTCATTAGCTGAAAGTCCAAAAGATGATTTATAAAGTTCATCTGTTAGTATTGCGTATTGATAACTTTCTTTTATTCCACTATCTTTTAAAACATCTGTAAATTTATGCCTGGTATCAATACTAGCGGTTCTTGTTTGCACCCATTCTGGCGAATACCCTTTTGCCAAATAATAACCTTTCGCCCTTTCAATTGCTTTTGCGGGTTGTTCAATTTCATCAAGTCTTTCCTTGCCAACTCTAGCTAGCCAACGTTTAAATGGCTCAGCTTTTTTAGATGGTATAGATTGGATTATTCTAAATATGCCTTCCGTATCAGAACAATTAATATTTCTCTTTTTTCCATCTTTTGCAAGTAATGGAAGTGGGGTACAAATTGTACCCCAGTTGACATTAAGATTATTATCTCGTTTTCTTAGCTTTTTAACATATTGTTTGGTATCAGAGGAATCTGTCAGAACCCCTATAACATCTTCTACCGCATAGTACCACTCACCATCCAGACTTATTCTTCTTATTTCTTTGTCCTCAAATAAGGCTATTTTGCTAGATTCCTTTTTTGGAAATTCTTTCTTACTCATTTAATTAAATTTTTATAGGTTAAATGATGTTCGGTATTTTCGAGGAGCATATTAAATCGACTTGATTCAATAAAATTAATTGATTTATATCGAAAAACAAACTGTTAACATATCTTGATGGTACTTAATAGCAGTGAAATAATAGGTACCAATCAGTCTTTATTTAAGGTAATTATATTCAACAATACACTATTAATTGTAATCTTAAATTAAATGATCAATGAAAGTAGATAACCTACCCTCCTTAATCAATTTTTATAATTTTTTGATAGGTATTGTGGTGTGCACTTTTTATTTGAAGGAGATAAATACCGGAAGGAATAAAATTAAATTGGGTAAGATTTATAAAATTCAATCCTTTATACGTAGGATAATCTTGAGTAATAAAAATTTTTCCGCTTATATCAAATATATTTACGGATAATAACTCAGGAATATCAACATTAATTATTAATTGAATTCTATCAATGAAAGGATTTGGATATAAATTAACCAAGAAATTATTTTGGTCAAAAGGTATGATTATGCTTTCGGCAATTTGCATAGCTAAATCAAAATCAGGCAATCCATAACCGTAATTTTGATTTGGGAGAGAGGCATAACTTCCACTTTTCTCTATACTTTCGAGCAGTTGTATATTATTTAATGAAGGCATACTTTGCCACAAACATGCCGCTAATCCTGCAATGATAGGGGAAGAGAATGAAGTTCCATTACCCGAAACTATACTTCCGTCAATTTGAGCAAATATTGTATTTTTACCTTGTGCAACTATATTTGGCTTAATCCGATCATCTACCGTTGGGCCTATAGAACTAAACTCCGCCCATATTTCATTTTCATCAACCGCACCTACTGATAGTACACTATCTGCATCTGCCGGAGCTCCAATATATTGCCAAGGTTTATTACCGGAATTACCAGCACTATTTACTACCAATATTCCTTTGGAAGCAGCCATATCAGCTGCTCTGGTAACAATGGTTGTATTTCCATCTAAATCTGAATAAGTATGATTTTGAGTTTCGTCGTCAAAAACAGTATAGCCCAAAGAAGAATTTATTATATCAGCGCCGACACTATCTGCATATTCAGCACCGCACATCCATAAATATTCTTCGAGAAGTGATTCTGATCCCTCAATTTCGGTTCTAATTAAATGATAATTAGCTTTTGGAGCCGTGCCAATAAATACTCCGGGCGAATTAGCTGCCATGATCGATAAAACTTTGCTTCCATGACTACCTTCATTATATTCAATCTCACTTCTTTTTACAAAATCGAATGTACTGATGACCTGATCATTAACCCGGAGACTATCAAAAACGTCCATTTTATCTGCATCCATAAAACCATTATCAATCACAGCAATGGTCAATCCCTCCCCTCTAAAACCCCGTTGATGCAATAAGTTACCATTCAGCATCTCAATTTGATGTTTTCCCAAACCGTAATCTAAATTCTTATATTGGTCAATTGATTTTATCAGATGGCTGAATGGATTAGGTAAATCCGGGATATATTCATTTACTGTACCCATTTTAAGAATATCAATTTGGCTTTTCTCCTGAGTTAACTGAATTGAATGAATGAGTTCAATATTTTGTACCCAATCGAATTGACGAATAACTTCTAATGTCGAGGCGTTATTCGGAATTATTCCAACTCCATTCATCCATTTAGTTGTAAAAATTATTTCTGACCCAGCTTCACTAACTTGTTGGATGTATGAATGATTAACTGGTAAATCATGAAGTTGAATGCTAACATTTGATTTTAATCTTCTCTGAATGGCTTTTTGTGATATAAACTCACCAGGATCGTTTAAAGAATAATTATTTAAAGGTTTATCAACGAATTGAACAAAATAAACATCAGCTCCAAATTGGGCATAAATAGCTGGTGTTTTGAATACTAACACCACTATCAATAGGCAGATTTTAAGACTTATTGATCTCATTATACAAATCTAGTTATTCTGTGTTCTTTATCAAATATACATGATGTTTACCAATAGATTAATAAATAGCTACTTTTGTATTTTAATAAAAAATACTGCTTAAATGAAAATTGATATCATTACTTTATTCCCTGAGATGATTGAAGGTATTTTTCAGCAATCTATTCTGAAACGTGCTCAGGATAAAAATCTGGTCAACATCCAAATGCACAATTTAAGAGACTACTCAACAAATAAGTATAAAAGTGTGGATGATTATGCATTCGGTGGTGGTGCCGGAATGGTGATGATGATAGAACCTATTGACAATTGCATCAATGATTTGAAATCGAAGAATAATTATGATGAAATTATTTATCTAAGCCCGGACGGTGAATTATTAGATCAACCAATGGCTAATCAATTATCATGCATGCAAAATTTAATTTTGCTTTGTGGGCATTACAAAGGAATTGACGAAAGAATCAGGCAGCATCTAATAACAAAAGAAATTTCGATTGGCAATTATGTTTTATCCGGCGGAGAATTAGCGGCAGCCGTTATTATTGACAGCGTTGTACGATTACTCCCGGGTGTGCTAGGTGATGAAACTTCTGCCCTTTCCGATTCATTTCAAGATAATTTAATTTCACCACCTGCTTATACCAGACCCCGTGAATACAAGGGAATGAAAGTTCCAGACATTTTACTTTCGGGTAATGATAAGGAAATTCAGAAATGGAAATTGGAGCAATCCATTAAACGAACACAAGAGCGGCGACCAGAAATTTTCGATCTGGATTAACAATTATTTTATAAATTGTATTTTTCAACTTATTACTTAAAACAAGCAACTTAAAATGATTATGAAAAAAATATATTTTTCATGCATTTTTTTAAGCATAATAGTTTTTAATTAAAAATATAGACGTATATTTGCACTCATTTTTGAAGAAACCCATTTAAAAGCAAACAAATGAGCAAGAACGCATTGTTACAGCATGTCGAGGACTTAACCACTGTAAATGAGTACCCAAATTTCAAAGCCGGAGATACTGTTACTGTTACATATAAGATTAAGGAAGGCGATAAAGAAAGGCTTCAAAGCTATCAAGGAATCGTTCTACAAAGAGTTGGAAGTGGAGCTACGGAAACTTTCACAGTGAGAAAAATATCCAATAATATTGGTGTTGAAAGAATTTTTCCAATGGCGTCTCCTTTTATTGACAGCATAGTAGTTAATAAAAGAGGTGTTGTTCGTAGAGCAAGAATTTTCTATCTAAGAGCACTTCGTGGTAAGAAAGCAAGAATTAAAGAAGCAAGAAGATAATCTTTCTTTAAAGATTTTTATAAAAGTCCCTTTGGGGACTTTTTTTTTGCCTAATTATTCGCTGATTTGTCGTTGGCGTACAACCTCATATAACATAACCGCTGATGCCACAGAAACATTTAGTGATTCTATTTTTCCTAATAACGGAATTCGAACCTGATGGTCAGATCTTTTTAAATATTCCTCAGACACTCCCCTATCTTCCGAACCCATAATAATTGCAGTTGGTTGATTATAATCAATTTCCGTATAATTTAGATCTGTTTTTTCGGAAGCAGCCACAATTTGCAAACCACTCCCTTTTAAAAACTCAATACTGTCCTTTAAATTAAATGACCTGCAAACTGGAATTAAATTTAGCGCTCCGGCAGATGATTTAACAGCTTCTGAATTAATTTGTGCGCTCCCTTTAGCAGGAATAACAATGGCGTGCGCGCCAGCACATTCGACCGTTCGACTGATGGCTCCAAGATTTCGCACATCCGTAATTCGATCTAAAATCAATATTAAAGGAGATTCTCCTCTTTCATAAATTAATGGAATGATATTTTCAACAGATTGGAAGCTAACAGGTGAGATAAAAGCAATTGTACCTTGATGGTTCTTATTGGTAATTCGATCTAATTTCTCGACGGGAACGTACTGTAATGGAATCTCGTAATCCTTCAACAATGCACCCAGTTCCAGGAATAGTGGATTCCTTAGTCCTTTTCGTACCAGTACTTTGTCTATTTCTTTTCCCGATTTAATGGCTTCAATAATCGATCTAATTCCGTACAGAATCTCTTCTTTTTTCACATTTTCATTTTTTAATCTTCATTTTCGAGTCGTTCCAATAATTTATCCGGCATTATTTTGGTTGTTTTAGCACCCAATTTCTTAATGTTTTCAACTCGTTTTAGCAAATTACCTTTACCTGAGTGTAATTTATTCATTGAACCCTCGTACGATTTCTGTGTTGCTTTTAATTTATTCCCAACATCAATTAGATCTTCAACCAAGCCAACAAACTTATCATACAAGTCACCACTTTGTCGTGCAATCTCCTTCACATTTTGCCCTTGATACTCTTGACGCCATAAGCTTTCGACCATTTTTAAAGCTGCGATTAAATTTGTCGGACTAATTAATAAAATTCTTTTATCGTAAGCATAATTCCATAAATCAGGATCTCGCTGAACAGCCAGTAAGTATGCTGGTTCAAGTGGTAAGAACATCATCACGAAATCTAAACTATTGAGCTGGTATAAATCCTGATAATTTTTCAAACTTAACTCATTAATATGACTTTTTAAGGATATGATATGCTCTTTGTAGGCCTTTTCCCGTTTGTCTTCATTCTCTTCGGACGTATAGCGTTCATATGCCGTCAAGGACACTTTAGAGTCAATGACAACATTTCTTTTTCCTGGGTAGGTAACTACCACATCCGGTTGCAATCGCTTTCCTTCATCTGAGGTAAAGGAAGATTGAATAAAATACTCACGATCTTTTACCAAACCTGATTTCTCCAGAATACTTTCCAATACAACTTCTCCCCAGTTACCTTGAGCTTTCGAATCCCCCTTAAGGGCTTTAGTCAAATTAACAGTATCACGACTAACTTGTTGATTTAGCTCTTCCAACCTCTTAATTTCTTCCTTTAAAGAAAAACGTAATTTCGATTCTTTGTCATAAGTATCTTCAACTCTCTTTTCAAAATCTTTTATTTTTTCACCCAATGGTTTGAGAATTTCATCCAAATTGGTTCTATTTTGTTGGGTAAACTTTTGTGATTTTTCCTCTAAAATTTCATTCGCTAAATTTTTGAATTCAATCCTGAATTTATCCTGGAGCTTTTCAATATCTTGCTTTTGTTCAATCAGCTTTTCTGTTAGATGATCCAAATCTGAGCTTTTCGCACTAAGTTTAGATGTTAGATCAAGTATTTGATTTTCTTTGAGTATTAACTGTTGATTAAGCTCAGTAATTTTTTCCTTAATAAATTGTTCGTTGGATTGAAGCATTTTATTTTCACTTTCGAGCCCAACATGTTTTTTTATGAATTGATTATTGGAAATGAAATAGATAACTACTGCACCAATAACCAAACCAACGATTAAATAAATAAATTCCATAGCAAGATTTTATAAAGTAAAAGTATCAATATTTTATGAAAAAATTCATGTATGTCAGTAACGAATTCTAAACATTTAAAATATCTTTATATTTGCAGCCATTTTAAAAATTATTGTTAAACTAAATAATTAATTCACAAAATATACGATCATGGAAGAGATTTCAAAGCATTCGGATTATGCCCTTAATTTATTATTACAATATGGACCACAATTAATTCTGGCCTTAGTCACTTTATTTATTGGTTTATGGATTATCAAATTTATTTTAAAAACTTTTGCTAGTGTACTTGCTAAACGAGATTTAGACCCTAGTTTACAACCTTTTTTAAGAAGTTTTCTTGGCATGTTGCTGAAAACATTACTAGTAATTAGTGTAATGGGTATGGTTGGTATTGAGATGACTTCATTTATTGCAATTATCGGAGCTGCTGGTTTGGCAGTTGGTATGGCTTTATCAGGCACTTTACAAAATTTCGCCGGTGGTGTTATGATTTTAGTTTTTAAACCTTTTAAAGTAGGTGATTTTATTGATGCCCAAGGTTATTCTGGAAGTGTTAAGGCAATTCATATTTTTAACACTATTCTTACTACACCTGATAACAAAACTATTATAATTCCTAACGGAGGACTTTCCACATCATCAATGGTGAATTATTCAACCGAGCCAAAACGTCGGGTTGATTTCATTTTTGGGATAGGCTATCAGGATGATATTGATAAAACAAAAGCTGTTTTAAAGCAGATTATCGAAAGCGATGATAGGGTCATGACAGACCCGGTTCCTTTTATCGCTGTAAAGGAATTAGGAGAAAGTTCAGTAAACTTTGTAGTTCGAGCATGGGTTAATGCACCCGATTATTGGGCTGTTTATTTTGATACTCAGGAAAAAGTGAAGAAAACATTTGATAAAGAAGGAATCTCTATTCCTTTTCCACAACAAGACGTTCATTTTATTAATCAAAAATAAGATTAAACAGCGTGAAGAAATTTTTAATAATTCTAATGATGCTGATACCATTTAGCATCTTTGCACAGGAAACAGTAAAAAAAGATAGTACCTGGAAAACAGGATTAGCAAGTGCCTTTAATTTTTCACAAGTCTCATTATCGAATTGGGCAGCTGGTGGTGAAAACTCAGTAGCAGCTAATGCATTTTTAAACCTCTATGCAAATTATAAAAAGAACAAACAAATCTGGGAAAATAAACTTGAAATAGCTTACGGTTTGCAAAAACAAGGCGAATTGGCGGTGAGAAAAAGCAATGATAAAATAAATTTTTCATCTACCTATGGACAAAAAGCTTTCAAAAAAACTTATTTAACTACCACTATAAGCTTTAAGTCACAATTCGCCGATGGTTTTAAATATCCTAACGATTCAGTTATTATCTCTTCATTCCTTGCTCCTGCTTATATTTTACTAACGGCAAATTTGGATTATAAACCCAATGATTTTTTCACCTTGGGTTTTTCACCCTTTTCAGGTCGTATAACAATTGTTGGTGATAAATTCTTATCTGATCAAGGTGCATATGGCGTTACCAAAGGTAAGAAGGTAAGATATGAGTTTGGGGGTACGGTCAACATGAATTATATGAAAGAGATTATGAAAAATGTTGAGCTCAAGACTAATTTGATTTTATTCTCAAATTATGTAGATAAACCTCAAAATATTGATATTAACTGGGAACTTGAATTAAACATGAAAATTAATGATTTTTTATCAGCTAATATTTCTACCAATCTCATTTATGATGATGATGTGAAAATAACTGATAAAGACGGTAAAGTTGGTCCACGCACCCAGTTTAAAGAAATGTTTGGTGTAGGTTTTTCTTATAAATTTCACAGATATAATTAAATATTCAATAAAAAACTCATGATAAAAATCGGATTACTTTCAGATACTCATGGATTCATACATCCGAAAGTATATGATTTTTTAAAAGACGTGGATGAGATCTGGCATGCAGGTGATATTGGGAATTTAGAAACAGCAAAAGAATTAGCTAGATTTAAACCGCTCTATGCGGTATTTGGTAATATTGACGGGCATGATCTTCGCGTTTCCTTACCTGAAATCAGAATTTTCAAACGTGAGGATTTAAATATTCTTATGACTCACATCGGTGGATATCCCGGAAGATATGCTAAAGGTTTACAAACTTTACTGATAAAACATAAGACCAAACTTTTTATTTCCGGTCATTCACATATCCTAAAAGTGGTAAATGATAAAAAGCTAAATTTATTACACATTAATCCGGGAGCTGCCGGAAAAAATGGATTACATCATGTAATAACTTTCATAAAATTCAATATTGATAATGATCGAATTTCAGATTTAGAAATTATGGAAATAAAAAGAGGTAGGTAGGTAAACTTATATTATCGAAGTCGATCGGCCGATCTCACTAATTTTTCATCTTTTCTCACACTGCGATAAGCCAAGATGAGAAAAACCAATGAAATTAATGGGAAAAATGCAGCAGTTTCAAAAGCTTCAGCTCCTCCCGATACAGATTGCAGCCACCTGGAATAGATGATAAAAATGCCCATTATTAAAACTATATTTAATAGTATGACTACTTTTATCATTTTCATTTGCCTCAACCTATGTTTGTAAAGTGTGATGATGGCTATCGACATGATGAGTATACCCACAACAAATAGTAATAATGGATAACTTGTATAAGGTGAAAAGACCAAATTTGAATCAGGTACCATATTTTCAACTTCTAATAAGGTGAACTTTAATGTTTCTAAATCGCCATAATAACCTGTAATTGGGAAAAAAAACATTAAAAGCATCATGATGCTTACAATGAAGAGGTAAAGTGTTTGAATACGCTGAATCATAATTGTATTTTTTCACAAAGATAAAAATCATCAGAATAGGCGCCTTAAATTTTTACAAATTTCTGAAATTAAACTATAATTTGTTTATTTATAATAGGTATAAATGTGTATTTCTAATAAAAAGAATACATATTCAAATAAAAATGATTATATTTGCACTCATAAAATCCCAAGTGAACCTACGTCTATTATTCTAAAAAAAAACTGAATCAATAAGTTTTATCCGTTATTTTCCACCATACTTCACTATTTGAGAAAAATTTTAAACAAAACACATATAAATAAATGTACGATATTATAGAATTAAACAGCAAGCTTGTGTCCGACTTAAGAGACATTGCGAAGCAGTTAAATATTCCAAAAGTTGATAAACTTTTGAAACAAGACTTAATTTATCAAATCCTCGATCATCAGGCTTTAAATCCTTCAGAGGAAATTCTAAAAAAAGAAAAAAAAGAATCTAAAAAGGTTTTTAAAAGTAAACGAGCACGTATTCCTGGAAATGGTGGTAATGCTGCCCAACCAAAAAATTTAAAAGAACCTGCAAAAAAGGATGAATTGTTGGCGACATCATCTCCCAATGAAATAAAGGACAAAAAATTCTCAGATTCCAAAAATCACCCGAAAGATAAAGTAGTCGAATCTGACATAGCACCTGATGATAAAATAAACTCTCCTAAGCCGGTGGATAAGGTTTCTTTGCCACCAGCGCAAGAGAACAATAGACCTAAACCAAAGGATATAAAAAGAAAAAATATTCAAAATAATGACAAATCAAAAGATTTAACTGCAAAGGAGAACGCTCCTAAATCAGTGTCTGAGGATATAAAATCAACGGATAAGTCGAATGATCTTAAATCTGAATCACCACAAACAGAACGTCCGGCTGCAAATGACACCAGAAAACGCCCACAATACTTTTTTGATTTTGAAGGAATTGTTTCTAGCGAAGGTGTACTGGAGATTATGCAGGATGGTTACGGTTTCTTAAGATCTTCAGATTATAATTATTTGAATTCACCTGATGATATTTATGTATCTCAATCTCAAATTAAATTATTTGGTTTAAAAACCGGAGATACGGTTCAGGGTACCATTCGTCCGCCGAAAGAAAGTGAAAAATATTTCCCACTGATTAAAGTTGAATTAATTAATGGTCGTAAACCTGAAGAAGTGCGTGATCGTATTCCTTTTGATTATCTTACTCCCTTATTCCCAGAAGAAAAATTTCTTCTAACAGGTCATAAAAATGATACCATGTCAACACGGATCATTGATATGTTTACGCCTATTGGAAAAGGACAACGTGGATTAATTGTTGCCCAACCAAAAACCGGTAAAACTGTTTTACTTAAAGAAGTTGCTAATGCAATAGCTGATAACCATCCTGAAGCTTATTTAATTATTTTATTGATTGATGAGCGCCCTGAAGAGGTTACAGATATGGCAAGAAGTGTTAAAGCTGAAGTTATTTCATCAACTTTTGACGAACCCGCAGAACGTCACGTAAAAATTGCAAATATCGTTCTTGAAAAAGCAAAAAGAATGGTAGAATGCGGTCATGATGTTGTAATTTTATTAGACTCAATTACTCGTTTAGCAAGAGCTTACAATACTGTTTCTCCGGCTTCAGGTAAAGTACTTTCAGGTGGTGTTGAAGCCAACGCACTTCAAAAGCCAAAACGTTTCTTTGGTGCTGCCAGAAAAATTGAAAATGGCGGATCATTAACAATTATAGCTACTGCTTTAATTGATACAGGATCGAAAATGGACGAGGTAATTTTTGAAGAGTTTAAAGGAACCGGCAATATGGAACTCCAACTCGATCGAAAACTTTCAAATAAACGCGTTTATCCTGCTATTGATATTGTTGCATCAAGTACTCGAAGAGAAGACTTGCTATTGGATAAAGAAACTTTACAGCGAATTTGGGTATTAAGAAACCACTTAGCTGACATGACTCCGCTAGAAGCAATGGAGTTTTTGAAAGACAGAATGAAATTTACTCAAAGTAATGAAGAGTTCTTAATTTCAATGAATGGTTAAACCAATCAAAATCTTGTAAAAAAGGGAAGCATTTGCTTCCCTTTTTTTATCCATTTAAAATGTTTCTCGAAAATGATGGATAATCAAGTCCATCAAAATTTCCTGATGACATCAACAGTAAGTTTTTATTCCTCCAATTATGGTTTAATAAATAACTGATTAGCTCTTCCGAATCATTATAAACTTTTAAGTTTCGATGACCAAAAGCAGTTCGAACAATATCATTTGTTAAGGGTGGCAACTTCTTATGTTTTAGGGTTTCTGGGTTATAATAAACAAATGCATAGTCAGCCATATCCATACAACCTTTATATTTTTTTAAAAATTCCTGATTAAGACTGCTGAAAGTGTGCAACTCCATACAAGCTACCAAACCTCGCTCCGGAAATTGAGACTTGACTGCATTAATAGTTGCTTTTAATTTTGAAGGTGAATGTGCAAAATCCTTAAATAAAGTGGTGTATCGATCCTCTGCTATGCGCTCTAGTCTGTTTGAAGCTCCTTTAAAACTACCAATAGCCTCATAAAAATCTTCATCACTAATTCCAATTTCTTTACAAATATTTCGTGCTCCACTTAAGTTTAACAAATTATGCTCGCCAAAAATTTTAAGCGAAACTTCGTTTTTATCAGTTTTTATATATGTAATTCCATCCTTAATAAAATGATTTGGCAAGGTATAAGGATTTGTTCTAATTGGTCTCGTCTTTTCTTTTAAAAGCGAATTTAAAGTTTCATCGTCGGAACAATAGGTAAGGTTTCCCTTCTTTTCTATCAAATCAATAAAAATTCTGAATTGTTCAATATAATTATCAAGGGTCGGAAAAACATTAATGTGATCCCAGGCAATACCACTAAGTAAAGCAATATGTGGTTTATATAAATGAAATTTGGGTCGACGATCGAGAGGAGAAGTAAGATATTCGTCTCCTTCAAATACCATGTATTTAGCATCATCTGTAAGCTTGACCATAACTTCAAATCCATCTAATTGTGCACCTACCATGTAATCTGATTCAATACCAGCATGTTTTAGTACATGCAACAACATGGCAGTAATTGTTGTTTTACCATGACTGCCGCCAATAACTATTCTTGTTTTATTTTTCGAATGCTCATATAAATACTCAGGATATGAATAAATTTTAAGACCTAATTCCTGGGCTTTAATAAGTTCTGGATTATTTTCTCTGGCATGCATTCCAAGGATAATTGCATCAATTGTCTTATCAATTTTCCTACTGTCCCAACCAATGTTTTCAGGCAGTAAACCATACTTGGCAAGTCGGCCACGCGATGGCTCAAAAATTTCATCATCAGATCCGGAAATAGTTTCACCCTTTTTATGGAGTGCGATAGCAAGGTTGTGCATGGCTGCACCACCAATTGCGATAAAATGAAGTTTCATTCTTTAAATATTGCTAAATCAAATGTACAATTATCTTTATATTTGCTTCTCATAAATATAGAGAATAATGAGTTCAGATCAAATAAAAAAGCTAAATGCAGATTTAAAAGATGCAACTGCTACAGAAATTTTAGAGTTCTTTTTAAATAAGTTCGAAAAACGCATCGCATTTGCTTCAAGTTTCGGTGCAGAGGATCAGGTTATTCTCCAAATGATTTCTTCAATAAATAAAAAAACAAAGGTATTTACGCTTGATACCGGGCGCTTATTTCCTGAAACTTACGAATTAATTGATAAAAGTTACCATCGATATAAAATTCCTATTGATATTTATTTTCCAGATGCATTGGAGGTCGAAAGTATGGTAAAAGAAAAAGGAATTAACCTCTTTTATGAAAGTATTGAAAATCGAAAATTGTGTTGTAATATCCGAAAAATAAATCCATTAAAACGCGCCATAAAAGATTTAGATGTATGGATCACCGGATTGAGAAGAGAACAGTCTCCAACGCGTACTACAATGGAAATTGTGGAATGGGATGCCTTAAACGGTTTAATTAAAATCAATCCATTAATTGAGTGGTCAGAGAAACAGATCTGGAATTATATCAAAAAAAACAATATTCCCTACAATAAACTACATGATACAGGTTTTTTAAGCATCGGATGCCAACCATGTACAAGAGCTATTCAAAAAGGAGAAGATAGTCGTGCTGGCAGATGGTGGTGGGAAAACCCCGACACCAAAGAATGTGGGCTGCATCAATGATGAATTATTATTGAAAAATAATTAATAAAATCAGTTAAATCTTATTGCTTTTAGCGGTGATATTTTCCCGATAATTAAAGATGGAATAATCAATATTAAACTACAAACAACAAAAGTGAGTATGTTTATGATAATGATTGATAGAATATCAATATTGATAGGCACTACAGAAATATAATATGATTCCTGATCGAGACCAAAAGGCCTGTGTATTTTTGAAGAAAACAGAAAGCTAAACCTAATAAATTGCCCCAAAGCATTCCTTTCCCAATGATGTTAATCGCATTGTAAATAAAAAGTTTTCGGATTAAAATATTTTTGGCGCCGAAGGATTTTAAAATTCCGATCATATTGGTGCGTTCTAAAATCACGATTAACAGGATGGAAATCATAGTAATTCCTGAAACCAATATCATCAATGCAAGAATAATAATCACGTTCATATCCATAAGCTGCAGCCAATCAAAAATATGAGGGTAAATTTGCTTGATGCTGCTGGCATTCAAATCATAACCAATTTCTGAATAAACTAATTCTGTTAATCTATCAATTTCATTAAAGTCATCTAAAAGAATTTCAAATCCTGCAATTTGGTCAGGTTCCCAACGATTTAATCTTTGAATTTGAGAAATATCTCCAATCACAAATAATTCATCAAACTCGAATAGGCCAGTTTCATAGATTCCTTTTATTGCGAATTTCCTCCCTCTAACACCACTTTCTTCAGAAGATACAAAATACATTCTTAAATCATCGCCAACTTTTAGCTTCAATTTTGTAGCTAATAATTTAGAAATCAACACATCAGTCGATCGGGAATTATCATCGAGATGTAGTAATTCACCTTCAATTAAATTTTGTTTGAAAAATGAAAAATCAAAATCAGTTCCTATACCTTTTAAAACTACCCCTTGAATTTGATCTTCTGTTTTAATAATTCCGGCCTTGTAAGCATAAGTTTGAATATGCCTAATCCCCTTATTATCTGTGATGTTTGGATAAAAGTGTTGATTCTTACTAATAGGCGCAGCCTCATACGAAGAATTAAAATCATATTTATTGATTTGTATATGCGAGCCAAAACCAATAACTTTATCTCTTATTTGCGACTGAAAACCAGTAACAATGGCCACAGCAATTATCATTACAGCGATACCGAGACTTACACCTGCAATGGCAATTCGAATAATTGGCCGTGAAAAGCTATTTTTTCGTGAAGAACTAATTCTTTTGGCAATAAATAAAGCTGTATTCACATTATTTTTTTTACAAAGATAGAAAATGAAACTAATCCCAAAACTACTAATCGCAATTAGCTTATTAAGCAGTTGTCATGCAGCTGAAATTGAGAAAAAACCTATAATTGTTTCTTATACTGATTTGGTTGTTGGAGCGGCGCGAACTCAAATTTATCAGCCTTTGCTGAAAGACAAAAAAATAGCCATTGTTGCAAACCACACTTCATTAGTGAACGACATCCATATAGTTGATTTAATGATCAATACTGGCTTTAATCTAAAGAAAGTATTTAGCCCTGAACATGGCTTCAGAGGCAATAGGTCAGATGGTGCAATAATAGAAAATGATAGAGATACAAAAACCAATTTGCCCATTATTTCATTGTATGGAAATCATAAAAAACCTACCAAAGAAGATTTAACCGGAATTGAAGTTATGATATTTGATATTCAAGATGTGGGTATTAGGTTTTATACTTACCTCTCAACTATGACCTATGTAATGGAAGCCTGTGCCGAAAATAATATTCCTATCATTATTT
Organism: Bacteroidales bacterium; assembly: GCA_963674935.2. GTDB lineage: Bacteria > Bacteroidota > Bacteroidia > Bacteroidales. The sequence continues at coordinate 1,120,177 of CAXXWZ010000007.1, forward strand.
TCGATCGACCTAATCCCAATGGTTTTTATGTGGATGGTCCGATTTTAAAGCGTGAACATAAATCTTTTGTCGGCATGCATCCAGTCCCCATAGTGCACGGAATGACCCCGGGTGAATTTGCACTAATGATAAATGGAGAAGGCTGGCTGGCGAATAATGTGAAATGCGATTTAAATGTTATTAAAGTGGAGGATTATAACCACAACCAAACGATGGCATTGCCTGTAAAACCTTCCCCGAACCTACCAACTTTCTCCTCTATCCTGCTTTATCCATCCTTAGCTTTATTTGAAGGAACAACTGTAAGCGTTGGCAGAGGAACTCAGTTTCCTTTTCAAGTAATTGGTCATCCTGATTACAGCAAAAGATCATATTCATTCACACCTGTGAGTATCCCCGGTGCAAGTGCTAATCCACCATTAAAAGGGCAAAAATGCTATGGAATTGATCTCAGACAAAAAATTGATAAAAAAGCCATTATTAGTACCAAAATTGAATTGAAATGGATTAAAGAATTTTATGAGGAGATTGGTGGTGAAACAGAATTTTTCCTCCCCTATTTCACAAATCTAGTTGGGCAAAAGCTATTACAACAACAATTGATTGATGGTTTAAGTGAAGATGAAATTCGAAAAACCTGGCAAAAGGGCTTAGATGAGTATAAAAAAATCAGGGTAAAATATTTACTTTACCCTGATTTTGAATAACTTATTTTGTTCAGTTCTAAATTGTTCTGCCCGGATAAACTTTTAATGCTTGATCTAAGCATTTGATAGAACTCCTTAAATCATCACAATTTAAAACATAACTAATTCTAACTTCATCCAGTCCCCTACCCTTTGATGAATAGAAACCTGAAGCTGGTGCTAACATTACTGTTTCATTTTTAAAACTAAAATCTTCGAGCAACCACTTGCAGAATTTATCAGAATCATCAATAGGCAACTTAGCCACCACGTAAAATGCACCTGCAGGATTTGGGCAAAAAGCACCTTCAATTTTATTGATTCCTTCAACAACTGCATTTCTTCGTGCAATGTATTCAGCAGACACCTCTGTAAAATAAGATTTCGGCGTATCAATAGCTGCTTCTGAAGCAACCTGACCAAATGTTGGTGGGCTTAATCGAGCCTGGGCAAATTTAAGTGCCGTTTTCATTACTTCTTTATTCTTGGAAATCATGCATCCAATTCTTACACCACAGGCACTGTATCGCTTCGAAACTGAATCGATTAATATTACATTATTCTCAATTTCTTTTAGATACATGGCTGAATAATGTTTATGCCCATCATAAACAAACTCCCGATACACTTCATCAGCAATTAAGTATAAATCATATTTTTTCACCAGTTCTTGTAAAACTTCGAGCTCAGCTTTAGAATACAGATAACCAGTTGGATTATTCGGATTACACACCATAATGGCCTTGGTTTTTGGTGTGATGGCTTTTTCAAATTCTTCCATCTTTGGCAAAGCAAAACCACTGTCTATACTTGAAAAGATTGGCTTAACAGAAACACCTGAATTAATTGCAAATCCGTTATAATTAGCATAGAAAGGTTCAGGGATGATAATCTCATCTCCCGGATCTAAACAGGTTTGCATGGCAAAAAGAATGGCTTCAGAAGCACCAGCTGATACGATAATATCATCAGCTGTTATATGAATATCATGTTTGGCATAATAGGTAACCATTTTTTGACGATAGGATAGTATTCCTGCCGAATGACTATAAGCAACAACTTTCTGATCATAATTTCTGATGGCATCAAGTGCAACTTCAGGAGTTTTTATATCAGGCTGACCGATATTGAGATGATGAACTTTAATTCCTCTACTTTTAGCATTCTCTGCATAAGGCACCAATTTACGAATTGGAGACTCAGGCATTTGCTGCCCCTTTAATGAAATTTTTGGCATGTTAATCTAAAATTAAGTCCCGCTTTTGGGGCGGGATATAGGTTATTTTATTAGGTTTATTTACTGGTTGGTGCTAATCCGCCTGTTTTTGTTGGACTTCCTTCGGTAAGCTGATTTACGACTTCACCTTTTATACTTAGAACTACAATTGGATTTTTAGCATTCGACATTATTGTTACTGTTTTATTGAATGCACCAACTCTGCTAGTCGCATAAGTTACACTAATAACTTCTGAATTACCGGGAAGAATAGGTTTCTTTGGCCAAGTTGGAACTGTGCATCCGCAAGAAGAACGTGGTCGTGACAAAATGAGAGGTTCTTTACCTGTATTGGTAAATTTAAACTCTGTTTTTCCATCACCATTTCTTAAAATCTGGCCATAATCATGTAATAATTTTCAAATTTAATTTGAGGTGCATTGGGGTTATCTTCTTTAACTTCCTGTGCATTCACCAATACTGATGAAAACAAAAACATGCTTAAAACAAATAATAACTTTTTCATTATACTAAAATTTAGTTCTTGAATAAAATACTTTCAATAATGAATTGAACATAAATTATTTTGATCGTACTCTTTTATAATTATATATGCAAATATATTAAATAATTCAGCGAGCATAATAAATTCAACGCTAATTTTTAGTCATTGTTGAATATTTTATAATGATTTATTATATTTTAACGTTTAAAATTGTAAGTTGTTCTCAATATCGTACTTATATTTTACATCAGTTATCTAAATCGCTCAATAACTATAACTTATGATGAATGATAAAAATGCTTATTTTTAATTCCATCATTTATCAATTTATTCATATCTAGTAATGTCATTATGAATCATTATATTTGCAATACACTAAACAACTAAACTTGACTAATTTGCCTACATACATACCCAATAGTAAGGAGCTCGACGGAAAGCAATTATATTATAGTTTTCTGGCAGGAGCGCAACGAATATTTGATAATCAAACCTTGTTAAATAAGATTAATGTATTTCCTGTAGCAGATGCAGATACGGGCACCAATTTGGCCTCAACCATGCGCGCCATTATTGATACTGATATCCCAACAGAGAACTTAAAACAAACTGCAGACGCCATTGCCAATGCGGCTTTGGTTGGAGCCAGAGGAAATTCAGGAATCATTTTTGCTCAATTTCTATATGGTTTTAGTAATGAAATAAAGGTTGATCATCCAATTAATGTTAATTCGTTTGCGGCCATTTTAGTTGAATCTGTAAAGTATGCTTATGAAGCGATTTCAAACCCTGTAGAAGGAACAATGATTACTGTTATGCGCGAATGGGTGGAGCATATAGATAAAGTAAAATATAAATTTGATGATTTTAAAAAATTAATTTCAGCATCCATTCAATCAGCAAAACAATCATTAAAAGAAACACCTGAGAAATTAGCCGTGTTAAGAAAAGCGAATGTAGTTGATTCAGGAGCCAAAGGATTTGTTGTTTTTTTAGAAGGAATGATAGATTTTTTCAACCATGGAGAAATCAAGAAAATTTTGCCTGCTAGAAACATATTAAAAGTACAATCAACTGAAGCAGCGACTATTTCTCATGATGCTATTAATTTTAGGTATTGTACTGAGGCCATGTTGGTTGGTGATAAAATTGATAAACTAAATTTGACGAAGAGAATCGGGCATCATGGTGATTCACTTGTTGTTGCAGGATCACCCTCAAAACTTAGAATCCATATTCATACAGATGATCCTGCAAAACTCTTCGAAGAATTACATGAGCATGGGGTAATTACCTACCAAAAGGTTGATGACATGGTCATGCAAAACAATGTGATGACTAATCGTAAAGCATCAATTGCACTAGTAACAGATTCTACCTGCGATTTACCAGATGAAATACTTGAAAAATATCAAATTCATATGGTGCCTTTAAGTGTTCATATTGGTGATAGTTATTATCTTGATCGAATTACCTTGAATGCAGACAAATTTTATAAAATGTCTGCTCATTTAGATAAAAACCCTACAACTGCGCAACCAACATTTGAATTATTTTCGAATAAATATTCTTACTTAAGCTCACATTATGATTCAATTATTAGCGTACAGTTAAGTAGTGCCTTGAGCGGAACATTTTCGAATAGTAAGAAGGCGGCAAAAACAATAGGTCTTCAACTTAAAAAAGAGATTTCAGTTCTTGATTCTAAGCGATTGACAGCTAGTTTAGGATTAATTGTATTAAGATTAGCCAAGGCAATTGAATTGGATAAATTCACACATACACAGCTTATCGACATGACGAATGATTGGATCAAAAAATCAGACGTTTATGTGAGTGTAAACACTCTAAAATATATTGTTAGAAGTGGCCGCGTAAACCCACTAAAAGGTTTTATTGCAAAAGCACTCAATCTAAAACCAATAATTGGAGTAAATGATGAAGGTGAATCTGTATTAATGGAAAAATCTTTCACAATAAAAGGCAATAAGAAAAATTTATTGGCACATGCCAAACGTATTGCCGAAAAAAATAATATTTGGGGATATGCCATCACCCATGCAGATAACCTGGAATCGGCTCAGTGGTTTGCAAAAGAACTCTTAAGTATTTTTAAAATGGAGCCAGAATTCATCCGCGAAGCGTCACCTGTATTGGGCGCAAATACCGGACCAGGTATCGTTGCCGTTTCTATCATGAGAAAATAAAAAATTTGCCATATTTTAAAATTTTATGTTTAAAAAATAGCTCTTTGTTCTAAAAAAGAAGGTATGGTTTTTGTTGATTTTCGATGACCTAATTTATCCAAAATGATTAAAAAAATCTTTTTTGTACTAGCCATCTTTTTCTTTAGTAATACATTGTTTGCACAAAGATTAAATGGTCGCATTATAGACTTATCATCGGAGGATCCTGTAATTTATGCGAATATTTATTTAGAAGGAACAACGATTGGAACTGTTTCAGACGGAAATGGAAACTTTAGTTTAGATATTAGAAATTACAATGGTATTCCTATAATCGTTAGTACAATCGGATACAAATCAAGACGGATCACAGAATATCCTGTTAATCAAAATCTTTGCATAGGTTTAGAAAAGGCAGAATATACACTTACAGTAACTGAGGTAAAAGCGAAAAAATTGAACAGAGCTGCCAGAGCCAGATATTTAGCCGAATTTAAAAGAGAATTTCTAGGGGTATCAGGTAATGCATATAGGTGCGAAATTTTAAATGAAAAAGATTTAATATATGATTATGACAAGGCTAGTAAAACTTTATTTGTAAATTCGAAAAAACCCTTAAAAATTAAAAATAATGCACTTGGATATGAAGTGACCTATCATTTGGATAATTTTATAAGTGCCAGAGAATTTGTATTTTATGATGGCTACTATTTTTTCACAGAAATAGAATCGAAATCTCAATTAGAGGTGGAAAAAATTGAAGATAATAGATATAGTGCATACCTTGGTTCAAGATTAGCACTTATTCGATCTATTTATGATAAAAATCTGAAGAATAATTTATTTACACTTTATGATACCAATTACACAGAAATAAAACTTAAGAAAATTATTGATGAATTGCCATCCGGAGACAAAATATTTTGTCCAGGTCAAGAATTAATTATACATTTCGGCTTTAATCAATTTCCTATAAAATCAAGGTTAATACCAATCGATTCATGTATTAGAATCACCAAAGAAGGATATTTTAATGCCAATTCTATAAAATGGGGAGATCGTATTTCTATTGACAGAGTTGCTGATTTACTGCCATTTGAATATAAGTTAAGCGAGAAACAAAAAACAGCTTTTGAGTTTATGAAGAAATTATAACTTAAGCTGAATTAATAGTTTAATCATTATTGCTTTTTGCAAAATTGAAGATAAGGATACTTCTGAGTAATTGATTTAATAATTATACACTAACCTATCAGTTACTTTATTGTAACCGATAAGCTAGTGTAACAGACTAAAAAGTTTATTCTGGTTTATTCATCATTTTACGATACATACGCAGGTTATAGATGAAATACCCAAAATAAACAACCAAACTAAGGGCTATAAATGAACGAACAACCCAACAAAATGTTTCACAGAAATACTGATCTTCAGCACCTAGCAAGCAAGAGGCGCAACCAAAAATTGCAATAATTACATAATCGACGAATAGTAGAACTGTCAAAATAAGTCCGAATTTTATTAATAATTTTTTCATGACACTGTTCTTTAAATTATTTAAGATTAGTAATGCATTAAAATTAAGTTAAAAGAAGTTAGCAACCACCTTCATCTTTTACTTCAGGATGAGCATTAGCATCCAGGTTTTTATCATATAATAAAGGAAATTTCAATTCCCAAGCTTTCCAGCCACCTTCTAAATATTTGATATTTTTATACCCGATTTGTTTCAACAAATTCGCAGCAAGAACAGAACGCTTACCTTTCTTACAATATACAATAATTTCGTCAGTTAATTCAGGTTTATACATCATTTCACTTTCCCAAAAGGCTTCATTTCCTGTGTTAAAAATCACTAGCCCGCCAGGGATGTTTATTGAACTTGGGATGTATCCGAAGTTATGTTCAGCTGACTCCCTCACATCAATAAGAAAAATATAAGCATCCAAATCATCAAGTTTTAATTTCAGATCATCAACTGTAATTGATTTTAAATCAACCTTTAAATCATCAATCATCGCATCCGGCGATTCATACGTTGTCGACTTTGTACATGAGCTAAACAAAAGCAATGCAACGATAAACATGGATAAATTATTCAACAATTTTTTCATTTTAAACAATATTTAAATTTTTAATTTATTAACTATTTTTTTTGTTTCCGTTATGTAGAATCAATTCCTCAACCATATCTTTGATTTTTTCTTTATTCTCACTTTTTCTGTTTTTAGGTTGAGTTCTAATAATTTTTTCTGCACTATTAATAACATCCTCTAACACATCATTTACTTCATCGTCACCTAATTCTTCCCAACCAGTTATCATGGCTTTCAGATTTGAAAAAACTGTATGGCCTGTAGTAATCAAATAAAGGTGAATTACTAAAAAACCAACAAGTAAATAAGCTCCTGCAACGTGCGCTAATGCAACTATTTCAAGGCTGGCAACTTCAATTCCTGCTACCGGATAATGAAAAAACATATAGAATAATCCGCTTAAAACAGATAAAGGGATTAGAATTACCTTCAATCCAAAATATGTCATGCGTTGTAACGGATTTAATTTGCTTAAAAGTCGTTTACCTGTTGGATGCGGACTATTTCTGAAAATTCCACCTAAATAGTATTCAATTTGTGCTTTTAAATTTTTCACTGTCGGAACATATTGCACCCACTCACCTGTGGTAATATGCCAAAAAATTGCGAATATCATAAGCACCATAAACGACCAGGCCATTGTATTATGAATTACTATGGCATCTCGATACCCAAATAATTGGAAGGATCCGTGAATTTCAAACCCAGTTACCATCAGCATAATAATTAGTACAGATTGTGCCCAATGCCAGAACCGCTCAAATCCTTTGTATAAATAAACTTTTTTCATTTCTTTAGTTTTATTGATTATTCAATTAATGACAAAATAATTTTGTCTGTTTTTCATTAACAGTTTTTTCTTAAATATTTACGACATAGTGCATGTCCTGCACTTCCTGCTAGTGAGAGTAGAATGAACAAGATGCCTCCAAATTCCAAATAGGCATTTACATCTCTGGCCGGAAGATAGAAATCTGCTAAATTCTCAAGCCTCCCTCCTTCTCTGGTATGGCAATCAATGCAGCTAAGCGATTGTTCTTTTGGTGCAACCTGATGATTAAGTGGCCAATACATTTCAGTACTTACGAAATCATATTCTCCGCTATATGGCAGATTTAAATATTCCATGCCTTTTTCAGATGCAATTCCCCAATCAAAATCTTTCCAATACGCACCTTCTCCTTTCACAGCAGAATGAAGCTTGGGTTGAATAAGCGTCATATTTACAGGATCATAAATTTGACGTCCTCGATGAACTTTTACAGGCCAAATTTTTGATGGTGCATTTGACTCCTGGCAATCTCCTTTGTCAGCATAGCATCCCATTAAAGTATTCATTTGAATCGGAATACTTTCAATTTTATCTTCGATTAACTGGTGGGATGCCAATCCATTAAACCAATAATACTCAGGAACTACATGATCATCCCAAACAAAGGTTCCTTTTATCGACATATATTTATGGTTGAAGTCCTGATCATATTCATGAAGCTCTTCTCCGTGCTCATCTAAAACTCCGGCGGTTGACCAGTCCCAAATCATTTTGGTACTATTTGCTTTCGCGTAAGTTGGAATATGACAGGTTTGGCAAGCAATACGAATAATGTGATCATCTAAAATTTTATCTTTATGTGGTGCTTCACCATGACATTGTTCACAGGTAACTCTATCCTTATTTTCAGATGATAGTGCGTATAGCTTCCCGGTAATTTGATGGTTCTCTGTTAAGTGGCATTGAACACAGGTCATATTTGCACCCTCAGTTGTCATGTGTACATCCACTTCACGGCTGCAATCAAGCATGGCTTTTTCCAGGTCACCATGTTTCACATTATTTCCTCCGCCTCCCCAAAAGTGACAAACACCACAATTCTCTCTGGTTGGTGTTCCTACATTTTGCGCAACATAACTTAAATTTACCGATTCATCTGGAACGCCTGCTCCCCCCTTTTTCTTTTTATAAGTTCCTGTATTATCATGGCACACCAAGCAATCGATATTCGTCGCTTCAGAAAAATCGAAATTTTTATTATCATACCCATATCCAATATGACAACGTGTGCAACTTTCCTCACTTCCCGAAACACCAATACAGAAATTATTCAATATATTTTTTTTACCAAGAGGAACAATTCCCTTACCTTCTATATATTCTTCTCTTTCCCATTTCCAATGAGCAGTTTGCATAATTTCGTGTTGTCTTTTATTATGACAACCTAGGCATGCTGCTGTCAGTTCGGGACCAGAAGTGAACTCTTTTTGTAAAACTTCAAAATTTGAGTGATCAACAACTTTCGGGCTAGTCTTAATTAATGGTAACACCGATACATCATTTTCCAATACTTGTTTCTCTCTAAAAGATAGCAAAAAAACGACAATTAAAATAGGTGCCAAAATTCCAATTATGCTTATAAAATAGTTTCGCATTTTTGTGTTTTATAGTTATTAATTTTGATTTTTGATTTATTGTTACTAAATTAACAGTACTTTTGATGCGAACAGATGCACAAATGATGACCTAAATATGGTTTGAATATGATTTAGAACATAAATTGAAGTGTAATTTGTGTAATAGAATTTGAAGTATAGCAATATGAGTAATTTTAGTAACCAGAAAGAGAGTAGATTATGAACACAATTGATATGAATTCAACATGTACAGTGGCAAAAAGTCATTGTAGATGTTTCGACCTATTAACAGATGAGCAGCTAGAATTATTGGAAAAAAAACAGGTTGAGGTAAAGTTTAATAAAGGTGAAATTATTGCAAAACAAGGAGCATTTGCAACCCATGTTATTTTCCTATGCGAAGGTCTTGTGAAAGTCTATTTAGAAGATAATGATGAAAAACTCATTCTAAAGATAATTGGCCCGGGTAATCTCGTGGGCTTGACATCACTAAGAGATGATGATGAAAAATTTAGTTATACGGCTGCATCTTACCAAAATTCTATTGTTAAGATGATTGACATTAATGTATTTAAAAAATTAATCAGAGAAAATGGACTGTTTGCTTCCAGAATTATTCAATTCATGGGAGAAAATGCTGCTCAAATAAATAATCGATTTTTTTGTATGATACACCGGCAATCATATGGAAAGCTCGCTGATTTATTGCTTTGCCTGGCTGGATCGGTATTTAAATCTGATGAATTTGAACTGTTGCTAACCAGAAGAGAACTGGCTGAATTAGCCGGACTTTCAACCGAAAGTGTAATTCGTTTACTTAAAGACTTTCAAAATGAAAAATTAATAAGTATCCAAGGAAAAAAGTTTATTATTCTCAATCATGAAGGTTTAAAAAAGATTTGCAAAATTGGCTAGCTCTTCAATCGTTTGAATATTTCCACAAATTTAATTTACCCTGATTATAATGATGAAACCCTGAACAATATTGAGAAAAATATTGTTCAGGGTTCTTTTATTAGATCTTCACCACTTTTTTACTTGCAACTATTTGGCCTTCATGGTTAGTAATTATGATATGGTATGAGCCATCGATGAGATGTTCGAGATTAAGTTGAACTTTGTGGTCGTTAAAAGATTTTGATAGTTTTATCTGTCTAACCAATGTTCCATTTGGATTAACGATTGAGACCAACCGTGCATCTATATCTCCACTTATTTCTAGGTTAATAATATTATTAGTTGGGTTAGGATAAAGTAAAATTAACCCTTCGTGTTCCTGTAAATCATTAATTCCTGTTGTTGTGGAAACATAAACCCTAACCGTGTCATAAGTACTTTCATACTCATCACTCACAAAAACAGTATAAAGTGTTGTTTGTGTAGGTTCAACATTTGCGTTAATTTCATTGCAAAATTCTCCTGTTTCATCTTGCCAACTGCAAGCAATGATTGAATTTGATTGGTTCACAAGCTCAACAGATAATTGCACACGCTGTCCGGCTATAATTGAATCGGGACTAGCCATTGCAATCAAGTAAAAGGTTCCACCAATTTCTTCAGCAATGATATCTTCACCAACATTTATATATCCAATGCTGTCGGGCTCAAAAATATAGCCCGGCCTGGTTGGGATAGCCCAACCACAATATCCTGCCGGAACCATCATTGTGTATTCTCCTAGGTCATTGGTAGTTGTACTTTGCTCAATTTTGGTGAAAAAGATGTTTGTTGCAGGTAATGAACTTTTCAATCCAATGGTTTGCACCCTCCCTCTAATTTGATAAAACACTCCTGTTTCAACTTTAATAGTTATCTGATCTTCAACAATACATCCTGTTTCGTTATCTGTTACTTGCAAAGTGAATGTGGTTGTTTGAGTAATCGGACTCGTAACCGGATTTAATATTGTTGGATCAGAAACTATTTCGGCAGGAGTCCAGGAATAAGAATAATTTCCACTTCCTTGAACACTTGCATTTAGCTGCACTTGGGTATTCTCATAAACTGTTAAATCAATTCCTGCATCCACCTCTGGTGAATCATAAAATGAAAGAATCATTTGATCAGAAGCTACTATTTCACAAGGTAGAGCAGCAGTAACATTAATAGCCAATGTTACCGATCCATGAGCCATATCATTCTCTCCGGGAGTGTAAATTGGGTTTAAAATATTTACATCATTAAAAATCCCATCACCTAAACTAATCCATGTCAACGATTCATAATTTTGAGCAGTTGCAGTTAACTGATAACTTGCATTTGCACAAATCGTTGCTTCTTCTACACTAATATCCACTAAAGGTTGCACTTGAATTGTCATAGTTACAACATTGGTTGTAAAACTACCACAGCTACTTGAAGAAGTTTGAACTTGCCTAAAATAAGTCTGGGAAATTAATTCGGCAGGTTGATAATTCAATGCTGTGGCACCAATAATATCAACAAACAAAATGCCATCAGAGGATTGTTGCCATTGATACGAATAAGGTTCGTTTCCACCAGTTGGAGCATTTCCGAGGAGTAATTCAGGTGCTGAATTATAGCAAACAATTTGATCACTGGTAATAGAACCAACTACAAACTCTGGATAAACAGTGATAGTTACTAGATTGGTGGCTTTATCTGCATAATCAAAAGCAGAAGATTGAATTAACTGATAATAGGTTGTTTCCGTAAGAGCGGGTGGTTGATAATCCAGAGCTATAGCTCCTGTAAGATTAATAAAATTAATGCTATCCGAAGAACTTTGCCATTGGTAAGCGTATGGTTGACATCCACCTCTTGGTGTAGTTGCTGTTAATTTCTCGGGAACTGAACCATAAACAATCTGTTGATCAGATTCAATTGATCCTACGCTAAATTCAGGAAAAACAATAACTATTATTGTGTTGGTAAATTCATTTCCACAGCTTGAAGCAGAACTTTGCAAAAGTCTGAAATAAGTTGTTTTTGAAAGACGTCCGGCCTGATAATCCAATTGATTTCCTTGATAAATGATATCTGTAAAATTATAACCATCAGTAGAACTTTGCCACTGATATATATAAGGCTCTGCTCCTCCTGTTGGATCAATACCTATGAATTTTTCAGGCAAAGCTTGGTAGTAAAGTGTTTGATTTTCGGAAATTGAACCTACCTTAAATTCATCATAAACATGAATTTTAATAATATTTGTCGTTAAGGTTCCACATCCAGAACCTGAAATTTGAGCTAAGCGATAATAAGTAGTTGAGCTTAATGCAGGGGCTTGATAATTCAATTCTGTAGCACCAAGTACATCAATAAAAGTTATACCATCACTTGAACTTTGCCACTGGTAAGAATAGCCCGGTGATCCTCCAGTTGGAGCAATACCAAATAGCTTTGCTGGAGTAGCATTAAAACAAATGGATTGTGAACTAGAAATTGAACCGACAGTGAACTCTGGGTAAATAAATTCTTCAATAACATTTGATTCTAAAGCTCCCGACCAATCACTCTCACAATCGACACGGACTAATCGTTTAAACCAAGTTGTTTCGGTAATTAGAGGCGGATCATATGTTGATGAATTACTAGCTGGGATGTCAGTAAACCCATCTGTACCGTTTATGATTGATTTTTGCCATTTATACTCTAGTGTTCCAGTATTCCCGGATGGTAAACTAAGACTAGTTATGGTTTCCGGATCAAAATTAGCGCAGCTCCATTGTGCATTGCCAATGCTTCCTGCTGAAGTAGGCATGATACAATCTAAGGTTGTAAAAGTTACATTAGAACCTTCAGTAGTGCCTGATGAGTTTTCTCCAACAACGCGATAATGATAAGTTGTACTAGGTGTTAAACCACTTATAGATTTACTCACACTTGTATTTGTATTCCCTGTAATAGGACTTTGATCAGCCGCAATTATAGCTCCATAGCCAGTTGTTAATCCGTACTCAAATATAACAACAGTACTGTCTGAATTCGGATTAACAGTTCCGTTCATTGTAGCTGATTTTTGAACCACAGTTGTAGCAGCATCAGTACTTACGATAGGCACTGCAGAACCAATTCCCTGAATATTGAAATTATATGGATCTTCGTCGGAATCGTTATTGTCGATGCTAATATTTGCTTTACGAAGCCCTATTGCTGAAGGATCAAATTGAACATTGAAAGTGCTTGTGCCACCTGCTGCAGCTAAAGAAACGGTTGGCAGCGCCGATATTGTGAAATCAGCTGCATGAATTCCTCCCACTTCAACTGTTGGTGTACCTCCCAAAGTTAAAGTTCCTGATCCGGGATTTGTAATAGCGAAAGTCTTGGTCACAATACCACCAGTTACCAGTACGACTCCAAAATCAGTTGAATCTACAAGAGAAGGAATGGTATCCCCATCAGCAATTTCAATCGTATTGCCCGAAATAACTATTTCAGGTAATGTAATTCCAGTTCCTTTAATAGCGAAAGTATAAGTGGAATCAGTTTCACGATCGTTATTATATATGCTAATTGTAGCATCTTTAACTCCGGCTGTTGTAGGATCAAAAACTATAGAGAAAGTTGTTGTTGCGCTGTCGATAGCAATTGAGGTTGTGGGTTGTATATTGACATTAAAATCTGCTGCATCAGCTCCACCAATTACAACCTTAACAGAATTACTAGATAAAACAAGCGGCTTTTCGCCAACATTTCTAATGGTAAAAGTGCGAGTAACAGAACCAAGAAAGATTTCAGCATTCTCAAAGTCAGTATGATCAATAGTGCTTGGGCTTGAATCTTCATCATCAATTATTTGACTGTTTCCCAAAACTTGCATTTTGGGGTTTCCATTCATCTCCCCGGGTGTAGGAAATTGCTGTGTATATGTGCTAGTATTTCTTGCATCTCCTGAACCATTCGTGATACGTTGGTTGGAGTGATTATCCTTATCCCCCCCCCCTGCTTCATTTACCTGAGGTTGACTGGCATTTAATAAAACTAATAGACCAGCGTCGTCAGCATCATCAGTATCATATATTAAAGCATCTACCAAATAAGTAGTTGTGACAGGCGTAGTGCTTGGAAAATTAGATGAACTGTCAGCATACATTGCAATAGCATCAGCTCCATTTTGCAAAGTATTATCAGTAAAACGAATGGAAGCGGCACCTGAAAATCCATCTCCAGCAATTAAAAAATATCCATCTGAATCGGTCGAAAATCCATCTAAACTTATCGCATTGGTATGTCCCCCAATATCGTACGAATAATCAAAAGCTCCGTTATAAAACACAATGATTAATCCATCCAAACTGGTATTTCCAGTTCCACCGTCATAAAGCTCAATAAACTCTTGATCATCTGTTCCGGGGGTATCCGCATCAACCTCATTAATCATAATATTTTTCGTGAGTTGATTGGATGCATTACCTGTTGATTCCGTAGTTAGGTATTTTTCACATCCACTATCCTTGTTATATTCACAAACCATAACCCGATAAGTTGTATTAGGCATTAACCCATTAACAATTACTGAATCGGCGGTTCCATTAGCTACACAATACCAACCTGAGCCTCCAATTTGTGAACCTTTTTTAAAGTGAGTATTGGCTGTGTAAGTGTCGTAATTAACAGGCACAGCGGTTCCTGTTGTACCTTCTTTTATGAAAACGACTCGTTTTGATCCATTCCCATTGGTCCAATCAATTTCAAGTTGTACCGCTCCGGTATCTGAAAAAACTATAGAACTAGCTTGAATAGTAGGAGCCATAAAGTCGTCGATTATGGTAACGATATTGGTAGAATCGATACCACAACCCCAATCAGAACCTTGTAATTGTCGATAATAGGTAGTATCAGTAAGCGCTGGAGGTTGAAAATTTATACTATTTGCTCCAGAAATATCAGAAAAAGTAGATCCATCGGTAGAATTTTGCCATTGATAAGCATAAGCTCCACCACCACCTGTTGGGGTAACTCCAATTAATTCATCGGCCACAGAATTGTAACAAACGGACTGACTAGCAGAAATTGAGCCAACTGCAAATGGTTCATAAACATTGATTGTTATCTTATTGGTTGTTAGAACTCCACAACCTGAAGCCGAACTTTGAATTAATTGATAGTACATGGTATCAGTTAAAACTCCCGGCTGATAATCCAAATTAGTTTCTCCTGAGATATTTGAAAAAGTAGCATTATCCGTTGAGCTCTGCCATTGATAAGTATAGGGTCCTGTGCCACCTGTTGGGGCAACTCCTATTAATTTTGCAGGTGCAGTGTTATAACAAATATTTTGATTTGAAGAAATTGAACCAACAACAAATAGTGGATAAACTGTAATTTTGACCGAACTAGTTGTATCAATTCCACAACCCGAAGCAGAAGTTTGTTCTAAACGATAATAAGTTGTATCGGACAAAGCTCCCGCCTGATAATTCAAACTGGTAGCACCAGAAACATCAGAATAGCTCATTCCATCAGTAGAACTAATCCATTGATAAGTGTAAGGTGTATCACCACCTGTAGGAGCCACACCAATAAGATTTGCTGGGGTAGTATTAAAACAGATAGATTGATCAGAAGAAATTGTTCCAGCGGCAAATGCTGGAAAAACAGCCATTTCAATAACATTAGATTCCAGCGCTCCGGACCAATCAGGATGGCAATCAACCAGAACCAGTCTTTTAAACCAAGTAGTATCAGATAAATTTGATGGATCAAAAGTTGCCGAATTACTGGATGCAATATCTGAAAAACCAGCTGTACTGCTTGTGGTTGATTGCTGCCATTTATATTCAAGTGTCCCTGAATGACCAGAAGGCAATGTTAGGCTTGTAATTGCAGTTGGATCAAATCCAAGGCAACCCTCCTGCGCATTTCCAATAGTACCAGCTGCTGTGGGGTTAATACAATCTAAGGTGGTAAAAGTTTGATCTGATCCATTGGTAGTACCTATCGAATTTACACCTTTAACACGAAAATGATAAGTTGTACTAGGCGTTAAACTACTGATATTCTTACTAACAGATGTATTTGAAGTGCCTGTTACTGGACTTTCATCCGCTGTTATACTGGTTCCATAACTATCCGTTAGTCCATATTCAAATGTAACTGTTGTACTTAATGTATTGGCATTAATAGTTCCATTTAAAGTGGCTGATTGTTGAACGACGCTCGTTGCAGCATTTGTTGTCGCAGTTGGAACCGCAAAGCCTGTACCTTGGATATTAAAATTATAAGGATTTTCATCATCATCATCATTTGCAATGCTGAGGCTGGCAATTCGTGTTCCCGAAGCACTGGGATTGAATGTAATTCTAAAAATACTTGATCCTGAAGATGCGATACTATTTGAAGGTATTGTGGTCACACTAAAATCACCAGCATGTGTTCCTGATATTGCAACATAAGGAGAACTATCTGTTAAGCTCAATGCAGCTCCTCCTGTATTTTCTATGGTGAAGGTTCTAATAACCGTTCCTCCATTCACATCCGCATTACCAAAGTCTGTATGATCGCTTAATGAAGGACTGGTATCGCCATCGGCAATTGAAACTGAGTTGCCTTTCACATCTATTTCCGATCCATTGTAAATAATTGTGGCTGTTCCACCATTCCAACTTGTTACATTAGTCGGAGATGGGTCTTCATCATGATTGGCCGAATATCTGATATAGGTATCTGTATTCGTGTCATTATCGATATGCCAATACCGATCCCCACCGAAAAAACCATTATAGATATAATATTCTTCAGATTCGTGTTTCCAATACTCTAATTCATTTAAGATACCTTGATAAGTATAAACGCCGTTCGCCGCTGCCGGTGAACTGATATTAGAAACAAGGAGTTCGTAAGCCGCCCCGCCCCAGCCTTCCACACTAAAATTATAATTAGCCTCATCGGCATCATTACTAGCAATATTTAATACTGCAGAATTTGTTCCCTCAACCGAAGGATCAAAAGTTACAATGAATGTTGTATTCCCATATCCTGCAACAGATGAAGCCGGTGGTGTGGTTATACTAAAAGCGGCAGCACCTGAACCACTGATGGTAACATAAGGTGATGCACCAGATAATGTTAGTGTTGCAGAACCTAAATTTTGAATTGTGAACGTACGGGTTCTACTTCCTGAAGCTATATTCAAAGAACCAAAAAATGTATGGTCATCAAAAGAAGGTGAACTATGTTCATCAAATATTGTTACACTATTGCCTAGTAAATTTATATCCGATTCAGGAGTAGCAGCTTCAACTGCAAGCGTGCCAGTTGCAGGAGCATTAGCTGCCCAGCCCGTAAGACCTATTGGGCTTGCTTCATCCGACGATTTACTAAAAATATGATCATCATCTGATCCGTCAATATCTACATCTAAGTGCCAATATAACGTGCCGGAGTTTATTTCATTATGAAGATAATAGTTTTGTGAGGAATGCTTCCAATATTCAAATCTATCGTCCGTACCTTGATGAACATAAGTTCCATTTGCTGCAGCAGGATTGCTGACTCCTGACACAATTATATTTTTAGGCGTAAAACCTGAGCCATGAATAGTAAAATTATAAGGGTCTTCATCAGAATCACTATTGGCTATTGATACTGTTGCAGTTCGCCCCCCTATTGCACTTGGATTAAAAGTTATCACAAAAGTTGTTGAACCACCAGCACTAATTGGTGTTGTAGGAGTTGTAGTCACACTAAAATCTCCGGCATTAGTACCACTAATTGAAACATACGGAGAAGAACCATCAAGAGTTAGATTTACAGCGCCGGTATTATAAATGACAAAACTACGTGTTAAAGTTCCCCCTGAAATGTTAGCAGAACCAAATTTAGTATGATCTTCAAATCTTGGGGTTCCATCTCCATCTGCAATTGAAACTCCATTTCCTCTGATATCAATTTCCGCATCAACAGCAACTTCTGAAACGACTACCCCTCCCGTTGAAGTTCCGTCACTCGGCGTATAACTGGAGCCGGCAGGTGAAACATCACCATCAGCCTCATAATAAAAAAAAACTCTTGCATCATCATAATCATCATCAATATTCCAATAATAATGATGATCACCTCCATCATATTGATGCTTATATACCATATAATTTCCTGAAGTATGTACCCAAAAAGAAAAAGTGTACATTGTTCCTGATTGCTTCACATAAGTTCCATTTGCCGCAGCAGGGGTTGTAATACCAGATATCAGTAAGTTTTGTGTATAAGCATCAAAGCATAGTAACATAAGAACTGGTAAAAGAATCCAGAAAATTTTAGTTCTGGATTTTGAATCTTTAGCTTTTGTAATCACTGACCGTGAATTACTTTGATTGAATTGCGGTTGTAGATGATTCATGGCCTTTCATTTTAAGTTTCTTAGCTCAATTATGGACAAAATGCCCTGACATCCGATAATGCTTTATTTAAAATACAAATCAATTATCCTCAGTCCCTTGCACAGGCATAATGCCGGCATAAATGCCATCATAAAAACTATTTTTTCATTAAATGAAAAGATAGTTCCCTAATCTTAAAATGTAATTGGGGAGTGTATAAATAGTGTAGGCAAGTGTGTTTTGAATCATTCTTAAAAAATAAGAGTAATTCAATGATTTTATAATTAATTGATTAGGGGTTATAAAAATATGATTATTTTCATAGAAATCAAAATTTGATAATAAACTGACGCCTAAAAGCTTGGTGATAAATTAAAATTTATTACATAAAACAAAGTTTTGATAGATTAATATTTTAAACTACATCAAAATATATTTAATGGATTATCAATTAAGACCAAGAAAATCGGAAGACGATAAATTTGTTATTAAATTGTTTTGTGAACATAAAGTGAAGGAATTAAATGCGGAGCAATGGCCGGAAGTAATGAGATTACAATTCTGTAATATACAATATCTTGCCTTCAATAGATCCATAATTCAGAAGTTCTATAATCTTGAAGATAATATCATTACCACAGAAGCAAAACCAATTGGGCGAATTATTCTAGCCAAAACAAAATCACAAATTAATATAATTTATTTATCCCTCTTATCTGAATTTCAGAATAAAAGAGTTGGAAAAAAAGTTATTAATACATTAATAAATGAAGCCAAATTAAATCAAAAAAATATTTTACTTCAAGTATCAAAAGAAAACCCTGCATTTCACTTATATAAAAAGTTAGGTTTTAAAGTAAGGTCAGATGATAGCGTTAAATATCAGATGGTCTACTCTCCTTCTACCGAATCCTGATCTCAAGAAAATTAGCTTTAAAAATATTGGAGAAATAATTTTTTATTATCTTTAGACTGATTATCAAGCTCTCCCCTCACGATAATGCCTAATGCCTATTTTATTATTAAAATAAATTAAACCTATAATTAACTTAATTATTAACCTTAAAAATTATTATTATGGAAGGATTTATTGGAGAAGTAAAATTATTTGCTGGAACTTTTGCGCCCAGAAACTGGGTTTTTTGTGAAGGCCAATTATTAGCTATACAACAATACACAGCCCTTTTTTCGATAGTCGGGGATCAATTTGGCGGAGATGGTCGTACTAGCTTTGGTGTACCGGACTTAAGAGGTCGGGTGCCTGTTGGAGTTGGCACCGGACCAGGGTTAACACCTATGTATGCCTCACAAAAAGGTGGTTTTGAGCAGGTTCATTTAACAGAAGCCAATTTACCTACGCACAACCATGCTGTTAATTGTGATATGACATCATCTGGAGATAGAGATTTATCAACCAACCCTGAAGGAAATGTTCCAGCTAAATCTGCTGATAAGATTTATGGTGCCAAGTTAGATGGAGGACATAAAATGCATGCAAATATTGTTGGCAGTGCTGGTGGTAACCAACCTTTTTATAATATGCAACCGTATTTAGGGATGCGTTATATCATGTGCACAGACGGGGAATACCCACAACGACCATAGCACTTAATAAAAAACTATATAGAAGTCATTATTTTTTAATGACTTCTTTCTTTAGTTCAAAATCTGGCACCTTATTCTAGGTTTTGCGGTGTAATCCAAATAAAACTCAGTTTCTTGAATTTTTTGAACCGATAAATCATAAAATTGTCGAGAACAATTTAAACTACATTCTCTTTCATTTAGTTTTTCATCATCGAATACGGTAATAAATGTATCAATTATTAATTCCTTAAAATTTGCTGGGAGTTCCGGGATTTTTAAAATTTTCTTATCACCAAGTAATTTTAACGAATGCTTATTTAGTTTGATAAAATGACCTACAAATTTTTTGTATTCAATATCTTTCCCGATGTTTTTAGCTAAAATTTTCTCATTAAACAAATTGCGATCGGAAAGATAAAAATCTAAATTTATTTCCTCAGGTATAAAAATAGCCTCTGGTTTCATTTGAGGAATTAAATTATTCATGATATGCACCATGGGTTCATTTTCTAAACAGGCCTGCATTGTTTCTGAAATCACAATATCATAATCTGAAGTGAATTGAAATTTTGTGGCATCCGCTAAAATAAATTCATCAATGAAATTTTGGAAATTTAAATCAAAAGTTAATTTTTTAACTGATTGAAGGGATACCTTATTTATATCGAGTAAAGTAATTTTGGCTTCATTGTTTTTTAGTAAACTCAAAAGTGGAGTTATCAGTGTTGCATATGGGCCACTTCCTGCATATAAAATTTTTATGGGTAGTTTAGTCTCAGCTATTTTTTTATCAATTGCCTTTTTAATCCCTCTTAAAAAGATGGCTGTCCTTTTAAATTCAACTAAACAATGAGCGGCCGTTGACGAAGAAAGTGCCCTCCCCGATTCCAGCTCAATATGATCATCTTGATTATTTTCAAAATATATTCCTGTAATCTTTGAAAAGATTTTGTACAATTCATCCGCAGCATTTTTCATTATATAAATGTCATCGGCACATGTTAAGAGCTTTTCTGTATTATTTTTAATTTTTGAATTAATGGCGCTATTTGTCATAATTGGGTTGTTAGATTATAAATTTAAAAAATATTTTAAAAATATTTGGATTTATTAAAATGATAATATACATTTGCAGTGTACTAATATAGTAATACACTAGTACAATAAAATTTGTTTAGAAAAAATGTCAAAATAAATTGTAACGGAGAGCAAGATTAATCGTCTAAAAATTAATTGTCAAATATTCTAAAAAACTTCAATTCAGTACATCATTATTATTTGAAAAAAATTAATAACCTCATATGAAGATTGACATTCAAGGATTAAGTAAAACATACAAGAACGGTAAAACAGCACTGGAAAACATTAATCTGGAAATTGGAAATGGGATGTTTGGATTACTTGGGCCTAACGGTGCCGGTAAATCAAGTTTGATGCGAATCCTGGTAACTATTATGAAATCAACTTCTGGTAAGGTTAACGTTAATGGTTATGACCTAGTTAAAAACCGCAAGGAAATCCGAAAAATGTTAGGTTACTTACCACAAGATTTTCGATTTTTCACAAAGCTGAAAACATGGGAATTTCTGGATTACGCAGCTGGACTTTCAGGTGTTAAAAGTAAAAAGATTCGATCAGCGAAAGTTGATGAGTGGCTCGAAAATGTTGGACTTTTTGATTCGAGAGAACGACAAGCCAACAACCTTTCGGGAGGGATGAAAAGACGATTAGGAATTGCCCAGGCACTCATTGGTGATCCAAAAATTATTGTGGTTGATGAACCAACAACTGGTCTCGACCCCGAAGAAAGAATCCGATTCAGAAATATTCTTTCAGAGCTCAGTCAGAAAGATGTGATCATTGTACTTTCAACGCATATCGTTGGTGACATATCCAGCGTTTGTAATGATCTCGCCTTATTGGATGAAGGCCGGCTTCAATTTAAAGGATCTCCTGAAGCATTAGTAAATAAAGCGAAAGGGCATGTATGGCAAGTAAATACTTCAGGTACTGAATATGATTTGATTAAAGAAAAGTATGCTGTGATTTCTACCATTCCAACAGACGAAGGTTGGGAAGTTCAATTAGTTGGTCAAAATATTGAAGCTAAAAATGCAATAGAAATTGAACCGAATTTGGAGCATGCTTATGTTTATTTTATGGAATATCTATCGAAACACTAAAGGCAAAAGTTTAATAATATGTTTTCACTCCACGCCCTAAAAACGATCGCCCGCTATGAAATGCGCACTTTATTGCGAGGTTGGTTTTTCAGAATTTTTGCAGGATTAACCATACTTAGTTTGGGAGGTTTTAATTTAGCCGTCTTCCTTGCTCAAAGTGGTTCTCCATGGCTTTATAGAGCCTTGCCTGCATCAATGCCTTATGTAAATCTTATCGTTTTAAATTTGGGTCAAGCTATTGTTGCTGTTTTTCTTGCATCCGAATTTTTAAAACAGGATCGGAAAAATGATACCGTTGAAGTGATTTATGTACGCTCAATGACAAATGCCGAATATATTTTGGGCAAAACCTTCGGTATTCTGGCAGTGTTTTTTATTTTGAATTTGGTTGTGCTACTCATTGGTATGGGATTTTCTTTTATCAGTAATGATGCAGCAAAGGGTATCAGTGAGTTTTTTTACTACCCACTTTTAATTAGTTTACCTACCTTGATTTTTATTCTAGGTTTGGCTTTCTTTTTAATGACCATTTTTAAAAATCAGGCCATAACATTCATCGTTATTTTAGGTTATATAGCCCTAACCATTTTTTACCTTAATAACCAATACTATCACATTTTCGATTATATCGCTTATCAAGTTCCCATGTTTAATTCAAGCATCGCCGGATTTGGAAACTTACAGGAAGTCCTCATTCATCGCGGTATCTATCTTTTTATAGGGATCGGAATGATTTTCTTTACCATTTTTAAACTGCAGCGATTGCCACAAGCTAAATTATTCAGTTCTTTTCCATTCATTATTGCTTTGCTTTGTGTGGTTGTTGGTGGATTATTGGCCAATAAATATATCGTATTAAAAAAATCGAATGTCGAGCTTAAACAGCAAATGATTAGTTTAAACAATCAATATGTTCATTTTCCAAAAGTAAAGGTGATTGATTCAAAGATTGAACTTGAACATTTAGGAGAAAAAATAAAAGCAAAGGTTGAAATGCAAATAGCTAATTTCAGCGATCAAAAAATTGACACCCTCCTATTTAGTTTAAATCCCTCATTAAATATAACTTCAGTTCTGATTAACGAGGTACCTACAAATTTCAGCCGGGATTTGCAATTGGTTAAAATAATTCCTGAGTCAAAGATTGAAAGAAGTAAGATTTACAATTTAAATATTGAATATGCTGGTTCTATAAATGAAAACACCCATTTTTTAGATGCAGATTTAGAAAACTATGAGGATAATTTTTCCTTGGAAATTTTTCGAATTCGTAAGAGATACGCCTACTTAATGGAAGATTTTGTTTGCCTCACAAGTGAATCATTGTGGTATCCCATATCGGGAGTTGGATATTCCACGCAAGATCCATCTTTGTTTTATCCTGATTTTACAAATTTTCATTTAACAGTTAACACTAAAAAAGGATTATCTGCCATTTCACAAGGAAGAACTTCAGAATTAGAAAGTTCAACCTTTAAGTTTGAGCCTGAATTTGCATTACCAAAAATTAGCTTACTAATCGGGAATTACAATAAACTTTCTCTTAAAGTCGATTCTATCAATTATAATATTTATACCATTGAGGGAAATGAATATTTCATTTCTCACTTTACCAATTTGACTGACAGTCTTCCTGGAATTATAAGAGGTCTGAAGAATGAGTATGAAAGTCATATTGGACTGGAATATCCTTTTGAGCGATTTACGTTGGCTGAGGTTCCGATTCATTTTGCCTTAGACAAACACAGCTATTCAATGACAAGTGATGCCATCCAACCAGAAATGGTTTTCTATTCAGAAAAAGGTGTGACCATGGAAGAAACTGATTTTAAAAAACGTAAAAACCGATCTGAACGTCAAATGAAGAGAGACAATGAAGAGATTTCACCCGAGGAACTTCAATCAAGAATATTTAAAAGATTTGTAAGAGGGAACTTTATGGCCAACTCAAATGAATGGTATCAATATGGTGATGTTGTGGATCGAAATACCTATTCAATTTTTCCCAATTATTATTCATTTATTACACAATTGCAATCGCCTAAATGGCCTATGCTTGATATCGCTCTTGGTATTTATTTAAAAGATAGAAATGAAAATGCATTTTCAGCCAGCAGATGGTTTTTCGAAGGAATTAGTAAAGGTGAAAGAGTTAATTTAGAATTGAAAAAAAGCTCTTTAGAAGAATTAATGCTAAATGGAATTTCGGAGCAACCTACAAGTGATGAGGTAGATGAGGATGAAATTGTTAGGCTGAACGATGTAATTTTAGCAAAAGGCGATAATTTGTTCTCACTCTTTAATGCCAGATATGGGCATGATGAATTTAACAATTTTTTGAATGGAATAATCATACAAAACAGACATCAGCCATTTTCTTTTGATTCATTTAATAAGGGCATGCAAAGCAGTTTTAATGATACCATATCAAATGAAATTAGCGATTGGTATTCGAAACAAAATCTACCCGGCTTTCTAGTTAAAGACATAGAAACTTATAAAGTGTTAGAAGGAGAATTTACTAAATATCAGTTAAAATTTAAAATTTCAAATCCAGAGGATATTGATGGTTTAGTAACCGTGAATGTAGATTTAGATAATCAAGAAATACGTGAAGATAACAATCAGATTAATGTTGATTTTGCCAAAGAAATTTATATTCCCGCACATTCTGCACGTGAAGTTGGTTTTGTATTTACAACCGAACCAAACAGAATGAATATCTATACTCACATCTCAGAAAACCTTCCCAATAACCTTATTTATGATTTTGATTCGTTTGAAGAAATTAGGAAGGTAGCTTCTTTCGACAAAATCCAAACTACTGCCTTATTTACTAATATTGACGAGCCAAATGAAATTATCGTTGACAATGAAGATGAAGGATTTGAATTCATCCAAACTACGAATAAAGCATTTCTAAAGGCTTTGGTTGATAAAAATAAGACACAACCCTATAAATATGTTGGAATCAGATACTGGAATCCTCCTGTGGAGTGGAAATCGGTTTTACGTTCTGGCTTTTATGGTAAATATGTTCGTTCAGCAATGTACACGAGTTCAGGTGGAGAAGACCGAAAAGCTGTTTGGAAAGCACAGCTGGAAGAGGGTGCATTTTATGATGTGTATTGTCATCTTGAAAAAATTAATATCCGCAGAAGAAATCAAACCCGAAAATCTGATTATCACTTTAAAGTGCATCATGCTGATGGTGTTGAAGAAATACATCTTACAGATGAAGAATTAGAAAATGGATGGAATTATTTGGGATCTTATTTTATAAATCCGGAAAATGCGAAAGTTGAATTAGCAAATAAATCAATCGGCCGAATGGTTTTTGCCGACGCCATGAAATGGGTTAAAAATGAATAATCATAACAACAATATAAAAGCAAAAAATAATATGAAACTTGCGAAAATACTGATAGTTGCAATAATGCTCCTATTTATGTCCAATGTAAGCTCAGCACAAACAAGACTTACTTTAGAAAAGGCGATGGAAATTGCGTTGCAAAATAGCCCCGACATCACAAAATCACGACTGAATATGGAGCAGAACAAAGAATATTTAAATGCTCAGCTCGCTGCATTAAAGTCCAGATTTTCTTTTGAAGTAACTCCGTTTTCTTATTCAAAAACAGATACTTATAACGATTATTTTTCTGAATGGTATACCTCCGAAAATAAAGGAGCCAGCGGAAGTTTAACCATTTCACAGCCGGTAAAAATTTCTGACGGAACACTTATTCTTCGGAATGATTTTGGGTATCAGGATAATTTTTCAGAATCGAGTAGTAATAATTATAAAGGTTATAATAATAACTTGTATTTACAATACACGCAACCCTTGTTTACCTACAACCGTACTAAGATGAATCTGACTAAGAACCAGCTTAATCTTGAAAATGCAACACTGGCCTATTCGATAGAAATGTTGAATCTGGAAAGATTGGTTAATCAGGCTTTTTATTCCATTTACCAAAAACAAATGGCTTATGAAATTGCCAAGGAGGAATATGAAAATCAAAAAGTAAGTAAGGAAATAATTGAAAGCAAGGTTGAAGGTGATTTATCTGCGCGGGAAGAATTATATCAGGCAGAATTAAATTTAGCCACAAGTAAATCGAGTTTGGATAATAGCTTTGTTGATCTTGAAAATGCAGAAGATCAATTTAAGCAACTCATTGGAATGTCTTTGTATGAAGATGTGGAAGTTATTACCGATATAAAATATACTCCGGTTGTGGTCGATCTTGATAAAGCCATTGAAAATGGCTTAGCACAACGATTAGAATTGGTACAACGTCAGATTAGTTTGGATAATGCACAATTCAGCTTAATTGAAACTTCATCAACCAACGAATTTAGAGGTAATCTGACCTTATCTGTAGGAATTATTGGCAATAATGAAAAGCTGACAGATGTTTATAACAGGCCAACTAAAAGTCCTCAGGTTGGATTAACTTTTTCAGTTCCAATTTTTGATTGGGGGGAGCGCAAAGCCAGAATTCGGGCAGCAGAACTTGAAATTGAGACCCGAGAAATTGATAAAAAATCGCTTGAAGATGATATCATCATTAATATCCGGCAGGTATACAGAAACTTGAACAATTTAGTGATGCAAATTAATATTGCCGAGCAAAATGACAGAAATGCGCAATTAACTTACGATATTAATCTTGAGCGCTATAGAAATGGTGATTTGACAAGTATTGATTTACAACGTTATCAAAATCAGCTTTCTTCTAAAAAAATGGAAATGTCAAATGCACTCATCAATTACAAGTTAGAGTTGCTTAATTTAAAAATACAATCACTTTGGGATTTTGAAAATAACACTTCTTTTATTCCACAGAACTTGCAAAATAACATCATCAAATAACAAACGAAAATTAACCATACAAACAGTATATTTATGAAACGAGCATGTATTAACCAGCGCAGAACCCAAAATTTAAACAGTTGCGTGCACGTTGCATCTGCAACTCTTACTTCAAATTTCTTACGGATAAAACGATTTTTGATCTTTATTTTTGCTGGAATACTTCTGGCATCCTGTAATGATAACAGCACCGAACTTAATAAGGATATTTCTGTTCCTGTTTCGGTGTTGGAAATCAAACCTTCATCTATTGAAAAATACATCAGTACCACAGGAACTGTAAGGCCGGTTAAGGAAGTAACCTTAACAGCCGAAATTAATGGTTTATATCAGTTACAAACCAATCCAAGAACAAAAAAGCCTTATGCCTTAGGTGATTATATAAGCGCTGGGGAAGCCATTGTTGGAATTATAAACCCTGAATATAAGAATGGAATTCAAAATAACTCAGTTGAACTGCAGCTTGAAACTACCAAACAAACTTATGATAAGCAAAAGAGCCTTTACGAAAAAGGTGGCGTTACACTCAGTGATATGAAAAATGCTGAGATTAACTATATGAATGCCAAGTATGCTTTGGAAGATGCTGCGATTAAACTTCGAAAAATGACCGTACTCTCCCCTATTTCAGGTGTTATTGTTGAGTTACCTTATCAAACACAAAATACTCCGTTATTAACCGGTACCGCACTTGCAAAAGTGATGGATTACAGTCAGTTATTGATGGAAATTAATTTGGCCGAGAAAAACATTAATGAGGTTAAAAGAAATCAAGATGTTCGGATCATGAATTACACCATCCCTGATGATACTTTGACTGGTATAATTAGTCAAATCTCTCCAGCCATTGATGCAGATACCCGTTCTTTCAGAGCAGTATTAACCATTGAGAATCCAAAGCTATTGCTTAGGCCCGGGATGTTTGCCAAAGGAGAAATTGTGGTCGCATCTGTTGATCATACCATCGTAATTCCGAAAGAAGTTATTCTTTCAAAACAAAAAGGAAATACGGTTTATGTGATCGACAAAGGATTAGCAGTTGAACGCATTCTTGCATTTGGCCTGGAAAATCCAAATGAAGTTCAAATTATTTCTGGTTTAAATATGAACGAACGTCTTGTTACAAAAGGATTTGAGACCTTAAGAAATCGATCGAAAGTAAAAGTAGTTAAGTAGCAGGTATTAAAATTCATTGCATGGTTAATGCAGCTACTTTTCAAATACTAAATAGAACATAATGAAGAAAATTACGCGTTTTTCAGTACAGTATCCGGTTACCGTTACCATGATTGTTATTGCAATCATCTTACTGGGTTATATATCGTTCGGGAAACTTAGTGTCGACTTATTTCCCGACATGAATGCACCCCGGATTTTTGTAGAAATAAAGGCAGGTGAACGTCCTCCAGAGGAAGTCGAAAAACAATATATCGAAAACATTGAAGCTCAAGCTATTCGCCAAAAAGGGGTTACTCAAGTCTCCTCTGTTTGTATGGTTGGCTCAGCAAGAGTTACTGTTGAATATGCCTGGGGAAGGGACATGGATGAAGCATTTCTGGATTTACAAAAAGCATTAACAACCTATAGTCAGAATTCCGATTTAGAAGAGTTCACTATTACGCAACATGATCCGAATGCCGCGCCTGTAATGATTATCGGCATGTTCCATTCTGAAAATTCCGACATGGATGAGTTACGGAAAATTGGTGAAAATTATATCAGAAATGAATTGGTTCGTTTAGAGGGAATTGCCGACGTTACCTTAACAGGAACTGAAGAAAAAGAAATTTTGATTGAAACAAGCCCTTACATGCTTGATGCCTTCGGGTTAACTTCAGATGATATTGTGGCTCAGATTCAAAACATGAACCGCAATGTTTCGGGTGGAAGCATTGTTGAAATGGGCAAAAAATATATCATTAAGGGAGCCGGATTAATTAAAAATTTGGATGATCTAAAAAACATGGTCATCACTTACAAACAGGTCGGTGCAGCCGCGAATCCACAAGCAGCACAAAGTATTTCAAAGAAAGTTCCTGTGTACTTAAAAGACATTGCAGAAGTTAGTTTTGTAAATAAAGATCCGTTAAACATTGTGAGAATTAACGGTAAAAGATGTGTTGGATTATCCATTTATAAAGAAACCGGATTCAATACCGTATCTGCAGTTAATAATCTGAATGAAACCTTAGAATCCATCAAAAAAGCCTTACCAGGATACGAATTTATTGTAGTTCAAAACCAAGGAGACTTTATTCAAAATTCAATTTCCGAGGTCGAAGAAACCGCCTTAATCGGAATCATCATCGCGGTAATAGTGCTATTCATATTTTTGAGAAGATTAAAAGTTACGCTCATTATCAGTTTTGCCATTCCAATTTCCATCATTGCAACATTTAACTTAATGTACTTTAACGGGCTAAGCCTGAATATCATGACTTTAGGTGGGTTGGCACTTGGAGCCGGAATGCTTGTGGATAATGCCATTGTGGTTGTAGAAAATATCTTCAGAAATATGGAACAAGGCATGAGCGTTAAAGAAGCAGCCATTACCGGAACCGCTGAAGTGGGCGGAGCTATAACGGCTTCAACTTTAACAACCATAGTGGTGTTTTTGCCCATTGTTTATTTACAAGGCGTTTCAGGTGCCTTATTTAAAGATCAGGCATGGACAGTCGCATTTTCTTTGCTTGCATCTTTATTTGTAGCAATTTTAGTAATTCCAATGCTCTTTAATTTTGCTTATGGTAAGAAGAAAGTTAAAACGGTTGTTAAATCAATTAAAATTGGTTGGTACGGTCAACTATTAGCAAAATTATTAAATTATAGATATGTGGTTATCTTGATCGCAGCAATTATGCTTGCAATCACAGTTTATATTTATCCTTTGGTAGGAAGTGAATACTTACCAAAAACTGAAACCAGTGAATTCAATCTTGATATCGTTCTTACTGAGGGAACAGAATTAAATAGAACTGCTTCAACGGTTGATGCCATCGAACAAATGATTGCGTTAGTACTTGAAGGTAAAACAGAAACCATTTTTAGTCAAATAGGTCCTGCCACTTCAATTAGTTCGGATAAATCAGTATTTAAAAACGAGAACAGTGCCTCAATTAAAGTAAAATTAAAGCCTGAGGTTGTGCCATTTTCAGAAAGCATTATTTCAACTATTACTGAATTGGTTAGTGGAATTCCGGATGCAGAAATTACAGTACAACGGGATGAAACTGCTTTGCAATCAACTGTTGGTGCTGATGAGGCACCATTAATTGTTGAGCTTAAAGGTAGAGATTTGGCGATGCTGGAGAGTATTTCTGAAACCATTAAAACTAACCTGAAAGAAGTACCTGAATTATTTAATTTAAAAACTTCCATCGAAGCAGGAGCTCCTGAAATTGATGTCGTAATTGATCGGTATAAAGCCAGTTTATTTAACCTTTCAGCGGATGGTATTGCATCGCAGCTCAATGAACTTTTAATGGGCAAAAATGCAGGGAAATATGAGAAGTCAGGTGAGATGAGTGACATTACGGTTAAGATGCCCGACATCAGCCTTTACGAATTTTCATCCATCAAATTAAAAAGTGGTACGATGGAAGTTCCTCTTTACGAAGTGGCAAATATCAAACGATCTACTTCACCTAAGCAATTGCTACGACGAAATCAAAATCGGATCACAAAAATTACAGCTGATATTGACAGAAGTATTGCTTTCGATAAAGTAATTGAAAGGGTTAATAACCAACTTAGTGCATTGGTATTACCCGACGGATACACAACAGAAATTGTAGGGGTTGAGAAAAAACGTCAGGATGCCATGTCGAATTTAAGTTTCGCACTTATTTTATCAGTCATTTTGGTTTACATGGTGATGGCTTCACAATTTGAATCCATCATTCATCCATTCACAATTTTGTTAACCATACCTCTAGCTGGTGTGGGTGCAATTTGGGCATTTTTCATTATCGGAACTTCACTAAATATAATGGCCTTTATTGGAATCATTATGCTGGCTGGGATAGCAGTGAACGACTCAATTATTCTTGTGGATGCCATAAATCAGTTTAAATCGAAAGGCCATTCACTAAAAGACTCCATCATGAGGGCAGGTGAAAATCGAATAAGGCCAATAGTGATGACCAGTATTACTACAATTTTAGCCTTATTACCATTAACAATTGGTATTGGAGAAAGTGCATCACTGCGCTCTCCTATGGCTATTGCAGTAATTGCTGGACTTGTTACGAGTACAATTCTCACATTGATCGTTATTCCTTGCGTGTATTACATTTTTGAAACTATGAAGGATGCCATCATGGGGAAAGAAGATCAACCAGAGCTAACAAATTTATAACTCATTAAAAAAGAACATAAGTTTATGAGTTTCATAATAAAAAGAAAAGTCTTAATAGCCATGCTGTTTACCAGCTTGAGCTTACTGGGATATTATTCATATAAGCGATTACCGGTTGAATTGATTCCGAATGCGCAACTTCCATTTCTATTTGTGCAGGTTGGTAGCTCAATCGAAGTTGATCCACGCTACATGGAAAGTCAGGCCATCATTCCTCTTGAAGGTGCAATTGGCACCCTCGAAGGTGTTGATAAAATCGAGTCAAATGCCGGGCAGCGACAAGGGAGTATCAGAATTTCTTATCAACCAGATGCAAATATCAAATTTGCTTACTTAAAATTAGCCGAAAAAGTTGATGAAGTTAAGCGAACTTTACCACAAGGCTTTTTTGTTCAGGTATTTAAGTTTGATTTGGAGCAGATTAACAACATGTTCATGACCATACAGGCACGTGGAAGTGGTGGCGTTGATCGCGTTAGACAAATGGTAGATAAGGAAATTCTTAATCCATTAAAAAATATCGATGGTATTGCAAATGCACAGGTTTTTGGTGGACGAGAAAAATCGATAGAAATACGATTGGATGAAGAGGTTTTAAAAAGTCATGGCCTCTCCCCTGCTGATGTAAGAACTGCGATTAACCAAAATCAAATGTCGCGTACTTTTGCGGGTAAAGTAAACGAGCATAATCAAATCTATTTCGTTAATGTTGTTTCTGAATTTAAGGATATCAATGATCTTTATGAATTAGTTGTTCTTCAAAAAGGCCCTGTTAAACTTAAAGATATAGCTGACATACATTATGGAGTAAAGGAGGAAGTTTCTTACAGTCGTGTGAATGGGAAAGAATCGGTAACCATTGAATTAACAAGGGATGCACAAGCAAACATCATCAATCTGTCAAATGAGGTCATCAAACGCATTGACCAATTTAACAATGAACTGGCAGAGAAAGATCTCGAACTGGTGGTCGAATTTAATTCGGCTGAAACCATGGAGAAAAATATTGACCTGATTATCAATTTAGCACTTGTTGGTGGAGTTTTAGCCATTTTCATTTTATGGATTTTTCTTAAAAATTTCCGTTTGGTAGTTGCCGTGGCTTTGGCCATTCCAATTTCAGTTTATACAGCATTTAATTTTTTCTATGCCTTCGATATTTCAATAAACACGCTAACCCTGTTGGGTATGGCACTAGCCATTGGAATGTTATTGGATAACAGTGTAGTTGTTTTAGAAAATATCTATCGCTTGGCAGGAAAAAAAGTGAATCCTGATCAAGCAGTAATTCAGGGAACCAAAGAAGTGTGGCGCTCAATATTTGCGGCTACACTCACAACTATAACAGTCTTCCTTCCTTTTGTGTTTTCAACTAATTTCTTTATAAGTTTGTTGGGAAAACATATTGGGGTTTCAATTATTTCAACGCTTCTAGTTTCATTGGTTGTTGCCTTACTTTTAATTCCGATGATTACGCATGCTTTTCTTAAAAAGCGAAATCCACTCAAGCCCATACGTTTTGAAAGCATTTCCTATCACAATCGCCTCATTCAGATTTACAGAGTTTTGCTTAAAACTTGTATGCGAAATCCTGGAAAAACCATTATGGGTGCCTTGGGTATTTTCTTCCTCACTTTAATCATTAGCCTTGGTGTAAGTGCCATTTCATCGCAAGAAGCAGAATTGACTGAGATGAAGCTATACGTTACCCTTCCGAGCGGAACAACATTAGCAAATACAGACCTTATCGTTAGAGAAGTTGAAAATAAACTTGTTGATTTGGAAGAAAAGAAGGATATCATCAGTCAGGTTTATGAAGAAGAGGCAATTATTACTATTTCTTTGGTTGAAGATTTTAAAAAAATTAGAAATTATTCTGTTCCCGGAATTAAAAATGAAATCATTGATAAATTGGAAGAATTGCGTCAGGCTGAATTTAGCTGGGATCCACCGGCTACAGGGCAACGATTTGGCAGTGGTGGTTTTGAAAATGATGATGGCTTTTCAAGAATGCTTGGAATAGGTACACAACAAGAAAAAGTCGTAATCAAAGGTCAGGATTTTGATCGAATGCTTGATTTAGCCAAAGATGTTGAGTACTATTTGAAACAGCTGAACTCAATGGAGCGGGTAAGAATTAATACGCCGGCTAAGCGTCCTGAACTGATGCTAAGTTTTGATAAACAACTCATGTCGCTTTTCGATATTCCAATTACTTCCGTTTTATCAGAACTAAATTCATTTCCAAAAGAATTTTCAAGCGGGATTATTTTTAAACAAGGTACAGATGAATACGATATTCAAATTATTACTGAACTAACTGAAAAACAAAAGTCGCGGAATGTTTATGACTTAAAACATCTAAATGTTAAGAACAGTCAAAATGCGCGTTTTGAGATTCAAAATATTAGTGAATTTAATTTTACTGAAGGGCTTTCTACCATTAACAGAACGAATCAGGAAAAACAACTTACGCTTAGATATGAATTTATTTCTGAGGTATCGGACGATAATGATTTATTAAACGCTTCCAGAATTGAAGTAGATGAACTAATTGCAAGTATCAATCTTCCATCCGATATTGCGGTTGAAGTAATCCATGAAGAGAATGATTTAGGTGAATTTGGATTTTTATTAACGATGGCCTTCATCTTAATTTTCATGATTCTGGCATCTGTTTTTGAATCTTTCAGTGTACCATTCGTCATGATGTTTTCTATCCCGATGGCTGGTATAGGCTCTTTAATCGCTTTAGTACTAACAGGTACTTCTATCATGAACGCCAACGTGTTTATTGGTTTCCTAATCCTTTTAGGAATAGTGGTGAACAATGGAATCATTATGATCGATTATACGCGCGTACTTCAAAAAAGAGGTTATTCTGAATCGCGTGCCATGATGATGGCCGGACTCGCCAGAGTTCGTCCAATCTTAATTACAGCAATCACAACCATCATAGCATTAATACCTTTGGCACTTGGAAAAGCTGAATTTGTTACGCAGATTGGTGTACCATTCGCCATTACAGTAATAGGTGGTTTGGCAGTTAGCACCTTGCTCACATTGGTTTTTATTCCTACCGTCAATTCAGGTTTACAAACATCTTTAAAATGGATCAGATCACAATCGATTTTGATTAAAGCAATTTTGATTATAATCTGGTCAGGTGGCTCAATTTATATTTTCCTAGAAGTTGATAGTAGAATTTGGCAAATTATTGAATTTATTTTACTGATTATTCTTGTTCCTGCTACAATTTATTTTATCAAACATTCTTTACGGCAAGCTAATGAAAAGCTTATTGATTCTAAAACGCCACTTCGAATTGAAATCAGAAATTTGGTAAAGATTTATGATTGGGACAGTCGTTTTGTGAGAGAGTGGAAATCTGGTTTAAAAACCCGTAAACGACTTGGTTTAGATAAAGAAATTTCTTCAATAAAAGATTTGGATGGACTTATGTGGCAACTTCCACTCATCGGTTTTGCGATCTATTTTATCTATTTCCATCTTGAAAGTGGATTCTGGTTTTTCATACTTCCGGTTGCGCTTTATATTATGCTAACTGGAATGTTAAAACCATTAAGATTATACACGACTCATCTTAAAGAGGCCGAGAAAAAGAAGTGGATGAGGAGACTACTTTTTACATGCTTAGGGCTCGTGCGTTGGTTATTTCCATTAATTGCACTTGTCATTATTTTCAATAAATATGAATTACTTGGATTAATAATCCCATTTGGCTTCTTCTGGTATCTAGCCATTCTAATAAAGGTGACCTCTGATAAAATTTACAAAGAGAAAATCAATATCAATAGAATAACAGGAAGATTTAAAGGAATTAGAAAAGCGTTTAGTCGCTTTGTCCTCATCATTCCTATCATTGGAAAGAAAAAAACGCCATTCAAAGCAGTTAAAGGGGTTTCATTCAATATTGAACACGGGATGTTTGGTTTGCTTGGCCCAAATGGTGCGGGTAAATCAACGCTGATGAGAATCATTTGTGGGATTTTGGATCAAAGTTATGGCCAAATTACAATTAACGGAATTGATGTTAGAGAGAAACGTGAAGAACTCCAGAGTTTAATTGGATACCTCCCACAGGAATTTGGGATGTACGAAAACATGACCGCATGGGAGTTCCTTCATTATATGGGTTTATTAAAGAAACTGCATAATACTGAAGAACGAAATAAAAGAGTTGAGTATGTTTTGAATGCAGTTCACATGTGGGATAGCCGTGATACAAAAATTGGTTCCTTCTCTGGAGGAATGAAGCAAAGAATCGGTATCGCACAAATTTTACTTCATTTACCTCGTATACTGGTGGTTGATGAACCTACAGCAGGACTTGATCCTAGAGAAAGGATTCGTTTCAGAAATCTCTTGGTAGAATTAAGTAAAGAAAGAATTGTTATTTTTTCTACACACATTATTGAGGATGTTGCCAGCTCATGTAATCACGTGGCAGTTATGAAATCCGGTTATCTGCAATATTTAGGAAAACCAATAGAGATGGCTAAAATTGCCGAAGGTAAAATTTGGAATTTACAATTACACCATCAAGAGTTTGATAAAATTAAGGATAGCCTGAAAATTATTCATCACATGCGGGATGGTGAAACAATTAGAATGAGGTGTTTATCGAATAAACAACCTCATGCTGCAGCAAATCTGGTTAAAGCTAACCTGGAGGATGCATACTTATGCCTTTTACATCAGGAAGACAAGATTGAGTAAACAAAAAATTAATTGGAATAAATGAAAACATACGATAGATTTCAGATTGTTTGGAAAAGTATTACTTATAACTTAAAGATTATTTTTGCTAATAAATTTATTTTCTTTTTGTTCGCGGCAGTAGCTTTTTACCTGATGGTGATAGGAATTATGCTTTTTGAGGATGGTGCAGTTGATGGCTCCGATATATTTAACACACTACTATTTCCAGGCGTTTTAATACTTTTTTATCCTGTCATTTTTAATATTCAGAACGATAAAGATGCCCGTATGCTTGAAATCATATTTGGAATTCCTAATTATCGTTATAAAGTTTATTTATTACGATTTGGATTAACAATGATGATGATGTTTGTATTTTTAATGTTGATGGGTTGGTTCGCTGTTTTTGCTGTGGCCAGAATCCCAATACTTCCCATCGTTTATCAGCTTATGTATCCTTTATTATTTTTATCAGGTTTGTCATTTATGTTTGCCACACTAATAAAAAATGCTAATTCCACAGCTGCTATTATGGTGATTATTGGACTAACTTTTTTTATTCTTGCTGAACCCTTGCAATATAGCAAATGGAATATTTTTCTCGATCCTTTTGGAGCACCTTCTGATATGAGCCAAACCATATGGGCAAATGTTATTCGAGAAAACAGAATTATTTTATTGGTAGGCACAATTATTTCAATTTTATGGAGTCTAATAAATTTACAAAGAAGAGAGCGCTTTGTTTAATTAGTTATTCTTTTGAATAATTTTTGGATGAATTCAGTGCTGTATAGGCCAGAAAGTGTTCCGTCATTCTGAACCTGCCTACCGCAGGCAAGCTGGTTTCAGAATCTTTACCTATTTGATAATGAGATGCTGAAAGCAATTCAGTAAGACGGTTTTTGTTTCACAAAATGCTTTTTTGACAGCATTAGTAATTATCCTATTTTAACATTGCCAATCTTCAAATTTATTTTTAAGTTTACCGTATGATGGCAAAGAAATTTATAAAGTCGGTTAAGGAGAATAGCAGTATTATCCTTATATTTTTCATTCTACTCTCAATTTTATTCAGAGTTACTGGTTTTTCATTTGTTTCTGAAATTGTTTTGTGGGCAATTTATACATTGTTTGCCATTTTCTTTATCACTTTTTTTATTCAGGCCAATTCACAAAAACTGGAGATTCCGGGTAAAATGATTATCATTCTCATACCATTTTTGCCTCTCTTTAAATTCATGGATGCTTTTTTAATTAAATCCATCATGAGTTTATGCATCGTAATTATTTACCTCATTTCAAGTGACAGGATCTTGTGGCTCAATAAAAAGAACTGGCAATATTCATTTCTTATCATCTTTTTATATATTATTTCAATTGTATTTTCTTTCGTTTCACTTAAATATAGTGGGAATACCAAATTAAAAGTAATTGATGAACTTGCATCCCCAAACGAAAAAAACAAATTGGTTACCAAGCGTGAAGTTTCAGGATCAGCTGTTGGTGATACTTACGTATACCTCGAGAAATATTACTTAAACATAATTAAAAAGAGTGAAGTAAAACACAGTTCTGCCTGGACAGGAATCCCTGTGTTACTTTGGGTGAATGATAATCAATACAAGATTGATCATAAGGAGTTTAGTATAAAATAACGATTAAAAGTATGAAAAACGCAAATATCCCATTCCAAAATATCCATTGGGATAAAGTTGAAAAAACCGAACATAAAGGAGAAACAGGAATTGCTTATTGGCGAACAATTCAGTTTGAAGGCTTGCGAGTGAGAATGGTTGAATACTCACCCAATTACATTGCCGATCATTGGTGTCAAAAAGGCCATATCATTTATTGTCTTGAAGGAAGACTAACCACTGAATTTGAAGATGGCAGAAGTACTCCACTCAAAAAAGGTGAATCTTATATCGTTTCTGATGAACTTAGTTCGCATCGTTCAGTTACAGCAGATGAAGGCGCCACCCTATTTATTATTGATGGTGATTTCTTGAAACATCAGGTTTAAAATTAATTTCTTAAAATAAATAATACCTTAATGCCTGATTTTAAAATTAAACAAATTGAAATTTACAAATCACCTATTAAATTAAAAGATCCATTTATAATCTCCTTAGGAAAGTACACCCATGCAAACAATGTCGTAATTGTAATCCGAACGGATCAGGGAATTTATGGTTTTGGTGAGTGTAGCCCCTTCTTCACAATCAATGGTGAAAACATGGATACGGCATTTGTTGCTGCTCAATATTTAGCCAAAGGACTCATGGGTGCAGATCCACTTGATATTGAAAATTGTCACCGCAAGATGGATGAGATCATGTATGGCAACTCCAGCATTAAGAGTGCTTTTGATATTGCGTTATACGACATTGCTTCCCAGAGTGCCAAATTACCTCTTTACGAATTTTTAGGTGGAAATAATACGAAGAAACTTTATACGGATTATACGGTAAGCATTGGATTACCAACAAAAATGGCTGATAATGCGCTAAAAATTAAGCAAGACAGTTATCAGGCGATTAAGGTAAAATTAGGACGAAGTTTTGATGAAGATGTTGAAAGCATTCGCTTAATTCGTGAAAAAGTGGGAATGGAAATTCCATTGCGCCTTGATGCAAATCAAGGCTGGGATGTAGACACTGCAATTAAAATTTTAAAAACGCTTGAACCATTTAATATCGAAAGTTGTGAAGAACCCATTCCAAGATGGGATTTTATGGAACTTCGAAAAGTAAAAGATGAAAGCCCAATACCTATTATGGCCGACGAAACTTGTGGTGATCATCATGATGCCAAACGACTTATTAATTTGAAAGCTTGTGATACCATCAATATTAAACTTGGCAAATCATCAGGTATTTTTAAGGCGTTAAAAATAATAGAATTGGCAGAAAAAAATCAAATTAAGCTTCAGGTTGGCGGGTTTTTGGAATCAAGGCTGGCGTTTACTGCTTCAGCACATCTGGCTTTAGCAAGTGAAAATATTATTTATTTTGATTTTGATACCCCATTGATGTTTACTGAAGACCCTGTGCGTGGAGGCATTAAATATGACAAAAAAGGTAATATTACTATCCCTGATCAAATTGGTTTGGGTGCTTGGATGGAAGATGATTATTTACAAACGCTGGAAAAAGTTATCATTACTTAGTTCTCCCTAAAAATTGACACATAAAACAAAAGGCAACCCGTCGGGTTGCCTTTTGTTTATATTCATATTAATCATTTATTATCGTTCCTCTTCAAAGAATCTTCGTTGAGAACCACTATTCGTATAAAGCTTCCCTCCTACATCTTCAAACTCTTTTTCAAGTGCAGGTAGTTTAATTTTAAATAAACTATTAATCAGTGATTTCTGACCATCAAAAGCTTCTTTTGCTAAAGCATATTGTTCTTTCTGAGCACCTGTAATATCAACTTCTGCAGAAGAAGTAGTATACATGGCAAAACGAACACGACTTGCAACAGAATTCTTGGCTCCAAATCCACCAATAACAACTTTTGCTACTCCATCAATTTCTTTCTGAAGAGCATCCATTTTCTGAACCAATACATTGGCTTCAACGGCAGTGCTTTCTAAAATACTTTTCATGTTTGTAATTCGTGTATTCATGTCTTGGATCTTAGCTCTTGCAGCCGTCGCATCAGCATTTAGATCACTAACTTCTTTTAAGAAGCTGAAATTAGCAACATAATTTGGCGTACCCAAAGCATTTGGCATTGAGTTTACTTTAAATGGCGTAGGTTCAATCAATCGGGTAAATTCACCATTTAAGTTTTTATCAATTGCAACCTTGTATTCTCCCGGAGGAACAACTGGTCCACGATTAGAAAGATATCTTAAATTCCATTCTTCACTATTGTATCCGCTACGTAGTGGAGCTGTAATTTTCCTCATTACATTATTTTCTCCATCATAAATGGTGAATACCAAGTCAGGTCTCACTTCATCGGATTCTGCTCTCAGCTCATCTTCTGTTGGATAAGGATAAGCACCACCGGATTTTTCAGCATCCTTTTGAGCTTTTACCCTTTTTTGTTTCAGTGTTTCGAAACCATTCTTAATAAAATATTCAAATTTAGCTTCAGGTGAAGGATTTGGCGTAGTAAAATGAACATCTCCCTGATAGTTTAAATTGCTTGATGGATAGTAGAAAAGGACATCATTAATGCCAAACATATGTGCTTCTTTTTTAGCAATATCTGCACTAATTTCTCTTAACATTGAATAATCATCCATGATATAAAAACCACGTCCAAAAGTTGCAACAACCAAATCGTTTTCACGTTCTTGAATAGTCAAATCTTTAACCTGAATTGGTGGAATTCCATTTTTAAGCTGAACCCAATTGGCTCCACCATCAATGGTAGTCCACACGCCCCATTCAGTTCCAATAAATAATATATTTGGATTCTTGAAATCTTCCTGTATGCAATAAACAGTTCCTGAAGGAAGGTTTGAAGCAATTGAAGTCCAGGTTTTTCCTTTATCAGTACTCTTTATTAAATAAGGTGTGAAATCGCTACTGTTTTTACGACCATCAAAACAAGCATACACAGTACCTTCTTCATGCCGCGATGGTAAAACATAATTAACAAAAGTCATATCAGGTACACCAGGAAATGAACTGTACTTCGTCCAATCGGCACCATCATTTTCTGTAATCCAAATTAATCCATCATCTGTACCAACATATAACATTCCTTGCTTTAGTGAAGATTCGTTAAGCGCAAAAATGTTTCCGAATTTTGAAGTTGACATATTTTTAGCAACAGCTTCGGGTGGCCACATTTTACCCATCATAGGTAAAGTATTTTGATCAATTTGCCGTGTTAAATCAGCACTGATTTTTTTCCAGGTTCCTCCCATATCAGTACTCTTTAAAACATATTGTCCACCAATATAGAGTGTTTTTGAATTAAAAGGACTTAATATATAAGGTGTGTTCCAATTCCAATTATACTCCTCATCAATGGTGGGTTGAGGTTGGATAGAAACACTATTATTTGTAGTTCTGTCGTATCTTCTAATTCCACAATATTGCGATTCGCAATAAGAAATATCAGGATTATTTGGATCAGGAATTGATAAATATCCGTCTCCACCAATGGTATATGTCCAATCTGCATTAACCAAGTCGCGACGATGAGTTTGCGATGGGCCAAACCAAGAACCATTATCCTGCGCACCACCATAAACATTATAGAAAGGGAAATCATTATCTACCCTGGCATGGTAATACTGAGTGATAGGTAAATTATTAGAAAACTTCCAGGTTTCTGCACCATCATAAGTTTCATAAAGTCCTCCATCACAACCCATGATATAATGATCTGTATCATCAGGATTAATCCAAATAGCATGGTTATCAACATGTTTGTTGCGACCTTCAATATTCTCCCATGTTTTTCCACCATCTTTTGAGCGTGCAGCACGAGTGTCCATTAAAATAATCAAATCAGGGTTAATAGGATCAGCATATAATTCATTATAATATTGAGGACTACCTGAAACCTTATTACTTCTTTTTTCCCAACTCTCACCCATATCTGTTGATCTGTATGTTCCTCCTTTGTTTCCTGGAAGTTCAATTACAGCATAAAGAATGTTTGGATTGGCATGAGAAAGTGCAAGCCCGATTCGTCCAACATCACCACCCGGTAAACCTTTTTTAAGCTTTGTCCATGTAGCACCTGCATCAACAGATTTATAAATGGCCGATTCTGGTCCACCATCAATTTTAGAATAAACTCTTCTTTCTCGTTGGTGAGATGTGGCGTATAAAATATCAGGATTTCTTGGATCCATTTCTAAATCAGAAACACCAGTGTATTCTCCAATTTCCAGAATTCGATCCCAGGTTTTGCCACCATCAATGGTTTTATAAAGACCGCGCTCCCCGCCTGGTCCCCAGGCTTGTCCTTGAGCTGCAACATAAACCACATTGCTATTGCGTGGATCAATCATAATTTTACCAATCTGAGAGCTGGTTTTCAATCCCATATTGGTGAACGATTTTCCACCATCTGTAGTTTTATATACTCCGTCGCCATAGGACAGGTTACGTTGGGTATTATTTTCACCTGTTCCAACCCAAACCACATTCGAATTATTTGGATCCATGGCCAAACAACCAATCGAATAAACCGGTTGGTCATCGAATATAGGTTCAAAAGTTGTTCCGTGATTAATGGTTTTCCATAAACCACCCGAGGCAACCCCTACATAATATTCAGAAATATTTGCTGGATTTACTGCAATGTCAGAAATACGGCCTGAATAGGCAGCAGGACCTATACTTCTAAACTTTAAAGTTTTTACCATTTGGCTGGTAAGTTGAAACTGCTTCGCCGCAGTTGTCGTTTTCTTTTTCCTTTGTGCATTGACCTGCATTGAAGGAATCATAAATACAATAGCAAGGATAAGTACAATTATCCAGGTTTTATTTTTCGTTTTGTGCATGATATAAGTTTTAGTTGATTTCAATTAAGTGAGGAATAAAAATAGCAAATTCTGTTCTCTTCTCATATTATTTTCTACCAAAGGGGCAAATAACAAGACCTACATTAAAGATAAATAGCGGAATCATCATAAAGCTCAATTCGTATATTTTTTGATATTTAGAACGACCTTATCCTTAATACTAAGGATAATTTCTTAATTTTGCCTGAAAGGAAATTTAAACATCATTATTATGAGTTTGTGTAATATTTCATTGTCATTCGACACGCTTCCACACGCTCTTGTTGGATTTCATAGCATACAAATTCCTTATAGCAATACCTGGAGGTAGAAGTTTATTTAATTATCGTGAATCCGGTCGGATTCAATTCACATTTTTATGATACTTAAATATATAACTTTATGATTACAAAAGAACTGATTGAACCCCGAAGCATAGTAGTTATAGGTGGTTCAGCAGATATTCAAAAACCAGGTGGAAAGGTTCTTAAAAATATTTTAGATGGCAATTTTAAAGGTGATTTATTTGTTACCAATTTAAAAGAAGACAAAGTTCAAGGTATTAAGAGCTTTAAAAGTCCTGGTGATCTCCCTAAGGTTGATCTTGCCATTATCGCCATCGCCGCTCCTTATATATTAGAAACTGTAAAGACTCTGGCTAAGGAAAAGGAAACCAAAGCATTTATTATTTTGTCTGCCGGATTTAGTGAATTAAACGAAGAAGGAAAAAAACTGGAACAAGAAATTGTTAACATTGTTAACAGTGTGAATGGAAGTCTTATTGGTCCAAATTGCATTGGAGCGATGTTACCAGCTTACCAAGGAGTATTCACCTTACCTATTCCAAAGTTAGATCCAAAAGGGTGTGACTTTATTTCAGGATCAGGAGCAACCGCTTGTTTCATACTAG
Organism: Bacteroidales bacterium; assembly: GCA_963674935.2. Classification (GTDB taxonomy): domain Bacteria; phylum Bacteroidota; class Bacteroidia; order Bacteroidales. The sequence continues at coordinate 1,163,678 of CAXXWZ010000007.1, forward strand.
AATCAGCAATTCCAAAAGGCTTAACATTCGCAAGTGTATTTTCTGTTGGAAACAGTGCTCAAATGGGTGTTGAAGAAGTACTACAATATTTCGACGAAACTTTTGATCCATACAGAAGCTCCAGAGTAAAGCTTCTTTATCTTGAAGACATTGCCAAACCAGAATTATTGCTCAAACACGCATCTTCTTTAATAAGAAAAGGTTGTAAAATTGCTGCGATAAAAGCAGGAGGATCAGTAGCCGGAAGTAGAGCAGCTTCATCTCACACAGGTGCTTTGGCCAGTTCTGATGTAGCTGTGGATGCTTTATTTAAAAAAGCCGGTATCGTCAGGTGTTATGGTCGCGATGAATTAATGACAGTGGCTTCCGTTTTTAAGCACCTCGAATTAACTGGTAAAAACATTGCCATCATCACCCATGCAGGTGGCCCTGCAGTAATGCTAACTGATGCCTTATCAAACGGAGGACTGGAAGTTCCAACAATTGAAGGAATTGACGCCAATGAACTCTTGGAAAAACTTTATCCTGGTTCATCAGTGAGTAATCCAATAGATTTTTTGGCAACAGGAACAGCTGAACAACTTGGGACTATCATCGATTATGTAGATCAGAAATTTAATCAGATTGATGCTATGATTGTGATTTTTGGAACACCAGGCTTATTTGATATTTCTGATGTTTACGAGGTACTTGATCAAAAAATGAAAACGGTTAAAAAACCTTTATTCCCTGTGCTTCCATCAATCCAAACCGCCGACAAAGAAGTTAAAGAATTTTTAGCAAAAGGCCGCATAAATTTTTCTGATGAAGTTACACTTGGAAACGCCTTGGTTAAAGTTTACAATACGCCAAAACCTTCTCCTGAAAAAATTGAACTTCCAAAAATAAATACCAATGAAATAAGAAAAGTAATTGATACTGCGGAGAATGGATATCTTTCACCAGTACAAATAGGCAAGCTAATCGATGCTTCCGGAATTAGTCGGTCGAACGAAAGAGTTACAAATACTGAATCAGAAGCGATTAATTTTGCTAAAGAAGTAGGTTTTCCTTTGGTAATGAAAGTAGTTGGACCTGTTCATAAATCTGATGTTGGCGGGGTTGTTTTAAATATAAACGATCTTGAAACAGTCACCCGTGAATTTGATCGCTTAATGAAGATCAAAGACACAACTGCAGTTTTAATCTATCCAATGCTTTTTGGTACAGAAGTTTTTATTGGAGCTAAAAGAGATGACAAATTTGGTCATCTGGTGATGTGTGGTTTGGGAGGTATTTTTATTGAGGTACTGAAAGATGTCAATACGGGTCTCGCTCCCATTTCAAAAGATGAAGCTGTTCAGATGATTCAACAATTGAAAGGTTATGGAATTATTAAAGGTGCAAGAAAACAAGATCCTGTTAACGAAGAACTTTTTGCTGATGCAGTGATGCGTGTTGGAGCCCTCATGGTAACAGCACCTGAAATCTTCGAAATGGATCTTAATCCACTTCTTGGAACAAGTACCAGCCTCACCGCTGTTGATGCAAGAATCAGAATTGAAAAATAAAATATTAATTAAATTAAACATCCATATTCCCATATCAAACAATAGTTATAATTTTGTGAAAACGGAGTTTATTTAAATTCAACCATATGCTTAACAAAACAATTGATTATAAAGAATATACACCCATTGATACAGAAATTATCAATCGTAATTTAGAAAAAAACTTAATTACGGACATTAGTACAGCACCTATCAGAGTTATTAAAAAACTGGTAAATAATATTGAAGACGAAACCGGCATCAAATTCGTAAGAATGGAAATGGGAATACCAGGTTTGCCTCCTACACAAATTGGAGTTGACGCCGAAATTGAAGCATTGCGTAAAGGAGTTGCCGCCATCTATCCTGATATTTATGGAACCGCTGAATTAAAAACAGAAATCTCCCGATTTGTCAAACTTTTTATGGATGTAGATGTTTCTACTGAAGGATGCATCCCTACTGTAGGAACTATGCAAGCAGGTTTCGCCGCTTTCATGACCATTCATCGCATCGATCCTAAAAAAGACACTACTTTATTTATTGATCCGGGTTTTCCTGTACATAAAATGCAGCACAAAGTTTTAGATCTTAAATTTGAAGCCTTTGATGTGTATAATTACCGTGGCGATAAATTAGAAGCCAAATTAGAAACTTATCTTCAAAAAGGGAATATTTCGTCAATATTATATTCAAACCCAAACAATCCTTCATGGATTTGTTTTACGGAAAAAGAACTTGAGATTATCGGAAAATTAGCAACAAAATATGGGGTGATTGTGATTGAAGATTTGGCCTATTTCGGGATGGATTTCAGAGTTGATATCTCAATTCCTGGTCAGGCACCTTATCAACCTTCTGTTGCAAAATATACTGATAACTATATTTTGTTTATTTCCAGTTCAAAAGCTTTTAGTTATGCAGGACAAAGAATTGGAATGATGGTACTTTCTGATCATGTTTTTAATATTCAATCCGATCATCTCCTTAACAATTATATGTATAATAAGTTTGGAATGGCCATGATTTTTGGAAGTATTTATACCCTGAGTGCAGGAACAGCTCATTCATCTCAATATGCTTTAGCCGCCATTTTAAAAGCTGCCAATGATGGGCATTTCAATTTCGTTGATAATGTGAAAGAATATGGAGCTAAAGCCAAAATCATGAAGAAACTATTTACAGATAACGGCTTTGTAATTGTTTACGACAAAGATGAAGATGAGCCTATCGCAGATGGATTTTATTTCACGGTATCATATCCTGGACTGGATGGAGGAGAATTACTTAAGGAATTATTAGCCTACGGAGTAAGTGCAATATCACTAAAAATTACCGGTAGCGAACGAATTGAGGGAATACGGGCTTGTACTTCACTCCCACAACGATCTGAGTTTCCTGATTTGGAATTACGACTCAAAAAGTTTCACGAAAATCATCCTATTAATTAAACATCCTAACCCATCAAAATAATTGATGGGTTATTTTTTTATTCATTATGCCTAAGGATATTATTAAAAAAGCTTACAACCCGGAGTCATTCAGAAAAGAAGGACACCTTTTAGTTGATTTACTTGCAGACTACTTACAAGACTGTTTAACACAAAAGGATATGCCGGTTCTTCCGTGGATAAACCCCGATGACCATCATCAGGATTGGAAAGAATTTCTTGATAAAGAAAGTAATCCAACAGAATTTTATAAAAAATTTATCACTCAATCTAACCACCTCCATCATCCAAATTATATTGGACATCAGGTGGTTCCACCTTTACCCATTGCTGCCTTAACAGATTTAATGGCCACCTTTTCAAATAATGGCATGGCTATTTACGAAATGGGGCCTGCTGCAACTGCCATTGAGCGAAATGTAATTGAATGGCTTTTAGCCTTCTTTGGCTGGGGAGAAAACGCAAATGGCTTGCTTACTTCCGGTGGTTCATTAGGTAATCTGACAGGTTTGCTGGCAGCGCGTCAGGCAGTAAAAGAATATGATGTTTGGGAATCAGGTGTTGATGGGAATTTGGCGGTCATGGTTTCGGCTGAATCGCATTATAGCGTCGATCGTAGCGTCCGGATAATGGGATTAGGCGATAAAGGAATAATCAAGCTTCCAGTTGATGATCAGCATCGTATCAAAGTTGACTTACTACCAGGCATCCTCAGTAATGCAAAAAATGAAGGTAAAATTGTGATGGCATTGGTTGGCAATGCTTGCTCAACTTCGACCGGTATTTATGATCACAACGATGAGATGGCTAATTTTTGTGCTGAAAATAATATTTGGTTTCACATTGATGGAGCTCATGGAGGTGCTGCTATCATTTCTGATAAATATCGATACTTAACCAAGGGGATTGAAAAAGCTGATTCGGTAGTTATTGATTTTCATAAAATGATGTTAACACCTGCGTTAACAACAGCTGTGATTTTCAAAAATGGCAAGACCTCTTATGAAGCATTTACCCAAAAAGCATCCTATCTTTTAAATAAAAAAGGTGAGATTAATTGGTATGATGGTGCCGGAAGAACAATAGAATGCACCAAGAAAGCAATGGGGCTTAAAGTTTATTTGATGATAAAAACCTATGGCACCGAATTGTTTTCATCTTATGTTGATCAAACTTATGATCTTTCGCGCGAATTTGCCGAGTTGATAAAAAACACTGATGATTTTGAACTTGCCATTTCTCCGGATTCAAATATTTTATGTTTCCGAATAGTTGATAAAAATATTTCTGAAGATAAAATGAACACTATCAATGCTCAAATTCGTGAGCAGCTTAAACTAGATGGAAAGTTTTATATTGTGCAGACTGTTGTAAACGGAAAAGTTTATTTCAGAATAACAATCATGAACCCATTTACCTCAATAGAAATTCTGAATGAACTAATAACTACAATTCGAAAGCATTTTACCAAAATAAGAATCAATTAAGCATAAATCATAGGATAATAATTGAAATTTAAAGCATGTAGATCACCTCAAAATAGCAAATTTTTTCTTAATTTTGAGGCTTAAGAATAAATAAAAGTTACGAATAAATACCGACTAATAATGGCAAAAGTTAAAGGAGTAATTATTGTTGACAATGAAAAATGTAAAGGATGCGAAATATGCGTTGGTGCATGCCCTACAAATGTTATTGCAATGTCAGCAAATGTAAACGGAAAAGGATATCATTACGCATATTCGGCTCAAGCAGATGCTTGTACAGGGTGTTCAAATTGCGCCATTGTTTGCCCCGATGGCGTAATTACAGTTTATAGAAAAAAAATGGCCGTAGAAGCTTAACCTAAGTTTAACCTAAATAAATATTAAAGTATAATGGGTGAATTAAAATTAATGAAAGGTAACGAAGCCATCGCAGAGGCTGCTATCAGAGCAGGAGTTGATGCCTATTTTGGTTACCCTATCACACCTCAAACAGAAATTATAGAATACTTAATGGCTGAAAAACCTCATGAAAGAACAGGTATGGTGGTTTTGCAAGCCGAAAGTGAAGTTGCTGCCATTAATATGGTTTATGGGGCAGCAGGAGTAGGAAAAAAAGCAATGACTTCTTCTTCTAGTCCTGGAATAAGTTTAAAAATGGAAGGGATTTCATATTTAGCTGGAGCCGAACTTCCGGCAGTAATTGTAAATGTTGCACGTGGTGGACCAGGTTTAGGAACAATCCAGCCGTCGCAAGCTGATTATTTTCAAGCTACGAAAGGTGGTGGTCATGGCGATTATCGCATGGTTGTGCTTGCACCAGCCTCTGTTCAGGAAATGTCTGATTTTGTTTCATTAGCTTTTGATTTAGCTTTTAAATACAGTAATCCGGTTATGATTTTAAGCGATGGAGTGATCGGTCAAATGATGGAAAAAGTTGAATTAAAAGATGCTGTTCCAAGATGGACTGATGAGGAAATAAAAAAGATATCACCTTGGGCAACAATTGGAAAACCTAAGGCACGCGAACATAACATTATCACTTCTCTTGATCTGGATTCATCACGACAGGAAAAACATAATGAAAAATTACTGGCCAAATACAATGAGATGAGAGCCAAAGAAATTCGATTTGAAAAAATTGAGTGTGATGATGATATAGATTATCTATTTGTTGCCTATGGTTCAAGTGCGCGTATTGCACAAAAATCAATCCAATTATTGAAAGAAAAAGGCATTAAAGCCGGCCTTTTCCGTTTAATCACACTTTTCCCATTTCCTTACGAAGAAATCGAAAAACTGTCTGCCAATGTTAAAGGCATTTTAGCAGTAGAGTTAAGTTCTGGGCAAATGGTTGAAGACGTATTACTTGCTGTTAAAGGTAAAGTAAAAGTTGAGCATTACGGTCGAATGGGAGGTATGATTCATTCACCACTTGAGGTAGCTAATGCATTGGAAAAAAAATTAATAGGAGGATAATCTGATGAGAGACGAAATATATAATGAAATTGTTCAACCTGAAAACTTAGTTTATAAAAAAACTGAGTTAATGACTGAAAAGGTATTAAGTTATTGCCCTGGTTGCGGTCATGGAACGGCCCATCGAATTATTATGGAAGCCATTGAGGAATTAGACATTCAGGAAGATACAATCGCAGTAGCACCTGTTGGTTGCTCTGTTTTGGCTTATGAATTTATGAATGTTGATATTCAACAGGCAGCTCATGGGCGCGCTCCGGCAGTTGCAACAGGAATAAAAAGATGTTGGCCAGAAAAGATTGTCTTTACTTATCAGGGTGATGGTGATCTTGCTGCGATTGGAACTGCTGAAACCATTCATGCTGTTAATCGTGGAGAAAATATCGTAATCATTTTTGTTAATAACGGAATTTACGGGATGACCGGTGGACAAATGGCACCTACAACCCTACCCGGAATGAAATCTTCAACTTCACCTTACGGAAGAGATGTTCAAATGATGGGAAGCCCGATAAAAATGACTGAGTTAATTTCACATTTAGATGGTGCATACTTTGTAACTCGCCAAGCAGTGCACACACCTGCTCACGTTCGTAAAACAAAGAAAGCCATTAAAATGGCATTCCAAAACCAGATTGATAAAAAGGGTGGAGTTTCCTTCGTAGAAATTGTATCTAATTGTAATTCTGGTTGGAAGATGACACCTGTTCATGCTAATGAATGGATGGTTGATAACATGTTTCCATTTTATCCTTTAGGAGATATTAAAGTTGACGGTGAAATGGTAACGAAATAATTGATCAAATCAAAAATGATTTAAAATTTAAAATAATGACAGAAGAAATTATCATTGCAGGTTTTGGTGGACAAGGTGTTTTATCGATGGGTAAAATTCTTGCCTATTCCGGAATTATGCAAGATCAGGAAGTTAGTTGGATGCCCTCTTATGGCCCTGAAATGCGTGGAGGAACTGCAAATGTTACTGTTATCATTAGTGACGAAAGAGTAAGTTCACCAATTTTAACTGAGTTTGACACAGCGGTTATCCTGAATCAACAATCAATGGATAAGTTTGAAAAGACAGTAAAGCCAGGTGGTTATCTTTTATACGATCCAAATGGAATTTCACGGCATCCCGAACGTAAAGACATTAATATTTTTAAAATTGAAGGAAATAAACTTGCTTCAGAAATGGGCAATACCAAAATTTTCAATATGGTGGTATTAGGTGCCTATATGAAGATGCGGCCGATTGTAAAAATTGAAAATGTGATTAAGGGTTTAAAAAAATCGTTGCCCGAAAGATACCATTCAATGATTCCACTGAATGAATCTGCTATTAACAAAGGTATGGAGAATATTATAAATGCTTAGTAAAGCGATATAAGACTTGAAGGCCTTCTCTCATTTAAACATGATTGAAGGCTTTTTTTTATAAATTTAATTCATGATGAAGCAAAATTATATTGAAGAATTACTGAAATCAAATCAACAATTTATTGATCGAACCGGGAAAGATTTTTTCGAAGGTCATAAGGAACAACAAACTCCATTTATGACATTGGTCACCTGCTCCGATTCGAGAGTTCAAACGGAAGCTTTTCAGAATGATCCATTCAATGATATCTTTGTAATTCGGAATATAGGTAATCAGATTTATTCAAATGAAGGATCTGTAGATTATGGAATCTTTCACCTAAAGACACCTATTTTATTCATCCTTGGTCATACTGATTGTGGTGCTATTAAAGCATTTATTGCAGGATATGAGTCAGAACCTGATTCCATTGCACAAGAATTAGATCATCTCATTCCGGCAATTGCAAATGTGAATAAATCATTAATTGAACAAATTGCTGGAAATATCCACTATCAGGCTAACCTTGCTGCCGAAAAATATGCTGATTTAGTAGATGAAAACAAATTAATAATTTTAGGTGGGCTTTACGATTTCAGAAATGAACTTAACCAAGGTTACGGGAGAATAAAAATTATTAATATAAACGGTAAAAAAGAAGAATAAATAAATGAAGTTTGAACATAACGAACTTTATGAATTGCTAGAAACCAAATACAAGCAATACAACCAAGCTGAATTTATCGACACTGATCCGATTAAAATCCCTCACCAATTTTCGAAAAAACAAGATATTGAAATAGCAGGATTCCTCTCCGCCACCCTTGCCTGGGGACAACGCAAGACCATTTTAAAAAATGCCTCTCAAATAATAGAGTGGATGGATCATTCCCCTCATGATTTCATTCTAAATTTTGAAGAATCCGACTTATTAGCTTTTGAGAACTTTAAACACCGTACGTTTAACGGAATTGACTGTGTTTTCTTTTTAAAATCATTACAAGAAATTTATCTAAAATCACCCAGCTTAGAAGACGTATTCTTTCCAGAATACTCTAACATAAGCGTGGCCGAAGATATTTCAAATTTTAAAAAGTTATTCTTTTCGCTGCCACATCAAAATAGAACAGAAAAACATTTAGCTGATCCCCTTAAAGGTTCAGCAGCTAAACGGCTCAATATGTTTTTAAGATGGATGGTTCGCAAAGATGAACACGGGATTGATTTTGGGATTTGGAAAAAAGTAAAACCTTCAGTGCTTTATTGCCCGCTTGATGTACACTCCGGAAATGTAGCCAGAAAATTGGGAATCCTTAGTCGTAAACAAAGTGATTGGAAAGCGGTCGAAGAATTAACCTCACAACTTCAAAAATTTGACAATAACGATCCTGTTAAATACGATTATGCTTTATTCGGTTTGGGTGTTTTTGAAAGATTTTAGAGAATCAATAGTAAACAAAAATAAAAATGATTAGTCAGATCGAGTTGATCGAGATCTGATTTCTATAATTCTAGCATCTCATCAGATTAAATATCCTATCAGCTAAAATTCATCTTTAGAAATACTTCAGAAGTTCATTCAACATCAAATAGGCAAAAATAATCAATGAAAATATTAAGATTAATTTTGTTATTAATGAGTTTTTGTACTCTTTTAACCACTTGAATTGATTGTTTAAATAAAGCAATGTCATTGCTAAAAATGGCATAAAAAAAGCTCCTGCAACCGCATATAAAATTACAATCCAAACGGGTTTTCCCATAAAAAGTAGGATGATTGGAGGCAGCGCAAGATAAAGCACATAATATTTATAAAATTTACTTTGAGCCAGTTTCGATTGCTCAAGTTTTCCTTTTTTAAATTTCAGTTGTATAAAATCAGCAAACAGATAAGGAATGCCATGCCATACTCCAATCATCGATGAAAATACGGCTCCCCAAAAGCCAACCAGAAAAATCCATTTTCCACCATTACCTGTAACTTCTCCCATTTTATTGGCAAGTTCTAACACCATTAAATTTCCCTGCATCACATCTGGTTTTGTTCCTGCCGCAACAATCATAATGGCAAGCCCAAATAAACCTGTTAGTATATATGCAAAACCTAAGTCAATTCTACTCTGCTTAAGAAATGTACTCCCTTTCCATTTCTTTTCACTAATCCAATACCCATAACTTAAAAGCGTAACACTACCTCCTACTCCACCAATAACACCAAAAATAAATTTTAATGAACCGGGAGGAATGCTAGGAATAAAAATGGATTTTAAAATTTCTAACAGATCAGGCTTAATCAATACCGCACTTGTAATTGTAATAACAAACATCAAGGCAATAAAGAACTTCATCATTTTTTCAATCAAACGATATTTACCTGCAATAACCAAAAACGCTGCTAAAACAGAATGCAAAACTCCCCATTGTGCTACGCTTAAATCAGGGATTATGGCATGTGCCGCCAAACCACAAGCTGCCATCAATGCAGCCGCTACAATAAATGACCAGATAATCAAATAAACAAAAAAATACCAACTAAATAGAGCGTTTAATTTCTCTGTCCAGGCTTGCATCAAGCTTGAGCCATTTACCAATTGCCATCTCGAAACACCTTCATTTAAAACATATTTTAAAATAGCTCCAATTATCGCAGCCCAGAGTAAAGCGTAACCATATTGAGCTCCTGAAACTGCTGCCGCAATTAAATCACCGGCACCAATACCTGTAGCTGCTACCACAATTCCCGGTCCTAAAATTTTAAAAATATCTTTGGGTTTAAAACTCATAATCAACAACTATCAGATTTCGTAGTGGATATCGAAATGGATTCACGTTTATAGGACCAAACCATGATAAAAATGCTCATTAAAACAAATACAATTGATAATCCAAATGTAGCTGTAAATCCAAACAATTCGTAAAAAAAGATGCCAAATAGCGGACCTATCATTGCGCGAAGACCAACCAGCGATAAATGTAATGATTGATAGGTTCCTGCTTCTTCGGGTTTACAAAAGTAGGATGAACCAATATTCCAAAGTAAAACCATAGATGCCGCAAATACGCCATGAAACACTACATATCCCAATAATGAATAATACATTCTGATATTAAAAATATCGAAGTAAAATGGAAGGTATGAAGTTAATGCCAGAAAGAAAATATACAAACCTAAGGAAGTGTATGTAAGTACTCCAAATAGCCGAGGGTCAGTTCGTCCCATCAATTTACCAAACCAAGGCAACAATAATATGGCAATGATATTATAAGCATTTCGATAAAATGCCACGCTAAAATAATTCAGGTTTAATTCTTCATAAAAATAGATAAACAATATGGGTGTGGTGAACATAAATGCAAATCCATAGAGCATAAAGCCAACCTCAAAATGACGATAAGGAACATTATCCTTTAAAATGCAATACATATTTTTTGCTGATTGAAAAACCGACTGAAAAACACTCTTTCGGATTGTAATTGGCTTCTCCACAGGAAAATTTATACTGGTTAACAAGTAAACTGAACCTACACCCAAAACAGCCATCACCGGAAATACATAAACAAAAATATAATTATCTACATCAAGCCATAAACCATAAACCAAGGTAACAACCAGCATTACAATTTTATTTAATGAAGTAGAAATGCTGTATAAATGTGCGAAATTGTGTGCCTGGTAATTTGCCTTTAATAAATAATTGATGTTCGGAAAAATGATTGGATTACCCAGAAAATAGATGAGGAAAATAAACAGAAAAATATAGTGATATACGGAATCGGCCTGAAATGAGGCTGCCGATCGCGGAAAAAAGATGAGCAACAGCAATGGTAATCGCGTAATGAGTCCAGTAAATTGAAGTAATTTTTTTCGATTCTTAATTCGTCTCAGAAACTCATTTACAAAAAGTAAAAAAACAAAAACAACTGCACTAAACTGAAATAAAAAACCAAGCTGATAATTTGACCCGAATAAACTTTTTAAAAACACAAACTCATTCAAAGCCAGCACTCCTAAAATTACACCTTCAATCAAAGTATAAATTGTGTGAAGTTTAAATGTTCGCCTTTCGAGAGGATTTAAATTAAGTTTCCGAAGTTTTAACATAAGCTTAAAATGCAACTGCAAATGTAATTCAAATATTGGGTTTTTATAAGAACTGTTAATCAATTGTTAATTCTATTTAGAGCTATTCCAAATAATATGTTTTAGTATATCTTTGTACTTCATTCTAAAATAGAAACATGAAAAAAATATTTATATCAATCATCCTAATAAGCATTGTAGGTATGACCAGCGCACAAGAAAAAAGCTTTCACGATTTTAAAGCTGAGAGTATCACAGGTGAACTTATTGATTTTTCAATATTTAAGGGAAAGAAAATCCTGGTTGTTAACACTGCATCAAAATGTGGACTAACTCCTCAATACGAAGAATTGCAAGAACTTTATGAAACTTATGGTGGCGAAGGTTTCGAAATTGTAGGTTTTCCGGCAAATAATTTTGGCAAACAAGAGCCTGGAACCAATGCAGAAATAAAAACATTTTGTGAGCAAAACTATGGTGTTAGCTTCACCATGATGAACAAGATTTCGGTAAAAGGAGATGATATTCATCCCATTTATGCATGGTTAACGCAAAAAAACCAAAATGGGGTTAAAGATTCGGAAGTTACCTGGAATTTTCAAAAATACTTTATTAACGAAGATGGCCATTTAGTAGATTTTGTTACTCCAAAAACAAAACCTTTCGATAAAAAAATTACAGCTTGGTTGGAAGAATAATGCCTTCCTGATTTTGAATTATAAATTACAAGAGAAAATAAATTCATTTTATTAACTTTTAACTTATAATTCATAAATTTACATTCATGAATCAAGAAGCATTATTTAAAATCACTTATGGTTTGTATGTTGTAAGTGCAACGGACGGACAGCAAATGACCGGACATATTTCCAATACCGCATTTCAAATAACCGCCGATCCGGTTAGGTTTGCAGTAGCTTCGAATAAAGATAATCTCACAACCGATTTTATCATTAAGAACAAAGCCTTTAGTATTTCTGTATTAGCCCAGGATGTTGATTTAAATTTTTTGGGTCCATGGGGCTTTAAGTCGGGACGTGAAGTTAGCAAATTTGATGCGGTTCAACATAAAATTGGTGAACTAGGATCTCCAATATTATTAGAAAAAACAGTAGCCTATTTCGATTGTAAACTAGCTGAAACCATTGATACCGGAACCCATTTACTTTTTATAGGAGATGTGATTGACATGGATGTGGTGGCTGAAAATGCAACTCCGCTCACATACGAATATTACCGCAGTGTTATCAAAGGGATTTCACCAAAGAACGCTCCTACTTATATCGCCGATCATGATGAAAGTATTGAAGCCAAAGCTGAAAAAAAAGATCCGAAAAAACGATGCTACCAATGTACGGTTTGTGGTTTAATTTATGACCCCGAAGAAGGTGATCCTGATTCAGGAATTGCCCCCGGAACTTCATTTGAGGATATCCCAGACAATTGGACCTGCCCAGTATGCGGAGTTACCAAAGATGACTTTAAGGCTATCGACAGCTAAAAATTTTCAATTTCCGATTTTCAATTTATTTTTTATTTACTCATCTTTCTATTATATTTGATGTGAAATTTCGCTTGACTCATCCTATATGAAGTTTCAATTAATGCCAAATATCAAAATAATAAAATCATGAAAAAAACAACTTATTTACTCGCAATCAGCGTGTTCCTTCTTGTTTCTTGTGGTGGAAGTTCATCAGAATCAAATGACAAAAATTCTACAACTGATGAAAAAACAGAAATTTCAACTAAAAGTGAAACACAAAATTGTGATGACTTTCTGGAAGATTACGAGAAGTGGACCGACAAAAGCATTAAGCTTTTAGAAGCGTACATGAAAAATCCGATGGATATGGAACTTGCTGGAAAATACATGGCACTAGCTCAGGAAGGTATGGACTGGGCAACTAAATGGACAAATTTTTATGGCTGTGCCGCTGAAGAAAAATATCAAAAAAAGTTTGATGAAATTTCTGAAAGAACAGATAAAAAACTAAAAGAATTAGGGCTTGATTAACTAAAATCACATCCTTTTAAATTTGGATGTTTTTATGATCTACCATTATTGCTACCATGTTAATTTGTATTTTTATACTTTAAAGCAATCTCGTAGATGAAAAAATTACTATCTCATATTTTTACACCTTTATACTTTATAGTTTTTGGGCTGATACTGCTCGTTTTTCATCCTATTCAGGTTATTTGTAAAAACATATGGGGTTATAATTGTCATAAAAAATCAGTAAGTATTTTAAATTTATTGATATTCAAAAGCCTGAAAATCATTGGGGCAAAAATTATAGTTCAAGGATCATACAATTTACCAACTGATCGACCACTCATAATTGTATCAAACCATCAAAGCACTTATGATATTCCGGCCATATTATGGTTGTTCCGAAAAAATCATCCCAAATTTATTTCCAAAAAGAGTTTGGGGAAACACATTCCTAGCATTTCTTATAACCTGCGACATAGTGGTTCAGCCATCATCGATCGTAAAAACCCTACCCAAGCCATTAAAGAAATCATCAGACTTGGACAATTCATCGAAAAAAATAATTATTCCGCTTGTATTTTCCCTGAAGGAACCCGCACCAGAACTGGAAAACTCAGGACCTTTCAATCCGGTGGAATTAAAACCTTACTAAAAGTTTCGCCTTCGGCATTAATTGTTCCATTTGCCATCAAGGGGAATCATAATTTACTCAGGTTTGGAGCCTATCCATTAAGTTTTGGAGAAAAGCTGAAATTTACTGTCTTAGATCCGATTGAACCCCAAGGTCATTCCGCAGAAGAATTAGTCCTCAGAATTCAAAATCTCATTGATCAGGAAATTATTAGTTAATATCGGCAGAACACTCAGTGTGCTGCGAAGAAAAGGAAATTGAGTATTATCAACTGATGATTGATAACAAAAAAACTTTCCCCTATATTTACATTTCAAATCAATATTTATACCTCATGAAAAAAATCATATTAAGCCTTTTAGTTACACTGGTATTTATTTCTTGCCAAAATAATTCTTCAAAAAAAACAATTGATCAGACTGAAAATAATCAACTCGCACAAGAGGTGATTAATGAAACCCTCCGATCATGGAAAGCTTACAAAGAATATGCTTGGGGCCATGATGCCCTTGCGCCACTTTCAAAATCATTTACCGATTGGTATGACGAGCCACTTTATATTTCACCTATTGATGCTTATAGCACACTCCATTTAATGGGATTAATGGAAGAAACCAAGGAAATTGAAAAGTATGTGGTTGATTCATTAAACTTCGATAAAAACATTGATGCAAAAATATTTGAGGTTAATATTCGCATTTTAGGAGGATTACTCGCCATGTATGAATTATCGAATAATCCATTGATTTTGGATAAAGCCCGAGATTTTGCCGACCGCATGATGCCTGCTTTTGATACAAAAACAGGGATTCCGAAATACTGGGTTAACCTTAAAACAGGAATAGCCCGAGGAGATACGGTAAATGTTGCCGAAGCAGGAACGTATACGTTTGAGATGGGGATTTTAAGTTATTATACCAAAGACCCCAAATACTATCAGGCAGGAAAAAGGGCAACATTAGCAATATATGAGCGACGCTCCCCCATTGGCTTAATTGGCGATGTAATTGATGTGCAAACGGGTGAATGGGTTTCAGAAACCAGTCATATTTGTGCAGGAGTAGACTCTTATTACGAATATTTATACAAAAGTTTTTTGATGTTTGGAGATCCTGAAATGGGTGAGATTTGGGATGAAAGTATTGCTGGCATTCATCAATATTTAGCTGAACAATACGATGAAAAATTATGGTACGGAAGGGTAAACATGAATACCGGCGAACGCACCAGTTCGGTGGTTACACTGTATGATGCTTTCTTCCCTGCAATACTTGCCTTATCGGGCGATATGGAGCGAGCTGAAAGTCATCAACAAACCTGGAGCTGGCTCTGGAATAAATACGGTTTAGAGCCATCAGGTTATGATTACAAACTAGAAAAACCTACTTATCCGGCTTATAATTTAAATCCTGAGATTATCGAATCGGCCTATTATTTATATCATTTAAACGGCGACAATAGTTATCTGGCTATGAATAAACAATTTTGGGCTGACCTGAAAGCATATTGCCAAACCGAAGTAGCATTCACCTCAGTAGCCAATGTAGAAACCATGGAGAAAAAAGATTATATGCCAACCTTTTTCTTTGCTGAAACCATGAAGTATTTATTTCTCACGTTCTCGCATCATCAAAATAATTTTGATTTCGACGATCATCTTTTTAACACCGAGGCACATCCCTTTCGTAGAAGTGGGATTGATAAAACGGAAGCTCAAATCAGATTGGGATTTTAAGGTCAGTAATAATCGGACATTGAGTGATCTCGCCAAAATCGAGATGCCTGTGCTGAGTTTATCGAAGTATATTGAATTGTCACCCTTCGATGCTTCGACAGGCTCAGCACAAGTACCCTTCGCAAATCACTCAGGGTGCATAAACCCAGAGGACATTGAGTAATCAAGACGAAGTCGAAGATTTTATCGAAATGTCATCTGTACCCTTTATTTTAATTTTGTAAAATCAAACAAAAAAAACGATACTTTTATTGTTAGTATTATTAAACCATAGAATCAAACCAAACTATTTCCAAAATCAAAATTTTATGAAAAATTTAAAACTATTATGCGTCGCATTAATTGTAGTTTTTTCGACACAAATCAATGCGCAAACAGTGGATGAAATTATTGCCAACTATTTCGAAAATACCGGAGGAATAGACCAATGGAATAAGGTGGAAGGTATAAAAATGAATACCAAAGTAAACCAGGGTGGAATGGAAATTCCTGTAGAAATGGTTCAGCTAAAAAATGGCAAACAAATGACTACCATTACCTTTCAGGGTAAAGAAATTAAACAAGGCGTTTTTAACGGAGAAGTTTTATGGAGCAGCAATTTTATGACCCAAAAAGCTGAAAAAGCCGACCAGGAAACCACTGATAACATGAAACTTCAAATGAACGATTTTCCTGATCCATTTCTGAACTATAAAAAAAATGGATATGCTCTTGAGTTAATGGGTAAAGAAACCATTGATGGAACTGAGACTTTTAAAATGAAGCTTACCAAAACCCCTATCACTGTTGATGGAATTAAAGTAGATGATATCATATACTATTTCTTCGATGCCGAAAATTTTGTTCCTTTGGTGGCACACACTGAGATTAAATCAGGTCCGATGAAAGGTCAAATGTCTGAATCAAAAATGAGCGACTATGAAGAAGTTGACGGTCTGTTTCTGCCCCATTCATTAACACAAGGAATAAAAGGTCAGCCCGGTCAAACTATCACCATCGATAAAATTGAGCTAAATCCTCAAATTGATGAAAAGGAATTTGAATTTCCGGAAGAGGTTGCCGTAGAAGCAGATCCTGTCATAAAATAGTTTTCTAAAAGCCTCCATTCTATCAAAATTGGAGGTTTTCTTTTTTGAATCAAACCATAGTAAAATGAAACAAGTATGTTTGATAAAAACAGCTTTTTTAAAAATCTTTCATGTAAGTTTCATCTAACCGCTAATTAAAACATATTTCGATGAAAAAAATATATTATGCATTGATTTTTACTTTTGGTATTTTACCATTGTTTATAAATGCCCAAACTCCCGAACCCATCAAAGCCAATGATTTATTTGGCGATTTAAATGCACGACATATCGGCCCTGCATTAATGAGTGGCAGAATCAACGATATGGAAGTTCACCCAACCAACCCACGGATTATTTATACCGGAACAGCAGGTGGTGGGGTTTGGAAATCGAATGATGCAGGCACAACTTTCAATCCTATTTTTGATGATTATTGCCAGTCGATAGGTGCCGTAGCACTTGATCCGAACGATCCTGATAATGTAATTTATGTTGGTACGGGCGAAACATGGCCACGTAATAGTGTTTCGATAGGCGATGGATTGTACAAGTCAAAAGATGGTGGAGCCAATTGGGAAAAAATAGGTTTTGAAAAATCAGAACGTATCGGAAATATTATTGTGAATCCTAAAAACTCAAATGAGATTTATGTTGCCGTTTTAGGTGCACTTTGGTCAGATAGCGACGAAAGAGGTGTTTATAAAACAACAGACGGCGGAGCTACCTGGGAAAAAGCACTCTATATCAATGAAAAAACAGGAGCTGCTGATTTAGCCATGGATCCAACAAATCCAAATATCCTTTATGCTTCGATGTGGGAATTTAGACGTACTGCATGGTCATTTGAATCGGGAGGTGAGTATAGTGCCCTCTATAAATCAACAGATGCAGGTAAAACATGGAAAAAAATTCACAATGGATTCCCTGCGGGGAAATTAGGTCGACTGGCCATTGCTGTTGCACCTTCCAATCCAAAAGTCCTTTATACCATTATTGAAGCTGAAGAGGATTTAAGAAAAGGACTTTACAGAAGCGATAACGCAGGTGAAAGCTGGGAACAGCTAAACAATGATTTTGGAATTACCGTTCGGCCATTCTATTTTTCAAAAATAGTTGTTGATCCTAAAAACCCTGACGTTGTGCTTAAAGCTGGTTTGACCGGCTCTATTTCAAGAGATGGAGGAAAAACTTTTAAAAGTCTGGGGAATATGCATAGTGACATTCATGATATGGTATTTGACATCAACGATTCAGATAGAATGTATGTAGGAACAGATGGCGGAGTTTATCGTTCGTGGAATGGAGGAACTACCATGGAAATTGTTGAAGGCTTACCCCTATCTCAGTTTTATCATGTGAGTGTTGATGATGCGGAGCCTTATAATGTTTATGGAGGTTTGCAAGACAACGGAAGTTGGTATGGTCCTAGTTCGGCAAGTGGAGGAATCGGTGCCAGAGAATGGAATTCAATTGGTGGTGGTGATGGATTCAGGGTATATAAACATCCCACAAAAAATATTATTTATTCTGAAATGCAAGGCGCTGAAAATGTATGGCGTTACGATGTTGACAATAAATTAATTAAAACCGTACAGCCTTTACCGGTAAAAGGGTACCCAAAATTGCGCTTTAACTGGAATGCTCCGATCGCGATAAGTTCACATGCACCTGATCGTTTTTATATTGGTAGTCAGTTTTTACACAAATCTGAAGACATGGGCGACACATGGACCATCATTTCGCCAGACTTAACGACCAATGATAAAAGCAAACAGGAACAGGAAAATTCAGGTGGTTTATCGACTGATAACTCAGGAGCAGAAAATCATACTACCATTTTTACCATTGCCGAATCACCATTAGACGAAAATTTGATATGGGTAGGAACCGATGATGGAAATGTACAATTAACAGCAGATGGTGGTAAAACGTGGACAAATACGGCTACAGATATTCCCGGCTTACCAAAGAATACATGGGCATATCATATAGAGGCCAGTTCATTTGATAAAGGAACCGCCTATGCCGTATTTGAAGGTCATACTACTGGTGATTTTACACCATATACCTATAAAACCACAGATTTTGGTAAAACCTGGAAAAGCATAATTACCGATGAAGTGGTAGGCTTTGTAAGGAATATCCAGGAAGATTACCTCAATCCGAATCTGCTTTTTCTGGGAACAGAATTCGGGTTATACATCACTTTAGATGGTGGCCAAAGTTGGAGTAAATTTACAAAGAATGTACCTCCGGTGGCGGTTCATTATATTGAACTTAATAAGAAAACCAACGATTTGATTTTAGCAACTCATGGTCGGGGTATTATTATTATTGACGACATTTCTCCTTTACGAGAAATTACAGCTGATGTGTTAAAGGAAACCTTGCATTTCTTTAAAAGCAAACCTACAGTAATGAGAGATCAAAGTGGTTTTGGAGGCAGTTTTGGCACTGAAACCCAATTTATCGGGTCAAATCCATCAACTGCTGTTCAAATAAAATACCTGCTTCCAAAACGTCATACTTTTGGTAAAATGACCTTAGAAATTCAGGATATGGAAGGGAACGTTATTTCTACCCTTGGCGCAGGAAAATCAAAGGGAATTAATATTGTGAATTGGGCATATAGTATCAAGCAACCAAAAATTGCCAAAGGAAAAACTTTCAGTTTTGGTGGATTTACAACAGTTAGAGTAAAGGCAGGAAAGTATAAAGCAATTATTACAAAAGGTAAAGATGTTTTCGAGCATGTGTTTGAAGTTATTTATGATGAGCATGCCGGTCTAACGGCAGAAGATCGCGTATTTAAACACAATACCACCATAAAAATGTACAATATGAACCAAGACCTTGCATATTTGGTGTATCAGTTAGATGCGATTTTAGAAGCTAAGGCAGACAATAAGAAATTAGTTGAAACTTTAAATTCGCTTAAAGAAACGCTGGTTATTACCACAGGTGATAATTATGTTGGAAGCGCAGAACCTCAATTGAGAGAGAAGATGTCTGATTTATATGCTAAAATTGCCGGCAGTTACGACAAACCCAGCAGTAATGAACTAGATAATATCGTCATGATTGAAGAGCGTTTTGAAAAAGCAAAAACAGATTTTTCAAAATTGACAAAAAAGATAAAAATGGGTGAATTAAACCTAAAAACCTTTGATGAGTTTATAAATGAGTAAAAGTGAAAGGTCGGTTTTTTACCGGCCTTTTTTTTGTTCTTTCTTATGGATTGGACATTGAGTGATCGAGACAAAGTCGAGATTGTATCGAAATGCCTACCATCACCCTTCGATACGTTTCGATTTCATCGGAACACTCAGGGTGCATAAACCCAAAGACCCCAGCATCGCCGACTATAAAGATCAAGTGATTGATTTGCTTAAAAGGGTCACCAACGTAAGTGTTGAAACCATGAAAGTATTAAACGAAATGGAAAATGAGCCTGCATAAAAACCCTTACTAACCTTAACATTTTAGCTAAAATTCAGCAAACATCTGCTATTTTGTATTTCATCTTCTTTAAAACCTCAAAAGGAACCAACAGATTGGTCAAAAGGTTTTTTCACTTTTCTCAAAAGGTTTTTCCACTTTACTCAAAAGGTTTTTGCAGTTTATTCAAAAGAAATTTAAAATTGTGCTTTACATATACGTTTTTTACAAAAAAGTAAAACAATTATTATTAAACTATTTTGGGCATGTTTAGCTGCATAAGTGCCTATAAACTGTATTAAATTAATCGCTTTTACAAAAAAGGCATGAGGACATTTAAATGAAACATGGAATTAATTTTTGATAATTAACCTCATATTCATTAAAAACCATTATCATGTCGATTAAAATTAAAGCCATCACACGCATCAACCCGCGCGAACCCGAAGCAGTAAAAAGATTTTATGCCGTTGCTGTAAATCAGGGAGAATTAACCTTAAATAGCCTATCGAAACAAATTGCCCTAATGTCGACCGTCAGCAAAACGGATATCTATGCCGTATTGATGGCGCTCACAGAAGTCATTCCTCAGGCATTGGAAGATGGAAGAATTGTCAGACTGGGCAGTCTGGGAAGCTTTAGTGTTTCTGTTCATAGTGAATCTTCAGCCACCGCCGAAGAAGTAACTTCAAATAATGTAAAACAACTCAAACTGCATTTTCGTCCCAGTGCAGAATTAAAGGCTCAGGTGGAAGGATTTCACATAGAGAAAGAATAGAAAAACAGTCAAAGTTAATTGTTAAGCTCATCGGAAGGTGGGCTTTTTTTTAGATGTAATGATATTGCACCCTTCGATACATCCCGACCAAGGTCGGGACACTCAGGGTGCAGCACAGATCGGACGTTGATTGTTCTGCGTAGCAGAAAGTATCGAAATGCCCGGGATCGAAACATCCTTGCATCAAATTCTACAACGAAAAGCGATAACTGAATTTAATCAGGAAAATATTTTGCGGATGAACCGAAAATAAATCATTTATGCCTTGATTAAAATCAAACTCACCGCTGGCATCCGACATGGTTCTGCCTTGCGACCAAACCAGATATAAAATTGACCCAGGCACATATTCCCAACGAACCACTAAATTTGATCGGAACTGTGCAAAATTATAATTGGGCTGATCGAATGCGTAATCGGTGTTTCCATCCAAATCTTCATCTACACTAAAAACTTCAGCTGTATTATCATACGAAATTTGATTTGCTGAAAATTCATGAAATCGATTGCTATATTGATCGGACTGTGAGTCGGTGATTTGCTTAAGGGCTGAGTATTCACCTGCTGATGTAAAAGGTGAACCGTAATATTGAATCGTTAAATCGGGAGTTAGGTTATAATTTACACGTAAGGTTAAACTAAGTGTTTTTTGATCGATGCTACCCAAAATATATCTTGCATCCCCATTCATTTCCTGCTCACTGATGTATTGAAGTTCCTGTTTATAACTATCAATAGATGCGGAAAGTGATACGCTTAAAGCATCCATTGGGCGATAGGTTGCTCCACCCCAAAAATTATTGGAGGTGGTGTAATTTAATTTCCCTCGATTAAGCCAAAAGCCTGTATAAAACCTAATTTTTTTCCGACCATCAGAATTAATATTCACATTATAACTTATTCGACCGGGTAATAATAAAGCGGGACCACCACGCAACCCACTTACCGAATAATTTCTCCCATTATGGGTTATGGAACCATTGAAATTCCACTTATTTTTTAATTTGGTATTGAAATTTATATTTTGTCCGAAGGATAGTATTTTACCATCAAAATTCATACTACCCCAATAATTATTATTTAAATAGAAATTTTCGAATATCCCGAATGGCTTTCGAATATAATACCCAACCCAGGTACCATGGTGAATTACATCAGAAAGACGCATATATCCAATATCATTAATTTCAAAGCCTGGTGAACGATAAGTTACACTTGATTCAAACAGCCATTTTCCGTTGCCTTGTTTTCCAACTTTTAATGATGCAGCTGTTCCTGTTAATTCGGTCATGGTTTCATCCAGCTCAAGATGATTGGCATCTGGCCTTTGATAATAACGTGCCGAAGAATTCTGCAAATTGGTAATGGCTTCCTCATTCCCTCTCACATGACTAAAATTTGCATTTAATCCAACATAATAAGTTTGTTCTTTCCAATAATGCTTAAAGTCGAGCCCACCGGTATAAGCCGATTTTGGAAGGAACAATAAATCCTCCGAAGGAATATCTCTATTTACGGCTGTAATCATACCTCCCAGAGTCGTCACCCCTTTGCTAAAGTCTTGTTTGATTCGAGCCACAAAATAATTGGTCATAGGTTCAACACTAACTTCGCGTTCAGATCCCAGATAGTCAACTTTGGCCTTTTCTTCAGCAGCAAGACTTTCCATGATTCCGATGGATAGGCCATTTTTTGTTTTTCCTGAAAGCTTAAATGCAGTTAAAATGGTTGTTGCTTCAGGTACTTCGGCATATTCATCATCTCCTAATTCGGGATAATAGTGTGGCCGACGTCCAATCCGTCGGGAATAAAAAAGATTATCCATTCTAAAATCACTAACCACAGGCCCATCCGACGGACGATAATCATAAATACTTTTACCTTCTATAAAAAATGGACGCTGTTCAGAAAAATAAGATTCAAATGCGGAAAGATTAACTTCAGAAGGATCTGCTTCAACCTGACCGAAATCAGGATTAATTGTAAAATCTAAGGTTAAATCGTTTGTAATTCCAATTTTTCCATCAACACCTACCGCTAAATTTGAATTCGAACCATCGGCATATGGATTCCCAATTTCTTTTTCAAAAGTTTCAGTTTTGGCTAAAGTATAAGGCACAATATCTACTTGTCGATTTGGTTTAATATCACTGATCCCATTGAGTTCTCCAAATAAGGAAAGTGAAATTGGCGCATCTTGAGGAATATATTGCCATGTTGATCGCTCATCTTTTCGAAAAAGATTTCGCATTACTTGTATTCCCCAAGTATGATTATCTTTCACACCAAACCTGAGTTGACTAAAAGGAATTCGGAATTCAGCATTCCAACCTTCATCGTCGATTGAAGTTTTTAAATACCAAATTGGATTCCAACTGCCATCCCAGTTTCGCCCACCTTGCGAGATTGCCTCATCCCCAATAACTCCGGAGGCTGATGCAGAAAAAGAAAAGGCCGTTTGTTGGTCTAAATCACTGTCAATATTTATCTCCACAAAATCTCCCGGAAAATGATCTCTTCGAGCTAATAATCGTGAAATTTTATCAGGTTCAGAATCATAGGCTTTTACAAAAACATATAAATTATTATCATCATAAAGTATTTTAAATTCAGTCCGTTGCGAAGGCAGCTCCCCTTCATTTGGGGTCGATTGAATAAAATCGCCTGTCCATTCAACCTGATCCCAAACGCTTTCGTCTAATTGCCCATCAATAAGGGGAGCTTTTATGGTTTTTTTAGTATTATAATATTTTTTATCGGTATTAAGTGCAAAAATTGCGGTACAGCAAAGCACGAGGATCAAGGTCAATGCATTATGTTTCATCTTTGGAACTTGGTTTAAATTTAATTTACCCTATTCCATGTTAGAGGTGCAACTCCATATACAATTACTGTGTAAACGGCCTAATGTTACACTTGATTTTAATAAAAATGTTAAGGAATGTTAAATTGTATTAGAAAGGTTATAAATATGGAATGAGGTTCAATACTTAGTACTATTAATCAGTTTAATCTTCTACCAATAAATAAAATATTATAAATCCAGCTTCAAGGATTATTTATTTTATAATAAATCACAAATACTTCTTTATAAAATTGCAGGTAATTCAATCTGAAAAACGCTCCCTTTTCCTAATTCACTTTTCACAGAAATTTTACCTCTGTGAATTTCTATAAGATCTTTGCAAATGATGAGTCCCAATCCTGTTCCTTTTTCTTTATTTAAGCCTTCAGTACTCACAGTATTCTTATTATTTGAAAAATTTCTCACAACTTCAGCTGACATTCCAATACCATTATCCTGCACATTTATTATGATCTGGGATTTCTGTTTAATTGCACCCACATTTATCAATCCACCTTTTTGCGTATATTTCAATGCATTTGAAATAAGGTTCGTAAGTATCACTCTTAAAATATTGGGGTCAACATTTACAATTGCATTTATTTCATCTTTAAACACCAGATTTATCTTATATCTTTCAGCTTCATTTTTAAAGAAAGCACTCAAATCTATAAATATTGTTTCAAGTTTAATTTGTTCGGGTTTGAATTCAATTCTGCCGGTTTGCGATCTTGACCAGTTTAATAAGTTTGTTAAGAGGTTTAAGCTTTCTTTCGATGAGCTATTAATTATCTTGGCATATTTACCAGCATCCTCATAGTTAGAATCTTTTATATTCTCTATAAGAATTTCACTAAAACCAAGTAATGAATTAAAAGGAGTCTTAAGGTCATGTGAAATGACAGAAAATAATTTATCTTTTGACTGATTCACCAGTTTTAGTTTATTATTCAACTTTCTGTTCACCCTAAGCCGCCATATAATAAAACTTATTAGTACAAGCATTAAGGTCATAATGACCATCAAATATTTTCTTACCAATCCATTTGTTTCAATATCATGCTGGGCTTTATTGAGATTTTGTTTAATGAAAAAATTATTTTGTGTTTCATTTAAAATTTGAAATTTTTGAATGGCCAACAATGAATCATAAAGTGTAAGGAACTTATCTAAACTTGCTGTGGCCATTTTATAATCATCCAAAATTTTATAAAAAGTGGCGTAATTTTCATAAAGCTTAAGAATTATTGATGGTAAATTCATTTTATCGACCTCTTCATGAGCCTTCTTCAAATCCAATTCACCGGCCATTCTATTTCCCATTTGTGCATTTACAAGTGCCAAACCAAAATAATCTTCTATTAAGGCTGTTCGTCTTTTTTTAGTTATATCTAACGTTACTGAACGATTATAATATTTAAGTGCCTCCTCATAATCGCCTTTTAAATAATGAACATCGGCAATACCATTCAACGATAAAGAGGTATAACTCACATTATTAATTGCCATATGATGTTTGTATGATTCCTCATAGAGATCCATTGCTAATTCCAAATCTCCTTTATCTTTATTAGTGGTTGCCAGTTCGAGCAATACAGAAGCGAGACCTATCTCATCTCCCTGTTCAATTCTGATTTCCATAGCCCTTTCAAAATATCTAAGCGATTCTTCATAGTCTTTTTTGAGTCGATATACCAAGCCTAAATTGATATAACCATAGGCGATACCACTCGGATGCTTAAGTTCTTTAAATATGTTTAAGGAGTTTTCAGCATATTCAAGTGCTAATGGAGCATTGCCGGTTAGCATAAACGCATCTCCCAAATTATTATACGCATGGCCCATCTGAACGGAATCATTTCTACTTATACTATATTGCAATGCTTTATGAAAAAAAGGAATTGCAGGTTTTGAGTCATACAAATAATGCATATAAACCACACCCAGGAAATTACAAATTCGGGGAATCTCACGCTCAATCTGATGCCGCTCTGCTAAAGCTAAAGCTTCTAATCCTATTTTTACAGCAGAATCAGTATCGATTTCACGAAGTTTCCAGCAGGTACTTGCCATCAAACTCACTTTATTTTCAATCTCATTCGATGATATTTTTTCACTGGGGTTTTTCTGAATACTCATAAAAGCAAACGATCCCAAAATAAGGAGGAAAAAAACAGATAAAAGGATACGATAGATTAATGACATTCAGAATTAGCTTAAAATTTATTGAGCTTAAAAATAGCTCATTAATTGCAGAGAAGGTATAGGTAAATTACTTAGATAAGGATAATTTTTAGATCATAGTATCTACTGCCAGTTTATCTAAGTTCTAAGCCCTTTAATCATGCTAATTCATATTTAATATAAAAATATAAGCCCATCAACGGTGAATATAGCAAAGAATAGAATTTTTATTTTAATCTTCATTTATCTTTCTTTAACTTTCCTTTAGATTTAATGCTTTAATTTGTAGTGTGAAAATCCTGATTATAGAAGATGAAATTGAATTATTAGATGCCGTTTGCCAGTATCTAAGCAAAGAAAATTATGTTTGTGAAACAGCCTCAAATTATAGTTCTGCCGAGGAAAAACTTGAACTTTATCATTATGATATTGCAGTGGTTGACATTACTTTGCCTGGTGGAAGTGGCTTACAATTGATCGAATTATTAAAGAAAAAACATCAGGATACAGGTGTGCTAATTATTTCTGCAAAAAATTCACTCGATGATAAAATTAGTGGTTTAGAAATTGGTGCCGATGATTATTTAACCAAACCTTTTCATCTTGCAGAATTAAATGCACGCATAAAAGCGTTACTCAGGAGAAGAAAGTTTGAAGGAGCCACCAAAATTATCTTTAATGAAATTGAGATTGATCCGGAAATAAATCAAGTTTCTGTCAATGATAAAACGCTTACTTTAACCAAAAAGGAATTTGAATTAATTAATTTCTTTATTGCCAATAAAAACCGCATTCTCACAAAGGAATCAATTGCGGAACATTTATGGGGCGATGACATTGATTTGGCCGACAATTTCTTTTTTATTTACACCCACATTAACAACCTGAGAAAAAAAATAATGAAGAAAGGTGGAAATGACTATATCAAAACGGTTTATGGAATGGGATATAAGTTTAGTGATAAATGATTATTGATTAATGGAAGAGATGAGAATCTTACTAAAGTTTAACTCTAACATTAAATATCTTGAATCTAATATCTTGTGTCTAGCATCTATCTAACATCTAATCAATGAAACTACTTAATAAATTAAGTCTTCGCTACCTGATTTTCTCCTTACTTATTTTAGTAATGATGGGAGGTGTGACTTATTTTGTACTCTCCTATGTAATTCGGGAAGAGATGGACGAAAAACTCAAGTCGTCACTGAACCGAATTGTTTACGATATCGACAAGCATGATCATTTTTATACGCTTGAACCTTTCACCAATATCGATCGGATTAAAAAGCAAAAAACCTACTTAAAATATTCGGATACAAAAGTAAGCGTAAGTAAATCAAGAAAACAGGAAGATTTCAGACAACTGACAACAGTTAAAAAAATTAATGGAAAGTATTACAAAATCATTATCCGAGAATCTAAACTTGAATCGAAGGATCTGTTACAAAGCTTAGCAGTCATAACTTTATTAGGATTTATCATTTTAATTGTTTGTCTGATCATCATTAATCGACAAATTACAAAATCAATTTGGGCGCCATTTTACAAAAACCTAGAATTAGCCAAAAACTTTTCACTCCATAAACAAGAACCACTTTTAGTGATTCGATCAAATATTCATGAATTTAATGAATTAAATATCGTGCTCAGCAACCTTACCAATAAGGCCATTAAAGATTATCAGAACCTAAAACAATTCTCGGAAGATGCTTCTCACGAAATTCAAACTCCACTGGCCATCATTAAGAGTAAAATTGAATCCTTGCTCGATAATAATAATTTTGACGAAGCACAATCAGAATCCTTAAATTCAATACATCGTTCCATACACCGATTATCAAAGCTTAACAAAGATTTAGTACTCCTTACCAAGATAGAAAATAAGCAATTTGATGATCAACAGGAAATTAATTTCAGAAATATAATTGAACAAAAGCTAGAAGAGTTTAAGGAGTTGATCAGCCTAAAGGGGATCACACTAACAAGCTCTTTTAATTCAGACATTAAATTAAAAATGAGCCCGATTGTCGCTGAAATACTGATAAATAACTTTATATCAAACGGAATAAAGCACGATACTAAAAAAGGAATTTTAAGCATTGAAACGACTGAGAATTACATCACATTTTCAAATAGTGGTAAATCTGCGATTAAGCATCCTGATCTAATTTTTAATCGGTTTTACAAAGAAGATTCCTCATCAAGTTCTGTCGGGCTTGGCCTGGCAATATCCAGAAAAATCTGTGAAAACAATAATATTAAATATGAATATTCATATGGCGATAAACTACATTGTTTTAAACTCATTTTTAATCTTTAGTTTTCCTTTAGAATCTTTATATAATTTTACTTCATCTTAACACAATCAATTTATAAAACTTAGTAATGAAATACGCCTTTACAATCCTATTCCTGACCTTTTTTCTTGCCACATTTTCACAAACAACAGAACAACAAAAATTGAGTGTTTTTGTCGAGGGAAGAGGTATTGATTTTAATTACATCCGCAATAATATCAATTTTGTTGATTTTTTAAATGATTCAAAAAGTGCAGATGTACATGTTATCATCAGCCGTAAATCAACAGGAGGTGGCGGTACAGAATACACCTTATCTTATTACGGGGAAGGTTTTGATAAAATTAGTGATTACTCACTGAGCTGTTTTTCTTATTCATTCGATACGGAAATGCAACGCAGAGAAAAGTTAACCGCAAGTTTAAAAGCCGGTCTCATGCCTTATCTCAATGAAAAAGGAAACTTAGCTAACTTAACGATTCAAAGTAAAGTTTCAACCTCTGAATCAGAGGGTGAAAAAGACAGTCAAACAACCGATCAATGGAAAAACTGGGTTTTCAGAATTGGAATAGAAGGAGGTTTTAGTGGTGAGGAGCAAATAAAAAGTTTTGATTATTCTTTTAGTTTAAGAGCCAATAAAATAACCGATAAATGGAAGATAGAAAATGAATACGATTACGACCGAAGGGAAAGTAAAATTACAAACATTGAAGAAGGTGAAGAAGAGATCATTGAAACCCTTCGCCTGGATCAGGATTTGGATGTAAAATTTGTTTATAGCCTCAGTAAATATTGGTCGTGGGGATTATTTTTGCAAGGTACCCAAAATACCTACCGAAATAATCACATGACCTTGGAAGCTAAACCTGCTCTTCAGTATAATTTTTTCCCTTGGAGTGAAGTTGATCGCAGATCATTTACACTAACTTATTTTGTAGGTCCTTCGTATAACTCCTATTACGAAACCACTATACTCAAAAAAGATAAGGAATGGTTATGGAGCGAAAACATAGAAATCAGGCTTGAAAAAATTGAAACCTGGGGAGATTTGGAAGTTTGGCTGGAAGGTGGTCATTATTTTCCAGACTTTGAAAACTACTATTACCAAGCTGGTTTTGATGTGGCTTTCCGAATTTCTAAAGGCTTGTCATTTACGCTAGAGTTTCAGGCAGAGAGTATTCACAATCAAAGATATTTACCGGAGAGTGAACTATCCATTGAAGATCTTTTACTCAATATTCGAAAACCACCCACCGCATTTGAATATTCCGGACAGGTTGGAATTCGTTACCAATTTGGGTCCATTTATAATAATATCGTAAACCAAAGACTAAACAATTAATAACATAACATAAGCCAGAAATCATGAAAAACTTATTATTAATTATCGTATTCTCAATTGGATTAATTTCGTGCTCAACAATGACTCCTCCTGTGGTCGTTGCAGATTCATTCAATAAAAAATTTGTATCAGCGACCAAAGTAGGTTGGGATCAAGAAAACCCCACTGAGTGGGAAGCTGAATTTAAAATGGAAGGGAAATCGATGTCAGCCTCATTTAATAACGAAGGTATTTGGCTGGAAACTGAAATTGAACTTAAAGAAAAAGAAATACCTAGTGTGGCCATCGAAGCACTGAAAAAGAAGTTTACATCCTATGAAATTGAAGAGGCTTTCATCATAAGTACACCCGATTTTAAGGGCTATGAAATTATGATTGAAGTTGAAGAAGAAGAAATCGAAGTCTTGATTTCAGATGATGGAATAATTACCATTAAAGAAGAAACGGAACAAGATTAACAAATATATAATTGATATTTACGCCCTCTAAACACAAAAGAACAAATCTCATGCTTAAGACTACTAATACCCGAGCATTTTCAATTTTAATGATTCTGCTCACTTTAAGTTTATTATCAAGTGCACAAACCGTTGTAACCATCTCAGGGAATATCAAGGATCGTATTAATAAAGCTGAGCTTCCATATATCAATGTGGTTTTAATGCTTGAAAAGGACAGTTTGTTTGTGAGTGGAACTATTTCTGATGAAGAAGGAAGATTCACTTTATCTGGCGTAAATCCAGGGAATTACATACTAGAATATTCAAGTATTGGCTACACTTCAAAAAAGCAAACCTTATTTGTCGGAAACCTAACTACATTTTTGGATTTGCAAACGATTGAATTAGATGCTCAGCAATTTGAGCTAAGCGAAGTTGAAATAACCGCAAAGCAGAGTGAGATTAATGAAAAAATGAATAAGAAAACTTTTTCAATTAAAGATAATATTAGTCAAAGCGGGGGTTCTGTTTTGCAAGCTATGCAAAGCCTGCCCAGTGTAACAGTGCAAGATGGGAAAGTACAACTGCGTGGGAACGATAAAGTAACCATTTTGATTGACGGTAAACAGACTGCATTAACAGGTTTTGGAAATCAAAGTGGCTTAGATAATATTCCGGCATCTTCCATTGAAAAGATTGAAATTATTAACAATCCATCATCAAAATATGATGCCAATGGCAATGCCGGAATTATCAATATTATTTATCATAAAAATATTAAAGAAGGATTTTATGGAAAAGTTGGTTTAACCAGTGGATTAGGCTCCTTGTGGGAAAGAAAAGAAAATTTACCCACCATTCGACCACAATATACCTTTACTCCAAAAGTTAACCCGAGCATTTCGCTCAATTATCGAAAAAATAAAATCAATGCTTTTTTTCAGGGAGATTATTTATATACTGAAACGCTTAATAAAAATGAATTTGTTTATCGCACTTATAGCAATGGCGATATCGTTAATCAGCAATTAAAGCGGAACAGAAACACCCATTTTACAACCTTAAAAGCAGGTATTGATTTCTATTTAAACGATCAAAATACACTGACGATATCGGGCCTTTTTGGAAGTGAAAAAATAATTGATCGTGGAGATGAACCCTTTTTCAATGGCGATTTATCGGAAAGATTAAGACTGTGGCAGTTTTTAGAAGATGAATTAAAAACGACCATCATGGGAATTGTTGATTATGAGCATAAATTTAAAGAACCCGGGCACTTGTTAAAAGCAGGTTTTAATTATACATTTCATCGAGAAGATGAACAATATTTTTACGACAATTACTTACCAGCTTCCACAGGAACCGATGCTTTTAAACTATTATCGGATGAGCAAGTTTATGATTTCAACTTGGATCATATAAAACCCCTAAAATATGGACGAATTGAAACCGGAATAAAATTACGACTTAGAAATATTCCAACCGACATGCTCTTTATTCCCGGAAACAATTCTGTTTTAGATACCGACGCTGGCGGCTGGGCAACTTATAAAGAACTAATTCCGGCCGTTTATGGAAACTATGTTTTCGAAAACAAAAAATGGGAAGCAGAATTAGGTTTAAGAGTTGAATACGTGAATATTCAGTATGATGTAAATCCTGAGCATGTGGTTTATAAAAGTGATGGATATAACTACACACAACCTTTCCCAAACTTCCGTGGAGCTTACAAATTTAATGACAACAACAAGATTTCCTTATTCTTTAACCGCAGGGTTGACAGGCCAAACGAAGTTGATATTCGGATTTTTCCGAAGTATGACGATGCTGAAATAATTAAAGTAGGAAATCCTGCGTTACACGCTCAATTCACAAATTCCATAGAATTGGGTTATAAAACCAGTTGGCAGCAGGGAAGTTTATACCAAGCCATTTACCATCGTTTTGCCGATGGAACAATTACAAGAATCTCGAGTACGGTTCCTGGAAGTAATTTAATTTATGCAACTTTTCAAAATGCAAACAAAAGTTATAATTCAGGAATTGAAGTTGTACTAACACAAAAGATTTCTCAGGCTTATGCCCTAAATGTGAATGCCAATTTTTATCACAACCAAATTAATGCCTTTAGCATTGAAAATAAATATCCGGTAACTCACACTTTTTCTGCCGATCAACAAGAAATTTTTTCGGGAAACTTAAAAATAAACAACACCATTCATCTTCCCAATAATATTGATGCCCAACTAACAGCAATTTATCTAGCACCTGATATCATCCCTCAGGGTAAAATAAAATCACGATTTTCATTGGACCTTGGAATAAAAAAGATCATTCAGAAAGGGAAAGGCGAGTTGTTTTTTAATGCATCCGATCTGCTAAATACCATGGTCATTAAAAGAGAGATTAACGGCCAGGGATTTGATTATACCAGCTACGATTATTACGAAACACAGGTAATCAGAATTGGGTATAGCTATAAGTATTAGAAGTGAACCTTCCATCTAGACTTTGGCTTTTTGGATGAGTAATTCGGGATTGGAAAAAAACAATAAAAGAAAAAAGAAATAAAAGGAGAGCATGTCTTTCTTAATGATGAAGAATTTGATGAATTAAAAGCTCTGTTTGGTATTACAGGAGTTCCACATTACATGCTAATTAATAAACAAGGTGAAATATTTAATAATGCATCTAGGCCGAGTCATAAAAGTATTGATTCAGAAATACAGAAATTAATAGATGAATAACTTCTGCTAACAACAGAATTATTCATGGTACTATGGCAAATAAAAAAATCGAGGTTTTCGTTTTTTTAACAATCTCCACGAGATAAACACCATACAATCTTGCCCAAACCAATAGCAGCAATGTTGGATACCATTCTGGAAAGCATTAACTTTAGTTTTTAAACTTAAAAAAAGATGATGGACAATTCAAAAAAAGGTAAATGCCCTGTTATGCACGGGGCAAATACAGAAACCAATAGTTCAGTAATGAGTTGGTGGCCGAATTCGCTCAATTTAGATATTTTACATCAACACGATACGAAAACAAATCCACTTGGTGAATCCTTCAATTACCGTGAAGAGTTTAAGAAGTTAGATTTTGAGGCACTGAAAAATGACTTAAAAAAGCTTATGACTGATAGCCAAGACTGGTGGCCTGCCGATTGGGGGCATTATGGCGGTTTAATGATCAGAATGGCCTGGCATAGTGCAGGTACATACCGTACTGCAGATGGGCGAGGTGGAAGCAATACAGGAAACCAACGTTTTGCTCCACTCAACAGTTGGCCTGACAATGTTAATCTTGACAAGGCACGTCGTCTGTTATGGCCAATAAAACAAAAGTACGGCAACAAAATTTCGTGGGCAGATTTGATGATTCTTGCCGGAAATATGGCCTATGAATCAATGGGATTTAAAACCTTTGGATTTGGCGGTGGTCGTGAAGATATTTGGCATCCTGAAAAAGACATTTATTGGGGAGCTGAGAAAGAATGGTTAGGAAAAGACAGATATTCCAAAAAATCTGATGAAGAAACGCTTGAAAATTCATTGGCTGCAGTTCAAATGGGATTAATCTATGTTAATCCAGAAGGTGTTGATGGTAAGCCGGACCCATTAAAAACAGCCCAGGCTATGCGTGTTACATTCAAACGAATGGCAATGAATGATGAAGAAACAGTTGCCTTAACAGCCGGAGGTCATACTGTAGGAAAAACACATGGAAACGGAGATGCTTCAAAACTGGGACCTAATCCCGAAGCTGCAGAAATTGAAGAACAAGGATTCGGTTGGAAAAACACACAAGGAAAAGGCAATGCCGAACACACGGTAAGTAGCGGTTTGGAAGGCGCATGGACTACTCATCCCAACAAGTGGAATAATACCTATTTCTATTTGCTTTTCACTTACGACTGGGAAATCAGAAAAAGTCCTGCCGGAGCAAAACAATGGGAGCCAATTAATATAAAAGAGGAAGACAAACCTTTTGATGCTCATGTTCCCGGAGTTCGAAGAAATCCGATGATGACCGATGCCGATATGGCGCTGAAAATTGACACTGAATACAGAAAAATAGCTGAGCACTTTTATAAAGATCCCAAATATTTCACCGAAGTCTTTGCAAGAGCGTGGTTCAAACTCACACATCGTGATTTAGGACCCAAAAGCCGTTATTTAGGAACTGATGCGCCAAAAGAAGATTTTATTTGGCAAGACCCAATTCCAACCGTAGATTACAAACTATCGGAATCAGAAATAGCAGATTTAAAGGTTAAACTTTTGAACTGCGGCTTAAAACGAAAAGAACTAATCAATACTGCGTGGGACAGTGCAAGAACATTCAGGTGCTCAGACTACAGAGGTGGCGCAAATGGTGCACGAATGCGTCTTGCTCCTCAAAAGGATTGGGAAGGAAATGAGCCTGAAAGGCTTACGAAAGTGATTACTAAACTCTCAGGGATTCAAGCTGAATTATCTAAAAAAGTTAGCATTGCCGACCTTATCGTTTTAGGCGGAAGTGCGGCAATTGAAAAAGCAGCTCAAGAA
Organism: Bacteroidales bacterium; assembly: GCA_963674935.2. GTDB lineage: Bacteria > Bacteroidota > Bacteroidia > Bacteroidales. The sequence goes on from CAXXWZ010000007.1 coordinate 1,198,374, forward strand.
GCAGGTATAAAAGTTAAAGTTCCTTTCACACCAGGAAGAGGTGATGCATCAGCCGAAATGACAGACATTGACTCTTTTGACGTTTTAGAACCCTTGCATGACGGTTACAGAAACTGGCAGAAGAAAGAATATGCTGTAAAACCAGAAGAAATGCTGCTCGACAGAACGCAGTTAATGGGACTCACTGCTCCCGAAATGACTGTTTTGATTGGTGGTTTGCGTGTTTTGGGCACAAATTATGGAGGCGCTAAGCATGGTGTGTTTACCGATAGAGAAGGCGTTTTAAGTAATGACTTTTTTGTCAATCTTACAGATATGAATTACACCTGGAAACCTGTTTCTGATAATCTTTACAATATTATTGAAAGAAAAACAGGAAAAATAAAATGGACAGCAACTAGAGTTGATTTAGTTTTTGGTTCGAATTCAATATTAAGAGCTTATGCAGAAATTTATGCACAAGACGACAATAAAGAAAAATTTGTGAAAGATTTTGTTAACGCTTGGGTAAAAGTGATGAATTCAGACCGTTTTGATTTAAAATAAATTTAAATCAAAATGAAAGTAACGAGTATTGAATTATTAAACAAAGCGATCGGTGATGAATTGACAGCAGTTCATCAATATATGTATTTCCATTTCCTTTGGATGACCAAGGATATGATTTATTAGCAGGTCTTTTTAAGAGAACAGCTATTGATGAAATGATGCACATTGAACGACTAGCTGAACGGATTTTATTTCTTAAAGGTGAAGTAGAAATGAAAGCTACTGAAGATGTGAAAAAAGTACATGTTGTAAAAGCAATGTTGGAAATGGCTGTAAATATGGAAGAGTCAAGCGCAAGAGATTATAACCTGTGGGCTAACAAATGTTCAGCTTGTGCTGATTCTCTTTCTAAAAAGTTGTTTGAATCATTGGTAGAAGATGAAGAACGTCATGGCGACCAATACGATGTAGAAATGGAAAATTTAAAAAAGTTTGGTAATAATTATCTTGCACTTCAATCCATTGAAAGAAGTAAAAATATTGCATCAGGTAGTCCAACAGAATAAAGACCGAAATGCTAAATCAGGTATAAGTAATAGCGGGGTTTGTAGCGAACTTAATTGTTTTGCCCCGCATTTACTTTTGTGGTAGTTTGACAAGGCACAACCCCCGAAAAATTCCACCCCACATCAGTTAACATTATAACATACATTCAATTAAAACCCAACAAGTTTCATAACTTCAACTTAAACAAGTCTTAATTATTTTTTGACTTGTTCCGTTGTTAAGTAGCACAAGTCCTATTTTTTAATTAAACGTATCCTCGCCAAAAGTTCTTGTTTTGTGAATAAAGAAATCCTTCGCATTACGATCCTCAATATTTTTAGCAATATCACCATCACGCTTTTCAGAATGGTTGATTTAACCATACTGGGACATTTGTAATCCGGTATTTATATTGGCGCCTTTGCTTTGGGAAGTATGATTTTAACTTTATTTTTTTTTAATAGAATATTTACTGCAACAGCAGACGTTATTAATACTTGCTTAAGTATTACAAATGCCAGTATTAGATGATAGATAATTTTAATCTCTAATGCATCGTACACTGCGTCCAAATGCTTTAGAACCTTGTCCTTTGCTTAATAAATTATTGTAGGCACTAACCCCAAAAGAAATTGCGGCATCGTCGCTAAACTCATTACTTGTCCACCAGCCAGCACTCATCCCCTTATTGGTAAACGCCCCCATTTCAGTGCGAGCTCCGGCAGGATAGGCTGAAAAGCCGTAATTATTAGTTCCTGCTCCAAGTGGATTCCCCCATTGATCTATCCATTCAACAGTAGTTTTTAATGCAGTTCCTTCTTCATTATAGTGCCCGTTCTGCGACAAATATGCATTCAAAGTACTCCATTCTGTATCACTTGGCACATGCCAGCCAACAGGGCATAATTTATTTGAATTAACTGCGTGCCAGTTATATAAAGCTCCATACTTATCCTGATGGGTTGCCTGATCATTTTGGTACCAGCAATAAGCAGCGCCTATACCAAAGGTTTTCCAATCATTGTTTTCAGTTATTTCATTAATATTAGTTCCATCGTTGTATGTTGTTGTTTTAAGGTTCTCCTTCATCCATACTTGATTGCCAATAGTGACACTTGCATAAGTGTTCCCATCATTAGGATTAGCGTCGTCATTAACATCTTTCTTGTCTTCTTCGCATGAGGAGATTAGCATTATTGCAGCAAATAATGCTACCCAAATAATTGAACCTGGTACTTTCATAATATTTATTTTAATCAATAATCATAAAGTTAAAAAAAAAATCAACCCAGATATGGAATTGGACTGAATTTTTCAGGTGAATATGCGATTTAAACAGGCTCAATTCAAAGTATTCAGCTGCAATCAAATACACATTGTACTATTTTCAATGTGTACAGTCAATAATTTATTTTCTGTTCCTAATCAATTTACTGATCGCCATATTATTCTAACTTCGCAAAAATTTAAGTCTGTGAATAAGGAAATCCTTCGCATCGCCGTCCCCAATATTATCAGCAATATTACCATCCCTTTGCTGGGCATGGTTGATCTGGCCATTTTGGGACATTTAGAGTCGGGTATTTATATTGGAGCGGTTGCTTTGGGCAGTATGATTTTTAACTTTATTTATTTCGGCTTTGGCTTTTTACGCATGAGTAGTTCGGGCTTTACGGCTCAGGCCTTTGGCGCTAAAGATAATCGAGAAATTATTTTAACCTTAAGTAGAGCCTTAACAGTCGCACTTATTGGAAGTTTCCTGATCATTCTTTTGCAATACCCCATCGCTTTATTAGGTTTTGAATTAATTTCGGGAAGCGCCGAAGTGGAGGCTTTAGCCAAGCAGTATTTTCATATTCGCATATTTGCAGCTCCGGCAGCCATAAGTTTATTTGCAATTACCGGTTGGTTTTTGGGAATGCAAAATGCCAGATACCCAATGATTATTGCGATAAGCATCACGGTTCTAAACCTTCTATTTAATTTAATTTTTATTTACGGTTTTGGAATGAAAGCGGATGGAGTTGCCTGGGGGACTTTAATTGCACAATACAGCGGACTTACTTTAGCCATTTTTCTATTTCTTAAAAAATACCGTTCTTATCTTAAATACTGGAACTATCAGGCCATGATGAAACTGGCTGCTCTCAAACGATTTTTTCTGGTCAATCGAGATATTTTTATTCGCACCCTATTTTTAGTTCTCACCTTATCATTTTTCACCGCTGAATCTGCCCGTATAAGCGATGAAGTTTTAGCAGCTAACACCATTTTATTACAATTCTTTTTTATCTACTCCTATTTAATTGATGGTTTCGCCTATGCTGCAGAAGCCTTGGTTGGTAAGCAAATTGGAGCTCGCGACAGTTCAAAACTTAAACAAACCATTCAAAATTTATTTAAATGGGGATTGGGAATTAGCTTGCTTTTTACGGCAATTTATTTTTTGAGCGGGAAAAGCATTCTTTATATCATCACCAACGATGCCAATGTCATTGCTGATGCAACACCATATCTGCCATGGATCGTTAGTATTCCATTGCTCACTTTTGCTGCATTTATTTGGGATGGTATTTTTATCGGTGCTACTGCATCAGCTTCATTACGAAACTCAATGTTTATTTCTACTGCAATTATTTTCTTTCCATTCTATTATTTGTTAGGAATAAATTATGGTAATCACGGACTCTGGATGAGCTTGATGTTGTTTATGCTTTCTCGAGGTTTGGTTTTAACATTTTTCTCACATAAAATTAGGGTAATCTAAAAACCACTTCTGTTGAAATTTAATCAATTTTAAGTATTACCCTCTCCCACTCCCATTGAAAACAAAATTATTTTCATTTTAAATAAAACAGGTATATTACTGTATATCTTTTACTTAAAATCAATTTAGTACTTCTTATTACATATTAATTAATTTAATTTAGTACTTTGTCTTGCATAGTACTAAAAATTAAGCTATGTTTGTAGCATGAATATTGAAAAAACAAAAGCACAAATGAAGAAAGGGGTTCTGGAATTATGCATTCTATCCATAATTACAGGCAAGGAAGTTTATGCCTCCGATATTCTGGAAGAACTTAAGGCTTCTGAACTGATCGTAGTTGAAGGTACCCTCTATCCCCTTTTAACCCGATTAAAAAACGAAGGCTTATTAAGCTATCGCTGGGAAGAATCGAAGTCAGGCCCTCCTCGTAAATATTATGAGATTACAGAGATCGGGAAAAAGGTCTTAAAAGAATTAGATATTAGTTGGAAAGAATTGGTAAAAGCGGTTCAATTACTGACTAAAATTAAAAAAGTATAAAATTAAAAACACACAATATATAATGAAACAAGCCATAAGAAACATTATTTCAAATTAGAGAATAATGATCGGGCGAGTTCCATATAACCATTGAAAAATAAATTATAGACACATGAAAAAAACATTCACGATAAATATAAGCGGAATAATTTTTCACATTGATGAGGATGCCTATTCAAAATTAAATTCTTATCTAAGTAGCATAAAAGTTCACTTCAATAATTTAGATGGCAAAGAAGAAGTTATCTCGGATATTGAAAGTAGGATTGCTGAAATTCTTCAGTCAAAATTAAATGACAATAAGCAAGTAATTGTTTTGGCTGATATTAATGATGTTATGGCAACCATGGGACAACCAAGTGACTTTTCTGATGATGAAGAAGAGCCTGTGCATTCCAATTATTCATATCAGCAATCAGGTTATAAAAGATTATATCGTGATCCTGAAAATAAAATGATAGGAGGTGTTGCTGGTGGAATTGGTGCTTATTTGCACGTTGATCCGCTATGGGTTCGAGTTTTATTCATCATTTCATTATTCACCACTTTAGGCGCCTTTATCTATATTATTTTGTGGATTGTCGTACCCGAAGCAATCACCACTTCAGAACGCCTGGAAATGAAAGGTGAAAAGGTGAACATCTCAAATATTGAGAAGTCGATAAAGGACGAATTTGACCATTTAAAAGGAAAAATTAACGACTTAACACAACAGGCTAAAGAAACCGTTAAAAAAAAAAGTGATGTACCCAAAACAATATTCGAGGACATCCTAGAATTATTCATCAATATTTTTAAAGTACTGTTCAGAGGAATTGTTATTATTTTCGGAATCGTAATTGTTATAACCGGCATTTCTATTATCCTCGCATTTATAGCCGGATTCCTCGGTTCTCATGTTATTTTATTTGGTAATCCTGATCTTGTAGCTTTTCCTGTTTTTCAGTTAATGGATCTCTTTTTGAGTAGTTCAGGTAATATTGGTTTATTGAAAGTTGGATTATTTTTCTTGATCGGAATTCCACTAATTATGCTCATTTATTGGGGGTTTAGAATGATAATTGGATTTGAACCTATTCGGCATTTTGGTTCAACTGCATTCATTTTATGGCTCATTGGTTTGGCATTAACCATTACTTTCTCTTTCAAAATATTTCGTAATTTCAGGTATGATGTAGAGGATAAAGAAGAATATGCCATTGAGCAACCGGCTGGAAATGAAATCTTTTTAGCAAGTTCCGATAACTATAATCAGGATTATTATTTATATGAGGATTATATTGAAATTGACGATCTAGAAATTGCCATTACAAAGGATGGCTATTATATTAATCAGGCACGATTAGAAATTAGAAAAAGTAATACGGATAAAATCTCACTGGTTAAACATTCTAGAGCTCGGGGGCGTTCAGGTTTTGAAGCAAAAGAAAGAGCAGAACAAACCGAATATCATTTTGAACAAAACGGTAATCAATTTATTTTTGATAAATTCTTTAAAATTCCGAAGTCCGAGATTTGGGCCGATCAGGAAATTTGGTTAGAATTAAGAGTACCGGTCGGAACAAAAATAATGATGGATGATGGCATGCATGATATTCTAAAAAGAAACTCCAGATATTTTTACTACAGTTGGACCGATCGCGATTATATCATGACAGAAGAAGGTTTGGATAAATTTAAAGAATTAAAAGAAAAAATTAATGACAGCATTCAAAAAGGTTATTCAGGCTTAAACTATATCTCAAATAATTTTATGGGTTGGTCTTTTAATTTTTTTCTTAAATAAAATATTACTTTTCGTTTATTACTTAATTCTGCGTTTTCTTTAAGTAAACTGACGACAGTAGCGGTAGAGCTCCTCTATCGCTACTTTATTTTTACTGAACTTGCAATCAACCATCAATTTGTTTTCGAAATATTTACCGCTTATGTTTTTTAAATCCGGATGTGTTGCCACCCAAATTGGGTTAGCTGCACCAGATTCAGGAGACTCATGTCCACCAAAACCTAAATTGTTACTCAATTTTGAATTTACATCTCCGGAATGACATGAATTAACTGTAATCCCAAATTCATTCAATTGCTCGGCAAAAGCAACCGTCAGCATTCTGTTTGCTTGTTTCGATTGTCGGTAGGCTATGTCATTGTGGTATTCACGACTCTCAAACTGGAGATCTGTCATATCCAAGCCCCCAGACCAATAGCTGGCCACGTTTACAATTCTACTATCTTCCTGATTCCTCATAAATTCATTAAAAAAATGCATCATTCTAAAATAGCCGAGCACATTGGTGGCAAATTGCAGCTCAAGTCCATCTGATGTTTTTCGTCGATCTCGTGGCGTAGTCGCAGCATTATTAATCAACAAATGCAAAGGACCATCCCATCTCTTTGCTAAATCTTTGATCGATGAAAGGCTTGACAGGTCTACTATTTCATACCACACCGTTGCTTCAGGATTTAACGCTTGAATAGTCGCAACAGCTTCTTCAAGCCTTCTTTCACTTCTTCCAATAAGAATAACCTCATAACTTAAAAATGCTAATTTTCTTGCAATGGCAAAACCAATCGCACCATAAGCACCAGTAACAATTGCTGTTTTTTGAATTAAATTTACCATTTAATTTTAGGTTCTTATTCCGAATATAGTGAATCACATACACTTAAGTCAATATTTGTTGATAAGTTGATCCTTTTGTGAATTTTTTATTTATAACCATTTTAATTAGCTTTGCTAATAATTGAAAGAATCAACAAGAATGACGGAAATAAAGGACGATAAAAGCTTTTTAAAACACCTAAATAAAAAGGAGATTTTAAATGATTTTCGAATTGCAAATGAAAGTCGTCAGGTTAGTATTTTAGGACGAAGAGAAGTGTTAACTGGGAAGGCCAAATTTGGAATTTTTGGTGATGGAAAGGAAATCCCTCAATTAGCCATGGCCAGGGTATTTCAAAAAGGTGATTGGCGCTCTGGTTACTATCGTGACCAAACATTTATGTTCGCGAGTGGCATGATGAGTTTAGAAGAATTCTTTGCACAGCTTTACGGTGATTCCGATCATAAATTTAACTCCGGAACAGGTGGCCGATTAATGAATAATCATTTCTCAACCCACACCATCGATAAAGATGGTAAATGGCTTCAGCTTTCCAATTTAAAAAACTCAGCAACCGACTCCTCTCCCACCGCAAGCCAAATGCCAAGGCTCCTTGGTCTTGCGCAAGCTTCTAAAGTATTTAGAGACAACACGCAACTTAAAAACCACACCCATTTTTCAAAAAAAGGGAATGAAGTGGCATTTGGAACCATTGGCGATGCCAGTACCTCTGAAGGACAGTTTTTTGAAACCATTAATGCTGCCGGCGTACTTCAAGTACCAATGGCAATTTCTGTTTGGGATGATGGCTGGGGTATTTCAGTACCAAATAAATTTCAAACAACCAAAGAAAATATTTCGACCATTTTAAAGGGTTTTGAAAAAACTGAGAATGAAAATGGATTGCTTTTTTATCATGCCAAAGCATGGGACTATCCTGAACTCATTCGTAAATACGAAGAAGGAATTCAAGTCTGTCGCACGAAACATATCCCTGTATTTTTTCATATTACAGAAGCTACCCAACCTCAAGGGCATTCTACTTCCGGTTCACACGAAAGATATAAAACAAAAGAACAGCTCGATCTGGAATTAGAAAGAGATGGAATAAAGGTGATGAGAGCCTGGTTGCTTAAATCAGGAATTGCAACTGAAGAAGAAATTATTCAGATTGAAAAGAATGCGATTAAGCGAGCAAAAGAAGCAAGAAAAAATGCCTGGAATAATTTCCAACAACCCATAAAAAAGAAACAGCAGGAATTTTTGAAGATGGTTAATGTGACCACTTGTAATTGTGCAAAAACTGCTAAGATTGAGCAAATTAAAACCGATCTGTCTAAAGTAGGTGAACCCATTTACAAGGACTTAATGTCATCCGGAAAAAAGATACTCCGATTGATTTGTGACTCATGCAGCAATCCCGAAAACTCTTTAAAAATAAATGTTACCAATTGGCTGAACAAAGAGATGATTAATAGTAAGGATCGTTTCAACTCTCATCTTTATGGTCCATTAAACCCGAAAATGGAAGAAGTAAAAGCCATTTATGACGATGATGCAGTTTCAATTCCGGGGCGAGAAATCCTACAAAAAAACTTCGATTATATCTTTGATACCTATCCAGAAGCCTTAATTTTTGGAGAAGATGTTGGGAAAATTGGAGGAGTAAATCAATCGCTGGAAGGTTTACAAAAAAAATATGGGGAGTTACGAATTGCCGACACCGGAATTCGAGAAGCCACTATCATTGGCCAGGGCATTGGGTTAGCCATGCGAGGATTACGTCCAATTGCCGAAATTCAATATTTCGACTACTTACTTTATGGCTTGCAATTACTAAGTGATGATTTAGCTACGCTAAGATACCGCAGTAGAGGAACACAAAAAGCGCCTTTAATAATCAGAACCAGAGGTCACCGCCTTGAAGGTATTTGGCATTCGGGCTCTCCTTTAAGTATGGTAATTAATTCAGTTAGAGGGATGCATGTGCTTGTCCCCAGAGACATGACTCAAGCAGCCGGATTTTATAATTCCATGATGCTCTCAGATGATCCTTCACTCATTATTGAGCCATTAAATGCTTACAGAATCAGAGAAAAACTTCCATCAAATATTGGTAAATTTAACGTGATTCCGGGGAAAGCTGAAATTTTAAAAGCAGGTAAAGATATCACGCTGGTTACTTATGGGTCGTGTGTTAGAATTGCACAGGATGCAGTAAATCAACTAAAAGAATTTGATATTGATGTTGAATTGATTGATGTACAGTCATTATTGCCATTTGACACAGACCAACTTATTCGCCAGTCTTTGAAGAAAACAAACAAAATTCTTTTCTTTGATGAGGATGTACCCGGTGGAGCCACTGCATTTATGATGCAAATGGTATTGGAGGAGCAAAAAGGATTTAATCTGTTAGATGCTGAACCAAAAACATTAACGGCTAAAGCACACAGAGCAGCTTATAGTACTGATGGAGATTATTTTTCCAACCCGAATGCAGAGGATGTTTTTGATACCATTTATAATATGATGCACGAATATAATCCATCAAAATACCTAAAGATTTTTTAATGTTTTTAAATTAAAAATCGCACTGAATTTATGAAATCATACATACTATTTTTGTTTCTTTTTATTGGAATCTCTATTTCAGGGTTCACTCAAAACACTTATCAATCGACTACTGCAAAAAAGGGTGAAGGAATCATGTCTTTGCTCAGAAGAAATGGACTTGATCCTGCACAATATATGGAAGAATTTAAAAAAATCAACAAAGCAAGCCTGAATAAAAATGGGCAATTAGTTGTTGGAACAAAATACTATCTTCCGGGTTCTTCCGACGCTGCTACATTTGCCATTTTTGGCAAAAAATATGAATCTGTTCCTATCCTTGATCAACAATTAAAAGGGGCAACATATTATTTAATTAGCGGTCATGGTGGCCCTGATCCAGGTGCAGTTTCCATTATCGAAAACCAACAGGTTTGTGAAGATGAATACAATTACGATATCACCCTGCGTTTGGCTCGTAATCTAATTCAGCATGGAGCATTGGTTTATATGATAACAAGGGATATTAATGATGGAATTAGAGACGAACGTTTTTTACGTGCCGATCATGATGAAATTTGTTATCCTGACAAAAAGATGCCCAGAAATCAATTATTAAGGTTGCGCCAGAGAACAAATGTGGTGAATAAATTATATCTGGAGGATCGAGACAAATTCCAACGAGTTATAATTATTCATTTAGACTCACGGAATCAGAATGAAGATTTGGATGCCTATTTCTACTATGACAATCGCAGTAAAAGTGGAAAAAAATTATCCAATATTTTGCTTAACAAGTTGAAAGAAAAATATAATGAACATCAACCCGGGCGTGGATATGAAGGTACAGTTACTACCAGAAATCTTTACGTTCTGCAAAATACCTACCCAACTGCCACCTTCATTGAACTTGGCAACATGAATCACAAACAAAATCAAAAGAGATTTTTAATTGCTGATAACCGCCAGGCTTTAGCCAATTGGTTGGCAGACGGATTAATTCAAGATTTTGAAGAAGATGATTCTAAATAATTTCTTGGACTAGATATTGGCAATCAATTTTGCCTCTTCCATAATTACTTCATAAACATAGCCGGCACCAAAATCTTTGTTTAAATTGATAGTGCCTTCAAAGGTTACAACATCTCCTAACTTAACAATATCAGCAGTAGTTACAGTTAAATCAAAAGATTCTCCGGTTCCTGATCCGTCCTGAATATGCACCCAATTTTTACCCATAATGGCTTCGTTATACTTAACAACTTCGCCTCTGATGGTAACCTTTTGACCTTTAAAACCTGTTGGATTAGCAAATAACTCTCCCAAAGAAATTCCACCTGCAGCTTTCTCTACCTTAATTTCTTTTTTAACAGCTTCTTTAATCATTCCGTGAGGGGTTGGAGATGTACCAGCAGAAGCATTTAATGAAACTGGGTCGAATGCAACCTCATTCAAAAAGTAAACCAAATCAAAGGTTCGCGAAAGTTCTTTACTTTCAAAATTTTCCATGGCTAAACCTTCCTCAAAATATACGATTTGATCGACACTAAATTCTTGTCGATTACAGGCAACCCAATATGAATTAGAATTTTCCTCAACAAGTAAATAGGTATAAACAGAGGTTTGCAGTACTTCTTTAATTATAGCTTTATGCTGTCCATCAGCTGTTTTGGTAGCTTCAACAGATTCAACTGAATCAGCATTTGAAGAACTCGAATTACATGCAATAATTGATAGAAACAATAATATTAAGAGTGAAGAATTAAGAATTTTCATTGTTTGAAGTTTTAAAGTTTGTCTTAGATAAATTTAGTAGTAATTTTCATTTACGAGTGCCAAAAGTAGTTATTTTTTTTTATTCTGAGTGCTATCAATTATATGATATATGCAGCCTTAACTCATTAGAATTTTAGATTTTATTAAAAACTCAATACAAATAAAGTTCCCTTATCAAGATTTGAATGTGCAGTAATGCTCCCACCATGCATGATCATAATTTGGCGAACGAGACTCAGCCCAATACCTGAACCCTCAGGCCGGGTTGTAAAAAATGGTAAAAATATTTTATCAAGTAATTCATCCTCAAAACCTACACCTGTATCTCTAACTTCAATTTGAATCCGATTATTGATGGTTTGAAAAGCCTTGATATAGATCTTCTTCTCTCTTGCTTTTCCAACTGCCCAAATCGAATTTTTAATTAAATTGATCAATACTTGTTCTATCTGTTCCCTGTCTGCTTTAAGAATTAAATTCTCTGGTTCAATATTAATTTTGAGTGAGATATCCATTTGATCAAAACTTTCCTCAAACAAAATGGTAAGTTCATTCATTAGTTCCCTTACAGAAATTTCTGTTATTTGTGGCAAAGGTAGAATAGCCAAATTCCTATACTTACGAACGAAATCCATCATTCCTTCACCTCTATTTTTTATGGTGGATAAACCTTTATCCAACTTATTTTTCATTTTTTCTTTCGGGACATTGTCTTTTTTAATTAAATCTGAGAGTGAATTAGCGAGAGAAGTAATTGGTGAAACAGAATTCATAATCTCATGAGTTAATATGCGAATCATCTTCTGCCAGGTTTCAGTTTCCTTTAAATCCAATTCTGGCTTTATATTTTGCAATGATATGAGGTTAAGTTCTTCGCCAGCAATTTTATACTTAGTTACTCTTGCGGCTAATTGTAAGGTTTCTGTGGCTATGTTTAACTCGAGTAGCTGCTGTTGTCCTGGTTGAAGTTTCTTAAAAAAGATACTCAAATTTGAGTGGATATAATCCAAAGCAAACAAATTTTTTAATCGATTTAATCCAAAAATCTTAAGCGCCTCAGTATTAATGAAGCGAATTAATCCCTTTGAATCAAAGGCAAATATTCCAATCCCAACGTGCTCAATTACTGCTTTGAAATATTCATCCTGCTCCTCTCTCATCAAAACGACTTCCTTGAAGTGTTTTGATAATTTATCGAGTTGGATATTCAAATCGTGAAAAGCACCTGTATTGTTGTCATCAGTAAAAATGACATTATAATCATCCGTTTTTACGACTCAAAAAATAATGAAAGCTTTCTGTTTATTAAATTAATGTATCGCAGCAGTAGAAATATCTGAGCAATTGTTAAAAACAAAAAGAACAATTTAACATAAAGAAGATTTGGTTCATTTATCAACAAAATAAAACCAAAGCCCGTCGCAAAAGTAAAGATGATCCTAAAAACTATGCTCGCAAAAAACCGATTATAAACCATACTTTTTCATTTTATTGTAAATGGTTTGGCGTGTAATGCTAAGCTCTCGTGCTGCTCGAATCATATTCCCATGATGCTTTTTTATCGCCGCCAAGATCGCTTGTTTTTCAATTTCTTCTAAACTACCTGAGGGGAGTTGAGTGGATTGCTTTCCTTCAATATCCAAATCCTTTTCATCCAAAACACCATCTTGATTTAAGATCACACATTTCTCAATTAAATGCTCCAACTCACGTATATTCCCAGGCCAAGCGTAATTTTTTAATGCTTCTATAAATGCCGGACTCAATACTATATTTTCTCTTTTGTATTTTTTTGAAAAACGAATCAGGAAATTTCTTGCAAGAGGTTCAATATCTTCCAAACGATTCCTTAATGCAGGCATTTCAATTGTAATGGTATTAATGCGATAAAACAAGTCCTCACGAAATTCCTTTTTAGAAATCAATTGTTCAAGTGGTTGATTAGTTGCTGTTACCAGCCTGATATCTAATTGTTCAACTATATTTGATCCTAATTGAGTGATCCTTTTCTCTTGCAAAGCAGTAAGAAGTTTCATTTGTAAGCCTGGTGAAAGATTTCCGATTTCATCCAGAAATAAAGTTCCTCTGTTGGCCGTACTCATTCTTCCTGACTTATCAGTTTTAGCATCTGTAAATGCTCCTTTTTTGTACCCAAATAACTCACTCTCAAATAAACTTTCACTTAATGAACCTAAGTCTACGGTGACAAAAGTTTCATTTTTACGTTCTGATTTAAGATGTAATTCACGTGCCAATAAACTCTTACCAGTTCCATTTTCTCCGGTTATTAAAACATTTGCATCTGTTGGTGCAACCTTGGCAATAGTTTCTAAAATATGAACAAAAGCAGGAGAATTACCAATTATCAAATCCTTGGTATAAATTATTTCTTCTTCCAGATATTTTTTTTGCAATTTCAATTTCGCAGTTTCCTTTTGCGAAAGACTCAGCCTAACAGCTGATTTCAGACTAGCTGTTAATTTATAATTATCCCATGGTTTGAGTATAAAATCTGAAGCCCCCTCCTTCATTGCATTTACAGCAATATGAACATCTCCAAAAGCAGTAAACATTAAAACTTCAATCCCTGGATCAAGCAGTTTAATTTGTTTAAGCCAATAAATTCCTTCATTTCCGGTATTTACTTTAGTCGAAAAGTTCATATCCAATAAAACCACATCAGGTCGTTGAGCTTGGATAAAGCTTGGCAATAAATTAGGATTACTGATGGTCAACAATTCCTTAAACTCATCCTCCAGTAAAACTTCAAGCGCGCTAAGTACATCTTTATTATCATCAACTATTAAAACTACTCCTTCGTTCATTGTATATGGTATGATGTTCAAATGTAAAAAAAATTGACAAACATGTGTAAAATATTTTTACAGTCTCACAATCCCATCTCGCTTTCAAAATCATCTTTTTTATTCTTTATCAGTGAGATATGTTTGGTGGCATATATTTTGAATAAGATTGATACCATCAAAAAAAATAAAAAGATGATTAAAAATTACTTCAAAACAGCTTTCAGAAACATATTAAGAAATAAACTTTTTACCTTTCTTAATATCTTAGGTTTATCGCTTGGTTTAGCGACTGCAATTCTAATTTTATTTTGGGTTCAGGACGAATTAAGCTTTGATAAATATCATAATAAAGCAGAGAACATATATCGGGTTACTGGTAATTTTGAATTGAATGGAGTGAATACAACTGTAGCCACCTGTTGTGCTCCAATGGCAGCAACCTTATTACAGGATTATCCTGATGTTTTGGATGCATGTAGAATGAGACAAATTGGTTCACGAATGATTACCATTGACGAACAAAACTTCAGAGTGGAAGAACTTACTTATGCCGACTCATCATTCTTTTCAATTTTTAATATTCCTATTCTAAAAGGTGATCCAAAAAACTTATTAAATCACCCCAACTACATCATGTTAAATAAAACTACGGCTAACAGGTTTTACGGCAATGAAGATCCCATTGGTAAAACCTTAAGAGTTGGTGAACAATCATATATGGTATCAGGTATTTTCAATGATATTCCTGTAAACACCCATTTTAAGTTTGAAGCATTACTTTCTATGCCCAGTTTAGAAGATAGTTTTCAGCCAATTTGGCTTAGTAATAATTTTCACACTTACATTCGTTTGCATCCGAAAACTGATGCAGATAAACTGGAAGCTCAGATACAAGAAATGGTGGATAAATATATGGGGCCAGACATGGAAAAATATATAGGTAAAACTTTAGAGGAATTTCTGGGAGACGGATCTGCAGCTTACAAACTTCAAAAAGTTACCGACATACATTTAAAATCGGATTTAATGGCTGAACTTGAAGTAAACAGCGACATTAGCAATGTTTATATTTTTTCTTTCATTGCCCTTTTCATTTTAGTAATTGCATGCATAAACTTTATGAATATGTCAACAGCCCGATCGGAAGGCAGAAGCAGAGAGGTAGGAATCCGCAAAGTGGCTGGGGCTGTTAAAAGTCAGATTATTTTTCAATATTTACTTGAGTCTTTTGTAATAACGGTACTATCCTACTTTCTGGCTATGATTCTGGTAGAAATTTATCTACCCTCTTTCAACGATCTTTCAGGTAAAAATATCAGCATTGATTATTTTAATCCACAAAATCTTTTAATCCTACTCGGAATCATTGTTTCTACAAGCCTGATATCCGGGAGCTATCCTTCATTCTATTTATCTTCATTTCAACCTATCGAAACTTTAAAAGGCACATTCAAATCAGGAAAATCAAGTGGTAGGCTGCGGAATATATTGGTAGTCGTACAATTTTTCACAACCATCATTTTAATCAGCAGTAGCATTTTTGTTTATGCTCAACTTACCTTTATTCAGAATAAAAAACTAGGATACGAGAAAGAACAATTAATTTGTCTTCACAACATCAATACTTTAGGTAACCAGGCCAATACTTTAAAGCAAGAGTTACTCAATCATCCTGAAATATTAAATGGCTCAGTATCATCATATTTACCAGTACCCTCCAGCTCAAATAATTCAGTGGCTTTTCCTGATGGCGATGAAAATAATTTAGCCAGCATGTATCATTGGGTTGTAGATGAAGATTATGTTAAAACTTTTGAAATGAAAATCAAAGAAGGAAGAGATTTTTCTGTTGAATTTGGAGCCGATTCGTTGTCAATTTTAGTCAATGAGGCTTGCCTGCGACAGTTTGGCTGGGAATCAGGACAAGGTCATTTTATAAGAAAACACATTGATAATATTGGTACTACAGCAGATTTCAAAGTGGTGGGTGTAATTGAAGATTTTCATTTCGAATCTTTAAAATCAACGATTTCTCCCATGTTAATGGAACTCAGTAATCGGGGCTATTATTTAACCTTAAGATTTAATGCCAACAATGCCAAAGATATAGTACAATTACTTGAAAATAAGTGGAAAGAATATGCCCCCAACTATCCTTTCGAGTACTCTTTCGTCAACGAACGATTTAATGATATTTATTTCCAGGAACAAAGAATGGTAAGAATCATGCGAAACTTCACCATTTTAGCTATTCTCATCGCTTCGCTTGGATTATTTGGCTTGGCTGCTTTCATTGCTGAAAAAAGAACAAAAGAAATAGGAATTAGAAAAGTTAACGGAGCAAGCTTATTCAATATTTTCATGTTATTTACGAAAGATATTGCAATTCTTATTCTGATTGCATTCATTCTGGCTGTTCCAATAACATGGTATACCATGGATAAATGGTTGAATAACTTTACGTATCGGATAGATATAAACTGGTTGGTATTCTTTGGAGCGGGCGGGCTTTCATTTTTTATAGCAGTCTTAACTATTTCATATCAAGCTTATATGGCATCAGCCAGAAATCCGATTGATTCTCTGAAATATGAATAGCTTTGGACTAATGTGAAAGTAAAACAGACCCAAGATTCTTAGCTTTTGGGTCTGTTTTTTTATATCTACAATTCTTATATAACAATTTGCAAAACGCTTATTAATTATCGATCTTTGATTTTCAAAGAAAAATTACGAAAAAACCTTAACAAGCAACATCATGAAATCTAGATTCCTTAAAATTTCATTATTATTGATCGTAGTAATTATCACATCAACTCAACTACAGGCACAAGAAAAACCATTTAGAATAGGCGTAAAAGCTGGTTTTCCTAATATCGTAACAGGGAACCTTGAATACGTAACACCTCTTATGGATTATAGGCTTTCATTGATGGTTGATTATTCATCTTTTTCATTCGATTTTGATGTTGAAGATCCTGAAGAACTAGTGCTTGATTATTCTTACTTCGAAATTGGTCTGAATTATTACTTTGTCAATGAAGGTAAAGGCCCATACGTTTCACTTAGTTATACCAACATGAGTTTAGATCTAACTTATGATAATATTGAATCGAATAATTCACCGGGTCAATATGGATCAGCAACAGCCGGAATTGGAATGAATACCATGAATATAAAACTAGGAGCTAAATGGGGCGGTTTAATTTACTTCAGACCCGAAATCGGATTCTCTTTCACTCCATTACCAAATACAATTACTGCTGAAGTGCATTTCCCTGATGAAACCATAGAATTTCACACAGAAGAAATCCCATCTCAATTAACTGGTGGATTGATTGTAAATATTGGTTTCGGATTTTCATTTTAAATTAGCTAATCGCATAAATAATTAAACTAATGAAACGCCTAATCATATTCTCAACCTTCTTTTTTGTACCATTTTTTCTCTTTGCTCAAGTTGAAATCGATAAAAGCAGAAAAGAATTACGCGCTGAAAGAAAAGCTAAAATTGAGCAATCTGTCAAAAGTCTGGTCGAATCCAATGAATTCGTGTTTGTGGTTAGAACTGCAAATCCGGCCGAAGGACCTTCAATTTCGCTAACGTCTGATTATGACATCAAAATTACTAAAGACTCAGTATACAGCTACCTACCTTATTTTGGTGAAGCTTACAAAATAGATTATGGATCAACGGATGGTGGAATTAAATTTGAAGCCATCGTATACAATTACGAGCTTAGCTTTAATGAAAAGTCAAAATTTTATGAAATCCAATTTGAGGTAATCGAGAAGATTGAGGCCTATAAAATTTACTTAAGAATTTCTTCTTCAGGATACGGCAATTTGAAAATAATAAGTAATGCCCGCCAAATGATTAGTTATGACGGCATTTTAAGTAATCTATTAGAAAATTGAAAATTATTTCTTGAACAATTGAAGGAATTCCTTTACATGTTCCCAATACTTTTCATTTCCTTCGTGAGCTTCCCATAATGCACGTGAACCATGATATCCTTCGAAATTTGGGACAAAATTCATTTTATAATCTGAGGGAATAACTTCGTAAATATTCTTCCAATTCTTTTCTTCACCTTTTGAAGAAGTTATAAAAACCGGCATATACAAGCTTTTTGCGTACTCAGAAATACTTTTACCTTCAAACGTAAAATATTCTCCAGGAGAAAATGCCAACATCCCATCTAACATTTCCATATTTTTTTCAGCTAAAATAAAACTTAGTGCTGCAGAATAAGAGCTACCCCAAATAAGCATTATTCCTGGTTTATATTTTTCATACACAAAATCTAAAGCTGCTTGCATATCTTGATACGCATCCGGATAGTTCATTGCTAAACCTTTTAGCTTTGCCCGCGCAGCAGTTTCATTTTTTATATCATTTACGGCATTCCCCGATCGTTGATCAATGGCCATACAATTAAAGCCTAATAAATTTAACTTTGGTGCAATTTCTCGGTAAGATCCTCTACTCCATCCTGCCTGATGAAATAAAAGAATGAAGGGAGCATCCCTATCATCAGTTAGGTATAAATCGGCTGTTATTGCCAGATCGTCCTTTGAACTAAATTCTATGGTTTTACCCAAAAACTCATTTTCCTGGCTCATGATTTGACAAGGAACTACAAATAATAAAATAACGATTCCAATAAATATTTTAAATGTGAATTTTGTTTTCATCTTATTAATTTTAGCATTAAAGATATTATTTATTTCTGATAATTATTCCGGCGAGTTCCTTTAAAAGCTTGGCGGCCAAAGCAGCTGTTATTCCCGATGAATCTCGATCAGGATTAAGTTCAACAATATCTGCGCCAATAACAGGTGTTTTGATTTGATGAATTATTTGGATGATTTGTCTTGTCGACATTCCTCCCGGTTCGTAATGAGATACACCAGGCGCAAATGCAGGATCTAAAGCATCTAAATCAATTGAAATGTATAAAGGATTTTGAAAATGGAGAACCTTCATCTCATCAATATCTTTCATCATTACTACCTCAATTCCAAATTTTTTCGCCTGCGTTTCAAGATGTGGCGACATATTTCTTATTCCAACTGAAACTAATCGATGAACGAAACCGGCTTCCATAATTCTGGCAAACGGACAGGCATGCGAAAATTTATCTCCTTCAAAATGATCGTAAATATCAGCGTGAGCATCAAAATGCAAAATATCAAATGCTTCATGAACTTGATTCATTGCCATTGCAATGGGAAAGATTATAGAATGATCTCCTCCAAGAAAAATGCTCGGATGATTCAAATCAATTTTTTGATTTATTAGTGCTGCAATTTGATGATAGTCGGTAATGTTTAGATCACCTTGATCGTTTAATTCAATATCTTGAGTAATATTAAAACCTGTTTCCGACATATAATTTGAAGACCCGTCGTGCAGCACTTCTCTGATTTTTTGGGGAGCTTTTGCTGTACCTTTCATAAATGTTGATTTATCATCAAAAGGTAATCCGAGTATGTTTAATTGATTTTTTTTCATCCAATAAAATATTGATCTATACAAAGATAATTTTTCATTGTAACAGTTATAAAATAAATGATAAAACCTTCGATATTAAGGCGAAATCCTTGCTTATAATTCATTACTTTTATAGAAAAAACCACACAAGATGAGCCTAAGAACCAGATTGAAATCAATTGGACCTGGAATACTTGTTACGGCAGCTTTTATCGGACCCGGAACAATAACTACCTGCACCCTTACGGGTGCCAGTTTTGGATATGCGCTCTTGTGGGGGTTACTCTTCTCTGTTTTTGCAACCATTATTTTGCAGGAAATGTCAGCAAGATTAGGAATTATTGGCAGGCTTGGATTAGGTGAAGCATTGCGACAGCAATTCAAAAACCCAATCACTAAAATTGTTTCTGTCATTTTGGTTCTCTCTGCCATATTCATTGGAAACGCCGCTTATGAAACTGGTAATATTCTTGGAGCATCCATGGGTATTGAAGAGATAACAAAATTTTCAGGCTTCGAACTTAACAATGGTTTCTTTTTAAAAATTTGGGGACCGATCATAGGAATCATTGCTTTCATTCTCTTGATTCTTGGAAGCTATAAACATCTTGAACGTGCTTTAATTGCACTTGTTCTTATCATGAGTGTTTCATTCATTGCCACTATGATTATTATTGGTCCGGATTTAGCTCAAATACTTAAAGGCGTTTTTATTCCTAATTTACCCAAAGGAAGTACACTCATGTTGATTGGTTTAATTGGAACAACAGTCGTTCCATACAATTTGTTTTTACATGCATCAACCGTTCAGGAGAAGTGGAAAGGAAAAAAGGATCTGAAAACAGCCCGGATTGACCTGATGCTTTCGGTTATTTTAGGCGGACTCATTTCAATGTCGATTGTGATTACATCGGCAGTTGCATTTTTTGGAACAAACACTGAAATCAGTGGTGCAGCTGATTTAGCAAGTCAATTAAAACCTTTCCTCGGTGATTGGGCAGGTATCTTCATGTCTATAGGATTGTTCTCTGCTGGGATATCCTCCGCCATTACAGCTCCTCTTGCAGCTGCTTACGCCACATCTGGAATTTTGGGTTGGAAAACTGATATGAAATCTAAAAGATTCAAGGCTGTTTGGATGACAATTTTATCGATTGGGATCATCTTCTCTGCGATAGGATTTAGCCCAATAAAAGCCATTATATTTGCACAGGTTACCAACGGAATATTGCTTCCGGTAATCGCTATTTATTTGCTTATTATTATGAATAGTAGGAAGCTTTTGGGTGAAAATTCAAATAAGCTATTTCAAAATATTTTGGGACTAATTATTGTATTGATCATGATGTTACTTGGTGGAAAAAGTATCCTTTTGGCTTTTGGAGCAATCTAAATAATGAATATAAAATGAATAATGTTTAATAAAGTAGTTACTTGATACTTACATAAAAAAATAAAAATGAAAGTAGATATTAATTCAGATTTAGGCGAAAGCTTCGGCAATTATAAGATCGGAAATGATGCTGAAGTCATGAAGTATATTTCCTCGGCAAATATTGCCTGTGGATTTCATGCAGGTGATCCGGTGGTTATAGAGAATACCATCAAATTAGCATTAGAGAATAATGTAGCAATTGGAGCTCATCCAAGTTATCCCGATTTAATGGGTTTTGGGAGGAGATCGATGAACCTCAGTCCTAAAGAAATTAAGTCATATGTGCTTTATCAAATCAGCGCTTTAAAATCTATGACTGAAGCCTTAGGTGGAAAACTACAGCACGTTAAGGCGCACGGGGCATTATACAATGATGCCTCGGCAAATAAAATAATTGCCACGGCAATTGCTGAAGCTGTTTATTTATTAGATCCTGAGCTTATTTTTATGGGCTTGGCAAAATCAGAATTGCTCGATAGCGCAAAAAAAATTGGATTAAGAACTGCCAGCGAAGTGTTTGCAGACCGCGCCTATATAAAATCCGGAACATTAGCCTCACGAGCTTTGCCAGGTGCTGTAATTCATGATGCGAATATATGCAACCAAAGAGTTTTAAGAATGATAAAGGAGCATCGTGTAACGGGCATTGATGGAAGTGAAATACAAATTGAAGCAGAATCTATTTGTATTCATGGAGATAATCCTTCAGCGATTGAAATGGCAATATCATTAAAACATCATCTTGAAAAAAACGGAATTAAAATACAATCATTGGACAATGACAAATAGCGTAAGAATTATCCCCTCCGGAGATTCCGGAATTATTGTAAGATTCGGCGATGTCATCACCGAAGAAACCAACAAAAAAGTTCACGATCTGCAATCGATGTTAGAAGCGATGCAAACAAAAGGCATAAGTGAAATGGTTCCTGCATACACAGATCTACTCGTTTTGTATAATCCTTCAGAAAATTCATTTATTGGTATGAGCGATTCAATTAGAAAAGCCATTGATACTCCTTCGAGAGCAGAAATTCAAAATCAAAGACTTATTGAGATTCCAACTTGTTACGAAGATGAGTACGGAACAGACTTAAAGGAAGTTTCTGAGAGCACAGGCCTTTCAATAGATGAAGTTATAAAAATACATTCCTCAACGGATTATCTTGTATATATGTTGGGATTCACTCCGGGATTCAGCTATTTGGGTGGCATGGATGAAAGAATTGCATGTCCAAGAAAGAAAATCCCACGCAAGGATATTCCGGCCGGTTCAGTTGGTATTGCAGATAAACAAACTGGTATTTACCCAATTGAGAGTCCTGGTGGGTGGCAATTAATAGGAAGGACTCCCTTGAATCTTTTTGATCCGGATAGAGAGGAAATTTTCCTTTGTAAAGCAGGTGACAAGCTTCGATTTGTACCAATTAGTAAACAAGAATTCGAATTAATTAAAAAGGAGCAGCGTAAATAATGGGAAAGATAAAATTTATAAACGGAGGAATGCTCACCAGTATTCAGGATTTTGGAAGATATGGTTATCAAAAATATGGAATGCCCGTTTCAGGAGCCATGGATACTCACTCTTTACAAATAGCTAATTGGTTGGTTGGCAACAAAAGAAATGAAGCTTGTTTTGAAATTACTTATCTGGGCGCAGAAATTGAATTTCAAACCGATACAACAATTGCAATTGCCGGAGCTATGCTGCATGCAACCGTTAATGGTAATCCAATTCGGATGCATGCCAGTATTACGATTAAAAGTGGTGATGTTTTGGGAATGGGAGCAGTTATAAAAGGAATGAGAGCTTATCTCGCAATTTCGGGAGGAATTTCTGTTCCTGAGGTCATGGGAAGCAAATCTACATATTTGCGTGGTAAAATCGGTGGTTTTAAAGGTCGTAAAATTGAAAATGGTGATGAAGTAAAAATAGGAGATCATACCCATTCAACATACAAAGAAATTCCTGCCCCACTCTTGTTCATCTATCCTTCGGTACAAACAATTAGGGTGCTAAAAGGAACAGAAATTGATCGTTTCACAAAAGAAGGATTTAAAACCTTTTTAAACTCTGAATATTCAGTGAGCAATGAAAATGATCGCATGGGCTATCGTTTATCCGGTCTAGCAATTAAACATAATGATGGTGCAGATATTATTTCATCGGGGATCGTTAATGGAAGCATTCAAGTTCCAGGACATGGTGAGCCAATCATCATGATGGCCGACCATCAAACGGTTGGTGGCTATACCAAAATAGCCAACGTAATCTCTGTTGATCTTCCAATTCTGGCTCAAATGAAAGCCGGAGATAAAATTAAATTCAAAGAAGTAACTTTGGAAGAAGCACAGGATTTACTCGCTAAAGAAAACGAAAATATTGACAAACTCTTTCAACTTTAAATTTTGAAAAGCATTGAGGTGAGCACCCCAAATAGGTTCACTCCGATAACTTAATATATCATGCAAAATACTACTCTTAGATTTTTTAAAATTTTCATTCTGATATTTCTTTTGGGTCAAAATCAGGTATCTGCTCAGGAAAAAAATCAGGATCAAAAAATAAAATTAACACAAGAACTAGCTTCTGGATTTGTTCAATTAGCACTAAACTGTGTTCAAAAAGAATATCCAAATAAAACTGGTCATGTGATGAATGATGCATCGGAGGTTTTATCTCCTTCAGAAATGCATCCTGCCTTTTATGGTTGCTTCGACTGGCATTCATCCGTGCATGGACATTGGATGCTGGTTCGAATTTTAAAATTATTTCCGAATATACCTAAGGCAGCTCAGATTCGAAAAGTTTTAAATGAGAATTTAAGTGCGGAAAATATCCTTAAAGAAGTTGAATATTATAACCAGGAAGGTCGTAAATCGTTCGAGAGAACTTACGGTTGGGCATGGTTATTAAAATTGGCTGAAGAATTACATGGATGGGAAGATGCGGATGGAAAATCATGGGAAAAGAATTTATTTCCACTTACCGAACGGATTATAAAAAGTTATATCGATTTTCTTCCAAAACAGGTTTATCCGGTTAGAACAGGAGTTCATCCAAACACAGCTTTTGGGATCTCGTTTGCCCTTGACTACGCGAAAAAGGTTCAGAATAATACGTTTTGGGAGTTACTTGTGGAAAGAAGTAAAACTTATTATCAAAATGACAAGGATGGTCCGGCTTTGTGGGAACCGGGTGGAGAAGACTTCTTATCTCCTGTATTGGTTGAAGCTGATTTAATGAGAAGAGTTTTAGATCAGAAAGATTTTACTGCGTGGTTTGGTCAATTTTTACCCGGATTTATTAATGAAGCATATCCAAACTTAACAAATCCTGCAATTGTTTCAGATCGTAACGATCCTAAAGGAGTTCATTTGGATGGCTTAAATTTGAGTAGAGCGTGGTGCATGCAAGGAATTTCAAATACGCTTCCAAAAAACGATCCATTAAAAAACATTTTACTAAATGCAGCTGAAACTCATGCTGAAAGTGCATTGAGTAATGTAGCCACCGGAAGTTATGAAGGAGAACATTGGCTTGCCTCTTTTGCAATTTATATGCTTTCGATGGAATAAAAAAAGGATGAAATGGTCACCTTAAGGTGACACCCCTAAATCTTACCATTCTTTAAGTTTAGTTGGATCAACTGCTGTTATTAAAGCTCTTGCCAAAACTAAATTTGTATCAATAAGTGGAATATTCTCATAATATTTATTAGGCATAGCCAAAGGTAATTCGGTACAGCCCAAAACAATCACTTCAGCTCCTTTTTGAATGAGCGTATTACAAGCCGAAATTAAAATATCTTGTGATTTTTGACTTATACTATTGGTTATTGACTTGATTCCATATTCAGGATGGTAAACAGCTTGATGCACTTCTTCAACCTCTGTTTCTGAAACATTGATGACCTCCAGACCGAATTTTTCAATTCGATTATACTGACGAGTTTTGTAGGTTCCTGATGTCCCCAGAATTCCAATTTTTTTATAATCAGGGAATTGGGTTGAAATGAATTTCCCAACTTCTTCAATCATGTGGAGTAATAAAATTTTAGATTTTCTTGCTTCTAATTCATCTTCAATAACGCCAAAAATATTTGATACATGAGCTGAATTACAAGGCAAACCAACGACAGTTGCTCCCATTGATTCTAGACTTAAGATAATCTCTGAAATTGCATAAGCAGGATTTTCTTTAATTATCCCCTGAATATATTCAGTTCGATCTCCAATTCTTTCTGAAGCGGTGTATAATATTTGAGAAATATGATCCTGATCCTTAACAGCAACGGTTTCGTTAATTATTTTTCTGGAGAGGTCAATGCCGGCAATGGGCCCCATTCCTCCAACTATTCCTATTATTTTTTTTTCCACAATTATATTTTTGTCAGATACTTTGATCGGAAGTCAATATACAATTTATCAAATATGCACTACATCTTCTATTTTAACATCCACTGAATATCGGAATATTCTAAATGACTTATCCTTTTTACAGAAAGAGCTAACAATTAGTGATAAAATCTTTAATCACATAATCTACTTCTTAATTATTTCTAATACTTCATCAATCGGGATAGCTTTCACAGTATTTCCGCGATCACCCGTTGTGGTTGTAGCCATAAATAGTGAATTATATACCGCTTCTTGTGTAGCCTCTTCAACAGCTTGAAACAATGCGGTCATCGTTCCATTCAACAATAAGTCCGGAACCTCAAAAGTATGTTTAGAACTCTTATAAGGAATCCGATAAGCAGTTGAAAAAGCAATGGCAAAATCACCTGAAGAATTTGACATCACATTACAGGTTCTGCCCATTCCAATAAATGCCCTATGAGCCAATCTCTTTAAATTCCTGGGTGATAATGGTGCATCTGTAGCGATAACAATCATACACGAACCATCTTCAGATTTTTCTATTTCATTGCTTTTAATTTTCGTTGTAACAGGAACTCCATTAATATAAAGTTCTCGTCCGAAATTGGATTGAAGTAAAACGCCAACGATATATGTTTTTCCGTCAATCTCAACTGTTATTCTTGAGGCAGAACCAATTCCTCCTTTAAAACCTAAAGCTGTCGTGCCTGTTCCTGCTCCAACACATCCTTCTTCAAAAGCGCCAGTCTTGGCATTTTCAATGGCTTGAACAATGTGTTCGCCTTTGATATGTTGGCCTCTAATGTCATTCAAGTATCCATCATTGGTTTCACCAACCACCGCATTAACCGATCGGACATCTTCATTTCCTTTTTGGTCAATTGTATATTTAACAAGGGCTTCAACTCCCGTTCCAACACTCAGGGTATTCGTAAGAATAATCGGTGTTTCAATATTTCCCAATTCTTCAACCTGTGTATATCCTGCTAATTTTCCGAAAGCATTAAAGCAAAAAATGCCTGCCGGAATCTTGTCCTGAAATATATTTCCACCATGAGGTAAAATCGCAGTTACACCGGTTCGAATATTCTCACCTTTTTTTAACGTCAGATGTCCAACTTCAACACCAGCAACATCTGTTATCATATTTAATGCCCCTTTTTTTAGTGTTCCTACCTCAATCCCAAAATCTGAGGCTCTGCCCCTCTTTTCTTGAGCAAACAAAACAATATTAAAACAAACAATTAAAATAAAAAAAGTGATAATTTTTCTCATGGCAATACTTTTAAGCATTCTTTTTTTGTATAGAACTATAGATATTAGGTTGTTAACAATTCTGATCGAAGTTAAGAAATAAATTAATGGATTATGATATATATCATCAGTTAAATAATTAACAAAAGATCAAATTATATATATATTTGCATATCTATTTATGTAAATAATAAGATTAACATATAATTGAATCGAACTCAAAAAAAACAAAACAAAATTTTATGAAACGATCACAGATTTTAAAGAACAAATTAGCAGTTGTTACACTCGTATTTATACTTTCAAGCAGCAGTGTTTTTGCAACTGATGGTTACTTTGGTGCTGGATTTGGCACAAAAAGTAACGGTATGGCCGGTGCAGGAATTGCATTATTTCAAAATTCATTATTTGGAGCAAACAATCCTGGGGCATTAGTGTTTTTAGGTAATAAATATGGTGTAAGTATTGCCGTTTTCAATCCAATACGCTCTTATGAAATTACTGGAAATCCAAGTATGTATGAAGGTACTTTTGGTTTAACTCCTGGAAAAGTTGAAAGTGAATCTAATATTTTTATCATGCCTGCATTATCAGCTAACTGGATGTTAAATGATGAAAGCGCATTTAATGTATCCTTATATGGAAATGGAGGAATGAATACTGATTATCCAACAGCAACTTTTCATGGTACTTCACCGACTGGTGTAAATCTTATGCAAATGTTTGGTGCTTTTACTTACTCACGAAAAATTGGCGACAACTGGAGTGTTGGTTTATCAGCAATTGCTGCATGGCAATCATTCGAAGCTAAAGGCCTTCAGGCTTTTGGTGGTTTCTCAATGGATGCTGCAAGTTTAACAAACAATGATGCAAGTACTGCATTTGGATTTGGTGCAAAAATTGGTATTTATGGTGTTGTTGCCGAAGGATTAACTTTTGGTGCTACCTACCAGTCAAAAATTTCAATGGGTGAATTTGATGAGTACAAAGGACTATTTGCCGAAAATGGTGATTTTGACGTACCTGCAACCTGGACAGCCGGTATTGCTTACGAATTCGTTCCTGAGAAATTAGTTTTAGCGCTCGATATCAAACAAATTTTTTACAGTAAAATTGCTTCAATCGCTAACCCCATGATGGGTGCTACCGGACCAAATTTCCCATTGGGAACTGAAACCGGAGCCGGATTTGGCTGGGAGGACATGACAATCATGAAAGCCGGTCTTGAATACTCAGTAAATGAAGACTGGACACTAAGAACGGGATACTCACATGGTACAAACCCAGTACAAGAAAGCGAAGTAATGTTTAATATTTTAGCACCTGGTGTTATTGATGATCATATCACTTTTGGGTTTTCTAAAAAGATGGGCAAAAATGAATTAAATTTTGCTGTTGTGCATGCCTTAGAAAACAACGTTACCGGACCTAATCCGATGGAAGCTCCGAATCAACAAACTATTGGGTTAAACATGAGTCAATGGATTTTTGAAATTGGATTTACATTCTAAACAACATAAATGCTATAAAAGGCTGTTCTTCCGAACAGCCTTTTTTTTTTGATTCACTGCACAAGTTGTTATCAAATCATCTGGATTAATTTTTAGTATATTTGCCCGAATTAAAATAAATCAATGTTCGATTTTCATAAAGATAAAGTCAGGTATTTTGATATGCAATTTCGCAATTCAAAGGAGTATATAATTCCGTTTGTAAAACCTCACTTAGCATTTGATAAAAATCTGGAAATTTTAGAAATTGGTTGCGCAGAAGCCGGAGTGCTAAAAGCATTTATTGATGCCGGACATCATTGCACCGGTATAGAATTAAATGAAGGAAGGGTTCAGGATGCAAAATCCTTTTTACAACAAGAAATTGAGGAAGGTAAAGCCACTATTATCAATAAAAACATTTTTGATATTAGTGACAGTGAATTTGAGTTTAAATTCGATTTAATCATCTTAAAAGATGTAATTGAACATCTTCCAAATCAAGCTTTGTTTATTAGGGAGTTGAAAAAGTTTCTTAACCCAAACGGACATATATTCTTCGGATTTCCTCCTTGGCAGATGCCATTTGGTGGTCATCAACAAATTTGCGAAAATAGATTTGCGAGCTATTTGCCTTATTATCATTTATTCCCCAAATTAATTTATAAAGGAATCCTGAAATTATTCGGTGAAGATTCAAAAACTATCGATGAATTAATTGAAATTAAACAATGCGGTATATCAATTGACAGGTTTGAAAAAGTTGCAAAAGCTGAGGGTTATAGAGTTGTTTGCAAAACACACTTCTTTATTAATCCTATTTACAAATACAAATTTAATCTAAAGGTGAGAAGACAATTGCCTCTAATTACCCACCTTCCTTATTTGCGTAATTTTTTAACAACTGCTGTTTACTACCTTATTAAAAAGGTTTAGAAGTTTAGAATACGTTTCAACGATTTATAACCGTTAGCGCTTACTTTAAGCTTTGAACCATCTTTCAGAACGGCAATATAACTATCCTTTTCATAACGTTCCAATTTATCTAACGTATTCACATTTAAAATAAAAGACCGGTGAATTCTTACAAATTGTTCGGTATTTAAATGGGTTTCGAAAAACTTCATGGTCTTTTCCTTCAGATATTCACTGCCTTCTGAGTGAATTCTCACATAATCATCATCTGATTGAAAATAACTAATTTTCTCAATCGGTATGATTTTAATCTGATTACCTATTCTCACCGCAATTCTATTGATTTCTTCTTCTGAATCATCTATTGTTTTGATTAACTTTTCATTTGTATCTCCACCTATATTAGATGTTTCGGATTGCTCAATAATTTTGTTTATTGCGATGGCAAATCTATCTTTTGAATAAGGTTTTAACAGGTAGTCGATTGCATTCTGCTCAAAAGCCTGAATGGCAAATTGATCAAAAGCTGTTGAAAATACAATAAAAGGCTTGACATCAATCAATTCAAGAATTTCAAATCCTGAGAGTTTTGGCATTTGAATATCCAAAAAAACAACATCCGGTTTTGATTTATTAATTAATTGAACCCCCTCAAGGCCATTACTACCTTCACCTACTATTTTAAAATCCTTATAGTCTGATAAATATTCACGAACTAACGAACGAGCAGGTGCTTCATCATCAATAATTAAACAACTAAATTGTTTCATTTTTAATTTTATATGGAATGAATAATTCTACTTTAAAATTGTTTTCGCCTTTATGCGTTTTAAGTAATTGATCATGTTTATAAATCAATTTTAATCGATCTTTAATATTCTTTAATCCTATGCCTGCACCCTTACGCTGAACTGCATCTTCTTCAAAATTATTATCGATGGTGATCAAAAAATGATCCTCCTGCATCTTACAAATCGTATGAATAAAAACGGTTTCAGTACTTTCATAAACGCCATGCTTCACTGCATTTTCGTATAAAGGTTGCAAAATCATTATCGGTATTAATTGATGCTCACAATCTTTATCAAATTGAAAATCGAATTGAAGTTTATCACCAAATCGAACTTTTTCAATTTCAAGATATCTGATCACATTTTCAATTTCTTTACCAAATTTACTAAATCGTAAATTATCTTTTGATACCGTATATCTCAAAAAATCAGAGAGTTTTATTATCATTTCTCTAGCCTTTTCACCATTAACTACAGTTAGAGAGCTAATTGAATTAAGGCTATTAAAAAGAAAATGTGGATTAATTTGAGATTTTAACAAATTTAATTCACTTTCAACAACAGTCTCTTTTAATTGAATCTCATTTTTATAACGCGCTTGTAAATCGCGATAATACATTACTAGGTAATATATCAACACAATAATTGAGTAGTAAAAAACAGCACTGATGATTCTCCATAGCACAGATTCTTTCAAAAAGGATTGATAACCAGGTTCAGGTAGTATTGTTCTTGCGATATACGATCCTAAGCTTATCCATATTAATAAAATAATAGTCAGCGAACTAAAATGATTAAATATCAAACTAAACAAATTTGAATCGTTAGGTTTCGTAAAGCTAACTGCAAACCATAAGGAAAGCCCAAAAAATCCAAATAAAAAATTAAAAACCAAAGCGTCCGTGATCGCAACTTCAATACTTTGATTATAGAAACTGTATAATATGAAAAAATGGATTCCCATCACAAGAATCCATATTAGCACATAAATGCTTGAAAACCTTAAGGATTTAAATACCGGATGATCGATTATCATGGCTTCCTAATAGCTTTTGATTTCACCACCACCAAAAATGCAAGTACCTTTAATTACTAAAACTTTTGAATCATCAGCACTTTGTTTGATAATGGTACGTTTATCGCTAAAACCACCGAAAATTGAAACTACATCTATTCTTATATTCCAATCTGCTGGCACTACCATTCCAACGCCGCCAAAAATGCAGTGAATATCCAGTACATTTTCTCCTTCATTTAGTAT
Source organism: Bacteroidales bacterium (assembly GCA_963674935.2). Taxonomy (GTDB): domain Bacteria; phylum Bacteroidota; class Bacteroidia; order Bacteroidales. Next base: position 1,229,481 of record CAXXWZ010000007.1, read on the forward strand.
GGCTTGTGTCAAATCAAGTTCAGATCCGCCAAAGATATTATTCATCTCTCCGCCTTTAAAAACCTGATTTGCAATTCTTCTTTTAGAGCCACCAAACACGTTAAACTCATTGATATACCCACTATCTAATGGTTGATTATGACGGCCTTGGCTCCACTGTTTAGCTCTTCCACCTAAAAATATAAGTGACAGACCAACACCGATTAAAAGAACCGGCCAAAACAATTTAACAAAATTAAATGAGAAATCGAAAATATCTGGCATTAAGAAAAAAGATCCTACTCCTATCAAAATAAATCCGGTTGTTTTGTTTTCTCTACTCACAACGTTAATTAAGCCTATTGCGATTAGTAACATTTCCCACGAGAAGAATATGCGGCGGGCGTGATATGGTAAATAGCCAAAATTAGAAGCCATTAAAAGGGCTCCTATAACTAAAACAATGATTCCAAAAGTAACTTTTTTCATGCGTTTATTATCTGAGTAATTTTCTGTAAACTTTTCCATTAATTGAATTTTTAAAGTTAGTAAATTTTAGATGAAGCAAAGATAAACTGAACATGCTTTTCTAAAAATACATTATCGGTAAATAGCAGAATAAATACGGTGTATTATGCTTTTATAAATTTATGCCATCACCATTTTATTTTGGTCAGCCTTCATAAATACTGAAATTATAGATGAACATAACATATTCGATCTTTCAAAAACGATAGTATTGAGATCGTATTTTTAGTAGGAAAATTCAAAAAATTAAAGCATAAAAAAATGTGCAATATTTTATTTCGTCAGAATAGTTTTCGAAGCTCTTAAAAACTCTCTTTTCCCAATTGGACCAGGAAGTTTCTCAATTATAAAACCCGCCGATTTCAAAGCTCTTTTAACCGTTCCTTTTACAGAGTATGTTACTAAAACACCACCAACTATCATCGATTCATAGAGTTTCTTGAATACATCTTTGGTCCATAATTCTGATTGAACATCCGGAGCAAAAGCATCAAAATAAACTAAATTGAAATAATCCTTTGGAAGATCAACAAGTTCTATTTTAGTATTTATTTTTTTAAGTTTGAAACCGGAACTCAGTGCTACTTCCTTATTCCACTCAAAATCATGCATTTGTTCAAAAGAAACTGCCAGAAAATCACTTTTTATTATTTCACCGTAATTTAAACTCTTTACTAAGTCATCCTTCACAGGAAATGGCTCAACACCTGAATATTCGATATTTACTGCTGATTGTAATGATTCATTCAGGCTAAGTAATGCGTTCAATCCTGTTCCAAAACCTACTTCTAAAAGTTTAATTTTCTCAACATTACTGATCTGAAACTTTAATCCGGCTTCAATAAAAATATGCATCGATTCCTGAATTGCACCAAAAGTTGAATGATAATGTTCTTTAAGCTCTGTATTAAATAAGGTATGGGAACCATCGTCCGTAATTATCATTTTGATCATAAACAAAGATACATTTAATTGCATTTTACGAATCAATGTGGAATATTTTTAAATTTATGGTATAAAAGAAAAAAGCCATGTTGCAAGAAATCAAGCTTCATCACATTTTATTTATCGATATTGAAACCGTACCGGCCTATCCAACTTATGCAGATATGCCTGATAATCTCCAAATTCTCTGGGATCAGAAAGCAGAACGTTTAAAAAAATCAGATAATGATACACCTGATCAACTTTACGTAAAAGCAGGAATTTATGCTGAATTCGGGAGGATTATTTGTATTTCGGCTGGTTATTTTTACAACCAGGAATTCAGACTAAAATCATTTTATTCAGATGATGAAAAATTATTACTCACAGAATTTAATGATTTACTTAACAGTCATTTTAATAATCGTCAACACCTGCTATGCGCGCACAACGGGAAGGAATTTGATTATCCATATATTGCCAGACGTATGCTTATTAACGGAATTCATCTGCCCGAGCTACTAAATATTGCCGGTAAAAAACCCTGGAATATATCCCACCTGGACACTATGGAATTATGGAAATTTGGCGATTACAAACACTACACTTCACTCGTTTTGCTAGCAACCATCTTTGGCATTCCTACCCCAAAAGATGATATTGATGGGAGTGATATTGCGCACGTTTACTGGAAAGAGCATAATTTAGAGCGTATTGCCACTTATTGTCAAAAAGATGTGTTAACAATTGCACAACTCTTCCTAAAATATCAATGTAAACCCTTGCTAAAACCTGAACAAATCATCATAATTCCATAAATATTATTTAGAATTTATTTTAATTAATCCCAGTTGTTAATTTACTAACATCTATTTACTATGGCTGAATTAATTATTTTATATTTGCCTAACCAATTAAATACCTATTAAAAATTATTCCAACCATGAAAAAACTTTCAATTTTATTTTTCGTTATTCTGTTACCTGTAATAATGATGGCACAGGATCAGCCCAAATTTGGTATTAATTTCACCGGATTTGTAAAAAGTGATATTTATTTTGATTCACGACAAGGAGTTTCAGCACGCGAAGGGCAGTTTTATTTATACCCAATGAATGAATTGCTGGAACCGGGCGGATTTGATATTAACTCCAAATCGACTTTTAATATGATAAGCATCCAGACCAGGTTAAAAGGTGCCATTACCGGCCCAGATGCCTTTGGAGCTAAAACTTCTGCTGTTATAGAAGGTGCATTCTTCGGACACACTGCACCAGATATCAATGGTTTTCGCCTACGACATGCTTTTGCCAAACTAAATTGGGAAAATACCGAACTATTGGTTGGTCAATACTGGCATGCCATGTTCATTACCGACTGTTTTCCTGGCACCGTTTCTTTCAACACTGGCGCACCATTTCAACCATTCTCACGAAACCCTCAAATTCGGTTTACCCAAAATATTGATGATTTAATGATAAGTTTTACTGCAATGTCACAACGTGATTTTACAAGCACAGGACCTGATGGTGCAAGTACAGCTTATCTCAGAAATAATGTAATTCCTGAATTAAATCTAACCATTCAATATAGCTCGAAAAGTGACAATGGAAATTCTTTCCTAATTGGCTTCGGTGCCGATTATTTATCATTAGTTCCAAGAATTGAAACCGAAATGGGATTTGCAACTGATGAAGCTGTTGATGGTATTTCTACCATGGCATTCATGAAATTTACTACTCCGGATATTACAGCTAAATTTGAAGCTGTTCTTGGGCAAAACACTACAAACTTAACCATGCTTGGTGGTTACGCGCAATCGGCCAACATCAATGCCACTTATGGTTATGTTGAGTATCTCCCTATAAAAAACCTTTCTATGTGGACTGATATTCATACCAACGGATCAACAGTTAATACTGGAATTTTTATTGGGTATACCAAAAATAACGGTATAGGTGAAAATGTTATTGGACCTTATTATAGTCGGGGAGCTAATATTGATTATATCTACAGAATCGCACCCAGAGTAAATTTCAATTCAGGAAAAATGCGTTTTTCAGGAGAAATTGAATACACAACTGCTGCTTATGGCGATACCCAAACTGACGGCACTGTTGAAAATGCAAAAGAAATAAGCAACTTCCGTTTACTCATCGGAGTTTATTACTTCTTTTAAGCCATCTTGAAAGCATAAATTTGCGCTTACTTTGTAATTAATTATATTATCAACTCCCTTCAGTTTTCTGAAGGGAGTTTTTTATCTTTATAAAAAGTTTCTTTAACTAATATACTTACTTCTCAATACTTATAATGGAAAAACATTTACTTTCAAAATCTACTTTTATACGCAGCACACAGTGTTTAAAATCACTATATTTACATAAACGAAGGCCTTTTTTACGCGACCGATTATCAGCTGAGCAATTAGCAAAATTTAAGAGAGGAACTGATGTAGGAATACTTGCACAGCAATTGTTTCCAGGAGGAATTAATTTACAACCAAAATCACCCGCTCAATATCGTAAAGCGGTAAAAGAAACCAGCGAGCATTTGAGTGAAAACAAAGATCAAATTATTTATGAAGCCTCTTTTCAGTCGGATCAAATACTGGTAATCCTAGATATACTGGTTCAAGTTGAAGGAAAAACTTACGCTTATGAAGTTAAAAGTTCAAAGGCAATTTCACAAACCTATCTGCAAGATGCCGCACTCCAATATTATGTGATTACTAATTCGGGCATCAAACTTGAAGATTTTTATATTATTTATGTAAATGAGAATATTAATACCGAAAATATAGAAGCACTTGATGAAATTGATGTTTCAAAGATATTTATCAAAAAACCTGTATTGAAAGATGTTTTAGAACTTCAGCCCTTTATTCAATCGCATATTCCAAAAGCAAAAGAGACCTTATTTCTAAAACATTCTCCTGAGATAGCTGTTGGACCACACTGTCAGTCCCCCTACCCTTGCGACTTTTATGGTCATTGCTGGAAAAATATCGAAAAAAGTTAAGAACCAAAGTTGTTTAAACTTAACAACCTTGAGTGAAATATAAAATGACTATGGATCCACTATATGAAATTTCTTAATCTGCGCATCATAAAACCTTGCTCCATAATCATAACAATCAAAATTGTAAAGCTTTGAATTTAATGCGGCGTTGACCATCTGCTTTTTGATTTGTTTAATCGTTTAAATCAATGCTGCTGTTTTTCCACTTAAATAATCACGAATAGAGGTGATTTTCAGTAGTTCCTCTTTCTTTTCAGCTTCTAGCTTAATTTTTTTATTCCCACCCATTAAAGATTCCAATGGGATCCCTAAGTACCGATTCAATAAAGTTATCATCTTTAATGTTAAGGTTCTTTTACCGTTCAATACTTCAGATACCCTTGTCTTACCTCCAAAAAGTGGTGCTATATCAGCTTGTTTTAAGTTCATTTGTTCCATTCTAAACTTAATGGCTTTGATTGGGTCAGGAGCTTCCATTTGGTGATTCTCTTGCTCATACTTTTCAACTAGCAATGATAAAAGCGCCAATTCTTCACCCACATCACTAGTTGGCTCTATCGCATCTTCAGAGCCGTTGATAAGACTATAAATCCTTTCTGTAGCTTCGTTATACTCCTGCTCTGTTTTTAATATTTTAGTTTTCATAACTTACTGTTTTTGCATCTATTTTATCATACTCCTCATGTGTTCCAAACCACACGATAAACACTATTTTGAGCTTATATTCAATGTCAACAATTAAACGGTAATTATTCCCCTTTATATTGAACACCACTCTTTTTGAACTTATTATACTTGCATTGCTATATTTTAATTTAAGTTCATTCGCATTATTCCAGATCGAGAACTTTACTTCATAAACCCAGGCTTTTAAAGATTCAGCAGCCTGTTTGTTTTTACTTAATCGGCAATAATCCGTTAGCGTTTTTTCTTTTACAATTCTCATTCTTTGCAAAGATAATACAAAGTTACCTTATTTGGTAACTTTAATATAGTTTTCTTTAATGGATGATATTTTTACCTTTTGCTCTCTAATCCTTATAAAGTGTAATGCTTTGAGAAGGGATTTTAAAACCATACAAGCTTATACACGATTAAACAAAAACCTGCTCGGTAATCATAACAACTTTGATAGGAATATAAAATTACAAAAGCTAGCCATAAAACAATTAATTAAAAGTGCTTAAGTTGTAAACTACCACTCTATCAACCTCTTTCACATTAAGTCTATTCTAACTGATTAACATTGATTTGAAAGCATAGGTTTTTTATTAACAATCCATACTTTTTTTTCAACTAAACTTACAATATTTTATATATTTGGCTCATGGAAGATGCTTCACAAAAGAGAGCAGAAAACGCTCGAAAACGTACCAAACAATCCGGTCAAACTGCTAATCATTGGGAGCATGGAAAGGTTCCCCCTCAAGCCACTGATTTAGAAGAAGCTGTTTTAGGAGCCATCATGCTGGAAAAAGATGCATTAACTCAAGTTATAGATATCTTAAAACCGGAAGTATTTTATAAAGAAGCACACCATATCATATTTTCAGCCATATCTCGCTTATTCGGAAAATCGGAACCAGTTGACATTTTAACTGTTACCAACGAACTTAAAAATAGTGGAGAGTTAGAAATTGTTGGGGGGCCATACTATATCACACAATTAACAAATAGAATTGCATCTGCCGCTAACGTAGAGTATCATTCACGCATTATCTCTCAAAAATATATCCAACGGGAACTCATCCGAATCTCATCAGAAATTATTAAGGATGCATTTGAAGATACAACAGATGTTTTTGATTTATTAGATCGAGCCGAACAGAATTTGTTCTCTGTAAGTGAAAGTAATTTACGTCGAAGTTATGATGATATGCAATCGTTGGTAACTGACGCGATCAAAGAAATAGAAGCCGGTAAAGGACAGGAAGGTCACTTACGTGGGATACCTTCAGGGTTTACAGATTTGGATAGAATTACCAATGGCTGGCAAAAATCAGATTTAGTCATTCTTGCCGCCCGCCCTGGTATGGGTAAAACGGCATTTGTACTATCAATGGCACGAAATGCAGCGATTGATTTTAACAAATCTGTGGCATTTTTCTCCTTAGAGATGTCATCTATCCAATTGGTTACGCGATTAATTTCAAGCGAAACCCAACTTTCTGCTGATAAATTAAAAAAAGGAAATCTGGAAAGTTATGAATGGGAACAATTGCATTCAAAGATTGGAAAACTTACAGACGCAACACTCTTAATTGACGATACACCAGCACTTACGGTTTTTGAACTACGCGCAAAATGCCGCCGTTTAAAAGCCCAACACGACATCGACATGGTAATTATTGATTACCTTCAATTGATGAGTGGAAGTGGTGATGCCAAAGGAAATCGAGAGCAAGAAATTAGTGCCATTTCACGATCACTCAAAGCACTTGCTAAGGAATTGGAAATTCCGGTAATTGCTCTTTCTCAGTTAAGCCGTGCAGTTGAAACACGTGGTGGATCTAAAAAGCCAATCCTTTCCGATTTACGTGAATCAGGCGCCATTGAGCAGGATGCCGATATGGTTATGTTCATCTATCGTCCTGAATATTATAAAATTGAAGTGGATGAGGATGGAAACTCAACCGCAGGTATTGCTGAAATTTGTATTGCAAAAC
>CAXXWZ010000008.1:0-211888 GCA_963674935.2 Bacteroidales bacterium
CTTTAGGGACATATTTGCTTTGTCCTAATAGTGTAGTCATTACAAAAAATGCAAAGACAAAAAAGCTAATTTTTCGCATAATAAAACTGTTAAAATTTGGTATTGTAAGTTATAAAATATTTTAATTCCATACTTCAATCCGAAGTTGAAATACAGATTAAAAGTAAAAAAAGAGAAGAGGATCCTATCAAACTTTCACATTGTTCCCAGATGAATAAAGCCAAACTTTTGTGCTAATTTTTTACAGATTACAGAAGCCTATTCCAAGAATTAAGCTGTATGGGTTTCTATCCAGTGGTATATTAGTGAACCCCTCTATTGATAGAATATCAAGTACTAAAGATGATTATTACAATTTATTTGGAAGGTAAATTTAAGCTAACCTTTTACTTTACAATTATATTTGAGGAATCAACTGTTCAATTTATTATACATAAACCGCAAATCACCTGAATTATTAACCAGCCTTACTAATTTTCTGCAAAATCGATTTATTGAGCAATTTCACTTTCCTGCCCTCAACCTCAATGATTTTATCAATCGTAAACTCGTGAATGATTTTTGTAACTGTTTCGCGGGTGGTACCAATATATTCTCCAAATTCTGATCGGGTCAGAGGTAGTTTAAATTCATCTTTTTCGAAAATATCATCTGCAAAATACAATAAAGCTTCAGCTAAAATTGAAGTAAGTTGCTTTTGTATTTTGTACACACAATATTTATAATGCCCTACAATGCCAACACTCAAATTTTTGATCACCTCATGGGCAAACACGCCATTGTGCTCTATTAAATATTTATATCCCGGCGAATCGATGAAACATGTCAAGGTATCTGTTAAAGCTGTAATGGAGTAAGTATGGATTTTGTTTGCAAAAACATCGGCAACACTGACAAAAACAGGTCCTTTTTGAATTCTCAGGATTTCATCCTTATCAATCGGTCCTGTCATATGCATTTTTACAATTCCCGACTTAATGAAAACGATATTTTGGGTAAAAGTTCCTTGCTTTATAATTCGCTCTCCTTTCTGAAAAGCAATTTCTGTACTGTTTTTACAAAGTATATCTAATTCATCTTGGTTAAGGTTATATACTGGGCTGGATTTAACGGCACAATCTTTACACTGGTTGTCCCTAATAGAATTACTCATTTCATTATGCTATAAAAGATAATACAATCGATTTTAAATATCTTGTTAAGTTACATATAAATGTGATGTTAACCACGATCTTTCTGTTAAATAAATCTCATTTCCGGAGAACATCTTTCACATTTTTTTTAAGCCAATCACACACCAAAATTTTTGGCTAAACTAAATATTGGAGGTTTATTTGTTATATAATTAACAACAAACATAATAAGAATATGGAAAATAAAAAAATGACTTTGGCTTTATTCTCTGGAAGCCTTGATAAACTTACAGCAGCAGGTGTAATTTTAGGTGGTGCTGCAGCTGATGACATGGATGTTGATATCTTCGTTTTATTACAAGGAGCACGAGCTTTTAAGAAAGAAATTGGGGATGACCCTTCAAAACTTGAGATGGCTGAATATCCTCAATTAAAAGAAGAATTCATCGCATCTTTAAATAAGCTGAAAGTAAAAAGTTGGATTGACTTTTTTAAAGAAGCGAAAGAACTAACCAATGTCAAAATCCATATCTGCGGCCTTGCCGGGAAAATTTGGGCTGGCGAAAAAATGGAAGATTTCATCGAACTAGCCGACGATATTGTCGGAATAGGCGAATATATTGAATCTGCACAAGAAGCAGATGTTCATTTATTTATTTAGAACCTAAAAAACACGAATTATGAGCACAGAAGAATTAATGGCAATTAAAGCAGCAAAATCTGTTGATGCTAGAGGTACGGCATGTCCGGGACCTTTGTTGGCAGCCAAAAAAGCAATTGGCGAACTTGAATCTGGGGAAATCATGGAAGTATTATCTGCAGATGAAGCAACCAAAAGAGACATCCCAAAATGGGCCGCAAAAAAGGGTCATGAATACCTTGGCACCATTGAAGAATCAGGTTATTTCAAAATTTATATGATTAAGGGATGACGACAAATGAACCCAAAATACTAGTATTTTCATCTGAAAAGATTTCTGATCCTGCCATTGATATGGCAGGATTGCTAAAGAAGCATTATCCCCCTTCAGTTTACACCATTAATGTCCCCTGTTCAAGTGCAGTAAAACCAAAATGGATATTACGGGCTTTTGATAAAGGCTTTTCCGGAGTTTTCATTGCTGCAGATGGAACAGATTGCCCCTATGGAGATAGCTGCTCTGAAAATACAGCAAAAATAATTTCCAATACACACGAACTAATGAGGGCTCAGGGTATTGATCCTGCCCGATTAAAAATGGCCGCCGTTTGCTCAGTTTGCGCCGAAGCATTTGTTAAACACATGAAAATTTTCATGCAATATCTAATCGAAAACTCAGTCAAGGAAAACTAAGATTTATGACAAACCAAACGATTACAAAAGATAATTACGATGTACTGGTAATGGGTGGCGGAATTGCTGGTGAAGAATCTGCCCTCAATCTGGCCAACCAAGGATTTAAGGTGCTTATGGTTGAGAAAGATCTCTCAATTGGAGGTAAAATGATACACCTAAGTAAAGTTTTCCCAACATTGGATTGTGGTGCATGTATCACTACACCTAAGGTTTCGGAAACTGCCCGACATCCAAACATCAGCATTTTCACAAACAGCGAAGTGAAAGAAATCATAAATCTGAATGGAAGCGGGTTTGAAGCTTTGGTTATTAAAAATCCTCGATATGTGATTGAGGATAAGTGCACGGGTTGCCAAATCTGCGAAGAAAAATGTCCAGTTATCGTGCAGGATCAATATCAATTTAATCTGGTTGGGCGAAAAGCAGTTTATGTTCCTTTCAGTATTGCCAATCCTCGTGTTGCAGCCATCGACATTGAAAATTGCATTTTATGTGGTGCTTGTGAAAAAGCCTGTCCGGCAGATGCCATCGATTTTACTCAAGAGATTGAAAATTTCCAGATTAATGTTAAATCCGTTTTGTTGGCAACAGGATTTGAATTATTCGATGCAAGCATTATAGAACGCTATGGTTTTGGGAAATTTCATAATGTAGTAACTGCCATGCAAATGGAGCGGCAATTGGTTCCAACACGCCCTTTTAATAATGTGTTGCGCCCCAAGGATGGAAAAATGCCCGATAACATTGCTTATGTTTTATGCACAGGCTCACGCGATGCAACCGTCAACAATCCAATTTGTTCACAAGTGTGTTGCATGTACTCAACCAAACAGGCTCAGCTTTTAATGGGCGCTTTGCCCATGGCAGATGTGACCATATATTATTTACATATTCGGGCATTTGGTAAAGGTTTCGAAGAGTTTTACCAGCAAGGAAAATCGATGGGAATCGAATTTGTGAAAGGCAAAGTTGGTCAAATTACCGAAAAAGAAAATGGCAATTTAATTCTGCGTTACGAAGACATTGTTAAAGGAGTTGTTAAAGAAGCTGAACACGATATGGTCGTTCTTTCGGTAGGTATTTTACCTGATCAAATTCCGGATCATTTATTCAAAACAAAAAAGCTTGAGAAAGATCCTTTTAACTATGTAAAACAGATTGATGAGTTAAGCAATCCGGCAAAAACTTCAATTAACGGAGTTTTTGTAGCAGGCGCTGCTTCAGGGCCAATGGACATACCTGATTCAATTCTATCAGCAGGTGCAGCATCAGCAGAGACTGCAACTTATCTAAGGAAACTAAAACAAAGCACAGTTAACGTCTAGTATTTTTAAAATTTATGACTGATGAAAAATAAAATAGGGGTATATATTTGTTATTGCGGGTCTAACATTTCTGATTATGTAGATGTTGAAAGGGTGCGGAATGAAATGGAAATAATTGATGGGGTAGCACTTGCAAAAACAACCATGTTTGCATGTGCCGATTCGACACAAAAAGAGATTGTAAAGGATGTAAACGAGAAAGGGCTGGATGCCATCGTCGTTGCTTCCTGTTCACCAAAGCTCCATTTATTCACATTCAGAAATGTGGCCATTCGCGCTGGATTAAACCCTTATAATTATGTTCAGGTAAACATCCGTGAGCAAACTTCCTGGGCACATTCCGACACTCCTGACCAGGCAACCATTAAAGCCATAAATATGGTAAAGTCAGGAATTGCGCGCGTTAAACATTCTCAAAATCTTGAGCCCCTTAATATTTCATCTGAAAATACAGCTTTGGTTATTGGAGCCGGAATGGCCGGTATGAGAGCCGCTATCGAATTATCAGAAATGGGAACAAAAGTTTATCTCGTCGAACGCGAACATTTTGTTGGAGGCCGAACTTCGCAATGGAGCCGACTCTTTACAACCAACGAAAGTGGAGAAGAAGTCGTTAAGCGGGTTTATGAAAAAGTGGACAAGGATCCTAATATCAGATTATTTACCGGAACAGATCTGGTTTCCTTAAGCGGAACCGTAGGTGATTTTAAAACAAAAGTAAAGATTAGGCCACGTTTTGTTTCACCGGCTTGCAAAACAGATGAAAACCCTGAGTTAAGGCAAAGGCTTCAATTGGCCATGGAGGCTTGCCCCATCGAAGTAGCCGATGATTTCAATTTTAATATCACCAAACGAAAAGCAATTTATAATAGTTTCGATAGCGAATTTCCACATTGCCCCGCTATCGATGATAAAAATTGTACCCGATGCGGTGAATGTATAAAGCATTTTGAACACGTCGATTTTAATCAAAAAGAAGAGTTATTAGAACTAAATGTGGGCGCAATTGTGGTTGCCACCGGATTTGATCCTTACGAACCTAAAAAAGGAGAATATTCATATCAGGAACTTAATAACGTGATTACCCTTCCTCAGTTTAAACGATTGCTCGAAATTGATAAAAAAGAATTGGTTTACAAAAATAAGCCTATCAAAAATATCGCATACATTTATTGTGTAGGAAGCCGTCAGGTGAATGGAGAAAATAAATACTGCTCGCGCTATTGTTGCACTTCAGCCATTCACGCCGCTACCCACGCCAAGGATAAATTCAAAGGCCTCAACAATTATCATTTCACTTGCGGAATTCGAACCTACGGCAAACAGGAGTTAATCTATAATACAGCACTCGAAAATCATGATATTTTTCTTCAGTTCTTAGAAGATGAACCACCTGAAGTCGAAAATAAAAATGGAAAAACCCTGGTTAAGGTAAAGGACATTTTAACGCAGGTTGAGGAGTTAGATGCCGAAGTTGACTTAGTCGTTCTGGTAACCGGAATGGTACCCCGAAAAGATAACTCGATTGCTGAGATTTTAAAAATCCCCATCGGAAGGGATAAATTTTTTAATGAAATACACCCCAAACTAAAGCCCGTTGAAACCCTGATTGATGGCATTTTTATTTGCGGAGCCTGTCAGGCGCCATTCAATATTACCGAATCGGTAAAATCAGCTTTGTCAGCAGCTTCGAAGGCTAATGCACTTATAAGCAAGGGCATGATTGAACTGGAGCCAACCATTGCCAGCATCAATGCTGAAATGTGCAATTGGTGCAACGATTGCACTGATATCTGCTCCATTGATGCCATTATTAAAAAAACGGACAATGGAAAAATCGTTGCGCAAATCGATCAATCTAAATGCAAAGGCTGCGGCATGTGTTTGCCGGTTTGCCCTGAAAATGCAATCAATTTAATCGGTTATAGCGAAAATGAAATTGAATCAATGATCGATGCCCTCATGAGTGAGGCAAATTTAGAAACTGAAAATATTAAATCATAGCCCATGAAAACGATTGACCAGATCAAAGAAAAACGTGTTGTAAGTGATGAATTAAAAGAACGGGTAAAGGCCATTACAAAAATCAACCGAATGATTTTGAGTTCTTTGCAAGAATCAAAAAAAACCATTCCAGAAATCACGATTGAAACAAAACTTGAACCCCAAATAGTCACCTATCATTTAATGACCTTATTAAAATATGGTAAAATTGAAACAGACGAAATCGATGATATGGACGAATATTATTATTACAAATTGAAGAAATAAAGATGGCTACGATAAATCCCGAATTCAGAAAAGAAATTCAAAAATATGGCAAAGAAGATTTCAGTGCCTGCTATAATTGTGGCAATTGTACCGCAGTTTGTTCACTGTCCGATGAAAACAATTCATTCCCCCGAAAAGTGCTCAGAAATACGGTACTCGGTTTAACCGACGAATTGATCACAAGTGTTGATCCCTGGCTTTGCTATTATTGCGGCGATTGCACAGCGACTTGCCCCCGTGATGCTGATCCTGGTGAATTGATGATGAGCATCCGACGATATTTAACAGCTCAATACGATTGGACTGGCTTATCCAAAAAATTCTATACTTCAAAAATTTGGGAAATTGTAGCCATCGCCATTTTAGCTATAACCGTATTATTGCTTTTTGTATTTCTTCACGGACCAATGACCACGGAACTAACGGCCGATGGCGGCGTTCAGCTCAATACATTTGCGCCCTGGAAAGCTGTTGAAATTGGCGACTGGACCATGGCCGCTTTATTGTCATTTTTTTTGCTCAGCAATGTACTAAATATGTTTTTGAAAATTACCAGAAAATCAAAAGTTAAAATTCCCATTAAATTATTTTTTACCGAATTGTGGTCATTGGTTTTCAACTTTGCAACCCAATGGAAATTTGCAAAATGCGAAACTGACGAGCTCTCATTTTGGCAAAGAGTGATAAAAGGAAAATACAATTATTGGTTGGTTCACTTTTTATTGATGTCGAGCTACGCCTTATTATTTGCCATGATTGTAGGATTTTTGGGTTGGTTTCAAACTGATAACATTTATGAATGGTGGCATCCCCAGCGTTTGCTAGGATATTATTCCACCTTTGGCTTGGGATTTGGAATTATATATTTTGCTTATCACCGCTATAAAAAACAAAGTGAAAAAAGCAAAAATTCGCATTATACCGATTGGACCTTTCTAATCTTACTGTTTATCACAACGCTTACAGGAATATTGGTTCATTTCTTCAGGATTTATGGCATGGTTTACCCTACTTATTATATGTATGTATTTCATTTGATGGTTTTATTCCCCATGCTGATGATCGAAGTTCCATTTTCAAAATGGTCGCATTTGGCCTATCGACCGTTTGCCATTTATTTCAATCAGCTAGTAATTGCTGCTCGAAATAATAATAAAGCAGCGAAAAAAAAGTAATAACGAATTAATTTCTAATTATAAAAGGATTTATTATGACTACGGAAAATATTGCAAACAAAGGTGCATCATTTTGCATGATGCTATTATTAAGTTTATTAACCCTTGGATTTCTGGGTGGCATCGTAGGACTTATTGCACTATTCTGCAATTGTCTGGGCTAAGATCCCAAATAACTTCAGCTTCAACTTATTTTCAATTAAATTGAAGATACAGGACAAGTATATCTGAACTTAACACTTTTGATTTTTCAATGCATAGTTTTGCTTTTCTTTTTTACAAGCCTCATCTATCATTCTATACAACTCATTTTGAATAATTCTATTCTTTGGATTCAGGAATTCCTCCTCATTTATACTCATCATTTAACCTTTATAAAATAGTTTTAAAAAAATTCTTGGATAAATACTTTATATATGAAAATAATTACTTAAATTTGTTCTTTACTAAATAAGAATTATTCCTATTTAATACTAATTCAATAAAAAATGCCAATAAATAACATTAGAAAAAAGCTGACTGAAAAGGGGTTAAAGGTAACGCCTCAACGAATTAGTATTTTGGAAGCTGTTTATACTTTAGACAACCATCCTACTGCAGAAAATATTATCGCACATATTCGCAAAACACAACCTAATATTGCCACTGGAACTGCCTATAAAGTTTTAGAAACTTTGGTTGATAAGCAGTTAATAAAGAGAGTAAAAACAGATAGGGAAGTTATGAGGTATGATGGAGTAGTTGAGAAGCATCATCACATATATTGCTCTGAATGTGATTTAATTGAAGACTATGTTGATGAAGATTTAGACGAATATTTAAAAGAATACTTTAAAAAGAAATCCTTTCCCGGATTTAAAATAGAAGATATTGTTCTTCAAATAAGAGGAACATTCGACAAGTGTTAATTAATAATTTACAAAAACAAAATAATCATGGAAGAAAATCAAGAACAAGTAATCAGTATGCCAAGAATTGGTGATGCTGCACCCGCATTCAAAGCAGTTACAACACAAGGAGATATGAATTTTCCTGCCGACTATAAAGGCGATTGGGTAATTCTTTTTAGTCACCCTGCAGACTTTACTCCTGTTTGTACCTCGGAGTTTATGACTTTTGCTACAATGGAAGATAAATTTAATGAAGCAAATTGCAAGCTTGTAGGACTTTCGATCGATGGACTTTACAGCCATATTGCATGGTTAAGAACCATTAAAGAAAAGATTGAATATAAAGGAATGAAAGATGTTGAAGTAAATTTTCCATTAATTGAGGACATCAAAATGGATGTTGCCAGAAAATATGGAATGATTCAACCAAATGAAGACACTACCAAAGCGGTTAGAGCGGTGTTTTTCATTGATCCAAAAGGAATCATCAGAGCAATTATTTATTACCCGCTAAGTTTAGGCAGAAACTTTGATGAATTATACAGGGTAGTTGTTGCTTTGCAAGCGGCTGATGAATTCGGAGTTGCGACTCCTGCTGATTGGCGTCCTGGTGACGATGTAATTGTTGGACCTGCAGGATCATGTGGAGCAGCAAAAGGCCGAATGGAAGACAGTGAACTTAATTGCCAAGATTGGTTCTTCTGCACAAAAAAACTGGATAAAGATACCGTGTTAAAGAAAGTGCTGAAGAAAAAATAAATAGTATTAAAAGCCAGCTACGTTTAAAAAGCGGGTTCGGGTTTGTAAAAACTTGTGCCCGCTTTAATTTTTGTGCAACCGATAAGTGAAAAGCAAAATTTCTACTTTTCTAATTATTCATTTCAAAAGCTTACCCCAATTTCCTATTCACCGGTACCAGAAGAATATACGATTGATAGGAATCACCAACACAATTTTTTTATGAATATTTTGAAATTACCTATATTAGTGATTCACTATTTATAAAAACAAAGAAAATGGAAGATAAAACTGCAAAAATCCCAACCTGGTTTTGGGTAGTTTCAATCATATTTTTATTGTGGAATTTGATGGGAATTTTATCATTTGTTACGCATACCACCATGACCGAAGAAGCTTTAATGGCCTTACCGGAAGCTGAAAGAGAATTATATGCAAGTTACCCACTCTGGACACAAATTATATTTGCAATTTCAGTTTTTGCCGGAACTTTAGGCTGTATAGGATTATTGATCAAGAAAAAATGGGCCAAATATTTATTCATCATCTCATTAATCTCAATCATCGTTCAAATGTATCACAGTTTGTTCATGACGGAAGCTATGGAAGTATATGGACCAACCTCAGTTGTGATGCCAATTTTATTAGTTCTAATTGGTGGAGTGTTAATCTGGTTTGCATCCTTTAGCACAAAAAAAGGCTGGCTTAAATAAACAGGCTATTTTACTAAGTTTGTCCCATCCTGAAATAAGTTGACACTAAATGGACTTATTATGGAAAGAACGACATTATGCCATCAAAAGCGAAGCCAGCGAGATTATAATCTAGGCTTTAAATTAGCAGTTGTTTCTCAAGTAGAAAAAGGCGAACTGACCTATAAACAAGCTCAGGCGGTCTATGGGATTCAAGGCCGGAGCACAGTTTTGGTTTGGTTAAGAAAACATGGTAACTTAGACTGGAGCAAACCAGGACTGTTATTTATGTCAAAATCAAAAGAATCCCCTGCCCAGAATATCAAACGCTTAGAGCAAGAACTTTCTGATGAACGTTTGAAAAACGAGATACTCAATAAGATGATCGATATCTCAGATCAACAGTATGGAACTGCAATCAGAAAAAAGTTTTCACCCAAACAATCATACAGATCAAACAAAACAAGCAAGTGAGTTTATCACGATGTTGTAGATTGTTTGGGATAAGCAGACAAGCGATTTATCAAGCACGAAATAGAATTGATAATCGAACAAAAGAGTTATCCAAAATCAAGCCGTTTGTACAAGCACTAAGAATGCAAATGCCAAGAATTGGAACACGTAAACTGTACTATTTACTAAAAGATGATTTTGTGAGCTTAAACATAAAAATAGGAAGGGATGCTTTTTTTGATTATTTACGTTCGCAACACCTATTAATTAAACCTAAAAAGAACTACACTAAAACAACCAACTCAAAACACTGGTTACACAAATATCCAAATCTATTGAAAAAAGGGAAGGTTAAAAGATCCGAACAAGTTTTTGTGAGTGATATTACCTACATTAAAACCAGAGAAAGGACACATTACCTTTCTTTAGTTACAGATGCTTATAGCAGAAAAATAATGGGTTATAAACTTAGCGATGATATGAGTGCTGAAAATGTAGTACAGGCTTTAAGAATGGCTGTTAAAAAACGAAAAACAGAAAAACCCCTGATCCACCATTCTGATAGAGGTTTGCAGTATTGTTCATCTATTTATCAGAATGAATTAAATTACAACGCAATAACTCCGTCGATGACAGATGGATATGACTGTTATCAGAATGCATTAGCAGAAAGAATTAATGGAATATTAAAACAAGAATTTTTAATACACACCTGTAATACAGGCAGTGAATTAGAAACTCTAATCAAACAATCTATTGATACCTACAATGACAAAAGACCTCATTTGAGTTTAAACATGAAAACACCTAACTTTATTCACGAAAAAACCGAAGCGGATATCCGCTTCGGTTTAAATTAAACTTTTGTAAAACTGTCAACCTATTTTAGGACGACTCAGTTTACATTCTATCCGGAACTTGAATTCCCAATAATTCCATTCCTGATTTAATGACTTGTGCTGTGAGTTTTGATAATTGAAGACGAAAGACAACTTTTGATTGATCTTCTTCTTTAAATATCGAAACTTCCTGATAGAATTGGTTGTACTCTTTTACCAAATCGTAAATATAATTCGAGAGCATGGCCGGGCTTAAATTTTCTGCAGCTAAATTGATGATATTTGGATATTCATGTAAATGATGAAGAATTCTAATTTCTTTTGGATGAAGCTCAAAATCGCAGATTGACTTTGTTTCAAATTCAATTTTTTGTTCTCTGGCTCTACGTAAAAGAGAACTGATCCTTGCGTGGGTGTATTGAATAAAAGGGCCTGTATTACCAGTAAAATCAACTGATTCTTCAGGATTAAAAAGCATGTTTTTTTTGGGATCAACCTTGAGCATAAAATATTTTAAGGCCCCCATTCCAACCATCTCAAAAAGTTCATTTGCTTCCTCTTCACTAAAGTCTTCAATTTTACCCAATTCGGTAGTTAATTTTTTGGCAGTCTGATGCATTTCTTCCATCAACTCATCGGCATCAACTACGGTTCCTTCCCTGCTCTTCATCTTACCATGAGGTAATTCTACCATTCCATAAGACAAATGCTTTATCATCTCCGCCCATTCAAAACCAAGCTTTTTTAGCACAATTTCTAAAACCTCAAAATGATAATTTTGCTCGTTGCCGACAACGTAAATTAGTTTCCCTGCATCATAATCATCATGACGGAGATTTGCAGTGCCCAAATCCTGAGTCATGTATACGGAAGTTCCATCTGATCTTAAGAGCAATTTTTCATCTAAGCCTTCTTTGGTTAAATCAGCCCAAACAGAACCATTTTCTTTTTTAAATAAAATGCCTTTATTCAAACCCTCTTCAACCAAACTTTTACCTAATAAATAAGTTTGCGATTCGTAATAAATTTTATCAAACTTAATTCCCATTCTATCATAAGTCTGATCAAATCCTGCATAAACCCAGTTATTCATTCGTTCCCAAAGTGCTCGAATTTCAGGGTCATTTTGCTCCCATTGTTGAAGCATTTCCTGTGCTTCGATCATTAATGGAGATTCTTTTTCTGCTAATTTTGAATCAATTCCTGCATCAATAAGTTTTTGAATTTCAATTTTATTCTTCTGATCAAACAATACATAAAAATCGCCAACCAACTTATCGCCTTTCTTGTTCGCTTTCTCGGGTGATATTTCGTTTCCCCATTTTTGCCAAGCAAGCATTGATTTGCAAATATGAATCCCGCGGTCGTTAACTAAATTCACGCGTTTCACATCATAACCCGCGGTTTCAACAATTGCAGCTACTGAATGCCCAAGCAGGTTATTTCGAATGTGCCCCAAATGTAAAGGTTTGTTGGTATTGGGCGATGAGTACTCAATCACCACAGGTGCTTCACCTTTTAATTCAGCTTTGCCAAACTGATCGTTTGCAAAATTACTTTTTAAAAAATCTGCCCAATAAAAATCAGCAATCCCCAGGTTTAAGAACCCTTGAACAACATTAAAAGCCTTAACCTCTTCTAACTCCTTTTGAAGATATTCACCTAAAATCTGAGCGGTTTCAACCGGAGACTTTTTTGATAATCTCAAAAGTGGAAATACCACCACTGTTAAATCACCCTCGAATTCTTTTTTGGTTTTCTGAATTTGGATGAGTTTCTCCTCAGGTTTAACTCCAAAACAAGTTACACAAGCTTCAGCAACACCAGCTTCAATTATTTGTTCAATCATCATTACGAATTAAATGCCTTGCAAAAGTAAGTCAAATCCACTAAAGATTCAATTCAAAAAAAACAGATCGGTACGCAACCATTTTAGTATTACTGCATCATTGTATTGTATATGTTAAACTTTAAGCTCATAAGAATGAAAAAACTAAAAGTATTTATAATCCTTCTCCTTTTTATAACCGCAACTCAGGCTCAGGATGAAAAAGAACAAACTTCTTATTCTCACAAAGGATATTACAATTCGACCAATTTCGGTTTACTGGTTGGATCATCAAACAATGAAAACAAAGCCCCATTTTCTTTTATGATGATTAATGGTTACGGAATTACCGATCAGTTTGCAGTTGGGCTTGGGATTGGTTCAGAGTTTATGAATGAAAGTTATCTTCCTTTAGTAATAGATGCAAGATTCTATTTGCGTAAACAAAAATTTTCTCCTTTTATTTTTATGCAAGGAGGATATTCAGTTGCCTTAGACAAAGAAACCAATGATTATCACTTTTTCTATTCCTACCTCAGTTCATCTTCATACTGGCCTGGAAATTATACACTAAAACCAAAAGGTGGCCTTATTATTAATCCCGGACTTGGAATTAAGGCCATGTTAAATAACAATTTCGGATTAGCTTTTAGTATTGGTTACAGATACCAGCGTTTAAATTACGATAATATGAATGCCGACTACGATAAAGCACTTGAAATTAACATGAATCGCTTGGAAATTAAGGCAGGCATTTTCTTTAAATAATAAAAATAAACTGATATGAAAAAATATAGTTTTTACATCATCATACTGTTGGCCTTTATTCTGAATGGCTGCACAGATAAAATTTCAGAAATTTTTGTGGCTAACAGCCCCATTTACATGAGTTATAAAAAACTTCGTTCTTCCATAAAACAAGTTGAAGCTCAAGACTTAGTGAAACCCGGTAAAATGTATTTCAAAGACAATTATATCTTTATAGTTGAGCAGATGAAAGGGATTCATGTAATTGACAATTCTAATCCAGCATCTCCTCAAAACCTTAGTTTTATTGAAATTCCTGGCACAGTAGACATTGCCATCAAAGGTCAAACGCTGTATACCGACAGCTATGTTGATTTGGTTGGGTTAGACCTTTCAGACATGAATAATATAACAGAAATCTATCGCAATGAAGATGTATTGCCCTATATTCTGCCTCCTTATGATATAGATTATCCATTGGCCGAATTAGATGAAGACAAAGGAGTTGTGATTGACTGGGAAATTAAAAAAGTAAAGCAAAGTCCTCAAATTTATTACTACCCAATGTATAGAGAAATGGACATGATGAATGTTGCGCAAGCTTCAGGAGGGATTAGTACCACAGGTGCTGGGGTTGGAGGATCAATGGCAAGGTTTGGTTTAACCGGAAACACACTTTATATTGTCGATGAATCTAATCTTCACATTTACGATATTACAAATGCAAGTTCACCAAACATGGTTAAAACCACAGGAATTGGTTGGGGAATTGAAACCATGTTTATTCTAAACGATAAGCTATTTTTCGGCACCCAAAACGGGATGTTAATTTATGACATTTCCTTACCGGTTTCACCCATGTATATCAGTCAATTTTGGCATCTAACCAGTTGCGATCCTGTAGTAGTACAAGATACACTGGCCTTTGTAACGCTCAGAGGTGGGAGTGCTTGTTGGAATAATAATATAAATGAATTGGATGTGTTATCGATCAGTAATATAGAAGAATCTTACTTGCTAAAAGCTTATCCGATGGTTGGCCCATACGGTTTAGGTATTGATGGAGAAACCCTCTTTGTTTGTGATGGAACAGCCGGTTTAAAAGTTTATGATACAAGTGATCCACTTACACTTGATGATCATCTGATTGCGGAATTCCCTAATATTTTTGCATACGACGTAATTCCATTAAATGGGAATTTATTACTCATTGGAGATGATGGTTTTTATCAATATTCCTATTCGGGGCAAAGTATGCAATTATTAAGCAAAATTGAGGTAATAGGAAACTGATTCCAATAACAATTAAGGAGAGATTTTGGGTTTCTCTCCTTAATAAAACTAAAATAAAAATCATGCTTATGATTATCTTTGAAGTTCTTTGGCATCGATAAAAAATATTTGAGTGGAAATAAGCGGCTTATCAGAAATTGTACAGGAATGTAAAAAAGGGAAGCGAAAGGCACAGGAGCAACTGTATCGTACCTTCTCAGCAAAGATGTATGCCGTTTGTTTGTACTACTCAAAAAATAAAGATGATGCTGAAGATCTTCTCCACAACGGCTTTATAAAAGTTTTTGATAAGATTGGACAATTTAAAGGCGATGGCCCTTTTGAAGCATGGATAAGAAGAGTTTTTATGAATACTGCACTGGAACAATATCGTAAAAAGAGAATCCTTTATTCAATAAATGAAGAACAGGGTTATCCTGATTATACTGATGATGTTGATGTGATAAGTCAGCTCAGTAATGATGAGCTCATTCAACTCATTCAAGAACTAACTCCGGCCTATCAAATGATTTTTAACCTCTATGCTATTGAAGGTTACACGCATAAAGAAATTAGTGAATTATTAGGCATAGCCGAAGGGACTTCAAAATCGAATTTGGCCAGAGCAAGGGTTATTTTGCAAAAGAAAGTAATTAAACAATTTAAAATCTCAGGGAGAAAACTGAAATGAGTAAACCTGAAAAACACATAGAAAATATTTATCGTGAACGACTGCTGAATGCAGAAGTCAGTCCACCACCAAAGGCATGGGATAAGATAGCCGGTAGCCTTGACAATGCTGCCAAAAACCGCAGACTACTTTTTTATCGTAGACTGGTTGCAAGCGCAGCTGTGATCATTATCCTACTATCCGTTGGCATTGGATTCCTTTATCAAAAACGACAAATAACAACACCTGAAAATCTGACGATTGCAATCCCCGACTCAAGTATAAATGTTATTGATTCAACTTTAGTTATTCCCATTCAACCCATTCAGGAAAACTTAGCTGAAAAAGAACCAACCGAAAGAGATGAGATAAAATCATCGAAAACACCCATTATTAATAAAATATTTACAGCTCAGAAATTAACTCCTAATGAAAAGAGTACCAATTCTGCACTAATAGCCATGCAACAAATAGCTTCAGGGATGCTTTTTTTAACCTATGAATGGCCAGCATTAATTATCCCACAAAAGGAACCAGATCAGAGGCCCTTTATTTATGATTCAGTATCGAATAGTTTAATGATAAATGAGAACCTGATCGCAGATGCCGCTTCTAATGAACCCCGAAAAAGACGTTGGTCGCTCGGGGGTGAAATTTCACCTTCCCATGCGAAAGAATCAGCTCGGTATAATAGCGGAATCGAAAGTGCATCTGTTGCCGGCGACATGATGAACCATTATATAAGTCGTCGTTCTTCAGAAGAATCAATCACTGCTTATACAGGTGGATTAGCAGTTAATTATATAATCTCAGATAAAATAAGTTTTCAATCAGGTCTTTACTATTTTAAACAAGGACAAGAAATTAGTAATTTTGATGTTTTATCTAATGAGGCCGCATTGGATAATTCAATCACGACTACAAGTAATTCAGGCACAATTGAATTTAATTCGACGGATGTAATTACCAATAATAATCCCATTCGACAAATTGAACTTGATGCTAATAATCGTATCGCACAATTCGATGAATCGCTGGTGCAGAAATTCGGTTTTATCGAAATTCCTCTCATTCTGAAATATAAAATTCTTAGCAAAGGACTCGACATTTACTTATTAGGCGGGCTCAATGCAAACATTCTCATAAACAATCATGTATTTATTGGTCAAAACAATAATAATTCAGTGGGATACACAGAAGGCATTAATTCATTAATTTACAAAAGCACCTTGGGTTTAAGCCTTGAATATCCAATAAGTGACAATTTCTATTTAAATTTATCTCCAATCATCAAACATCAATTAAATCCGATCAATAAAAATAACTCAGGCACTGTTCGAACGAATTTTTTCGAGTACAAAACAGGTATCAGTTATCGCTTTTAAACTTAAAATAAAAACCCGGCTGAATTTAATCAACCGGGCTATTATAATTCGCATCATTCATTAATTGTAGTATAAAAAATCTTTTAGTGAAACTTCGTCCACAAAAAACTCATCTAAATTATCTATGATGATTGTTGGCACGTTTCCATATTCAGTAAATACACCATAAACTGATACATAATCTCTCTTTATTTTTTTCAAAGTTCTGTAGTCGATATACTGTGCCAAATAATCTGGGATGATTACTGTAGCACTTTGATAAGGCGACTTACGGCCAAAATGAATCACAAAAGTGTTATTGCGCCGGTTGTAATCTACATCTATAACTTTACCTTCAATAGAAGCAGTATTTTCACCATTCTCAGATTCGTATATTGCCCATGGGTACTCGACTTGAGGACGATAACTACTCATCAATACCAAGTTATAATCGTAATAGAAAGGGTATCTTACACGCATTGGAAAATACATGATGCTATGTGAAAAATAGCCCTGTTGGCGTCTGGAATAATCAATATATCCATGTCGTACTTTTACATTACTTATTCGTGGAGTTTTAACGATACTTAATGGACGTCTTTTTGCCCTAACACTCCTACTGTTAAGCCGCACATCTTTATTGACATTGCCAATCTTTCCACTAATTTGCCTATTTCCACTTGAAACACTACGATTAGATCTTGCTGCAACAGATCTTGAGCTTGATCGACTGTTTGTTCTGGCAGAGACAGCACGAGAATCAACGCTACGACTTGATTGGGTTGATACTGAATTGGAATTATTTCTAGTTGTACGAGGAACTGCAACAGTGCGAATGTTTGAGCTTTTTGCACTTTGCGAAACACGTTTTGCTTTTGAGCTTACGGATTTTCGAGTATTGACTTTCGCGACTGGTTTTGATTTTTTTGTTGATTTCTTTTCCGCAGATTCATTTTTCTTGTATGATTTTGCAGCCGAGGTTCTGGCTTGTCTTCCTTGTGCCTCAACATTCAGTCCGGCTATAAGAAGAATACTTAGTATGAGAGCTATTTTTTTCATAACGCTTAGTTTTAGAAATTATATGAACTTTATTCCAAAAAGCAGGCCAAAAAATTTCACATCACATCCATCTCTTTCAAATTATTTCGTTAAACACTCATTATCTAGATCTTAAAGTATTTATTTTCTTTTAAATAATTTCAAAAATATAAATCTCAAAGAATAAAAACCTAAAATCCAACACTTCAATTCCAACAATATCTTTACCTTTATCACCATGTTTGAAAAGATAAAAAACTGGCTTAATTCGCAAAGTATTCCATTCAGTTCAGTAAGCCATGAACCAACATTAACATCCGAAGAATCAGCAAAAGCTCGAGGTGAAGATTTATCCACCGGTGGTAAAGCACTTGTGATGAAAGTTGGAGATGATTACAAATTATTTGTGATTAGCGCATCGAAAAAAATAGACTCTTCTGCTATAAAAAAGCATTTTGGTGTTAAAAAATTAAGATTTGCAAATAGTGAGGAATTATTGAAATTAACTGGCTTGGTTCCAGGTTCAATACCACCCTTTGGCTCACCTTTCATTAATTTAAGTTTGTTTATTGATTCATCAATTCAAAATAACGAAAAAATTGCTTTTAACGCAGGTTCATTAACAGATTCCATAATTATGAAAATGGAAAATTATCTGAAAGTTGTTGACCCCGTATTTTTCTGTTTCTCAAAAGAATAATGCATCTGAACTCAGATATTTATTTTTTCAGAGTTGCTAGCGTTTCTTTTTTTTTAGTCACGGTTTTCTTCTTATTCATAAAAGTCTTTTACACTTTGTGAGTAATGTGTGGAAGTTTAAAATAAAAGATACTTCCTTGTCCCACTTTTGATTCAAGCAACAATTCTCCATCTAGCAACTCTGCTAATTTTTTAGAAATAGCCAATCCTACGCCCGTTCCTCCGTAAAGCTTTGTTTTCGATTGATTCTCTTGCCAAAAACTATCAAATATTTTGACTTTGCTTTCATCATTTATACCTATTCCAGTATCAGACACAAAAAATTCGAGGCAAGATTTATCATTTTCAGATTCTATGGTATAACCGTATGTAACCCTTCCTTCATCCGTGAATTTCAATGCGTTCTTCAGAAGGTTAATCAATAACTGTTTTAGTTTGGCGCAATCAGAAAATATCGTGAAATCGGCAACCTCAGATGGTATTTCCAATACTAAATCTAAATTATCTTTATTCAAATTTTTCTTTTCAAATTCCATCAGGGTTTGAATTTCTTTCATCAGCTTATTCAAATTAATATCTTCTTTAATTACCTTTATTTCGCCTGATTCTATTAGGGTAATATCCAATAAATCATTGACTATTGATAATAGATGATTCCCACCGGAATTAATTATTTTATTGTAAGCAACCACTTCTTTGATATCTGAATTTTCGTCTATAAGTTCAGAAAAACCAATAATCGCATTTAAAGGAGTTCGAAGTTCATGAGACATATTTTGAAGAAAGAGGGTTTTCATTTCATCCGATTTCTTGGCTTCCTTATATTTCTTAATATAATTAGCTTTAGCCGTATAACTAAAGAAAAGCACAATGATTACAGCTATAAGAGTACCGAAATAAATATCAGATATTCTGGTAATATCGTCCACATATTTAGCAAAATTTTCGTGGTATTCTAAATCCATAATAAAAAGAAATCCAACATTTAGAATAAGCAATATGCTAATGTATATAGCCGATTTCATTGGCCATATAAATATGACTAAAATACCAATAAGTATAAATAAACTTAGCATAGGACCATATGATGAATAATTATAATACCAGGCTGCATTCACTATTAAAAGTAGAAATAGGGTCATGAATGCTCTTACAAGGATGTATGCCTTATAACGTCTTATTAACCATAAATTAAAAAAACTGAAGACAACAATTCCAACGGTGAGTACAGTGTTGATAAACTCAAGTTTAAGAATAATATTTAAAATGGTACCTAGCATACCGGCAATACCAGTTAAAATGCAGGCTTGAATTAATATTCTATTCCCAAATGGATCTATAATTTTATTTATTCTAATACCAATCAAACTCATATATCTTAACGTGCTGAAGTGATATAGTTCAGATGTTCACAATCAAAACTATCCTAGCAAATATAAATCGACGGACATCCAAATTTAATAGGCAATTCACCTAAATAACTCCAATTTCATTTTTTGATTTTAATGAACACTCAAATTGTTTCTGCACAAATATTGTTTCAGTATTATAAATCAATATTTTATCGATAACATTGTGCGAAATATCCATTTTATTTTTTATGCTAAGGATAAGTTTCTAAATTTGGGCAACTAATTTTAAAACAATAAATTTTATGCAACAGTTTGGTAATTTTCTTGACATGCTTGATGGATTTTTAGGAAGCGCGGCTTGGTTCGCTTATTTTCTATTGGGTGTAGGTTTATTTTTCACGATCTATCTTAAGTTTCCACAAATTCGATATTTTAAGTATGCCTTACGCATAGTAAGAGGCAAGTACGACAAAGCCGAAGATAAAGGAGATACTTCTCATTTTCAAGCTTTAACTACGGCCTTATCTGGTACAGTCGGAACAGGAAATATTGCCGGTGTAGCTTTAGCCATACATCAGGGTGGTCCTGCTGCTTTGTTTTGGATGCTTGTTACTGCCATGTTGGGTATGACTACCAAATTTGTTGAAGTGACCTTATCTCACAAATATCGTGAAACTGATTCGGAAGGAAGAATTGCAGGTGGCCCCATGTATTATATGAAAAACAAATTGAACATGAAATGGCTGGCTGTTTTATTCGCAATAGCCACCTTATTCTCTTCATTTGGAACTGGAAACATGCCTCAAATAAATAGTATATCAAGCTCGCTTAATGCCACTTTTGGTGTTCAACAATGGGTTGTTGGTGCTGTTCTCGCAGTTTTATTAGGCATGGTTATCATTGGTGGAATTTCAAGGATAGCCAAAGTAACAGAGAAATTGGTTCCCACCATGGCGATCATCTATTTTTTAGGTGCATTCGCAGTTATTATTTCTAATTATCAAAATATACTTCCTTCTTTTCAGGCGATTTTCGGGCAAATCTTTACAGGATCAGCAGCAGCAGGTGGATTTTTAGGTGCAAGTTTTGCTTATTTATTTAACAGAGGCGTAAACAGAGGTTTATTCTCAAATGAGGCAGGACAAGGGTCAGCACCGATTGCTCATGCAGCTGCAAGAGCTCATGAACCAGTTTCAGAAGGAATGGTAGCTTTATTGGAGCCATTTATTGATACCATCATAATTTGTTCACTAACTGGATTGGTATTGCTTTCATCCGGGGTTTGGAATCAAAAGCATAGCAATCAATTTGAAATGAGTGATCTTGAAATTTTGGCATCAACGTATAACGATAAAAATGAGGAAAATGTCGCTGATCTCCGAACGCATATTTTAGGTTCAACAACCTTACCCGTTTTCACTGGAGAGTTAGATGTTGTAGATGGAAAAGTTCAAAATGATCTTTCAATTATTCACGCCCGTTCAATCGCAGAAGAAGTTATCATTTCAATCAATGATATACCCTATAGCGGTAAAATTACTGTCATTGAAGGTAAGCCTAACTTATCAGACGAAGGAATGGTGATGACCGGCAAGTCATTAGTACACTCTGCTCCATTAACTACCATAGCCTTTACGAAAAGTTTTATGGGCGAAAACGGTAAATTTATCGTATCCATCGGATTGTTATTATTTGCCTTCTCAACCGTTATTTCATGGTCATACTATGGCGACAGAGCTATTACCTATTTGGTTGGTACTAAAGGTGTAAAATATTACAGAGTGGTTTATATAATTGCATTTTTCCTAGCCTCATTTATTGATACGACCTTGGTTTGGAAGATTTCATACATTACTATTGTTGTAATGACACTTCCAAACTTGATTGGTATTCTACTTCTTAGAAAAGACATGAAATCTACAGTTAAAAATTACTGGATTGACTTTGCCAAAGAATGGCCTGATGAAAAACTTCCAAAATAGATAGTAGCTATTTACTTTATAAAAGGTCACTTAATTCAAAAAATTATTTGACCTTTTTATTTTTTAGAGAAAAAATCACCTAACAAACACAACCATATCTTCAGGTGAAAATTTTTTATTAAAATAGTAAGTTTCCGAATCGAGTAAAGCTAATCTGGTATCTATTTTCGTTTTTTAATTACTATTTATCACTAACATAAGATAACTTTTATACTTTTAGTAGGGTTTTTACAAGCTAAAGTATCATTAACATATAAAATCCGTAAACCTAACTGATCCTTATTAACAAACCTAGTTACCAATAAGCCTGTAATATGAAAAACATTTTGACAGTTTTATTCATCAGCTTATCATTATTTTCCTCGCCTATTTGCGCTCAACAGTCGTTTAGTAAAAAGTTAAAAGAGCAATTAAATTTTAAAAGTGATAACTTAAAAAAAGAATCCTTATTTCTGCATACAAACGGAAGATTATTCTCAGCTGGAGATACAATTTGGTTTAAAGCATATAATTTTGATCATAGGAATTTAAAACCCGCCCAGAGTAGTCATTTACTCACAGTCTGTCTTTTAGACAATGATAAAAAAAATCTAAAACTTCAAAAACATGTAATCATTAATGGCATATCAAATGGAGAAATCGTACTTCCTAATAACATTCAACCCGGTAATTATAATATTGTTGCGTATACAAATTTCTCAGCTTATAGTGATTTAGATGCCGTTTTCACAAAGTCGATTGAAGTTATTGAAAAAGACTTAAGCGATGCCATAATTAAAATTTCATTAAAAGATTCTCTTTATCAAATAGGCGATACGCTGAAAGGAGATCTAGAATTGTTAGATGTTTTTAATAATAGAATAGCAAAAACAAAAGTTGAATTGAGCTGTATGCAAGGAAGCGAAATATTAAGTCGCGAAGTGATTTCAATTGGTGATGAAGGTATTAGTTCGTTCAATATATTAATTCCAGAACTAACAACTGAAGAAAAACTACTCGTTTTTCAAGCTCGTATCATTCGTTCAAATTATGAAGCAATAACGTCTATCATTATTCCTTGTAAAGAAATTCCTCCCATCCTTCAATTTTTTCCGGAAGGTGGCAATTTAATCAACGGACAAATTAATAAAATAGCATTTAACTCCTCTGACTTGCATGGATTACCTCTTGATATTAAGGCTAGTGTATATAATGAAAATGATGAAAAAATTAAGTCGATAGGAACATATTATAAAGGAATGGGCATTTTTAATCTTTTAATTAATAACGAAGATTATTACATCAAAATAGATCATCCCAAAGGATATTCTAAGAAATATAAAATTGGAAAAGAAAACGTTGGAATTGCAAGTATTAAAATCATTGAGAATAATGATAAATCTATAAAAGTTGGATTATTAAGTCAAGCAGGAGAGGATGAGCTATTTAGTTTGTTCATCCATACCAGAGGTGTTATTTATTACGCTCAAACATTAACGGTTAATCAATTAAAAGAGCTAACGATTGACCCAGGATCTCTACCAATAGGAATAGCCACCTTTACCTTATTTAATTCAAATGAAGAGCCTGTATCAGAACGATTAGCATTCGTAAACAAGAATCGAAAGTTGCACATCACACTTAGTACGAATAAAAATTATTATAATCGTAAAGAAAGTGTGACACTTAATATTCAGGTCAAAGATGAATTTAATAAACCTGTTGCGGCAGATCTCTCTTTAGATGTGACTTTGAGTAATCTCAACCCAAACCAAGATGAAGAATCTATTTTATCAAAAATATTATTATCGAATGATCTAAAAGGGCGCATTATTAATCCAGGTTTTTATTTTTCTGAAGACACCAAGTCCGACACGGCATTAGATATACTTCTTCTCACGCATGGATGGCGAAAATTTGTATTGATAAATGAATTGAATAAACCGACTAAAAAATTAGATCAAAATCGCTTTGCAGCTTTACGCGGGAATCTTCATGATCGAAAAGGCAAAGCAATTTTTAATGCCAATGTCGCACTGATGAATACAAAATCATTTTCCTCTATAAGTACGTTTTCAGATAGTATTGGAAATTTCTTTTTTACAGGACCCGAATTTATACAAATAGCCGATGAAAATTCACTTATGCTTTCGGCTTCAAATCCCAGAAATAAAAAACCAATAATTACATCCATTGAAGATGAATATATTAATAGCATTAACAACTACACTTTTAATGGATTTAATCAATCAACGAATTACTTACATCTTTCGGATATGGGTGCAAAAGATGAAAGTGATACTTTAATGTTCGGAAGCCTTTTTTCTAAGAATGAAATCTTGCTTGACGAGGTCAGTGTTAAAGCAAAGAAAATAAGAAAAATAATTATTTCAGAAGAAACGAATGAAAAAGAGTATCATGCGATAAAGGCATCTCAATCTACTTTAGATTTTTCTCCTGCCTTTGGTAATGACGCAGAGGATGTATATGCACTGATAAGAGAAGTAGCAGGTTATATCGAAATTGACGTTGGAGGTAAAATACTTTTGAGAGGCGTAAATTCAATCTATTATCAACAAGGTGCCATTATCGTAATAGATGGAGTTTTTAGAGGATCTGATGCGAGGACGCTATTGGATATAGATATTCAAAGTATAAAAGAACTAAATGTTTATAAATCAAGCGGAGCAGGATTAAAATACTCAAGTTTTGCAACAGGAGGAGTAATAGAAATTACATTAAAGGATGGTACAAATTCTGAATCAAATAAAGCCATAAAAAGAAAATCAGATAAAAACATTGCACAAATTGAAGGAATAAAATTTGCCCGAAAATTTTACAGTCCTGTATATGAAACTTCAGCGGATAAACTAATTCTGGATGTTCGCAAAACAATTTACTGGCAGCCTAATATAAGGGTAGGAAACACTGGAACTTCAACAATAAAATTCTTTAATTCAGATGTTGATGGCGAATACAAAATTAACATTAATGGTGCAAATGCTAATGGATTGCTTGGTAGCGAAAACAAATCTTTTTTTGTAAATGTTATTAATTGATAATTTTATAAAGATGTAATTCTAAAAAAGCATCCATCCATATTTTTCTGTATTACTTCGTTTCAATTACGATGACACCAAAGAGTCCTTGAGAGCCATAAATTGCAGCATCAGCTGATTTTAGAACTTTTATTGATTTAATATTAATCGGAGAAATATCTGAAACATCAGTAACAAATACGCCGTTAACTAAAAACGCGGCCGTATTATCTCCACTCAACGAATGGGTACCTCTTATGCGAACGGCATTACCGGAAACCTCAACACCATTAAGTTTTCCTCTCATCAATTCAAAAATATTGCTGTACGTTGAATAATCGATTTCTTCATTATTCAAATCACTATTGAGTTGATTAATTCCTTCTTCGGTCAAATATCCTTCATTACGAGCAATATCAATATTTTTTTGTCCTTCTTTAAAAATGAGATAAACAGATAAAGAATCAATACCCTTAACGGATTTAGATTGTGAAAAAAAACTCTTTGATCGAAATTTTAGAACATCATTATCTTCGCAAGCAATAGAAAAAGTTCCATCAGGGCTTGTTAAAACTGAAGCTTTCGATTTTTTTGCACTTACGATAATGTTTCCAATCCCAAAATCATCATTTAAAAGAACTTTGCCTTTAACAATTCTTTGCTGAGCACTCACATTAGTGTAAATAAAAAAGAGGGTTAAGATTAACAGAAATTTTTTCATGGTTATTTTTTTAGGGATTGATAAATGTTGACCGTAATCGTCTTTAAAGAGGGAAGTTACAAATATAAAGTGTAAATACTTTATATTTGTAAAAAAATCAACAATTATTCCTCTGCTTTGATTGTTTGCAAAGCTCGCAAGCCGAATCAGCAATCATCAGTCTCTTTGATCAAATAGCTAACTAATAATTTATAAAGATCCTGTCTTTTGATTGGTTTTACGATATAATCGTCGCAACCTGCAGCAAGTGCTTTTTCTTTATCACCTGCAATGGCATAAGCAGTTTGGGCTATGATCGGTAAATTTGGTTTTGTTTTTTTTATAATAGATGTAGCCTCATAGCCATTCATAACCGGCATATTCACATCCATCAATATTAAATCGATTTTGTCATTCTTCTTCACTATTTCAATGGCTTCAACTCCATTCCTGGCCCAGTATAAATTACCCTGTAATGCTTTTAACAAAACTTCTAATAAAATATAACTTGATTCATCATCTTCAACAACAAGAATTGTTTTTCCGGGAAGTTTCACGATATCAAAATTTTCGTTAAATTGATTGAATCCTAGATCCTCAATTGACTGGTAATCAACCAATGTAAAATAAAAACTCGTGCCCTTGTTTACTTTTGAATCAAGCCAGATTTCGCCTCCCAACAATTCAATTAGTTTTTTTGTTAGCGATAAGCCAATGCCAACTCCTCCATGTGCCCGGGTATAAGACTCATCAACCTGACGAAACATATCAAAAATCATTTCATGTTTATCTTTCGGGATTCCAATACCAGTATCCTTCACAAAAAATTTCAGCTGTGGTTTATTGTCTTTAATCTCTTCAATATATCCAAATTCTATGCTTCCGGTTGGTGTAAATTTTAGCGCATTCTTCAACAAATTCATAAGGATCTGATTAAACTTTTTCCGATCAGTGTAAACTTGGAGTCCTAAATTAGTATCAGGTAAATTAAGCTTTATTACTGCTTTGCTTTCCAATATTCGGGATTGTTCCTTTTTCAAAATTTGCTCAATATCTTTTAGCACATCACGCAATTTAAATTCAGTTTTATGAATTTTGACCTCACCAGTTTCTATTAGTGTGATATCAAAAATATCTTCAACTAAATCAAGCAAATGATTCCCGCTTTTATTAATGGTAGTAGCAAAAGAATATGCATCTTCAATTGAAATGTCATCGTTAATTAAATCAGAAAATCCTATAATTGCATTTAAAGGAGTTCTCAATTCATGCGACATAGTTGCTAAAAAAGCTGATTTAAGTCGATCAGATTCGGCAGCTCGCTCATATGCTTTCTTTAGTTCATCCTCAAACAATTTTCTTTCAATGGTCATCCCAACCTGATGCGACACAAACTCTAATAACTCCTTATCAGATTGTTGAATGGCATTTTCGTTCTCATAATCCTGTATCACGATCACACCGATAGCTCTTCCTTTTCTCATTAATGGAACACCTAGCCAAACTTCTGATTTCGTTCCAACTTGTTTAATGATATCTTGCCTCGCCATTTCATCCATTTGTTCGCGAGTCACGAGTAAAGATTTACGGGTTGCAATTACATGAGCCGTAAGTGTTTTTTTTGGTATATTTTTAACCTCATCCTTTTTATCAACCATAAAAGGAACTGTAATCAAGTCTTTCGGTTCATCATATAAGGCAATATAAAAGTTTTGGATATTAATTAGCTTCGCCAATTCGTTTACAATAACTTCATAAACTTCCTCTAAACTCTCCGATGAAAGGGCAGCATTAGAAATATTGTATAATACTTGCTGTCTCTTTTCTGATAATTTCTGCTCTCTAATATCTCGCCAAACAGTATAAAGCATTTCCTTCCCTTTAACCGGAATTCTGGTTAATGAAACATCAACCGGAAAGACCTCTCCTAGTGATGTAATGTGACTCCATTCAAATCGATGATATCCATTCTTTAAAGCAATTTTCATCAATCTATTTGCTTTATCAAACGACAATTCTCCATCAGGTTGATATTTCGGGGATAAAGCTGAGGGGTGCGAATTAAGAACAGCTTTTTTATTTTTAAATTTTAGTATTTCTACAGCGGCTTCATTACAATCAATAAAATTTGACTCATCAATTAGTAATGTTGGGTCGTTCGATTTATTGAACAGATTTCTGTATTTATTTTCACTCTCAATTAAAGAAAGCTCTGCTTGCTTTTGTTCAGTAATATCAAGAATAGAAAGTAAACCGGCTGGTTTTCCTTTATATTCAATTATATTACCTTGTAAATAAATCCATTTTAAATCACCGGGTTCAGTAATTATTCTGAAGTTTAAAGATGTAGCTTTACCTTTTCCTTGTTGCACTCTGATTCCATTCAACTTTATAAGTCTCATATCGTCAGGATGAACGAAATCCCAGAAATTCATTTTTACTAATTCAGCCAATGAGTAACCCGACATCATTTCACCAGCTGGGTTTGAATATACCCATTTATCATCCTGAAAAATCATAATGGCTACTGCACTTGTTTCAGCTAATCTTCGGAATCTCTCCTCACTTTCAATCAATGATTGATCAGTCTTTTTTCTTTTGCTAATATCCCTTATAATGGCCTGTAAAGTATTATTGGGCATCAACTTACTATGCATTTCAACAGAAATCAGGCTCCCATCCGGACGCTTAATATTGCGTTCATTAATTACCGTTTTACCATTTCCAATAATATCAAATCTTAAGGGTTTTAACTCTAATTCTTTTTTATTGAAAAAATCACTTATATGCTTACCTTTCATTTTTTCAATGCTCATCCCAGCTATCTTCTGAATTTTCGTATTCGCATCAAGAATGTATCCATCTAAATCGCCAATAAGGATACCGTCGACTGCAAATTCGATAGATTCGCGATATCTAACTTCAGACTCTTTGGTTTCGGTAATATCAAAAATAAAGCCTTCAATATATAGTAACTTACCATCTTTATCGAAAATCCCTTTCCCTTTTTCCCGAACCCATTTTTGCTTAGATCCTGCCGCAATAATTCGATAAGTAATATCAAATCGTTCTTTTATGCTTATTGCATTCTGTACTTCATTCCATACCATCTTTGAATCGTCTGGATGAATTAGTTCTTTATATGAAAGAATTTTATTATTCAAGAGATTATTTACCGAATAGCCTGTTAACTCAATGCAATTTTCATTTAAGAAAATCATTGTCCATGCTTTATCATTTAGGCAACGATAAACCATTCCTGGCAAATTACCCATTAAGTCATTTAACATTCTTTCACTTTCAACAAGTTGTTGAACATCAAATTCCTTTTTCTTTTTATTCATAGGTTCTAATGTAGCTTATGTTTTAACTTAGTTTCAAAATCCTAAGTAAGTTTCCCAGTTAGTAATTTTATAAAAATAACACGAAATATCACAGCTTATAATAGGCAAAACACCTAGATTCTCCGCCGACCTTAAATTTTTGATTTTTATTCAAAATCCATGGCAATTATTAAACAATAATTAACCTAAAACTGTTAAATTTTCCGACCTTTGCAGAAAGTTTAAATCATGTTTGAATCGAATATTGAAAATCTTAAATTGCTAGAAAAAGCAATGGAAATTGTAGTAATACCTGATGGCTTTTCATATCAATTACCTCCCCCATCATTTGCCCAACTAAACGGAGAATTTTTAAATTATATTGAACGAACAGAACTCTTTACCAAATTCAAAGTAAATAAAATCTTTTCTAACCCGCAAGGCACAACGCAAGGCGGAATTGTTGCAGCTTGTTTCGACGACACCTTCGGCCCTTTAGGAATGGTTACTGCACGACATCCTGTTATGTCAATTGATATGAATGTTCAATATGTGCGTGCGGTTCCTCTTGAGCAAGAAATTTATATCCATACAAAAGTAATTTCACGAAGTCCTACCACACTTTTTCTAAGAGCAGATGCATTTAATTTACGAAATAAGCTTCTGGCACAAGCTTCAACAAATTTATTTGTTGTTAAATAAATCTGGTATTTTTATTAAGATGAGGTGTTAAGTATCACTTTCTCAACTCATAAAACATTGAATAAAATTATCACACATTTTATTTTGGTAAGATTTAATGTTTTAACTTTGCTCTCGATAAATTTTTTTAATGAAAGAATCACACAAACAGATTCTGGTTTGTGTGAGGTTCTCTCGCATTGCGGGATTTGAAATCTGTCATATTTAACATTAAAAATTAAAACAGATGAAGAAAAACGTACTAATCATTGGAGCCGCCGGAAGAGATTTTCACAATTTCAACACGTATTACCGGGGCAATGAAGCTTACAACGTAGTAGCTTATACAGCTGCTCAAATTCCTGACATTGATGGCAGGAAGTATCCAAAAGAACTTGCAGGTGATTTATATCCTGAAGGAATTCCTATTTACGCAGAAGAAGAGCTTGAAAATCTGATTAAAGATTTAAAAGTTGATGATTGTGTATTCTCATACTCTGACGTCCCTTACCATAGAGTAATGGCAATGAGTGCAAGAGTTAATGCTGCAGGAGCTAACTTCGTACTTTTAGGACCTGCCGACACTATGGTTAAATCAACCAAACCTTTAATTGCTGTAGGTGCAGTTAGAACCGGCTGTGGTAAAAGCCAGACTTCAAGAAGAATTATCGAATTATTAATGGCAAAAGGACTTAAAGTTGTTGCCGTTCGTCACCCCATGCCTTATGGTGATTTGAATGCACAAAAAGTTCAGCGTTTTGCAGAAGTTGCTGATCTCGAAAAGCACAAATGTACTGTTGAAGAGATGGAAGAATATGAACCACATGTAGTACGTGGAAACGTAATTTATGCAGGTGTTGACTATGAAGCAATTTTAAGAGCTGCTGAAGTTGATCCTGATGGATGTGATGTTGTACTTTGGGATGGTGGAAATAATGATTTCCCATTTTATACTCCTGACTTAAACATTACCGTTGTTGACCCTCATCGTCCAGGTCATGAATTGTCTTATTATCCTGGTGAGGTTACTTTAAGAATGGCTGATGTAGCTGTTATCAATAAAATGGATACTGCAGATGCAGCTGACATTCAAACCGTAAGAGATAGCATAGCTAAAGTTGCCCCACATGCAATTGTTGTTGATGGTGCTTCTCCTATTAAAGTTGACAATCCTGAATTAATTAAAGGTAAAAAAGTATTGGTTGTTGAAGACGGACCAACATTAACTCACGGCGAAATGAAATTAGGTGCAGGTACTGTTGCAGCTAAGAAATTTGGTGCTGCAGAGTTGGTTGATCCAAGACCTTTCACCGTTGGTAAACTTTCTGAAACTTTTAAAATTTATCCTAATATTGGAATCTTACTTCCAGCTATGGGTTATGGTGAGCAACAATTGAAAGATTTAGAAACAACCATTAACAATACAGAATGTGATGCAGTTGTTATTGGAACTCCAATCGACTTAAACCGTATCATTAAAATCAACAAACCTAATACCAGGGTTTATTACGATTTACAAGAAATTGGAAATCCTAACCTGGAGGAAATTGTTGACGACTTCATTGTTAAATACAATTTGAAAAAATAATTTTTTAAAGCGGCTTTAATAGCCGCTTTTTTTTAGACTTTTTTGTCAGATTTGCAGCAGTAAAAACAACATATTGAAAGATAAAAACATCATAGAACAACAAATCAAAAGTATCAAAATAATTTTAGGGATGACGCCAAATAAGGTTTCATCCCTAATTAATAAGATTTTAATTCTAGCATAAAAAATTAAACAATTAAGATAAAGATGAATCAATCGAAAAATGCAAAACTGATTTTAGAAGACGGAACAACTTTTTATGGCTATTCATTTGGATACGAAGGATCGATTGCAGGTGAAGTAGTTTTTAATACAGCCATGACCGGCTACCCTGAAAGCTTAACCGACCCCTCATATAAAGGCCAACTTCTTACACTCACCTATCCTCTTGTGGGTAATTACGGCGTACCTGGTTTTGAGAAAGAAGATGAAATGTTAAAATTTTTTGAATCTGAAAAAGTTCAGGTATCTGCCTTAATTATTTCTGATTATTCATTTAAGTATAATCATTGGAATGCCGAAAAAAGCTTGGGTGATTGGCTCATTGAGCATAAAGTTCCGGGTATTTATGGAATTGACACCAGAGAACTCACAAAAATCATTCGCGAAAAGGGTTGCATGCTAGGCAAACTAATCATCAATGATGAAGAATGTGATTTTTACGATCCAAATCTGGATAATTTGGTTGCTGATGTAAGTATCAAAAAGAAACAAGTTTATGGCAACGGTAAATATAAAATTCTACTTATCGATTGCGGAGTGAAG
Organism: Bacteroidales bacterium; assembly: GCA_963674935.2. GTDB lineage: Bacteria > Bacteroidota > Bacteroidia > Bacteroidales. Next base: position 31,879 of record CAXXWZ010000008.1, read on the forward strand.
AATAATATCATTCGCTATTTCTTACAAAAAGACACCACCGTAATTCGAGTACCCTGGGATTACGATTATCATCAGGAAGAATATGACGGCTTATTTATTTCTAATGGCCCAGGTAATCCTGAAATGTGCGATATAACAATTGCCAATCTTAAAAAATCGTTGGATAAAGAAACCCCGATTTTTGGTATTTGCCTTGGTCATCAATTAACGGCCTTGGCTTCAGGGGCTAAAACCTACAAACTAAAATATGGTCACCGAAGTCACAACCAGCCCGTTATTTTAAAGGGTACAAAAAAAGCTTATATCACTTCACAAAATCACGGTTTTGCAGTTGACGATTCAACACTTAGTTCTGATTGGGAAACACTTTTTACAAATATCAACGATCAAACCAATGAGGGGCTTAAACATAAAAGCAAACAAATATTTACTGTTCAATTTCACCCGGAAGCTTCAAGCGGTCCAACTGACACTGACTTTTTGTTTGATGACTTTATGTCTCTCTTAGATGAAAGAAAAAAGACAAAAGAATAAAGATCCTGTAACCCAAAAAAAACACATATGCACAATTTTAGAGAATTAAAAATATGGCAAAAATCCAGAGATTTTGTAATCGAAATTTATACAATCACAGCAAAATTTCCTAACCAAGAAAAATACGTTCTTGTCTCTCAAATTAACAGAAGTGTGATCTCCATAAGTTCAAATATTGCCGAAGGATCTGGAAGAAGCAGCTCTAAAGATTTCCAAAGATTTTTAGATATTGCAATCGGTTCCGCGTTTGAATTAGAATCACAGCTAATCATTGCTCATGATCTTGGTTACTATAATGATGATTCTTTATCAACATTAACTATAAAAATTCAAGAGATTCAAAAAATGATTAGAGGATTTAAACATCATCTGGAAAAGTCTAAAATCTAACGTCTTTTATCTAAAATCTATGATATGCTAAGTATAAAAGAAATTTACAAAATCGGATACGGCCCATCTTCAAGCCATAGCATGGCTCCACGAAAAGCTGCTCAAATTTTTCTGGATCGAAATCCTGACGCCGATCATTATAAAGTTTGGTTATATGGAAGTCTTGCAGCCACAGGTAAAGGTCATCAAACTGATGAGAGCATCCAAAAGGTTTTTTCCACGCAAGAAATAGAAGTTATCTGGGAACCCAATACTTTTTTACCAAAACATCCCAATGGACTTATTTTCAGATCATACTTAAATGGTGAAGAGATTGATTATTACGAAACTTACAGTGTTGGAGGAGGTGATTTATCTGAAACTGGAGAGATTCTGGGTGAAAACATCTATAAAATTACACACATGGATGAGTTGCTCAAATGGTGCAAATCTGAAGGTAAATCAATTTGGGAATATGTTGAAGAGGTTGAGGGCAAAGAGATTTGGGATTATCTGGCTCAAGTTTGGGCTAAAATGCAGGAATCTGTTAAAAGAGGAGTCGAAAACGAAGGAATCCTACCCGGAACTTTAAAACTTCAGCGAAAAGCTTCATCCTATTTAACAAAATCTCAAAATGCTGTTGGGTCTCAAAAAAACATTGGAAAAATATTTGCTTATGCGCTGGCGGTTTCGGAAGAAAATGCAGCAGGTAATGAGATGGTAACTGCTCCAACTTGTGGTTCATGCGGAACCTTACCAGGAATTCTTTATTTCCTAAAAGAACACGATCAACTTTCTGACATTAAAATATTAAGAGCATTAGCAACTGCAGGATTAATCGGAAATTTCGTAAAAACAAACGCTTCAATTTCTGGTGCAGAAGTTGGATGCCAGGGTGAAGTTGGAACTGCTTGCGCCATGGCGGCAGGTGCTACGGCACAATTAAAAGGAGGTAGTCCAAATCAAATTGAATATGCAGCCGAAATGGGCTTCGAACATAATTTGGGTTTGACTTGTGATCCTTTACAGGGCTACGTTCAAATTCCTTGTATAGAAAGAAATGCATTTGCTGCCATGAAAGCATGGGAATGTGCAGTTTACGCGCTGCTTTCAGACGGAGTGCACAAAGTAACTTTTGATGAAGTTGTTGACACGATGATGCAAACAGGAAAAGATTTGCAAGATGCTTATAAAGAAACCAGTTTGGGCGGATTGGCCAGATTTTGGCGACCGAAAATTGATAGAAGCTAGGAAGGAAGTACTTAGAATGACTAAAGATAAAAGTGCCTAGAGTTAAAAAATTAAAAGAAATGGAAAATAAAGAATTTGGAAAACAATTGGAAGAAAGAACTAGGCGATTTGCAATTTCTATCATAAAATTATCTAGTTCTTTGCAAAAAACACCTGAGATGAATGTGATTAAAAATCAAATTACGAAATCAGGAACAAGCATAGGTGCAAATTACAGGGAGGCAAATAGATCAAGAAGTAAAGCTGATTTTAGAAATAAAATAAAAATATGTGAGAGTGAAGCAAGTGAAACCGTTTATTGGTTAGAAATAATAGGCGAATTACAGCAACTCCCTTCCTCTGAATTACAAACAATTATGAAAGAGGGGGCTGAAATACTTGCAATTTTCACTTCAATCAGTAATAACATAAAACTTTAGGCACTTTAGTCACTTGAAGTACTTTAGACACTATTAAAATAAATACAAAAATGAAAAACAACATTCAGAAAGTTCTGGTACTAGGCTCCGGAGCCTTAAAAATTGGCGAAGCCGGAGAGTTTGATTATTCGGGATCACAAGCACTAAAAGCATTAAAGGAAGAAGGGATTGAAACCATCCTCATTAATCCGAATATTGCGACCGTCCAAACTTCTGAAAAAATTGCAGATAAAATATATTTTTTACCCGTAACTCCTTTTTTTGTAGAAAAGGTGATTAAGAAAGAAAAACCACAAGGCGTGCTTCTTTCCTTTGGTGGACAAACTGCGCTTAATTGTGGAATTGAATTATTCAAACAAGATATTTTCAAAAACAATAATGTTGAAGTTTTGGGAACTCCCATCCAATCCATCATGGACACAGAGAATCGAGAAAACTTCGTCAATAAATTGGATGAAATTAATGTGATCTCGGCCAGAAGCTTTGCCGTAAATTCAAAAGAAGAAGCTTTAATAGCCGTCAGAAAATTAGGATTTCCGGTGATTATCCGTGCGGCCTATACTTTAGGCGGGCAAGGAAGTGGATTCTGTAATAATGAAGATGAACTGACAGCAATGGCTGAAAAAGCATTCGCCTATTCAAATCAAATTTTAGTTGAAGAATCGCTCAAAGGTTGGAAAGAAGTTGAGTACGAAGTTGTAAGAGATGCCTACGACAATTGCATCACCGTTTGTAATATGGAAAATTTCGACCCACTCGGAATTCACACTGGGGAGAGCATTGTTGTTGCTCCTTCGCAAACCCTTACCAATTCTGAATATCATAAACTTCGTCAACTTTCCATTAAAATCATTCGTCATATCGGTATCGTGGGTGAATGTAATGTTCAATATGCGCTCGACCCAAATTCTGAAGATTATCGGGTAATTGAAGTGAATGCCCGCCTCTCCCGTTCAAGCGCACTTGCCTCGAAAGCCACGGGTTATCCTTTAGCTTTTGTTGCAGCAAAATTAGCATTAGGATTTGCGCTCCCTGAAATTAAAAATGCGGTAACCAAAACTACTACGGCTTTCTTTGAACCTTCACTCGATTACATTGTTTGTAAAATTCCTCGTTGGGATTTAGGTAAATTTCTGGGCGTCTCCAAGGAGATTGGAAGCAGCATGAAAAGTGTTGGCGAGGTAATGGCCATTGGTAGAACTTTCGAAGAAGCCATTCAGAAGGGTTTGCGAATGATCGGGCAAGCCATGCACGGATTTGTTGATAATAAAGAAATAGAAATTGAGGATATTGAAACTGAATTGAGGCGCCCAACCGATATGCGAATTTTTGTAATTGCAACAGCCATGGAAAAAGGCTGGACTGTCGAGCAGATTCATGAAGCCACTAAGATTGATCGCTGGTTTTTAGAAAAACTCCAAAATATCATCGACATCAACGTAGAAGTTGGCACATTTGATCAATTAAAAAAACTTCCACTAAATATTTTGAGTAAAGCTAAGCAAGCCGGATTTTCTGATTTCCAATTGGGACGAGCCATTTACAAAGATGAATTTGAAGGTTCTGATCAGCAAATTCTGGAAATCCGGAACCATCGTAAATTAAACGGAATTGTTCCGGTGGTTAAACAAATTGATACTTTGGCTGCTGAATATCCTGCGCAAACCAATTATCTATACCTGACTTACAATGGAGATTATAACGACATTGAATACGAAAATGACGGCCGATCAGTTATCGTTCTGGGTTCCGGTGCATACAGAATTGGGAGCAGTGTTGAGTTTGATTGGTGCAGTGTAAACGCACTGGAAACGGTAAAAACACAAAATTACCGATCGGTGATGATCAATTATAATCCGGAAACCGTTAGTACAGATTACGACATTTGTGATCGGTTGTATTTCGATGAACTTTCCTATGAACGCACCATGGATATCATCGATCTTGAAATTCCTAAAGGAGTTATCGTTTCAGTAGGCGGCCAAATTCCAAATAATCTAGCAATTAGACTTTACAATCAAAATGTACCTATTCTTGGTACTTCACCTGAATCAATCGATCGTGCTGAAAATCGTTATAAATTTTCACAAATGCTCGATAATTTAAAAGTTGATCAACCTGAATGGAAAGAGTTGAGTAGTATCTCAGATGTTTTTGAATTTACTAAAAATGTTGGTTTTCCAGTGATGGTGCGTCCCTCCTATGTACTTTCGGGAGCTGCGATGAATGTTGTTTCAAACAAGGAAGAACTAGAGCATTTCTTGAACATGGCAGCCAATGTTTCAAAAAAATATCCTGTCGTAGTTTCTAAATTTATGGAAAACACAAAGGAAATTGAAATGGATGCTGTTGCAGAAAATGGTAAGGTTTTGGCTTATGCCATTTCGGAGCATATTGAATTTGCAGGAGTACATTCAGGAGATGCAACCATGATGTTTCCGCCTCAAAAGGTTTATGTTGAAACCATTCGTAGAATTAAGAAAATCACCAATCGCATTGCTGAAGAATTAAACATTTCTGGGCCTTTTAATATTCAATATCTGGCCAAAGACAACGATATAAAAGTAATTGAATGTAATTTAAGAGCTTCAAGAAGTTTGCCTTTTGTTTCAAAAGTTTTAAAAACCAACTTTGTTGATTTAGCAACCAAAATTATGCTAAATGTCCCGGTTGAAAAACCTGACAAATCATTATTCGATTTGGAATATATTGGCGTAAAAGCTCCACAGTTTTCATTTTCGAGATTAGCCAAAGCAGACCCAATTCTAGGTGTCGACATGTCATCAACCGGTGAAGTGGGTTGCATCGGTGAAGATTATTACGAGGCCATTTTAAAGTCGATGCTATCTGTTGGTTACCAAATACCTAAAAAGAACATCCTTTTATCAACCGGCCCTGCTCGCTCAAAAACCGAACTAATAAACAGTGCCAAACTGCTGAAAGATAAAGGCTATAATTTATTTGCTACTAAAGGCACAGCCCAGTTTTTAGCCGACAATGAAATTGATTCAACTGTATTATTCTGGCCCGATTCAAAACAAAAACCAAACACGCTCGATTATATCAAAGAACATAAGATTGATTTGATTATCAACATCCCGAAAAATTTAAGTCAGGATGAGTTGTATAACGATTATCACATTCGTCGTGCGGCCGTTGACCATAATGTTCCACTCATTACCAATGCCAGGTTGGCAAGTGCTTTTATCATCGCCTTTTGCAAATACAGTATGGATGATATCACTATTAAGAGTTGGGATGAGTATAAGATTAATTAATTGATGTGCTAATTGGGATGGCTTCCCCCTTTTTTGGGGACGACATCCCAGTATCAGACAAAAGTTCAGGGATGCTGTCCTCTTTGAGGAAGCCAACCCTAGTTTTTACTCTATTTTTGATTTTAAATGCAAGTCCATTTGAGGAAATGGGATTGTTATGTTATGTGACTCAAATTTTTTAACGATGGTTCTTCGAATATCACTTTTTACTTTGCTAATTCTAAAAATATTTTTACTAAAAAACAACACCTGAAAGTCTAAGGATGAATTTCCAAAATTTACCAATCTGGCTTCTGTTAAATCTCTGTCGTAAATATCCGGGTGTTCAAATGCGCTCTCTTCAAGTATTTTAAGAACCATATCAACATTACTTCCATAAGAAACACCAACATCAATTCTGAATCGGGTCTTTTTCGACTGGTGGCTCCAATTGATGACTTTATTAGTGGTAATTAAAGAGTTAGGAATGATGATTGAAATATCATCTCTGTTTAAACCTTTAGAAGTTCGCATTCCAATTTCTAGAATTTTCACAACATCGCCATCTATTTCTAAGATATCATCAACCTTAATTGATCTTTCTGAAAGCAAAATAATTCCGGATAAAATATCATTAAACGTTTGCTGTAACCCAAGCCCAATCCCCACTAATAATGCAGCTGAACCTGCCAGTAATAAAGTTAGTTTAACACCAGCGGTTTCCAACATAATTCCGATTGCGATTACCCAGACGAAATATTTTATGATTTGAAATAGAGCATAAGCGTTACCCCTGTCGAGCTTTGTAAAAGTATTTCTACGAAACAGTGCTTTCTTTATAAGCCACAAAATAAAATATGTAATTAAAAATATCAGTAAAATTTTTACTACACCAAATACAGTCAGTGAATATTCGTTGATATTTATGAGCTCAAATTCAAAAAAGTTTTTTATTGCATTCATATTTTTTAATAAATAAATGATTCACAAATTTATAATTAATTAGGCTTAATCTTTAGGATGCATCCCTATACTTCTTGCTTTTCTAATAGATCTAATCAGGCTTGTATTATTAATTTTATTTTAGAGGTCTTTTCTTTATCATTCCACCTTTTGCATCCTTAATGCTGTGCATTACCACAAAGGCATCCGTATCTATTTTATCAATTTCCGTATGCAGCTTGGCCAATTCTAACCTTGTTATCAAGGTGTAAACAATATCAGTTTGTTCCATTGCTTGACCTGTCTTACCTAAATAAATGGTACAACCTCTTCCTAAGTTTTGAATGATAGCAATTCTAATTTCCTCACTCTTAGTCGAAATTATTGTAACTCCAACATATTCTTCAATACCGGATACGACAAAATCAACAGTTTTTGAGGCAGCCAAATAAGTTAACATGGCATACAAAGAAATTTCAATTGAGAACACATAGGCAGCAACTAAAAAAATCAGGACATTAAACAATAAGATAATATCGCCGATGGTTAAGGAAGTTTTTTTACTTAAGAAAATAGCTAGTACTTCAGTTCCATCAATCACAGAACCTCCTCTGATTGCCAATCCTATTCCTAACCCTAAAAAGAAACCACCAAAAATGGCGATGAGTAATTTATCGTTTGTAATAATTGGAAAGGGAATAAAATGAACTGTAGCTGCAAGCAACACAATGGCAATAATGCTTTTAAAAGCAAACTGCCTACTGATGGTTGAAAATCCCATCATTAAAAATGGGAAGTTAATGGCGATGATTAATACTGATAATGGAACTGTTGTCAGTTCTGCAACGGTCAACGAAATCCCCATCACGCCACCATCGATAAACATATTGGGTAATAAAAAACCTTTTAATCCAAATCCTGCCGAAAGCACTCCTATTATTATAAAGAAACTATCGCGCAATAAATGAACAAATTCAACCTTTGAATTTTTTATTTCTTTCTCAAATTGCGCTGATTGATTTTTTTTCTCTTTGAGTCTTCGCTTAGCGGTTTCGGAGATAATATATTGAAAAATTGAGTTCATTAGCTCTGGTTTTTTTTGAATTGAATTTTAAATGTAACACATTTATAGATTAGAGTTCTATTCACCATCATGCTTTCACAAAGTTTATTTTGATAACAAATCCGTAACTTCACCTATTGAATAAGTTTTATGCATTGAGGAAATTTATAATTCAATAATTCCGATGTTAGGGCTTTTTATTATCAACACTTACATGAAAGATTGCATCTCCTTTATAAACAATTGGTGCTGTATTCATACCATAAATATAACAATCGAAAGGTGCTACTACGTTTCTCTCAAATTCACCATAAGGGTCATAAATTTTACCTATTATTGCTTTATACTCAACCTTGCTGCCGTTGGCTACCAGCGATTCGAATATACCGGAAAAAGGTGCACGTAGCCACTTGTTGTTATATAAGATAACAGGATCAATTTTAATTTTTACATCACCTTCCTGCATCCGTAAATACTTCATTATATTCAAAGCTCCTTCAACTCCATACTTAATGACAGTTTGATCAAGCGACAAAGATTTACCTCCCTCAAATAATAAAATTGTTTTACCCATTTTATTCATTGTTTCTCTAATCGATTTAGGAATGTATTTTGAATCGACGATAAAAGGAGCGCCAAAGACCTTTGCCAACTCAAATGATTTCTTTTGCTTCAAAACACACCTAACATTTGGGTAATTATCTCGCTCCGCTCCACCTGTGTGAAAGTCTATAACATAATCAACTAATGGCGCTATTTCCTTTGTAAATTTATAAGCAAACTGACTTGCTAATGATCCTTGTGCTGAACCTGGGAACATCCTGTTTAGATCTCTACCATCCGGAAATTCTCTTTTTTGGTTTAAATAACCAAATACATTAAAAACAGGAATACAAATAATGGTGCCTATTTTGGGGATATTATATCTTTTTCTAATGATATCGCGGACAATGGCTACTCCATTGATTTCATCTCCATGCACCCCTCCTATTAGAAGCAATACAGGACCATCATCTTTAGCTCGCTCAACAATTACGGGAATACTTAAACTATTTCTGGTATGAAGACGAGCAACGTCGATCTCAATGAATGCGCTCTCTCCTTTTTTTATTTCCCTACCAAGAATTATGAATTTTTCATCAGACATTTCTCTCAAGGTATTTTATAATTTCTTTAGCAATATCTTTTTGAGTAGCTGCTTCAATACCTTCAAGACCAGGAGAAGAATTTACTTCCAAGACCAAAGGTCCGTTTGAAGACTGCAACATATCAACTCCTGCAATTCCGAGACCCATCGCTTTTGCAGCTTTGAGTGCAGTAACTTCTTCCTCATCAGTTAATTCAATAATTGAAGCACTTCCACCGCGATGTAAATTGGATCGAAACTCTCCCTCTTTTCCCTGACGCTTCATTGCCCCAACTACTACTCCATCAACAATAAATGCCCGAATATCCGCACCGCCTGCCTCCTTGACAAATTGTTGAGCAATCACCCTGGCTTTTAAGCCATTAAACGCTTCGATAACCGAACTTGCAGCATTATGAGTTTCTGCCAAAACTACTCCGAGGCCTTGCGTGCCTTCAAGTAATTTTAATACCAAAGGGGCACCTCCAACAGATTCAATCACATGTCCCACATCTTTAGCATAATTCGTAAAAACAGTTTTAGGTAATCCCACACCTGCCCTTGCCAATATTTGTAAACTTCTCAGTTTATCTCTTGATCTGACTAAGGCTTGCGACTCAACAGCTGAAAATACACGCATCATTTCAAATTGACGCACCACAGCAGTGCCATAAAATGTAACCGATGCTCCAATTCGTGGAATAATGGCATCGATATCATTTAAATATGCACCATTATAATAAACTCTTGGCTTTTTCTTTTCAAGTTCAATGATACATTTTAAATGATCAACAACTATTACCTCATGCCCTTTGGCTTTTGCTGCTTCTACTAATCTTTGGGTGGAATATAATTTAGGGTTTCTTGATAAAACTGCTATTTTCATATTTACTTTTTAATGTTTTAAATTTTACTATTTATTTTCTTGCTTCAAATTGTAAGATATATTTTTTAATGAAGTGTTTGTCATGAATCGTTTATTCAAAAATTTCCTCCCTAGTAATATTGGGAATCTCATCACACTTCGCTCGCTTAGTGAAAGTTCAATGGGGTATTCTTTACCAAAAATTACAATTATGGTTTTTACGATAAACCTTTGCTCAATACTCCCAAATGAACTTTTTATCTTTTTCATTTTATAATTTTTTGTTTTGAGTACTTTATCCTGATAACTATGATGTGATGGATCTAAAAGTTTAAACTCAATATACTTTACCCCTTCTATTTCAACTTCATTAATTTCATGGCTATGAATTGATGATGTATAGGCCCCTGTATCAATTTTAACATTGATATCTTGCAAATCCAGTTCAGGAAAATCTGCTTTATCTATTCTTCCGATAACTTTCATTTAATGACTATTTATGAGCATAAGGTACGATTAATATAGGTAAACTTGTTTAAAGTATTTTACTTTATCAAATCACAAGAATCTACAGAATAGTCAAAAGTTTGTGGAATAAAAAAGTCTTTAATCAACAATCGTCTTCAGGATCATAGCTACTTTCAGATTCTAAAGATACTTAATTTTTACGAGAATCTAGGTAATATAACCTTTGACCAAGACACAATACCCGCTGGGGGGATAATGTCGAACGCAGATTGTATTAAACACAATTAAAGTTTTCCGACATCAATTTTAAACAACTCTGCAGCGTTTCTCCACAGAATTAGCTCCTTTTTATCTTCGGCCAATTCTAATTGATCCATAAACTTCAAATATGATTTCATATGAGATATTGGCCAATCTGTACCATACAAAAGATAATTGGGGTCACCAGCGTATGTAATCATTTCTTCAATTTCCCTTTTTACGTAGCGTTCAAACTTCTCGGAAAAATCACCAAGCACTAATCCTGAAATATCTGCATACACATTTTTATTTTTATAAACCACTTCCATACAATCTTTAATCCATGGATTACCAACATGACAGATAACGATTTTCAAATCAGGGTAATCAACAGCTAAGTCATCAATATGCAGTGGATGTGAAAATTTCACTTTGCCTGTAGGGGCATAAGTATCACCCGAATGAAACATTACCGGCACATCATATTCAATAGCCATTTCATACATCACTTTAAGTCGGGTATCATTTGGATAAAATGGTTCGTAACCCGGATAAAATTTCAACCCTTTTATAAGTCCTTCTTCTAGGTATTCACTAATCTCTCTCAAATCCCTGTGATTATAATGCAGATAACTAATACCCGAAACTACGCCAAGGTTCTCCCTTCCTGCAATTGCCTCAACTACTTGTTTGGTACTTGGTCTGTTTTTATTAACCTTATATGATGACAGTACCAATGAATAATTAACCTGATTCTCAGCCATTGTTTCTGAAAGAAGGTTTAGGCTATCATTAAGCGAAACAACTCTGTCTTCATGGTAATTGTTAATATGTGTATGAACATCTATAATCATGTATTTAATTTTTTAAATTTTAACTTTAATTACAACTTTTTTAACTTTTGAGCTATGGTTTATTTTAATGCCTGGCATGTGAAGATCATCCGGAAAGAAAATGGTGAACATGCCATTATTAACCTTTATAAAGTCCGAATCACCCTCATAGAAAGCATAATCATCCTTTTCATTCTTTTCGACAGCTACTTGATCTTTCAAAGAGCTTATACCCATTAGTTCAACACCGTTAATAATATATTGAAGATCTATATATTTTTTATGCGCTTCAAGTTTGCAATTTTCTTTATCCTTTGTATCATATTCCTGAACAAGTGCAAAAATATCATCCTGATCAATTTCATATTTACCCGGTGCCAATTGTGATAAATCAGTTGCAATAATATACCCAAATGCCTTGGCTATTTTCTTGTTCAGCCCAACATAAAGCTCAAAATTTTCAATTTTATCAAATATCATCTCACTCTTTTCTTAATTATTGTAATAGATTTGGTGAAGAATTGCTTTTTAATTTTTACCTGAAATAAATTTATACATAATCTAGATACTAAACAAACCTAATAAAAGGTAAATAAAGCACGGCAAAAAATCCGAAAACCATGCTATAATTACTTATTTTTACAAAAAAACAATAAACACTTATACAGGATGAGCATAAAACACGCCCAAGATTTAATTGATTTTATTTACGACAGTCCCAGCCCTTACCACGTGATTGAAAATGCTAAAAAAGCATTAAGTGGCAAAGGATTTAGAGAACTGCAACTTACAGAAAAGTGGAAATTCGAAAAAGGAGGGAGATATTTTGTTTGTCAGAATGGAACTTCACTTTTTGCCTTTATATTGGGTAGTGGTGAAATTGAAGAGCAGGGTTTTAAAATAGTAGCTGCACATTCAGATGCGCCTACCTTTAAAATTAAACCCTCACCCGAAATTTCGGTTGAAAACAAATACCTTAAATTTAACACCGAAGCTTACGGCGGAGCCATCCTAAGCACCTGGTTCGACAGACCACTTTCTTTGGCAGGAAGAGTTAGCGTTAAAAGTAATGACTTAATGCAACCTATCACTTATCTGGTAAACATCAAAGATCCAATTTTAGTCATTCCTAACCTACCTTATCACTTTAATCGTGCGGTAAACGAAGGAGTTGCCCTGAATAAACAAATTGACATGTTACCGGTTGCTGCGGTTATCGATAGCGAAATCAATAAAGATAAAATGCTGGCTCATAAAATTGCTATGGAAATTAATGTAGCTGTTGACGACATTCTGGATGTGGATTTAAACCTTTACGATTTTACCAAAGGAAGCATTATGGGTTTAAATAAGGAATTTATTTCTTCAGGAAAACTGGATGATTTGGCAATGGTTCATGCAGGACTTTCAGCTTTTACAAATCTTGAAGCAGTTGAATCAACAAATGTACTTGCCATTTTTGATAATGAGGAAGTGGGAAGCAGAAGTAAACAGGGAGCAGGTTCTCCGATTCTTAGTGACATACTCAAACGCATTGCCATTGTGCAAGGTAAAAATGACGAAGATGTTCAACGTGCCATTTACAAATCATTTATGGTTAGTGCCGACATGGCGCATGCATTACACCCCAATCATCCCCAGAAACAAGATCCAACAAATAGACCTTTTATTAATGGCGGACCAGTTATTAAGTATGAATCCAATCAGAAATATACAACCGACAGCGATTCAGGTGCGGTTTTTGAGATGGTTTGCAAAAAGGCCGGAGTACCTTACCAAAAATATGTAAACCGTTCTGACATGGCCAGTGGCGGCACTTTAGGTAATGTTTCTGCTGGGCAACTTGCCATCCGTTCCGTTGATATTGGTAACCCCATGTGGGCCATGCACTCAATTAGAGAAACCGGAGGAGTAGATGATCACACAAACATGACGTTGGCTCTAAAGGTTTTTTATCAGGTTTCATAAATATAAATAAGGGATAATATCCTCTAATGAGTTTCTTATCCCTTATCGTAATGTTAGATTGCAAAAAAAAGAAATCAACATCAATAATTCCTAAATATATTTACATCTAACATTTACCAACTAATTAACCAACCCTAGTCAATTTCTTTGCGTAACTTGAGATTATACTTTTCACCTGACTTCAATACTATTGGATTCTCCACCTCTAATAATGGAGTATCATTAGTGTCTGTATTACTTAGGTCAAAATCAGAAAAACCATCAAATTTTTAAAACGAGTTATCAATTTCATTTTTATTAAAAAAACTTTTTCTATTAATAGATATCTTGAACAGCCTTTAATCCAACCCCTGCATCAAAATCAAAATTGCAAGCAGCCAACCCAGATTCAATGGCACCAACAGTAGCCAAAAGATCAGCCCGATTAACAGAACCCATGTGACCAATTCTAAAATATTTTGTTCTGATTTCAGGTAAAAGTCCTCCGGCAAGAATAACACCTTCCTTTAAAATGGTACTGAGCAAGTCTCCTCCGCCTACACCTTCAGGGAAATATGGTGCTGAAAGCGTATTTGCTGCAACAGTATCGTTTACAGGAATAATATCTAATCCCAGTGCTTTCATTGCTTTCCTAAAAGCTGTTCCAACTTTCAAATGTCGTTTAAACCGATTTTCCATTCCCTCATTAAGAATATTTTTTAAGCTAGCTTCTAAAGCCATAATCAAGTTTACGGCAGGGGTTCCAAAATAAGATGGAGTTCTATTTTCATAAGCTTTCATGATTGGCAACCAATTACCCCAATCTGCGTAATAGTTTGCAACCGGTGATTTTCGGTTTTCATAAACACGCATTGCCTTCGGTGAAACTACTAATAAAGCTAAACCAGGAGGAACACCAATGGCTTTTTGTGAAGCAGTCAAAACCACATCAAGGCCCCATTCTTCCTGTCGAATTTCTTCACCAGCAACCGAACAGACTCCATCAAGAATAGTGAGCACATCATATTTTTGGCCTAAGGCACCAATAGACTTCGCATCATTAAGTACGGCTGTTGATGTATCCACATGGGTAAAAGTCATCAACTTATATTTTTTCTTTTGAAGCTGGGCTTCCACTTCATCCATTGCCACAATATCTCCCAATGGAGCTTTCATGATGTCCACGTTTGCGCCATAGCGTTTCAACAGTTCAGCGTATCTTTCTCCAAAGTACCCCGTTGATACAACAAGGGCATGATCGCCACTTTCAATTAAATTTGATCCGGCAATGTCCATTGCTAGGGTACCGGTACCTGCGATAATAAATGGCTGTCCTGATGGGCATAACCAAACTTCTCGCATTTGCTCAAGTGCATGACCAAAACACTCTATAAAATTAGGAGCCACATGGCTTGGAGTTGGCATTGCCATGGCTTGCATAACCTCTGGTTCAAATTCAATAGGACCAGGAATCATTAATAATTTACGTGCTTTCATAAAAAAAATATTTATAGATGTTTTTCAATTAATCCAATCAATTCTTTTTCTATTTCAAGACTTAATGGCTGTATTGGCTTGCGAGCCATACCTCCATAAAACCCCAAATGATCCATCGCTTTTTTTAATGCCGGAATACCCCAACGGCTGGTTACAGCTGCATTGATGGGTATCAATTCTAGCTGTGTTTTCCGAGCTTCTTCAATATTTCCAGATAAATAGTTATTGTAAATACTTATGCATTGTTTGGGTGCAATATTTGCTAAAGCCAATACACCCCCGATTGCACCAATGGTAAGAGCAGGTAATAAAAAGCCAGCAGAGCCAGCCAATATCTGAAAATCTGGCTTTGCCATTCTTTTAATATCTCCTATTTTTACCAAATTTCCACCTGAATCTTTCAAACCTATTATATTTTCATGAGCAGAAATCCGGACGATAGTATCGGCATCCATATCTAAGCCGGTACTTGCAGGCATATTATAAATAATAATAGGTACTCTTGAAATGTCTGCAATTTTCCAATAATGCTCAATCAATGCTTTTTTTGTCATCAGTCCTTTATAGTAAAAAGGATTAAGAACTAATACTGCGTCTGCACCAAAGTTTGATGCTGCTTTACAATTCTCTATGGTTTCTCGTGTTGATTGTCCTCCTGTTCCTGCCAACATCAATTTATCAGATGGGATGGCTTCTCGACCAGTTTCATAAACTTTGTATCTTTCACTCTCCGTCAAATTCACAAGCTCCCCATTTGATCCCAATACCAGAAATCCTGACAGATCATATTGACATAAATTTTTAATATTCTCGATCATTTTTCTGCATGAAAGATTTTCATGTTCATCAAACGAGGTAGGCAAAGGAGGAAAAATACCATTAAGCTTTAACATCATAAATTCAATATTTAAATAATGATTATTAGTATCTGTTTTTTATATCAACAAAATTATAGATAACTAAAATGTACTAAAAACGGTTTCAATGTTATTTTTAAGTATTTTTATACGAATCAATATTATATTTATAACTTAACCAATTTTTCAATGGAAGATAGCTTAGATAACAAAATTATCCATTTATTAACTAAAAATTCAAGAATGTCATTCGCTGATATAGGAAGACAAATAAATTTATCGCCTTCTTCTGTCAGAGAGAGAGTCCTTAGAATGGAAGATGGGGGTTTAATAAAAAAATATAGCCTGAAATTAGATAAATCAAAACTTGGTTATCAAATTGAGGCATTTATACTTATCAAAATATTTACAGGCAAACTAAAAGCCTTCTTGTCTATAGTGACTGAAATAGATGAAGTACAAGAATGTTATCGGATTACAGGTAATCAAAATGTTCAACTAAAGGTAATCTTAAAGGATCAATTACATCTGCAAAAACTCTTGGATCATTTAATGAATTATGGAGATACTTCAACATATTTAATACTCTCGGAAGTAAAAAACAAACAGTAAAGCAAGCTCTTGATTTATTAAGCACACAAGTACTTTATAAAAAATGAGAGAATTCAGGTTTTCAATTTCATAGAAGAGGAAATTTTCCTATTTTTGAAAAAACTTAAACATAGCTAATGAAAAATAGAAGTTTAGTATCAATCGATGACTTTAGCAAAGCAGAATGGCTTAAAATTCTGGATCTTGCAGAAGAATTTGAAAAAAATCCAAAACAAAGGTTATTAGAAGGAAACGTAGTGGCGACTTTGTTTTTTGAGCCATCTACGCGAACTCGTCTAAGCTTTGAAAGTGCAGCTTCCTATTTAGGAGCAAAAGTTATTGGATTCTCAGATGCTTCATCAACCAGTGTTAAAAAAGGTGAATCATTAAACGACACCATACTCACCGTAAGTAATTATTCAGATATTATTGTGATGCGTCATCCGCGCGAAGGTAGCGCCCGATATGCAAGTGAAGTATCACCAGTTCCAATTATTAATGCCGGTGATGGTGCAAATCAGCATCCAACTCAAACACTTTTGGATTTATATTCAATTAGAAAAACACAAGGCAAACTTGATGATATTCACATAACTTTCGTGGGAGACCTAAAGTATGGTCGTACGGTTCATTCATTAGTAATTGCGCTTTGTAATTTTAATGCCACATTCCATTTGGTTTCACCCGAAGTACTCAAACTTCCAAGTTATGTGAAACGACATATCAAAGAAGCTAAATTAAAATATCATCAATATACTGATCTTTCAGAAGCAATTCCTAAGTCAGATATCTTATACATGACACGTATTCAAAAAGAACGGTTCTCTGATCCGATTGAATACGAAAAAGTAAAGAATGCATACATTTTAAAAAGCAACATGCTGGAAGATGCAAAAGAAAATATGAAAATTTTGCATCCTCTGCCCAGGGTAAATGAAATCACCACAGACGTAGATAAGAACCCCATGGCCTATTATTTTCAGCAAGCACAAAATGGCGTCTATGTGCGTCAGGCAATATTAACCTCAATCCTTGGTATAAAATGAGTGAAGTAAGAAAAGAATTAAAAGTATCTGCCATTGAGAATGGTACGGTAATAGACCATATACCTGCAAAAAGTTTATTTCAGGTTGTAAAAATCTTAAAGCTTAATTCCATCCCGAATCAAATTCTGATTGGAAATAATCTACAGAGTCATAAATATGGAAGTAAAGGTATAATCAAAGTAAACGACAAATACTTTGAGGCGCAGGAATTAAACAAAATCGCACTTGTTGCACCTTCGGCTACATTAATAGTGATAAAAGATTTCACAGTAGTTTATAAAAAGAATGTTGAGCTACCTAAAGAGATAAAACAATTTGTAAAGTGTGTAAATCCGAATTGTGTAACTAATAATGAAGACATCGAGACCAAATTTGAAGTTCATAAAGATGAAAATGGTCAGATAAAACTATTATGTAACTATTGCGAAAAATTCACACTTAAAGATAACATGGTATTCATTTAAAATAACAGCTGCTAAGATTTAAGAGCTTCCCCAACAGGAAGCTCTTTTTGGATATAGAAAATGAGCCTCAAAAATAAATATATAGAAGACCTTATTAAACAAGGTGAAAATCAGCAATTGGATTTCAAGTTTGAAATTGCAGATTCTAAAAAAATTGCACGAACCTTATCAGCTTTTTCAAATACTGATGGAGGCACCTTATTAATAGGAGTAAAAGATAATGGATCGATAACCGGTGTAAATTCCACTGAAGAATACCACATGCTTGAGGCAGCAGCAAATATGTATTGTAAGCCTGAGGTTAGTTTTAAAGCCAAAGAATGGAACATTGATGGAAAAAAGGTATTAGAGTTCATAATTCCAAAAGATCCTTACATCCCTTATCTCGCTCCAGACCATAAAGGAATTTATAAAGCATACATCAGGGTTCAAGATCAAAACATTCTTGCCAATTATATTTTGCTCGAAGTATGGAAAGCAAAAAAAAATAAGGTTGAAGTAATTATAAAATACACCAAAGATTACCAAACCTTATTCGAATGCCTAAAAAAACATGATCAAATTTCGCTCACTTCACTTTGCAAACACACTTCTCTCACAAAAACAAAAGCAAAAAAAATGCTGATAAAGCTAATTTTACTCAATCAAATTAGAGTTATTTTCAAAGAAAGCGAAGTACATTATTCACTCAAAAACTAATTGCGCACTCATATAAACTACACAACAATTCGCTAAATATCATTAAACCTCATTTTTATTTAAAAGAATTCAAACTGTCTTAATCATGTATTCAGATGGTTACGATTTAGATTAAAATAAATTCAAAATATCTTCACATTTTCTTTGTTTGTTTGAAATTAATTATCTTATCTTTGCACCCCGCTAAAGCGATAATGTTCATTTAAAAGTTGTATTTAATGCCTAATCAAACGATTAAATTGCTTTTCGATTAATTTCGAAAAAAAATTAAAAAAAAAGCAAATAAAACTTGGAGATTAAAAAATAAGTATTACTTTTGCATCCGCATTCAGCGACACGTTCTTTTAAAACTTGTAAAATATATAATCTCAGTTAGTTAGATAAGATTTAGAGAGACAAACTTGGAAATAATTTTTTTTCAAAAAAAATAACAAAAAAGTTTGCAGATTAGAAAAAAGAGATTAATTTTGCAGCCGCTTTCGACCATAACGGAAGAAGCATTAAAAGAAGACAGAAAGTTCTTTGAAAATATTGAAGCAAAAAAGCCTAAAAATAGTAGTAAATATCCCATAAAGTGAATTCTTTAAGGAATAATAAATCTGAGACATATTAAGATCAATTTTTACAATGAAGAGTTTGATCCTGGCTCAGGATGAACGCTAGCGGCAGGCCTAATACATGCAAGTCGAACGGTAAGGTCCCGCTTGCGGGATACACGAGTGGCGCACGGGTGAGTAACGCGTATGCAACCTACCTTTAACTGGAGAATAGCCCCGAGAAATCGGGATTAATACTTCATAATAATAAGAATTGGCATCTTTTCTTATTTAAAGCTCCGGCGGTTAAAGATGGGCATGCGTGACATTAGATAGTTGGTGAGGTAACGGCTCACCAAGTCAGCGATGTCTAGGGGTTCTGAGAGGATTTTCCCCCACACTGGTACTGAGACACGGACCAGACTCCTACGGGAGGCAGCAGTAAGGAATATTGGTCAATGGGCGAAAGCCTGAACCAGCCATGCCGCGTGCAGGATGACAGCCCTATGGGTTGTAAACTGCTTTTATACGAGAAGAAACCTCCCGACGTGTCGGGGGCTGACGGTATCGTACGAATAAGGACCGGCTAACTCCGTGCCAGCAGCCGCGGTAATACGGAGGGTCCAAGCGTTATCCGGATTTATTGGGTTTAAAGGGTGCGCAGGCGGAATAATAAGTCAGTGGTGAAATCTCTCGGCTCAACCGAGAAACTGCCATTGATACTGTTATTCTTGAGTATAGTTGTAGTGGGCGGAATATAGCATGTAGCGGTGAAATGCTTAGATATGCTATAGAACACCGATCGCGAAGGCAGCTCACTAAACTATAACTGACGCTCAGGCACGAAAGCGTGGGGAGCAAACAGGATTAGATACCCTGGTAGTCCACGCCGTAAACGATGATAACTCGATGTTGGCAATACACCGTCAGCGTCCAAGCGAAAGCGTTAAGTTATCCACCTGGGGAGTACGATCGCAAGATTGAAACTCAAAGGAATTGACGGGGGCCCGCACAAGCGGAGGAGCATGTGGTTTAATTCGATGATACGCGAGGAACCTTACCTGGGCTCAAATGTATTATGACAACTCCGGAAACGGAGCTTTTCTTCGGAACATTTTACAAGGTGCTGCATGGTTGTCGTCAGCTCGTGCCGTGAGGTGTCGGGTTAAGTCCCATAACGAGCGCAACCCCTATCTTTAGTTGCCATCAGATAATGCTGGGGACTCTAAAGAAACTGCCTACGCAAGTAGTGAGGAAGGTGGGGATGACGTCAAATCAGCACGGCCCTTACGTCCAGGGCTACACACGTGCTACAATGGCCGATACAGAGGGCAGCTACCTGGTGACAGGATGCAAATCTCGAAAGTCGGTCTCAGTTCGGATCGAAGTCTGCAACTCGACTTCGTGAAGTTGGATTCGCTAGTAATCGCATATCAGCCATGATGCGGTGAATACGTTCCCGGGCCTTGTACACACCGCCCGTCAAGCCATGGAAGCTGGGGGTACCTGAAGTTCGTCACCGCAAGGAGCGACCTAGGGTAAAACTAGTAACTGGGGCTAAGTCGTAACAAGGTAGCCGTACCGGAAGGTGTGGCTGGAATACCTCCTTTCTAGAGAGGTTTATTATTACTCGATTTCGATCGGGATGATATTTACTACTTAGGTTTGCTTCATATTAACTTTATAATCCCAAACGAGCAGGAAAGCTGCTTCTTCCTATACTAAGCTATCAGGAAGTAGAATTTATGCAAAATGCGTAAACTATACAGTCCCGTAGCTCAGTTGGTTAGAGCACTACACTGATAATGTAGGGGTCCGCAGTTCAAATCTGCGCGGGACTACATCTAAATCGTTAGGGGGATTAGCTCAGCTGGCTAGAGCGCTTGCCTTGCACGCAAGAGGTCATCGGTTCGACTCCGATATTCTCCACTAACCCGATAATTTTAGGGATAAAGTTCTTTGACATATTGAAAGAAAATACAACAGAGCGTGATGTATAATTTACATCACATTTTTTTATTATTTATAATAAAGATTAGTAAGAAAGTAATTAAGAGCGTACGGCGGATGCCTTGGCTCTCAGAGGCGATGAAGGACGTGATAAGCTGCGATAAGCTTCGGGTAGGTGCAAATAACCTTTTATCCGGAGATTTCCGAATGGGACAACCCAGCATGTTGAAGACATGTTATCCTTTATTAAGGAAGCTAACCCGGTGAACTGAAACATCTAAGTAACCGGAGGAAGAGAAAACAATAGTGATTCCCTAAGTAGTGGCGAGCGAACAGGGATTAGCCCAAACCAATATTGTTACGGCAATATTGGGGTTGTAGGACTGCAACGTGGACTTTAAATTTGTAGTAGAACATTTCTGGAAAGTTAGACCGTAGAAGGTGAAAGTCCTGTAAACGAAACAAATTTAATACCTAGCAGTATCCTGAGTAGCGCGAGACCGGAGAAATCTTGTGTGAATCTGCCAGCACCATCTGGTAAGGCTAAATACTCCTGAGAGACCGATAGTGTACAAGTACCGTGAGGGAAAGGTGAAAAGTACTTCGAACAGAAGAGTGAAATAGAACCTGAAACCGTGCGCTTACAAGCGGTCGGAGGTCTTCGGACTAACGGCGTGCCTTTTGCATAATGAGCCTACGAGTTACTCCTCTCTAGCAAAGTTAACCTTGAAAACGAGGGCAGCTGAAGCGAAAGCAAGTCTGAATAGGGCGATAAAGTTAGAGGGGGTAGACGCGAAACTTGGTGATCTACCCATGGTCAGGTTGAAGGTCCGGTAACACGGACTGGAGGACCGAACCAATATACGTTGAAAAGTATTTGGATGAACTGTGGGTAGGGGTGAAAGGCTAATCAAACCAAGAGATAGCTCGTACTCCCCGAAATGCTTTTAGGAGCAGCCTTGGAGTAGAGTGTCATAGAGGTAGAGCTACTGATTGGACTAGGGGGCTTCACCGCCTACCAAATCCAGACAAACTCCGAATGCTATGACATATATCCAGGAGTGAGGGCATGGGTGCTAAGGTCCATGCCCGAGAGGGAAAGAACCCAGACCATCAGCTAAGGTCCCTAAATATATACTAAGTTGTTCTAACGAGGTCCAATTGCATTGACAGCTAGGATGTTGGCTTGGAAGCAGCCATTCATTTAACGAGTGCGTAACAGCTCACTAGTCGAGCGATAGGGCATGGATGATAATCGGGCATTAAGTATATTACCGAAGCTATGGACTCGTCTTTGACGAGTGGTAGGGGAGCATTCCAGTTGCATTGAATGTGAGTCGTAAGGCTTGCTGGAGCGGCTGGAAAAGCAAATGTAGGCATAAGTAACGATAATGCGGGTGAGAAACCCGCACACCGAAAGACTAAGGTTTCCTGATCAACGCTAATCGGATCAGGGTTAGTCGGGTCCTAAGGCAAACCCGAAAGGGGTAGTCGATGGATAACAGGTTAATATTCCTGTACTAGCAATTATTGCGATGGAGGGACGGAGAAGTGAAAGGTCCGCGTACTGACGGAATAGTACGTTGAACACTGTAGGTATAAGATGTGTAGGCAAATCCGCACGTCTTGCTAAAGGTGGATAGTACCGTGAGTCTTCGGACAAGCGGATAGTGACCCTAATCAGACTTCCAAGAAAAACTTCTAAGCTTCAGATAATTGCTACCCGTACCTCAAACCGACACAGGTAGTCGAGAAGAGAATTCTAAGGTGCTCGAGTGATTCATGGCTAAGGAACTAGGCAAAATAGCCCCGTAACTTCGGGAGAAGGGGCGCCCCGCTTTGCGGCGGGGCCGCAGTGAATAGGCCCAGGCGACTGTTTATCAAAAACACATGGCTTTGCGAAATCGAAAGATGATGTATAAGGCCTGACACCTGCCCGGTGCCGGAAGGTTAAGAGGAGATGTCATTCAGATTTATCTGGAGAAGCATTGAATTGAAGCCCCGGTAAACGGCGGCCGTAACTATAACGGTCCTAAGGTAGCGAAATTCCTTGTCGGGTAAGTTCCGACCTGCACGAATGGTGTAACGATCTGGGCACTGTCTCAGCCATGAGCTCGGTGAAATTGTAGTTCCGGTGAAGATGCCGGATACCCGCAACGGGACGGAAAGACCCCGTGCACCTTCACTACAACTTAACATTGATATTGGATAAATAATGTGTAGGATAGGTCGGAGACTTCGATCTTGCTTCGCTAGGAGTAAGTTAGTCAACCTTGAAATACGACCCTTTATTTATCTGATACCTAATCCCTCGCGGGAGACAGTGTTTGGTGGGTAGTTTGACTGGGGTGGTCGCCTCCAAAAGAGTAACGGAGGCTTTCAAAGGTACCCTCAGTATGGTTGGTAACCATGCGTAGAGTGCAATAGCATAAGGGTGCTTGACTGTGAGACCAACAAGTCGACCAGGTACGAAAGTAGGATATAGTGATCCGGTGGTTCCGCATGGAAGGGCCATCGCTCAAAGGATAAAAGGTACGCCGGGGATAACAGGCTGATCACTCCCAAGAGCTCACATCGACGGAGTGGTTTGGCACCTCGATGTCGGCTCGTCACATCCTGGGGCTGGAGAAGGTCCCAAGGGTTGGGCTGTTCGCCCATTAAAGTGGCACGCGAGCTGGGTTCAGAACGTCGCGAGACAGTTCGGTCCCTATCTGTTGTGGGCGTTGGAAATTTGAGGGCACCTGATCCTAGTACGAGAGGACCGGATTGGACGAACCTCTAGTGTACCTGTTGTCACGCCAGTGGCATCGCAGGGTAGCTATGTTCGGATGAGATAAGTGCTGAAAGCATCTAAGCACGAAACTTAGCCCAAGATGAGATTTCCTTTAAGGGTCGTTATAGACTATGACGTTGATAGGCTGCAGATGTAAAGTCAGTAATGGCAAAGTCGAGCAGTACTAATTACCCGTAAGCTTTCTACTATGATGTTCATTTTATATCATGAGCTTTTGTATTTTCTTTCTAATATATGTCTTAAAGTATTGATCCACCTTCGTTGCGCCTCCGCTATAGCTATAGCGGTACGAGGAAAAACTCCGGTGGATAAAGATTTTTTGGTGACTATTGCGGTGGTGTTCACCTCTTCCCATTCCGAACAGAGAAGTTAAGCCCACCAGCGCCGATGATACTGCAGTTAATGTGGGAAAGTAGGTCGTTGCCAACTACCATAAAGCCTCTCCAATTTTGGAGGGGCTTTTTTTATGTCCTAAAATAACCTGGGAAAGCCCCGACTAAGAGCTACGCTCTTGACGAGGGTCCTCGTGGTTGTAAAAAATCAAAGATTTTACAACTCACGGGATAGGTCGTTGCCAACTACCATAAAGCCTTCTTGATTTTTTCAAGAAGGCTTTTTCATTTTATGCCAAAGGGAAAGCTCCGCATTTGAGTTTAGCTCGATTAGGGAATCCTCGCGGATGTAACAAATTGAAAATTTAAACACTTCATAGGATAGACAATTACCAACTACCATAAAGTTTATATTTTTTATAGGCTTTTTAACACATTTTAGGTCTTTCAACACCAATTAATATGTATTTTTGATACTTTGTTTACCCTAATATCAAAGAATCTCATTAGTTTTGTTTTATGTTATCCAGACTTAAGTTTATTAGCTTCTTTTTAGTAATCACCTCTCCGATATTCTCAGCTTCAATTGAGCAATACTTAATTGAGGATGCTTATTTAATGGCTCAATATGAGCAACAGGATACAACAAATAAATTAGACAGCATTCTCAATATCATCCAACCGGATTCGATTACCAATATCATAACTTCAGCAGATTCTATTGACCATTATAAACAAGACACAACAATAAAAAATCAATCGGATACAATACTCACAATAGTTCAAGACTCAATTACCAAACCACCCTTTTCTGATTCATTAAATCAAGTCCCCCTTGATTCTCTAAAAAAGAATTTAAAATCCAAAGAAGAAAATAGCACTTCGGTTTTGAATGACACAATAAAATTTATTGCAGATTCAATACCGATAATAACTGATTCAACAGCTGTACATTATTTTACCGAAAGTTTTGATAATTTCAATTTAGGAAAGATTTACCCCATTGATACGCTTTTAGATGGAATTCAGAATTATGATCCGAGTTATAAGGCAGGTAAATATTTTGCAAGTCTTGGAAATGTAGGTTTACCCGCAAGAAACCTTCGGTTTAAACCTAATATAAGCGAAGGATTTAATTACGTGTACAGTCCAATGGATTTATATACCTATCAAAATAAGGATGTAAAGTATTATCGTGTTTTTCAACCATTTACTGAAATATTTTATGCAATGGGCCCAAAAAAGGAGAACAATTTTAAGGTCTTGCTCACACAAAATATTAGCCGCGGATTAAATGTTGGTATTGATTTTAAATTTATTAATGCACCAGGGATTTACCAGAAGCAGCGATCAGATAATAAAAATCTTTATGTAACAGCAAGATATTCAACTAAAAATGGCCGCTATGGATTTATTGCTAATTATATTCACGACAAGTTAATTACTCAGGAAAATGGTGGTTTAGAATCTGATAGTGCTTTTGAATATAGCCTTGAAGTTAATCGGGCTTTAATTAGCGTAAACCTGGAGGATGCTACAAATACTTATAAGAAAGGAAGCATCTTTATTAATCAATATTTTAATATTGGAAAAGCACCCTCAATAACAACAGATTCTTTGGGGAATAAAACAAAACATCATGGATTACCTCTCGGACGACTGAGCCACACTTTATTTGTTGAACGCAAACAATTCTTTTATGAAGATGCTAAAATTGATCAGGCTTTTTATTCAGGATTGGATAGTATATTAAACACTGAAAACACTTTTGACTCAACTAGGATTTTAAAAATTGAGAACCAGTTTCAATGGTCAAATATTGGCTATGAAATTCATTCAAAGGAAATGCCACTTTATATGTATTTCGGCATCAAACAACAACATATAGAAGTAGCTGATACCATTTCAAAGCAAACTTTTAATCACCTAATTCCAAAAGCTGGTATTTCAGTTTTCTTATTTAATAGTTTTAGATTAAAAGCCGATGGGTTTTATGTGCTGGGTGATCAAAATGACGGTGACTACTCTTTAAATACAAGAATAAGTCAGCAGTTAGGTTCAGATAAGAATAATTTTGGACAACTCAATTTACGTGCAGAAATTTCTAAACAACGTCCCTCCTACTTTTATAATCTTTATCGTGGAAATTATTTACGTTGGGAAAATGAGTTTAAGGCGGAAAACTATATAACCCTTCAGGCTCAATATGTTTTTAGAGGCATTGAAGCAGGAGTTAGTTATCAAAAGATCGACAATTTTATCTTTATGGATAAAACAGCGCACCCAAATCAAACAGAACTCACACAAACCATACTTACCGCTACCCTCGATTATAAATTGAAATATAAAGATTTCACGATGGATGCCCACCTGATTTATCAAAAACCAAAAAGTGACAGTTTGCTTCGATTGCCGGAATTGCTTGGAAGTGTATCTATTTACTATACCAAATCCTTATTTAAAGATGCGACGACCATTCAACCCGGAATAGAAGTATTTTATAATACAGCTTATTTCGCCGATGCGTACATGCCTGCAACAAGAAGTTTTTATCTCCAAGATGAGAAGAAAATTGGGGGTGCAATTTATGCAGATATTTATTTAAATTTTACAATCAAGAATACCATGTTTTTCTTTAAATATCAACACTTTAATGCAGCTGTAACCGGATACAACTATTTCATGGTTCCGCATTATCCCATGCAAGATTATGCCATTAAATTTGGTTTAATCTGGAGATTTGTGGATTAAAATCCTTTTCAGAACAAGTAAAAGAAAAAAATAAGAAGCGCCAATAGTGTGAAATCCAGACAATTACCCCTCACCAATTCAAAAATTCGATAGAATCATAAATCTGTAGATTTTATAATTCCATTAAACAGAAGATGTATTATCATACCTACATAAAAATAGGTATTTTACCTATATAAAAGCCTAAATGATTACCTAAATTTGGGTAACCTGTTCTTAATTAATTATATGCATTTTACATAAATAGCTTGAAACTTCATTAAAAACCATTTTTAAATCAATCACCTAAAGTTAAAAATGACAAGCCCCAAAAAAAACACCAGCGACAAAATAGTTTTATTCCAGTTGGAAAAACCTCGTTATGCTATTTACCTTAACACCGTTGTAAGAGTAGTACAATCAGTTGAGATCACAGCCTTGCCCAAAGCACCAAAAAAGATAATGGGAGTAATCAATTATTTGGGGGAAATCATTCCAGTAATAGATTTACGAAAGCTTTTTCATTTAAAAACACATCCTGTAAATATTAACGACCAATTCATAATTACCCAATGCAATGATCGGATTGTTGTGTTAGTTGTTGATGCAGTAATCGGAATAAAAGAAATAGCGCGTGATCAGATAATAGATTCTGGTCACGCTTTTCCGTATGCTGAATATTTGAAGGGTATTACCATAATAGAAAATGAAATTGTACTTATTAATGATCTAGAAAAATTACTTTCAATTGATGAACATCAATTGCTGGATAAGGCAATAAAGAAAATAGAGAATGAACCAAAAACTTCCAGAGGTAGTTCTAGCAAGATTAAGTGAGTTTATAGAACTCAATCTCGCGTTACATTTCCCTCCTAACAGATGGAATGATTTGGAACGTAATTTAATTGCTACAGCAAATGAATTCGGGTATTCCAGTGTGGATGATTATATTCAACAGATCCTATCTTCACCTATGAGCAGAGCCCATTCCGATCAATTGGCGGCACATTTAACCATCAATGAAACTTATTTTTGGCGCGAACCCTCGTCTTTTACAGCTTTAAATGAAGTTATTCTACCCGATATTATACTTCGAAGTAAAACTAATGGCAAGCGATTAAGGATTTGGAGTGTGGGTTGCTCGGGAGGCGAAGAGCCCTATTCAATTGCCATAGCTCTTTCAAGATTTATTCCTAACTATAAAGATTGGAATATCTCCATACTGGCCACCGATCTTAATCCTCGGAATTTGTCTAAAGCTTCAAGCGGAATTTATGGCAATTGGTCATTTCGTGGCACCCCCAGCTGGCTAAAAGAAAAATATTTCAAACCATTAAGTAACGGAAAATTTCAACTCATTCCGGAAATAAAAAAAATGGTAACCTTTGAATACCTGAACCTGGCCGAAGATAAATATCCAACAGCACTCAATGGAACAAATGCCATGGATATCATTTATTGCAGAAATGTATTAATGTACTTTAACCAAAAACGTTTTCAAAAGGTTGTAAAAGGCCTGCATAATGCTTTGGTCGAAGGCGGGTTTTTAATGGTTTCTTCAAGTGAACTATCTATTCAAAATTTTGCCGACTTCTCCCCTATTAATAGAAAGGATACCATAATATATCAGAAAATATCTAAAAAAATAAAGAAACAGAAAGTACAGTTTAAGGACGATATTTCGCTTCAGGAGGATAATGCTACTTTTAATTTAGATCTCATAAATGCACCTGAAAGTATTGATAAAAAAGAAACTCCAACTGAATCTGTTAAAAACGCATCAGCAGATCAATTGGTTAGTGATGAAGTGCTAAGAAAATATTCAGAAGGAAAATACAATGAAGTCATTTCAAACTTACAAAAAGAAATGCTAAACCCTGAGGAACAAAGACTACTGATAAAAGCTTATGCAAATATGGGTCAATTGTCTGAGGCATACGCAGTTTGCCAAAAACTGTTATCAACAAATAAGTTAGATGCTAATTTATATTATCTATGTGCTACCATTCTACAAGAGTTGAATCAGCCGAATGAAGCCATTGTCTCATTAAAAAGAGCTATTTACATTGATCCAGATTTTGTTCTGTCTTTCTATTCATTGGGTAGTTTATATTTGAAGAAAGGACAAATAAATGAATCTAAGAGGTGTTATAAAAATGCATTGCTCATATTAAATAAGCAGAACAATGAAGATATTGTTCCGGAAT
This sequence comes from Bacteroidales bacterium, assembly GCA_963674935.2. Lineage (GTDB taxonomy): Bacteria > Bacteroidota > Bacteroidia > Bacteroidales. The sequence goes on from CAXXWZ010000008.1 coordinate 60,896, forward strand.
CAGAAGGCTTGACAATCGGAAGGTTTAAGGAAATTATTAATGCGACCATTCAAACACATGCTTTATCATGAAAGAACTTAAAAAAGATTCTGGTTATAAATCAAGAAAAAGCACTTCAAAAAAATCAAAAAATGTGCTGGCTAAATCAACCCTAAAAAAACCACTTATAATGAAACCTGATGATGGGAGCAAAAACAATGCTATCTTGTACGAAAGAGCAATATCATTAGCAGTTGCCCCTAAAGAAGAGAGCATTTATCAGCATCTAATTGAAATTATTGTATTTAGCCTCGCATCTGAAACCTATGCTATCGAAACAAATTTTGTACGTGAAGTTTACCCCTTAAAAAAATACACTGTTATCCCAGGCACTCCATCGTTTGTTCTCGGAGTCATCAATATTCGTGGTCAAATTGTATCGGTAATCGATCTGAAAAAATTCTTTGGATTACCCGAAAAAGGTATTGGTGAACTCAACAAAGTAATCATAATTGAAAATCAGCTGATGGAATTTGGCATCCTGGCGGATAACATTCAAGGAACGCAAACAATACCACTACCCCACATTCAATCAAATATATCCAATATGAGCGAAATTGGCAGTGAATATATAAAGGGAGTAACAAAAGAGAATTTGATTGTACTGGATGCAAAAAAAATACTAGAAGATGAAACCATCCTTGTTGATAAAACCAAATAATGTAAAAAAATAAATTAAATAAAATTTACGCAAATGAAAAACTTCAAAAATATCAGTTTACGAGCAAAACTACTGCTTAGTTTTGGATTAATTTGGATCATGTTTCTGGTTGTCGTATTGATTGCCTATTACGGTATCCGTGAAGTAACGATTTCTGAAAAAAACTTGAATGATGTAAAGTTTAAAATTGCACTTGAACTTCAACAATTAAGATCACATCAAAATTTTAACCGATCATTAATACTTGAATTGATACTCACCGAAGATGTGGTAGAACAAAATGTAATTGAAGAAACCCTTAATGCCCGTGCTGATTCAATTGAACGTATCATCAGGGATATTTTATTGCTTGAATCAGATCCGGCCTTTCAGAGCCGCGTTAATGAATTATATGAATTGCAAAAGATATACAAGGAAACCAGAAACAAGGTAATCACAAATTTCAAAAATGGACAAAAAGAAGATGCCCGAAGTTTCTTAACAGGAATTCAGGATGAAAGGTTTAATCAGATCAGAAAGCTTGCCATGGAACTTGGAAATAAAGCTACTAAAGAAGCGAACGACCAGTTGATTCTCGACATGAAGGAGGCCAAAAAAGCCACACTGATCTTTATCATTATTGGTGCGATAGCATTGATTTTTAGCATGTTTATCATCCTATTCTTAAATAAAACAGTTTCGCAACCATTAATTAACCTGATCGAAATGTCTTCACGAATTGCATCCGGAAATTTGACTGTTGAAATAAGTACAGATGATCGAAAAGATGAAGTTGGCAAACTAAACCTGTCATTCTATCAAATGGTTGAAAATCTAAGAACTTCCTTGAAAGAGATTTCTGAGGCCATTAACTTGCTTGGATCTTCAGCCAGCGAAATTCTCGCTGCATCAACTCAAGTTGCAGCAGGTGCTTCTGAAACAGCTTCGGCCATAAGCGAAACAACCTCAACAGTTGAAGAAGTGAGACAAGCTGTTCAGCTATCCAGTCAAAAAGCAAGCCGTGTTTCTGAGAACTCAAAGCAAGTTGCACAAGTAACTCAATCCGGTAAGGTAGCCGTTGACGAAACAAGTAGTGTGATGAACGAGATTCAGAAACAAATGGATTCCATTGCGAATACGATTGTTCGACTAAGTGAACATAGTCAACAAATTGGTGGTATTATTGCCTCTGTGAACGATATAGCGGATCAATCTAATTTACTTGCTGTGAATGCAGCTATTGAAGCAGCCAAAGCAGGTGAACAAGGGAAAGGGTTTGCCGTTGTTGCACAGGAAATAAAGAGCCTTGCCCAGCAATCAAAACAATCAACTGCACAAATTCGTAACATTTTAAGCGATATACAGAAAGCGACCACGGCTGCAGTTATGGCAACAGAACAAGGAAGCAAGGCTGTTGAGAAAGGAGTGAAACAATCGGGACATGCAGGAAGCGCGATCCTTCAATTAGCACAAAATGTAAACGAATCTGTGCAGGCTGCCACTCAAATTGTAGCCTCAAGCCAGCAACAGGTAGTAGGGATGGATCAGGTTGGTTTGGCCATGGCTAACATAAACCAGGCAGGAACTGAAAATGCAGCCAGTATGAAACAAGCTGAAAATGCAGCTAAAGACTTACATGAACTTGGACAAAAATTAAAACTTCTGGTTCAGCAATATAAAATTTAATGCCATAAGATATGGATAACAGAGAAGCTCAATTTCTTAAACGACTTGAAGCAGTTTTTAAAATCGAAACCGAAGAACACATTCAATTGCTTTCATCGCTATTGCTTGAGCTGGAAAAAACACCAGAGTTACAACGATCAATAGAAATTACTGAAAGTATGTTTCGTGAAGCGCATAGCTTAAAAGGAGCGGCTCGTTCTGTTAATCGGTCAGATATTGAATCCATATGTCGGATTTTAGAGAATATATTTTCTAAGATGAAAAATAATCACTTTGTTCTGGCTCCCGAACATTTTGATAAAATTCATCAGGCAATTGAACATATATCGCAATTAATGTCGGCAAAAAATCAAATCAAAGGAGAGGATCATCAGCGACTAATAGAATTGCTTCAATCTATTATTGAATCAGGCAAAACACATACAAATGGACCTGCTCATGTTGAAATAAACATTCCCCGGAAAATTGAAGAACAACAATATCATCCTAAAAAAAAGAAGCCTATTTCTAAAAGCATAGTTACCCAAGCAAAATCTGATGATTTTACCTCGAAAGATAAACCTATCATTCAAGAGCATATTAAGAAAGTAGTGATTGATAGTAAAACATCTTTATCATCAGAAACCGTTCGCATTGAAACGGCCAAGCTAGATCCACTTTTCTTGCAGGCAGAACAATTAATACAAGCCAAAATTGCAGCTATTCAGCGGGTTTCTGAGACCAAAGATCTATTAGATTTTATCCGAAATTGGAAATCTGAATTGAGAGACCGCCTTGATCAAAAATCGCTTAATAATTTGACTACACTTAAAGAAATAATAAACTGCAATCAGACAAAACAAAATGAATTAGAAGGAAATGTTGATGAATTACTACAAAGCATTGAAAATGATCAGCGTGTTTTATCACGGATGATTGACGAACATCTTGATGCTATGAAAAGCATATTAATGCTTCCCATTTCTGTTCTTACCGAAGGATTTCCAAAATTAGTCCGGGATCTGGCACGTTCACAAAAAAAAGAAGTGGAACTAATCATCAGCGGACAAGAAATTGAAGTTGACAAAAGAATCCTGCAAGATCTTAAAGATCCTTTGATACATATTCTTAGGAATTGTGTTGATCACGGGCTTGAAACTCGCGATAAAAGACTAAAGCAGAATAAAACAGCTCAAGGTACGATTAGAATCGATTTCTCCACTGCAGATGGGCGCAACCTAAACATAAATGTTTCGGATGATGGTATAGGGATTAATGAAACCAAAGTTATTGCGGCCTCGATTAAAGCAGGAATTGTCGACCCAAGTGAACAAGAGAAACTAAATAAACAGGATTCATTATCACTTATTTTTAATTCAGGACTCACTACAAGTCCATTAATAACAGACATATCCGGGCGTGGTCTTGGATTAGCAATTGCGAAAGAAAAGGTCGATTCACTGAATGGAAGTATTTCTGTATCAAGTACACCGAATGAAGGAACTACCTTCATTCTCATAGTTCCACTTACGCTTTCGACACTAAGAGGGGTTTTGGTAAATTGTGAGGATCATCAGTTTTTAATTCCAAGCATCAATGTCAAGCATGTGTTGAGAGTTCCGATTGAGAAAATCAAAACCGTTGAAAACAGAGATACAATTATTGTCAATGATGAAATTATTGCATTGGTAAAACTTGGCACTGTACTTGGGCTCAAACCTAAATTAAATAATGGTAACTTACAAAAAAACAATATTGCTAACCCATCGAGCTATATCCAAATTATTGTATTAAGCAATGCAAACCATAACGTTGCCTTTGTAGTTGATGAAGTAAAAGATGAACGACAAATTCTAGTTAAAGATTTAGGGAAACAATTAAAAAATGTGCTTAATATTAGTGGTGTAACCGTACTGGGTTCTGGTTTAATTGTTCCGGTTATCAATGTTTCAGACCTGATGAAATCGTCATTAAAAGTGGGAAGGACAAGAATTTTAAATGAAGAAGTTAAACCCATCGAAAAATCATATAAGATTCTTGTTACTGAGGATTCTATCACTTCACGTACGCTGATAAAAGACATTTTAGAAACAGCAGGATATCTTGTTGAAACGGCTGTTGATGGTTTAGATGGATATACCAAAGCTTCTATCGGAGAATTTGATTTGATCGTTTCTGATGTTGATATGCCCAGGATGAATGGGTTCGAATTAACGACAAAAATACGTGGTGATAAAAAACTTTCTGAACTCCCCGTGATCTTAGTTACAGCCCTTGATTCGCGTGAAGATCGTGAGCATGGAATTGATGTTGGTGCAAATGCTTACATTATCAAGAATAGCTTTGATCAGAGCAATTTGCTGGAGGTTGTTCAAAAACTTTTATAAAATTTAATTATGGTAAAAGTCCTTATTGTTGAAGATTCTCCGGTTATGCAGGAACTATTGGCCTATACACTGGGTTTAGACCCTTCAATCAAAATAACAGGCATTGCATCCAATGGAGAGGAAGCTTTGGAGTTGGTTTCAGAAAATCAACCGGATGTAATTGCAATGGATTGGCAAATGCCAAAGTTAAATGGCTTACTGGCAACAAGTAAAATTATGGAAACCAACCCCATACCTATCGTTATTGTTACAGGAAGCCTGGCATTGAATGATGCTGCTATTTCATTCTCACTTATGGAAGCTGGGGCACTTGCCATTCTCAAAAAACCACGAAGTATCCATCATCCGGAATTTAAAAATGACGCCAAGCATCTGATTGAAACTTTAAAATTAATGTCTGAGATTAAGCTGGTCAAAAGACTGGTTCCCTGCTCAAAAAAACAATTCCCCCCGAATCACTCAACAAATGAAATATCAGGCAATGAGCGGGATTTCAAGATTATAGTAATTGGGGCATCTACCGGAGGTCCCCTGGTATTGCAAAAAATACTCACTAATTTACAAAAAGATATATCAGTGCCCATTTTAATTGTGCAACATATTACCAAGGGCTTTGTGAATGGATTTACCGAATGGCTCGGCAAAACAACTGATTTCCCACTGCACATTGCCACTTCGGGAGATATACTTCTGCCAGGCCATGCTTATGTTGCACCCGATGGATTTCATATGGGTGTAAAGGAAGGCCCTCGTATTATACTAACAAAACTTGAATCTGATCATGGCCTACTGCCATCTATTGCTTACCTCTTTAAAAGTGCTGCAAACAATTTTGGCTCAAGGGCCATAGGTGTTATATTAACGGGAATGGGTAGTGATGGGGCCTCCGAATTAAAATTAATGAGGGATATGGGCGCAATTACCATTGCACAAAACAGAGAAAGTTCAGTTGTTCATGGAATGCCTGGTGAAGCCATTAAATTAAATGCAGCTAAATACATTCTTTCGCCAGAGGAGATTGCAAATATGCTTGGTGTTTTGGTTAAAAAAACAAGAACAAATGAAAAGTAACAATTTATTAGGGAAAAACATTGGCAAGGTGTTGATTGCAGAGGACAGTCCGACACAGGCCGAGCAGTTGAAATATTTTCTGGAAAATTATGGTTTTGAAGTGATGATTGCCAGAGATGGCCAGGAAGCATTAGAAAAAGCGACCGAACATAAACCTTCTCTGGTAATAAGCGATATAATGATGCCACGGATAAATGGATTTGAACTTTGTAAAAAAATTAAATCAGATAAAAAAACCAATGGAATCCCTGTTATTTTACTCACCTCACTCACCAATTCCGAAGATGTTATTGAAGGTTTGGCCTGTGGAGCAAACAATTTTATCTCTAAACCCTATGATGAGCCCTATCTTCTTTCCAATATTGAGAAGACAATTCAGAATAAAGCCTTAAATAAAACAAAAGAAACGAGGGTTGATATAGCTGCCTTGATTGGTGGACAGCAACATCATATTAACCTTGATCCTCAGCTGATGTACACACTGCTTATTTCTACCTATGAAGCGGCTATGCATAAAAATGCAGAATTATTAAAAACACAGGATGAATTAAAAAAAATTAATGAACATCAGGAAGAATTAATTCAGGAAAGAACAGCTGAATTATCAAATGAAATAAAAGAGCATAAAAAAACGGAAAGGGCATTAATTACAAGTGAAAAACGAATCGATCTTGCAGTAAAAAGTGCAAATATCGGTATGTGGGATTTGAATTTGATTGTGGATGAAGCCTGGCGTTCACCATTGCACGATCAGATTTTCGGGTATGAGAAATTATTGCCAAAATGGGGTCAGAAAATTTTTATGGAACATGTGGCAGACGAAGATAAATCTAATGTGGAACAAAGTTTTAAAAATGCTTTTTTGAGTGGTAAGTTAAAATTTGAGTGCCGGATAAATCGGGCTGATGGAATGTTACGATGGATCAATGTTTATGGGCGCGTTCAATATAGCCATCAAAAAAATCCAATTCGTATGCTGGGTACAGTGATGGATATCACTGACAGAAAATTCGCTGAAAATGAGATAGAATTGAAAAATAAGGAACTAGAAAAAAGCAATAATGAAAAAGATTTGTTGTTTTCAGTAATTGCTCATGACTTGAAGAGTCCATTTAACGGATTTATGGGTTTGATCGAAATTTTAGTAGAAGAAGGTTTAACACTCCCCAAATCAGAACTTCTCAATATTTATAAGCAACTGAATAATGCTGCAAATGATTTGTATCTGCTTTTAGAGAATTTGTTGGAATGGAGTGTACTTCAAAGACAATCCATCCAAATATCGACAAAAGAGTTAACTCTTTCAAATATTGTCACTGAAAATATAAATCAGATTAGTGAGCATGCCAAACAAAAAGAAATTGAGATTATCAATGAAATTCCATTCGATCAAAAAGTATTTTCCGATGAAAAAATGCTTCATACCATTTTACGAAACTTGCTTTCCAATGCTGTGAAATTTTCTAATAGGGGAGGAAAAATCAGGTTCATCTCAATCATAAATAACGATGAGATTGAAATATCAGTCATAGATAATGGCATAGGTATGGCATCGGATAAATTACCTAAATTATTTAAAGTTGGCGAGAATGTAAGTGTTAAGGGCACAGCTGGAGAGGCAAGTACTGGTTTGGGATTAATTCTTTGCAAAGAATTAATTGAAAAACTTAAGGGAAAAATATGGGCTAAAAGTAAAGAGAATGAAGGAAGTGTTTTTACAATCAGCCTTAAAAACAAAAATGAAGAATTGGATTATTGTAATGAATCAAATAATTAAAGATCTATCAATATGAATCATCAAGCAGCAAAGGATCTCAATGAAAGGCAAATTCTGATCGTTGAGGATAGTTCCACCCAAGCCGAAAAACTCAAATTTACGCTTGAAAAATACAACTTCGATATAATGATTGCCCAGAATGGTATTGAAGCATTGAAGATGATGGAGAACCATCATCCCGCTTTAATCATCAGTGATATTATAATGCCGGAAATGGATGGTTATACACTCTGTAGAGAATTAAAATCAAGGGAAAAAAGTCAGGACATTCCGGTCATTTTGCTTACATCACTTTCCAATTCAGAAGATGTTTTGGAAGGACTATCCTGTGGTGCTGATAATTTCCTTACAAAACCCTATAATGAAGAATACCTGATTTCTCATATTGAAAGAATATTGGCCAGCCAAAAATTTGGTAATATCGAGCGTGTTCGTGTAGGAGTTGAAATCGTTTTTGGTGGGAAAAAGCGGTTTATAACTGCCGACCAACAACAAATGTTAACACTTCTTATCTCAACCTATGAGGCTGCCGTTCAGCGAAATCATGAATTGTCGCAAACGCAAGAGGAATTAAAAGTATTGAACGAGCAACTGGAAAAAATAGTTGACGAACGCACTGCAGAACTTAAAAAGGAGAATTCAATACGTAAACAGGCTGAATTAGAAGTTAAAAAAATGAATCGGGTATATGTTGTCTTAAGTAATGTCAATCAAACCATTGTACGTGTTCGTGACAAACAAAAACTTTTTGATGATATATGCAGGATTGCCCATGAAGATGGCAAATTTAAAATGGCTTGGATAGGATTACTTGATAAAGAAACACAAAAGTTTATCCCGGTAGCTACCTCAGGCGATGCCAAAGAATATGTTAAATCTGTAAATATTATTTTAACAGATAAAATAACCGGAAATGGCCCAATTGCCAAAACAATTAAAACAGGAAACCACAACCTGGCAAACGATATAGCTTCTGATTTATCCATGGCTCCCTGGCAGGAAACTGTCATGAAACTGGGTTGCCATTCATCGGCTTCATTTCCTATTAAAGTTTTTGGAGAAGTAATTGGAGCCTTCGTTTTTTATGCTGAAGAAAAAAATTTCTTCGATGAGGGTGAAGTTAGGCTACTTGACGAGATGGCCACAGACATCTCATTTGCGCTTGAATATATTGAAAAGGAAACCGAACGACAAAAAAATGAAGAATTATTAAAACTAAGTGAACTTAAATATAAAGCATTGTTTGATGACGATTTGACCGGGAATTTTGTCTGTGATGTTGATGGAAATATTTTGTTATGTAATCCTGCACTGGTTAAAATTATGGGGTTTGATACTGTTGAACATTTGATGGAACAGAATATTTCTTCATTTTACCGGAACTCTAAAGATCGTATAAATTTTATAGCTCAGCTTCGTAAAGAGAAAAAAATCGATCAACTGGAGCGTGAGTTTATTCTTCGCGATGGCAGAATAATATCTGTTATTGAAAATGTTGTTGGGAAATTTGACGAATCTGGCGAATTGGTCAGAATTATAGGATACTTATTTGACAATACAAAACGCAAACAGGCGGAAGATGCATTAATCATTGCAAAAGAAAAAGCTGAAGAAAGCGATCGTTTAAAATCAGCTTTTTTGGCCAATATGAGTCATGAAATCAGAACCCCCATGAATGGGATACTAGGCTTCACAGAATTACTTAAAGAGCCTTTAATTTCGGGGCAGGAGCAAAAGAACTACATCAAAATTATTGAAAAAAGTGGCGAACGCATGCTAAATATTATCAACGATATTATCAGCATTTCAAAAATTGAATCTGGCGAAATTGAACTTGTTTTAAGAGAAATGAATATCAAGAAGGAGCTGGGTGAAATTTGCACATTTTTTAAACCTGAAGCCGATGAAAAAAAGCTTCAACTCAGTTTTGAAACGAATTTAGTAAATGGAGAATGTGCGGTTATTGCGGATCGGGAGAAAGTATATGTAGTTCTCTCAAATTTAATTAAAAATGCCTTAAAATTCACCGAGCAAGGTTCAGTGCAATTTGGATGTCGATATAATAACGGAATTCTCCAATTCTTTGTTATGGATACAGGTATAGGGATTTCAAAGGAAAATCAGAAATTCATTTTTGAAAGGTTTAGACAGGTTAGTGAATCCTTAACCAGAAAATACGAAGGGGCAGGATTGGGATTGTCTATTTCAAAAGCCTATATTGAAAATATGGGGGGTAAGATTTGGGTTGAGAGTGAAATCGGTAAAGGCTCTGTATTTTATTTTACAATTCCATATTCCCCAGCCACAAATCAAAAAATCAAAACAAAAGACTCATTATCAAGCTCTAAACAAAATAAAACAATTAGAAAGTTAAAGGCTTTAATTGCCGAAGATGACATTGATTCGAGCACTTATATGAAAACAATTCTAAAGAATTTAAGCTTTCAAATTTTACTGGCAAAAACTGGTGTCGAAGCTGTGAAAATATGCCGTGAGAATCCTGATCTCGATCTAATTCTGATGGATATTAGAATGCCCGAAATGAATGGCTACGAGGCAACATCAGAAATCAGAAAATTTAATGATAAAATCATAATCATTGCCCAAACAGCATTTGCACTGGCAGGCGATCGTGAAAAAGCTTTAAAAGCTGGATGTAACCAATATATAACAAAACCCATTAGACGGGAGTTATTATTAAAGTTGTTAAAAAAATGTTTTAACGATACAATTACTGACAAAGATTAATTCCTGTTGAATTAAAAAAATATATTACCTGAACCAAAATAGGCAGATCACCTAGTCTTCGAGGTATAATATCTCTTATATTTGCATTAAAAAGAGATCCAAAATCTATTATCATGAACACCAAATGCAATAGCCGGGATTGCACAAAATTGCCAGGATTTTTGAAGAACAAGAGTCTCTGGTTTGTATTGATCTTAATCATTCTGCTGGGAAACGCTTGCAAAAAATTTGAACAATATGAACAATCAATAGCCGAAACGATTGAAAACTTAGTCATTCCTTCAGATTTTAGCTGGAATACAAATCATCTGATTCATTTTATTATAACTGCCGAAAAATCGCAAGTGATAAAAATAACCTCACTGAATGGCCAGGCATTGTTTCATAAAGGTTTTTATAATACTTTGAGTGAAACCTACGAAGTGAATGTGAATATACCTGTTTATATTTCAGAGGTCTTAATTAATAATCAGCCAGTTTCTATCCAGAACACGATTACAACAGTAAATCTAAACCAAACAACCTTGAAGAGTGTTGACCAAATAAATACAACGCCCGAATTCGATGGTTTGGTCTCTTATTGGAATTTTAACGAGAATTCCGGCTCTTTGGTAAATGACTTACAAGGAAGCAATGATGGAACTTTTTCTGGTGCAGATTGGTCAAGCGGAATAAGTGGAACCGCATTAAATTTTAATGGTGATGGAGGAAAAGTAACCATTCCATATCACCAAACACTTGATCTCACCAATAACAAATTAAGTATCTCATTATGGATTAAAAAAGAACATGCCAATGATGATGGAGCTTTTATATACCACAGGGTTAAGTATGTCGTCCGTATTGATAAATGGGGTAAACTTACATTTGCAATTTATAATCCAGAATGGTCTGATGTTTCAATCAATTGGAACGATCGGATCATTGATACCGATTGGCATCATATAGTTACAACTTATGACGGAAGCATCATTAAAATATACCTGGATGGAAATTTAATGGCCTCCGAAGAGACCAGCGGTGATCTTCATGCAGCAAGTTCAGATATCTATATTGGCAATCAGGCAACTACCAACGACTTTGAAGGTGATATTGATGAAGTAAAAATTTATAACAGTGCATTAACAATTGAAGAAGTAAATCAGATTTACACTACTACTCCTAACATTGGAGACGGTTCACAAAACCTGATTTCTAAATGGGATCTAAACGAAGGAACTGGTAATATTGCTTCAGATGCTGTTGGAGGAAACACCGGAACTATCCTTGGTGCATATTGGTTACCAGGCATTTCAGGAACTTGTTTATCTTTTGATGGCGAAAATGATTATGTAAGCATCCCAAATAATGCGACTTTAAACTTCACCAACAAACTTACGATCATGGCATGGGCCAAACCCCACGAGTATAAGGAAGCAAAGATTGCCCAAAAAGGAGATTGGGACGGACACGGCATTGGTATCACAAAGTGGAATGGATGGAAAGGGCATATCCGGCTCGATTCAGAAACTTCTGTATCAGTTGAAAGCAGTTCGGGGCGGCCAATATTGGATGAATGGTACCACATATCGGTTACCTATGATGGTGCTTCACTGAAGTTATATATCAACGGGCAACTAAATAATAGCAAGAATGTGACAGGATTGTTAAAAGTGAACAGCAGAAATGCCGCAATTGGATCAGATGATGGCGGGCAGAAGTTCTTTAATGGATTAATTGATGATGTAAAATTTTTCAAAACTGCATTAAGTCAAACAGAAATACAAGCCATTTTTAATGATCAAACAACGGCCTCCGACAATGATGGAGATGGAATACCAGACGATGAAGACGATTACCCTGATGATCCAGGACGTGCATTCAATAATTTTTACCCTGCTTCTAACTATGGTAGTCTGGCTTTCGAAGATTTATGGCCAGGTAAAGGCGATTATGATTTTAACGATTTGGTACTAGATTATAGATTTACCTTGGTTACAAATGCCTCTAATAAAATCAGCGATATCAAAGCAGATTTTGTTATTAAAGCAATCGGGGCAGGATTTAGTAACGGATTTGGATTTCAATTGCCAAACTCAAATATTCAAAATGACTTCTTAAACATCAGCGGTTACAACCTTCAGGAAAACTATATTACCCTTAACGAAAATGGCACCGAATCGGGTCAGGATAAGATTACGGTGATTGTTTTTGATAATTCCAAAAATATTTTTGCAAGCGTCTTCAGGTTTCGGAGTAAATGTAACACCCTCTGAGGCCTACATCACCCCCGACACAACCAGAATCAATTTAAGTTTTAATACTGATACTTATACTTCAGAAGATATAGATATCCAAAATTTTAATCCGTTCCTAATTGTTGATGGTGAACGGGGAAAAGAAATTCATTTGCCCGATATGGCTCCAACTAATTTGGCTAATTCGGAGTATTTAGGGACCTTGCACGACGATTCCAATTCCGGTATTAGCCGCTATTACAAAACAATTAATAATTTGCCATGGGCTATAAATATCCCCGAAAGCTACAGTTATACAATTGAAAAAACACAAATAATTAGTGGACATTTAAAATTTGCTGATTGGGCCGAAAGTGGAGGAACTCAATTTACAGATTGGTATCAAAATAAAAGTGGTTATCGGAATGAGAGTTCAATCTATCAGTTACCTAATTAAAGTTGGTAACCCAGATTTATTTGATTCCTCTTTGCTTTTTAATTTCATCATAAGCAACGTTTAGATTCTGAAGCTTTTCTTCTGCTGCTTTCTTAATTTCGTCTCCAAGATGAGCCACTTTATCAGGATGATATTTGGTAGCCATTTTATAGTAAGCCTTTTTAACTTCATCATCAGTAGCAGTTGGCTTAACATCAAGAATTTGATAGGTGCTGTCAACTTCTTTAATGAACATGGCTTTAATAGAAAGATAATCTTCCCGATCTATATCCAGATATCTTGCAATTTGATCAATAATTTCGATTTCACGAACATGCAATTGTCCATCCGCCTTGGATATTCCAAATAAGAAATGTAAAAGCTGTAATTTTGCAGCGTAATCCATGTAGCGCTTAATCTGGCGAGAAACCTCAATCAAATTAATGTCTTGCTTTAAAATTTCTTTAAGCATTAAAATGTTTCTGTTGGCATTTTCAACTCCAAATTGTTGAACAAAAAACTTCTTTACAAAATCAAGTTCTGATTTCAAAACACGGTTATCCGCTTTCATCACAGCAGCTGATAAAATCAATAAACTAATACTGAAATCGCCTTCCTGCGTTTGATGTGAACGTGAGCGAGTTTGAGTTCCTGAATAAGGATCATGGGCATACTGACCTTTCTGAAGTCCGTCGAACATCGATCCGAAAGCAAATCCCAAAATTCCGCCAATTGGTCCACCAAAAGCCCAACCAAGTCCTCCACCAATCCATTTACCGTAAGATTTTTTACTCATTATTTAGAATTTTAATATAAAATACAAAAGTAAAAATGTTTTCTTAATCAACACTTTTACTTTTGTTAATGAAACATAAAAAACTGCGCCTAAATCTCTGAGATTAGATTATATTCTCACTTAAAGGCAAACCATATTCTTCAATCATCTCAATACCCATGGTTTCCAGCTGATCCAGAATAGGATTGTAGATTTCGGGTAAAACCGGAATATGAACACCAATCGTTTTAATTTTACCCTCAAGTAACATCTCAACACCGCAGGCGGCTGGCAAAGCCACCGTTCGTGCAATGGAAGTATCGGTTTTTAAGGTACCAAAATCAAGCATTCGGGATTTGATTACTTCCTTTTTCCCATCTGCATATTTTGCAACAAATGTATGCTGCATTACTACCATATCTCTTTCGTCCTCCTTAATCATCATCTTCTCAATCATTAAATCAGATACAATTTCAAAAGGTGAGTCTTCTACCCTATTCATATCCTGATCAGAAAATAAGCCTAACCATTCTATTGCCTTTATTGGGTTTGAATTAATTGATGCCTTAAGTTTTTTTGCTACTTTTTCTTTGATGTTTTTCGAACTTTTCTCACCTATCAATTTCGCCATAAAATCGGCATAAGAAAAACCATCAAGTTTAAGTTTATCGTTAGTAATCAGTTTTAGTGATTTAATAGCATCTAAAAACTTCGCACCATTTTTTATAGCGGAAAGTTCCTCTAAAAATTGTCTTGGTTTCCTGAATTCCATAAAGATCAATATAAGGTAATGAATCTCGATTAGGATAAATTTTCCAACTCACCAACCTGAGGAAAATTCAATTGAATTGGATTCTTAAACAAATCCTCAGTTGGAACATATTTAATATTTCCTTTCCGTAGGTATTTTCCATCATTATTCCCAGCCATAACAACGCCTTTTGGTGCCCATGAGAATTTGTAACTAAATGGATTTTTTTCAACCTCAGGAGCAACTAAAGCCCCACAGAATGAATAAAATTCTTCAACCTCACCGTTTTTATCATGAATAAGATCAATAATTCTCATCGCTGACATGTGATCGATACCCGGGTCAAGACCAATTTCATTAAGAATTAGAATCCCCGCTTTTCGAGCTGCTTCATCTAACTCCCTCATGGCAGGTTGAACATAAGAGGTTGTGACCATATTCTTTTTGTGTTTAATGCACAATTTGGCTACCATCACATGATAGGCATAAGGTAATAAACTTACCGTAAGGTCATGTTGAGCTATCATCTCATCCAGAGCCGCTTCCTGATCGACTGTCCATGCCACCGAATTTCCATTCGAATGACCATTAATAATTTTATCGGCTTTGGATTTAGTACGGCTTGCAACGCTTACAAAATAATCTTTGTTTAAAAGGTAGATAACAATAGGTTTTACAACCATTCCGGCCCCCAGGATTAAAACTTTCTTCATATGTTAAGATTTAAGGTTAGGTCATTGGTTAGGTGTTGTTGTAAATTTAGTGATGTTTATTTAAATATCAAAGGAAGTTCCTGGATGCCACCCCTAAAAAAGGGTGGCACCCCATAGGACATTTTATCAAAAATGGTATAAAAGAATAAAGCTTTGAATATGCCATCTAAAAAAATACTTACACCTATTGTATCAGGAGCCTCATATCATATTTTTAACAGAGGTGTTAATCGAACACCTGCTTTTCTAAACACCTCCGATTACTTATTTTTTCTAGATCTTTTCAAAGAATACATAAGCCCTGTAGCTGATTTATTTGCTTACGCTTTATTACCAAATCATTATCATTTTTTATTAAGGATAAGAGAGGATATAGAAGCCACAGACTTTAGCATTCAGTTTAAGCGACTTGTTCTTAGATATACTTATTGGTTTAATAAACGCGAAAACCGTTCGGGTAATTTATTCCTGAAAACATTTAAGCGATTAAGAGCTAACTGAAACTGAATACCTGATAAGGCTAATTTTTTACACGCACAATAATCCCGAACATCATAAAATAACAGATGACTTTAGGAGTTATAAATATTCATCTTACAAGGCATTGACTTCAAAATTTACCAACCTTACTTGCCCGGGAAGAGGTGATTTCATGGTTTGATGATCTGGAAAATTTTAAGGCCTATCATGAACAGATGCACAACGAAGAAATAATTAAGCATCTGATTATGGAATAATGAAAGGGATGCCACCCCTTTTTCAGGGGTGGCATCCCTTTCTTCTCTAACTTTTATTTAATTTTTTGCTCAATAAATTTAATTCCGAAATTATCCAGTTCTTTTAACACAGGTTCATAAATATCTTTTACGATTGGCACTTGAACTCCTTTCCGGATAATTTTTCCGGTTAAGATCAATTTGGTTGCAATAGCGGCGGGAACTCCAACGGTAATTGACATGGCTGTGTGCACCTGATCCTCTCCTTTGGCAACCATGGTAGACGACAAGCTATGAAATTCTCCATCCAGTTCATAATCAAAAAGGTGATGCATAACAATCATGTCTTTATCCTCAGGATCGAGTACCCATTTCTTCTCCAATAAATGCTGTAAAATTTGTGCCGGAGTAGCCTTATCAATGCCAATTTGTTGATTTTCAAAAATACCTGTCCAGATAATTTTCTCCATGATGTCTGATTCAACATCAATTTTAAGCACTTTTGCCAGAATTGATTCGGTACTTAACCTACTATTATTTGGAAGAAAACGATCGATGAACTCGCGGTAAGTAATGCTATTTGAATCATCAACAATAAAAGTATCATCAGTCAGGCCCAATTGCACAAAAACATTCCATGCTTCCGAAAAGCCTTTGCGACGAATGGTACCTCTAAACATAGTTTTGGATATTATCCAATCCGTAAATCTCACGATATTTTAAAGAATCTCTGTTAGGGTAAATTTCAAATTTGCCTAAGTCAAGAATATTAACATCCTCTGTTCTTGAAAATAATTTTCGGTAAGGAATATATTTGTATTTCCCATTATGTAAAAATTGTGAAACACCCTGCCCTGCTAAAATAACATTACGCGGATTCCAGGTAAATTTGTAATTCCACGGATTATTGTCATATTCAGGAGCAACTAATCCTCCTGTTGAGGATTCAAAGTTCACAATCTTTCCACCCTGATCCTTTATCCGATCAATAATTTGCATGGCCGACATGTGATCAATGCCTGGATCTACCCCAATTTCATTCAGTAACAATACACCCTTTTCTTTAGCTTTTGCATCTAAAGCCTTAATTTCGTTTGAAACATAAGAGGCAGTAACTAAATCAACTCCAATCTTCACACAATCTTCAGCAACCAAATAATGCATTCTGGCTGGCAACATTGAAATAACAATATCTGATTTAGAAATTTCCGAAATCCGCTGTTTTTCATCATTCACATCAAATCGAAAAACCTCACTTCTAGGGTGATTATTTGCTTTTTTCTTTGCTAATTCCAAGGAAGCATCACAGATGGCAACCTTCCAATCATGTTCTTCTGAATGATCTAACAAGTATTTTATCAAGCTAGAAGAACTTAATCCTGCACCTAATATCAATATTCTTTTCATCTTCATTTATTGTTTTACACAAATTTTTTAAACGGGCTAATTTAGAAGATTATCTAGTAGAAAAAGCGTTGTGAGCTTCTTTTTTTCTTACTAAATCTAATATGGAAATACTCTAAATAACTATACTTATAAAAACTCATTAATGTACTGATAATCTGGGGTTAGAATACCTTGATGAATGATTACTGCCCTTTTAATTGGTGCAGGTAAATTCAGATTTTCGAATGACTTATTATAATCGGCTGTTGCTATGGATTTTACATATTTAAACAGTGCATCACCAAAAGCAATTGAGGAATCTCGAGGTAATTCACTGGGTAAAATATCAACTGACATTACTAAAATACCTTCACCTTCAAACCCCATTTTTGGCTTTCTGGTTTTGGGATTATAAACAAAAACCGGATCTTCAATTTCAGTTCCGATGTGGGTACATTCAATTGAACCGTCAGGATCACAAGTGATATCCCCAATGACTTTCAATTTCATTTCGCCTTTGGCATAAAGCTCCGATAAAAAATCTTTGGTGACAATTCGAGGATATTTATCATCCCAATACATGCAATTCATAAGAATACTTATATGAGGTACATATTTTTCAAATGCATTTTCGTATGCTTCCGGATGATTGTAGTAATGTTCTAAAACAAAATCAGCTGACTTATCCTTAGGTGAAGAAATATCAGATTCTTTAAAAACAACTTTAAACACCATTTTGTTATCAGCTTCTACCCCACTCTGCTGTAGTTTTAATAATTCATCTGGGCTAATTTCTTTTATTGGTAAAAGATCTGCTATTTCCTGGGCGCCTCGTGAAACGTTACCGTAACCGGTAAATCCAATTATTAGCGGGCATAATTCTTTTGGCAATCCCTGGGTTTTAATTATCTCACTAACTTTAGTAATTTCTGCTTTTGCCTCTTCTAATGAGTGATATAAATGTGATTGTTTTAGCGCAGAAAATGGATTCTCAACACCCTGGTTTAGAAATCTTTGTCCTAACGACCATAACGAATTAATCATTCCTGCCAGACCTGCAAACCTTCCAAAAAAGATCAATCGTCTACCTTCATCATCCGTTATTTTTTCATATTCGATGAGGGTGCATTTTTTGTCCATCATTGCCTTCAGCATTGGCATATTGTATGGTTGACCTTTGATGACATGAGAAAAAAACACATAAGTTTTATGGGCTTCGAAAAAGTTAATCGGCATTTCCTTAACTCCAAAAATTACAGGTATCTGACTTAAATCTGACGTTAAATTTGCTCCAATATTCTTGAATTCTTCGTCCGAAAATATTCTTTTTGCAGATGGTTCAACATAAATTTCCATCCCTTCATCCTGAATCAAACTTTCGGCATGTTTTGGTGTTATTGCAACACGTCTTTCCATCACATATTTATCTTCTATTCGAATCCCAATTTTCTTATTCATTCTCATCAGATTTAATGGTCAATATTTTATTATATCTCGTAACAAACTTACAAAATATTGGTCATAAATCATGCTAGTTTAAAGGTATAATAGTAGTTTTTACTTCAATTAGTTTGAGTCAATAAAGATGTTATTATTATGTTATATATTTAAAATAACAGATCAAATTTAGGCATATGAAACAAAACGTTCGGCAATATAACTTGTATCAAAATATAGTTCAATGAATTATATATTTACAAGCGTTAGTAAATGGTCAGTTTTTGTTTCAAACTATCAATTTTCAATAGGGTTTTTAATCATTCGTTAAGTGGCAGTTATATGATTATTACACTTTTAATTTATTAGCAGATAAGGCTAGATAAATAGCTATTTCTTTCGTACTTTTGCCAATTCTTTTTTGAACCAAAAAAGAGCATTTGAGAAATTTTTAAACAATCAATAAAAAAATAAGATGACAAATCAAAAACGTGTTTATTTATTTGGGGGTAAAACTGCCGACGGAGATAGTAAGATGAAAAACCTTTTAGGAGGTAAAGGTGCTAATTTAGCAGAAATGTGTTTAATTGGAGTACCAGTTCCTCCAGGCTTTACTATTACTACAGACACTTGTACTGAATACAATAAATTAGGAAAAGATGCCGTCGTTGCACTTTTAAAAGAAGACGTAGAAGCAGCTGTTGCTAATGTTGAAAATATAATGGGTACAGAATTCGGGAGTAATGAAAATCCTTGTTTACTTTCTGTGCGTTCCGGCGCAAGAGTTTCTATGCCAGGAATGATGGACACTGTTTTAAATCTGGGAATGAACGATAACTCTGTTGAAGGACTCATTGCAAGAACAGGTAATGCCAGATTTGCCTGGGATTCTTACAGGCGTTTTGTTCAAATGTTTGGTGGTGTGGTTTTAGGTGTTGGAGCACTTTCAAAAGAAGATCACGATCCGTTCGAAGAAATTATTGAGGCGGCAAAAGAAGCTAAAGGTGTTGAATTAGATACAGATTTAGATGTTGCTGATTTGAAACAAATGGTTGCTGATTTTAAAGCTGCTTGTGTTAAACAAACAGGCCAACCTTTCCCCGAAAATCCATGGGATCAACTTTGGAGTAGTGTTACCGCAGTATTTGACAGCTGGATGAACCCAAGAGCTGCTTATTATAGAAATATGCACGGTTACCCAGAAGAATGGGGAACTGCTGTAAACGTTCAGGCAATGGTTTATGGAAATATGGGTGATAACTCAGGAACAGGAGTTGCTTTTACAAGAGATGCTGCAACCGGTGAAAATGTTTTTAACGGTGAGTATTTAATTAATGCACAAGGTGAAGACGTTGTTGCAGGTGTTAGAACTCCTCAACAAATCACCTTAGAAGGTTCAAAAAGATGGGCTATTCTAGCTGGTGTTTCCGAAGAAGATAGAAAAACGAAATTCCCTTCTCTTGAAGAATTAAAACCAAGTGTATATAAAGAGCTGAATGAAACCCAAAACATTCTAGAAAAGCATTATAACGATATGCAAGATTTAGAATTCACCATTCAAGATGGTAAACTTTGGATGTTACAAACGCGTAATGGTAAACGTACAGCAGCTGCAATGGTTCGGATTGCAATGGAATTGCTTAATGAAGGTATGATTGATGAAAAAACAGCCATCTTAAGACAAGAACCCGGTAAATTAGACGAATTACTTCACCCAATTTTTGATGGTGATGCAATCAAAGCAGCTAAAGTCTTAGCAAAAGGATTGCCTGCATCTCCTGGTGCTGCAACTGGTCAAGTTGTATTTTTCGCTGATGAAGCTGCAAAATATCCGGTTTCAATCCTTGTTAGGGTTGAAACTTCTCCTGAAGATTTAGAAGGAATGAATATTGCGAAAGGTATTCTTACCGCTCGTGGCGGGATGACCTCTCACGCTGCAGTTGTTGCTCGTGGAATGGGCAAGTGTTGTGTGTCTGGTGCAGGTGCTGTTCATATCAATTATAAAACCAGGGTGATGACCATCGATGGAAAAGAATACCGAGAAGGTGATTGGATTTCATTAAACGGGACAACTGGTGAAGTTTATGAAGGTAAAATTGCAACTAAAGATGCTGCATTGAGTGGTGACTTTGGTAATATCATGAAACTTGCTGATAAGTATAGAACAATGAAAGTTAGAACCAACGCAGAAACTGAAAGAGAATGTAAAGTTGCTGTTGGGTTTGGTGCTGAAGGTATCGGCCTTTGCCGAACCGAGCACATGTTCTTTGAAGGTGAAAGATTGGTTCGCATGCGCGAAATGATTTTAGCAGAAGATGAAGCCGGACGTAGAGAAGCATTGAGAAAATTATTACCCATTCAACGTAAAGATTTTAAAGGTGTATTTGCTGCAATGGCAGGATTACCTGTTACTGTTCGTTTACTGGATCCACCTTTGCATGAGTTTGTTCCTCACGAAGAAGAAAATCAAAAAGAAATGGCCGCAGAAATGGGTATTTCTGTAGAAGCAATCAAGCGAAAGGTTGATGATTTACATGAATTCAACCCTATGTTAGGACACAGAGGTTGCAGACTTGGAATTACCTATCCTGAAATTACCGAAATGCAAGCCAGAGCAATTCTCGAAGCTGCAATGGAATTAAAAGCAGAAGGTATTAAAACTTTCCCTGAAATTATGATTCCACTTATCGGTACTCTTGATGAATTTAAACTTCAAGAAAAAATTGTTAGAACTGTTGCCGAAGAAGTGTTTGCTGAGAAAGCTGACAGAATTGAATATCTCGTTGGTACCATGATTGAAATCCCACGTGCGGCTTTAACTGCGGATAAGATTGCAGCACACGCTGAATTCTTTTCTTTTGGAACAAATGACCTTACTCAAATGGGCTTTGGATATTCGCGCGATGATGCTGGTAAATTCTTACCCATTTATATTGAAAAAGGAATCTTAAAAGCTGATCCATTCCAGGTATTAGACCAAGAAGGAATTGGCCAATTGGTTGAAATGGGGACTTCAAAAGGACGATCAACAAATGCCAACCTTAAAGTTGGAATTTGTGGTGAACATGGCGGTGAGCCTAGTTCGGTAGAATTCTGCCATAAAGTTGGTATGAATTATGTGAGTTGTTCTCCTTTTAGAGTTCCGATTGCCCGTTTAGCTGCAGCCCAGGCTGCAATTAAACAAAATTAAAATAAGTTAAGTTAATTAGTTTTAAGGAAAGTAGCCTGGAGCTACTTTCCTTTTAATTTGTTTTATTACCTTGCGCGAAATTTTACGTATAGTTTTATCATGTAAAAAACACGATAAAGCTATTTTAATATTAACCCAAATAATTGCATTTAAATGAACGATCACATTACGCTAAAACTAGAACTACAAAACTACGGCATTACTGATATTGAAACTGTTTATCACAATCCTTCCTATGATGAGTTATATGAAAAAGAAACCGATTCAAAACTCGAAGGCTTTGAAAAAGGCCAATTAACAGAACTAGATGCAGTTAATGTAATGACAGGAATATTCACAGGACGTTCACCTAAAGATAAGTACATCGTAAAAGATGATACAACAAAAGATACCATGTGGTGGACTACCCCTGAATCTCCAAATGATAATAAGCCAGTTTCAAAAGAAGTTTGGAGTGACCTGAAAGAAAATACCCTAAAACAACTTTCTGGAAAGAAGTTGTACGTAATGGATACTTTTTGTGGAGCCAACCCTGATTCCAGATTAAAAGTTCGCTTCATAATGGAGGTTGCATGGCAAGCTCATTTTGTAAAAAACATGTTCCTTCGTCCGAGCGAAGAAGAATTAAAAACCTATGGGGAACCTGATTTTGTTTCCTTCAACGCATCAAAAACAACAAATCCGAAATGGAAAGAACATGGTTTAAATTCAGAGGTGTATACAGTCTTTAATCTGACAGAGAGAATGCATGTAGTTGGTGGAAGTTGGTATGGTGGAGAAATGAAAAAAGGTTTATTCGCAATGATGAACTATTATTTACCACTAAATGGAATGGCTGCGATGCACTGCTCTGCTAATGTTGGTAAAAAAGGTGATGTTGCTATTTTCTTCGGACTTTCAGGCACAGGTAAAACAACACTTTCAACTGATCCGAACCGTGAGCTAATTGGTGATGACGAGCATGGTTGGGATGATGACGGCGTATTCAACTTCGAAGGTGGTTGTTATGCAAAAACAATCCATTTAGATAAAGAAGCTGAACCAGAAATTTATGCCGCAATTCGTCGCGATGCACTTTTAGAAAACGTTACAGTTGATGCAAATGGTAAAATTGATTTCGAGGATGGTTCGATAACAGAGAATACCCGTGTTTCTTACCCAATTTATCACATTGATAATATTGTAAAGCCAGTTTCTAAAGCCGGTCATGCAACAAAAGTTATATTTTTAACTGCTGACGCATTTGGAGTTATGCCACCTGTTTCTAAATTAACTCCCGAACAGACACAATACCATTTCCTATCAGGATTTACAGCAAAATTGGCAGGGACAGAACTAGGAGTAACTACGCCACAACCAACCTTCTCAGCTTGTTTTGGTGCAGCATTCCTTTCATTACATCCAACTAAATATGGTCAGGAATTAGTGAAGAAAATGGAAGAACATGGCGCTGAAGCTTATTTGGTAAATACTGGATGGAATGGAACAGGAAAAAGAATTTCTATTCAAGATACCAGAGGTATTATCGATGCTATTCTTGATGGTTCTATCGAAAAAGCTGAAACAAAAAATATTCCAATCTTCAACCTTGAGGTTCCAACAGAATTACCTGGTGTTGACAAAAATATTTTAGATCCACGAAATACTTATTCTGATGCTAATAAGTGGAATCAAAAAGCACTTGATCTTGGTGGTTTATTTATCAAAAATTTTGAAAAATATACCGATAACGAAGAAGGAAAAAGACTGGTTGAAGCAGGTCCAAAAATTGCCTAACAAACCAATTTATTTTTGGTTTTTCTTAGGTAAATCAGCTTGATAAATTTATTTGGAATTCAAGAAAATATACCAAATCCTTGTCCTGGTAGAAAATAAATGTATATTTGTAGAATTATTAACTTAATTTATTATTACCATGTCAACCGGAATTGTTAAATTTTTCAATGAAAGAAAAGGTTTTGGATTTGTTGTAGATGATGAATCAAAACAAGACATCTTTGTACACGCAACAGGTCTTATCGACCGAATTGCACAAGATGATAAAGTTACTTTCGACATCACCGAAGATAATCGAGGGAAAAAAGCCATAAACGTAAAAAGGGCCGAATAAAGCATTTCATCACTTATTGAAAAATTAAAAAACTCTCCAAATCTGGGGAGTTTTTTTTGCGATTTCAGATGCGTCAATTGAGAGTATTAATCAAAAAAAAGCAAAGCCATCAGCTTTGCTTTTCAAATTTTATGATGAGTATTACTGATTTAGCATTACAGGCATAACCAGCATTAAAATATCTTCATATTCATTTTCAGCTTCTACTGGCATGATTAAACCGGCACGATTTGGTGCCGACATTTCAATTCTAACATCATCATTGGTCATATTCGATAACATCTCTTGTAAGAATTTTGAATTGAACCCAATTTCCATGTCTTCACCCTCATAAGCACAAGTTAATCTTTCCTTAGCTTCATTTGAATAATCAACATCTTCTGCCGATAAGGTTAGTTCTTTTCCTGATATTTTAAATCTAACCTGATGAGTTGATTGATTTGCAAAAATAGCCACCCTTCTTATCGAATTCAATAAAGATAATCGATCAATGGTAAGCACATTAGGATTGTTAGTTGGGATAACCGCATCGTAATTCGGATACCTACCGTCAATCAATCGACAAACCATACTCACATTATCAAAAGTAAAAAATGCATTGATTTGATTGTATTCAATTTTTACAGAAGCTTCATCGTTTGAACTAACAAGATGTTTTAATTGATTAAGTGGCTTTTTTGGTAAAATGAAAGATGCAGAAATTTCTCCTGAAGCATCCGTTCTTTTATACCTCACCAATTTGTGCGCATCGGTAGCAACAAAAGTGATGTCGTCGGGTGTAAGCTCACAAAACACACCTGACATTACAGGTCGTAGTTCGTCATTTCCTGTTGCAAAAAGTGTTTTATTAATTGCATTTACTAGAATAGAAGATTTAATATCAATAGATGTAGTATTTTCCAGGGTAGGTGCTTGTGGATATTCATCGCTGCGATGTCCCGGAAGTTTATATTTTCCATCACCTGCAGTAATTTCAATACCCAATGTGTCTTTGTTTACGTTTACCGTAACAGGAATATCTGAAAACGTTTTAAGTGTTTCAAGTAAAATTTTTGCAGGGATTGCAACTAATCCAGGTTCTTCAGCTTTAGTTGGCTCCAACGAAACAGTCATGGTTGTTTCTAAATCAGAGGCAGTAATAAACAATTTATCTTCTTTTAGTTCAAATAAAAAATCATCAAGAATTGGAAGGGTATTACTTGAATTAAGTACACCACTTAAAGCTTGAATGTTTTTAAGTAACAGTGAGCTGGAAACAATGAATTTCATCTTACTTTGATTTTATAATGGATTGTATATTCAACAGTAAATATATTAAATATAATTATGATTTTAACGTATATAAATATTCTTTCTCAACAAATTTTTAAACAGAAAAGGCTTCTACTTTGTTTTTCTTTTGAAAGAAATCTTCGACTCCTCACCCCTCAATAATCGCTTAATATTATTATGATGCATAACTGGCACGAACAAACCTACTGCTATAGCTAATAAAATCAGAGGTAAATACGGAATATGAAATAAAAATATAACAAAAAACGGAAATGAGATAGAGGCCAAAACAGACGAAAGAGAAACCATTCTTGTAATAAAAAACACCAGCAAAAATACACCCAAAACTGTAAGTACTGCATATGGATATAATGCGAGACCAACTCCAAATAATGTGGCTACTCCTTTACCCCCTTTAAATCCAACGTAGATTGGGAATATATGTCCAATTACAGATGCAGCTGCCATAGTTATTTCAAGAAAAAGGAATTGATTTTCAGTTAATCCATAATTATTAAAAAAAACACTTAAATATACTGCTAACCAACCTTTTAACACATCAATAATAATTACCGGAATTCCAGCTTTCAAGCCCAGAACACGAATGGTATTTGTTGCGCCTGCATTTCCACTTCCCTGTGTTCGAACATCAATATTATAAAATAATCTTCCAACCCAAACTGCAGTTGGTATCGACCCAATTAAGTAAGCCAATAAAACTGCAATAATTACAATAAATGTTATACTCATATTTATTTAACTTTTGAAAACCTGGCAGCCATCCAGTCATTTTTCACGTTAGTGTCAGTTAGTTGTAGATTAAATAGATTAGCTTCATGTTCGAGCTTAACTAAATCATTCTGATAAAAACCACTAAAATAAATAGTGCCTCCTATGTTTAACGCCTTTGCATAAACTTCCATATCATTTACCAGAATGTTCAAATTTATGTTTGCAAATATAATATCATATTTCTTATTTACCACATTTGCGTCGCCTTGAATAATAACAATGTTTTTTATATTATTCTTTTCAGCATTACTAACACAATTATTATAAGCCCACTCATCAATATCAATGGCATCAATTTTATCGGCTCCTCGCATTGATGCGAGAATTGCCAGCACTCCTGTTCCTGATCCCATGTCGAGAACCTGCTTACCTACTAAATCAGCATCAAGCGCATACTCAATCATCATTGCAGTAGTTTCGTGATGAGCTGTACCAAACGACATTTGAGGTTCAATTAAAATATCAAACTCCTTGGTATCATCAGCGGGGTGAAAAGGAGCTCGAATCAAACAACGATCAGCAATAAGGATAGATTCATAATTGCTTTCCCACAGCGCGTTCCAGTTCTGATCATGAATTAGCTCGTGATTAAAGGAAATTTTTGAATTTTTGAAATGATCATTTAGAAGACCATCGATCAAAGACTTATTAAAATCAGGTTCAGGAATATAGGCTTTCAACCCTGACTCATTTTCTTCAAAAGTTTCAAAACCGAATTCGGCCAGAAAAGCTGTTAAGATTTCCCACTCAAAAGTTTGATCTTTGCTATTAAAAATAGCTGCTATATAATTCATACGCTTAAAAGCTTTTATAAATTTTGTAAAAATCAGCAGGTATTAAGGAAGCACCTCCAATTAGTCCTCCATCAACATTTGGTTTTGAGAAAATTTCTCGTGCATTATTTGCGTTACAACTTCCACCATAAATAATACTTATTTTTTCGGCGATTTTTTCACCGTATTTCTCCGTTAATAATTTCCGAATATAGGCGTGCATTTGTTCTGCCTCATCGGGAGTTGCAGTTAAACCAGTCCCTATTGCCCATACAGGTTCATAGGCAATGATTACATTTTCGATTTCAGCTTCGCTCAAATGGAATAAAGTTTCTGTGATTTGTGATTTCACAATGTCATATTCTTTCAAACATTCTCTTTCTTCCAATTGTTCTCCACAGCAAAAGATTGGAGAAATATCATTTTCCAATAGGCGCTCGATTTTATTCTTTAATAATTCTGCTGATTCAGAAAAATATTTTCTTCGCTCAGAATGGCCAACGATGCAGTATTCTACATCCATCGAATCTAGCATTGAGGCCGATACTTCACCGGTATAAGCACCTTTAGCTTTATCACTCACATTTTGTGAACCAATTCCAATTTCCAATTCATCGGTTAAATCTGTTCCCACTTCCAAATATGGATAAGGCGGGCAGATAATCAATTTAGGATTTTCGGTGTCGTCATCACCATATAAATCGATGATGGCATCAAATAAGTCTTCAGCCTCTTGAAAGCTTAGGTTCATCTTCCAATTACCGGCTACTATTTTTTTTCTCATATTCAAATATATAAATCAATACGTATCGAACAAAATTTCTTTTAATCAAAAATATTTAGCTGTACTTAATCCTAGGATCAAGTAGCGCGTAAACAATATCCACTAAAATATTTATAATCACCAAAAGTATGGAGATAATTAATACCGAACCCATAATTACCGGAAAATCATATTTCTCGAGTGCTTCAACAATCACCACTCCCACTCCTTTCCAGTCGAACACATACTCAACAAAAACTGCTCCCGCCATTAATGAGGCAAACCAACCCGAAATTGCAGTTACCACAGGGTTCATTGCATTTTTTAATGCATGTCTTCGTATGATCCTTGCAACTGATAAACCTTTTGCTTTTGCTGTTCGAATATAATCCTGAGATAATACATCTTGCAGTGAACTTTTCGTTAGTTCAACAACAATTGCCAAAGGGCGAATGCCAAGTGTGATGGCAGGTAAAATCAAATTTTTCAAACTCAAATATTCTCCATTTCCAAAATCATCAACAGTGGTAAGGCTGCCGAACATGTTTAAACCTGTTAAATCTGCCAATAAAAAAGCAAATACCCAGGCAAAAATTATCGCTACAAAAAATGAAGGAAGAGACATTCCGAGAACTGAAAATACCATAGCCAGACGCTCTACAAAAACATTTTTTTTAACTGCAACCAGAATTCCAATAAAAACCCCGACAATTAGCGCAAACAGAATAGAAACTGTAGCCAAAATCATCGTATTTGGGAATGCTTCAGCTAAAATATTTGATACCTTTCGTTTGGTTTGATATGACCTACGCAAGTATGGTTTTTTAAAAACTATTTTTTGATCTCCAACAGAAAATAAGGTTAGATAGGAATATTTCTCGGGATCAAGAAACCAAAAACTGGGTTTGTTTTTATAGTTATGTATTGAGATTGGTGATAAATCGTTAAGGAAACCGAAATATTGTTTATGCAAGGGTTGGTCTAAACCAAGGTCATGATTAATCGCCTCGACTGATGCAATATCTGCACGCTGGCCAAGCATCATTCTGGCCGGGTCACCGGGTAACACATTAAAAAGCAAAAAGATTACAGTGATAACGCCAAAAAGCACTAAAAAGCCATAAAAGATTCGCTTAAGAATGTATTGAGCCATGGGATAAAGATAGCGGTTCTCGACTAGAAATCCGCATAATTTCTTTCAATTTCCGGCATAGAAGGGCAGTCATTATAATGCCATTTTTCAAGAATCAGTCCATCTTTTAGAAGGATAATTCCGGGATTTGCACGAATCATGGTTTTCAAAACAATATCATCAGAATTATAAAATTGCAAACTAATCTGATTTTCAATCCTAAAAGCATTGATATCATCGAACAAACTACTACTTAATCCTTGGATTGCATACCCTTTTTCTCTTGCATCTTCAACCAATTTTTTGATTGGATTAATGGCTTTTAGCGGAAATTTATTAATATTCCATGCAACCACAAAAAACTGATAAGTAGGATTATAAATGATTTCCTCAGTTAAATCATTTCCTCTCATGTCTTCAAATCGCAGATTATGTAATTGATTCCCCTCAACTTCAACAACTCTTTGATCAACAAATTCCCATTGCGACATCCAAACCGAATCGTTCCATGGGTAGTTGGGTGAAAGATATTCTTTGGTTTCGCCTGTTTTGGTGTTTTGATAAATCAAATAAATTTCTTCTTGCGTTGCTTCATCCGGAGTTATATCAGTTCCAACCTTCCATTCTCTATAATCAATCATCGGAAGGTGCTCATGCTGGTATATCTCAAACCAACTAAATCCAATAATTCCTATAATTAATACCACATTTTGCCCTTTATTTTCAAGCAAGGATTTAAATTTATTTCTCGATCGGAACACGACAAAAACAAAAACCATCAACACCACATTTTTATAAAATGTTTCCCAATTAGTTAAAGTGATGGCATCTCCAAAACAACCACAATCAGGCACAGGAGCATAAATAGCATCATACAAGGTAACTAATGTAAAAAAGGACATTAGAAGTAATAATATCCACGAAAGTTGTTTTAGGCGAATATTTAAAACCAATGCCACACCTAGCACAAACTCAAGCATACAAAGTGATAATGACAAGATAAGTGCAAGGGGCATCGCCCAGTCCATTCCGTAGGCGATAAAATAATCTTCGATTCGGTAAGCAGTTCCTAGTGGGTCAACACCCTTAACGAAACCGGAAAAAATAAAAACAAGGCCAACAAGTATACGACTAATGGTACGCAATAATTTCATAAACTAAATCTCTCCTTCTTTAAGTTTAATCATTGCAAAAATGGAGTAGTTTAAAATATCAAAATAGTTGGCATCAAGCCCTTCAGAGATATTTGTTTTGCCGTCGTTATCTTCAATTTGTTTTACCCGAAGTAATTTCATCAGAATAATATCAGTTAAGGAGCTGATGCGCATATTTCGCCATGCTTCACCATAATCGTGATTTTTATCCTCCATCAGTTTTTTAGCCTCAGCTACATATTTGCTGTAAAGTTTTTCTACTTCGTTGATTGGTAGTTCAACATTTTCTTCATCCACACCCAATTCAAGTTGAATTAAGGCCATGACAGAATAATTAATAATTCCGATGAATTCTGGTTTCACGCCCTCTTCAATTTTTTGAGCGCCTTTATCATCAATACTCCTAATCCTTTTTGCTTTGATGTAAATTTGATCGGTGAGGGAAGTCGTTCTTAAAATCCGCCAAGCTGTTCCGTAATCCTTCATTTTTTTAATGAAGATATCTTTACAGTCTTCAATTACCGAATCAAATTGTTGTGATGTAATGTTTACCATTCAACCTTGTTTTGCAATTAGACACAAATTTCTTTTTGATCGTTGCTCGATACTTAGTTATAGAATATTTACTTTTACAAATTAAAGTATCGCAAAATATCATGTCAGAAATTTCAATAGGTAAAAATAAAGAATTCTCGCCAATAACAAAGCTGAAATCGGGTAGCAAATTGATATCTTTTGATAAGCCTTTGGTAATGGGAATTTTAAATATTACCGAGGATTCATTTTATGAAGGTAGCCGATTTACAAAACCAGATGAACTTTTATTACAGGCGACTAAAATGATTGCTGAAGGTGCTGACATTCTAGATATTGGTGCCGTTTCAACCCGTCCGTTTGCAGATGAAGTGACTGCAGAAGAAGAGTTAAAACGAATTTTACCCGCTATTGAGCTTTTACGAAAAGAATTTCCAAATCAATTTTTATCAGTTGACACATGGCGATCGGAAGTTGCAAAGAAAGCTATTGATGCAGGTGCTGATATGATTAATGATATTTCGGGTGGATGCTTTGACAAACATATGGCTGAAACCATAGCTAAGTACGACAAACCATTTGTGATTATGCATACCAAGGGTGATCCAAAAAACATGCAAGTCAATCCTCAATACAATGATGTTAATCAAGAAATATCTGACTATTTCAAATCAAAAATAATTCAGTTTAATAAGTTAGGTGCTAAGCAATTAATTCTGGATCCGGGCTTTGGTTTTGGAAAATCCGTGGAACATAATTATGAAATTCTCAAAAACTTAAAACGATATCAAGCGTTTGGATTACCCATTATGGTTGGGATCTCTCGCAAGTCGATGATAAATAAAATTCTAAACACCAATCCTTCGGAATCCCTGAATGGAACAACAGCACTAAATACTATTGCCTTATTAAAAGGGGCTAATATTTTACGGGTTCATGATGTAAAAGAAGCAAAAGAGGTGATTAAATTAATTAGCTTACTTTAAAATCATCTTTTTTACTAAATTTGTTAACCAATCACTAATTCATGCTCAACTTATTAATTCCTGGTTTTATAGATATCCGATTGCTCGACATTATCGATATTTTGCTGGTTGCATACTTATTATTTGAATTGTATCGACTGCTCAGAGGTACAGTTGCCATAAATATTCTTATCGGGATTATTGCCATTTTTTTGATTTGGAAATTGGTTGATGCTTTAAAAATGGAGTTACTCAGCGAAATCTTAGGCGCCTTCATCAGTGTAGGTTTTATTGCATTGATTGTAATTTTCCAAAAAGAAACCCGGCAATTTTTACTAGCACTAGGCACACCAACTTTTTTAAAGAAAAGGAAGGGTAAATTTCTATTCTGGACCTTTGATACGCAGTTTAAGGCAGAATTGGATATCGATAAAATTGTAGTTGCAAGTCAAAGGATGGCAGATGCCAAAGAAGGCGCATTAATTGTCATTACTGAGAAGAATGAATTGAGGCAATTTAAAGAGACCGGAGTGCAAATCAATGCTTTAATATCTTCACATCTGATAGAAAATATTTTTTACAAAAACAGTCCTCTTCATGACGGGGCAGTTATAATTTCAAACAATAGAATTATTGCTGCAGGATGTATTTTACCTGTTTCTGATAATTCAAACTTACCTCCACGAATGGGACTCCGACACCGTGCCGCCATTGGCATTACTGAACAATCTGATGCCATAGCCATTATTGTTTCTGAGCAAAATGGTAAAATTTCATTTTGTAAAGAAGGAGAACGAATAACCGTTCAACCTGCTAAGCTCAAGGATATTCTGGAAGAAGAATTTGGGAATTCCCCTCTTGAGAAAACCACAGAAAGCGAATAAACCAATACTTGATTCAGGGTTCAAAGATTAAGGCAAAAACCAAAAGAATTTTAAAAAAAATCAGGCTTATCCAAAAAAGAACAAGCCTGAATATTTAAACTTATAGAATTAAATCTTACCCTATTTTATCATTAACAAGTTTTAGAATTTCAGTTTCCATCGCGATGGCTTTAGCTTCAATTTCAGCACCTGCTTTCAACTTTTCATCTGCGAATAATTTATCATCAATCCCGCTTGCATTAATCTTAACATTGAGGTAAGCACCCATTACTGCAGTTCGTGCACAAAGTCCACCAACAGCCGCATCCGTCACAGAATTAGGATTACCAATCTCTACCATTGCTTTAATGATTTCCATCGATTCAAAAGATTTTTGCATCACCCTAAAAGGAATTTCGATGGCATATTTAGAAGCATCTTGTATGGCTTGTTGACGAATTGCTTTTTCCTCATCATTGCCTTTGGCTAAACCAAAAGCATCCATTATTTTATTAAAAGCATTGGTGTCTTCATCAACCAAAAATAAAAGCTCATCTTTCAATTTCTGACCTTTTTCAGCCCATTCAGAAAATTCTTGCCATCTTTCATCCCAACCTCTTTTATGCGAAGAAAGATTTGCTACCATGGTTGCTAAAGAAATTCCCATGGCACCTGAATAAGCTGCAACAGAACCCCCGCCCGGGGCAGGTGACTCAGAAGCGGTTTCATCAGCAAATGCAACCAGATTCATGTCAACCAATTTATTCTTAGTTTCAGCTTCAAGCAAATACTCTATTATTCTTTCTTTAGGATTGAATGGTTTTAATTCATCCAAGCCCATCGATTTGATAGCAATTTTTATCAGTTCATCATTTGAAACACCCAAAGATCGTTCCTGCTTTGCCAAAAAATATTTACCGGCATCGAGCATGGCTTTTAGCGGAATTAAACCAACTAATTCTGAACCCGTAACTCTTATTCCTCTTTCACCAGCTTTCTTGCAAACCTCATCAAAAGCAACATGAACAGGTGTAATTGAAATATTTGTAAGATTCATTGAAATTTGAGCCACTCCATATTCCTCAATATACCAACCAATTGCTTTCACTGATTTCAGACTCCCGTGAATCATCACCGGTTTTCCATTCTGATCTGTTACAATTTTCCCGGTTACAGGATTGCCTTCTCGTTTGGTGCGCCCTCTTTCACGAACATCAAAAGCAATGGCATTGGCACGTCGGGTTGACGTTGTGTTTAAATTTACATTGTAGGCCACTAAAAAATCACGGGCACTAACAGCTGTAACACCTGCTCTGATATTTAATTCTGATGGGCCAAAATCAGGTTTCCAATGCGGATCTTTTAATTTTTTTGCCATGCCTTCGTACTCACCAGAACGGCAATTGGCCAGATTTCTTCTTTCTTCGGTAAAAGCGGCGTTTTCGTAACAGTAAACAGAAATCTTCAATTCTTCACCAATTCGTTTAGCAAGCTTACGCGCATATTCAGCAGTTTCTTCCATGCTGATTCCGGCAATCGGAATTAAGGGACAAACATCAGTGGCGCCCATACGCGGATGCTCACCTTTATGTTTGCTCATATCAATGATCTCAGAAGCTTTTTTTACAGCTGCTAAGGCTGCATCTATAACCTCATCAGGGGTACCAACAAATGTAACCACTGTTCTGTTTGTTGCAGCTCCCGGGTCAACATCCAATAGTTTAACACCATCAACTTTTTCAATTTCATTTGTAATTTGTTTGATGATTCCCATGTCGCGTCCTTCACTAAAATTAGGGACGCATTCGATCAATTTCTTCATTCTTAAATTAAGTTTTAATTATATAATCTTACCGTTTATAATCATTGTTTCAACCTTATTATCGCCATAAGAATAAGGCATGTATTCAATTCCTGGGATTTCTTTTGTGACAAATAAATTGGCCCTTTTACCCACAGCTATGCTGCCCAATTCATCTTCTATTCCCATGGCATAGGCCGAATTAATGGTTGTTGCATTAATCGCTTCTTCGGGTAGCATTTTGTAAAGAATGCTGGCCATAGATAAGATGAGTTGCATATTTCCAGATGGCGATGAACCCGGGTTAAAATCGCTGGCCAGAGCAACAGGCAAACCGGCATCAATCATTTTACGAATGGGCGCATAAACCATTCCCAAAAAGAATGCGGCACCCGGAAGAACCGTCGGCATGGTTTCCGTATTCAACAATGCTTCGATCTCTGCATCTCCGGTGTATTCCAGATGATCTACTGATAACGCATTATACTTTACACCAACCTGAATACCTCCTGAATAATCCAACTCATTGGCATGAATTTTTGCACGCAAACCATATTTCATGGCTGCATTTAAAATCCTGTCGGTATCCTCCACCGTAAAGAAACCTTTGTCGCAAAATACATCCACATAATCGGCAAGTTCTTCGGCTGCAACCCGAGGAATCATCTCATTAATGATTAAATCAACATATTCCTTTTGGTTTCCTTTAAACTCCGCAGGAACAGCATGTGCACCTAAAAAGCTAGATTTTATAGTTAACGGATGACTTTCCTTAAGTTTTTTAATCACCCGAAGCATTTTCATTTCAGCCTCGGTATTCAGGCCATATCCACTTTTAATTTCAACAGCTCCCGTTCCCATCAGCATAATTTCATCCAATCGCTTCATTGCCGATTCGAATAAATCATCTTCCGTAACTTCTTGCATTCTTTTAGCTGAATTTAAAATCCCACCTCCCCGTTTGGCAATTTCTTCGTATGATAATCCTTTAATCTTATCGATGTATTCAATTTCGCGACTAGCAGGATAAACCAGATGCGTATGAGAATCGCAAAAGGCAGGAAAAACCAATTTCCCTTTTGCATTAATGATTTGGTCGGCAGTTTTTGGTTTGTTTTCATCCTTCATTTCACCAAAAGCTGCGATACGCTCATTTTCAATGAACAGCCATGCATTGTCAATCATTTTGAGATTAGACATTTCTTTGCCTGCCACAAATCTCACAGGATGGTTTTCAACCTGCACCAGTTTCTTAATATTTTCAATTAAAATACGCATCGATAAATTTATTACACAAAATTATTAAAAAGCCCGAGATAGCAGATCAAAAAAGAGAATTACTCATCCTTAAATCTCAAACCAATTTCGTAATTGCTTGGGGGCTCCACTCCTATTAAGTTTTTAGTGAAATAATCCCATCTTTTTCGTGTAAAGAATTTGTTGTTGTAAAGACTAGAATGATTCTCATTTGGAAAAATTACCATTTCAAAATCCCGATTGGCTTCCATTAGCGCATTTGCCATCTGTGTGGTTTCAATGGGGTTTACATTATTGTCCATGTCGCCATGCAACAGTAATAATTTTCCTTTTAAATTAGCTGCAATGGCCATATTTGCCTGTTCTGCATATTCCGGTCCTTCGGGGAAACCCATATATAATTCGGGCCACCAGGCTTTAGCTAGTCGGTGATCGTGATTTCCGGCAGAAGAAACTCCAACTTTATAAAAATCGGGTTTGACCAAAAGCGCTCTGGCTGCATCATAACCTCCGGCAGAATGCCCAAAGATCCCAACCCTTGCTATATCCATAAAATCATATTTTTCAGCCAATTCACGAATGGCTTTTTCATGATCATCTGCTCCTATATCACCTAAGTTTTTATATGAAAAATCATGGAATTTTTTTGAGCGT
Source organism: Bacteroidales bacterium (assembly GCA_963674935.2). GTDB lineage: Bacteria > Bacteroidota > Bacteroidia > Bacteroidales. The sequence goes on from CAXXWZ010000008.1 coordinate 96,913, forward strand.
TGTGCCGTACCCAAACCATCAACCGTAACAACTATTGCACCGATCTCAGCAAAAGATTGATCCCAACTTCTGTATGCATTGGTAAATGAAATGGGCATGCGCACTGCTTGAGGGCCGGAATAAGTTCCGTCGATAATTGGATATTTTTTCTTTTTATCAAAATGTGAGGGTTTTCGAATTACACCCCAAACATCAGTCTCATTGTCTCTGGCTTTAACTTTATAAACCTCCGGATAAGTCCAACCTGTAGCTAATAAATCAGCTACATCAGCTTGCTCTAGCTCCATTACAATTTCGCCATTATTGGCCGATCGTAAAACCGAGGTAGTTGGCAAATCCACTCTTGAGTAATTATCTACAAAAAGATCCCCTTTTTTATTAAAACTAATTTCATGATGGGCATCTTCGGGAGTTAATAATTTTAAGTCGTTACCATCAAAATTAACCACATATAAATGATCTAAATATGGATTTCTACCTTCCTCTTTTCCTCCGGCAGTAAAATAAATTTTTCGATTTTCTTCATCAATAAATTGAACTTGTTTAAATACAAAATTTCCTTTGGTTACTTGACTTTTAAGTTCCCCATTTTTCCAATCGTATAAATATAAATGGTTCCAGCCATCTTTTTCCGAAGTCATTAAAAGCTCATTGCTTTTATCCAATACTTTATAATAAAAAATATTTACATCAACATAAGTTGACATTTGATCACTAGCAACAACCCTCGATTTACCGTTTCTTCCATCAAGCTCCAAAACATCAACCTGCTTAAAACCGCGATGTCTTCGATCTATTTTAAGAAAATCATTATTGATCCATTCCATGCTACCCCAATATAAAAATGATGGATAAGGGGCAATATTAATTTCGGTTTGCTTGCGGGTGTTTATGTCAAATAGCACAAACTCAACCATGGCTAACTCCGTTTCGCCGGGTAGTGGTCGTTCATATGACCATGCTTTAGCCCTCATCCCCTCTTCAGGAACACTCTGTAATAAGTATAAGTGTTTAGCTTTTCGGTAATCGGTTCGGATAGTGGCAATTTTTTTAGAGTCGGGCGACCATTTAACACTTAAATCAGACTTCACTTTATCCGGATGATCAACATCAAACAAATTATACCAGGAATAAGAATTTGCGTATTCGTATTTTTCAATTCCATCCCAGGTTAGTTGAGTTTCCTTTTTGGTTTTTATATTTTGAATGAACAAATTATGATCTTTCACGTAGGCCGTCCATTTGCCATCCGGCGATTTTTCTCCCCTAATGCGTTCTTCTTTTTTAATTTCTGAGATCAAAGAGTAATGCTTACTAAAATGGTAGGTTTTACCTTTTACGCTAAATTCAACAATATCATCTTTTAATTTAATTTGATTAAAAGGCAAATTGTAGGCATCGAATACTGTATCAAAAATAGCAGCTAACTGAGCAGCAACCAAGGACTGATCAAATGCGTAAGCCTTAGACTTGGTCGCTGTATTAATGATAAAGAATTCTTTACCCCTTCGGGTATTTATCGAATACCAGAAACTGGTTGAATCATCCATCCAATTGGCTCGAACATTATTATTAAACACCAGTTTAGCCGAATTAACCGGCAAAAACTGCTCGGCACTGATATAATTTTCAAAATCCAAAGTTTTTATTTCAGAACTACAAGCTGCAATCACTGCTAAAGTAATCGCCAATAAAATATTTTCTATTTTTTTCATGGGATTGGAATTTGACTACTAAATTAGGAAAAAACACTGTGGGAATTGAGTATTGGAAAGATTCAAAAAAAAATTATTTCTTATGTTCTTCGTTAATTATTTTGAACATAAGCATTTTTTGGGCTTTATATAATTCGCGGCTATAGAATCCGTCTTCTTCGGGCATGTATTTATATTCAAGCTTATCACCATATTTAGCTTCAACTTCTTTTCTTCCAAGATATTTATGCCAGGCTACTTCTTCGGGGCTAAAGGGTTCTCTTTCGCCGTGCATAGCAGCGACAAATCTTCGCTGACGCTCGGTTATTATTTCCAGTTCGCCGTTACAAAGCGCCTTAAACCAATGCCCGTACCTTTTTAAAATTTCTATTTCTTCGGTCGAAAAAATAATGGGATTACAATCAATGGTAAACCTCCCCTTTTGTTTAAGGTAGTTTTTGTGAAGGCTTTCTTTTATGCTGATGATATCCATTGATTTGCAATATTAAGTAAAGATCGGGATATTTTATCAAACAAAAAATTGCAAATAAATGGAAGAAAGAAGGGGTGACACCCCGATTTATTATGCGATGTTCGGAAACTTCGCATAACTGGAGTTCAGAAACTTCGCACAACGGGTTTAGATTCTAAAATAAAAATACAAACAGTGTCAGTTCGAGCATGGTCGAGAACAAAAGGAAAAAAGGGGTGTCACCTTAAGGTGACACCCCTTATCATTTCTTTGGTTGCTTAAGCTATTTGAAATTGTTGAAGAATTCAAGCTCAATTTCATAAACTATCTTAGGTTTTAATCCTAATTCGTATTTTTCGAATAAGCCAACGAGACGTTCGCCGTCAATAAGTTCAATGGGCGGAACCCCATCGCGGTTTGCTTCTTTTTTGGCTTCGGAGGTAAATCGGCCTGTCGATACAATCAATCCCTTATCTGCTCTTCCCTGCATTGCCCCTCTAAAGTCGCGCACATAATGCGGCGAAACCGACTCCTTATACCTTTTACATTGAAAAACAATATTGAAATTAACCACATCATTCAGTTTAATAATTCCAATTCCATCAATACCTTGATCGCCACTACGTCCGGTAATGGTAATATCGTTAATGCCGATTTCAGTTAACAAACGCTTACAAATCCTTTCGAAACCTTCGGCAGATAATGATTTTAAGATATCAAGTAATTCGAAATTCTGCTTTTCATCTTCAACTACCTTATTGTCGATATCATTATTAATTACTTTTTTATTTTTCTTTCCACCATAAGCAGGATTATATTTAAATTGAATCTCTTGATACAATGAAAATACATCTTCTTCATTAAGGTTCTCTTTAAAACCTTTTTGAGTTAATCTCCAAGTGCCACCTTTGGGAGAATCCATATAGCCGGCTTTCACCAAATAGAATCTTGACCAATGTATATAATTTCGAATTCGTGGTTCGCCTGATGGAACAGTATCTTCAAGCTCTTTATCTGTAATTCCAAGCCTTTCAATTACCAAATCAATAATATCGGCAGCTTTACCTATTCCTCCGTTGTATTTTAAGGTATCAACCAATGGTATGAGATAATTAAGAAATTGAGGTCCTTTCATGGTATTATTTATTTAGTTTCTGCATTTCATTGAGAGGGAGTATTAAAAAGTAAATATCGTAAAAAATAGGCAAACATTAGCTACGAAATTCATAAATAAGATCATGTGCGAAGTTCAGAAACTTCGCATAACGGGAACTTCGCACAACGGGTGGTTCGGTTTTTTTTGTTATGATAAACTGCGACATTTTTACTTTTCGGGTATTAACTAACACTAACAGCCTATAACCTCAAACCTTGCTAAGTTTCAACTCTCCTAAATGCTGTTAAGCCTAAGCTTTAAATCTTTTAAAAAAAAGCCCATGCGCCTCAAACTATATGTAGCCTTTAAAAAACATGAACTCACCATTCTCGACGATGCTCGAACTGACATTATTCTCGACGATGCTCGATATGACGAGCAAACCCAACACAACAAAAGTGCGTCAGTTCGAGCCTGTCGAGAACCGGTTAACCCTGCAATGGCCACCTTTCGACAAGCTCAAGGTGACCGTCATGCTCAAAGTGACCGTCAAGCTCAAGGTAATACTCCTTATGACATCGAGCTTCCGCTGCAAGCATATAAATGTCGGGATGTTGTGCTCGCCATACCAGATAAAACAAGCAAACCCAAAACAACAAAAGTGCGTCAGTTCGAGCATCGTCGAGAACTACTGGTCAACAACATCTCGACAAGCTCGATGTGACAGACAGGCTCGATGTGACAAGGTAACCAAGTTATTTCAGTGCAAACACGGTTGAGAACCAACTAGCTCCTCAAGTTATTGCACCTCCAGCACTTGAATATCTTCATTTATGTAAATCAGATATTTTTGGATGTTTTTATAACCCATCACAGCCAGATTTTTGGCATAGCCGTTTATTTGCTGTTCATGCTTAGTTTCGGGCTTGCCCGTTTTATAATCGATGATGGAAAGCTGATCTTTATTAAAAATAAGTCGGTCGGGTCGGAGCACGTGGCCATCAGCCATTAAAATTTCAGCCTCATTTTTCACCTCTAAACCTGATTTAAAAAATTGTCCGGCTTGCTGATGGTTCATTAATTTATCAATCACCTTTAAAATCTCTTTAACTTCAGCAGCGCGAATAATTCCGGATTCAACAAATTGTGAAACAACCTTTTCGCTATCTTCTTTATACTGAATTTTAGAAAGGATAAGATGAATAAGATTTCCCCATTCCTTATTTTTTTCAGGATTATGAATATCCCATACCTCGGGGGCATTGGTGCTGATTAATAATTTTTGTCTCCAATTTTCGGAAATAAAAGATTTCAATTCAACTGTTTGGTTTGAAGTTTCCTCGCTAAGCTTTTTCTTTTGTACCCTTTCTCCAAAAGTGTATGCTAATTTTGCTTCCTCAAAAACACCCGCATGATTTAAAAAGAACAGAATTAATTTGGAAACACTTTCGCTTGCTGTTTTGCTTTTACCGAGTTTTTCACTGATTACATATAAACGCTCAGTAGGGCGGGTAAAAGCAACGTATAAAACATTCAATAAATCGAGCAATGACTTATTAACTTCTTCTTGAAAAACATCTGCATAGGCTGTATTTTCAGCTTCTTTTTTTGAGAGTGGTAAATAAAAAGATTGAAGTTTAGGCAAATAGTCATCCTGTAGATTTATCCACGAATGTGATTTGGTTGTTTTAACATTATTATTCGCAAACGGATAAATAACAACCGGAAATTCAAGTCCCTTTGATTTGTGAATACTTAAAATTTGAATGGCGTTTAAATCTTCCGGAATAACAACAGATTCTTTGCTCTGATTTCGTTGCCACCACTCCAAAAAACTAAAAACATCAGCTTGTTCTTTCGAATTGCATCTCATCACCGCATCTAAAAAGAACAGCACAAAAGGATTCACCTCATCGTTTAAGTGGAAAACTCGAATTAGTTCTTCAATCAGATCATAAATGGGCAGGCTTAACAAATAAGCAGAATTGATCTGACGATCATGCTCAATTAAATAATTGAGAAAAGGGTCAACCTGATTTAATACTTCATTATCGTCGGTTTGTGGGGATTGGGTAAAAGTCATGGCTTCCTCAAGCTTCTCTTTCACGCATTCTGTTTCTACGAGGTATTTTAAAATATTTGCTTTATAAATTTTTTCGGTAGGATTAATTAAATGGTTTAAAATGGCAATAATTAAATTAACCTCTGCCGAACCTCCAAGTACAAGTGATTCACTTGTGATGATGGGATAGTTATGCTGAAGCAGAAAATTAGCCACAGTAGTTATTTCCAAATTACTTCGGCATAAAATCGTAATGTCTTTGAAAGAAAACTCATCCTTAATTAATTCATCTACGATTCCTTTAATTTTATCTAAATTTGAATCTATCCATGCTTCTCCTCTGCCTCCCTCAATTAAATCAATATGAACATAACCGCCTGTATTATCCTTATCAAATTCTTGTTTCAATCCTTCATAAATATTTCTGTAATCATCCACAAGTTTTTCTGAAATACAGTTAAAAAACAAATTATTAAATTCTATTATTTCTTTTTTCGATCGGTAATTTCTGCTCAGGTTTTTTTCTTCAAAATTTCGGATTAAGTTTTGCTCACGCTCTGCTGCAAGTGGCAGCTTATCAGCTTTAAAAAGCTTAGGCAATCGAGCAAATTGCTCCACTTCTCCATTTCTAAATCGATAAATGGCTTGTTTACCATCGCCAACAATCATGTTAAAATTTCCTTCGGCCAACGAATTATCGATAAGCGGGATAAAATTTTGCCACTGCAAAACAGAAGTATCTTGAAACTCATCAATTAAAAATGATTTGTATCGTTCGCCTAACCTTTCATAAATAAACGGTACCGGCTCATTAAAAACAATATCGGCAACCCGTTTATTAAATTCGGAAATATGGATGATGTTATTTTGATGTTTTTGTTCTTCCAAAATTTTTCCAATTTCACTTAAAACAGCTACCGCATATATTTGTTTGTGAATAATCCGGTAAAGTTGAAAACGTTCCAATTCCTGATCTATAATCTCTGCAATTTGCAGGTAATAATCCCGCAACTCATCCTTAACAACATTAATCAAATCGGTTTCGACAACATCTACTTTTCCTCCAAACCAAATATCTTCTTCTATTGTTTTTTTAACGTAGGAGTTTGGAATAAAATCTTCATTTCTGGTTTGCGATAATTTTTTAAAGTAAACTGAAATTCCCTTCGTTCCGTAATAAAATGACTTATCAGAAATATTTTTTGATTTGATAAGGTTAACAGCTTTTTGTGCGAGGGGATTAATTTGGGCCTTAAAATCTTTAATAAATTTCGAGGTTTTTTGAGCTATTTCTTTAAAATCGGCATTGTTTAATTCCTTAATCTTATCTATTGCTTCTCGGCCATCCTCGTTAATTAATGTTTTTGAGAATTTAAGCAGATCTTTTTCAATTTGCCAATCGACCTCCTCAGTAGTTTTAAGCTTTGTAAAATTGATCAGAATATTGGTCAAGTCCGGATCAATCCCGATTCGATTAATCAGGATGTCGATAGCTCTATTCAAATGCTCCTCATCATCAAGTTCAATATCAAAATTAAGGGGGAGTTTTAAATCGTAAGCAAATGTTTTAATGATTCGATGAACAAAACTATCGATGGTTCCAATGGCAAAATCGGAATAATTATGAAGAATAAGACTTAAAGTTGTACCTGCTCGCTCTTTGATTGTTGTTTCATCTAACTCAGTTTCCTCAATTAAGACAGGCAACATAAACTTTTTTACGGATGAAGATTCAATATCCAACTCCGAGGATAACTCTCTTAAATAGGAAAGTACTCTTTCTTTTAGTTCATTGGCAGCCTTGTTGGTGAATGTAATTGCCAAAATATTTCGGAATGAAGTTGGCTGTTTTAGCACCATGCACAGATACTCTTTTACAAGTGTAAAAGTTTTTCCGGAGCCAGCAGAAGATTTATAAACCGTAAAACTCATAGAAATGATTAGGAATATAAAAGTAAGAAGATTTAAATTAAGATTTGAATGAATTAATATTAAGGTTTGCCTTTAATATTTTCTTCATCTTTTTTTTTCTTCTTTGATTTAGTGTTTTTGAATAGATCACCAAAACTATCAAACTCCTTTCGATAAAACACACCAACACCCTGCGTATAAGGTGATCTTTCATCTAAGTCGTTTATAGCTGAGTTATTAATATTTGAGCGGTTAAAGGCTTTGATTCGGAATTTTCCATCATCTGTAATTTTATATTCTACGTTAACATCACCTACAATATTGGTGGTATTGCTCGTACTACTACTTCCCGATACACGTGAAATATTCCCATCGATAAGGACTCGGTTATTAAATAATTGGGTTGAAAGCGCAACTTCTAATTCCTCCTGTGTGTATTCTCCACTTGGGCGATAATTAATTCCTACATCAAAATCCTTACTCATTTGCGAGAGCCAACTACTTAATTGATTCGAAATTACATTTAAAGATGATGCCCCGATCGAACCTGCCGATGGTGTTTCATTCGAACTTGAGCTAAAACTTCCTAAAACAAGCAACGAAATCATTTGTTGATTCATCTGAGCCTCATTGTTTACATCAAGTTGAGCAAATACCTTTTGCTCATCGTCGCTATCAATATTAGGGATGCCAATGCTAAAATGGATAGCCGGGTCTAAAAGCTGCTGACTTAAATCTAAATAGCAATCGATATTGTATCGGCGATCACTTTCAATACCAAAACCATTTAATGAAGCTTTGGTTTTATATAAAGTTTTGATATTAATTTCTGCTTCGTAAGGGCTGCCGGTCCAAGATATTTTACCACCTTCAAGGATGCTAAATTTTCTGTTTACCAAATTTTGAAGCGTAAATAAAAATGTTCCTTGATTGATAAAATAATCGCCTAAAATTTCAAAATCGCCCCTCGAATTTACTCCGATTTTTATGTCACCACTCCCATCTGCTTTGATGTTTCCCATCCCATAAGGCAAATAGAGCTCAATATCGGCATTGGGGCTTACGCTTAAGTCAAGATTTAAGCTCAATCCGCTTAAATCAACATTATAGTCGACAGGTTTATTCACCGTATCATTTGAATTCACAAAAACAATATAATCGGTTTCAGAAACTTCTAAATCATAGCTTATGGGGATGAAAATTTCAGTACCCTCTTCCGATCGAGCGGTAATATCAATAACCATTTCGTCAATAGGCCCATAAATTCTTACATCTCCGGAAGCCATTGCAGTACCATAAAACATGCTGTTTTGATATTTATTGGTATTGATGCCTAAAATATTTTCGGGTTTAATGTTAATATCAAAAATGAAATCATTGAAGTATTTATGGGTAATTCTTCCTTGACAAACAGCTTGATTCCCGAGTGTGTCGTAAAGTACAATTTGATCGAACGAAATTTCATTTTCACGGAATTTCACTTCATTTGCCAAAGAATATTTTACATTGGTATAATCAATTTTTAAGCCGGTTCGCATCAAATTTAAGTTACCAATAATTCGCGGTTTTTCTAATGTTCCATCCAATAAAAGCTTACCTGAAGCAAAGCCTTCGACTTCACTCATAAACTCAGACAAAAAGGGTGAGAATACCGACAGGTTGAAATTACTGATATCAATATTAAAATCCAGGTTATGGTCAATGGCTTGTGGTAAATAGATACCAGAAATACCAAAAACCTTACTTTCCGAGGAATTCCCGATGTGAATAATGTCGAAGGCGGCATTCAATGCATTCTCGGAATTATCCCAAACAGACCTAAATTCACCTCTTCCTAGATATTGCTCATTTAAGGCCAATTTTTCTATCTCTAATTGCGCAGTAGCTTTTGGTGAATTATACATATCCATCAGTTGTACATTCCCATCCAATATTCCATCAATATTCAAATTAGGATCATTAATAACTAAATCGAAATTGGAAAGATCCCAGTTTTCAAAAACAATATCGAGCGTGTCCTCAGCGCGACCTGATGCCACACCAGTAACTAAAAGACTCTGATTTTTACTAAATATATGCAAGCTATCGATTGAGAAAAGCGCCTTATCAATATAAACATGACTATTCAAATCAATATTCCAAGCCTCATTATTAATCATAAAATCAGCTTTTTTCAACTTCATTTCTGATTCAGTTTTACTTTGTAGCTTCAGATATCCGGCCAGGTATCCAACATTATAATTAAATGATTCAAAATCATCCCAGGCAATTCGATAATCGATACTATCATTTTGGATAGCAGCCAAAACATTAAAGTTTTCTAATCCAATAGCTGTGGTATCATCTTCAGAAGGAGCTTTAAATGCTAAATCTTTGCTGCCCGTTAAAATAAGAAATGCATTTTCATCATTATTGGTTTTCAAATACCAATCGTAAAATTTGATACCGGAAAACTCAACTTTTGTCGAATTTGCTTCCAGATAAACAGCATTTTGATCTGTATAGAAATATCCGGCAATTCTGCTATCGGGCGCAATATTAAGCCGAGGATATAAAAGTTCAGTTAGTGCATCGGTATTTTTTAAATTTATTTCGAAGTCCAGTTTTTGGTTTAAATTTTTTGATTCATCAATGGAACTGTCATTAAACAAGACCGGAACGTATTGTCCTACCAAACCTGTAATTGAAGCGTAGAGCTCATTAAACAAAAAATCACCCTTAACATCTGCATCGATATAATCTGATTTTAACTCAATAATTTTGCTGTGCGCAGTATCGTAATAAGCATTTACTTCCAAATCATCGAGCTTGTAAATTTTATTATTTTGTTGATAAATGGTATTACTAATTTTGATGACCCCCTCCATGTCATCAAGTTTAATTCCGGCATAATTAATATTTAATTTAGTCGATAGAATAGCTGTAGAATCATGCTTCAATAAATTTATATTAAATAGATGAGCCTGCTTAATATCGGAACTAAAATTAAATTCAGGAATATCCTTATTAAAATCTACACTTCCATCAAACTGAAAATCAATATCCTCATCTAATACTTCTAAATGACCATCAAATTTATTGTCAGCCAATTCAGCATTTATCTTTACTTGATTATAATTGTTCTGTTTCAATTCCAAGGCACTTATTTCTCCATTGAGCTTTACAACAGCTTCTTCCAGTGATAAACCAGATCCATTAAAGCCAAGGTCAAGATTCATGCTTCCAAGCAAATCCGAAATTTTAAACATTTTGCCTAAATCAAATTTCAACGACTGGATTCGGCCATTATAGAAAGTAGTTCCAGTAGAGTCAAGTGTATTCAGATTTATTTCTGTGGCAAGATTTCCAATTTCTGATTTTAGCACAAAATTCGAATTGAAATCATTGTATATGCCTTTCATGTATCCAATCATTGAACATTCGCCAAAGGCATGCAACTCTTCCGGGAAATTTAAAAATACGCTTTCAATTGGCAATGCAAAACTTGAAAGATCTTTAGCTGAGGTATGTAGTTCAGTAATTTTTAAATCACAATAAGTTTGTTCAATATTGGGTAAACCTTTCATCGAGAGTTGACCATTGAACATGGTTGACTTTCCGAATTTAAAATTCAACTTTTGGGCTCTAAAGTTTTCTACTGTGCCTTTCACCGAAGTATTTTCAATAATTATTTTATTATCCATAACGAATAATTCCGGGGCAAAAAATCCGATGTCGGCAAGGTTTAATGTTGATCTTCTAATGTCGGTTTGTATCATCACCTCTTCAATAAAGTTTGAATAGGCATTGAAATCTTTATATGTGAATTTAAAATCTAAATCGAGGTCTGAATGGGCTGTTTTAATTTTTAAATTCTGCGCTCCCAAAAAGGTATTTGCCATGGAAAATTCTCCAGAAAATTGATCAAGGGCAAATCCACTCTGCTCCGAACAATTTAACTTCTTAATATCAAACAGAACTGTATCATTTTGAAGATCCAACTTTTCGATTTCGAGGTTAATATCGTTTACCACAATTCGATCATAATCCATCCCTTGGGGCGTTTTGGGCTTATTTTCATTTACAATTTTAAAGCTCGAACTTGTTAATTCAATTTTATCAAATGTGATTAGCCAATTTACCTTAGTAGTGTCAATCACTATTGAGTCATTCAAATTTTTAGAAGAAAAATAATCTATCAAAAATTGGAAATTCATATTTTCTTCTTCCTGATAAGTTACCAGATCAATATTTGCGTGATTCAATTTTATTTGCTCGACATGAAGTAAGTGCTTTTTTAAACTTACTTTGTTGGTTGTAATTTTTATCTCTTTGGCCGAAAGTATATTGTTTTGATGTAAATCATTTATTTCGATATCCTTTATTAAAATACTAAAAAAGGCAGAAACTGTAACCCTGTCAATTTTAATCTCTGTATTTAGTTTATCGGAAAGATAAGTAGTTGCTACCCTTGCCAAAAAGGATTGAGTGAAAGGATCTCGCAATAATAAAAAGAGCGTGAGTAGCAATGATAAAATCACTACTAAGGCGGTACCCATGATATTCAATACTCTTTTTTTGATAACTTTGTGCTGTTAAATTAGTATCTAATATATACGTTAATATGGGCACTTTTATTTTAGGAATAGAATCTTCTTGTGATGACACTTCTGCAGCCGTTATCCACAATTCGAAAATACTATCAAATGTGGTTGCAAATCAGGCCATCCATAAAAAATATGGAGGTGTTGTTCCTGAATTGGCATCGCGAGCTCATCAACAAAATATTATTCCAGTAATTGACAGTGCTTTACAAGAGGCAAATATAAATAAAAATCAGCTCAATGCCATTGCTTTTACAAGGGGTCCGGGATTATTAGGATCACTACTTGTAGGAAGTTCTTTCGCAAAAACTTTTTCACTAGGATTAAACATTCCATTAATTGAGATTGACCATTTGCAAGCACATATCCTAGCTCATTTTATACAGGATGAGCCTCAGGACGAGATTCCTAATTTCCCGTTTTTATGCCTTACCGTTTCTGGAGGACACACTCAAATAGTGTTGGTTAAGGATCATTTTGACATGACTATTATTGGCCAAACCATCGACGATGCAGCCGGTGAAGCTTTTGACAAAGCCGCAAAAATACTTGGATTACCATATCCGGGTGGTCCGCTTATCGATAAATATGCAAAATTAGGAAATCCTGATGCATTCATTTTTCCGAAGCCAAATATCTCAGAATATGACTATAGTTTTAGTGGGTTAAAAACTTCTTTTTTATATAAGTTGAGGGATGAATTAAAATTAAACCCCAACTTTGTTGATGAGAATAGGGATGATTTATGTGCCTCTATCCAAAAAACCATCGTACATGTTTTGATTAATAAATTAGAACTTGCTGCAAAACAGCTTGGAATTAAAGAAATAGCAATTGCCGGAGGAGTTTCAGCTAATTCGGAATTAAGGCAAAGTTTACTCGACAGACAAAAAACATTGGGTTGGAAAGTATTTATTCCTAAATTTGCCTATACTACTGATAACGCTGCAATGATAGCCATTACAGGATATTTAAAATTCATTAAAAAAGAATTTACAGATTATAAAGCTAAACCTTATGCCAGAAAGGACTCCAGAAATTAAGGATCGATTTCGAAGAAACTTTCACCATTCCATATGGTCAACCATTTAGTTTCTTGATCATAGTGATAATAATATTTTGGTATCCAACCTTTTGGCATATGTTCTTGAATATGTAAATTTAATAAATAATCAAACAGATGTCCTGCATATCTTTTTCCTGCTAAAATAGCCATTCCATAAAGTTGACTCACATTGATTCTATGAACTTCCGTATCATACTTAACGGTATACTGAAACATGTAATCCTCTTCATAAATATCACTTACTATTTCATCATAAAGGGATTGAGTACTATACAATACTGGAAATCGATAATTATTTTGCAGTTTCTCAGATAACTCAAACCATGCATTTAAATTAATTGCATTTAAAGGTTTATCAAAATAATGATCTCCGATTCTGGCTGTATTCAAATCAGACCCATAAACTCTTGATCCCCAGAGATAATTAAAATCTTCAGGTGCTCCCAAAAAACTTGTTTCCTCAAGTTGCATTTGGACAATGTCTAAAGTATAAAACTTATCGGCATTTTGAATAATTGATACAGAATCGGTAAATACTTGTAAATTGAAACCCAATGAGACCAGCTCACTTTTCAAACTCCGTTCACAAAGATTTAAGAAAATTGATTCATCAATCAAGGATAAATAGCTTTTATTAATCAAAATTGAAGAATCAATATCATTGAAATCGGGATGACCAAATGGCTGAATTGAATCATGTTTCAAATTCAGTTTATGAATAAAGTCAGGTAAATTAACTTGAATTCTAACATCTGAAAAATTCCTGATATAATCTTTTCCGATCCTACGTTCTAAGCTACATGAGACCAAAAACAAACTCAATAAATTAAATATCAGTATTCTAATTATTGAATGTGATTTCATTCTTTTTTAAATAAGGTTAAAGCGTTGAGCCTCGATCAAGGCTCTTAAATATTTTATTAAAAAATCAAAATCTAAGGTTCAATTTCAGTAAAAACATCGAAATATCTGGTTCTTAATTTATTCCATTTTCTATCGTAATGATAATAGAACACTGGAGCCTTATCCTTAGGTAAATGATCCTGAACGTAGATATTTAGCAAATAATCGTAGAAGTTGATAGCATATTTTTTTCCTGCCAATTCAGCCAATTGATAAATATCGTCCAAATTAATCGAATCAATTTCGCATCTGTATACCACACTATCAGTTTCTGCAACTACGAATTCCCCTGTGATTTGATCACTTGTAAAATAACTTGAATACAGAATGGGGTATTTTTCATCTGGTTTTTGATTTCTATTTAACTCGAACCAGGAATTAAGATTAACCATATTATACTTTACAGTAGCATGATAATCACCAAAGCCTTCAACAACTTCTTTTTTAATCAGCTCTTCCAATTGCATTTGAGCTAAGTTAAAAACATATGAACTGTCTTTCAGGCTATTAAATTCATTAATCTGCTCTCGTTCATAAACCTTAAATCCGTAAGCTTCAATCTCTTCAATAAAGTTTTTCTTACACTTATCTATAAATAAAGAATCCTCAATGTATTGAATGAATGAGCTCTTGACAAAGGCAATTGAGTCATCCTTAAGTATAAATAAACTATCCCTATCAATATATCCATAAGTATTAAGGTTTGATAAAGCTAATTCTGTAGGGAATAACAACAAAACAGATTGTACTTTATTTTTCTCAATATAACTCTTAGCAATTTTCTTCTCAATTGAGCAAGAAACAAGAACGGTGCTTAAAAAAAATAAAATTAAAACAGTAAGTAAATTGAATCTCGAAGTATGCATATTTTCAAATTATTTTGAGAATCATCATCATATAATTCAGACTTTACGACTTAATTAGAAAGTAATTTTTCGCCAGATACATGCCAAAATTATTATAAAATACGAAAAGTTAATCCAAACGAAGTGTATTATTAATCTGATCCGATCTAAATATTTTCGGGATCGATTTCTGTAAATCCGTCGTAATAGAAGGTCTGCAAATTCTTCCCTCTTCGGTTATAATGATAATAGAACATGGGAGCCTTATCCCTAGGTAAATGATCCTGAACGTAAAGATTTAATAGATAATCGTAAAAATTTATTGCGTATTTTTTTCCTGCAAGTTCAGCTAAATTATTTATATCTTCCAGCCCAATGCTATCAATCTTATAAAACAAATTCACAGGTTCACCAAATCTTTCAGCATCTACAAAAGTTCCAGACAAATCATCATAAATAAAATAACTGGAATATAAAACCGGGAATATTTCATTTGTTAATTTAGTTTTGCTGAGCTCAAACCATGCATTCAGATTAATTGCATTTAGATCAAAATCATGAATATAATGGCGCATATCAATATAACCTTCAATTTTCTCCTGATGTAAATACTCTTCTAGCTGTATTTGAACTAAACTTAATACATAGGTTGTGTCTGAGCTTGCAATTAAATCGTCGATATGCTCAGATCCATAAACATTCATTCCATAAGCTTTAAGTTCTGTAATCAAACTTTGCTTACAACGATTGATAAAAGCAGAATCATGAATCAAATGAAGGTATAAATCATTGGCTTCGATTAGTGAATCCTGATTGAGAAATTTAGAACTATCATCAGATAATGCAAGTTCAATTTTTAAATTTGATTTGATTAATTCATTTGGAAAAAACAACAATACGGATGGCTGAACATCATTATTAACATAGTTCTGGGCTATCTTTCTCTCCAAGCTACAAGATACAAGTATAGTCCCTGTGAGTAAAAGAAATATGAAATTAAGTTTAATGTTCTTGGTTTGCATCCTAGCAAAAGATTTAGAAAAAGATCAGAAATATTTCTGATTAATCATCTTAGTAATTGAGTAGTTTTCTACCAAATGCCATGCCATAATCCTCAGCTTGTTGAAGTTCTTCTTCACTTGGTGAAAATTTCACAAAAACACCTTCTTCAAAATAGTTCAATTTTAAATTCTGTAAATTGGTTTTTATGTGATCTTTGCCCTCACCACTCCATCCATAGCTCCCAAATCCTCCGGCTAATTTTGCTTTGTCGCGTATGGGGCTTATTACTGCGAATAATTTATAAATAGGTAATAAAATATTTTGGTTAATGGTTGGGCAACCGACGAGAACTCCTGCACTGGCGGCTATCTTAGCATCCAACTCACCAATAGGTGTTGTTTCGACATCCATAACATCAACCTCAATATCTCCAGCCATTTTAATTCCTTTGGCAATCTTTTTGGCCAGTAATCCGGTTTTATGATAAGCAGAAACATAAGCAATAAAAACACGTCTTGAATCAGGTTCCTGAATGGCTATTTTTGAATACTCCTCAGACAAATCGACATATTTTTTCCAATGAGTTCGAAGAATTGGACCATGGCCTGTGCATATTGCCTTTATTTCTAATGGCCTTATTTTTTCGATGGCCTTAAGCATAAACTTGCTAAAAGGTTTTAAAATGACATCAAAATAATAACGAAAAGCATCGCCAAAATCACCGACTTTATCGTCAAACATTTCCTCATTACAAAAATGTGACCCGAACGAATCACAAGTAAAAAGCAATTGGTCTTCTACCAAATAAGTATAGATAGAATCCGGCCAATGCAAATTGGGAGCACCAATGAATTTCAGCATTTTATTACCTAAATCGAGGGTATGGCCATCTTTAACAACGAGGCTTGGAAAATCAATACCCATTAAATCCTTTAAGTATCGAATTGCATTCCCACTTCCAACAACTGTCGCTTTTGGCGCAATTGCTAATAAGTTTTTTAAATTTCCCGAGTGATCAGGCTCTGTATGATCAACAATGATATATTCGATCTCTGCCGGATCAACCACAGCCTTAATTTTTGCCAAATAAACATCCCAAAATCTCTCTTTTGATGTTTCAATAATGGTTTTCTTTTCAGCATTTATGAAATACGAATTATAAGTAGTTCCAAATTTTGTTTCCATTACCACATCAAAAGTAACAATGTCATAATCTAAAACACCAATCCATTTTACATCCTCACTAACATCAAGTATACGTTTATCTTCCATCTCTTATTTTGCACATTTACAATTCTAAACTCATTTGCCGATCAGGATCATCCTCATCTAAATCCTTGGAATCCTTATTTATTTTTGTTTTAGAAACACTTTCTTCCTGATTTGTTGTCTCGACATTATCGGGTTCATTTAATTCAGTTTCACTTACCAATTCATCTTCCTCATGTTCATCTTCTGGTGGCTCATAAGGTTCAGGTTCAAGCCAGTTGAAATTTTTTACTGCATAATTTGACACCCGTTTTCCTTTTGCCTTATAACTTTTGACACCTATAAATTCATCTAATTTAATAATCTCATTCGGCAGTTCTTTCAAATTCGTTTTATGATCAAACTGTACTTCTACGATAGGCAAATAATCAAAACTTATACTAATTAATTTATTATCTGCATGTTCAGGAATAAATTCAAATTTTTTATTCCCATTTGCAGTAGGATCAATGGTAAACCTTTTGATATAGGTCTTACCCTGTTCTGCGTCAAAGTAAATTGCAGAAATAATTTTTCGTTCATCGAACTTCTGAATTGAAATCATATCCTCATCAAAATGATTTGATAAGTCATAATTCATCAATCGGAAACACCCCGATTGCATGATCGTTAATATTTTATCCTCTCCTTTAAAAGCTCCTAAAAGGATTCCTCTTTCATCAGAGTTCAATCTTTTAACACTATCATCGTACCATATGTCACGCGCTCCTAATGTTGAAATACCTTCTTCTCTTTTCACAATAGATTTAATGGAATGCTTGGTAAGCGTATTACCTTGAGAATTCCGTCCTTTGATGGCTAATTCAGAGAAATCATAATCGAATGAAAGTTTTTTTAGCCTTGGTTTAGGACGTAAATAAACTTTAATCGTCTCAGCTTCACCATTAGGGTTTACTGAAAAATATAATATTTTTGAACCTTCTGTTCCTTTTGTGAGCGAATATTCTTTATCTCTTGTTACTCCTAAAACAGAAAAGCGTTTAACATAAATTTTTCCTTTTCGACCATCACGATAAAGCATATTGTAAACCGTACGATCATCATTTTTCCTAAAAACATCTAAATGAATAACCTCTTTACCAACAAATACCTTAGGTGCAACTTTTGTAACCAGAAACGATCCGTCTGCCCTGATCGCAATCAAATCATCAATATCAGAGCATTCGCAAACAAAAGTATCTTTTCGTAGATTAGTTCCTGCAAAACCTTCTTCAAGGTTAAAATACAATCTCTGCGTTGCTGCCGCTACCATTGTTGCTTGTATGGTATCAAAATTTCTAATCTCCGTTTTTCTCTCTTTACCAGACGCGTATTTTTTCTTGATCTGACGGTAATAATTGATGGCATAATTGATTAAGTTGGCAAGATGATTTTTAACTTCTTCAATATCGCCTTCAATTCCTTTTATAATTTCATCTGCTTTTAAAGCACTGAATTTTGAAATTCGCTTGATTTTAATTTCAGTTAGCCGAATAATATCCTCTTTGGTAATTTCGCGTTTAAAGTTCTTTTTAAAGGGTTCTAGTCCATCATCGATAGCTTTTAAAACAGCTTCCCAGGTTTTGCACTCTTCAATCAGGATATAAATTCTTTCTTCAATAAATATTTTTTCGAGAGATGAAAAATGCCATTGTTCTTCTAACTCTCCAAGCTTTATCTCAAGTTCCTTTTTAAGAAGATCGACTGTATTATCAGCTGAATCCTTCAACATTCCTTTAATACCTCTAAATTCAGGTTTTCCGTCATTGATAACGCAAGAGTTCGGAGAAATTGAAATTTCACAATTGGTAAAGGCGTAGAGGGCATCTATGGTTTGGTCAGGTGAAACTCCGGGCGCTAAATGAATAAGAATTTCAACATTTTCGGCCGTGTTATCATCAATCTTTCTGATCTTAATTTTGCCTTTATCGTTTGCCGAAATTATGCTATCAATAAGGCTGGTGGTAGTCGTAGCAAACGGTATTTCGGTAATAGCCAAAGTCTTTTTATCGGTCTGCAATATTTTAGCTCTGATCCTCACTTTACCACCTCTAAGACCGTCGTTATACTTCGAGAAATCTGCCATCCCACCCGTTAAGAAATCAGGATAAAGTTCAAAATCCTTATCTTGCAAATAAGCGATACATGCATCAATTAATTCGATAAAATTATGAGGTAGGATTTTCGATGCTAAACCTACTGCAATTCCTTCAACACCTTGGGCAAGTAATAATGGAAATTTTACGGGCAAACAATTCGGCTCTTTATTTCTGCCATCGTACGAAAGCTTCCAATTGGTAGTTTTAGGATTGAATACAACCTCGAGTGCGAATTTTGATAAGCGCGCTTCAATATAACGTGCTGCGGCTGCACTATCACCTGTTAAAATATTACCCCAGTTTCCTTGTGCGTCAATTAATAAATCTTTTTGGCCTAGTTGAACTAAAGCGTCACCTATTGATGCATCACCATGTGGATGATATTTCATGGTATGACCTATAATGTTTGCAACTTTATTGTAACGGCCATCATCAAGCTCTTTCATGGCATGCAATATTCTACGTTGCACAGGTTTAAGACCGTCAAAAATATCAGGCACAGCTCTTTCTAAAATGACATAAGAAGCATAGTCCAGGAACCATGTTTCATACATACCTGACAGGTGCATTGTTTTGTGCACTTCACCAGCGCTTTTTTCATTTTTTTCAGGCTGTGATAGTTTATTTTTTAGATCTTCAGTTCCATCCATTTATGAGAGCAGGTTTTAGAATTTTGCTAATTGGCAAATAAATTTCCAATTACGCGATTTTATGAAGTAATTTATTAAAAAATAGAAAAAAGTAACTTCATTTTTGAAGCACAATTTAATAAGGATAAAATCTTTAATTCTCTTTTAAAATATAATCATCATATTCAATTTCAAATCTCAGTTTATGCTTTGATTCCTCTTGAGCCAATGAAAGAAAAATATCCTTAAGTGCATCAGTGGGTGCCTTTGTAGCAAGGTTTGTGTACAATTTGAATGCTGACTTTTCCTTTTTCATGGCGACGACGAGCGCATCTTGATACGACATATTTGGAGTTACTTCAACATCCACCAAATAATCTGCAATTTGCAAATCATAAATTTTCTCATCTCTTATTTCAAAAGTGCCCTCATCTTTGATTTTAAGCAGTCGTGATTTATGGCTCATTTCTTCTTTGGCAAACTGTTCAAAAACAGTTTTCATTTCAGCATTTTTTGCTTGTTTTGCTAATGAAGAATAGAATTCAACAGCTTCTTGCTCAGAAGCAATTGCAAACTCTAAAATGTCGGTAATTGATTTAAATTCTTTCATCAAAAATATTATTATTCAGATTAAATTGTTAGGTGATACAAATATAAAAATTATAACATTCATAAACGCTAACAATTACTGAATTACTCAACACATAATTGTTTAATTCAATAAAAACTAAAAACTCCCGCACCTTTTTAAGGTGCGGGAGTTTTAACTAACCTAACTAATCTATCTAAACGATTCCCTGATCCAACATAGCGTTGGCAACTTTAAGGAAACCGGCAATATTAGCACCTTTTACATAATTGATGAAACCTTCTTCATCAGTACCATGTTTTACACAAGCACTGTGAATATTAATCATAATATTATGTAGTTTTTCATCAACCTCCTCGGCTGACCAATTCATTTTCATTGAATTTTGTGACATCTCTAATCCTGATGTTGCAACACCGCCAGCATTAACAGCTTTACCAGGACCAAATAAAATTTTATTGTCTAAGAATACTTCAACAGCTTCAGGAGTTGAAGGCATGTTTGCACCTTCAGCAACACAAATAACTCCATTTTTTACGAGATGTTGAGCATCTTCTTTTCCTAATTCATTTTGTGTAGCACAAGGAAGGGCTACGTCAGCTTTAACCTCCCAAGGTCGTTTACCTTGATGAAATTCTGCTTCTGGGAACTCATAAGAATATGGCTTAACGATATCTTGATTTGAGGCACGAAGTTCTAATAGGTAATCTATTTTTTCTCCTGAAATACCATCTTTATCATAAATATATCCGTCGGGACCAGAAATAGTAAGCACTTTCGCTCCTAATTCAGTAGCTTTTTTAGCTGCACCCCAAGCAACGTTTCCAAAACCAGAAATGGCAACAGTCTTACCTTCAAAAGTTTCGTTTTTAGTTGCAAGCATTTCTTTTGCAAAATAAACTGTTCCAAAACCTGTAGCTTCAGGACGGACAAGGCTACCACCCCAGTTAATTCCTTTACCGGTTAATACACCTGTATGCTCACGAGCAAGTTTTTTATACATTCCATATAAGAAACCAATCTCACGTCCGCCAACACCAATATCTCCTGCAGGAACATCAGTGTCCGGTCCAATTGCATGCCATAATTCTAACATAAATGCCTGGCAAAATCGCATAATTTCATGATCTGATTTTCCTTTAGGATCAAAATCAGAACCACCTTTACCACCACCCATTGGAAGGGTTGTAAGGCTATTCTTGAATATTTGCTCGAAACCTAAAAACTTCAGAATACTGAGGTTAACACTTGGGTGAAATCTTAATCCACCTTTGTAAGGACCAATCGCATTATTAAATTGGATGCGATATCCTAAATTAACAACAACCTTTCCATCATCAGTAAGCCATGGCACTTTAAATGTGAAAATTCTGTCTGGTTCAATGATGCGTTCAATGATTCCAGCAGACTCAAACTGAGGGTTTTCATTTACAACGTCTTCCAGTGACTCTAATACTTCGCGAACAGCTTGCAAATATTCCTTCTCTCCAGGATGTTTTTGCTCAAGACCATTCATTATCTTTTCAAGATCCATCTTAAATAAGTTTAATTTATGTTTAGATCGTTTATTTATTTAATGTTAGTAATTAACATTGTTAAATAATTAACAGCGCAAAGTTACACTTAATTATTTATACAAAACAAACAATTTTAATAATTTTTTTAATTTATTTATTCTTTTTCAAATTAGCTATTATGCTCTTTTAGTTGCTTGAGTTTTAAAATAAAACTACACCTTGGCATTTCATATAACGAGCTCAAAATAAATACTTTTTGAGATGTTATGGTATTACTCAATTATTAAAATTTAACAATTGAATCATTCATTTCAGATTACAAAATTACTTAATAAAAAGTTATGAAATCTAATTAATTTGAAGTCGTTTCTAAATTTACTTTTTGAAGTTGATAATTGTGGAACTTTAAGAGCTGCCATCGGGTATTTTCGTATCCATCTCGGCGATTATTATGCCTGAACATAAACTCTGGCCGCATAAGTTTTGGGCGATAAAACTGCAAACAGTCTTCAAAATCCTCTCCAAAGTTCATAAGCGCATTCAAAAAATACCAGCTAATATCAAAACCAGCAAAGGCGTAATTGTCTGGTTCCGATAAAT
This sequence comes from Bacteroidales bacterium, assembly GCA_963674935.2. GTDB lineage: Bacteria > Bacteroidota > Bacteroidia > Bacteroidales. Next base: position 119,229 of record CAXXWZ010000008.1, read on the forward strand.
ATTTTTGTCTGTATCTCTTAATGAATGAAATTAAATTCCTATCTGAATATTCAACAAAGGTCGAACTTAAGTAATGAAGGTTTAGATTTTCATAGAGCCCTTTATCCATATTACGAAATACTTCCCAGTTAGGCAGCCCAATTACTGTTATTGGGAATGTATCTCTAAGGATATTCAATTCAGTTAATACATTTAATGCAAAAACATTATCATCTGTATTTACGATTACAACATTATTTCGAAATACTGTAGCCTCATTTTTAAAAGGATTAAGACTGTCAATTTCATATTTCATAAAAACTATTTCATTATTAAATATGGTCGTATCTTCGATGTTGGATTTAATATCTTCAGTTGACAAAATCCTACCTTCTATGGTAATGCCTGGGTGAAGTACAGGCTTCATCAATGCACTATCTGTAATGGTTTCATTGTAAAGCATTGCGCTTAGCAATGCAGTATCAGCTGCTGCTTTCTCTACTGCCAGATTATAAATATCAAGATTAGGAATTTTAATCTCAGCCTCAATCACTTCATTCAATGCACTTGCATATTCAGCTAATGAATTATTCATCAAATTTTTATGATTATCGATCAGGAAAAATTTTGAATTTTTATGATATTGTTCTGCAAACTTCCGTAGATCTTCTGTTTGGTAACGATCAGAAGGTTGAATTTTAAAAATACTTGGGTTATTATCAACAACTTCAGACCTACCTGATAGTGGATTTACAATTGGAATGCGATAATTTTTTGCAAATGCGGCAACCGATTGAAATGCACTATAAAAGAATGGCCCAATGATCAAATCCATTTCTCTTAACTCTTTTTCATTAATTACTTTAATTGCCTTAGAAACATCTTCATCTACATCATAAACATGTAAATCAATTTGTAAACCTTGCTTTTCAAGTGAATCGATGGCTAACAATGTACCATAATAGAAACTAAGAAATCGAAATGAGTTATAATCAAGTTGGGGTTGTTCGGGATTGAATTGAACACTATCTATTTCTTCCAGATAAAATGGCATCATGAGTGCCACATTGTATCTTTTCAGTTTGTTATTTTCATCTGCAAAACATCTAAGGCTGTCTCTATTAATTGGAGCTTCTGCAACTATTTCTTCCGGTACAACTACCACGGCAGCCAACTCATCCTCCATTTTATAAGGAGCAGGTATTTTAATAATCTGCCCTGCCTGTGCACGATTTCTGGTGCTAGGGTTCAATTGCAAAACACTGGAGTAACTTAATTCATAATATTTTGCAATATTTGACAACTTTTCTTTTTTAAGCACCCGATGATTGATGTAATCTGATTTATTTTTTACTTGCGGAATGCGGACTTCTTTCCCAACGTAAAAATACTCTCGGAGCCCAGGATTCAGCTTTTTAATTTCATCTATACTTACATGAAATTTTAATGCAAGCCTATACAGATTATCTCCAGGCTGACTGGTATAATTTATTTCCTGAACCTTCGGTTTATTTGGAACCTTTTCTATTGTTGCAGGCAAAGTCTCTATTTTAATTGGTTCTTCCACAACACCAACTTTGCTTTCGACAGGTATTTTTAAATACTGTCCTGCTCTTAAAGGTTCTGACAAGTTTGGGTTTGATGCTTTTAAAACATCTGGTGTGATCGAATATATGGAAGCTATTCTCGCATAATTTTCGCCATTTCTGATGATGTGATAAAAGAATTCATGATTGCCAGATTGGTATGATTCTCGAACCAAGACCTCGCGGCTTTTTACAGGAATTTTAAGCTCCTGATCAATATATAAACCATTTTTAGCGGAAGGGTTTTCAAATTTAATCTCTTCAATCGAAACATTGTACAATTTTGATAACGCATATAACGTATGATCTTTTTCGATACGATGGATATAGTATTCTTTTGAATTAATATTTCTGATTTGCTCAGATTTTTTAATTGTAACAGTCGTCTGGCCTACTATATTACCCATGCCAATCAAAAGCATGATTAAGATGGTGAAGATTTGTTTTATCACTGTTTCTGTTTTGAAAATTTTCAATTAATTTGAATGATTAAATAACGTACTCAGTTTCTATAAATTGTTTATTCCCATTCAATGGTTGCAGGCGGCTTAGAACTTATATCATAAACAACTCGATTAACACCTTTCACCTTATTAATAATTTCGTTAGAAATTTTCGCTAAAAACTCATATGGTAAATGTGACCAATCTGCCGTCATCCCATCTGTTGAACCGACAGCTCTAAGCGCAACCACATTTTCGTAAGTACGCTCATCACCCATCACACCAACCGATTGCTCAGAAAGAAGTATTGCACCTGCCTGCCAAATTTCATCATACAAATTGTACTCTTTCAAACCATTTATATAAAGTGAGTCAACCTCTTGCAAAACCCGAACTTTTTCGGCTGTAATATCTCCCAAAATCCGAATTCCTAAACCCGGACCAGGGAATGGATGTCGATTTAAAATATTATCATCCATTTCGAGGGCTCTTCCAATTCTTCTAACCTCATCCTTAAACAAAGTATTCAGAGGTTCTACAATTTTTAGTTTCATAAAATCGGGCAACCCCCCAACATTGTGATGCGATTTAATGGTTGCAGAAGGTCCGTTAACAGAAACCGATTCAATTACATCAGGATAAATGGTTCCTTGTGCCAGCCATTTTACATCTTCAATTTTTTGAGCTTCCTGATCAAATACCTCAATAAAAGTTCCTCCAATTATTTTTCGCTTTCCTTCCGGATCTTTTTCACCCTTGAGTTTAGTTAAAAATTGATCTTTTGCATCAACACCTTTAATGTTTAAACCCATATGCTTGTACTGATCCAAAACTTGCTCAAATTCATCCTTTCTGAGTAACCCATTATCAACAAAAATGCAATGCAAATTTCTCCCAATAGCTTTATGCAATAATACAGCCGCCACAGATGAATCTACTCCACCTGATAAACCAAGAACTACTTTATCATTTTTTAATTTTTTCTGAAGCTCGTTGATGGTAGTTTCAATAAAGGAATCAGGAGTCCATGATCCGCTACATTTGCAAATATCAATAATATAATTTTTAAGTAATTCTTTTCCTTCCAAAGTATGATAAACTTCCGGATGAAATTGAATGCAATAAGTTGGTTCACCTGAAATTTCGTATCCGGCAACCTCAACATCATTGGTACTGGCGATGATTTTAAAATTCTCCGGTAATGATAAAATGGTATCTCCATGCGACATCCAAACCTGACTTCCAACTGTCATATTTTTCATGAGCACATTTTCGCCATCAATAAAATCCAGATTGGCACGTCCATACTCTCTTACTTCTGATCTCATCAATTTTCCACCATCCGATTTGGCCAAATATTGAGCTCCATAACAAACACCAAGCAACGGGAATACATTTCTAATTTTTGACAAATCGGGATTTGGGGCATCTTCATCCATTACTGAATAAGGACTACCTGAAAGAATAACTCCTTTCACATTTTTCGAAAACTCCGGGATTTTATTGAAAGGATGAATCTCACAATAAACGTTCAATTCTCTGACTCTTCGGGCAATAAGCTGTGTGTATTGCGATCCAAAATCTAAAATAATAATGGTTTCTTCCATGCAGCAAAGATATTTATTTTTTCCTTAAAAAAAGGATGGATAAATGAGCAGATTATGAACATCGAAGGTGTATTTTTAAAAGCATTTATTTAAAATCCTGAATTATATTGTAATTTAGTGAAATAATTAGAATTACGATGACTAAAAGAAGATACACGGGTAAAAAAAACAAGAAAAACGCTCCATCCGGCGGCTCAAAATTCATCAAATATTTTTCCTTGTTAATCATTTTAATTATTGTTTTGGCTTACCTCAGTTATCGTGGCTGGAATTCCAAACAGCGTGAAAATCTTGAATCTATTACTACAATTGTAAATACTTCTATGGGGCCAATTGAGTATGCTATTAAAGGGGAAGGTCCAATAATTTTGCTTTCACACATGGAAGGATCAGGAGCAGACAATATTATTCTTTTTAAAGAACTAATCGATGCAGGATACCAAATTATTTGTCCTTCTCGGCCTGGTTATTTAAATACGCCTACTAACGATAATGCTACTTACAAATATCAATCCGGACAATATGCTGAACTTTTAGATCATCTGAATATTGATCAAAAAGTGATCGTATTAGGAGTTTCAGCTGGTGGGCCGGCTGCTATTGAATTTGCAAATAAATATCCGGATAAAACTTCAGCTTTGATTCTAATAAATTCACCAACCAAGAAACTTGATGATACGTCGAAACTGAATGAGCTAATAAAGTTAAAAGCGATTCCATTTTTGGGTGATAAATCTGATATTGCATCCTGGATCATTTTTAATTTAGCGAAATACTTTTCACAAGACATTTATGCCTCATTAATTGATAATAGTATAAAAGCTACTGCTGAAGTTAAATCCAGCAAACTTGATGCGCTGTTAAATTATCCAAATGCTCAAAAGGAATTAATTAATTTTTTGAAATGCACTTCTCCAAAAAGCGAACGGCATAATGGTATAACTAACGATCTCAAAAATTTATCAGATTATGAAGCAAGTTCTGTTAGGAATCGAATTCAAAAACTCGTAATCTATAGCAAAATTGATGGAATTATTGATTTTAGTCATGCTGAAAGTTTTCAGAATAAGAATTCAAATACTGAAATATTCGCTTATGATGGCTTTGGTCATGCATTTTGGGTGGGTGAGGATCTGAAGCAAATCAATTTTAAAATTATTTCTTTTCTGAATAACGATAAGCATATTAATTTAGCTGAAAAAGAGAATATTGAAAAGAACATTTACAACGTGACTTGGGTGAACAATTCAGATGGAGCTATATTACAGTTAAAAGAAAATGGAATTTTTAGTTTAGATTTCCCCTCTGTTGACTCAAAAAAATATTACGAAGGAAAATATACGGTAGTAGATGATCAGATTAGTTTCACTTATACATCCTCAGTAGAAACTTGCGCAGGGATTTCAGGAATTTATAAGTTCAAAATAGCTGATGACCAAATGGAATTAAAGTCGTTAAACGACAAATGCAATGCTCGAAAACAACACTTTTCGGAAGGTTGGTTTAAGATTAATTAAGAAATATAGATACTGGATGCTAGATACTGGATGCTGGATGCTTGATACTGGATGCTAGTATTAAAAACAAGGTTTCAGGAAGAAAATGTTTTCAAATCTAACTTCTTTACTACATAAAGTGAAGGAATAAGGCATTTTGGAGTCACTACTTCAATATGGCTTTGATCGAACTTGTGGTTATTAGTACTCGATTTCTGCCTCGAAAACACTAAGGTTTTCCTTGTTATCTTTAACCTCTAATCGAATTTGATTCTTTCCCTTTTTCATTCGATCATCAATTTGGTAGCTTAATTTATCATTTTTCGGATCGTATTCCATTAAAATCCATTCCCCATTTAAGGTTGCACGATAAGAATTAATTCCCGAAAATTCATCTTTAATCTCGAAACTAATCTGTTTATAGCCGGAAATTTTCTTTCCATCATGAATGTTTAAGGCAGTAACTTCCGGATTAATGGTATCAACCACAATCGTAAAATCCCCAAAACTAGCTGATGATCCAACAATAAATCCATCTTTAAAAACACCACCAACAGCCTCTATTTGCTTATCCACTATTTTCGCGATTAAGGCTTTTTCTTGAAGCCCTTTAGCTAGACTATCAGGAGAAATTCTTATCTCAAATGCTTTGTGAATTGGAAACTTTCGGGTATGTATTCGGTGAAGTTTTGAATAAGAATCGATCGGAGATGCATCTACTTCGTATGTAAAGTCGAATGACCGATAAAAGCTTCCTTTCTTAAAAAGTAACTCGATACCTTCCGCTTTGAATTCATTTGTATCATCAAAATTAAACCAGTGCGCATTTTGAATCACCGTATGATCAACAGAATCAATAGTTGGGATCGATTTTAGCACTCCTGTTAATTTAGAAGTATTTCCAGCTACATCATTTAACTCATAAACAAATTGATGAAAATTTGAATCGGAAAAATCATAAACTCCGTTATTAATTACCTCATCATAAATACTCAATTTATTCCCCGGATCAATAATGCTACGTTGAAATCGTTGTCGATTTTCAATGTATTCGGCATAATCAATCAAACTATTTATATACTTAGTTTCTGCAAAAGAAAATTTTTCGAGACGATGAGAATAGATGAGCATTGAATCAATCCAAAGTTTAATCGAATAAACACCATTTCTATTATAAGTATCATTTAATAAATCATAAGCCTTGATTCCAAATCCAATGCTGCCAGAAACTTCGATGGTGTCATTTTTCCTTAACCTATTTTTCAAACCACTTCCCTGAATCTTCTTTTCGAGTATCTTATTTTTACCATCAATTCTGCTCTTTTCATTCAAAGGATACAATCTAAACCCAGTTATTTTAGGGCGAATATCATCCTTAGCTCTCATTCCAAAAAGTAATGGATTAATTGGGAATTCTGTGCCGCTATCACGTATTTCAAAATGAAGATGTGGCCCATCAGATCCTCCTGAGTTCCCCGATTTTGCAATGATATCTCCTTTCTTCACCACAAACATTTTTTCGGTGGGATACAAACCAATATTAAAGCGTTCTCGTTTGTATTGCTGCTTCCTCACATATTTCGCAATGGTGTCTGAAAACCCATTCAAATGACCGTAAACCGAAGTATAACCATTGGGATGTTTGATATAAAGTGCTTTTCCAAACCCCGTTCCGGAAACACTTATTCGGGCTACATATCCATCGGCGATGGCATATACATTTTTGCCGATAATGCCATCGGTTTTAATATCCATACCGGAGTGAAAGTGATTGGATCTTAATTCACCAAAAGTACCCGAAAGAAGTATTCGATAATCGATTGGAGATCTAAAATAGTTTTTTGGATATTCTTTTTGCGCACCAGCGTTTATAAACAAGAGAAAGCTTATTACAAAAAAGAATAACTTACGCATAAGCTATAAACTAAAACTAACATTTAATGTAACAAGTTCTCTGACAGGTTTTCCTTTATTGGTTGCAGGGTACCATTTTGGTATGCTGCTAATAACCTCAAGTGCAGCTGCATCTAATAATGGATGAATACCATTCACAACCCTGGCATCCTTGACCCTACCCTCCTCATCAATCACAAAAGAAGCATAAACTCTGCCCTGAATTTTTTCTTCTTCTGCTTGTTTAGGATAAACTAAATTATGTAAAATATATTTATCCAACATTTTCTGTCCTCCCGGATATCTTGCCTTATAAGATAAGTTTGAATAAAAATATCTTCCATTAATTATTTGTAAGGTAGTAAGTAAGGAGTCTTTATCATTATAAAAATCAACCTTTTCACGGACACCACACCTATCTTGTTCTATTATTTCATAGGCCTTGTTGACGATGAATGGAACTAACGAATCGTAAGCTGAAACAAGCATTTTAGTTTTTGTTACACAATACTTTTGATAAAGTGAATCAGCTTCAATATCACCATAAAAAGCAGCCATATACATATTTTCGCAAAAGCCACATTGATCCTTCATATTGAGTCGGGCAAGACCCTTATTAAAATAAGCATCTATATTTGGATATATTTCAAGCGCAGAAGCAAATAACGAATCTGCTTTTTCAAGATTGCCTAACTCCAATAATCTAATTCCCTCATCTGCAAAAAACTGACTCTTTATGTTCTGAGCATTAACTATGGAGGAGAATAGAATTAAACTGCAAATGATGATGATTTTCGATTTCATTTATTAGATCTAGGTAAATAATTATCCTTTATAAAAAGGAAGTTTAACAACTTTTGCTTTCAGTAATTTATCTCTCACCTTAATAAAAATTTCCATGTCAATTTTATTTAGGCCAACTTTAACATAGCCCATACCAATTCCTTTTTTCAGCATTGGACTCATTGTACCAGAGGTTACTTCACCTATTATGTCACCATCAGCATTACAAATCTCGTAGTGCTGACGGGGGATTCCCTTATCAACCATTTCAAAAGCAGTTAGCCTTTTTTTCAAACCTTCGGCTTTCAGGTTTTCCATAAATTCTCTATCGATGAAATCATTACCATCAACAAATTTTGTAATCCAGCCTAAACCAGCTTCGAGTGGAGAAGTGGTATCGTCAATATCATTTCCATACAAACAAAAACCCATCTCTAATCTTAAAGTATCACGAGCAGCTAAACCAATTGGTTTGATTCCAAATTCTTCACCAGCTTCCAAAATGGCCTGATAAATACGGGGGGCCGTCATTATTTTCCATATAAATTTCGCAGCCACCAGCACCAGTATATCCAGTTGTTGAAAAAATGATATCTTCAACTCCCGCAAGGGTCAACTTCTGGAAAGTATAATATTCCATATCAAGTACAGGTGTTGAAGTTAATTTTTGCATAACTTTTAACGCATTTGGTCCTTGAATCGCAAGTTGAGCAATCTCATCAGATGCATTGTACAATTCTGCTCCCATTGTATTTTGCTCATTACACCATGCCCAATCTTTATCGATATTCGCAGCATTTACAACTAATAAATAAGTTTCTTCATTAATGCGATAAGTTAAAAAGTCGTCAACAATTCCACCTTTACCATTTGGGAAACAAGTATATTGAATTTTTCCATCTGTTAATTTGGCAACATCATTAGTTGATACTTTTTGAACAAATTCAAATGCCTTTGGTCCTTTTACCCAAAACTCACCCATATGCGACACGTCGAACATACCTACACTTTTGCGAACAGTTTCATGTTCAATATTAATTCCTTCAAAAGTTACTGGCATATTATAGCCTGCGAAAGGTACCATTTTAGCTCCCATCGATTCATGAATACTTGTAAATGCTGTTGTTTTCATTCTAAAATTATTTTAAATTGATTTTTGCAAATTTATAAAATTGTACTACAATTTTAATCAATTCACATATTATATTTTGATTTATTTATTTCTTTCGTAAACAATAAATGAATAATTAAAATCATTCTGTATGTCATCATTAACATCAATTTTTTCAATCATTTTCCAGTCGCTAAAATCTACTTCAAGAAAGGTGTCAGCCTCAAAATCTTGATGCACCCTGGTTAAATAAAATTTATTTGCGTAAGGTAAAAATTGTTTATAGATCGAGCCTCCCCCAATAATGAAACTTTCTTCTGTTTCACTACACAATGCAATCGCTTCTTCAATTGAATAAACGGTAGTACAACCTTCAAACTGTTCACCTTTTAAATCTGTAATTACAATATTTTTTCGGTTTGGAAGTGGCCCGTTAGGTAACGAATTAAGTGTTCGTTTTCCCATAATTACCTGATGACCCCTGGTTTTATCTTTAAACCATTTAAAATCTTTTGAAATATGCCATAATAGGTCGTTGTCTTTACCAATGGCATGATTTTGTGCAATTGCAACGATGATTGATATTTGTTTCATGGTGTAAAATTAGACAATTTGCCAATTAGTTAATTAGCCAATAATTAAGAAATACAGATCCTTTGATTAAGTTAAACTGAAATTTCTCCCTTAATCCCCGGGTGAAATTGATAATTTACCAACTCAAAATCTTCATACTTAAAATCAAGGATATTTTTGATATATGGATTCATTTTCATCTGTGGCAGAGAAAAAGGTTTACGGCTTAGTTGTAATTTAACTTGATCAAGATGATTATTATAAATATGAGCATCTCCAAAAGTATGAACAAAATCTCCTGCTTCAAGATTACAAACCTGGGCTATCATTAAAGTGAGTAAGGCGTAGGATGCAATATTAAAAGGAACTCCCAGAAAAATATCCGCGCTACGCTGATACAGTTGACAAGATAGTTTTCCATCAGCAACATGGAATTGAAACCATGCATGACATGGCGGAAGAGCGGCTTTACCATTGGCAACATTATTGGCAAAAGTATCAGATGTATCTGGCATCACACTTGGATTCCAAGCTGCAACAATATGTCGGCGACTATCTGGGTTTTGTTTAATTTGTTCAATAACATTTAATAACTGGTCAATTCCTTCGTTATTCCAATTGCGCCATTGCTGACCATAAACTGGTCCTAAATCACCATTTTCATTGGCCCAATCATTCCAAATATTTACTTTGTTTTCTTTTAAATATTTAATATTGGTATCACCTTTAATAAACCACAATAATTCGTGGATGATGGATCGTAAATGTAGTTTTTTTGTGGTAAGAACAGGAAATCCTTCTGATAAATCAAATCTCATCTGATAACCGAAAACACTGATGGTACCGGTTCCTGTTCGATCCGCTTTCTTCACCCCTTTTTCGAGTACATATTTTAGTAGGTCGTGATATTGCTTCATATTGTTAATATAGAATGATGAATGTTGAATGTTGAATGATGAATTGTTATAATTCATGCTACATTTTACATCCAATATTTACTTTTTGTTAAGATTAGTTTGAACAGTTTTTATGCTCTTTGCAAAGATGGCAATTAATTCATTGCACTCCTTCAAATCCTCTTCAATTTCAGTTGTGTTTTCACAAACAGGTTTTCTAATAATTATGATCAAACACACTCTGGTTTCACGGAGTTCTTTTAAAATGATCCTCATTTTATGAACAAAATCTTTTTTCGATTCTGCACCTTGAGCCTCACCATAATTTAACGCAGGAGAGGTACCGCTTCGCGTAAGTTGACTTGCCAAATGCGCACCACTCATAGATCGAGGTAAACTTTCTGCAACATACAGCATTCTAATTGAAAATAAAATTAGCCTCTCCTCCAAATCATATTTTCTTTTCATGGTTAAGAATTTAAAACATTTTTACATTCTTAATTCAGAATTCTAAATTGTACATTTCCTATCCCAGAATCATCCCAATAATGGTTGCAGATAACAATGACGCCATGGCTCCTCCCAACAAAGCTTTAAATCCCAATTGAGAAAGGGTGGTTCTTTTACCGGGTGCTAATGCGCCAATCCCACCGAGCTGAATTCCTATTGAGCTAAAGTTTGCAAATCCACATAAAATATATGTTGCTATAATTACTGATTTTTCACTTGCAAAAACACCACTTGCCATAAAATCTCGTAAACTGGTGTATGCAATAAATTCGTTTAAAATAATTTTTTCGCCAAGTAACTGACCAACCAATGTAATATCTGCAGTTGGAACCCCAATCAACCACATAAGGGGTGCCATGGTATATCCAATAACAAACTCCAGACTAAATGCTTCAAACCGACCATGTGTAAAAACAGCAACCCAATCATTAATATCTGTCCATGCGCCAATTTTCATGAAAATAAAATTTAACATAGAGATAAAGGCTAAAAAAGCAAGTAACATAGCACCAACATTAACAGCCAGCTTAACGCCATCAGTTGTTCCATTCGTAATAGCTTCAAGTATATTCGATCCAATTTTGTCTTTAGAAACCTTTACTTTGGTTGAAATTTCTTCTGTTTGCGGTACTAAAAGTTTAGCCATCACCACAGCTCCGGGAGCCGCCATAACTGATGCCGTAATTAAATGCTTGGCAAATAAGATTTGATCGGCAGGGTTTGATCCACCTAAAAATTTAATATAAATAGCCAACACACCTCCGGCAATTGTAGCCATGCCTCCAACCATAACCAACATCAATTCTGATTTGGTCATTTTATCGAGGTAGGCCTTAATTAATAAAGGTGATTCGGTTTGACCCAAAAATATATTACCAGTAGCAGATAAGCTTTCTGCACCTGAAAGATTTAATAGTCTGGTCATCACCCAGGCGAAAACTTTAACCACTCCCTGAACAATACCATAATAATAAAGAACAGAAGATAAAGCTGAAAAGAAAACAATGGTTGGTAATATTTGAAAAGCAAACATAAAGCCAACCTTATCCTGATCAATTAAATCACCAAATAAGAATACAGATCCATTTTCGGTAAATCTCAAAACTAGAATGAACATTTTACCAACAAACTCAATAAGAGACTGTACGGCAGGAACTTTCAATACCAGTATCGCAATCACAATCTGGATTCCCAAACCACCCAGTACTGTTCGCATGGAAACTTTTCGGCGATTTGAGCTTAAAAAATATCCAATCAGCAGCAATGAAAAAACGCCGAGGATTCCTCTTAAAAATGAGATTAGTGTAAATCCACCACTTTTTACCTGACTTTCTTCTGGTGTAGTTTCAGTCATAGTTGACTGCACTAATTCGCCGGAATCAGAAACCAATGTTGAGTTATTCAAAGTTGAGTCTAGTAAATCAGCCGAAACAGAGGTTGATTCTTGCCCAACAATTACACCTGTCAATACTAAGACGATTGAAAAACCCGCAAAAATCAGAAAAAACTTGTTCGATAAGAATTTAAAATTCATATTTCCAGTATTATTTAATATTCTCAAATCATTTGTGGAAAGCCGTTTTGAAACATAAGCAGGTCACTTTTAACACACGTATCTTCAAGAAATCTTCCTTCGTTGAATCTCATCTCTGATAACTGACGCTTTTTCGTATGCTTCTTTATCAATTGCTTCTTTCAACATTTTATTTAATTCAGTGATTGAAAATTCAGCATAATCAGAATCCTGAGATTTTAGCTTTGCTTTCTTTTCTTTTGTTCCGGAAGCTGCCGATTTTGTTTCATCTAACAACACTCCTGCTTCATTAAGCAATTGTTCGTTAGTGTAAATCGGACAACTAAAACGGATTGCAAGAGCCACAGCATCTGATGTTCGGGCATCAATTTCACTCTCAATTTTATCTTTCTCACAAACTAATTTTGCAAAGAAAACACCCTGCTCAAATTTATTAATTATAACTTCCTTCACATTAATTTTATAATGATCGGCAAAGTTTTTGAATAAATCATGGGTAAGTGGACGAGATGGTTTCATCTTTTCAAGTTCGATAGCGATCGATTGAGCTTCAAACCCACCTATTATGATTGGCAATCGCCTCTTTCCCCCAACTTCACCAAGAATCAGCGCATAAGCTCCACTCTGGGATTGGCTGTAAGACATTCCAATAATTTCAAGACGAATGTTCTGCATGGTGTAAATTTAGCAAACTAATGATTTCTGGCAATGATTTAGAGCGTAAAAGTATTAATAATTTCTAAATCGTTATGAACATTTTATCAACACTAATTTTAGGTAAATGGCATAGGAGTATGTATTCCATATATACAAAACCTTGCATATGATTGTTAAGCCTATTAGGCCAATGAATTATTTCCCTAATAAGGAAAACTTTCATATTTTAGCTCACTGTAATTTTAACCCATCAAATATCGTACAAATGAAAAAACTATTTGCTTTATTAACTGTTTCATTATTGCCTATTCTATCGTTCGCGAGTGAGGCTGATCTGGTAATTCCGGATGAAGTAAGATCCCAAACAATTCTTTATTGGGGATTTTTAATAACTTTTGCAGGTTTTCTGTTCGGATTATTCCAATTTTTAAAAGTTAAAAAAATAAGAGCGCATCAATCAATGCTTGATGTTGCTCAGGTTATTTACGAAACCGGAAAAACTTATCTTTTACAACAGGGTAAATTTTTAGCGATTCTTTTCTTATTTATCGGCGCTGCTGTTGCTTTTTACTTCGGCTATCTTTCTGACGCTAATTTCGGATTTGGTGGTGTTGCCATGATTTTGGGGTGGACTGTTTTAGGAATCCTGGGTTCGTACAGTGTTGCTTGGTTTGGAATCCGAATGAATACACTTGCTAACTCACGTATGGCATTCGCATCACTTGAGCGTAAACCAATTAAATTATTAAATATTCCTTTAACTGCAGGGATGAGTATTGGTGTTGTACTAATCTCATTAGAGTTAATCATGATGTTAATCATTTTGATGTTTGTTCCTGGTGAATATGCCGGTGCAAGTTTCATTGGATTTGCGATCGGTGAATCTCTAGGTGCATCTGTTCTTCGAATTGCAGGTGGTATTTTTACTAAAATTGCTGATATTGGATCTGATTTAATGAAAGTTATTTTCAAGATTGGAGAAGATGATCCTCGTAATCCTGGTACCATTGCCGACTGTGTGGGTGATAACGCCGGTGACTCTGTCGGACCAACTGCTGATGGATTTGAAACTTATGGTGTAACCGGTGTTGCGCTTATTTCTTTTATTCTTTTAGCAATTACTGATGTTTCCTTACAAACAGATCTTTTGGTTTGGATTTTTGTGATGCGTATTTTAATGATCGTTACGTCCATTGTTTCTTACTGGGTTAATGGTTTAATCGCAAACTCGAAGTACAAAAACGCTGATGACATGGATTTTGAAAAGCCACTGACTTCTTTGGTTTGGATAACCTCTATTCTTTCAATCGTTGTAACTTTCGCAGTTAGTTATTTAACAATCGCACATTTACCAAATCAACTTTGGTTAACACTTTCAGTGATTATAAGTGCCGGAACTTTAGGCGCTGCCCTAATTCCTGAATTTACAAAAATATTTACTTCACCAAATTCAACTCACGTTAAAGAAGTTGTAGAAGCTTCTAAAGAAGGCGGCGCATCTTTAAATATACTCGCAGGTTTGGTTTCCGGTAACTTCTCAGGATTTTGGTTGGGAATGGTATTCTTCTTCTTGATGTTCATTGCTTACATCGCCAGTACTTTTGGTTTAGGTGAAGTAATGATTTATCCTTCGATTTTTGCCTTTGGATTGGTAGCTTTTGGAATGTTAGGGATGGGACCTGTTACCATTGCGGTTGACTCATATGGCCCGGTAACCGATAATGCACAGTCAATCTATGAATTATCATTGATTGAAGAAACTGAAGGAATTTCGGAAGAAATTGAAAAAGATTTTGGATTTAAACCTGATTTCGAAAAATCAAAATATTATTTAGAGGCAAATGATGGAGCCGGCAATACCTTTAAGGCTACTGCAAAACCGGTTCTAATTGGAACTGCTGTTGTTGGTGCTACAACCATGATTTTCTCCCTAATTTTAGTGATTCAACATACTTTACACGTAAAGCCGGAAGAAATACTAAACCTATTAAATCCATTTACCATTATGGGATTCTTAGCTGGTGGTGCAGTTATTTATTGGTTCTCAGGAGCTAGTATTCAAGCTGTTTCAACAGGTGCCAGTAGAGCTGTGGCTTATATCAAAGACAATATTAATCTAGATCCTAATGCACCTAAAAAAGCAGATGTAGAAAAATCAAGAGCAGTTGTTAAAATTTGCACCCAGTATGCCCAAAAAGGAATGTGGAATATCTTTATTGCCATTTTCTCATTTGCTATGGCTTTTGCATTTTTATCAGCACCTTCAGGATCTAACTTACCAGTTTCGCTTTTCATTAGTTATTTAATTTCAATTGCATTCTTTGGTTTATACCAGGCAATTTTTATGGCTAATGCAGGTGGTTCATGGGATAATGCTAAGAAAATTGTTGAAGTTGATATGCAAGAAAAAGGCACTCCTTTGCACGATGCAGCTGTTGTTGGTGACACAGTTGGTGATCCTTACAAAGACACTTCTTCAGTCGCTTTAAACCCAATTATTAAGTTCACTACTTTATTCGGACTGTTAGCAATGGAAATCGCAATTGCTCCTCAATTTAGAGAAATGGCTCCTTATTTCGGTGTTGCTTTCTTATTGGTAGCATTATACTTTGTATATCGTTCGTTCTATAAAATGAGAATTAAACAATAAGTTTAAACCCTATATTAAAAATCCCTCCCGCAAAAATGCGAGAGGGATTTTTTTATGCTCATTATTCAATAAGAATAAATTTTTGGTTAGTCTTTCAATCAAAGAATCCTACTCAAAATTAACTATTTAGTAAGATACCTCAGACCATTCAAAATCATCATATCTCTTTAGATAAATTTTGTTGTTTTTAATATCTTTTATTATCTGCAATTGCGTGTAAATAGGATCAGATATTTCTGATATTCCAAGATCAATTCCTTTTATCAAGCTTACTGAGTTTATAATTTTAGATGCTAAATTTATCGCTTCTTTTATATTGGTTATGTACTCCTGCCCTTCTTTAATCATAAAATATCCTCTAATAAATCTTCCAGGTGACATCCAATCACCAGGAAGCCCATACATTCCTGCTCCGTGAAATTGATTTCCACTACTGGCTGTGATTGATTCAAGGTTATGATTTTTTAAATTTGCAAAATTATTTAAGTTACTTAGATGAAAATCAATTCCTGGATTATTTGTAAGAATTGGAGTTACATTATCAAAAAACTTAGCTTTACCATCAATAAACTCTACCACAAGGCTGTTTCCAACACTATCAAAAATGACATAGTGATATTGCCAATGACTATCAATATTTATTGAAGTGAATAATGTTTTTGCTTCTTCCATATTTGATGCAAGAGAAAGGATATAACGAACAATATCATCAGATGATAGTGTAGGTTTGGATAGATCTTCACTTGGATAATCAGCACTTGCTAAATTACCACTTATTGATATACCTGCCTTATTCATTCCTTCGAAAGCTACACGATAAGTTGATGGCTCAGTAAATACATTATTTACCGTAATAAACTCATGCTTCACTTCCCACGAAAATTGAGTATCTAATATGACATCCTTGTATACAGATTGAATGATGTCACCAATTTTAAACACTTGAGTATCGTAAATTGAGGGCTGGCTATAATCTAAAGATCTTCCAGTCACTATACCG
This sequence comes from Bacteroidales bacterium, assembly GCA_963674935.2. GTDB lineage: Bacteria > Bacteroidota > Bacteroidia > Bacteroidales. The sequence goes on from CAXXWZ010000008.1 coordinate 135,947, forward strand.
TCACTGGTTTTTAACATAAACGCCGTACATGCATACGAAGCGTTCATCAAAATAATGAATGAACAGATAAAAAAACATTTCACAAATAATCGGTTTCCATTTTTCATAATATTCAAATTTTTCAAGGCTTACGCTAAAGTTATTTGGGTAAAATAAAACGCCTTACAAACCCTTTCAGAATTGTACTGCGCTTTTTGATATGGTTTTATTTATAAATTAATCAAACTTGGCACTCACTTTCTGGTGTTAAAAGATAAGCGAATAACTTATCTTAAAATCAAAAGTAAATATAGAGTAAATTTAGACATCTATAGTAACTCAATGTATGCAAAATACAAAAAGCGGTATCTTAAGTCATCCTACATTCGAAATTTTACATCCATCAATTATTAATTTTGTTCACGATTAAGCCTTCTAAAAGGTCATTACCGACAAGTTCAATAACCTTCAAAAATGAAGCAGATAGAATATCACACATTTGGTCAGGCTCATTTAAAGCATTTCAGAAACATTAAGTTATTTAGTAGAATTATTTAATAGGCTATCTTATCAGGTATTTGGCAGTAATAGAATCAAAATCAGCATAAATTACAAAACACTCATCCAAGAAGTATTGAGCTATACTATTGCATGTAAAACTTACTTTTTCCGTTTGCCCTAATTACATTTCTATAACTAAAACAATCATTATTCTTTTTAGTCAACCATAAAACCTGTTTATACAAATAAAACAATCTGTGATATTATGGTGCTTAGTTATTATTTGATATTTTCTTCCCTATATATTTTGAATTTATAATTCTTAGGATACCCATATAATCCAACTTGAACTCAATTAGGTCTCCAACTGCGTATTTCTTCACATTTTCTTTAAGGTCGATTACAATCATGTCGGAACTTGCTCCCGCTATTTCCAAAGCTTTGTCAACTAATTCAATGTGATCTGTTTCAACATCAAGCAGGCCAATATCAATAATTGCTCTGAAAGATGTTTCTCCAATATCATTTTCGTTAAACTCAAAATTTTCGCCTTCAACATTTGTTCCCAATTCTCCCATCGGAACCATCGGTTTTTCATTTAATTCAATAATTTCTCCATACAGGCTAAATACATCGGCGTGCATTTTCTTAAACTTAGCGTTATTATAAACATCTGTTCCTAAAAACAAGGTTTCTCCTACTCTAAAATGATTAATCCCTTTTGGCAATAAATTTTGGAAAATTAAAGGAATAGTAACTGAAGACCCACCTGAAACATAGGGTATTTGTTTGTTAAATTTCGCTTCGATTAATTGTTCGTATAGGCTCAACTGGATGAGTTTATCGTGATTTGGTAAAACGCCATATAAGCAAGATAAGTTTGCTCCAATACCAACAACTTTAATATTATTTAATTTGAAAACACTTTCGTAAAAATCAATAAAATCTTCTCCCATAACCCCTTCTCGAAGTTCGCCTAACTCAATCATGATGATTATTTTATGAGTTTTATTTTGCCTTTTTGCTTCATCTGAAAGTAATTTTATGGTTTCAAATTCTGTATTCATGCTTATATCGGCATATTTGACTATACTTGGTATTGAACGTTTAGCAGGTGGTTTGATATATATAGTTTCAATTTTCGGATTAATTGATTTAATCATTTTAAGATTTGATACCCTTGAATCAGAAATTTGTTTTATATCAAATTTTAGCAAAGCTGTTAAAAAATCTTTATTTCCACTAAGCATTTTTGAAACAACTGACCATTGAATATTGTTTTTAAGAAAGAGACTGTTTAAAAAGTCGAAATTCGATTTTAATTTTTTAAAGTCTAAATTTATATATGCCATGATTATTGTTTTTCTGCAACGGTTCGTTTAATTAATTCGGATAAATGGGCTAACACTTCGTAATTGAGCTGATCACTAATATCGCTAAAGGCACTTACTTTAATTTCCAGATCGTCTTGTTTTCCAATAATGACAACCTCATCACCAACCTCAACATTTGATAAATTTGAAATGTCGGCAATAATCATATTCATATTAACAACGCCAATCACACTGCATCTTTGCCCCTGAATCAGAACCCTTCCTTTATTGCTTAACGAACGACTATATCCGGATGCATATCCAATCGGGATAAGGGCAGTTTTCATATTTGTTTGAGCAAGATACGAAATTCCATAGCTAACAAATTCACCACACTTAACTTCTTTGATGGACATGATCTGACTCTTCCAATTAAGAATTCGATTTAAGGGGTCAGTTTTATTGGTTTTATTGTTGATGTATTGAATAAAAACTTCGATGCTTGACCAAAAACCATAGAGCATAATTCCTATTCTCACAATGTCCATTCTTGCTTTTGGATAAATAAAAGCTGCTGCAGAATTTGCGACGTGTTTATATGTTGGTATGATGTTATTTGTTTCCAGAACACTTAACATTTTATGAAATTTCTTTAGCTGTTTTTGTATTCTGGGATGATTTGAAATGCTTTCTGCTCCTGCAAGATGTGTACAAAAACCAACCACATTTATAAATGCTGCATTTTCCTTAATCATTAAAATAGATAAATTCAATTCAGCCATATCCAATCCCGAACGATTCATTCCAGTTTCCGCTTCCAAATGAATGCTTGCTTTAATATTTAGTTTTCTAGCGCAGGTAATTGCAAGCTGCAAACGTTCAACATTAAAGATATAAAACTCAATTCCTTTTTCAATTACATCGCTCATATTTTCATCAGAAATCCAACCCATGATTACTATAGTTTGGGGTTCTGAAAGACTATTATATACCCTGATCGCTTCTTCATAGCTAAAAACCGAGAAATGATTAATTCCATGTTTTTCAAAAAGAGGAACAATTTGCTCAATGCCATGTCCATAGGCGTTGGCTTTAACAACTGCCGATATGATAACCTTTTGGCCCATTTTCTTTTTTAGAAAAGCGACGTTATTTTGCAGCGATTTTTCATCAATGGTTATTACTGAACTATCTGTCATTTTGTAAATTGATTTTTTTATAAATACGATAAAACATGTTTATGCCACTTTCAATTATTTCATCCGGAAAATCGTAATCGGGATTGTGAAGTGGTGGCTGTGTTATTCCAGACCCCAAACCAAACAAACAAGACTTGTAATGCTGAGCATAATACCCAAAATCTTCCGACCATTTAAATGGATTTTCAACATATTCTATTTCTAGATTATTTTGTTTTGCCGATTCTTCAACATAGCGCAAACACTCATCATTATTTACACTTGCGGGAAATTCTTCAGAATAAGATATTTCACATTTTAAATTTTCTACTTTCGATATTTCCTTGATTATTTTTTCGGTGTGGGCAGTTAATACATCCATGTCTTCATTTTCAAAAGAACGCAAAGTGACTCTTATTTCAGCATAACCGGGCGATGTTCCAAAAGAAATTTCACCTAGTTGAATATGAATAATGGTGAGCAATGCCAGATCTTTAAATAGGCTTTTATTTTCTTTCAATTCATGAAGCTGATTAATAAGTCTGGAGATGGCATTAGCAGGGCTGACACCATTTTCAGGTTCCGCGGCATGCGCAGTTTTACCAAAAAGTTTAAAGGTCATGCCTTTGGAAGCAGCAGAAAAACTGCCGCTTTTCATAACGATATTGTGTTTTTTAATCCCCGGAATATTATGAAGAGCAAAAATATAGTCGGATTCTAATTCTCTAAATTGTGGATCTTCCATCACATCTTTTGCACCTTGTTCCACTTCTTCGGCAGGTTGAAATAGTAAAACTACTTTTCCGTATTTGGGAACTTCATTTGCTATTTTTTGAGCCAATCCAGCCAGAATAGCCATATGACCATCGTGGCCACAAACGTGCGATACATTTTGATTAGCAGAAGCATAGGAAAGCGAAGATTTTTCCTCAATCGGCAGGGCATCCAATTCTGCTCTGAATACAATTGTTTTTCCAGGCTCAGCTCCTTCAAAAACGAAAGCCTTCCCTGTTTTACTTAAAGTTAGTATTTCAGAAGGTTTGAATGCTTTCATGAAATTTACAATCCGATCTGAAGTTTTGTATTCGTTATTTGAAACTTCGGGATATTGATGAAGTTCATGCCTCAGCTCAATAATTTTTTTTATCATCTTGCTGTTTTTTTAATTATGAAATTTACTGAAAAATAAACAAATGCCGAAGCCGTAATTCCAAAGATATTTGCATCCAAATCAAAGGGTAATTTAAGATTTGAAATAATCAGAGCTACTGTTGTCGTTCCTCCAATTACCATTGAGAGAATGGCAGCAATTGAATTGGGCATTTTGCCATACAAAGCAACCAAAATCGGAATAAACAAGCCGGAAACCATGAAGGCATAGGAATAGAGCATTAATTCAAGAACGTTGGTCATATAGGAGGCCAGCAATAAAGCCAATGCACCAATACTGAGCGTAACAATTTGCGATGCTTTTAATTGCGATTTACGGTCTTTTTTTAATTTAAAAAATTTGCTTAATATATCAGTTTGTACATTCCCTGAAGCTGCCATCAGGCAACTGTCTGCGGTGGAAAGTACAGCTGAAAAATATGCCGAAAGCATGAGCCCCATTAGTCCAACAGGCAATACGGTATTTAATAAAACCGGTAATCCCATTTCAGGATCCATACCTGCACTTAATGAATAACCAAGATCTGTAAACATGCCGTTTTCAAAAGCTACCCTCGAAAACAACCCCAGTGTAACGCCCATAAAAGCCATCAAAGGCCATTCGAACAAGCCTGCAATGAACCAGGCTTTTCTGGCCTGTTTTTCACTTTTTGAGGCATAAATGCGCTGGTATAAAGTCATCCCTACAAACCAAATTGGGATAATTGTAACACCCCAATTCACTATTTGTTGCCAATTAATATTTCCCAGAGATAGGAATTCAGGCCCCAGGGTTGCTTTAATGGTATCGATTCCACCAATGGCATAATAAGAAACTGGAATTCCAATAAGGATAAGGCCTGACATCAGGATGATCCATTGTATGGTATCAGTGTAAATGACAGCTTTCATACCTCCAATTCCGGTATAAATAACTGCAATTACACCCATAATAATGAGTGCAGTTAAAAAGTCAATTTCCACAAATGTGGCAGATGCCAGTTTTGCACCGGCCAATAACTGAGAACTTGTAAAGCCGATATAACCAATAGCAGAAATAATTCCTGCAATTAATGCAACTTTGCCATTGTAAAAATGTTCGAATATTTGAGGGAAAGTGAAAAATTTATGTTTATTAGAAAGCTTACTCACGATTGGAATTAATACAACCGCACTTAGCCATGCTCCGATTAAACCCGTAAAGAGCATCCATGATCCGGCAAGCCCAATGGTAAATCCTAATCCTCCGAGGCCTATCGAAAATCCGCCACCCACATCTGTGGCTACAACAGATAATCCAATATGCCAGCTCCCTAAAGATCTTCCACCTATATAATAATCTTCAATGTTTTTGTTTTTCCTAAAAAAGTAGATACCTACTCCAAGCATTGCTGCAAAATAGATAACAAAAACTAAGATGTCGATAAAGTGCATAATATAAAATTTAAAAAGTAGTATAGATTCAATTTATTGAATCTATGCTACTTGATACTTTAATTAAGAAAATATTAATTTTTTGTAGGCTTTATTAAACGCATTTCTATGTACTTGCTGCTAAATCCCACTTTTTCATATAAAAATCTAGCCGGATTATCTGGTTCAACATGCAAAGCAATATTACCTTCCGCAATTTCTATGGACTTTTGCATTAACATTTTTCCTATTCCTTTACCTCTTTGATTTTTGTGTGTGGCAATATAAACTAATATGTTTTCCGGAATATAATCTTTCATCCCGGTTTGATTTACAATTACAGCGCCTGATATTTCATCTTCAAAATATGAAACCAATGCAAATCCCCCAAAAGATTCAGTTTCCTTTAATGCGTAATTAATTGCTTTTTCGATATCAGCTTTGGGATCTCCATACTCTTGTAAATTATTAAATAAGAAATCAATCAAGTTTTCTTTTTCTGTGCGATTTGGTTTGTTAATGGTATTAAATACTTTTGTTTGAATCATAAAACTTATTTTCTCCTATTAAATTTATATCTGTGATAATCATAGTATAACATTTTTTATGAGAAATGCAATATTTTCTGAAACAGATACTAAATCCTGTTGTTAATAAAAAGATGTTGATTAATCGAAAAAGGGATATGAATATTCGATCCGGATATAAAACCAAACCATCATATAATCTGATTTACCAATAAAGAAGCTATTGTTTTAAACAACACTAGTATTCGATATTTAATCAAATTTACGTTAACGATTTCCAGCTGTAAATTACTTTACGTTTTGGGTAAAGAAAAATAAAATTTACTTCCAACACCTACTTCACTTTCTACCCAAACTTCACCTTTGTGTTTTTCGATAAAATCCTTGCAAAGGATAAGCCCGAGTCCGGTACCATTTTCATTTGCAGTACCTAAAGTTGAAAAGGAACCATCAATTCGAAACAATTTTTCTAGATTATTATTTCCAATCCCTACTCCACTGTCTTTAATAAATATTAAATATTCATCTTCTTTTTCTTCCGCAGAAATAATTATTTCTCCCTTTTTTGGGGTAAATTTTATGGCATTTGATAATAGATTTCGCAAAACAGTTTCTATCATTGCTTTATCAGCATATAAAATAAGATTGTATGGAATATTCAGCGTGACATTAATTAATTTTTGTTCAGCCGTAGTCTTTAATAATTCGTTAACAGAATTAATCAATACAACAACATCAATATATTCCGGATTAAACTCCATCCTTCCTGTTTGTGATCTGGACCACTCCATCAAATTTGATAATAAATCCATAGCTCGTTGCGAGGAAGTATTAATAATTTCGGCATACTTATCAATTCCTTCATAATTATGGTTCCTGACTTGTTCGCTCAAAACTTCACTAAAACCAAGAATGCCGTTAAATGGGCTTCTCAGGTCGTGAGCAATGATGGAAAAAAATTTGTCTTTTGTTGAATTTATTTCCCTCAACGAAGCTTCGCTCTCCTTTAGTTTAACCTCAGCACGCTTTCTATTTGAGATGTCGCTAATAACAGAAATGATACATTGTTCATTATTAATATTTATAATTTCAGCTGAGATTAGCCCTATGAAAAGCTCTCCAGATTTCTTACGAAATAAGTATTCATCTTCGATGACAAATCCTTTCAATCTTAAATCTGTGATAAATTTGTGGCGATCCGCTTCCTGTTTCCATAAATTTAAATCTGTAGATTTTGAACCGATGAGATCATTCGGCTGATGCCCTGAAATTGCTTGAATTCCTTTGTTCACTTCAAAAATCTCTCCATCCGAAAGTTTAGATATTAATATGATAAATGGAGCGGCGTGAAATGCTTTGAAAAATTTTTCTTCCTGAGCATGAACCTCAATTATCAAACGTTCGTTATACATTAACGAAATGCTATAAGCAAGGAGTACTATAATGATTTCCCATGATAATAAAAATACGGACTCTAAAGGTTGTGAATAAAAATAGTTTGAATTCGATTCGTGATTTTGTGAAATAAAAATTATACGTAGAAATTGAATAATAAATACGGCACAAAATACAATTCCTACCGAACGAGTTATCTTGCGCATGCTTAAAGGTGTCCTTTTTAGCATTAAAAATGCAATTTGAAAACTTAACAGCAGATAAGCCATTGAAAGATTAATGTTCCTTGCATTCAAATCTGGCTTAATAAAAGCAAAATAAGTATGAACAAGAAAAAAAATAAAAATTAGAATATAGTTTTGAATTTGCACGCCTCTTTTCTTTACAAATTTCTCAAGCCCTATTAACAATAAAACAGTTGAGGAAACCACCAGTGTATTGGCCAAAGAAATAGAAATCCAATCGGGAATTACTGAGCGAAAAAAGACCAAAATATTTCCTGTTGCACTCATGAAAAAACTAAGCAATATTAATAGCGTTCCAGGGAATCTTTTTTTTATTTGAATATATATTGATCCTATTAATATAAGATTAACAATATTAATTACTATATAGCTAAGATATAAGGTACGGATATCAATCGGGAACATACAAATCTGTAATTAGTAACAAATTATTAATTGACTGCAATATTAATCTAATTATTAGAACTGTCGTGATTTGAGAATTCTATTTCAATTTAAAGATAATCAATTTTACTTTTTCGAAGTATAGGTTTTGTTTTTCACTTTGATATTTTGAAATATGAAAAATGCAGAAAAAATACATTTGAAAAAGTACCCTTTCTATTGGTTCTTTTCTTTGGGTACACAAAGAAAATGAACATAATACTTTAAAAATAGTGAGGATTTTATTCTGTTCTTATTCAAAAAAGAACCAAAAACATAAAAAACGATGCTCCCTACACACAACCCAACGCTTGCTCGCGATTTTTTTGAGCCAACCCTTTTATATTCAATTATTAATTCCTTAATTTTTTCAAGAAAAATAAAACTTATTTTTGTGCTAAGTACAAGGAACACCTTTGGAAAAGTTTCTTGTCTTATGGTTCGTTTGAAGCTCACTCCGAGCATGGTCAAGGGGTTGAGGAGCAAAGAAAATGAACGAAATCAGTCACAAACCCAACTACTGTGAAACAATTCACAAAACTTTAAAATCAAGCTCTAAAATCAACAAAGATTATTTATCTTTGTCCTCAATAATTTAGTTCATTTCATCATCCATTTTTATAATATTTCAGAATATGATCAAGAATTTTGTTAGCCGTCATAATGGCCCTCGAGAAAGTGAAACCATTGAAATGCTCAAAAAAATTAAGGCAGCTTCAATTGATGCCCTAATTGACGAAACTGTTCCCAAAAACATTCGATTAAAAGAACCACTGGACTTACCTCCTGGGATGAATGAATATGAGTACCTCAATCACATTAAAAAAATTGCTTCAAAAAATAAGATCTTTAAAACTTATATCGGACAAGGTTATTATAATACAATTTCCCCCGCAGTTATTGTTAGAAATATATTAGAAAATCCAGGTTGGTATACATCATACACTCCTTACCAAGCTGAAATTTCGCAAGGCAGATTGGAAGCACTTTTGAATTTCCAGACCATGGTTTCGGATTTAACAGGTCTTCCAATTGCAAATGCTTCATTACTTGATGAAGCAACTGCAGCTGCTGAGGCCATGATCATGCTTTTTAATAGCCGACCACGCGCAATGGTGAAAAGTGGTGCCAACAAATTCTTTGTTTCAAATACCATATTCCTTCACACCATCGACACACTTATAATCAGGGCTAATTCACTTGATATTGAATTGGTTTTTGGAGATCATCAAGATTTTGAATTTGATGAAACCATTTTTGGAGCCTTGGTACAATATCCTGATCGATTTGGAGCTATCCACGACTTTAGAACATTCACAGAAAAAGCACATGAATTACAAATTGGAGTTATTGCTGCAACTGATATCATGAGTTTAACCATGTTAACCCCTCCGGGTGAATGGGGAGCTGATGTAGTTTTAGGAAGCACACAACGATTTGGAGTACCAATGGGTTATGGAGGTCCTCATGCTGCATTCTTTGCTGTAACTGAAGCCTACAAAAGAAACATTCCAGGAAGAATCATTGGAATTTCACAAGATAGAAATGGTGATAGAGCTTTGCGAATGGCTTTACAAACTCGTGAACAACATATCAAACGCGAGCGTGCCACTTCAAACATTTGTACCGCTCAGGCATTGCTGGCTACAATGGCAGGCATGTATGCTGTTTATCATGGACCTAAAGGCTTATTAGAAATTGCAGGCGATATTCACTGTTTAGCGGTTTGTTTAGGAAAAGAAATGATGGTGTATGGCTATGAGCAAGAGAACGAATATTTATTCGATACGCTGAAAATTAGATTACCTGAAAAAGTAAAAATTGCTGATTTAAAAATGATTGCTGAAGCGCATGAAATTAATTTCAGATATATCGACGAAACCCATATCGGAATTAGTATTGATGAAACCACCAGTAGAGCTGATATTCAGGAAATATTGGAAGTTTTTGCAAAATCAAGAGAAAAACATTTTCTGTATACTCCAATTTGCAAAACTTGTCAGGAAATAAAAATTCAGGAAACCCTTCAACGAAAAAGTGCTTTTCTCACCAATGAAGTTTTTAACTCTTATCATTCAGAAACAGAAATGATGAGATATATCAAAAAACTTGAGATTAAAGACTTATCGCTGAACCGTTCAATGATTCCTTTGGGGTCATGCACCATGAAGCTAAATGCCGGTGCAGAAATGTTCCCGATCAGCTGGCCCGAATTTGGATCAATTCACCCGTTCGTGCCAACCAATCAGGCAGAAGGATATAAGGAACTAATTGACAATTTATGCAAAGATTTATGCACCATTACAGGTTTTGCAGGCATGTCTTTAATGCCTAACTCAGGTGCCTCAGGTGAATACACCGGGTTAGCAGTAATCAGAGAATATCATAAAAGCCGAAATGAATACCACCGAAACATCTGCTTAATTCCTTCATCGGCACACGGAACCAATCCAGCAAGTGCTGTTATGGCCGGGATGAAAGTAGTGGTCACCAAATGTGATGAAAACGGAAACATCGACTTGGATGATTTAAGAGCAAAGGCTGAGGAGCATAAAGAAAACTTAGGTGCCCTAATGGTTACCTATCCTTCAACTCATGGTGTATTTGAAGAAGGCATCCTTGAAATAATGGACATTATTCATGAAAATGGAGGACAAGTTTACATGGATGGTGCAAACATGAATGCACAGGTTGGTTTAACCAATCCCGGAGTTATTGGTGCTGACGTTTGTCACCTGAATCTGCATAAAACATTCGCCATCCCTCATGGCGGTGGCGGACCTGGTGTTGGACCGATTGGTGTTGCAGCTCATTTGGTTGATTTTCTTCCAAAACATATTTATAGTGAAACCGAAAAGGGAATCAATGCAGTTGCAGCTGCTCCATACGGAAGTGCTTTGGTATTACCTATTTCGTACGGCTACATAAAATTGCTTGGCGGAGATGGTTTATTAGAGGCTACAAAATATGCAATTCTTAATGCGAACTATTTGAAATCTTGTTTAGAAGGTCATTATAAAATTCTTTACACAGGAAAGAATAATAGGGTTGCTCACGAAATGATTTTAGATTGTAATACATTCCATCACACTGCCAACATTCCTGTTATTGATCTGGCAAAAAGATTAATGGATTACGGATTCCATGCGCCTACCGTTGCATTCCCTGTTCATGGCACTTTAATGGTTGAACCAACCGAGAGCGAGCCTTTGTACGAGCTTGATCGTTTTATTGATGCCATGATTGCCATTCGTGAAGAGATTAAAGAAGTTGAAGAAGGCAAAGCTGAACAAGGAAATAATGTTGTTTGTAATGCACCTCATACAGCTGAAATGGCAACATCAGACGATTGGAAATTTCCTTATACACGCCAAAAAGCAGTTTATCCAAAAGCCTGGTCAAAAAATGACAAGTATTGGCCAACAGTTACTAAAGTTGATGACGCTTTTGGTGATCGGAATTTAGTTTGTACATGTCAACCTATTGAAAATTATTTAGACTAAGAATTATTTTAATAAAATAAAAAACCATCCCGACATAAGTCGGGATGGTTTTTTATTTGTGATGGTATATGATAGCTACTCCTAACTTTCAAATAAAATACCATCCAAATAATTTTTAAATTCTTGGCGATCAGTATTTTCCTCATTTAATGTCACAAAAATAGTATCCCGACCAGCTATGGTTCCAATAAATAAATCTGAAGGATTATTATCCATTAAAACAGCTAGCGGGCTTGCATATCCGGCTAAGGTCCTAATCACAGCTATATTACCAGAATACTCGAGAGACAAGAAACCACGAACATCAGATTTGAGCCTTGGAAGAGATTCCTCGGGCAAGATATAACGATAAGAATTTGATGTATCAGCGATTTTAGAAACTTTCATTTTCTTAAGATCACGAGATAAGGTTGCTTGAGTTAAGCTAAATCCTTCATCCCTTAATAGTTTCAATAAATCATCCTGACTACTGATAATGTTATCCCGAATAATTTCTTTTGTTCTAACTTTTCGTAATTGCTTATTGTTCATGCTACCCTGAATTAAACTCGAAGCTAAAAAATTTTTACTTTAATTGTAAATTTGACTGTGTTTTCTTTTTAACCGATTGATCATTCAACTCATACTCATCTTCAATATTGAAATTAAAAGGATTGAATAGCATAGCCGAACACAAACATCTGGTGTTATTATTTTTCTGTAAAAAATTATAATTAGGACAATCTGAACATTCTGCCCAAAATTTATTAGAGGTACTTAATTTGGCATAGTTAACAGATTTGTATCCACGAAGGCTGTTTATTCTCATCACTTCCGAACTGGTTGTTAAGCTAAAGATTTTTGCTTTAGGATATTTTGTTCTTGCTACCTGAAAAATCTCCTCAATCATCTTTTTAGCCAATCCCATTTTCCTGAATTGAGGAACTACAACAATACCCGATATGGAAATATAATCGTCATCATTTCTCTTTCTTATGTAACAAAATCCAGCAAGACGTCCTTGTTTGGTTGCAATTATTGCATCACCCTTAATTATTTTCTCCCCAATATATTGTCCCTTTTTAAGATTTAGTCCGATACTCTTTTCGCTGGTGGCATGCTCAAAAAGCAATTCAATTTCTCTGGCAAATGGGATATGGGTTTCATTAGTTACTGACAACAGAAATTCTTTAAATGCGATCATGCTATAATTGTATTTTTATGCGTTATAAATTGTATTTATTTACAATTATACAATTTTATAATCATTTATACGAATATTTATGCAGATAATTTTTAATTTACAATGATTCTAAAAAAGCCCATTTCTCATAAAAAAGGTTGCAGCATTAAATATGCCACAACCCTCAAAGAATATATTGCTATAAAATATTATTTGCTCAATAAATTAGCCTTCTTTAAACATGTCATAATTTTTTCAGCAGTTCTTTCAATATCGTCATCTAATCCAACCGAGAATCGAATTAAACCATCTGATAAACCCATCTCTTTCTGTTCATTTTCCGGAACTTCCGAAGAAGTACTTTTGCCCGAATTACTGAACAATGTTTTGAAGTATCCTAAACTTACTGCCAAATATCCAACGCCATCTGCTTCCATTAATTCCATCACCTCTGCAGCTTTTTCAGCAGTTTCAACGTCAATTGTAATTAAGCCACCAAAACCATACTTTTTATTCATAATACTTTTGAATAATTCATGCTGTGGATGATTTGTCGAACCTGGATAAACGACTTTAATTCCTGTATCTTTTAAGAAATTGGCAAGATATTGTGCATTGCTACTATGCTGTTTCATTCGAATATGCAGCGTATGAAGATTTTTCAGAATAGATGATGAACGCAAAGGATCCAAAACTGGTCCTAAGAGCATTGAAGTTCCATTATTCACATCTATTAATGAAGCAATAAAGTCAGAAGTGCCGCAAATTGCGCCTGCCACACAATCATTTTTACCATTAATAAATTTGGTCATGCTATATACTACAATATGAGCACCCAAACTAGCCGGGTTAATAATCATAGGGGTAAATGTGTTATCAACCATTAACTGAATGCCTGCCTTGTTTGCAATTTCCGATAAAGTAGGAATATCAGAAATTTGAAGAAGCGGGTTGGTCATGCTTTCAGTATAAATAATTTTGGTGTTATCCTTCATCGCATTCTTAACCTGATCGATGTTTGTGATATCCACGAAACTTACAGAAATGTTAAACTTTGGCAGATAATTTTTAAGGAAGGCATAACTTCCACCATAAATGGTGCGGCTTGCCACGATATGGTCGCCACTATTACAAATTTGCATGATTGCATTTGTAATTGCACCCATTCCAGAAGCTGTAACCCATGCGGCTTCAGTTCCTTCCATTGCGGCCATGGCATCGGCCAAAAATTTGTTACTTGGGTTCCAATGACGTGAATACAAAAAGCAACCTTCGGCCTCTCCATGAAATGTTTCAAGCATCGTTTTTGCCTGCATAAAAGTAAAAGTTGCTGAATCTGTGATTGCCGGATTTACACCACCAAATTCACCAAATTGTTCTAAATCCTGGATTTGACTAGCAGGATTAAATTTCATTTTATCTGTCTTCATATAATTAAATTAAGTAAGAAGACAAAAGTAATAAATCAAAATAAAAAAAATTGATTTTTACAAAATCTCGAAAGAAAAAATTAATCTTTTATAAAATATGAAAGCAGATTGGCTGTATTGAAGAAAATTAGTAAATAATTTGCGTTTGGATTCAGGTTTTACTTATAATTTATAAGTAAAACCTTTTAGGCAAGGTAAAATCACATATGAAGTGATTCAAATAATTAACCTGATTTCCTACAAAACAGTTAATTATTACTATATAAGATTTAGTTATTTAGAAGATCAATATCAAATTGGGCTCTGTATACTTCAGATAAGTACTGATCAACCCAATGATAAAAATCCTGAATATCACTTTTTGCTTCTTCAATACTTATAAGCCCTGGCTTTAATAAATCTGCCTTTTCAAAAATTTTATTTTCAACTGGCTGAAGAAGCTGCATGATGCCATTTTCTTGCTGATTTATTAATACTGATAAGTTAATATAGTTTGTCCCTTTATCATATGTAAGGGGGAAACATTCTTTTTTTAGCTTCAAAGCAGCTTTACAAATGGGTGATTGTAAATTTTTATCCAATGAAACTAATTTCGGTAAATCATTACCACCCACTAACCATGTTGGTATAGCCACTGAAGTTAGAGGAAAACCTAATATGGTCCACATCATTGCCTCATTAACGTGGCTTTTATCTTCTGCACCAATAATCAAAATTGCTGAAGAAGTAGAAATCCGAGGAATATAATCCAGGAAAAACCGGAATTCAGGTACACTTTTTTGTAGTGGCAAATCATCCCAAAGATCTGTTTGTGTGAGTGAATGTGTCAAATTTCGGGAAATATTATTTATCAAAACTTGAGGGGCTATGTTTTTTTCAGCAGAAGCAGTATTAAGTGCTTGGATGGCTGTGTTGTAGCGGCAATACCCAAAGCCTTTTTTGAGATCACCTCTTAAAGAATGATTTGTTCGAACAAGAATCCCATTTGGTGCAACTATAGGATCATTTGCATCATATTTCTTAAAATCATAATTTCCCGTTTCATAATAAGCTGCACCTCCCTGGGCATCAATAACTCCAAAATTGGCATCTAGCCCCCAAGGCTTTGGCAAAGATTCAAGCAAGAGCTCAAAATCTTCAAGAGTTTCACAATTTTGCAGGGCTAGTTTCATAACAATCCCTTCCTGATCCTGAAAAGTCGTAGTATCTCCAACATTATTATTATAAGCTGCTGAATTCATGATGGCAAAACCTACATTATTATATCCGCCCCATACTTTATTTTTCCAATTATTGTCTCCATTAACCACACCGATATATGAATGTTTCCCATCTTCAAAATACACCAATGAATTATTCAATTCTTTGGTATCTCTGTTTTTGAATAAAAGAGGTTTTCCGTCTATTGTATATTTGCCAGAAATAAGAAAGGTTGTGCAAGCCAATATTTCTGATGATAAAAGAAAAAAAACAAGTATCGTAAGAAGGAGTTTTATTTTTTTTTGCATGACATTTATTTTTATTATGTTCGATAATCTTGCTCTTATAAATAGGGGCGACACCCTTATTTAATGAATTAGGTTCTTAAATAAGAAGCTCCATTTACATCTAAAATACAGCCTGTCATAAATTCAATACCGGAAGCTAACATTACCACTGAATGAGCAATTTCCTCGGGTTTGGCTATTCGCCGTAATGGACTCTGATCTTTTATTTCTTGGGCATCCGGACCTTCCATTCCTAAGGCAGCCATATCAGTGTCAACCCAGCCGGGCGCCAAAGCATAAACCAACACCTTTTGCAATGCCAATGCTTTTGCCAATGATTGACTAAATGAATTTAATCCGGCCTTACTAGCGCCATACGCCGGAGCAGTTGGTTCACCTCTAAAAGCACCACGAGAAGTTATATTTACAATCTTACCTCCACCAATTTTCACCATATGTTTTGCAACAAGGAAACTCAAATTAGCAACTCCTGTTAAATTAGTGTTCATGGTTTTCGCCCAGGCGTTCTGCCACTCTTCATAATTTATTGTTGAGAAATCCATCTCCTCAAATACACCGGCATTATTTATTAAAATATCTATATGGCCTAATTTATCAACCAAACGGTTTACCATTTCTTTAACCGAATCAGGATTGGCAATATCTGCCTGAAAAGTGAGATGCCCCTCCCCTTCAATTTCAGAAATAAGTTGTTTAGCACTATCGGCATTTTTATGGTAATGGGCAATTACCCTTGCACCTGAGGCTGCAAATTCAGTAGCAATTGCTTTCCCAATACCTCGTGATGCACCGGTTACAAGTACATTTAAATTATCGAATCGAATATTCATGAGTTAAAAATTAGTCAGTATTACATCATTCCGAACTGGTTTCGGATTCACAAATTTTAAAATATCTCTTAAAACAAGTTCAGGATGACCAGTCTCATTTAACTATTTCCACGCCCTGGTTGCTCGTTTTTGTTTTGTAAACTTGCACAAAAAATGGATTATTTGCAAATCCTTTTTCCATGATGTCAGCCACCTCATCCACTTTATTCGGGCTACAAATAGAAATGACTGATGAACCTCCGCCACTAATCTGGAAACCATAGGCACCTGCACCGATTACTTGTTTTTTGACCTCTTGATATTCAGGGATACTAGCTGCTCTTACAGGTTCAGCGATATGATCGGTGCTAAATGCTGATCCAAATTCTTGTATATCATTGGTATGAATAGCATGAATAATTCTGGAACATCTTGCCATCTGATCTTTTAACTTTTCCTGTCCAATTTCGTAGGTTATAAATCCTCGTGTTGATCGCTGGCTTTTTTTAATAGCTGCAAACACAACAGGAAACTCCGGCATTTCTATTTTTAACACATTCATGGGATTATAGCTTTTAACTAAAATAAAGCCACCCAATATGGATGCTGCCACATTATCGGCATGAGGCGATCCTCCAGAAGCAACCTCACCCATCCGTGCAATATCAATCATCTCATTCGTAGAAAGATTAAGTTTAAGCAATTCATTCACACCATAAACTGCTGCTGCTGCACTGGCACCTGTTGTACCCATTCCTCCACCCGATTTCATTTTTTTAATGATGCGGATGGTCATCCCCTGCGTTAGTTGCTGTCTTTTTAATAACTCTAAAATTGCAAGTCCGGCAGTGTTTTCAATTAATTCAGTAGGAATATTTTGGGAGTCGTTAACTACTTCAATCTTCACCAATCCACTCCCATCTAATACGACCTCAATTTCATCGTAAGGATGGCTAAGTGAGAGGGCAAAAATGTCGTAACCGGGGCCGACATTACCAGTTGTTGCAGGTGATTTAACTAGAATCCTACTCATATCATTTTTCGCTCCACTAAAATCTCTTTAATTTCGTCAACGTATTTTTCACTTAAAGGGGTTAGAGGTGGCCTCAAAGCTCCAGCTGGCAATCCCATTAAATTAAGTGCAGCTTTGGCAGCCATCGGATTGGTTTCGAACCTGAGCGCATCAAAGACTTCAAAATATTTGTGATGCATTTTTTCTGCTTCATTAAAATTGCCCACAAACACAAAATTTATCATTTGTGCCATTATATCCGGAATGATATTTCCTGCAACCGTAAAAGTACCAGCGCCTCCCATAAGAGCAGTCGCATAAGCAGTTGTATCTTTTCCTGTAAACACTTTAAAATCATCGTTACGTGTAAGATGAATAACTTGTGATAAATGACCCAGATCCTTGTTTCCATCTTTTATCCCTACAATATTTGGATGCTTTGCAAGTACAGCAGAAATTTGCGGAGTCAATTCAACCCCAGTGCGGCCTTTTGCCCCATGTAATAAAATTGGAACTTCAGAATAATCGGCTAAATCAGTATAAAACTTTATAATTCCATCGGCTTTAGGAAGAACAAAATAAGGACAGAACACAGAAATATAATCTGCCCCTAAATCCTTGTATACTTTAACTCTTTCTTTGGCAACACTCAGATTTTCAGTACATGTATCAGGAATAATCAGGGTTTTTCCATTCACTTCCTCAGAAATAATTTCAACCACGCGATATACCTCCTTATCATCCATTAAGGTATTCTCGCCGGTAACTCCAAGTGGAGCAATACCGTGAATTCCTGCTTCAATTTGTCTTTTTACAAGTATTCTTAAACCTTCTTCATCCAGGCTTAAATCTTTCCTAAACGGAGTTATTAGTAATGTATATGCACCTTTTTTCATTTTTATATAGTTTTAAACAAAGGTCGGGATTAAATATATATTAGAATATATGCAATTGAAAAATATTTTATACTTTTAAAAGAAAAAAGATGAAACACTTAATAATCATCCTATTAAGCATTATCTTCTTTGTCAACCTTCCTGCACAAGATAATCGCCTCGAAATAATCCAGAAAGACATTCAGGATATAGAAAATATCCGAAAAGCCACAAAAGATTTACATAATAGCTTGATGGCAGTTAAAGGACAAATAGACGAATTGGCTGCCAAAGCACAAAGTCATCAAATTAATAATATGATGAAAACCTATATCAAAGGTTTGATGGACTTATATGATTTGATAAAATCCCCACCTACTTCAGCCTTTGATTATTTGAAAGGAGCAATAGAAAACCTTGTCGTTCAACCCTATTTTACAAAAGCCCGGACAGATACAATTAATATTGAAGATTTAAAAATTAGGCAAACTGCTTATACGGCAAAATTGAATTACATGTATAATACTGTTGGACAGGTAATGAGTGCAAGCCTAACGGATTTTGATGATGATAAAACTCCCTTTGCGTTTTGCGACGAATATTGGAAAACTCCGGATGGAAGGACAGATGATGAGACTGAACTTCTAACACGCAAACTCAAAGTAATTACTGGTTTGTGCACTGATTTAAGTGATGAGCTTGATTCATCTTGCGAAAAGTTAAGGGAAGATTTCGTTTCCTGGAGCCGTTTACTTGATCAAGATAAAAATTTACTTCCCCGATTAAAAAGAGAAGCCGAAATTAACCAGCAAATCAGAGAACGACATCAGAAACGGATGAAAGAATTTGAAGAGGCTGAAAAAATCACAGAAGAATTGAGAAAAGAAGAAGAAAAAAGACAAGCGCTATCCGAAAATGAAAAGTATGCTTTGAGAAAGAAAGAACAAGAATTAGAAATGTCGAGGGGTTATGAGTATAGAGGATTTGCGGAAGCAGAAAGAAAACGTAAGGCTAATGAATATAAAGAGCAAATGGCGGCTTTAGAACTGGGAAAAACAGCCTCAATCAGCTACGAATTAAAATCAGAATACCCTATTTATGCAAATTATCATAGTGTTAATTTAAAAGCATTTATAATTCCCGAAGGGGCTGCAGGTGATATAATTTGGGAGGTTGATGACTTTGTAGTCGGTCAGCAGGAAGTAAGCAGGCATAATCCAGAAACTCCGTTCAACATATCATTTAAGAACACAGGGATTCATGATGTTTCGGTTAGTTTATTCGTGAATGGAGTATTTGTAGATAAACATTTATCGCAAATTACAGTTGAAGAGGATCCAATTAAAACAACTTCCTATAAGAGGAGTTTACTACTTAATAATTTTGGTTCTCCACCATACCATTCTGTTGTTAAATCATTATCTAAAAGAAATGGTCGAATGCAAATTGTTGATCTCCCATATTCAAAGTATTGGGTTTCGGGTTTAGAAGGACAGGAAATTATCGATGGACACTATTTTAATATGAGTGGGCAAAAAAAAGAGTATAAATCATTGAAAATAATGGATTATAATTCGTCAAATCCCCTCTATGGTTTTTTTGCCTTAACGAGTTTTAATGGATATCATGTTTATAGAACGATGGAAAATAACATTCCTTGTTTAATTGTTACCTTGCTCTCGGCAAATGGGCCTGAAGAAAAAGAAAACATCTCAAATGTATTGGAATTTGAAGTAATCATTGCACAAAATTATTCCAAGGCAGATATAAAATATAAAACTAAAACTGGTGATTTAAAAACAATAACATTAAGATAACGGTTGCTAAAAAATAATGAAAGCGCCAAATACAACTGTTCGACACTTCCGATTTATGATCAATTTTATTAAAAGTATTTCAGAATTCCATATTTATTCCACCTCCTTAATTACTAGTAGTCAGAAAGCAAAGAATCAAATAATTTTTGGTCAGATTCTTGTTTTTCAATTTTAAAATTCTGAAAGAATTCCATCTACTAAAATCAACTACACAAAAACCCGAAATTCCTTCTGATTTTTATTGACATCCATGGATGCTATTATTTACATATAAATTTCTAACATGATCTGTGAATCGCAAGCATATCTGTTAAAATTGAAAATCCAGTTTCAATTTTCCCAGCTCCTACTCCAACGATGGTCACATCGCCTAGAAGATCTGTTGTGAAAGTCAGTGCATTAGTTGCGCCCATTACCCCTGCCAGCGGATGCGATAAATCAACCATCTCAGGAGCAACACTTCCCACTACTTTTCCATCTTTCTTTTCAACCGATCCTATTAGTTTCCAACGGGCATTTTTTGCCTTTGCTGCTTCAATATCTGCTTTTGAAATTTTCGTTATTCCTTCACAACTAATATCTGAAATTTTAATGTTAGCGCCCATCACAATATTAGCCAAAATAGTGACTTTTCCTCTGGCATCATGTCCTTCAACATCACCTGTTGGATCAGCCTCGGCATAACCCAAGTCTTGCGCAACTTTTAAAACATCTTCATAACCCATACCCTTTTCCATTTCAGTAAGCATATAATTGGTAGTTCCATTTAAAATACCTCTGATTTTTGAAATTTCACAACCGGCAAGTGGCCCATCAGTTAAATTGATAACTGGCGTACCAGCAACAACAGTTCCTTCAATCATAAACTTTACACCGTTTTCATCTGCTAATTTTTTCATTTCAGGATAATAAAGAGCTGCAGGGCCTTTATTACTTGTTACCACATGCTTGCCACCTGAGAGTGCTGCTTTGCAAAAACTAATGGCAGAGCCACCCGTTTTCAAATCAGTAAATGTTAATTCGCAAACAATATTTGCATTGCAATTCTTAATTAAATCTTCAGTCTCTAAATCTGTAAGATCTTTGGTGAATTTTTGCTTCGCTTCGGCTTCCTTTATCATCTGGTCGATATCCAAACCATTTGGATTGTAAACATTTCCATAAGCAAAATCAGCAACGGCAACTATTGAATAATCAAAATTATATTTATTGTATAAGTAAGCTTTTTTCTTTTTAAGGATTTCGCATAAGCCTTTGGCTACCGTACCAAATCCTATGAGTGCGATATTATTTTTCATGATGTCAGGTTTAGGGATTAATTAAATTTTCCAAGCCGGGCTGATGAAGCTCCACCTGCTGAAAATTCCGGTGATGAATTTACAACTTTTTTACCATCCATAACTGATAATGCTTGATCAAGATCAGCAATAACATCATCAGGGTGTTCACCACCAACACATAACCGAATGAGGGTTGCCGGTACATCAGCTATTGCCCTGGATTCTTCTCCTTGTTGCTGATGCGTCGAAATTGCAGGGATGGTAGCTACAGACTTTATTCTTCCTAAATCAGTAGCTCGCCAAATTCGCTTAAATGCATCAAAAACATCACGTGTATTCTGTGCACTTCCTTTAATTCGGAACGACATCAGGTGTCCAAATCTATTAACTTTTTCATTATACAAATCATCAATTTCGGAATCAACCAAAATCATATATTTTTTAGCTAACTCATGCAAAGGATGGGACTTTAAACCCAGATAATCAACCTGTGCAATGTGTTTATGATTCTCAAGAAATTCAGCTACCTTCATGGTACTTCTACTCATCAAATCAACTTTCGATCTTAAAGTTCGGATATCGTTTAATGAAAGTACTGCATTCATCGGCGAAATATTTGGACCATTATCTCGATTTGGTAAAGCCTTGATATAATTTGCAAAATCTGATTTTAATAAATCATTATCAATATTAAGCTCAAGATTTTTTCTTGCGATAACTGCACCTGCCACTCCAAAACCACTTGTGGTAAGGGTTTTTGTTACAGACTGAATAACGATATGCGCACCCCATGTGAGTGGGCGAATTAATGCAGGCGAGCCAACTGTATTGTCGATAATTAATGGAATACCATATCTATGGGCAAGTTCAGCTACAGCTTCTAAATCGAAAAATGCCTGACCAGGGTTACTTGGCATTTCTCCGTAAAGAAATCGGGTATTCTTGTCAATTAATTTTTCCCATTCGGTAATATCAGCAGAGTTTATTACTTTTCTCCATTCCGAATCTTTTTCTTCTTGTTTGCGAATGGCAAATTGTTGAAAAGTCCCTCCATAAACCTGACATGTTGCCACAAAATTCATTGGTGTATCCGGGTTTTTATTATCCACACTTAAAAATGGCTCACATGCACTAAATATGGCAGCCATTCCCGAGGAGGTTGCACAACAACTTGCATCCAAATCAGAGCCATAAGTTTCAAGCATTGCCAACACACCCTCAAGATAGTACATACTTGGATTTCCTATCCGAGAGTAACACCAGGTTGGAATTTGATAAGTTAAAGCAGCTTCCATTTCATCTGAATCGCGGTAGGCTTGAGACGAAGACATATAAATGGGCTCAATAATAGAACCTTGATTATAATCCAGAGCTTCCTGCATTGAATACAAACCGTGAACTGCAATCGTATCGAATCGGCACTTTTTCATTGTAGCTTTATACGCGTCATGCCAATTAGCTGATCTTTGAGCAGCTTCTAAATAATTATTTATTCCAGAAGAATCCATAGGTAGGGTAATTTTATATTAAATAATCAATATAGTATGCTTGCTAAACAAATATAATAGTTATGAAGGCATCTTGACATATTAGCTTATAATTAAAGTAAAAAAAGTATCGTTTTTTCAAAATTCATAAGCATATTTTACTATTTTTGCCAAGATCATAAGCAAAATTAAAAATTCATGGACACAAAATTTCACCTTGACAGCCTAGACCGTAGAATTCTAAGCTTATTAACTAAAAACGCAAGAACCCCATTTCTTGAAATCGCACGCGCATGTAACGTGTCTGGTGCAGCCATTCATCAGCGTATCCAAAGACTTATTGAAGCAGGAGTTATAACCGGTTCGCAATTCAATATCAGCCCCAGAGGAGTTGGTTATCATACCTGTGCATATATTGGATTACAAGTTCAATTAAAAGCAACGAGTACTCACGAAGAAGTTTTTGAGAAAATAAAAAGGATAGACGAAATCGTTGAATGCCACCACGTAACAGGGCAGTATTCTTTACTAATAAAAATTTATTCTAAAGACAATGAACATTTAAAACAAATCATTGTTCAGAAAATCCAATCAATACCTGAAATAAATAGTACTGAGACTTTCCTGTCGCTTCAGGAAGGATTTTCAAGGCAACTGCCAGTTGAAGGATAGCATCCATCAACACTAAATAAAAAAATTAACGTTATTTCTTAAAAATTTATTTATATTTGCAGCCACAAAAAAAACTAAAATGAATTTATCTAATTTACATCATCATCATTTTCATACTGGCACTCAAGCGAGAAGGAAGTGATATATGTAATTTAAAAATATTTCAAAACCCGTTTGAGTAAATCAAACGGGTTTTTTTTATCCCTCAAAGGTTTACTCAAACATAAATAAAAAATTTAAATGAGTAAACTAAAAATTGCCATTCAAAAATCGGGTCGACTAAGCGAAAAATCGCTTGGAATTTTAAAAGAATGTGGCATAAAACTGCCCAACGGAATTAGCAAATTAAAAACAGAAGCGTCCAATTTTCCAATTGAAATCCTTTTTTTACGAGATGATGACATCCCGCAATATGTTGAACAAAACGTTGCAGACATAGGAATTCTGGGCGAAAATGAAGTGTACGAAAAAAACAAGGATGTTGAGGTTGTTTCAAGACTTGGTTTTGCAAAGTGTCGGCTTAGTTTGGCAATTCCCAAAAGCGATCAATACAATGGTTTAGCATATTTTAGTGATAAAAGAATTGCGACAAGCTATCCCAAAATCTTATCCGACTTTTTAGGAAAAAACAAACTAAATGCCAGTGTTGAAGAGATTGGAGGCAGTGTAGAAATTTCGCCGGGAATAGGATTGGCTGATGCCATTTGCGATATTGTTAGTTCAGGAAGTACGCTACTAACAAATGGGCTTAAAGAAGTGGAAACCATTCTAACCAGTGAAGCTGTAGTCGTGTCAAATAAAAATCTGTCAACTGAAAAACAAGAAATCCTTCAACAACTTTTATTTAGAATTAAGGCGGTACAAGCTGCATCAGTCAGCAAATACATTTTACTCAACGCACCCAATGAATCAGTTCAGGAAATTTGCAATATTTTGCCCGGCATGAAAAGTCCAACCGTTTTACCACTTGCCGAAAAAGGCTGGAGCAGCCTGCACTCTGTAGTTAGGGAAGATGATTTCTGGGAAATTATCGAGCAATTAAAAAATCTTGGAGCTCAAGGGATTCTTGTTTCTCCTATTGAAAAAATGATTCTTTAAAAACTTACAAAATGAAATACACAGATAACACAAACAATCAATTGAGCTTGACCCAAATTGAAAGGCTTATCGCCCGGCCTTACAATGATTCAGAAGATTTAGATCAATTGGTGAATAAAATTTTTTCAGATATAAAGAGCAATGGCGATGAAGCTTTAAGATATTACACTTACCTGTTTGATAAAGTAAAAATTGATAATATCAGCCTTAAAAATGACTTTTCGGCCACCTCAGCTTCTATCAATACAAAACTAAAAGAGGCTCTACAATTGGCAAAGCGGAATATTGAAATTTTTCATAAATCACAGCTTCAGCAAGTGAACAAAGTTGAAAGCAGCAAAGGGGTTATTTGCTGGCGAGAAGATCGCCCCATTGAAAAAGTTGGAATTTATATTCCGGGAGGAACTGCTCCACTCCTATCTACAGTATTGATGTTGGCTATTCCTGCAAAAATTGCAGGCTGTAAAGAAATTATTTTATGCAGCCCTCCCGACAAGAACGGAGAAATTAATCCTGCGATTTTGTATGCGGCTGATTTAATTGGTATAAAATCAATTTTCAGAGTTGGGGGAATTCAAGCCATCGCTGCTTTAACCTTTGGAACAGAGAGTATTCCTAAGGTTGATAAAATATTTGGCCCTGGCAATCAGTATGTTACGGCTGCAAAACAAAAATCTTTGAATTACGGCCTGGCTATCGATATGCCAGCTGGTCCCAGCGAAGTACTTATTATTGCCGATGCCTCAGGTAATCCGGAATTTATCGCAGCCGATCTTCTTTCTCAAGCCGAACACGGAACAGATAGTCAGGTTATTTTATTGTCTGACAACAAGGAGATCATAGCGCAAAGTTTGAAGGAAGTTCAAAAACAATTAAAAGAATTACCACGCAAAGAAATTGCACAAAAGGCATTAGAAAATAGTCAGGCGATTTTGCTAAGCAGTATTCCTGAGTGTATACAACTGAGTAATAAATACGCTCCCGAACACTTAATTTTAGCCACCGAAAATACGACTGAGATTGTCAAACTGATTGAAAATGCAGGTTCAGTTTTTATCGGAAACTACAGTTGTGAAAGTGCCGGAGACTACGCAAGTGGCACCAATCATACCTTACCAACCAATGGTTTTGCCCGAAATTACAGCGGTGTTTCTATAGAAAGTTTCATGAAAAAAATCACTTTTCAGGAAATTAGTAAAGAAGGCATCAATGAAATTGGACCAGCAATTGAAATAATGGCAGAGGCAGAACAACTCATGGCACACAAAAATGCAGTAACCCTCAGATTAAAATCATAAAAATGTTTGAGCTAGATAAAATAATACGACCAAATATCCTCGCACTAAAGGCATATGCCAGTGCACGAGATGAATTCAGTGGGAAGGAAGGTGTTTTTTTAGATGCTAACGAAAATCCATATGGAACCCTTAACCGCTACCCCGATCCTTATCAGAATGATTTGAAAGTAAAAATCAGTGAGCTCAAAAAAATCGATACAGAAAATATATTTCTGGGCAATGGCAGCGATGAAATCATAGATCTGTGCCTACGGGTTTTTTGCGAACCAGGCAAAGACAAAGTTGTGAGTTTTACGCCTACATATGGCATGTACGAAGTGTCAGCAGAGATAAATAATTTGGAGATGATCAAACTACCATTAAACGCAGATTTTCAAATTGAGACAAGCTCCTTAATTCCGTTTTTGGATGATCCTGATTTAAAAATGATTTTCATTTGCTCGCCAAACAACCCAACAGGAAATTTGATAAATACGAATAGCATTGAATTTGTATTAAACAAATTTAACGGGGTTGTTATAATTGATGAAGCTTACATTGATTTTGCAGATTCAAATTCATGGATCAATAAACTTGCTCAATTTCATAATTTAATCATTACCCAAACTTTCAGTAAAGCTTGGGGGTTAGCAGGTGCACGTGTTGGGATGGCTTTCGCCAGCAAGCAAATTATTTCATTCATAAATAAGGTGAAACCTCCTTACAATATCAGTACGCTTAACCAACAACAAGTTTTAAAAAGGCTTGCAAAGCAAGATGAAGTTAAGAATATCCTAAAAGAATTAGATGATCAAAAAAATCAAGTTCTTCAAGAATTAAAAACAATTAAAGGGATTGAAAAGGTTTATCCTTCAGATGCTAATTTCATCCTGATTAAAGTTAAAAATGCCAATGGTGTTTATCAACAACTCCTTGACAAAAAAATCATTATCCGAAATCGAAATAGTGTAATTCAAGGATGCTTAAGAATCACTATTGGCAAAGCATCCGAGAATAAAAAAATGATTAATGAACTTAAAAAAATATATGCATGAAAAAGGTTTTATTCATCGATAGAGATGGAACTTTAGTAATTGAGCCGCCCATCGATTTACAGCTCGATAGTTTAGAGAAACTTGAATTTTATCCCGGAGTATTTCAATACCTGGCAAGAATCTCCAATGAGTTGGAGTATGATTTGGTTATGGTGAGCAATCAAGATGGTCTAGGCACCGATTCATTTCCCGAAGATACTTTCTGGCCTGCCCAAAATAAAATTATTCAGGCATTCAAAAATGAAGGTGTTGAATTTACAGAAATTTTAATCGACAGATCCTTTCCTGAAGACCAGGCTCCTACCCGTAAACCCGGAACAGCCATGCTTACTCATTACATGAAAGGTGATTATGATTTGGGAAACTCCTATGTGATTGGAGATCGTGAAACAGATATTGAATTAGCTAAAAATTTGGGATGTAAATCTATTTTACTAAATAAAACTGAAAATACAAAGGCAGATTTTGTTACTCAAAATTGGGAAGAAATTTACCAATGGTTAAATCAGAAACCAAGAATTGCTAACATTGTTAGAGAAACTGCGGAAACCAAAGTTGAAATTAAACTGAACTTGGATGGATCGGGAAAATCTGATATTAAAACCGGATTATCTTTTTTTGATCACATGTTGGATCAACTTGCACGACATGGCTCATTCGATCTTGAAATCAAGGTAAAAGGTGATCTTGAGGTGGATGAACACCACAGCATTGAAGATGTTGCAATCACGCTGGGAGAAGCTTTTGATAAAGCATTGGGGAAGAAAAAAGGAATTGAACGATATGGCTTTTTACTCCCCATGGACGATTCATTAGCCCAGGTTGCACTAGATTTTGGAGGCCGATCGTGGTTGGTTTGGGAAGCTGAATTCAAACGTGAAAAAATTGGAGATGTGCCTACTGAAATGTTTGAACATTTTTTTCAATCATTTTGTCAAAATGCGAAATGTAACCTCAACATTAAGTCAGAGGGAAAAAACGAGCACCACAAGATTGAATCCATCTTTAAAGCATTTGCAAAAGCCTTAAAAGTAGCTTGTTCAAAAACAAATAATTTCCAAATCCCAAGCACGAAAGGAAGTTTATGATCGCAATTATAAAATATAATGCCGGAAATATTCGCTCGGTGCAAAATGCGCTTAATCGCCTAGGTTACGAAAGTAAAGTAACTGATGATCTGGAAGAAATAAAAGCAGCCGATAAGGTAATTTTTCCGGGTGTTGGTGAGGCCAGTTCTGCCATGAAATACTTAAAAGACAGAGGTCTTGACTATTGCATTAAGTCTCTGAAGCAGCCTGTACTTGCAATCTGTTTGGGCTTACAACTTATGTGTAAATATTCTGAAGAAGGCGACACTACCTGTTTAGGGATTTTTGATGCCGAGGTAAAAGCTTTTCCGCCAAAAGATATTGTTCCACACATGGGCTGGAATAATTTTTCAAGTCTGAATGGGAAATTATTTGATGGGATTAAACTAACAGATGATGTGTATTTTGTACACACGTACTATGCTGAGTTATGTAAAGATACGATTGCTGAAAGTAAGTACATTTTACCTTTTAGCGCTGCCATGAACAGTGGGAAATTTTATGCAACACAATTTCACCCCGAGAAGTCTGCGGATGTCGGAGAACAAATACTTAAAAACTTTTTAGAATTATGCGAATAATACCGGCAATTGATATTATCAACGGAAAATGTGTACGGCTCACCAAAGGTGATTATGACACACAAATTATCTATGGTGAAGATCCACTCGAGATGGCTCGCTTGTTTGAAGATCATGGGTTTAAATACCTCCACTTGGTTGACTTAGACGGTGCTAAATCGAAGCAAATTGTAAACCACAAAGTGCTCGAAAGTATTGCAAAAAAAACGAATTTAATGGTTGATTTTGGAGGAGGAATAAAAACACTTTCAGATGTTGAACTGGCATTTGATTCAGGTGCAAAACAAATTACTGCAGGGAGTATGGCGGTGCAAAATCCAGAATTATTTTCGAGCATTCTTCAAAAATATGGTTTTGATAAAATCATTTTAGGTGCCGATGTTTTAAATCGAAAAATAGCAACACACGGATGGAAAAAATATGCTAATCTTGATCTATTTGAATTTCTTCTTAACTATCAACAAAAAGGTATACAGAATGTGATTTGTACAGATATCGCTAAAGATGGGATGCTGATCGGTTCTGCCATTAATCTCTACAAAGAGATACTTAAAAAAACATCGCTTAAGTTAATTGCCAGCGGCGGGTGTTCATCGATTAATGAAGTTAAAGAGCTGAATGAAATAGGTTGCGAAGGCGTAATCATTGGCAAAGCCATTTACGAGAAAAGAATAAACCTTAAAGAACTGGCTGAATTATGTTAAAAAAAAGAATTATATCCTGTCTCGATATTCGAGATGGAAGAACGGTAAAAGGAATAAATTTTGTGAATATTATTGATGCCGGCGATCCCGTTGAGTTGGCAAAAGCCTATGTTAAGCAAGGCGTTGATGAGTTGGTATTTCTAGATATCACTGCCACCATCGAGAACAGGAAAACACTGATAAAACTGGTTGAGAAAATTGCCGCAGAAATCAATATTCCTTTTACCGTCGGTGGAGGAATTAATTCCATCGAAGATGTGTCAGCATTGATTAAGGCAGGTGCAGATAAAATAAGCATTAATTCTTCCGCTGTGAAAAGGCCGGAATTAATTACAGAAATAGCCAATCGATTTGGAAGCCAATGTGTGGTTTTAGCAATCGACACTAAAAATGAAAATGGTGATGACATGGTCTATGTGCACGGTGGCCGGACTCCCACAAACTTAAATACCATTGAGTGGGCAATTGAAGCTGAAGAACGAGGTGCCGGCGAAATTTTATTAACCTCAATGAATCACGACGGCTGCAAACAGGGCTTTGCAACTGATATCACAAATCGGGTTTGCGATGCGGTAAACATTCCGGTAATTGCCTCGGGCGGAGCAGGGGAAATGGAACATTTCAAAATAATTTTTAAGAAAACAAAAGCGAGTGCAGGTTTGGCTGCCAGTATTTTTCACTTTGGCGAAATCCCAATACCGAAATTGAAAGAGTATTTAAGACGAAATGGAGTCGCAATTCGGTAGCAAGTCAGAAGTTAGAAAACAGAATTCAGTAGTCAGTAGTCAGTAGTCAGTAGTCAGTAAAGATGAATTACCTTCAAAAAATAAATATGAGATTACTGGGTGCCAATCACAAATCACCAATCACTAAAAACTAATCACCATGATAAATATAGATTTCAAGAAAAACAATGGCTTAGTCCCTGTCATCATACAAGATAATTCCACGCTGGAAGTTTTAATGTTAGGGTATATGAATGAAGAGGCTTTACTAAAAACCCAAGCAGACGGAAAGGTTTGTTTTTACAGTAGGAGCAAACAACGATTATGGGTAAAAGGCGAAACATCAGGCAATTTTTTATGGGTAATAAGCATGCAGCAAGATTGCGACAATGACACTATTTTAATCAAAGCAAAACCTGATGGGCCAACCTGTCACACGGGCAATATTTCTTGTTTTCACCAACAAGCACCTGATCGATTTTTATACAAACTGGAACAAGTCATTCAGCAAAGAATTGATTCTAATTCCTCTGAATCATACACGAATCGCTTGTTTAAAAAAGGAATAAATAAGGTAGCTCAAAAAGTTGGCGAAGAAGCCGTTGAACTTATTATTGAAGCAAAAGACAACGATGATAATTTATTTAAAAATGAAGCCGCTGACTTGCTTTATCACCTGCTGATTTTGCTAAAAGCTAAAGGCTTTGAACTCTTAGATATTGAGCAGATCTTGAAAGAAAGACATAAAGATTGATTTGCTGATGTGCTAATTAAAAATATTAGCTGTGATCGGGGCATTGAGTGATTGAGACAAAGTCGAAAAGTCTGTGTTGAGTTCATCGAAGCATATCGAAATACCTGTTTGCTCAAAATGCCCCTGCATCCTTCGGAACATCACACCTAGGATTTATCCACCCATTTTAACCTCTGCAGTGCATCCTTCTTATAAGTTCTTCCGATATTTAATGTTGTTTGATCGATTTCAACAGCATGATAATCGAAACTTGAAATCTTTTCAATATTAATGATGAATGAACGATGTATTCGAAGAAAATTTTCAGGCAACTCCATTTCGATTTGTGAGATTTTGGTTTTGCTACTTATGGGCTGATTCGAGCTTGAACAAATCTTTATGTAATCTGATAAACTTTCGATATAGTTGATCTCTTCGTATGGAATTTTCACAGATTTCCGCTGTGAAGTCACTTGTAAAAAAGATTTTTGAAACTTTTTATTACGCTCCTTTAAATTATCAATTTCGGAAAGTCGAACCCTCAACTGACCTACCATCAAAATAAATGAACCGAGAAATACAATTAAATACATTACAATTCCGAGTGTTAACGCATCCGATGCAATAGGACTAATCCTATCGTAATGAAACTGCACCAGTATTGTAAAGGTGAAGGTTATAACTAGCATTTCCAGATATAAGGATATGATAATGGAATAAACAAAATACAACCCAAACAAAAAATACCTCTTGTTTAATAAATATCGAGGCACTAAAAAATAGTTAAAGAAATAAGAAGTCGCGATGATTACTGGAAGCAAAAGACTTATAAAATAAAAGGCCACAACATTATCGTCCCAAGATCGGCCAAAAATAAGTACCAAAACACACACCATTATTATCCAATACAATATGTGATAAATCGGTTTATTCATTTTTAGGTTTTTCATTGGTTTTCCAAATTCTTTTCTGCAAATATTACACATTTCGCATAAAATGCAAAACAATGTCGACAGATAACCTCATTAAGCATGGTTTCGACCTTGATAAAAATCTTAATTCATACTTAATTTGAAGAATAAATATTAACTAAATTTATCAATTATGAAATCACTATTTATTGACGGAGGTACTTTGTACGAAAACAATGGCCTCATATTTTTTGGTATTTTAACGCTTATCATAGTTACTCTCGTTGTCTGGGCAATATATTATGGTCTGCCAGTATTCAGGAAACAAACAGATTTACTACCTAAAGCAAAGTCCAAGCTTAAACATCTGAAGTCAATCGGATTATTCGCTTTAATAATGGGTGTTTTGCATCAACTGGCAAGTTTATATTCTATTTATTCGGCCATAGAAGAAGCCGCTGATATAAACATGAACATTGTTTTAAATGCCTTAAGAACCTCGATGATTCCCTTGATCTATGGCTTGATTATTTATTTAATATCCCTCTTGCTATGGTTTGGGTTGGATATATCTCTTAAATCGCAAATGAATAATAATTAACCGACAACTATTAAATTAATCTTATGAAAAAAACCAGAATTTTTATTTTGGCAGCAATTCTGCTTGCCCAAATTATCGACTTATCCGCCTGTACCATATTCACCTCATCTTCTTCAAAAAATGTCTTTGCCGGAAATAATGAGGACATGTGCACTACCAGCACTGTTATTCACATTTTGCCTCCAAAAGATGGTCATTATGGCCGAATTTTATGGGGATTTGAGAACGATGAAAACTATCAGGGGGGCATGAATGAACACGGACTCTTTTTTGATGGTGCCGGAACCCCTCCCGTAAAAATGACCAAAGAATGGAATTTACCGGCCTATGATGGAAATTATGTGATGGAAGGTGCTCTTGAAAATTGTAAAACTGTTGAAGAGGCTATCGATTTTATTAAAAAATATAAATTGCCATATCTCAAATATTGCCACATTCTGATGGCTGATGCAACCGGAGATGCAGCCCTAATCGAATGGGCTAACAATCAACTAAATTTTATACGAAAAGGAGATAAAAATTACTTGATAGCAACTAATTTCAACACCACTGATACAGCAATTTCCAATCATTCATGTTATCGATATGATGTGGTTAAGGAAATTCTATCAACGGAAGCACCTTCTAAAGAATCCTTTGAAAAAGCACTTTCTTTATCTCATCAGGAAGGTAATTACTGTACCGTTTATTCTACCATATGCAACTTAAAAGAAGCTAAAGTTTACCTTTATAATTTCCATGATTTTTCAAGCAATCACACTTTTGATTTGAAGACAGAATTTAAAAAAGGGGAACAATTAAATAGGGTTCGATCTTACTTTAGGCCAAGCTTTGCCGAACAGTCATTTCGGATGCGAAATGATTGCATTAGTCGCATAGATGAGATTCCTTACAAAAATGTAACATTCAACCTCATTTCTGAAAGCCAAACTCCATTTGACAGTCTAATTATCAGAGGAAGCTCCGTTGAATTGGGACGTTGGAATAGCACTGGTGTTCTACTTACAAAAGAGAATCCTAAATATTTTTCAAAGGAAATTAAACTAAAAAAGGGAGCCTTAATGGATTATGAATTCAGTTCAGTAAATCGTGAATATTACCCGATTGATAAAAATGGAATTCGAATTCGGGAAATAACAGTCGAGATAAAATCAGATACGGTGATAAATCTTTACGTATCTGATTGGAAATTGAGGAAAAAATAAGAGATATTAGATTCATTTTACTGATAATACTCAATTAAGAACAATCAAAACCATGTGCTAGGTATCCCTGCTCATGGTTTTTTCATGGGCATTTAAAATCGTAATTTCTCTAACAGATTAATGTCTTGTAGATAAATAGATACTATTTATCTACTATCTGATGTAAAATATTTTCATTGCGGTAAAATCTCATTATCTTTATCAATAACTAACCCAACGAATCACCAAATATATTAATCATGAAATCAAGAATCTATCTTTTACTGTTTGTTACTTTCATATTTGTTTCTTGCAATCAGAAACCCAAAACAGTTATTTCTGCATGGACACCTTACGACGAAACTGAAGAAATAGCAAAAAATGCCGATCACGAATCTCGAAGAATGCGTTTTAAACAAATTCAATCTCAAGTACTTGATAAAAATGAGATATGGAAAGATGTCGCGGAACAAATTAAATATTTTTCTGAAGAAGACTATGAATCTTTAAAACCTTTAATTTTCAATCAGGATATTCCAACCATACAGTCGCACATTGAAGCAGGTGACTTATCTTACGAAACGCTTACACAATGGTATTTGTATCGTATTGTAAGATTTGAAAACGATAAAGATAAAATGCTGAATGCCATCGTTGCAATCAATGCAAATGCGGTTAAAGAAGCACGATTAAAAGACAAGAACAAATCAACCAATGATCATCTCCTGTTTGGAATGCCCATATTGTTAAAAGATAATACCAATGCTGAAGGAATGCCAACCACAGCCGGAACACATTTTTTAAGAAACAATATTGCTTCAGATGCTTTTATAGTTGAAAGATTAAAAGAAAAAGGTGCCATTATTTTAGGGAAAACCAACCTTAGCGAATGGGCCAATTACTTGTTTTCAGGTGGCCCAAACGGATTCAGTGCCGTTGGGGGTCAAACCTTAAATCCTTATGGTCGAAAAATATTTGATACAGGAGGATCAAGTTCAGGAAGTGGTGCAGCCATTGCAGCAAATTATGCTGTAGCTGCTGTTGGTACAGAAACATCAGGATCAATACTTTCTCCTTCAAGTCAAAACTCATTGGTAGGACTAAAACCTACCGTTGGTTTATTAAGTCGCAGTGGAATAGTTCCACTGTCAAGCTCATTAGATACACCCGGCCCAATGACCAGAAATGTAACCGACAATGCCATTTTTCTGTCAGCGATGACAGGTGAAGATGTCGAAGATCCAACTACAAAAGATAATCCAAAAAACATCAAGTATTTTGAAGAGTTAAAATCAGGAAGCCTGGAAGGCAAGCGATTTGGAGCCATTAAAAGATTTATGGAACACCCAATTTATAAAGCAACAATGGAAAAGCTTACAAACTTAGGTGCAACCGTAATTGAATTTGAACCTGAAGCTGTAAATTTTGAAGGTTTCGGCGATTTACTCAGTGCAGACATGAAAATAGACCTCCCAAATTACTTAAATAAATATGCATCTGATGAAATTAGCTTACGTACAATGAAAGAGATTGTTGCTTATAATTATGAAGATACCTTGGTAAGAATACCCTATGGTCAATCCATTTTTGAAAATGCCTCAAATATTGAACTTACAACCGAAGAGCACAATCAACTTAGAGATCGATTGAATGCAGAAGGAATCAAGTATTTTGAAATTCCAATGCAAGCTCATCAATTGGATGCCATTTTATCTATTAATAATAGTGGAGCAGGTTTTGCTGCAGCCGCAAAATATCCTTGCCTTACTGTTCCAATGGGCTATGAAGAAGATGGATATCCAAGTGGGCTCACGTTCATTGCCCGACCTTTTGAGGAAGATAAATTGCTAAAAATGGGCTATGCATTTGAGCAAGCCACCAAAATGAGAAAAGTACCTCAAAATTATGAATAGAATTAACTAACAATTCAAGCCTTATGTTTAACAAATATTACAGTATCATTTTAATGATTGCAATAGTTCTGGCAGGTTGCAATGCAGAAAAAACAGGAATAGAAGATGCCAAAGAAAGTATCACGATCGACAAATTACAAAATCGGATTTCAGTGCTTGCCTCAGACGAATTTCAGGGTAGAGCCCCAGCCACTCTGGGCGAAGAAAAAACCATTCACTACCTGGCCGAGCAGTTTAAAGAAATTGGCTTAGAACCAGTAAACGGAGATAGTTATTTTCAGGAAGTTGGACTTGTTAAACTTACAGCAAAAGCTCCAATGACCCTAGATATTATTGGCGGGAAACAAAATTTTAAGCTGGCTTTTTCTGAAGATTATATTGGTGGAACTCCTCAGATAAAAGAATTAGTTGAGCTTAATAACTCTGAGATCATTTTTGTGGGTTACGGAATTAATGCACCTGAAAATAATTGGAATGATTACGAAGGACTTGACGTAAAAGGGAAAACAGTTTTGATGCTGGTTAATGACCCTGGCTATCATACTTTGGACGATAATCTTTTTAATGGAAAATCGATGACCATTTATGGTCGTTGGACTTATAAATATGAAGAAGCTGCACGTCAGGGTGCAGCTGCAGCAATTATTATTCATGAAACTGGTGCAGCTGCTTATCCATGGGCAGTTGTGCAAAATAGCTGGACAGGATCTCAACTCTATTTGGATGGCAATGAACTAGCTAAATCAGATTTGCAATTACAGAGTTGGGTTACTACAGAAGCGGCACAAAAACTTTTTAAATCCGCTGGTTTAAACTATGATGATGTAGCTGCCTCTGCTGCCAAGCCAGGATTCAAGCCAATTAATATGAAACTGGATGCATCCATTCGTTTTGAGAATAAAGTAGAATATACCAAATCAAATAATGTAGTAGCCTTATGGCCTGGGAATAGCCAATCAGATGAATATGTAATTTACACAGCACATTGGGATCATTTTGGTATTAATCCTGATATTGAAGGTGATAATATTTTAAATGGTGCAGTAGATAATGCAACAGGTGTAGCAGGAATTGTAACTATTGCAGAAGCATTTACAAAGCTACCTGAAAGGCAAAATAGATCGATGGTATTCATTGCTGTTACCTGCGAAGAATCAGGATTACTCGGAAGTAGTTTTTATGCCCAAAATCCTATATTCCCGCTAAATAAAACAGCCGGTGTAATCAATATGGATGCTTTAAACATTGACGGAAAAACGAAAGACATGACCATTGTGGGCATGGGAAATTCCGATCTTGATCACTTTGCTGTGGATGTTTTGAAAAAGAAGGGCCGTTATGTAATGCCCGATCCAACACCTGAACAAGGAAGTTATTTCCGTTCAGATCATTTCAGTTTTGCGAAAGTTGGAGTTCCTTCCTTATATCTTTCTAGAGGGGTTGATAATGTTGAACATGGAAAAGAATGGGGATTAGCCCAATCTGAAAAATGGTTGATGGCAAATTATCACAAACCCTCCGATAATTACGAACCGGATGTGTGGAAATTTGATGGCATGCTTGAAGATGTGAAGGCTTATTTTGAAGTTGGTTACGACATGAGTATGTCAGCAACTTTTCCTGAATGGGTAGCTGGTTCACCTTTTAAAGCGGCACGAGATGAAATGATGAAATAAAAAATTTTAGATTAAAATATTTAGTGATTTCGGGATGGCGTTCCTTATGATGGGAAGCCATCCCGAAACTTTGTATATTGGGCATTGATCTTTTCACGAGAGTGAAAAGTATCCAAATGCAATTTCAAATTAAATTATTATTTTTAGCTTCTATTCCACTATTCATGAAAAGAATAATAACTTTTATATTATTCATAATTGAAATTACATTGATTATGGCTTAATCGAGTTTTAACATCAGATTACAAAAACAGAAATTTCGCAGAAGGTTTTTATTGGTTTTCAAGTTGCAGAGAGTTGAGAAGTCAGATTTCGAAATCTAAGAATTAATCTTCTAAAATGACAAAAATATGAAATCAAAAATTACACTATTAAGAATTAGTTTCTGGACTGCTGCACTAGCCGATTTTGCGATTGCTATATCCGTGCTCATTCCGTCTAGGGTTGGACTAACTGAGTTTGTATACCCCATGGGTCTTATGTCGGCTGTAGCCGTTTCATGGGGCATTCTATTACTATTTGCTGATAGAAATCCAATTGAGCGCAGATGGGTTCTTATTCCAACCATGATCGTTATTGCACTGTTATCTGTAGTGAGAGTTTATGCTTCTACAGAAGGTATAATTCCTTTTAGTGTTGGCTATCTCATTTTCGCCATATTGATAATTTCACTTTTAGGATTCAGTTATCATAGTTCAAGAAATTTAGATAAAAAATAGTTTAGTGATATAGTTATTTGATATAAATCTACCAAAATAACGTGCAGAATTCAGTATGCATTGCTCTGAACATTATTAAAAATGTGCACCAATATAAGATTTTGCTTATCCCCCATTAGATAACTTCCTTTTAATAAAACCCTTAAAAAAATAGTCAAAAATCCATTTAACAGGTTCTTAACAATTCAGTGTTAATTAAATTCTTTATGAAGATTAATTCTCTTCTTATCATTTTTTAATTTGTCACACCATAATGGGTAGTTATTTATTTTTTGAATATGAGTGTTAAATTCAAATTTAAATCTGTCAACCATTAAACCAAATATTAACCTAACCAGCCCTATAATGAAGAATCTATTCTTTAAGTTCCCGCATTTTAATTATTCAAGAATCCTCTATTCATTTTTTATTTCAAAATTCTTAACTTTCCTTATTTCACATAAGTTACTAGCTATATAAACAAAGCTATCAACCAATGATAATGCATAGTAATTATGCTAAATCCATCCGCCTGGATAGTTAGGGATAAATAGTAAAATTTGTATGATTGTCTGGTTCTGGTAAGAAATAAAATAGCATTTGAGAAAATTACAATTCTTTTAAACCAAATTATTGTTTTTCTGAACATTAAATAATAACAAAATATTAGCATGAAAATAAAATTAAAAATCCAAACAAAGATTCAACTCTTTATTATTACAGCTTCAATCATAATATATGTTGGAGCCATAGGATATATAACTTTCACTAATCGAAAAGCAGCATTTTACGATGCAACATTATACGCCAACAGCACTGCTAAAGAAAACGCACAAATTATTTCTGAAAGTTTTAATACCGATATGTCTTTGGTAAAAACATTAGCAAATGCATTTATTGTTTATAAAGACATGCCAGAAAAGCAATGGAAAAAAACTTTTCTGGATATGTACACTAATGTGATGAAGGAGAACGACCATATTTTTTGTCTTTGGGATAGTTGGGAATTAAACAAAATTGACAAGGATTGGAAAAGGTCTTCCGGACGTTATTATTCAAGTATCATTAGAAATAACAACGGGGAACTAAGTTCTGATGTTTCATTAAGAAGTATAGAAGAGGAATCTCTAATTTATGATAAAACCATTAAAGGCAGATTAATACCTACCATCTGGGATCCCTATTTGGATCAGGTTGCAAAAAAAGGAATGGAAAGACAGTTAATGACAACGCTAAATTATCCAATCATAGTAGACGATGAATATATTGGTATTGTTGCCGTTGATATTACCTTAGACGAATTAGAGCAAACCATTCAAAAGATTAAGCCATTTGAAGGAAGTTATGCTTTTTTGATATCAAATGGAGGTGTTATTGCAGCCCACACAGATCCGAAACAAATTTTTAAACCTTTAGATAAAATATTACCTACAGATTATGCAAATCACGATATTGGAGAAAAAATAAAAAGTGGTGAAACTTTTAGTTTTTTAAGTAACAACAATGAAGGTGTAGAAATTTATTACTCTTATACACCCATTATTATTGAAGGGACAAATACGCCATGGGCAATTGCTGTTGCAGTACCTGTAAAAATAATTACACAACAAGCAGATCGAAATTTTACAATTTCATTAATTGTCGGAATAATAGGGATTCTTCTTCTGGCACTAGTAATTTCAATAATAAGCAGAAACATTACTAACCCTTTAACAAAAATTACTGAAATATTAAATCGTTTAGCTAAAGGTCATATTGATGAAAATATGAGAATTCAGTTTGATACAGGAGACGAGATCCAGGAAATGGCAGAAGCGCTTGACCATTCAATTGAAGCTCTCACTCAAAAAACCGAATTTGCGACACATATTGGTGCTGGCCAGTACGATGTTGAATATAATGCAGCCGGTAAAGACGATTTGTTGGGCAATGCTTTAATTGCGATGCAAAAAAATCTGAAAAAATATACAGATACTACGGAAAAAAACAACTGGTTACAGTCATCTGCTGTTAAGCTTGGAGATGTATTACGCGGTGAAAAAACATTGAATCAATTATCGTCTGAAATTTTAAGCTTACTGGGTGAAATTACCGATTTAAAAATTGGAGCTGTTTACTATAAAACAGACAAAGATATGCTTGAAATGGTGGGTGCTTTTTGTTTTGATACAAGAAGGTCATCATCACTTCAATTTAAAATAGGAGAAGGAATTATAGGACAAGCTGTTGTTGAAAAACGCCCGTTGGTATTTGAAGATGTTCCTGAAGATTATATGTTGATTCAATCCGGTCTTGGAAAATCATCTATGAAACAAATATTAATTATTCCTTTAGTTCTTAATAATGAAGTAATAGGAGTACTTGAACTTGGTTACACAAACACTATTAATAAATTGGAAAAAGAATTCATGGAAAACATGAATGAGAGTCTAGCCATCGGATTTAATTCAATTAAGGTTAAAGACGAAATGAATAAACTTCTGAAGAAGACCTTAGAACAAGCAGAAGCTCTGCAATTGCAGCAAGTTGAATTACAACAACAAAATGAGGAGCTAACAGTTCAGCAGGACGAATTAAAAAAGAGTAATCAAGAACTTGAAACAAAATCAATAAAGCTTAAAAAATCTGAAGAAAGTTTGCAAGCTCAGCAAGAAGAACTCAGAGTAATTAATGAGGAACTCCAAGAAAAAACAAAATCTCTCGAATTTGAAAGTGAAAAAGTGACAAAACAAAATTCAGATTTAGAAAAAATTAGAATAGATTTAGAACAGAAAGCAATAGAATTGGAAGCTTCAAGCACTTATAAATCTGAGTTTCTTGCAAACATGTCGCATGAACTTCGAACTCCGTTGAATAGTCTGTTGATCTTGTCAAAAAACTTAAGTGCCAATGCTGAAAACACATTCAGTAAAGATCAAGTTGAATCTCTGGATATCATATATAACAGTGGAAAAGACTTACTCAAACTTATCAATGATATTCTGGATTTATCTAAAATTGAATCTGGTAAAATGATTATGAATTATGATCATTTTACTCCTAATGAAATCGAGACCAGCTTAAATCAAGGATTCCAACATATGGCAGCCGACAAAAAACTCGACTTCAAAGTTAACGTAAGTAAAGATTTCCCGGAAAACATCTATACAGATTTCCAACGCCTCGGTCAAGTCTTGAAAAATTTAATCTCAAATGCCATTAAATTCACACAAGAGGGAGGGATTACAATTAGTTTATTTAAACCGGATAAGAATCAAAAATATGAAAATGAAAATTTGTATCAGCACGAAATGATTGGTATTTCAGTAATTGATACGGGTATTGGAATTCCTAAGGATAAGATTAATTTGATATTCGAGGCTTTCAAACAAGCCGATGGAAGCACTTCTCGAAAATATGGCGGAACTGGATTAGGTTTATCCATTTCGAAAGAATTAACAAAATTGCTGGGTGGTGAAATACAGTTAAAAAGCAATCTTGGAAAAGGTTCTGAGTTTACATTATATATTCCGGTCACCTCAAGCGATTCAGAGGAAAATAAAGTTAAATCTAAACCTGCTCAATTGTCTTCTAAGAGAGCAATTTCTAGCAATCAGTTTACAAAAACAACTTATACCGACATTCAAACACCTCGGATAGATGTATCGGTCATCGCTGATGACAGGGATAATCTAAAGAAAAGTGACCAAAGCATTTTAATTATCGAAGATGATGTTCATTTTGCACGTATTTTACAAAAACAAGCCAAAGCATCAGGATTCAAAACACTAGTTGCAACCCGAGGATCAGAGGGGCTCTCATTAGCTGAAAAACATCTTCCATCGGCTATTATTCTTGACATTCGACTTCCCGATATTAATGGGATTAGGGTTCTGGATTCACTTAAGATGGATTCTGATACAAGACACATTCCCGTTCATGTAATGTCAGCTCAAGAATCGGGTAAAGATGCAATGGAAAAAGGTGCGCTCGACTTTACAACCAAACCAGTAACTCCTAAACAATTAGATTCGGCATTCAATAAGATTGAGTCATTCATTCAAAAAGACATGCGTGAATTATTAATTGTAGAAGATGATGAAAATCTTCGTAAAACCATCAGAAAATTAATTGGTGAGAAAGGAATAAATATTACTGAAGCAACCACTGGTAAAGAAACCCTAAAAAGATTAAAAGAAACCATTTTCGATTGTATGATTCTTGATCTTGGATTACCAGATATGACTGGATTTGAGCTACTCAAAAAAATTGAGAAAGACAAAATGCTTGCCGCCCCACCAGTTATCGTTTATACCGGCCGAGAAATCACCAAAGAAGAGAATGAGGAACTTGCCGTATATGCAAATTCCATTATTATCAAAGGGGTTAGATCCGCTGATCGATTACTTGATGAAACCGCATTATTTATGCATAGGGTTGTGAAAGAATTACCTGAACAACAACAGAATATTATTGGAAGTCTGCATGAAAAAGACGGGATATTCAAAAACAAAAAAGTACTGATTGTTGATGATGAAATGAGAAACGTATTTGCCCTAAGCAAAGTATTGACCGAAAAAAAGATCATCGTTTTGAAAGCAGATAATGGAAAAATCGGTCTTCAACGGTTGGAAGAAAATCCTGACATCGACATGGTCTTAATGGATATCATGATGCCTGTTATGGATGGTTATGAAGCCATGAGTCAGATTCGTCAAAATGAAAGATTTAAAGATCTTCCAATTATTGCTCTTACAGCTAAAGCGATGAAAAATGATGCAGAAAAATGCATGAATGCAGGTGCAAGTGATTATCTCTCTAAACCTTTAGATGTGGACAAATTATTTACTTTAATGAAAGTGTGGTTATATTAAGATTGATACTATGAACGCAAATAAAAAACTTAAGATTCTAATCGTTGATGACAAAATTGAAAACTTAGTTGCTTTAGAAACAGTTTTGGCAGGTATGGACGTAGAATTTATACGTGCCTTATCGGGAAATGAAGCACTAACGCTAACTTTACATCATCAATTCGCATTAGGTATTATTGATATCCAGATGCCTGGTATCGATGGATATGAAACGGTACAATTACTTCATGATGATCCCAACACAGAATTTTTCCCTGTTATTTTTGTTTCTGCAATTTATAAGGAAGAGTTTCATGTGATAAAAGGAATTGAGAGTGGAGCTGTAGATTTCATTTCAAAGCCCATTGTTCCAGAAATCCTAAAGGGAAAAGTTAAGGTATTTCTTGAACTCCATAAACAAAAAGAAGCCTTGCATGCTCTTAACGAGGAACTGTTTGAAGCCAAAGAAGTAGCGATAGCTGCTAGTCGAACCAAATCTATGTTTCTGGCTAACATGTCACACGAAATAAGAACTCCAATGAATGGAATTATTGGCGTGGCAGAAATGCTGAGAAGCACAGACATGGATAAAGAGCAAAAAGAACTTTTACGTATCATTGAAATCAGTGGAAACAATCTTTTGATTATCATTAATGATATTCTGGACTTTTCGAAAATTGAAACTGGCAATATTAAACTAGAACATATCGACATCGATCTGATAAAAGAAATTGAGCAAACACTAACCCTTATGCGTTTTAAAGCGCAACAAAAAGGGATAAAACTGAACTCATTTTTCCCAAAAGACATTCCCAGATTTGTTAAAGGAGATCCCGTTCGAATTAAACAGATTATTATCAACCTTGTTGGTAATGCATTAAAATTCACTGACGTCGGAACCATTGATATTATTGTTGAGAAAATAAAAGAATTCGACGATAAATTCGTTCTTAGATTTGAAGTTCAAGACACCGGTATTGGTATCTCAAGCGAGAATATTGATCTGTTGTTCAATGCATTTTCACAAGCTGACATCTCGTATACACGCAAGTTTGGTGGAACAGGTTTGGGTTTGGCTATTTCTTGTGAATTATGCAAACTCATGGATGGCAAAATGGGTGTTGAGAGTGAAGTTGGCTACGGAAGTAAGTTCTGGTTCACAGTTGAACTGGAAAAAGGCACAAAGCCACTCGAGGATAAATATGACGATGAGAATTTTGAGTATGATGCGAATTACGACATCCCAATGAAAGTTTTATTGGCTGAAGATAATGCCATCAATCAAAAGGTTGAAAAATATGCACTTGAAAAATTTGGTCATAAAGTGGAAATAGCAAATGATGGTCAAATAGCGGTCGACATGTTCTTAAAAAACGACTACGATTTAATTTTGATGGATATTCAGATGCCTGTGATGGATGGTATAAGTGCAACCAAAGAAATCAGAAAAAAGGAAAAAGAATTAAACAAAATAGAACCCATTAGAATTGTTGCATTAACGGCAAGTGTTATGGAAGGTGATGTGGAAAGATTCCTTGCTGCCGGAATGGATGATGTAATCAGTAAGCCTTTCAAAATGAAAGATATGATGAAATTATTCAATCCGAAAAGCGTAACTACGAAAACTTCATAACCTGTAAAGATAGAGGAAACGCAGCCAAATTGATAAGTATGTGTTTTATACAGCACAGTACGATTATTTTGGCATCAATCCTGATTTCGATTCTAATTAAGTTAGTTTGCGATTGAATGATGAAATAAAAAATTTCAATCAAAATATTTAGTAAAAAAGTATACTCGAAAATGCTATGGGATGGCTTCCCCTAATTGGGTACGCCATCCCAATTACCGCTAGCTATTAGTGGTGACAACATGAAAGTTTCACCTCCTAAATCTTCATAAATACTAAATCATAATCAACAAAATTCACATTTTATTTATTACTTTTGCAATTTATAATCAATCTAAAAAAACATTATA
This sequence comes from Bacteroidales bacterium, assembly GCA_963674935.2. GTDB lineage: Bacteria > Bacteroidota > Bacteroidia > Bacteroidales. Next base: position 180,681 of record CAXXWZ010000008.1, read on the forward strand.
ATGAATTACGATATCATCGTTATAGGAAGTGGTCCGGGTGGCTATGTGGCCGCCATCAGAGCTTCACAATTAGGAAAAAAAGTTGCTGTAGTTGAAAAATCTGAGTTAGGTGGAATCTGCCTCAACTGGGGTTGTATACCCACAAAAGCTTTATTAAAAAGTGCCCAGGTGTTTAATTATTTGAGTCATGCAGCCGATTACGGCGTATCCGTTAAAGGAGAAATCGCACCTGATTTTGAAGCCATGGTAACACGTAGTCGTGGAGTTGCAGATGGCATGAGTAAAGGAATTCAATTTCTTTTTAAAAAAAATAAAGTTGAAAGCATAGCCGGATTCGGAAAAATTAAAGCTGCCAAAACTGTTGAAGTTACCGATGCCGAAGGAAACAAAAAAGAATATACTGCAGATCATATTATTTTAGCTACAGGTGCCCGATCAAGAGAATTGCCCAACCTGAAACAAGATGGTAAAAAAATTATTGGCTATCGCGAAGCGATGACTTTAGCAAAACAACCTAAATCGATGGTGGTAGTTGGTTCTGGAGCTATTGGTTCTGAGTTTGCCTATTTTTATAATTCAATTGGAACAGAAGTCACACTCGTTGAATACTTACCAAACATCGTTCCGCTGGAAGATGAGGAAGTTTCCAAACAACTAGGTCGTTCCTTCAAAAAAGCAAAGATGAAAGTAATGGTTGGCTCATCTGTTGAATCAGTTGACACCAAAGGAAAACTTTGTAAAGTAACCATTAAAACCAAAAAGGGTGAAGAAGTGGTTGAAGCTGAAATTGTGCTTTCTGCAGTTGGCATCGAAACAAACCTGGAAGGAATTGGAATTGAGGAATTAGGAATTAAAACCGAAAAAGGAAAAATTCTTGTCGACGATTTTTATCAAACCAATGTTCCTGGTATTTATGCCATTGGTGATATCGTTCCTGGTCCCGCATTGGCGCACGTTGCTTCGCACGAAGGAATCATTTGTGTCGAAAAAATTGCAGGCAAAGATGTTGAGCCAATGGATTACGGAAATATTCCGGGCTGCACTTATACCAATCCTGAAGTAGCTTCTGTTGGAATGACAGAAGCAGCAGCAAAAGAAGCGGGCTACGAAATTAAAGTAGGTAAATTCCCCTTCACTGCTTCAGGTAAAGCGAGTGCCGGTGGTTCGAGAGATGGTTTTGTAAAAGTTATTTTTGATGCTAAATATGGCGAATGGTTAGGATGCCACATGATTGGTGATAATGTAACTGAAATGATTGCCGAAGCTGTTGTTGCCCGAAAATTAGAAACAACCGGAAAAGAAATAATTCATGCGGTTCACCCACACCCAACCATGTCAGAAGCGGTAATGGAAGCTGTAGCTGCTGCTTATGATGAAGTGATTCACATATAATTAGTATCTTTATAAGGACGCCATCCCACTTATTGGGATGGCGTTTTATTAAACTAAATAACGTCATTCTGAACTCGTTTCAGAATCTACAATTAAGGCTTGATAGATGCTGAAATAAATGCAGCATGACGAATTGAGATTTTTGATTCAACTTATTCTTGCCTATTATATAAGCATTTACTAATATTACAATATGCAAATTACTGAAACTAAAATTCCCGGATTACTGATTATCAAACCCCAGGTTTATAAAGATTCTCGGGGGTATTTTTTTGAATCGTATAATCAGCAAAAATTTAAGGACGCAGGAATTGCTACTAATTTTGTTCAGGATAACGAATCTAAATCTCAAAAAGGAGTATTAAGAGGGTTGCATTTCCAGAATCCCCCATACAGTCAAGGAAAACTTGTCAGGGTAATTAAAGGCGCTGTTTTAGATGTAGCCGTAGATTTGCGGGTAGGTTCACCAACCTACGGTCAGTGGGATTCCGTTGTACTCTCGGAGGAAAACAAAATCATGTATTGGGTTCCTGAAGGGATGGCACACGGCTTTCTAACCTTAGAAAACGATACCATTTTCTTTTACAAATGCACCAATCTTTACAATAAAGAAGCTGAAGGAAGCGTCAGATGGAATGATCCAGATTTAAATATCCAGTGGGGAACTCACAAACCCATTCTATCCGATAAAGATAAGCTGACGCCATTCCTAAAAGATTTTAAGTCTCCGTTTGTTTTTAACAAATAACGAAACTAACTTCAATACCATGAAAAGAAATATCTTCATACTGATTTCAATTGTTTTATTGAGTGCCTGCTCAACAGTTCCATTCACTGGACGTAAGCAATTAAAGATGCTACCTGCATCAGAAATGAATGCCATGGCACTAGAAAATTATGGAACTTTCCTGAAGGAAAACAAATTATCGACCAACCAAAGTCAGGTAGCCCTTTTACAAAAAGTTGGAAATAAAATTAAAACTGCTGTCGAAACCTATTTAATAAAACAAGGTCAGCAAAAAATTATCGAAGGCTATAATTGGGAATTTAATTTAGTTGAAGATCCCAGTGTTAATGCATGGGCCATGCCGGGAGGTAAAATTGTTTTTTACACTGGCATCATGGATGTTTGTAAAGATGAAACAGGGATTGCCGTTGTAATGAGTCACGAGATTGCTCACATCATCGCCAGTCACGGAAACGAAAGAATGACACAAGCATTAGCAACCCAATTTGGTGGAATGACATTAGATTTATTGATTAAAGATAAACCTCAGGAAACTAAAAACATCTACATGGCAGCGTTTGGACTTGGAGCTCAATATGGAATAATGTTACCTTACAGCAGAACCCATGAGTACGAAGCTGATAAAATCGGATTGATTTTTATGGCCATGGCAGGTTACAACCCCGAAGGAGCCATTGATTTTTGGACTAGAATGAGTGCCCAGGATAAAGGTCAATCTCCTCCTGAATTTCTTTCAACACACCCAACACCACAAAACAGGATTCAAGCCATGAAAGACTTTTTACCCGAAGCAAAAACTTATGCCAAATAACAATTAAAAATTTACGATTGAAGAGGAGAATGAATGCTGACTAAAAAAACTCAAATAATTATCATAGTGACACTTAGCGTTGTCATCAGTTTACTACTAAACTATTTATTGTTTTACGCAAAACTTCACAAAGATTTTAAGCCAATATCAAGTGATGGCCTAAATGCTATTCAAGGTCAAATTCGTGCCGTTGTTTTACCCGACTCAGTTGAATTTGCAGGGGAGCGGGTTCCACTCGAATTGTATTACGTTAAAGAACATCTCGAATGGGAATTAAATGTAAACTCTTACTTACATGCCACTACCATTTTAACTTTGAAACGAACAGGAAGGTGGTTTCCGGTAATCGAACCCATTTTAAAAAAGCATAATATTCCTGAAGATTTTAAGTTTTTATCATTGATTGAGAGCAGTTTTAAAAATTCGACCTCTCCAGCAGGTGCCATTGGGTTTTGGCAATTTTTAAAAGGAACAGCCAAAGATTATGGATTGGAAGTTAATTCAGAAGTAGATGAAAGATATCATGTTGAAAAATCGACAGAAGCTGCCTGTAGATATTTAATTAAAGCTTATGAGAAATACGGCAATTGGACCATGGTTGCAGCAGCCTATAATGCTGGCAATAGAGGCGTTGACAGACAGATAGAGCGACAAAAAGAAAATAACTATTATGATTTACTGTTAAACGAAGAAACTGAACGATATGTATTCAGGATTCTAGCATTAAAACTGATCGTTAATAATCCTACAAATTACAATTTTAAACTTTCTGCTGAAGAATATTACCACCCTATTCCTTATCACATTGTAGAAGTAAAAGGTTCAATCGAGAGCTGGGCAGATTTTGCTCAAAAGCATGAGCTAACCTATCGCTTGATTAAAGAATTTAATCCATGGTTAAGGCAGCCGGATTTAAAGAATCGACAAAAGAAAACGTATCAAATTAAGATACCTGAATTACAAACCATGCACAATGTGAACTAACCAATGCGGAAAGATAAAGGGAAAGAACCGACAGTAAATAAATCAACCTTTGGTGAAACACATTTAGTAATTGAGGGCGCCAGGGTTCACAATTTGCGCAATATCGACATTTCCATTCCACGCGACAAACTGGTTGTAATTACAGGTTTAAGCGGGAGCGGAAAATCTTCATTGGCTTTCGATACCATTTATGCTGAAGGCCAGCGAAGATACATGGAGACCTTTTCAGCTTACGCTCGTCATTTTATCGGTAATCTCGAACGACCTGATGTTGACAAAATTAGTGGTTTAAGTCCGGTCATTTCTATTGAACAAAAAACCATTAACCGTAACCCACGATCAACCGTTGGAACCATCACCGAAATTTATGATTTCCTCCGTCTATTGTATGCCCGCGTAGGAGAAGCTTATTCATACACCACGGGCGAAAAGATGATTCGATATACCGAACAACAAATTACAGAACTCATTGTAAATGAATATTCTCAGGAAAAAATATTAATTCTGGCACCAGTTGTTAAAGGTCGAAAAGGGCATTACCGAGAGCTTTTTGAGCATATCCGAAAACAAGGATTTTTAAAAGTTCGTGTAGATGGTGAAATTAGAGAACTAAGTTTTGGAATGCAGCTTGATCGTTACAAAGTTCATGATATTGAAATTGTTATCGATACCATCCTCATCAAGGACGAATACGAAAAACGTATTCATCAATCCTTGCAAACTGCACTTCGTCATGGCAAAGGAATTCTAATGATCCAGGTGATAAATTCAAACGAGGTAAGGCATTTTAGCAAACACTTAATGTGCCCTACAAGTGGAATAGCCTATAACGACCCTGAACCAAATTCTTTCTCGTTTAACTCACCTTATGGAGCCTGCCCTAATTGTAACGGGCTTGGAAAGGTTTCTGAAATCGATTTAGATAAGATTATCCCAAATGATAAATTAAGTATTAAAAAAGGTGGTTTTGCTCCGTTGGGTGACTATAAAAATAATTGGATTTTTAATCAGCTGGAAGCCATCGGAATTAAATATGGCTTCAACTTAGCCACTCCAATAAAAGATATCTCAGAAGAAGCCATTTCAACTATTTTGTATGGTTCAAACGAATCATTTCAAGTCAAAAAAGAATATCTGGGAGTAACTTCCACATACACCCTGAATTTTGAAGGTATCATCAATTTTATCACCAATCAGTTTAACGAAAATCCTTCGAACGGAATTAAACGCTGGGCCAATAGTTTTATGAATAAAATTGATTGCCCCACCTGTAATGGAAATCGGCTAAAGAAAGAATCTTTATTTTTTAAAATTGATGAAAAAAATATTTCTGAGTTGGCCAATATGGATATTATCCAACTTGATAATTGGTTCGAAGGAATTGAGAAACGTTTAAATAAAAAACAACAAATAATCGCTCACGAAATTATTCGGGAGATTCGCAGTCGCATTCAATTTTTATTGGATGTTGGGGTTGACTACTTAACCTTAGATCGAACATCCAAAAGTTTATCAGGAGGTGAAGCACAGCGAATTCGTTTGGCCACCCAAATTGGATCTCAACTGGTAGGCGTACTCTATATTTTAGATGAACCAAGCATTGGCCTTCATCATCGCGATAATTTACGTTTAATAAAAGCCTTACAAGACTTAAGAGATGTTGGAAACTCAGTAATTGTAGTGGAACATGATAAAGAGACCATACTTGCTGCAGATTATGTGATTGATATCGGACCAGGAGCAGGTAGACTGGGAGGTAAAATAGTAGCTCAAGGTGATCCAAAAATGATGACCGATTGCCATACGTTAACCTGCGACTATATTAGTGGAAGAAAAGAAATCAAAGTGCCTGAAAATCGACGTAACGGTCATCGGGAATTTATAGAGCTTAAAGGAGCAAGCGGCAATAATTTAAAATCAGTTGATTTAAAACTTCCATTATCATGCTTTGTATGTGTAACCGGTGTTTCAGGAAGCGGTAAATCAACCCTTATCAACGAAACATTGTATCCGATATTAAGTCAGCATTTTTTCAATTCCGTTAAAAATCCCCTCCCCTACAAATCAATAAAAGGAATAGAATTAATCGACAAAGTAATTGAGATCGATCAATCTCCGATAGGAAGGACCCCTCGTTCAAATCCGGCCACCTACACCAAAGTTTTTGATGATATCAGAAAGCTTTATGCTCAAATTCCGGAAGCTCAAATCAGAGCTTACAAACCCGGCAGATTTTCTTTCAATGTAAAGGGTGGACGATGTGAAGTTTGTAAAGGCGCAGGTGTAAAAATCATCGAAATGAATTTTTTACCAGATGTTCATGTTCATTGCGATGCATGTAACGGCAATCGCTACAACAGAGAAACCTTAGAAGTTAGATACAAAGGAAAATCGATCAACGATGTGTTAAACCTAACCATTAATCAAGCGGTAGATTTTTTTGAAAATCATCCTTCCATCATTCAAAAAATAAGAACCTTAAAAGATGTTGGATTAGGTTATATAACGCTTGGACAACAATCTACTACCCTTTCGGGAGGAGAAGCCCAACGCGTTAAGCTAGCATCTGAACTATCAAAACGCGACACCGGAAAAACCCTTTACATCCTCGATGAACCAACCACAGGCTTACATTTTGAAGATGTAAAAGTATTGCTTGAAGTACTTAACAAACTGGTTGATAGAGGCAATACCGTTTTGGTAATTGAACATAATATGGAGGTAATAAAAGTTGCCGATTATGTTGTTGATTTAGGCCCCGAGGGAGGCAAACGAGGTGGCTACATCATTGCCGAAGGTAGTCCTGAAAAAATCATCAAAAACAAAAAAAGCTATACAGGGCAATTCTTAAAACAAGAAGTAAAGAGTAAGAATAAATTTTTATTATCCTTTTAAATTCCAATATTTAGGTATCTTACCTATTAAATTTCTATTTAAAATTCATATACTTGCACTTTACATGTGAACAATGGATTTTATTATCAAAAAATATTTATTTGCATTTGCAGTCATATTGCTATGCACTGCATCATATCATGTAAGTGCTCAATCTGAACATCATCGAATTGACAGCCTTAAACTTGAAGTTTTAACAAGCAAGAATGATTCAATTAAGGCACATCAATTAAGAACGTTATCATTCGCCTTCAGAAAAATTAATATAGATTCTTCATTTTTTTATATTAATAAATCCATAGATTTAGCGCGAGAAATTAAACAACAACGAAGTATAGCAAATGCTTTATTTGATAAGGGATACTTATATTATCATACTGAAAACTACGACCAATCTTTAAAGTTTGATTTATTAGCATTGGAAATCTACATTAAAGAAAAAGATTCGTTGAATATTAGCGGAATTTACACCAATATGGGGATAATATCAGATCTTAATTCCGATAAACAAGCTGCTATCGATTACTACATAAAAGCACTTGAGATAAGCAGCCTGATAAACAATTCAGTAGGTCTTGCCAATAATTCAAATAATATTGGATTAATATACAGAGATTTAAAAAATTATGACAAAGCGATTGAGTATTTAAATCGAACCCTAGAAATCGATCTCAATTCAGGTATAGAAATGTACATTGCACAATCATACAGTAATCTTGCCAGAACATACCTTCCGGCTAAGGAGTTTGATAAGACCTATGAAAATCTCTCTGAAGCCCTTAAAAGAATGGCATTTGTTGAAGAAGCTGATGTAAAAATAGAGATTTTATCTTGTGCAGGAGAATATTATTTAGAGCTAAACAAACCGGATTCGGCAATAAAATATATAAGTGAAGCTCTTACTGTTGCTGAAACTGCCAATAGGAAAAGAACATTATCCTACACCTACTTTTTAATAGGAAGGTATTTAATGGTAAAAGAACGTTTCTCTATAGCTATTACCCATATTAATGAAGCAATTAAATTGTCTGACTCATTAAACATTAAGGAAAATGTAGACGAGTATTATGATTATATTTCACAAGCCTATCTAAAAAATAAGGATTTTAAAAATGCCCATCTCAACTTAAAAAAATCGAACGAAGTTAAGGATGCCATTCACTCTGAAGAATTAACTAGAAGCTTGGGAAATTTTGAAAAACAATCTGAACTTTTTAGAATTCAAACTGAGTTTCAGGTGGAACAAAAGCTCAAACAAAGTGAACTGGAAAAGGGAGAAATTCGATTGAAATTAGTATCATTGTTTTCAATTATTATTATCATTTTCCTAGTGATTATAGTAATTGTTGTTATAAATAACTATCGAAATAAAACAAGTGCAAACAAACACCTGAAAGAAAAAAGTAAGATTATTGAACAACAATCGGAGGAGTTAAGAAGCACCATAAATAACTTAGAAGTAAACGAGGAAAAGCTCAAAAACCTAAATGCAACCAAGGATAAATTCTTTTCAATCATTGCACATGATCTTAAAAATCCATTTAATGTTTTACTTGGTTATTCAGACTTATTGGTTAATGAGCCATCCATTAAAACAGATCCTAAAAAACTAGACAAAATAACCAAATCTATACTGAGCACCACCGAATTTAGTTACGAATTACTTGAAAATTTACTCGCCTGGTCACGTTCACAAACCGAAGGTTTAAAAGTAGAACCCATAAATTTCAACCTTTCAGAACTCATCGGCTCTCAGGTCGAATTCTTTAAAAATGGAGCTGAATCAAAACAGATTAAATTAATTTTCAATGTTGATAAAAATCTACATGTTCATGCTGACCAAAACATGATTTTGACCACCTTACGAAACTTAATTAGTAATGCAATTAAGTTCACGAAACGTGGAGGAAGCATAAATATAACTTCAAAACATGAAGGAGACAAAATCATCTTTAGTGTTAGGGATAATGGAATAGGGATTAATTCAGAGAATCAAAAGAAACTCTTCCTATTAGATTCTGATTTTAAAATAAACGGAACGGATAATGAAACAGGTACCGGACTCGGGTTAATACTTTGCAAAGAGTTTATCAATAAAAATGGAGGAGAAATATCTGTACAAAGTGAGGAAGGAAAAGGAAGTATTTTTACTTTTACACTTCCAATCGCAAAAACAGATGAATAATAAAGACGAAGAAAAAATCCGCAAAGCGTTAAAATCGAAAAGCTGGAATGAAATAAAAACCTACGACTCCTGGCAAATTTTCAAAATCATGTCGGAATTTGTAGAAGGTTTTGAGAAGATGGCCCGAATTGGTCCCTGTGTTTCCATCTTTGGTTCAGCCCGGACTCAACGCAATCATCCCTACTATAAAACTGCCGAAAAAATTGCCTCGCTCCTTATTAAAAAAGGATTAGGTGTAATTACAGGAGGCGGTCCAGGCATTATGGAAGCCGCTAATAAAGGAGCCAAATTAGCTGATGGGAAATCAGTTGGTTTAAATATACGTTTGCCTTTTGAGCAGGCTCCTAATATTTATATCGATCACGACAAACTCATTGAATTTGATTTTTTCTTTGTAAGAAAAGTGATTTTTATGAAATACGCTCAGGGCTATGTTGTGCTACCCGGAGGCTTTGGTACCCTCGATGAATTATTCGAAGCAATCACACTTATTCAGACACAAAAACTGGTTCAATTTCCAATTATTTTAGTTTCCAAAGATTATTGGAAGGGTTTAATTGACTGGATAAAAGACAAACTGGTTTCTGAAAAAAATATTAGCCTTGAAGACTTGGATATCTTCAAACTAGTTGACACCGCTGAAGAGGCTGCTGAAGTAATTGATGAATTTTATTTAAAATACGCACACAAACCAAACTTCTAAACCCTTTTTTGTAATGATTACAAATGTACCAATTGAAATATTACCAATTGAAGATGATGGTTTTCATTTAATGCTTAAAGCTAAAATCAATGGGAAAAACGCAAATCTGATCATTGATACCGGTGCCTCCAGAACAGTTTTTGATCAAACCTTAATTAAAAGTTTTTTGCCTGAAGAATATGACGATTTCGAAACCAATGAAAAACTTTCAACGGGTCTTGGAACTAACAGCATGCAAAGCGCTGCTTTTAAGTTAAAATCGCTTAAACTTGGAGACTTAAACATAAAAAATTATCTCGCTGTAATTCTTGATTTGACCAATATTAATGAATCGTACACAAAACTTAAGCTTCCTTTAATTCATGGAGTTATTGGTGGTGATTTACTCCATAAGTATAATGCCGTCATTTATTATAAAAGCAAAAACCTAAAATTGTACTCCAAATAAGCTAGGCATAATAATTGCTATCTTTGATCTAATAAAAATTAAATACATGGCCAAAATTTTAATAATTGATGACGAACGAAGTATTCGCAACACTTTACGTGATATTTTAGAAAGTGAAAAATACACCATTGACGATGCAGAAGATGGCCTGACTGGCCTTGATAAAATCAAACAAAATGAATATGATGTCATTCTTTGTGATATCAAGATGCCTCGACTTGACGGAATGGAAGTATTATCAAAATCACTTGAAATAACCGACACGCCAGTGATTATGATTTCGGGTCATGGAACCATTGATACTGCAGTTGATGCCATTAAGAAAGGGGCTTACGATTATATTTCAAAACCACCTGATTTAAATAGATTATTAGTTACCATTCGTAATGCGATGGATAAATCAAAACTAATAACAGAAACAAAGGTTTTAAAAAAGCAAGTAATTAAAAAATGGGAGATGGTTGGTGAGTCTTCGGCTATTCTCGATGTAAAAGCCATGATCGAAAAAGTGGCACCAACCAATGCCCGTGTGTTAATTACAGGCGAAAATGGGACGGGCAAGGAATTGGTTGCCCGTGCTTTGCACGAACAAAGTACAAGAACTAAATCTCCTTTTATTGAGGTGAATTGCGCTGCCATCCCTAGTGAACTGATAGAAAGTAACCTGTTTGGTCATGAAAAAGGATCATTTACTTCTGCCATCAAACAACGAAAAGGGAACTTTGAATTAGCCCACGGTGGTACTTTATTTTTGGATGAAATTGGAGACATGAGTTTATCTGCGCAAGCTAAAGTACTTCGAGCACTGCAAGAGAATAAAATAATGCGTGTAGGTGGTGAAAAAGACATCACTGTTGATGTAAGAATAATTGCAGCTACCAACAAAGATTTGAACGAAGAAATTGCCAATAAAAGATTTAGAGAGGATTTATATCACCGACTCAGCGTTATCCTTATTCATGTGCCACCATTACGCGAGCGAACTGAAGATATTCCTTTGCTCGCCAATCATTTTTTGGAAGACATTAGCTTACAAGCAGGAAAAGCACCCATGCAAATAACTGATGAAGCCATTAAGGAACTACAAAAAATTGAATGGACTGGAAATATTCGTGAATTCCGAAATGTTTTAGAACGACTTGCCATCTTATGCGATAAAGTGATTACTGATGAGGATGTTAAAATTTTTGCACAACCTTTAAGTCCTAAAAAGTAGAATTAACGGCATTTCTAAGTCGAAACAAATTTTAAGATCAATAAATTTTGTAATTTTGCCAACAATGCGGAATTTATTCCGCATTAATAATACATTACAACTTCGGGGCTGACCGGTTTTGACAGCAAGGAAGTGGGAATGTAAGCATGCCGAGGGTTGTGAATATGCCTCGTTAATCCTAATTCTCACAGCCATTAACTGGCGACAATAATTACGCGTTAGCCGCTTAGTCTAGAGATTAAGCCGCTTACTGCTTCCCGAGAAACCCTGCTTAACGGTGTCTCGATCGAAGCATCATAAAAGTTAAGCTAGCAAATACAAGGTCTCGGTGTATAAGCGAAATAAAGAGTCTAAGGATATGATAGCTGTTCCTTTAAGCGGTCACATCTCGAAAATCAATCAAAGGATAAGCATGTAGAAAGCATTTTGGCTGCTTGTTTGGACCAGGGTTCGACTCCCTGCAGCTCCACCTTCCTGCCTGCGGCAGGCAGGCGCTCTACGGAGCCTTGGCGAAGTAGAGCTTCACTCTCTTCTTCAAGGCTTCCTTGAGCTACTGAGGACGCTGTCCACAAAATAAAGACAAATCTCTCCCCACCAATTAATCATGTGGTATGTTTATATTTTAAAGTGTAATAACGGAACCTTTTATACTGGTTGCACCTCAAATCTAAAGGAGAGACTTACAAGGCATCACAATGGTTATGTGCATTATACTAAAGATAAAAGTCCTCTTGAATTGATCAACTATACAGCCTTTGTTGAAAAATACAAAGCTTACAATTTTGAGAAATATTTGAAATCTGGTTCAGGAATTGCTTTTAGAAATAAGCATCTGATTTAGGAAAATATTATTTTTTAGAATGTAATAAAGGGACAGTTTATACGAGTTGTACTACCCATCTTACACAAAGAGTATATCTTTGTCAATTGGTTAGGTTTACTGCCACAAAACAGACTACCATTAACTCTTTTCACCTAAACTGCTTTAAAAAATGATAACTGAAGCGTTATCACCTTAGAATAAAAAAAATCAAAATAGGTAAATTGCCTATATATTTAATTGATATAGATACTAATTTTAATATGCATGTATTTACGAACTTATGAAGTAACCTAAAACTCATTCTGAATGAATCCGTTTATGTCATCTCTGGGAATTAAAAAGCTCTTGAAATTGCTTGCAATGACTATATTTCCAAACCAATAAAAATGAATTAAGAATGTAGAAAATTGATATGCATATTAAAAATTAAAATAAATGAAACCACAAAAATTTATTAACCAACCTAACCTTAAGAACATGAGACAAGAAGAAAACAGAAATCCAATTTTGATCCCCGATGATAGTATAATAGAAGGATTTATTAAAACCAAAAAATCATTCCGAATAGAAAGTATATTTAATGGAACATTAATGTCAACAGAAAAAGTAATTATTGATGAATCAGCAGTGGTCAAAGGGGATATAATTTGTTCTGAATTAAACATTAGTGGTAGTTTTGAAGGAAATATTTATTGTACCGGGAAATTTAAGGTTGTAGGAAATGCTAAAATCAAAGGTCAGGTTTTCACAAAATTATTTCAAAACGAAGAAAATTGTGATTTGAATTGTTTCGTTCAAATTCCTAATAATGCTGTTATTAATGCCATCATGGATATTTTAGTTAATATAAATTCCAATACAAAATTATCGACAGATAAAAATCTGAAAAGAATTACTCAGCTGTTTGAAGAAAATGTTTTTACGGCTAAAGATGAATCAAAAAAGATAAAACCTGAAGAGCTTGATCCAAATCAAGAAACGTCGGAAGAATCTAATTTAAATACAAAAATCAAAGGTTAGGGTAATTAAAGTCATAGGTATTTATTAAGGTAATCAAGATCAATTTCACTATCAGCCATATCAATGGCATAATGGCTAATCAATAGCCTAGCCTAACCTATTCATGTTCATTTAAATATTATTATAAAGTAATATAAAAGCTGACTCGCGCCAGCTTTTTATGTTAAAAATTATTTGATATTATTTCAAATAATTTTTCTTTCTTGATTGGCTTAGGGATATAATCATTACATCCTGCTGCAATACATTTTTCTCGGTCACCCGCCTGTGCAAAAGCAGTTTGTGCCAATATAAACACTTCTTTGTTGAATTCACGAATTCTTTTGGTAGCTTCATATCCGCTAATTTCAGGAAGCCTAACATCCATCAAAATTAAATCAATATCAGGGTTATTTTTACAAATCTCTACAGCTTCAATTCCAGTTTTTGCAACCAGTAGTTCTTTGGAATAATCGTGTAGTAAAACAGATAAGAACTCAATAGAAAATTCCTCATCCTCAGTAATCAAAATTTTCAAACTCTTTTTCTTCATTGCTTGTTTATTCAGTTCTGTAGTTTTATTTAAAAGACTTTTACTTACACTATAAGGGTGCGAAAATGAAAATAATGTGCCAACGCCTTCTTCACTTTTTAGCCAAATTTTTCCGCCCAACATTTCAACATAGGCTTTGGAAATAGCTAAACCCAATCCTGAACCTTCATAAAGCCTGGTAGTTTTATTATCAGCCTGCACAAATCGATCAAATACGACTTTTTGCTTTTCTTTAGATATTCCAACACCAGTATCCTTCACGTAAAATTGTAATTCAGGCTGTTTGGCTTTCTCATCGAGAAGGTAACCAAATTCAATTTTACCGGAATCTGTAAACTTAATCGCATTCTTTATAAGGTTGGTAAGAATTGAGTTTAGTTTATCCTTATCTGTTTTAATGATAGCATTTTGGTCGGTTAAAGTTTTTTTGTGAGAAAGTTGGATGTTCTTTTTCTTAGCTTCAGGTAAGAAAAAATCAAATAACTCATCCAACTGATTATTCAAATTAATAGTTGAATAAGAAAGCTCAATCTGCCCAGCTTCAATTTTGGAGATATCGATAATATCATGTATTGTATTTAGCATACGATCGCCACTACTTTCAATGATGCTAATATATTTTTGCTGCTCTTTTCCACTAAGTCCGGGCTCTTTTAATAATTCCGTAAACCCCAGTATTCCGTTCATAGGTGTACGAATTTCGTGACTCATATTGGCCAGGAATGCAGATTTTAAACGATCAGATTCCTGAGCTTTTCCTAAAGCAGATTTTAGATCCTCCACAACCTTTTTCCTTTCTATAGCCAAACTAATTTGAGGAGCTACATATTCTAGTACTCTTAAATCTTCTCTGCTTAACCTTTTTTCACCTTCGTAGTTCTGAATAACAAGCACCCCAATCACTTTTTCTCCGCTAAATAAAGGAACCCCAATCCAAACATCTGATGGAGGCCCTACTAGATCTACTGCCCCACTTTTGACGAGTTCTTGAAAATCGACTTGATTAAGAAGCATCGACTTTTTTGCTTTAATAACATGTCCTGTCATTGTCTTTTTTGCAGGAAAATCGGTGATACTAGTATCAAGTTTATCTGCAATATAGGGTGTAGAAATCATGTCTGATTGCTCATCATATAATGCGATATAAAAATTGTTTGTGTCAATAATTTTTCTTAGTTCAATAAAAATACGATGGAAAAAATCTTCCAAATCATTTGTTGTCAGTATTTCGTTTGAAATAGCAACCAAAATATCTTTGGTTTGTTCAAGTTTTGCACGTTCAGTAACATCTCTTGCAGCAACAACAGAACCAATAATATCACCATCATTATTTCGCACTGGTGCGTAATTATAGGTTCCGACCCAAGTTTCGCCAGTATCCTTTCGCTTCAGAACATATTCTTTATTCAAACCTATTTCTCCGCGCAATGCTCTTGACACAACCCACATTTCGAGTGGTACAAGTTCTCCGTCTAAAGTAAATACATCTAGTAATACGGGAAATTCTTTCAGCGTTTTTTTACATTCCTGTATGTTCGCAAATTTATGGAAAGTTGCGAAGGCCTCATTGAAATCAATAAACTCCCCCTTTAGGTCTGAAATAAAAATTGCATCAGACATACTACTCAATGCAGCTTTAAGCTTTCTAGTTATTTCTTCCGCTTTTTCTTTGGCTTCTCTTAATTCTAATTCCGACCGTTTCAATTCACTGATGTCATTGGCAAATACCAATTTTGCCTTTCTCCCTTCGAAAAGCAAATCATATCTTATAATTTCAACATTTATAATTTCTCCATTTTTCTTTTTGTGAAGAAACACACCTCTATTTTCAAGTCCTTTGTCTTCTAAATTAACTGCTTGTTTTAAAATTTCGTGTTCAGATTCTGGTCGGATATCCAAAATCGTCATTTTCAAAAATTCCTCTTTTGTATATCCATATTTTTCGACAAAAGCATTGTTTACCGAAAGAAATTCTAGAGTTTCAGAATCAAAGATTGATATGGGCATGAGATTAGATTCATAAAGTCGCCTATACTTTTCTTCACTTTCTTCGGCTTTTTCTTTGGATTTCTTTAGTTCAATTTCGGATTGCTTTAGTTGACTAATATCCTGCGAAATTATTTGAATACCCAAAATAGCCTTATTTGAATCTACGATCTTGGTATAGGTGCTTAAAAACCATTTCCCTTGATTAGGTAATTGAACATAGTCTTCATAAACTTCAGTTTTATCTTCATTTATAGCCCTTTGGATTCTATCAAGGTATGTATCAGCCGCATCCTTTGGGTAAAGATCAAAAATGGATTTCCCTTCAAAATCTTCAGGAACTCCACCCATATCCTTTGATGCTATTGAGTTAAAAGACATCACAATTCCTTCAGCACTTAGATATCCAATTCCAAGTCCCGCATTTTCGTGTAAAAGCCTGTATTTTTCTTCACTTTCCTCAGCTTTTTCTTTTGCTACAATCAATTCCAATTCCGTCTTTTTTCGCTCAGATATGTCAACATGTGTTCCAACCATGCGAACAGCTTTACCTTTTGCATCAAAAACTGCCTCTGCACGCGAAAGAATATCTACCCAATGGCCATCTTTATGCTTCATTTTAAATTCCATTTCAAAGCGGTCACGTTTCTTTGTAATCACTTCCTGCTGCATGGCCCAGGATCTTTTCACATCTTCCGGTTCGGTATTTGTTTCCCAAATGGAAAAATCATTAGGAATTTCGTCATATTTATATCCCAGCATACTTTTCCAACCCGGCGAATAATAAATATCATTGCTAATAAGATCCCAATCGAATATTCCATCTTTGGAAGCATTCATAGCCAGATCAAAACGATCTTTACTTTCTTTAATCTCGATCAGTGCATTTTCTCTTTCAGAAACATCATCATAAATCGCAACAATCTCACCGCTTGGCAAACGAAACACTCTGTTTTCATAGTAATTTGAGTATTTTTCATCAACATATACTTTTGCAGGAAAGAAGGCTGATTTGCCTGTTTTCCAAACCTTTTGGAAGGTTTCTATCAAGCCGTAATCATCAATATTTGGGCGAATATCTTTAAGACTTTTTCCGATAACATTTTGTTTTTCTAACTGTTCGTGTTTTAAGGAAAATGCATTAAATTCCTGAATAATATAATCACTACCAGACTTGCCATCATTCAATACTTTATAAATAGCAACTCCACTATTGATGGTATTAACCAGCTCTCTGAATCTTTCTTCACTTTCTTTAAGGTCTTTCTCAGCATGCTTACTTGCCGTAATATCGTTAAATAGTACCGCAAATTTTCCTGGTTCTGTGCGATAGGCATAAATATGATAATACTTGTGTGTTGATTCATTATAATCTTCAAACTCTTCAGGAATTCCTGTCTTCACAACCCTGCCATAAACTTGTACCCAACTCTCTTCTATGTCCGGCATAATCTCGCGGACTGTTTTATTTAGAACAGTTTCCTTATTGATTCCTACAATTTTTTCCCATGCCGGATTTACCTCCAGAAATTTGTAATCGATCGGTTCGCCCTTTTCATCAAATATCATTTCATGTAAGGCAAATGCATTCATCAGCATTACAAACAGTTGTTTGTATTTTTCTTCACTTGCTCTCAACTCATATTCAAAATGCTTTCTGTCAGTAGTATCTCTGCCAAAAACAGAAACACCTGTAATTTCTTTTTTGTCGTTTATTATTGGATTATAAAATAATTCAAGAAACTTTTTCTTATCGGGTCTTAATTTGGTTTCCAGTTCAGTTTTGAATCTATTTCCGGAAAGTACTTTGTCATATATATCTTTCCATTCTTTATATAATTCGGGTGGCAATTTTTCTTTATCCAAAAGCAATGACCCCACCGATAATTTTTCGTTATAAAGCGGTGTAATGTCATCAAGAAATTCAGAATTGGCTGTCAATAATTTATAATCTTTGTCTATTGACCAAATGAAATCATTTGTATTTTCTATTAATGCAGTCAGATTTGCGCTGTTTTGTAAAATCTCTTCTTCTGCTTGTTTACGTTCAGAAATGTCTCGTGCAATTCCGTAATAAAAAACTTCTTCGTTTACTTTATATTTTTCACCACTAATTTCTATTGGAATTGTAGTTCCGTCTTTTTTAAGATGAGTTGTTTCAAAGATGTATTGCTCATTAAAAGGAACATTTTGCCAAAATTTCAAAAATTCATCTAGAGGGTAATTGGGATCTATCGAATCAATCATCGAACCAATAATTTCATCTTTAGACCTGCCTAACATCTCACATGCACACTGGTTGGTGTCAATGATTCTCCCATCTTCCGACATTAAGTAAATGGCATCAGAGGCTGTTTCTATCAGCGTTTTGTATTTATGTTCACTACTTTTCAGTTTTTCTTGCGTATCCTTTAATTTCTTTATGCCTCTATTTATTCCAAGTAGTTCAACTATTTTACCCTTCTGATTTTTTATACCAGTAAGTGAGATAAGAATTGGAATTTCATTTCCTTGCTTATCAAGCAACACAATCTCAAGATTTGGTATAACTTGGCCCCTAATTAGTTTTCTAATTGATTTTTGCAAAACAGAGATGTCTTCATTTCTCCAGAGGATAGCAACAGGTTCCCCCACTAGTTCTTCCGGATTGTAACCGCAGAGCTCCTTCACAGCTGAGTTAGCGGAAGTAATCGTTCCTGAAAGATCAGTAGTAATAACAACATCAGTTGTAGAGTCAATAATTAAACGGCTTTTCTTTAGAGAATCTTCAGCTTTTTTTTGTTCTGTAACATCTTCACCTGAACTCAATATCCCTATTATTTTTCCATGCTCATCCTTAACCAGCGTATTATACCATTTTATAATACTTTTCTGCCCATCTTTTCTAATTACCTTGTTCTCATTTGTTTCCTGTCCCTCAACTTTCCCAACTATCAATTCGTCAAAATAAGTTTTTAACTCAACACCAATAGCCTTTGGTAAGCAAGTTTTAAACCAGTTCTTTCCAATAAGTTCACCATCCTGGTAACCTAATACTTCATGGCCTTTTTTATTTAAAAGTGTAATTTCTCCTTCTTGGTTTAAATTCAGAATAATACTGCCAATGATTTTTAAATAATTGTCCCCTACACTTTTTTCTTTGGCTATTTTCTGCTCAGCGTGTTTTTGATCAGTAATGTCACGCCCAACACAGTACATATCGTTTTCCTCGACTTTTGGTGTAGACGTCCACTGAATATATTTTATAGAACCATCTTTGCAGAGCATTCGATTTTCAAAGCCCAATATCCTTTTTCCTTTTGATAAATCGGCAATCACACCCTTCGTTTTATGATGGTCATCGGAATGTATAAAATCAATAAAAGGTTTCGAAAGTAATTCTTTTTCGGTGTAGCCCGATAAATTCTGACATGCCAGATTTACGAATTTTAAAATCCCGTCAAAGCCACAAACACACATTAGGTCTTGGGATAACTCAAGAAAGTTGTTTTTTATATCATTCAAATTAGGGTTTTTCATCGTGCAAATATTTTTGTCATAAGTCTTTCAAATTGAGCATTTTTTGAAAGATAATCCCAAACAGCAAATAAAAATACAATAAATCAAGAGTTCAAGAAATAGGTGTTTTACCTATATATATTTCTCCATATGATACTATCTTTAAGTTCAAATTATGTTTATTTATTGCACGAATCGAACATTCTTAAGATGACTAATGATACAAACTACTCCAATTCTCTTTTGGACAAATTAATCAATGGCAGAAGGAAAGAATCTTCACACCTTGCTCATACCTTCCTCTCTGAAAACAAGACCATAACAGAGTTGTATGAAGAAGTGATTAAACCGGCCTTATATAAAGTTGGTATACTTTGGGAAAAAAACAAAATCAGTGTAGCCACCGAACATATGGCTACTGCCATCACAGAAGGCATTTTAAATGAACTTTATGATTCTATTTACAATGGGAAAAATAATGACCATCGCGTCGTGGTAGCCTGTGTTGAGAATGAACTCCATCAGGTAGGAATTAAAATGGTTGCTGATACCTTTGAAGCCCATGGTTGGGAAAGTTTCTTTTTAGGAACCGGAATCCCCTTGAATGAGTTAATCGATTTTATTAAAGAGAGTAAACCTAAAATTTTGGCGATCTCATTGAGTGTATATTACAACTATGCAAATCTCATTAAAATGCTCACGAAAATTAAAGAGGAATATCCCGATCTTGAAATACTAATTGGTGGGCAAGCATTTAATTATTCAGAGAAAGATATTACAAACAAATTCTCAAACTTGAAAGTAATTAAAAATCTTTATGATTTAAATAAATATATTGAATTAAAAAAACAAATAATATGAACCGCACAGATTTAATCAAAACAGCAATAAAACTTAAGCAAGTTGATGCTAAATATGCGAAAGAATTCAGCACTAAAATGGAGGTATTAGTTGGTAAAATGAATACCGTTATGGAAGCACGTCCAGACTTAGCCGAGATGGTTGGAAAAAATAATGTTGCCATGATGAAGGACAACCATGCGAATCATGCCCGTTTTCTTGAATCTATTTTTTATCAACATTCTCCAGAAATTTTAGTTGATACTGTTTTATGGGTATTCAGAGCATACATTGCTCGTAATTTTAGCTCAACCTATTGGGCAGCTCAGCTTAACACATGGTTAGTAATTTATAAAAAAGAACTAAGCAAAGAATGTTATGAAGCCATTTATCCTTACTATAACTGGATGCAAATCAACATTCCACATTTTACAATTTTGGCTGAAAAAGAGACCCAAGCTCCTTCTTCTGCTCATTAATTTTTTTTGAACTTATGCTATCAAATTGGAATCATATTTTAGATGTTATTACTAAAAATAGTTCTGCTTTTGGTATTGCTGAGTTTAGCTTGGATGGGGAACTATTGGATGCTAATGACACCATGTGCTTTTTGCTCAACACCTCAACGGATACACTCATTCCAAAGAACAGTTTGGTTAATCCTGATTTTAAGCTACTCAGTGCTATTAGATGCGAGGATGCTAAAATTTTTGAGGGATTAATGACAATCGGTAATTATAACGACATCAGTTATACTTTAAATTCAAAAGTATATAGGAATGGTAAGTCATTACTGATTTTTTGTGAAGCTGACATTCAACATTTGTTCAGTGAGAATAAAAAAATGAGCCGCTTAAATCAGGAAGTAAATAATTTGCAACGAAATTTAATTAAGGAAAAAAAGAAACTACAGCAAACACTTACGGAGCTAAAAGAAACTCAACAAATGCTCATTCATTCGGAAAAGATGAATGCTATGGGTAAACTGGTTGCAGGAGTTGCTCACGAAATAAATAATCCCATTTCTTTTATTTACGGAAATGTACACTCGATTGAAGATTTTACAAGCGACATCACGCAATCATTTATTGAATTGGAGAAACTAATTCAAAAATTTCGGAATGAGGAAATGATTAATGCTGCCAAAGAAATTAGAGAAAAGTTCGACCTTGATTATTTAATGACGGACTTATCTGAGATGACCTTAGAAACGAAAAATGGTTTGGACAGGGTTAAAAAAATAGTCGAAGACCTGCGGAAATTCTCTCGTCTCGATGAATCGGAAATGAAAGTAATTGATTTGGTAGCTAATTTAAAATCGACACTAAGAATAGCAGGAGTTGAAAGTAAATTCAGAAATACAAATATTCAGCTCGAGGTTCCCGACGAATTATTTATTGAATGTTATCCTGGTCAATTAAATCAGGCTTTACTCAATGTTATTATTAATGCCATTCAAGCCATTGAGAAGGAGGGTGAGATTAAAATTTCAATAATAGAAGAAAAGGAAACTGTTCAATTAAGCATAGCGGATAATGGCTGCGGGATTCCGGCAGAAATCATCGATAAAATATTTGAGCCGTTTTTTACAAATAAACCAGTAGGGAGTGGAACAGGACTTGGCCTTAGCATCACCTACAAAATAATTCAGGACTTGCACAAAGGATCAATTAAAGTTGAATCTGAACTTGGAAAAGGCACAAAAGTCATTTTAACTATTCCAAAAAAAATAATTTCATGATTGAAAAAGAAAATACAGCTATTGATTACAGACTGCTTGTAATTGACGATGAGGTGGAAGTTACAAAAACGCTCTTCCGACAATTTCGAAAAAAGTATGATGTTTACACTGCTACTAATGGAGAGGATGCTTTAGATATAATGGAAAAAAATGACATTCAGGTTATCATTTCTGACCAACGAATGCCAGGCATGACAGGTGTTGATTTCTTTGCCAGGATTAAAGAAAAATACCCTGACTCTCTTAAACTAATTTTAACTGGTTATTCCGATATCGAAGCTGTTGTTGGCGCCATCAACGATGGTCAGGTTTTTAGGTACATCACCAAACCATGGATTCCTGATGAGTTAGAAAGCATCATCAAAGAAGCCTTTGACAAATATGAATTGATAACAAAGAATAAAAGGTTAATGCGAAGCCTTGAATTAGCAAATGTCAACCTCGAAGAGAAAGTAAAAGATAGAACCAAAAAATTAGAAGAACTAAATAAAATGAAGAACAGATATGTTGGAATTGTTGCTCATGATTTAAGAAGCCCAATTGGTACTGCTCAATCATTTTCTGAATTATTAATGGACGAATACGATGAATACCCAAAAGAAGAGCAGCTTCAATTCATTAATATTATTAATGAAAGGTGCACCTATTCTATGAATCTAATTAATGATTTTTTAGATATTTCGAAAATTGAATCCGGAACCTTTGATCTCAAGATCAGTAAGCAAGACTATATCAAATTCGTAAAAAAGGTTTTGAGCCATTTTGAAGTTCTTGCTAAAAATAAAAAGCAAATCTTGAATTTTAATAGTGCATCCTCTGAATTATTTTGCAATTTTGATAAAAACAAAATTGAACAGGTTTGTAGCAACTTAATTAGTAATGCGATAAAATATTCTCCCCACAAAACGGAGATAACGATTAATGTATCTGTTGAAAAAAACTTGATAATTACAAAAGTTACAGATCAAGGACAGGGTATACCCAAAGATGAACTTGAAGGTATTTTCAATCCTTTCGAAACAACTTCAGTAATTGGAACCTATAACGAAAAGTCAACGGGTCTGGGTTTGGCAATTGTAAAAAAAATTATCGATGCCCACCGTGGGCATGTTAAGGTAGAAAGCAAAGTTGGAGTAGGTTCTTGTTTTAGTTTCAGTTTCGAGAATAAGCTTTAGATTAAATATATTAATGTAAAATTATTCAATCTGCCCAATTTGCCCTTTCACCGCAGCTTTCTTTAGTTTATCATTGGCATAAATGGCAATCTCAACCCTACGATTTAAGCTTCTGTTTACAGGGGTATCATTATCAACCAATGGTTGATCAGGTCCATAACCAATCGTTGTCAGCCTGTTCCCAGCCACCGCATTTGAACTTAAATAACCTGATACACTTGCTGCTCTTTTTTCTGATAAAGTTTGATTAAAATCTTTCGGACCTGTACTGTCTGTATGCCCTTCGATCAAAACATCAGTATCTGCATATTTATTCAATACAACAGCAAGTTTTCCAATATTATCCTTTGCAACCCCTCCTAAATTACTTGAATTTACATCAAACAAAATCCCAGAATTAAACGTGATCTTTATCCCTTCCCCTACCCTTTCTACTTTAGCATCTTTCAAGTCAGCTTGTAATTCTTCAACTTGCTTATCCATATATTTCCCAATTAAAACTCCGGCTGTTCCACCCACTGCAGCTCCAATAATAGCACCGGCAGCTGTGTTACCGGCCCACTTACCAACTAAAGCGCCTAAAACGGCTCCACCTGCTACACCAATACCTGCTCCTTTTTGCGTATTATTCATGGTTTTACAACCCACTAAAAACTGCATACTTAACAGCACTACGATAATTATTTTAAATTTTTTCATGTCATTTTTTTTTGATGAATTTTTGAAATTTCCTTATTCAAATATATCGAATTATACACTCAATAACAATGATTTGCAAATAATCAGCTTAACTAATCTTTATAATTCTCACGTCCCCTTTTATATCTGATACACTAATACTTAATTTTATCTGAATGCATAGCCTATTCTAATTGGATTGATTATGTTTTCTAAAATTCTTCTACTTGGTTTCTTTTTCGCAAGAATTAAAAGATATCAAGTAAGGGGAAAACTTAAGCACCACAGTTGTATTTGAAGGAGAAGTTTTCCTGGCAGCGATGAGGTTGAAAACAAAATTCTTGCAAAGCAACTAACCACGAAAAATAAAAAAGGTAAAATCAAAAAGCCAAAGGATGTGATAGATATTCCTGAACAAGTTGCACCAAAAGTGATTGATATTCCGTTTAGGGTTTACAGATAATTTTAAACGAAAGGATAATTCATCGTCTTATTACTTATCGATAAATCTGAACTTTACGTCTATTTTATTTAGAGATGCCTAAGTTTTTAATTAGGTTTATAGTTCAAATACCTATGTCTAATTTAAAACCCGATTATGAAAATTTTACCAGCCCCAATTAAGGCTATTTGCTTAGCAGTTAGTCTTCTTTTTTTGTCTGGCTCTTGGGTTGATGCTTATTCTCAGAAAGTTCCGATTGACTTCAACAGCTTTCATGGATACACCAAAACCCAGAGTTACCTAAAAGACGTCGCAAAAAAATATCCCAACATTGCAGAGTTGGTAGAAATAGGTCGTTCAAATCTCGATCGCCCTATTAACCTATTAATCATAACGAATAAAAAGACCGGAACTACCATCGATAAGCACGTTCAGCTTAAAAACAAACGTAAAGAAGGTGTGAATAACGTTCCTGATATGCCGGCACATTTAGGCAAACCGGGTCAGTGGATTGGTGCTGCCACCCACGGTAATGAATATACCGGAACCGAGGTTAGTTTATACATCATCGATCAATTGGTTTCGGCTTATGGCAATGATGACGAAATTACAAAACTCATCGATGAGCAAGTTTTTTATATCTGCCCAATTGTAAATCCTGATGGCGTTTATAACAGTGTTGAAGTTGGAATTCCGCAACGTTATAACTCCATGTTAAAGGATGATGATAATGACGGAAAAGTAAATGAAGACGGCCCAGACGATTTAAACGGTGACGGATATTACACACAGTTTAGGTATAAAAACCCAAAGGGAAATTATATCATGGATGATGTAGACAGTCGTTTAATGATTCGTTTAGGCAGGGATGAGAAAACGGATAAAGAAAGATGGTCGGTAATCAGAGAAGATTACGATAATGATAAGGACGGAAAACGCGGTGAGGATGATGAAACCGGAATTGACCTCAACCGTAACTTCCCCGAAAAATGGTTTAATGATGAAGGAATGCAAGGTGGACAGGGAGATTATCCGGTATCTGAACCTGAAACCCGTGCCTTGGCCGAATTTTTTACCAATCACAAGAACATTCACATGGCTCAGTTTTACCACACTTCCGGTGGTTTTACCATCCGCCCTTGTGGAACACAATCACCTGCAAGTATGCATTCGAATGATGTGGCAGTTTATGACATGGTGATGGGTAAAAAATATTTGGAAATTATCGGAGAAGAAATTCCTAAAGCATATCTCTATCCTGATTCAATCAAGTTTTATAAAGAAGAGTTAAAGAAAACTTCAAAGAATAAATATGCCATTCAACGGGGTTATGAATTTACCCATGGCTGGACAACCAGTTTCGATGAACTTTTAGACAAAAATGTGAAGTTTGGTTTCCAAGCTGATTGGGCATTTATGCAGTTAGGTGTTTATTCAACTACTACTGAATTATGGAATCGAAATAAAGATGTTCCTGGCATTCCTGAATTTAAAGGTAAAGATGCGAATCTAATATCATCTCGTGCCATTTTGAGATATCAAGATGAGAAATTTGATGGAAAACTATTCGTTCCATGGAAAAAATATAAGCATCCTGAATTAGGTGATGGTGAAATTGGCGGTTGGATTCCGATGTATGGGAGCAACAATGCATTTCCCGGCGAAGCTTTATTAGCGGTTTGTGAAAAGCACTGGCAATTTGAACTGTACAGAGCCAAGCTAATGCCAAAGGTGATTATCAAAGAGGCCAAAGCTAATATAATCCATTCAGGAAAAGATAATTTTAATATTGTTGAAGTTACGGCAACCATCGAGAATACTGGAAAACTTGCAACTCATAGAGCCAACGGAGCAAGCTTACCTATGAATCGTGAAGACGTGGTGTGGTTAATTGGTGACCGAGATAAGGTAACATTTTTACAAGGCAGTGTTTATCAAAAACTTGGTGTGATTGAAGGGAAATTAAAAATTCCCGGATATAAACCAATACCACCCCGAAACGAAGACCAAAATCGATACCAAAGATATGGTGAACCAGCTCAATCAGCACCTCGTGGCGAAGAACCCGAAAAACCACAAATGGGGTCAACCCGCGAAGTAAAATGGTTGGTTTCTGTTGAAGGAAATACACCTTTAAAAGTGGTTGTAACCTCGCAAAGAGGAGGCACTCAAGTTAAAACTTTAACCATAAAATAAGGAGGGATAAACCATGAAAAAAATTATAACAATAATTTGCATCGCTTTCTCTCTAACATTTGGAGCTAAGGCACAAGAAAAACTACAAACCAGTCCCGGAGGTTACCATGGCGAACTGGATTTTCCAATGAGCTGGAGTCGTTATTATTCCTATGCTGAATGGACAAAAATCATGCACGACATTCAGAAAAAATACCCTCAACTTTCAAGTATCGAAAGTATTGGAAAATCAAGGATGGGCCGTGATCAATATTTAATTACCATCACTGCCCAAAAAACAGGAAGTCACGCAGACAAACCTGCCCTCTGGATCGATGGTGCTGTTCATGGTAATGAAGTAAGCGGCATTATGTGTTCACTTTACAGTATGTGGTATTTACTAACACGCTACGATTATGATCCAAAAATATATGATCTGGTGAATTCAACTACCTTTTATATTTTACCCGGTTTAAATGTAGATGCAAATGCCTCATTTGTTGAACATCCAAACACGCCTAATAATCCTCGAGAACCTTATCGACCAGAAGATAATGATGGTGATGGACTTTATGATGAAGACCAAACTGAAGATGTAGATGGTGATGGAGAATTAACCAATATGTTTAAAGAAGACCCATTGGGATTTTATAAACTTTCATTAGACGGCCGCAGGTTTGAACCTGTTGCCGATCCAACAGAAAAAGTTCTACGTTTCCACCGCATCGGTTCAGAAGGTTTTGATAACGATGGCGACGGAATGATTAACGAGGATGATATTGGAGGTCCGGATCCAAACCGTAACTATCCATCAGGATGGAATATTCAGGCAGGTAATCCTTACACCATGTCGGAGCCGGAAACCCGAAATGTATTTGAATTTCAATTGGCTCATCCAAATATTTTTGCGGCTTTTCATTATCACAATACCGGTCGTTTAATCATGTTTGTAAGTCCTCCGCGAGCAAATAAAGATTCCAGATCAGATCGACAAAAACAGCAGGCTCAAGCCATGTTTGAAGAACGAAAAAAAGAGAATAAGTACGCCCAATATTTTGATTTTCAGGTGCGCAAAGGTTATGAGCACGATATGGCTACACAAAGTAAAATTGTTGAAATGGGAGCTCGTATTTTAAAGAATTACCGACCGGTTCCTGCAGGTGGGCAAGGTCAGGCTAACGCTGCATCTTACGATATGCTGGGTGCTTATGCATATTTGATTGAACTCTGGGGTTCACCAATAGATTTTGCAGATGAGAATGGGGACGGACGTGTAAGCGAAGAAGAAACTGTAAAATGGATCGACATTGAATTAAACGGTGAAGGCTGGATTGATCCTTACAAATTCAATCATCCTGATTTAGGTGAAATTTGGATGGGTGGTTCACCTAAAAAACATGTAAGGCGTACCCCTCCTGCCCGTTATATTTTACAGGAAGCAGAGAAAAATTCACAATTTGCATTGTATTGTGCCAGTCAGTTTCTCTCTAAGGTTGAAATTGAAAAGATTGAAGTAATTCCAAGTGCAAAAAATTTGATATGGGTTGATGTAGTGGTCAAAAACGACAGGGTTTATCCAACCGTTTCTGATCGGAGCTTAAAATTAAACAGAGGCATAAAAGATAAAATATTCTTTAGCTCTTCAAGCAATTTTGAATTGGTTCCCATTCCTGAAGATCAGGTGACTTTGCCCACAAGCACCAGCATTGCCAAAGCAAAAAGCAGTGGTAAAGTTGAAACAGAATTTTTATTGGGGGGTGAAGATAAATTGCGCATTCGTTACCTGGTAAAAACAAATGGAGCTAAAGGTTGGGTTGAATTTAACACCGACTCCAAAGCCGGGGGCAAAGACAAAAAACGACTTGAGATTGCCTCAAGATAGATGAAAGACGCTAGATATTAGACTTTAGATTCATTTTTGTCTAGCGTCTAATATCTAAAATCTTACTTCTTAAAAAAATTAATTCGGTTGATTATGATGGCATCTCACAACCTGGGGGGTGTCATCTTTTCTACAAATTGCCAATTTTAAAAAAAATAAACACGCTAACTTTATTCAATCCCTATGAATACAAAATGCAAATATGAAATAGATTCAACAAATGGTATTTTTTATAAACGATATAACGGATTACTTAAGATTGAGGATATCATCAAATCTTGGGATGAAGCCATAGCAGAAAATCTAATTCCTAAAAACAGCAAGCGATTTATAATTGATTGTATTGAAGGTCTCATTTCCTATATAGCTAATGATCGTGAAATTATTGAGAATTATTACAAAAATCATCCGCAAATATTTGATCGAGCCCGAATTGCAATTGTAACAATAAAACCACAAAACATAATAATGCCTATGTTGATGAAATGCGAAAGAAAACCATATAGCCTGGCTCCATTTAGTACCATGAAGGCAGCCATTGAGTGGGTTATGAATGAGAATGAGGCATTTTGATAATTTGACAATGTGCTAATTTTAAAAAATACAAATAGCCTTCTAATCAGAAGCTTGTCACCTCGAGCTTGTCGAGAGGTTTTATGCTGAGCCTGTCGAAGTGTTGTTTTTCTCGGCTTTAAATTTTAAGTTTACCTTCAAATTAATATTTGATTTCCAACTAGTGCGGATTAAAAACCCGCACTAACTTTTGGTTCGTTTTTAAAAAAGAAAAGAAGAACACTTAATGTTCATTTTCTTTGCTTCTCCAAAGAAAACGAACCAAAAGAAAAGACCCTTTTTCAGAGGTATTTTTTGGCTAAAGCCAAAAACCAGATTTATTTTTCTGAATTTTGCTCCACAAAATATCGAAGCAAAAAATAAATCTTATACAGCTGAAAAAGATTATAAAAAAATCATAGCCACTCCGCCCGAAGTGACTCAATCAAAAAATAACTATACAATGTAGCTTATGCAAAATGAGTCGAAGTATTTCATACTGAGTGAAGTTGATTATTGTTTTTCTCGGCTTTTATTTTTAAGTTTACTAATTATTCTCCCCGCAATATTAATTAAGCATATCATATTTTGTGATACGCAAATTTATAAATCCAACGATGAAGCTTGTTGTTTTAAGTAACCTGACCCCCTAACAAAATGAAAAAAACATTGACCATTTTAAGCTTAGCCATCATCATAAGTTGCAGCACAAAAAAAGTGGAGTATTTCGACACGGATCACGAAAGTGTCTTAAACGCTGCCTCATCTGATGATAAAATGATTTTTCTAGACTTCTATACGGTCTGGTGTGGCGGGTGCACTGAATACGACAAACATGT
Source organism: Bacteroidales bacterium (assembly GCA_963674935.2). Classification (GTDB taxonomy): domain Bacteria; phylum Bacteroidota; class Bacteroidia; order Bacteroidales. Next base: position 210,246 of record CAXXWZ010000008.1, read on the forward strand.
TTTTACAGATAGTACTTTTAAGGAATATATAATATCCTGGTTTTATTCATCGAAAATAAATGCAGAGCTACCTCAAAATAAAGCAATTGCTAAAAAATTCAACATAGGTGCCTATCCGACCTTAATTATTACAGATAAAAACGGAATTGAAATAGATAGAATTGTTGGATATAAAGAAGAATATGGTACAAATTCTCAACTCCTAATCGACAAAATTGAAAGCTTAATCAATGGTGAGGAAACCATGGAGAAATTAACTGCAGCATATTATCAGAAGCCCGATAGTCTTTTATTGTTAAGAAAAATACTCACCGAGGAATTTATGTACAAAAGAGACTATCTTAATATGAAATTATTTATTAATCAGGTATCGAATAAAACGCAAAAGAAGGAAATTAAAGATGAACTTTTATACTGGTCGGGTTATGTTGACCTCAAAAAAAGCATAAATCCTGATCCGACTGCTTCAATTAATCTCATAAATAACTCAACAGAATTAAATCAACAATATGTAATTTGGACTTACAATAACTTACTTAACTATTATACCAACTTACATCAAATTGACAGCATTGATTATTGCTTTGAAAAACTATTAGGTTTTAACCCTAAGGGTTATTATTATATAAGAAAATATGCCCGTTTTCTTTTTGAGAATGGACGTAAAATTGAGTTAGCAAATAAACTCTCCAATCAATACATGAGTTTAGATGGTGCCAAAGCGGATCACTGGACCCCATTTCTTACAGCCCATGCATATGCTAATAAAGATCAGCTAAATAAAGGGATTGCTTTTTATGATACCTGGATGGAGGAATACATTTTAAATGGGAAAAGAGAAAATGTTTTGTGGCCTTATGAATTTTATGTTGATTTCGCCCTTCATTATAATGTAAGTTTGGAAAAGGCACTTGAATATTCATACGTGCTAGAGGAACTCAAGCCTACTTCTGATTATAAAATATTATTGGCAAAACTCCTCTATCTTAATAAGCAAAATGTGTTAGCCATCAAAAAACTACATGAGGTCATTCCAATGCTCGAGGATGCAAATAAGAAAAAACAAATTGACAGGCTGATTGAAAAATATAGCAAATCTGCAAACTAGATTGTAGTGATTCAGTCATCGGATCATATCATTCCTTTTGGTTAAATCTTCGAAAGATGAATTCTACAAATCAAAATCCCAAACCCGCAGTATTAAAATGGAATCCAATTAAATTATCGAACCTGCCAACAGCTGGCAAATTTCCAATTCAACAAATCATTATCCCAAACATAAGCTGTCAATTACTCAAATTTGACTGGTGAACTCTTCAAACTATCGCCGGTAAATTATAGATCTATCCAGCCCGAGTTAAACAATTATCTAGCCCGAGTTGGTCTTTTATCCATTGATACTTAAACAAATCAATAAGCCAAGTTTATAGGATTTCAATGGAAAGAGATGAGACTTTTGGGTACGATTGGTATAAAAGCATGGTATTAATCAATATCTCAAAGCTTATGTCGATTCAAATAAAAGCAGTAAAATTTAAAAACCTTCAGCATCCAGAAGAAGCTGATCAGTATTATGCGGTGGCCAAAAGTCGAAGTGAACTCAGCCTCGATGATTTATCAAAACGCATTGCAAGCATGTCAAC